>CALZJH010000008.1:73495-248298 GCA_945787845.1 uncultured Woeseiaceae bacterium | reverse complement strand
ACGTAGAGGCCCTCGATACTCGAGCAACCGCACAGAATCACACACATGAATAGAGTCATTAGTCGCTTGGCTGGCATAGGGCGTCTCCCATTTGTCAGACCACCAGTATAAGCACTGGAGCGGCTTGCGCGCGAGGCCAGGTCACAAAATCGGCAGTTCCGGGCCTGACAATAAAAAACGGCGAGGCAATCCGCAGATTGCCTCGCCGCATTATCAAACGGCCGGTCGTTACAGGCTGATTCTCAGATCAACGTAGTAGTAACGCCCCCAGTCGCGGTGAGCGTCTTTGAAAAAGCCGAATGACTCGTCGGCCGTCGGCGCCCTTTCGTCCGTTACATTGTTGATGCCGAGCCGTACCCGCATATCCGTCTCACCTACCTCGAAGCCATAATCAAACTTGGCATTGAAGGTCGTCATCGAGGGAATCGGGAACGCATTGCCGTTAGACAGGATCTCATCGAAACTGCTGATGTTGAATCCCTGTACCGAGGCCGCCCAGTCGTCCTTGCGCCACGAAACACTCGCTGAGTGGCGTTGCTCCTGGTTGCCATCAATGCCGAGCAGGTCGCCCAGGCCAACGAGCGGATAGACGATTGTCGGGTCGGCGTTCTTCGCTGCCAGGACTGTGGTCGACAGTTCTCCCGATGCGGTCTGCTCGAACGTCTCATAGAACGAACCGTTGTAGCGCAGGTCGAACACGCCGAATGAGGTTTCGAAGTTGTAGTAAACACCGATGTCGTAGCCCTCGAGTCTCCGCGTATCGAGGTTGGTGTACTTGTCAGATACGAAATCAACCTCGCCCACCGGGCACAGGCCGGCAGCCATATAGGCATCGACGAGATCCGTATCGGTCGGGTCGAACGGCAGGCGCGTGACGTCGGGGTTACCCTGGACACTGCCGCAGTTGCCCGTGCCAGCCTGCAGGCGCAGAACCAGGTCGTAAAGAATGTGGTTCTCTTCGCCGAAGAGGCCAATGGTGCCGTCCTTCTCGATCGTCCAGTAGTCGGCTGTAATCGTCAGGCCTTCCACGGGTTCCAGCACAAAACCGAAAGACGTATTGGTTGACTCTTCCGCCTTGAGCTCCTTGCTGCCCGTTGCCTGGCGCTGGATACCGTAATCGCAGTCCTCGTCCAGCCCGCCCTGGTCCTCGCCATAGAAGCAGACCCAGTCGTTCAGCGTATTGGAACGCGCGACGAACGCCTCGTTGATCGTGATGAGGTTCGGTGCACGGAATGCTTCCGACCACGATCCGCGGAACAGCAGCTTATCCAGCGGACGCAAGCCGAAAGCGATCTTGCCAACGCCGGTGCTGCCGATATCGTCAAAGTCCTCGTAGCGGTAGGCCACCTGAACGTCCAGCGTTTCGTGCAGCGGCAGCTGGAATTCTGCGAACAGCGAGTTCGTCGTACGATCGCCCTCACCGTCAGGCGTCGGGCTCGAGTTGACGACATCCGACGTCAGGGGATAGGTGTCGCCCTCGAAGTCGGTGAAATTGATCGTACCGTCCAGCCTGGGGTCACGATCGTCCTTGTACTCTTCTTTGCGATATTCGTAACCAGCAACGAAACCGGCTGGCCCGGCGGGCATCTCGAACAGCTCCGCATTGGAGATTTTCGCATCCCATGACGCCAGCGTCGTCTCGCCTTTGCGATATACGTCGATCAACGCCTGTTCAATATTCGTGTCGACGCCACCGCTGAACGGGTTATAGGCCGACGGCGTTGGGTCGAACAAGGCGTTGGTGATAAGCGTGTTGGAGAGGCGGTTGCTGGTAATGTCATCACGCGTCGCTTCCGAATAGACGAGTGCGGACTCCCAGTCCCAGTCGCCGGCTGACCCGCGCAGCCCGTACAGCAGGCGGTAGGCATCGCCATCATTGTTGACAATGCGCGGATACTCGCCGAAGCGGTAGAAGTCCATACGCAGCTCGAGGCCTTCCGCGGGAACGTCGGTGCCGATAATCGAATCCGGCAGGCGATTCGGAGAACCAATCGGGCCGAACGGATTGTAGTAGTTCTCGGCGCCGACGCGGAGCGTCACGGCGCTCAGGTCAACGGACGGCGTGTTGATGCGATTGGTCTTGGAATCGTAGAAGTACGCATCACCGAACATCTCGAGCCCCGATTCCAGCTCGTGATTGAAGTACGCGTAAATCGTCGTGCGTTCGAGTTCCGACAGCAGGTCACGATTGTCATTGAGATTGTAGCGAATCGTGCCCTGGCCGTCTTCGTGCAGGCAGGTGCCATAGCCGAGATCGTACACAGGCTGTGTGGCGTCGGGATCGGTATTGGTGCAGCGTGCGTCACCGATCGGATACACCTCGAATTCGCCCGAGCCGTCAACCACTTCATTCTGGCGCAGGCTGTGGCTGCTGCTCAGGCCAGACACGACATCGAACTGACCCCAGAGCGAGTTCACACTGTTGTTCCGGAAAATCGTACTCGTGGCGTATTGCGCGTTAGGGTGATCGTCAGGGAGAAAGTCAAATCGCGACCGGAAGTCGGAATCCGCCCAGCGCGGATCGTCCTGCGAATTCACGCGATCACGCTCGTAATGCCGCGCGAATACACCGACGTGTGTGGCGCCGCCGTTAAAGCTCTTGCCCCACTCCAGCGACAGGGCCTGGTCGCCACGCGGCAGGTTGTCAAAGTCCGTGTAGCGAGCCCGGATCGTGAAGCCCTCGAAGTCGTCCTTGAGCACGGTGTTGATCACGCCGGCCACCGCATCAGCACCGTAAATGGCTGATGCGCCGTCACGCAGGACTTCGATACGCTCCACGCCGTAAACAGGGATGTGGTTCGAGTTGACCGAGTTAACGGGAACAAAGCTGCCACCGACTTCTTCGGTCTGGTAGGTCGCCATGTTCACCATGCGCCGACCGTTCAGCAGCACGAGCGTGTTGCCTGTGCCGAGGTTACGCATGTTGATCGCGCCGACGTCACCGCGGGCTGCGTTGACGCCACCTGCCGTATCCGTCTCGCTGAAGAAGTTCTGGCCGAGCTCGGGAATCATGTCGATGAGTTCGTCACCCGACTCGATACCCATGATCTCGATGTCCTCAGAGCTGAAGACCGAGACAGCCAGTGCGTCAGAGATGTTGGCGCCCTTGATCTGGGTGCCTGTGACCGTGATTTCGTCCACCACGTCATCTTCGTCTTCCTGGGCAAAAGCCAGGCCGGAGCCCAGGAACGAAACCGCCGCCAGTGCGGCCAGACCGGCCCGCAGCAGATCGTCCAATCCGTGTCGCTTGTTATTCATTAGTGTTTCCCCCGAATGGAATCGGATACCGCAATACGCAGTACTGCCCCAAAATTAGCAATCCCCGGATAGTGTCGCCAATAGCAACGTTTCCGAGCCCCATAGACAAAGGTTATACTACGTCGAAAGGGGCTGCCATGCGACTGCGACAAATCGAGGTCTTTCACGCCGTTTACAGCACCGGCACGATGACCAACGCTGCAGCAAAACTTAACGTGTCGCAACCCTCGGTGTCCAAGGTTCTTGCACATGCTGAACAGCAGCTCGGCTACCGCTTGTTCGACCGGGTCAAGGGCAAACTGATACCCACGCCCGAAGCGCACCAGCTGTTCAAGCATGTTAAGGACGTCTACGAGGATGTGGACCGGCTGCGGCACGTCGCGAAGAACCTCAAGGCGACCAGTGCGGGCCGTATCCGCGTCGCCAGCACGCCCGCCTTCGGCCTGGAGGCCCTGCCACGTGCGATTGCCTCGTTTCGACGGCGGCACCCGGAGGCCGTGTTCGAAATCGAGACCCTGCATCTCGACGAAATAAACCACGCGCTGCTCGAGTCGCGTATCGACATCGGTCTCGCATTCGATCCCGGGGAACATCCGGGGATTGCTCGCAGAAAGCTCGCCCGGGCACGCTTCGTGGTGCTTGCGCCCGACGGCGCGGAATTCGAAGGGAAGTCGCCGGTGACGATCGATGACCTGAAAGACCGGCCGTTTGTCGGGCTCAACAGTCGTGGTCCGCTGGGCCAGCTGTTGTCGCAATTTCTCGAGTCCAGCCACGTGCAACCCTCTTTCGTCGCCTGGACGGAGACCTATCATGTTGCCAAGGCGCTCGTCGCCTCGGGCGCCGGCATCACCATTACCGACGAGATCACCGCCCGCTCCGCGATCGGCGGGAACGTGGTGCAGATTCCGCTCGAGCCCGCGATCAAATTCGACGTGACCTTGCTGCAAATGGCGGACACGCCGCTGTCGCTTGCGACCAAGAAATTCACACGACACCTTGGAAAACTCGTCAGGGAAATGCTCCCGGACACCTAGTCCTCGGGCCATAGCCCCAAGTTATAGGCTCCGGAACAATGAGTATTTGAGGGACTGACAAGCCGCTCAGTACCATCAATGGCAGTTTCTGCGAGGGTCTGAAGATGCGCGTTGTCGTCCTTGGTGCCGGGGTTGTCGGTGTCACAACCGCCTACTACCTTTCCCGGCATGGCTGCGAGGTCACGGTTGTGGACCGCGCCAGCGATGTCGGTGACGGTGCGAGTTTCGCAAACGCAGGACAACTTTCGTACAGCTTCACGGACTCACTGGCCAAGCCGGAATTCCTGGCCCACATACCGGCCCTGATGCTGGGTCGCGATGAGGGCGTGCAGGTACGCCTGACGCCCGAACTT
Organism: uncultured Woeseiaceae bacterium; assembly: GCA_945787845.1. Lineage (GTDB taxonomy): Bacteria > Pseudomonadota > Gammaproteobacteria > Steroidobacterales > Woeseiaceae > UBA1847. The sequence goes on along the minus strand of CALZJH010000008.1, from coordinate 243,653 downwards.
GTGACCTGGGGAACGCGCTTTGTCGGTCAGTGCACGCGCAAACACGCCAGGGAAAACACACTGGCCGTCCTCAGAATCGCGCTGCGCTCTGCCGAGTTGATGGCGGAACTCCGCGACGTGCTGCCGTTCGATTTCTGGCACCGCAAAGCCGGCAAACTCGTATTGCTCAGCAGCCAGGCCGAGGTCGACGCCGCAAGAACCACGCTCGAACTCAAACGCTCCCATGGCTGCGACACCCAGATCCTCTCGCGCGCCGAAGCAATGGCCGTCGAGCCGGCGCTGGAGCAAGTCAGTGAGGACATTGCCGGCGCCGTCTACTCGAAGAGCGACGAGGTCGCCGATTCGCAGAAGTTCACGGCAGGCCTGAAAGACTGGCTCGAAGCAACAGGGAACGTAACATTCAGGCTGTCTTCGGATGCAAGGAAACTCATCGCTCGCAATGGCCGCACGCACGCGGTCGTCATTGATGATGACACGCTAGAGGCCGATGCGTTTGTTGTCTGCATGGGTGCCTGGAGTCAGGAATTGCTGCGCACCGTCGGCATCAACCCGCATGTTTTTCCCGTGCGCGGCTACAGCATCACGCTGCCGCCCGGTGAGGCGGCGCCCTCGGTCAGCATGACGGCGCTCAGACACCGTATGGTCTACAGCCGCCTGAATGGGCATGTACGCATCGCCGGATTCGCGGACTTCAGGGGCTTCGACACCAGTGCCGACAACGAACGCACACAGCTGCTGCTTGAGCTTGCCCGGCGCTATGCCCCGCTCGCAGCCGACTATGACGCCCAGGACATCAAGCCCTGGGGCGGTTTTCGACCCATGACGCCCAACGGCCAGCCGCGAGTCGGTCAGACCCGGTCCAAAGGGCTGTTTGTCAACACGGGTCACGGCATGCTCGGCTGGACGCTGGCCTGCGCGACCAGTTTCGACGCCGCGCAGGCGGTTGCCAAGGCGCACTAGTCGATGCACGTGTAAGGACAGGTCCGGAAACTGCGGCTCATCCTGATTGGCAGCATACTGCTTGCGACGGCCGCGTCTGCAGCGCTCCGGCAGGAGTACTGAACCCCGCAATAAAGCCTGATAGGCTTTCCCCATGATCAGACGATTGATAAGCCAGGTAGTTGAATCAATTACGGTTACAGTGACCACGGACGCCGATATTCCTGCGCGCGAGGAGGCACTGCGCCTGGCGACCGCCGTACTTATGATCGACGTGGCACGTGCCGACCACATCTTTGAGGACACCGAGTTCGATCGCGTGCTGGAACTCGTACAGACGCATTTTGACCTTTCGCCCGAGCAGGCCGCTGAACTTATCAACGATGCCGACGGCAAAGCCGAAGACCTGGTCTCCCTGCACGAATTCACGCAGCTCCTGCACCACAACCTCAACGAGGCAGAGAAAGCGAGAATCGTCGGCCTGCTGTGGCAGATTGCCTACGCGGATGGGCGCCTCGACAAGTACGAGGATTCGCTGGTACTGAAGATCAGCGACCTGCTACACGTCAGTCGCGGACGTGTCATGCGTCTCAAGGACGACGCCAGGCCGGCCGGCCGCTAGCGCCCTGTTGCGAAAAGCCGGAACGGAGGTTCAAATCCCGTTGCGGGAACGGTATCTCGATACCGTACTCGGTCAGCTTTGTTTCCAGCGCCCAAAGATACGCGGCACGCGTACGCGTGGGTCGGCGCGCGCCTTCTCGATTGACCCAGACCGTCAACAGGAAATCCAGACTACTGTCACCAAAGTCCACGAGCCAGACGTCCGGACGGCGGCGCTTGATGTGCGTCAACGTGTAGGCGACCTCTTCGGCCGCCTCGATGGCCGCTTTCTTGACGAGATCCTTGTCGCTGCCATAGGCCACACCGAAAGGAATGCGCACGCGCAGCACTCTCTCGCCGAGCGTCCAGTTGGTCAGGCGCGCCGTCACGAATTCCGAGTTGGGAACGACAATATCAATGTTGTCGTTGGTATTGATCAGCGTGCTGCGCACATTGATCGCCTTGACCGTTCCGGTCAGCCCCGTGTCGAGTTCGATATAGTCGCCCACACGCAAGGTATGTTCGAACAGGATGATCAGCCCGGAAACGAAGTTGCTGACGATGGACTGCAAGCCAAAACCGATGCCGACACTGAGCGCGCCGGCGACCAGGGCGAGCTTGCTCAAGTCGAGGCCTATCGATGACAGGGCCACGACAATCGCAATGATGATAATCGCGTAGTGCGTCAGCCGGCTTACCGTGTACAGGGACGCCTGGTTGCCGGTAGTGTCCTTCTCGCTGACGCGCCTGATAGCGTAGCGAATTCCGCGCGACAGCAAATAGGCGATGAGCAGAATGGCGAACATCCGGAAGATGTCGCGGCCCGTAACCGGCGTTTCGCCAACGCTGAAAATCGTGACATCCCCGAGGCCCAGGGCTCGCTGGTAAACCGACTGCAGCTCGCGACTCGCCGATTGCAGCCAGGACGAGAATGCACCCGACGACTCGGCGACGGCAGCATCGACGGCCGCACCGAGAAGTTCGAGATCGGCGACGGCATCTTCAACCTTGGTGACATGCGCCAACGTATCCTGGGCGGCCGCAAGTCGCTCATCGAGCAGGCGCCGCGTCGCTCGATTCAGCCCGCTGCGATCCATGGTCTGGACGGACAGCAATTCAGCCTGGCTGTCTTGCTGCCATTCCGGCAGGTTCAGGGGCGCCGTTCGTATCAGCTGCGACCACGTCAGCGCCTGGTCCTGCAGCGCATCCATATCGGGATCGGTGTCGAGCTGAAGTTCCGTCCACCAGCGGCGTGCCTGGGTCTTGGCGAGATTGACATCGGCGAGCGCCACCCCGACTTCGGCATCGATCAGTTTTTGCTGCAGCAGGCGCTGTTGTGAGCGCCCGTCCGCCGTGTCCAGGTCGAGCTCGGTCGCCTCGAGTTCGGCCTCGCGCAGCTTGTCGCGCGCTCCCTCCGCCTCTTTTGCTTTCGCCTCGACCGCTTCGAGCAGTCCTTCGAGGTCCGCCTCGTCCGGTGTCGTGGCAAGATTCTCACTGGCCAGCATCACGCGCTCGGCAGTGGCATCAGCGTAGTCCGCCGCACGCGCCTGACTTCGCGTCAGCAGGCGCAGGCGGCGCGTTGATATCGCCTGGGCGGAGCGCGTCTGAATAAGTCGCAACCCGGCAATAACTTTTTCGTCGCCCGGCGAGGCGTCGACGTAGTCCTTGAAGGCCTGGTCGCGACGGCGGGTAGCCCCACCCAGCACACGCTGCTCGCGTCCAACCTCGAGCTGCTCCGCGATGGCGCCTTCGCGCGCATCACGCGCGACGGCCGCCAGGCGCATCAGGTCGTCGAGCGAGTAGCTGACTTGTGGTTGCGGCAGTGCCTGAAGCTCGAGCTCATCGTCATTTCGCAACGCGAGATAGGCAGAGAGGTTGTCGCGAACAGCGGCGAGCAGCGACCGCCCGGATTCCAGGTTGGCCGCATCGAGATCGGCAACCTCCTGCTCTGCCGCTGCAAGAAAGTCGTTGATCCGGGCCTCGACCTCGTCCCTTGAACCCTCGAAGTAGGACCAGGAGCCGGCTTCGATCTCCGTTAATTCAAGACTTGGCGGCGCGTCGTCCCGCTCAGTTTCCTGGGCGCGCGCACCTGCGATGAGCACGCTTCCCAGCAGGAAAGCGAGGCAAATTGTCCGTAAGGTGGTCTTCATCCGCTCGGACTATAACCCCTGCGTGGCGCATTGCCACTCGATGCGAGTGCGCCTCATTACATGCTATATCGCTAAAGTAGTTGCTACTAATTTAGCGGGCTGTCATATAGTTTTGCGGGCGACTAAACGAAGGGGATGAAGATCGCCAAGATCGTCGTAATTAGCGTCACGTGGCAAGTGGGTGCATCTTGCGAAGGTGGCCTACGAGGAATACTTCCTGCACAAGGCCGGACAAGAAATCTTATTCGGGAGGTGCCGTCGATACGGCCGTCTCGACTGCGTTGTCTCGCCGCTGTGCGCGCCGGATAAAGATGATCCTTACGCCCCAGGCGGCGGAAAGTGCGCCCAGCGTGACGGAGAAGTACTGGAACATCTGTCCTCCCTCAGACCCGACGCGGAGGCCGAGCAGGGCCAACAACACACCGACGATGATCCAGTAGTAAGGCGCGTATGTGTAGATGGACTTCGGTATGTACATGTTGGGTTGCCTCGTAATTAGAATGCCGCCTAGCGACAAGCCTCGTCTTTCTTCGCGCGCGTTTCTGCGATGGTTTGTTCCATCTCTTCTTCGCTCAGGTACTCGCGCTCGCCTTTCTCGTTCGTCTTATACAGCTGTGGTGCATTGACGTACGAGTCGTAAATCTCTGTTGCGCGCTTGCAGTAGTATGCCTCTGCCTGTTCACGCTCTGCACGCTGCGCCGGTGTCTCCCCTTCGAACGCGAAACTCGAACCGCTATCTTCCTCGGCCTGTTCAGGCTCTTCGAGCGTGCCCTTGGACACCCAGATGAGCTCGACGGACACCGCTCCCTCGTGACCGGGTGTGTCGGCGTAATGCACGTCACCACGCTCATCGACCCAGGTGTAAATCGCCGTTTTCGAATCTACCAGGTGGACGTCCCCATTGGCGTCGACCCATTTCCAGATATCCGCCTGTGCGACAGCCGCGCATGCAAATGCCAGCAATAATGCGAAGACAATTCTCATTTAGCGCTCCTTTGCGGCTGGAGTATGCACACAAGTCGCCGTGGTTCCGTTGATGCACTTCACAAAACGCCCGCGAGGCCACCGAATATGGGCTAAGCCTCCCAGCGTGAGCCGCCCGCCGCGAGTGTGATCCAGTCCACAGAAAAAGGGGTCATCTAGTGACGCGTATCACGATTGAATCCGCCGTTGTTGGGGTGCGGACTCGCATCGCGGCATTATGCGAAGACTATGAGACAAAACGGATTCACACTTTTCGAGTTGCTCGTCGCGCTAGGGATTGCCGCACTGCTGGTAACCGTCGGCGTGCCGAGTATGCGCGACATGATTATGGATAATCGGATCATTTCCGAGGCAAACCACTTTGTCGCCACGATCAACGCCGCTCGCAGCTCAGCGGTTCGCTACCAGCGGCCGGCTATCGTTTGTTCGACAGCGAACTTCAGCGCGGCTGTCCCCACATGCTCGGGAAGCACGGACTGGTCGAACGGCTGGATGGTGTGGGTCGACAAGGACCTCGACGCGGCGACGACAGCAGACGAAGTGATCGTCGTCAGCCCTCCGGTGAGCGGCTCCGTTTCGATGACGAGTGGTTCGGAAAACAGGTTCAGCTACGACTCGCGTGGCTTCGGCACTGCTGCCGCTGACACGATCAGTCTTTGTGACAACCGCTCGGGTGAAACCGGGCGCGTTATTCGCGTTAATGCCGCCGGCCGCGTTCACATCGACGCGCAGGGGTGCAGCTGATGCGCCGGCTGCCGAACATGCACGCCCTGAACCGTGGCAGGTCCCGCCTCCGCCAGTCCGGCGTGTCGCTCATCGAGGTGCTTGTCTCCACGCTGATTCTCGCGATCGGTCTTGTCGGTGTTGCCGGCATGCAGGCGCTGGCACTGCACAACAACCAGGAAGCGCAAATGCGCTCGAACGCGAGTGCCCTGGCTTACGATCTGGCTGATCGCATGCGCAACAACGTGGCTGCAGCCAATGCCGGCCTGTACGACCCGGCGACAGCATCCGCCTCGTCAACGTGCTACACCCCGAGCGGTTGCGCGATGGGTGACATGGCACGCGACGACCTGCAGCGCTGGTTGACGAATGTCGCCGCAACTCTGCCCATGGGCGCTGGCTTCGTCTGTATCGACAGTACGCCCAATGACGGGACCGACGCCGGCAATCCGCAATGTGACGGCAACGGCACGCTGTTTGCGGTCAAGGTCTGGTGGGATAACGATCACGACGGCCAGATTTCGGTCACCGCACCTAACGTCGAACGCCTGACCATCTCGTTCCTGCCGTAGTGGTGTATCAGATGAACGTGACTAACAGCCGCAAGAAACAGTCGGGCGTATCACTGGTCGAAGTGATGATCGCGATGCTGCTCGGCATTTTCCTGCTCGGGTCAGTCGTGCAGTTCTTCGTCTCGTCGCGCCAGTCCAACCGCGTTCACGAAGCGACGTCCCGGATGCAGGAGACCGGTCGCATGGGGCTCGAGATCATGGCCCGCGACATACGCATGGCCGATTTCTGGGGCTGCGCGAGCGACATCACGAACATTATCAACAATCTGAATTCCGCCGGCACGGGTTACGTCGACTACCAGACCGGCGGGGTGGCGGGTATAGAGGGCGGCACCGGCCCCGACACGCTGATCCTGCGAGGGGGATTTGGCACGGGCCTGATGCTCGAGCCCCCCTACGGCCCACAGGCATCCGCAAACGTGAAAGTGGCCGCGGGTAACGACCTGCAGCAAGGTGACATCGTGCTCCTCAGCGATTGTACGCAAGGAGATATTTTCCAGATTTCGAACGCTAACCCGGGTGGTGCAGGAACGGTCGTACACAATACCGGATCAACGACCGAACCCGGCAACTACAACGCGTCGAACCCGGGCTGTCCGGGTGGTGGAAATGCCCATTGCCTGTCGAAAGTCTACGGTGCCGACGCGAGTATGTTCGCCGTCCAGGAAATCACGTACTCGGTCGCCACCGGGTCCGAGGGTGAACCCGCTTTGTTCAGGAATGGCGCCGAATTCCTCGACGGCGTCGAGGACCTCCAGATCCTGTACGGCGAGGACACGTCCGCAGCCGGTTCGGCCGGCGAAGGCATCGCCAACTATTTCGTACCGGCCAACCAGGTCGCCGACATGGAACGGGTCATCGGCATTCGCATTGCCGTCGTGGCGCGATCCGATCATGACAACCTCGTCACCGGAAACGCGCAGTCATACGCTGTCCTCGGAAGCACCATTACCTCAACCGACCGTCGCATCCGGCGCGTCTACGAAACCACCGTCAATATCCGGAACCGACAGTAAGTCAGGGAAGACCCATGATGCCAATCTACACAATTTCGCAGATCACGCCGAGGCACCGACAAGAAGGTGCCGTGCTGGTCGTCACGCTGATGATCCTGCTGGTCGTTACCTTGCTGACCGTCAGCAACATGCGCAGCTCTGTCCTCGAAGAAAAGATGGCGGGTAATACAAACGATCGCAACGTGGCATTCCAGGCCGCCGAGTCTGCACTGCGCGAGGGCGAAGTATTTCTCGAGAGCATCGTGAGCCTTGGCGATTTTCAGGGTCAGGCCGGGCTGTTCGGCCGAACCGACGACGAACCATCGTTTTACGGCGGCACCACATGGAGTGACGCCACGAATCACGTGGTCGCGGGCACCGATGTCGGGACCTACCAGAGACCACAATATTTCATCAAGAACATGACCACGGTCCCCGGTGTGACCGGCGCACTGAACATGTCCGGTTACGGCGACAATAAGGGCTCGGGCGACGTGACCATTTTCCGGGTCACGGTTAAGGCGACGGGCACGAGCGCCGACTCGGCCGAGGTCATCCTGCGAACACAATACGGGCGAATCTTCTAGATGGGCACCAAGGCGGAACGAATCATGCGAGCTTCAATCAGAAAATTCAGCATTACGGCAGGCAGCGCACTGCTGGGCGTACTCAGCATCGCGCCCACGGCCGCCCTCTCCGCACCGGGTACGCTGGCCGACGTGCCGCTGTTCCTGACAAACCCGGTGGAGCCCAATATCCTCTTTATGGTCGATGATTCGGGCAGTATGGACTGGGGCCTGATGTCCGAGGAGGCCGACGGCATCATGTACTTTAGTTGTGCGTACTACTATGCGCAGCCCGCTGCAGATAACAGCTACACCTGGGTCGTCCCGACAGAAGCCGGCCTTGCTTCCCAGGGAATCGCGGCGCCTTACGGCGGCGTCTGGCGTGCGAGAAACTCAAATTACAATCGACTGTACTACGATCCGACGATTACCTATACGCCGTGGCCAGGCGAGGACGGCAGCAATGTACTCCTGGGTGATGCCAACCCCACGGCTGTACCGCTCGACCCCTATGTACCGTCGGCAGGCACGGTCGATGTGACGGCAAGAACGACGTTCAGTACCGACTACTGTGCGGGTGGCCTGGGCTCATTCAACATTACGAACTTCCTGCCGGCCCAGTACTGGCTCTGGACGGACACCGACGCTGACGGCGCAGTCGATAGCGACGACGCTCACGTTCTCGTCGAAATTGAACCTACAAGGCTCGTCTATCCAGGCAGTGCTCGTCGAAGCGATTGCGCGGCCGCTCCCATCTGCACCTACGCCGAAGAGATCCAGAATTTCGCGAACTGGTTTGCCTATTACCGCAAGCGAGAGAAAGTCGCCAAGGCCGCCTATGGCCGTGTCATCGCCGGTGCCAGTAACTCCCGCATGGGGCTCGCGACGCTGCACAACAATGCGGCCGTCAACACGAGCATCGAGTCGATGAACGAGGATCCGCGGACGGGCACGAAGGACACCCTGCTCGAATCGCTGTACGAGATGGAGCCCTCCGGACACACCCCCCTGCGAAACGCACTCAACGACGCGGGCAATTACCTGAGCTGCCAGACGAATGGGCTATTCGGCAGCTGTCCGGCCGTGACCGTTGCGAATGGCGCGGAGTGCCAGCAGAACTTTACGATTGTCATGACCGACGGCTACTACAACGGTACGTTCAGCGGCCTGGGCAACACCGACGGCGACAACAACTCGCTATGGGACAGCGGCACCTCGGGCCCCTATGGCGACAGTCAGTCGGACACGCTGGGCGACGTGGCGATGCAATTCTATGAAACGGACATCCAGCCGGGCACAGACAACAATCTGTCACCTCCGCCGGGTGGCATCGATGAGAACACCGCACAGCACATGGTGACGTACTCGGTCGCATTTGGTGTTGAAGGCAACGTTACTTCAATGCCTTCGGACAAGACCAGTCCGTTCCCGTGGCCGTCAACCCTGACCAATGAAGGGCTTATTGACGACTTGCGCCACGCGGCCTGGAACGGCCGCGGCGAATACTACAGCGCGCAGGACCCGGACCAACTTATTACGGGACTGCGTGGCGCACTTCACTCCATTCAGAGCCGACTGGGTTCTGCCGCGTCGGTTGCATTTAACACCGGCTCGCTGAGCACCAACTCCGAGGTATACCTCGCACTGTTCAACAGCGAGAAATGGAGCGGGGACCTGCTGGCTTTCCCGCTTGATCCCAGGACCGGTGCCGTCAGCGTTTCGCCGAAGTGGTCCGCCGCCAACCGGCTGACGACTCGCAATCTCGCCACGAGGCCGCGCACCATCCTGACCTATGACGGCTCCGACGGAACGGCATTGACGTGGTCGGAACTCACTGCGGCGCAGAAGCGCGATTTCCAGACCGATCCGTCTGGCACCCAGGATACCGAAGCGTCGGGCATGGCGCGCCTCGCCTTCCTGCGAGGCGATCGTTCCTGCGAATTCTCGTCGGGCGGCACCTGCTTCTACACCGATGGCACCAATACATTTGCGACCAAATCGCTCCGCGAGCGCTCGAGCCGCCTTGGCGACATCGTGCATTCCGGTCCCGTTTTCGTTGGCACGGCCGAGTCGAACTGGCCGGACGTGGCGCCATTCCCCGGCACCGCGGGTGACACCTATACCGAATTCCGCGACGCAACGGCATCGCGACCCGGCATCGTCTATGTCGGTGGCAATGACGGCATGCTGCACGCGTTTGCACAGGCGAACGGTGAAGAGGTCTTCGCATACGTCCCGAGCAGCCTGTACTCGGATGCGGCTTCGGACGGCTTGCACTATCTTGCCGACCCTGCGTATGTGCATCAGTATTCGGTCGACCTGACGGCTTCGGTCGCCGACATCTACGCGAAATCCAGGCCGTCAGGAAGCACGTCGTGGAAAACGGTACTGGTTGGCGGCCTCCGGGCCGGCGGCCGAGGGCTATTTGCTCTCGATGTCACCAATCCGACGGCCATTTCCGAATCGGGCGGGAGCCCCGAGGACACGGTCATGTGGGAGTTCACGAGTACTGATGATCCCGACTTCGGGCACACGTTCAGCCGGCCGTCGATTGTACCGCTCGCGGACACCGGTAACTCGATTCGCTGGGCGGTGATCGTGGGTAATGGTTATAACGACCTGGGTAGTGGCGAGGCCAAGTTGTTCGTCCTGTTTATCGAAGAAGGGCTCGACGGCACCTGGTCGGCGGGCGACTACGTTGAAATCTCGACGGGTGTCGGCACAACGACCGATCGCAATGGCCTGTCCACGCCTGCTGTCATCGATTCTGACGGCGACGGTCTGGCCGACCGTGCCTATGCCGGTGACCTGAAAGGCAACATGTGGGCTTTCGACCTGTCCGGAACCAATTCTGGCAACTGGGATATTGCTTACAACCAGGGTAACAACGTGAAGCCATTGTTCACAGCGCCGGCCAACCAGGCGATTACGTCAACACCGGCTATTGTTCGCAACAGCGAGATCCCGACAGCAAGTCAGAACGTCCCGAATACGATGGTGATCTTCGGCACGGGCCAGTACATTACGTCGGGCGACGTCTCGACGACAGACGTCCAGTCGATGTACGGCATCTGGGACTCTGGTAACGACGAACTCACGCGGTCGGACCTCGTTTCTCAGACGATCAGCACTGGCGTGACCGTCGATGGCGTCGTCGGCCGAACCCTGACCGACAACGGCATCAACTTCGCTTCCGACGACGGGTGGTACGTGGACTTCCCGGATTCGGGTGAGCGGATTGTCACCGATGCCATCATCCGAGGTGATCTTGTGTTCTTCAACTCGATGACCCCCGACACGAATCCATGCCAGGCCGGTGGCTCGGGCTGGCTCATGGTTGCCAAGTGGATCAATGGCGGCAGGCCCGGTGAAATCGCATTCGACCTGAACAATGACTCCATACTCGACGACGACGACGGGATCGGCGGCAACGCGGCTGCGGGCGTGGAAATTGTCGGTATACCGACCGCGCCTGTGAACCTGTCGAACATCCGTTACACGTCGACCACGCAAACCACAGGCGGAAGCACCATCGATACAACCGACATTCTCAAGCTGGGTGGACCAAGGAGTGGTCGCCTGTCGTGGGAAGAGCTGAGCCGATAGCTGCAATCACTACGAGGATATAGACATGCGTACTTTTCAATTAGCGATGGCAGTTATCGCTCTTCTGCTCGCCGGAACCGTCGCGGCACAGAACCTGCCGCGGTATTACAAGGACGCGGACTTCCAGCGGACCGGCCATATTGACTCTGTGCAGATCGAGGCTCAGAGAATTGTCATCGACGATGTGTCGTACTCGATCTCGTCGAACCTGATCGTGCATTCGCCAAAAGCCTACAGTGTGCCCGTTTCCAATCTGAAGGTCGGCACGCTCGTCGGCTACAAGATGCTCAATCCGCGCAGCCGACTGATTGGCGAAATCTGGCTGCTCCCCAATGACTACAACGACCGTGCCCGCCGGCGCCGATAAGGAAGCTGACCAATGAACCAGAAAACGATGCGGCGCCAGGACGGCATAAACCTCATTGAGTTGATGATTGTCGTTGCGATCGTTGCAATCATCGCCGCTGTCGCTTACCCGGCGTATACACGCTACGTTTTCGACGCGCGGCGTGCCGACTGCACGGGCGGGTTGGCCGGCCTGGCCAATGCCATGGAAAGGCACTACTCGATCAACGGCAGCTACCTGGGTGCTGCCGCCGCCGGCGCGAACACAGGTGCGCCTGCCGTCTTTGGCACAGCCTGTCCCATCGATGGCGGCACCGCGAACTACAACCTGACCATTTCTGCGGCAACCGCATCGACGTACACGGTGCAGGCGGCGCCGACCGGTCCACAGGCCGGAGACCGCTGCGGCACGCTGACGCTGACCAATACCGGCGTAAAAGGCGTGACTGGCGCGGCCGCGGGCAACGACTGGCAGTTGTGCTGGAGGTGACCTAGTCCTTCGGAGGACAGTCTGCTGCCGAGCCGCAGTAGATATCGTGAAGCAGGTTGATCACGCGATCGGCAGGTCCCTGGGCCAGCGAGTAATAGATGGTCTGCGATTCGCGTCGCGTCGTCACCAGGTTCTGCTGACGCAAGCGCGCAAGTTGTTGTGACAGGGCTGACTGGCTGAGCGGCACGATTGTATTGAGATCGCTGACCGAACGCTCCCCCTCTGCCAGCACGCAGAGGATCATCAAGCGGCTTTCGTTGCCAAGCGCCTTCATTAAACCGGCCGCATCCGAAGCGTGCAGTTCCATATCGCGAGCCGGGTGCGTATTGCTGTCCATGGCATTCATAACAGCCCTAATATAAGGAATATTATATTAGAAGTCCATAATTTAGTCTTTACTGGATTATAAGCGGCTGGTCGATCGCGTCGATGTCCTCAACGACGACTCGCGAAAAGGCATTGAGCTTGAGTCGGATGGCCGCGTCACCAAGGTCGAGGCGATAATTCGGAGCATCATGCTCGACGACCTTATCGCATCCCAGACTGCACTTTCTGGCGCCGTGTTGTTATATAATCGCCGGCCTCAGCCGGACGCCCCGTCCGGCTGAAACTCTTTAAATCAAGCTCCGGAGCAAGACGTTGAGTCGGGACCAGAAATTTTTTGACATGTATTCCCTCGTTATCGGTGTGCTCGCCGCGGTCGCGCTTGCGATCCTCGTGCTGGCCATGAAGATGTCCGATCTGACGCAGGGTGTTTACACGCGCGACACGGCCGAGTACCAGGCCGCGGTTGCCGAACGCATCGCCCCGGTTGGCAAGGTTTACCTGCCTGGCGAAGAGCAGCAAGCCGCAGCGCCCGTTGTCGAAGCGGCCCCGGAACCCGCGCCTGTCGCGACGACGATGACCGGTCCCCAGGTCTACAACACGGCATGCCTGGCCTGCCACGCCACCGGCGCGGGCGGCTCGCCGATCGTCGGTGACACCGCCCAGTGGGCGGGTCGCATCGCGCAGGGCGCCGATACGCTCTATGACCACGCGATCAATGGCTTTGACGGCGACGCCGCGACACCGATGCTGCCCAAGGGCGGCCGGGCGGACCTGTCCGACCAGGAAGTCAGGGACGCCGTCGACTACATGATCGCAGAATCGTCCTGAGGATTCCGGATCTCTAGACAAATAGGCCCCAAATGGGGCCTATTTGCTCTCTACTTCCGCCAAAAGAACTAGTTCTCGCAACTACTGAAATGCAGCTGGAGATTGCCGCCTGTGATCGTCAGCGGGTCGACCGTGCCGGCATCGCCGTCTTCGTCAATGAGCAAATGCGTCGTACCGGAACCACCGCCTTCGAATACGTGTAGGAAGTAGCGGTCGACGTCTTCACCCTCGGCCGCTTTGTCATTGCCCGGCTCATTGTGGTCCTCCACGCGAGCAAAGAACGACACGTCCGTCTTGGGAAACTTGTTGCCCTTGATGCCGCTGAGCGTGCCTTCACCTTCAAACTCGATGAAATTGAATGGCGTCACGGGCGACTCGGACCCCGGATCGATGCCGGTCACATTCCCGCAGCGGACCACGCGAATGGTGGTTCCAAGGAAATGGAGCTTCTGGCTGTGCGCGATGTGATTCCACTGGCCGCCATCACCTGGTTCCGGGCTACAGGACGGATTTACGTTGCCGCCGAAGCTGTCTTTAGGGCCGGCCTGGGCCGCATCAGTTCCCATGATGGCCTCGAATTTAACGCCTCCTGCCGTCATCCAGCAGGTGCCGGTGTCGCCACAGGACGCGTCATCGACGATAAAGTCCCGACGGTCTTTCGAACCTGCCGCGACCGTGACGTTGTAGGTCCCCGAAGCCGGATACTGCACGACGGCGCCGGCCGGCAATGTCGACGTATCGATCGTCACCGTGTAGTCACCGGGCGCGACGGGAAGCTTGTAAACTCCCTCGCCGTCAGTAACGCCGGATGCGCTATACGACCCGTCCATTGAATCGATATTGACCGTCACACCCGGGAAGAAGACGCCGCCCGCCCATATGTAGTGGCATTCCTTCTCATCATCGCAGCCCACCTTGCCGTAAACGCCCTGATCATAAATGACCCCAGCAAACGCGGCTGGCGCAAGGAATAAAGCCAGTAGAACCGATAGATATCTTGACATGGTAATCAACCTCTCCTTAGTTATTGTTGTGTCGAAGTTGGTACAGCAGACTCTGCGAGGCTCTGATAATAATCGCCCAGAAACCCCAATCTGGAGCCTGTCCAGATTATAGCAAATGTACGTAAATTCCCTTTTGCATTGACCCGACTTAACTTAGTGCAAACTGTCTGGGTACGTACTCGGCATCAGTGCACAGGAGAGCGTCTGCCGACAGACTCATTACGCGCTATCGAGTCTGCGTCCCCCGGTCCGCGTCGACGAATTCATCTATCCTGCCGATCCAGACTTCGATTGGCGCTCCTTGATCACTTTGATCGACCCACTTTCCTGTCAGGCAAAGCGGCCGGTCCACCAGTGTATCCAGCAGGTCCGGCATGATGCCCTCGCTGTAAACTCCCCAGTCACCCTGATCGGTTTGCAGGCGAATGGGGTGCTCGCGTGTGTTCGGCCCGGTGCGCACCGCCACGCGTAACAAGACGCCGCACACCTGTCTTTCCGGTTCGTCACGCTCCTGGTAGTGGGTGTTGTTCGCGAACACCGTGATCGACTCTTCCACAAGCGGTGTGGTGGCTGTGACTTCAACGACCTGTTCGCCAGATTGTTTGCCGCTTGCGGGCAGGCAGCCGGTCAGGAGACCGGCTGCCAGCACTGCGAACGCCCGTGTTCGTGAGCACATTTCAATCGCGCTGACGTTTAGCGTCTCTCCACATGGGACGCCCAGTATACCGTCTGCGCTCCGGTCCTCACCCGGTAGCCGCGAATACGTAGTGTCCAGGTGCCCGCTTGCAGATTGCCGCGGACGGCGGCCCGCTCGAAGATGCTTGCACTGCTGTAGCCCCGCGCGCGCTCGACACCGGATGGATCAATAAGGTGTATATCGATGTCGTTGTGATCTTGCGACTCGGACTCGGGCCACCACAGCGCACCATCAAAGTTCTTCCGATTCGCCGGGATGTTAATCGGGATGTCAATATTCATCCGATTACCCACCGCAACCTTGCCCCAGCGCGCCCAGCCGTTCGTCGCCATTTCCAGTTTACCGGCGCCGACGGTGTGGTCGTATGGATATGGGTCCTGGCCGTAAAGGATCATGAAGGCGTAGGTTTGTCCGTTGTCGAATGTGCCGAACTGTCGTAGCCAGTTGCGTGACAACATGGCCGCCGCCGCCGCGTACGGTGTCGCGCCACTGGTACCGGTGAATAAGCCTAGCGCAGTGTCGCTGCTGCCGCTGGCGGTTTCGCTCCAGGTCGGGGCCTGGATATCGGGTTTGAAGCGCCCGTCATTTGCAGGGCCACGGCCCTGATTGACGTATTGCGCACCACCGTCGGTCATGAAACCACCGACGCCCAGCACTTTGTGAGCGATGCCGGGTGAACGCACGGTCGAGGCATTCGGGCCGAAGTTTCCGTTAGCCGAAACAAATATCACGCCCGCGTCATAGGCATTGTCCGCCGCCGTTGCGATCGTTCCATTGTCAGCTTCGGCGGCCTGAATTTCACCAACGAGCACCTTGTCGAAGGCGCGCACGGCTGCCTGTATTGCCCTTACCGTGGCCGCCGTATTGAGGCCGCCGGCCGTGTAGATCTGCCAGCTGTCTGTCCGGATTTCACTTACGCCACGGAATGCGTTGCCGTTCTGCAGATTGCCGGTCAAAAGACCGGCCGAACGCGTGCCGTGATTCCAGGAGAAATCGGACGGGTCGTAACCGGGTGCGCTGGAATCGTTGCAGTTCGTGCCACCATTAACGCAGTCACGCATCCAGGCGATGTTGTCAGGGCCGTTGAACATCTCGTGCGTTTCACGAACGCCTGTGTCGAGTAATCCGATCCACGGGGCGGTCAGCCCAAGATTGAAATAGGGATCAGAATCGATCCACGCGCGGCCATCCTGTGCATCGTTGTCGTTGTTGGCATCCTGCGGCGGTTCCTCGCCTCCGTTGACCGGTTGCACATAGACGACGTCGCGTGACTTAGCGAGTTTTTCGACCTGCCCCAGCGTCGTTTCACCGGCGACGCTATTGACGAGCCAGAAGTTCTCGGTTGCTTTGAACTCACCGAGCGTCGAAAGCTGTTTGAGCTGCCTTCCCTGGCCTTCGTAGCGGCGCCGAATCAGATCGTCGATCGCTTTGTCGCGCTGCGTTCCGCCCTTTTCGCGGCTCTCGCTGTCGGCCAGCAGAGGCAGACGTGGAATCGGCATGTCGTTGTTGAAAGTTAGAATCACCTCCACCCGTTCGTGCAGCGGCTTCTCTTTGAGCCATTGCTGCAATACCGGCGAGATCTTGCTGACGTCGCCCATGTAGGCCGGATCGGGTTTCTTGTCTTCCTGTCGGTCGGCGACGTAGACGTTGGCAGGCGGCACAAAGAAGGTCTCCACGTCGCCCTTGCTTGCATCTGTGCCAATGGCGGCGACCGATACGCGGTAAAGCGGATCGAGCGGTACATCGTACGGGTTATAAATACCGTCGTCAGTGATTGGATAGGCTGAGTTTTCGACAACGTCATTCGCCACGGTGCAGCCGGCACCGGCAAGGCAGGCCAGCAATAGTGCTAACCAAGGTCGAAGTGTCTGCATAGTCATGATGCGTCCCTCCCGTTAGGGTGCGAGAGAAAAGTGTCCCTCACTGAATACCAGCGGAAATGAAGGGTGAATCGCCTCATAATCACACAGAATCGTCCTAAGACCTCCGATCCAGGCACCGCAGAGAGAGCGCCTCGGCAACGTGCGGCGGCGCTATATTTCTTTCCCGACCCAGATCGGCAATGGTCCGCGCCACGCGTAAAATACGCTGGTGCGCCCGTGCCGACAGGTTGAAGCGCTCGGCGGCACTCTCCAGCAACGACCAGCAGGCTGAATCAATCGCGCAATGTGTAGCCAGTGACTCACCTTCGAGCCGCGCGTTCGGCACACCCGAACGCTTCTGCTGGCGTCGCCAGGCACGGGCAACACGCTTCGCTACTTCCCCGCTGCCCTCACCATCAGGATCGCCGCTACGCAGGGTTTCAGTTGACGGTCGCAGCACCTCGACATGCAGGTCGATCCGATCGAGCAACGGCCCGGAAATCTTGTTGCGGTAACTGACGACCCTGTCACCGCTGCAGCGACAGTCGGACCGGGCATCCCCAAGGTAACCGCAGGGACACGGGTTCATCGCGGCAATCAGCTGAAAGCGTGCCGGAAACTCCGCGTGTACCGCCGCTCTTGCGATCGTGATCGAGCCAGCCTCCAGCGGTTCACGCAGCGCCTCAAGAACGTTGCGATTGAATTCCGGCAATTCGTCGAGAAACAGCACGCCGTTGTGGGCGCGGGAGATTTCGCCGGGGCCAAGCCGTCGTCCGCCGCCCACGAGCGCTGCCGCCGACGCCGTGTGATGCGGCGAGCGAAACGGCCGTGTCTGCCAGGTTGCCGCATCAACGGACAGGCCTGCGACCGAGTTGACGGCTGCCGTTTCCAGTGCCTCGGCTTTCGACATGGGCGGCAACAGCCCCGGCAAGCGTCTTGCCAGCATGCTCTTGCCGGTGCCCGGCGGCCCGATCAACAACAGGTTGTGATGACCTGCCGCGGCGATTTCGAGGGCGCGCTTCGCATGCTGTTGACCCTTGACGTCCGCGAGGTCCGGCGTGCTCTCCGACCGGGCGTCACAGACCTGCGCCGTTGCAGCATCGATACGCTCGCGCCCAGCCAGGTGAGCGGTAACTTCGAGCAGAGAGGACGCACCAATCACGTTGGCGCCCGCAAGCGCGGCTTCGCCGGCGTTTTCCTTCGGCACGATCACGCTGCGCCCGCACGAGTGCGCCTTGAGCACGGCCGGCAGCAACCCGGAAACCGGGCGCAGCTCGCCACTCAGGGCCAGCTCGCCGTAGCACTCAACGTCGCTTAGCGCTGCGATAGGGAACTGCTTGCGAGCCGCCAGGATGCCCAGCGCAATCGGAAGATCGAAGCGGCCACCGACCTTGCGCATTTCGGCCGGCCCCAGGCTGATCGTTATACGCTGCTGCGGAAACTCAAAACCGGAACTCAGGAGCGCGCCGCGAACCCGGTCCTTGCTCTCGCGGACCGCCGTCTCGGCCATGCCCACAATCGTAAAGGCCGGCAATCCACCCGACAGGAACACCTCGATCGTAACCGGAGGCGCCTCCGTACCGTACTGGGCACGACAGCGCAGTATCGCAAGACTCATCGGGCCCTCCCTGGCCGTTGTGGTCTAACTCTTTTCTATGTCTTCAAGCCGCGCTTCCAGCGCCTCGAGTTTTTGTCGCGTCTTTGCGAGTACAGCTTCCTGTACTTCGAACTCCTCGCGTGTCACGAGATCGAGCTTGGCTAACGATGCGCGCAGCACCGAGCGAAAATTGCTTTCCAGGTCTTCGCGCACCGAACGCAGTCCTTCGGGCACGGCCTCAGCCAGCTTCCTGGCAATGTTTTCAACGGATTCATCACTCATATCGAGTTGATACCTGAGGCGGCGCGGAAAGGCCAGTCGCAGTTTCCCCTGAATGTCGCAACAAAGTCGGGTGCCGAAATGGGGCAATGGCGATGTTCCATGCACCAGATTGACGCATGCCCTGATTGGTTGCAGAGGCAACTCGCGGTTTTCTAAGTCCTTTTTGAAGTTGGCACGCAACCTGCTCTAAGAGAGCGCAAAGAAACCACCATTTCCAAAAGGAAACAAACCATGAAATACGCAACACGCCTTACGCTTCTCACCAGCCTGCTTCTCGGCAGCAGCATCGCCTCGGCGGACTTCTCCGCAAACCTCGGCTATGCCAGCGAGTACCACTATCGCGGCATCTTCCAGAAAAACTCGTCCGCCAGTGGTGGGCTCGACTACGAGTCCGGCGGCTTCTTTGTCGGCACCTGGGCTGCCGACGTCGGTGACGGTCTCGAAGTCGACGGCTACTTCGGCTACGGCACCTCGGTCGGTGATATCGATCTTAGCATCGGATACACGGGTTACTTCTACACGGGCGACTTCGACGACACCTACCAGGAAATCAATCTGGGTACGAGCTTCGGAATGTTCTCACTGGACGTCGCGGTCGGTGAATACGACAACTTCGATGGCCCCAAGCTCGACTACACCTACTACGCACTGACCGTGGCAGGCGAATCGGGACTGTACGGCACGTACGCCGGCTTCTCGCAGGACTTCGATGGCGAATACCTCGAGCTCGGTTACGGCGCGACGGTCGCCGACATCGATCTCGGTGTGGCGCTGATTTTCGCCAATGACGACCTCGTCGGCGACGACGAAGAGTCAATCGTTTTCACCGTCGGCAAGTCGTTCGACCTGAACTAATCGACGCTGGGGCGGCCTCGCTGCCGCCCCTTCCAACACCATAGGGGAACAGCAATGAAAATGATCACGGCGATTATCAAGCCGTTCAAACTGGACGACGTGCGTGAAGCCGTAGCCGAAATCGGCATCCAGGGCATCACCGTCACCGAGGTAAAGGGCTTCGGTCGCCAGCGCGGCCATACCGAACTCTACCGCGGCGCCGAATACGTCGTGGATTTCCTGCCCAAGGCCAAGATCGAGCTCGCCGTCGCGGACGAGGTCGTGGAACAGGTCGTGGAAGCCATCGCCAACACGGCACGCACAGGGAAGATCGGAGACGGCAAGATTTTCGTTTCTGAGCTCGTCGAAGCCATTCGCATTCGTACCGGTGAGACCGGTACCGAAGCCGTATAAGACAGGGAGGAAATATCGTGGAAGCAACAGAAATTGCAGCGCAGGTCACAGAACTGGCCTACGCGCTGGACACATTTTACTTTCTTGTCATGGGCGCACTCGTCATGTGGATGGCGGCGGGCTTCACCATGCTCGAGGCCGGCCTGGTTCGTGCCAAGAACACGGCTGAGATTCTGACGAAGAACGTCGGCCTGTATTCGATCGCCTGCATCATGTACATGCTGTGCGGCTACACCATCATGTACCCCGCCGAAGCCTCCAACCTGTTCCTGCAGTTCGGTGACGGCATGCTGGGCCGCGGTGATAATGCCGCAGCCGATGTGATCGCCAGCGGCGGTGACACGTACTATTCGGGGCTCTCGGACTTCTTCTTCCAGGTGGTGTTCGTTGCCACGGCGATGTCGATCGTCTCGGGTGCAGTTGCCGAACGCATGAAACTCTGGTCGTTCTTCGCTTTTGCCGTTGTCCTGACCGCCTTCATCTACCCGATCCAGGGTTTCTGGAACTGGGGCGGCGGTTTCCTTTCCGAAAGCTTCGGTTACTTTGACTTTGCTGGCTCCGGTACCGTGCATCTGTGTGGTGCGGCGGCGGCGCTGGCAGGTGTCATCGTGCTCGGCGCTCGCAAAGGTAAGTACGGCAAGAACGGTGAGATCAACGCGATCCCCGGCTGTAATTTACCGCTGGCCACGCTGGGTACGCTGATCCTCTGGCTCGGCTGGTTCGGCTTCAATGGCGGCTCCGAACTCAAGGTCTCCGATGTTGCAGAAGCGAATGCCGTTTCACTGGTCTTTGTGAACACCAATATGGCAGCCGCCGGCGGCCTCGTGTTTGCGCTGCTATTGTCGCGCCTCTGGTTCGGTAAAGCCGACCTGACAATGGCGCTCAACGGTGCGCTCGCCGGGCTTGTGGCCATTACGGCTGATCCGCTCTCCCCGTCGCCGCTCATCGCGACGATGATCGGTGCCGTAGGCGGCCTCATCGTGGTGGCTTCGATCGTTGCGTTCGACAAGATCAGGATCGACGATCCGGTCGGCGCGATATCGGTGCACGGCACGGTCGGCATCTGGGGCGTAATGGCGGTGCTGTTTACCAACGGCGATGCGACGTTCAAGGGTCAGTTTGTCGGCGTCGTGAGCATCTTTGCCTGGGCTTTCCTTGTGAGCCTCGCTTTCTGGTTCCTGCTGAAGCTGATCATGGGTATCCGCGTCTCGGAAGAGGAAGAATACGAGGGTGTGGATATTTCGGAGTGCGGCCTCGAGGCCTATCCCGAGTTCACCTCGGCCGAGTAATCCCCTGCCGGGGCACCGCCTGATTTGCCATAACGGTCATGACAGCGGTGTCCCGCTTTCCCCCCCCTCCCTTTTTATTAATCTTAATAAATCAGGGACTTAGCGGGCCGCAAGGCCCGCTTTTTTCTTTCTGCCCGGCGCAAAAGTCCAGATCTCGCTGTGATCATGTTCACGCCTTATTTAGCCCTCTCATGATCTAATTGTCAGACCATAATTAGTCCAGGCGAAGCGCCGGCTTCCGGGAAGGACAGACATGAAAAGTAAACAAATAGCTCTTTTATGCGCAGTAATGGCGATGACCGTTGCGAGCGGTGCTATGGCTAACGAGATTTACAAGTGGACTGACGAAAACGGCATCGTGCATTACGGGGACCGTCCCAGTGGCGCGAGCACCGAAGAACGCCTGGCCATGACGTTTACCCGTACGGACAACGCGGCAGTGCAGCAGCGCGTGAAGGCCCGTGTGGAAGCTACGGCTGCCCGCCAGGAAGCGCAGTCCGCGGCTGCGGAGGCAGCCCAGAAAGCCGCCGAGGAAGAGACTATGGCCGCCGAGCGCGCGCAGCGCTGCGACAAAGCGCGTGCACGCCTCGAAACGTATCTGCAATCGCAGCGTCTGTATCGCACCGACGACAACGGCGAGCGCGTCTATCTTGACGATGCAGATCGCGAAAAGGCGCGGCAGAAGGCCGAAGAACAGATCACAGAATACTGTTCCTGATTGCTGCGGCCGCGCGCCGCAGGCTCGCGGGCGGTACAATGCCCGCCAGGTTTGAAGGAGCGCGCGTTTGACGGCTGCACCAGATTCGACGAGCCAGGACACCCAGGTCTACCTGCCTGACTTCTGCGCAGCGGGAACGCTGTTTATTGTGCTGCTCGTCGCCGAACTGATCGCGATCGCGCTCACGCTGGCCGCGCATACGCCCGACGGCCAGTTCCTGCTCTCACTATCGAAAACATCCCTCTTTGTCCTGTGGCTGACCCTGCTGGGTTCGGCCATTCTGTGCCAGCTTCGCACGCGTCTGGAGCGTGCCGGCAGAAAGCGCGCGTTTGTGATCGGCTTCGTCGTTCTCGTACTCATGACGCTTGTCGTCGCCGAGCTGGCCTGGCAAATTCCCTGGCGCATGACCGGCACCTCCGTCATCAATGATTCGCACCTGGACTTCATTTTACGGACGCTGGCGATCGGCTCCATTTTCGTCGCCCTGGCGATGCGCTACCTGTATGTGTCCAGCGAGTGGCGGCGCAGCATTGTCCTCGAGGCCCAGGCCCGTATCAGCGCGCTGCAGGCGCTGATTCGTCCACACTTTCTGTTCAACAGCATGAACACGATTGCGTCGCTGACACGCTCCGACCCACGCCAGGCGGAGGAAGCTGTCGAGGACCTGTCTGACCTGCTGCGCGCCAGCCTGTCGAGCACCCGGGATCGAACCAGCCTCAAAGAAGAACTGGAAGTGGCCGCGATCTATCAGCGCATTGAAAAACTGCGCCTTGGCGATCGCCTGAACGTGCGCTGGGACATCAGCGACCTGCCCTTGAGAGCCCGCATCCCGAGCCTGACGATTCAGCCGCTTGTCGAGAATGCGATATACCACGGCATCGAACTGCTGCAGGACGGCGGCGAGATCCTGATAAGCGGCAAGCGCGACGGTCGCTACCTTGAGATCGCGGTGTCGAATCCCGTGGCTCCCGGAAAATCGACGCACAAAGACGGCAACAAGATGGCGATGACCAATATCCGGCAGCGCTTTGAGCTCGCCTACGGCAACCGCGCGTCGGTCGATGTCGACGACAGCGACAATACGTATACCGTAACCCTGCGTTTCCCGGTCGACGAGGATGGCTCGTGAAAGTATTGATCGTCGACGACGAGAAGCCCGCACGCGACCGGCTGCGGCAGATTCTCGCCGATGAAGACGACTATGACGTCGTTGGCGAAGCCGCCAACGGTCATGAAGCACTGGCCGAGGCCGCCAGGGTCAGGCCCGATATCGTCCTGCTCGATATCCGCATGCCGGGTATGGAGGGCATCGAAACCGCGCACCATCTCAACACGATGGATCCCGCCCCGGCCGTCGTCTTTACAACCGCTTATGACGAGTATGCCGTCGATGCGTTCGAAGCACGCGCAATCGGTTACGTCCTGAAACCCGTGCGCCGTTCCCGCCTGACCGGGGCACTGGAACAGGCCACTCGCCTGGTCGGCAATGCGCTGAGCGAGGCCGCCGCCGATGCGAAACTCGATGTGCAGCGGAAACACGTCTGCGCGCATGCGCACGGCGAGCTCAAGCTGATACCCATCCACGAAGTGACCGCGTTTCTTGCCGACCAGAAATACGTTTCGGTTGACCACGATAACGGCCAGGATCTCATTGATGATTCACTCAAGTCCCTGGAGTCCGAGTTCGGTGATCGCTTCGTTCGTATCCACCGGAGCGCGCTCGTGGCCGTCGACCGCATCGACCGCGTCGAGAAGAATAACGAGGGCAAAAGCCGCATCGTCTTGCGAGACGGCTCGCAAGTGGAGGACAAAGAGCTGATAATCAGCCGCCGGCATGTTGCCGAAGTAAAACGTCGCCTGAAAGAATCGTGAAAGTAAGAATCGCTACAAGGAAGTCCGCCCTCGCACTCTGGCAGGCGGAGCACGTCGCTGACCTGCTCAGGGAGTTGCCCGAGGTCGACGCCGTCGAACTCGTGCCGCTGTCGACACGCGGCGACGAGATTCTCGACCGCAGTCTGCAGAAGATCGGCGGCAAGGGGCTGTTTATCAAGGAACTGGAAGTCGCGATGCAGGCCGGCGAAGCCGACATTGCCGTGCACTCCATGAAAGACGTGCCCGCCGAATTGCCGGACGGCTTCTGTCTCGCAGCCATGCTGGAACGAGCCAATCACGCCGATGCGCTGGTGTCGCCCAATGGCGAGCAGCTCTCGGACCTGCCGCAAGGCGCCCTGATCGGCAGCTCCAGCCTGCGGCGCCAGGCACAGCTCAAGATGCTGCGTCCCGACCTGCGGGTCGAGCCACTGCGCGGCAACGTCAACACTCGCCTGGCCAAGCTCGACAACGGTGACTACGACGCCATCATCCTCGCAGCAGCCGGGCTTGAGCGGCTCGGGTTCGACGACCGTATCAGTCAGCTGTTCGTCCCCGACCAGATGCTGCCGGCAGCTGCCCAGGGTGTGGTCGGTATCGAATGCCTCGAGGGGGCCCCGGAACTTCGTGCCGTCCTCGCGCAACTAAACCACGCGACATCCGTGCAAACCACGCTCGCCGAGCGCGCGATTGCACGTGTCCTCGAGGCCAGTTGCCAGTCACCTGTCGCGACCTATGCCGTCGTCGAAGACGATGCGTTGACCGTGTCCGCGCTCGTGGCCATGCCCGACGGCGGCGAATCGATTCGCGACAGCGTCAGTGGCGACGTGAGCGATGCCGAGGCGCTCGGCGAAAAGCTCGCCGGCCGCCTGCTCGAGCGCGGCGCCGCCGAGTTACTCGAAGCCGCCGGCGGGGGAACACATGGCTGATCGCCCGCTGCAAGGCGTTGGCGTGCTGGTCACG
Organism: uncultured Woeseiaceae bacterium; assembly: GCA_945787845.1. Lineage (GTDB taxonomy): Bacteria > Pseudomonadota > Gammaproteobacteria > Steroidobacterales > Woeseiaceae > UBA1847. Next base: position 218,999 of record CALZJH010000008.1, on the reverse strand, counting down.
CGGCCGCGCACGCAAGCGATCGAACTGGTCGACGCCATTGAAGCGCAGGGCGGCAACGCCTACTGCTTCCCGGTGATGGATATCGCGCCGCTCGACGAAATCGAGGTTCGCGAGAAGGCGAGCCAGCTCAATGCACCGGATATCGTCATTTTCGTCAGTCGCAACGCCGTCGAGTACGGTATCGAGTATTCGGGTGGCGGGAAGATTGCGGCGATCGGCCCAGCGACTGCCCGGGCCGTCCGCGCCGCAGGGCGCGTCGTCGACATCAGCTCCGCAGCAGGCTATGACAGCGAACACCTCCTGGCCGAGGATGCGCTGCGGCAGGTAAGTGGGAGGCGTATCAGGATTATCCGCGGGTCCCGGGGCCGGGAGCTGCTCGCCGATACACTGAGGGAGCGCGGCGCGCTCGTCGACTACCTGTCCGTCTACGAACGCCGCCTGCCCACGGTCGGCGCGGAGACACTGGCCGATATCGAATCCCGCTGGCGCCAGGGGCATATAAACGTCATCACGATCATGAGCGTGCAGTCGCTGGAAAATCTCGCGAAATTGCTGCCCGCATGGTGCGCCGACCAGCTCGAATCCACCCCACTGGTGACGCCGGCAGGTCGTGTGTTAAAAGAGGCTCTGGACCGTTACCCTGCGTCCCGGCCGATTCTTGCATCAGGCCCGAGCGCAGCCGATCTGGTTCAGGCGATCATCGCACTACAAAGTACCGATTCCGGAATAGCACCATGAGCGAAACAGATAGCGAAAAAGACGTCACGCCCGTTGAGGAAGCTGCAGCGAGCGAGCCGGTCACGGAAGAGCCCGAGGCTCATCCGGAACCGCCAAAACGCCAGCGTTCGGGTAATTCCGTCGCCTGGCTGGCCTTCCTGTTCGCGATTATCGCGGTAGCGGCCTCCGGCTACGTCGCGTGGCAGGACTGGCAGGGTGCGAGCGATACGAGCGCCGACGACCAGCTGGCGCGCCTCGACGGCCGCATCGATACGCTGGCCGAGCTGCAGACTGAACTCGAAGCCCTTGTTAGTGGGCTCGGCGAGCCGGACCCGGCCATCGTCGCGGAACTGGATGCAGTTCGCCGCGAGCTGGACGACCGCCTGCGCGTGCTGGACTCACTGCCCGCAAGAATATCGACGCTCGAGGGCTCCATCGCGTCCCTCGCCGGCGTATCCGAGGGCGCGCGGGACGCGTGGATCCTGGCCGAATCCGAGTACTACATGCAGATCGCCAATGCCCAGCTCCAGCTGGCCAACAACCCACACCTGGCAGCACTCGCGCTCAAGATGGCCGATGAACGCATTGTGCAGCTCGCCAATCCGGGCCTGACCGATGTGCGCCGTGCGCTGTCCGACGAATTGGCGGCGCTCGACGTCATGGAGAAGCCGGACATCGAAGGCGCAACGCTGACGCTGTCGAGCCTGGCGGGCATCGTCGAGTCGCTGCCGCTCGCAAGCACTGCCGAGGCGGAGGATGAGGCGACGGAAATCGATCCTGAGCTCAGCGGCGCAGGACGGGCGTGGGCCTCGGTGAAGAATGCGGTAACCGGTTTGGTGACAGTTATACCAGCCGACGAGGCGAGGCTCGTCCAGCTGTCGCCTGACGGCGAGTTCTTCCTGCGCAGCAACATCGCACTGCAGCTGCAAGCGGCGCGACTTGCACTGCTGCGCGGCGAGCAGGCCATTTTCGAGCAGACGCTCGATGACACCAGTGCGCTGTTGAACGACTACTTCGACGTCGACAGCGCGCAGGTTACGAGCGCGCTGGAGACCATTGCCGATATTCGAGGCCATGTCTTTACGACACAAGCGCCCGACATTTCGGGGTCGCTGCGACTGCTTCGCCAATACCGCACCCTGAACGAGAACGCGCAGTGAAGCTCGGCATCATCGTTGTGTTGGTGCTGATTGCCAGCGCATTCAGCGCCCATTTCCTGCTCGCCGATCCCGGCAGCGTGCTCATCGAATTCCAGGGCACCATTTACAAGATGACGGTGCCTGTCCTTGTATGCATAGTCATCGCGCTCTTGATCACCATCTGGATTATTCGCAAGATCATCGTCGCGCCCCGCCGCCTGGGCGAGACCTACGGCCGGCACCGTGCCGCGCGTTCGGGAAAAAAGCTGACTCGCGGCATGATCGAGGTGGCCGAGGGCAACCTCGCACGCGGCGAAAAACTGCTCGGGCGCGCAGCGGGCACGAGCGACTCGCCGCTCTTCAATTACCTGCAGGCCGCCCGCGCCGCGCATCTGCAGGGCCGCGACGAGCGACGAGACGAGTGGCTGCGTCTTGCCTACAGGGATGCGCCCGAGGCCGCCAATGCCGTATTGCTGACGCAGGCCGAATTCCAGATCGACCGGGAACACTACGAACAGGCGCTTGCGACATTACGGCGACTCGAGGAGGACTCGAAGAACCACGCACATGCCCTTGCGCTGATGGGCCGGCTGTACTTCCAGCTTGAGGACTGGGACGCGCTGGCGGACATCCTGCCCCGCCTTGGCAAGAACACGCAGATCAAGCCCGACGTACTCGAAACCTGGACGATCCGGGTCCACAAGGAGCGGCTCGACAAGGCCGCTGATGTCGAGGTCCTCGATCACACCTGGAAAGGTATCGTCCGTAAACTGAAGACTGACCTGACTCTGCAGGAGTCGTACTACAAGGGACTCATGCGCCTTGGCCTGCATGATCGTGCCGAGAAAGAGCTGGCGAGCGCGCTCAAATCAGACTGGCGCGGGCCGTTGGTGCGTCTGTTCGGCCTCGCGGAGGCGACCGACACGACCAAACAACTGAAGCGCGCCGAGGGTTGGCTCAAGAACCACGGCGAAGACCCGGATCTGCTGCTGGCCGCCGCCCGCCTCTGCCTGCGTAACGAGCTTTGGGGCAAAGCACGCAGCTATCTCGAAACCGTGATCAGCATGCGGCCCACACCCGAGGCCTACCAGGAGTACGGCGCGCTGCTCACGCAGATGGGCGAGGCTGAGGCGGCGGCTGATGCCTACCGGGACGGCCTCGGCATGGTTGCGGCCGGCTCGCTGCCTGCGATCCCTCACCTCGACGCCGAGTAGGGCATGTTCACGATCGTCGCCGGGACCGGCTACACGGGCCGCCGTGTACTCGAGCGCCTGCCCACCGATGCGGTTGCCGGGCTGAGCCGATCGCCTATCGATACGGACAGACCCTTTTACGTTTTTGACTTCGACGAGCCGCAAGCCTTGCCGCTTGAACTGCCACGCCAGTACGCCGTGCTGTATACCTGCCCGCCGGAGGGCGAGGACGATGCTCGCCTGCAGCGCTTCCTGTCACATCTCACACCGGCGCCGACTCGCCTTGTCTACATCAGCACGACCGGTGTGTACGGCGACGCGCAGGGTGCGGTGGTTACCGAAGCATCGGCCGTCGATCCGGGCAACAGCATGGCGAGTGCCCGCGTTGCGGCGGAATTGCTGGCCGCAAGCTGGGCGTCCGGCGTCAACTGTGACCTTGTTGTGTTGCGAGTGCCGGGGATCTACGGACCCGGGCGGCTACCGTTGCAGCGCTTACAGGACGGCGGTGCGTTTCTCGCCGAGATCGACGCCAGTCCGGGCAACCGCATCCACGTGGATGACCTTGCGACCTGCTGTATTGCCGCGCTGTGCGAGGACGCCCCGGCCGGCATCTACAACGTCGGCGACGGAGACAATCGCAGCGCAACCTGGTTCGCGCAGGAAGTCGCTCGCCAGGCTGACCTGCCGGCGCCGCGCCTGATCAGCCGGGAAGCCGCACAACAGGAATTCTCGCGCGTTCGGCTCGCGTTCCTGTGCTCATCGCGAATCGTGGACACGACAAAGATGCGCGAGGTGCTTGGTGTCACCCCGCGCTATGCGAATCCGGTCGATGGGATCGAGGCCAGCCTGACCTAAGGCTGCGAGCGCTTGCTCCTGAGCCAGGCCGTCACGGGTTCCCACTCATCCCAGTCGGGCCAGGCGAGATATTCCGGCAGCTCAAAGATCCCCAGGCCACGCGTATAGGCGCGCACGTAATTCTGTGCTTCGCGCAGTGCGGCGATATAGGGCACTCTTGCCTTGGTCAGGTACTCGTCGAGATCATCAAAGATCAGCGTGTTGTCGCGCACGCGATTGGCAACCAGGCCGAGTTTTGCCTGCTTGCGCTCGATCTTGCCGACATTCCTGAGTTCCTCGAGGAACGTGGTCGTGGCCTGCATGTCGATCGTCGACGGCAGCACCGGGATGATGATCGTCTCAGCGTGCGCGACGAGGTTCGTCAGCTCTTTGCCATGCGAACGGGCGGGGGCGTCGATCACCAGGATGTCGGCATTTCGCGGCGCATGGCGCAGACCGTCTTCGAACCCGGCGACGGCAGCAATCTCCGGCCGGTTGTCCGGACGTCGCTCGAGCCAGTCAAGGCTCGACCGCTGCGGGTCGTAGTCTGCTAAGGCGACGGTGGCGCCTTCGTTTGCAAAGTAGGATGCTATGTTGGTTGCGAGGGTGCTTTTCCCGCAACCACCCTTCGCATTCATAACCATTATGTGCCGCATGACGCTCTCTCCAAGGGCAGTGTTGTTAAGTTGGTTATCGGTCGATTAGTTACCGGTTTATGTAAACTACAGACGCCGACAACAAAAGTCCATTCAACCGGAAAGCTGCCACACGCAAGACAATTTATGAACGTCGCTTACACAAAAATGCACGGCACAGGAAACATGATCCTGGTTGTCGATCGACGCCACGCGAACGGGCCGCCGCCGTCGCCCGATCAACTCCGTCGCCTTGGCGATGACGCGACCGGACCCGGTTTCGACCAGCTCATGTGGGTTGAGGCGTCGGACGACCCGACTATCGCTGCACGTTACCGTGTGTTCAACAGCGACGGCTCCGAAGTTGAGCAATGCGGCAACGGCGTGCGCTGTATCGCGAGTTTTCTCGCTAACGAAAGCGGTCATGTCCAGGCTTTCACCTTGCTCAGTCCGGCCGGTCCTGTCGATGCCAGCGTTGACGATGACGGACTGGTCGCGGTCAGCATGGGGATGCCTGAGTTTGAGCCGGACCGAATTCCCTTTGTCGCAAAAGAGCGCGCTCCCCGATACTCGCTCGCCGTCGGCGACGCCGAATACGAGGCCTGCGTGGTGTCGATGGGCAATCCGCATTGCATCCTGCACGTGGACGATGTCGACGCAGCACCGGTCAACGAGCTTGGCCCGTTGCTGGAGCACCACGAGCGATTTCCGCAGCGGGCCAATATCGGATTTGCTCATATTCATGACCGACGTCGCATGGACCTGCGCGTCTTCGAGCGCGGCGTCGGCGAGACGGCCGCGTGTGGCACCGGTGCCTGTGCCGCCGTGGTGACAGGCCAGAACCTCGGCCTGCTCGACGAGGCCGTCGATGTGCGACTGCCCGGCGGCCAAGTCGTGGTAAGCTGGCGCGGTGGCTCGGAGCCGGTCTGGCTCACGGGAAATGCAGAATATATTTCTGAAGGTATCATGGACTTATGAGCACACAACGCAAAGCCGAATTCGTCGAAGAAGAACTGTCAGAACAGGCGATCCGTGATTTCCTGGCCGCCCACCCGGACTTTTTCGAGCGCCACTCAACGCTGCTCAGTTCGCTGCATCTTCCCCATGCCAGCGGCGGCGCCGTGTCCCTCGTGGAGCGGCAGGTGTCGGTCCTGCGGCAAAAGGAGATGAAGCTCGAGCGCAAGCTCAAGGAGCTCATCCAGGTCGCGCGCGAGAACGATGTGCTCGCCGCCAAGATTCACGAACTCGCGCTGCAATTGCTGGCGGCGCCGGACCTGCACAAGACCATCGCTGCGGTCGAAGAGGCGCTGCGATCCGGATTTGGTGCGGACCAGGCTGTGCTGGTGCTGTTTCGCGATCCGGAGGCGTTCGACGATATCGATGTCGGCCGTTTCTTCCGTGTCGTGAAGAAAGACGACGCTGCGCTCAAGCCGTTTGGCACGTTCCTGAAAGGGAACCGCGCGCGCTGCGGCAAGATTCGCGATTCACAGCGCGAATTCCTGTTCCGGAACGACGCCGACGACATCGGCTCGGCCGCGCTGATCCCGCTCGGTGACGGCGCCGAAATGGGCTTTATGGCCGTCGGCAGCATCGACAGCGACCGTTTCCACCCGGGTATGAGCATCGATTTCCTGACGCGGCTTGGTGGTCTCGTGACAGGGTCGCTCAAGCGCTTCTAGGCGCGCTTCCCATGAATGACGCTGGCTGGATTGATCGGTTCATCCGGCATCTCGAGTATGAGCGGCGCCTGTCGCCGCTAACCTGCAAGAACTACCGCCGGGACCTCGAAACGCTGGTCGCCTATTGCGAATATTCGGGGGTCGGTAGCTGGGGCGAGCTCGACAGTGAGCACGTACGCGCCTTCTCTGCCGCCTGTTACCGCAAGGGCTTGAGCGCCCGCAGCATCCAGCGGCGCCTGTCTGCTGCCCGTACCTTCTTTCGCTACCTGATCCGTGAAAAGGAAGTCGACAAGAACCCGGTTTCGTCCGTGTCCGCCCCGAAAGCCAAGAAGCGGTTACCCGGGAATCTCGACGCCGATCGCATGGCTCGCCTGCTGGCCATTCCGGGCGACGGCGCCATCGTCGACCGCGATCGGGCAATCCTGGAGCTGCTGTACTCGTCCGGACTGCGCCTGGCCGAACTCATCGACCTGAACCTGGGTGACGTCGATATGCAGGATGCCACCGTGCGCGTGACGGGCAAAGGCAACAAGGACCGCATTGTGCCGGTCGGGCGTCATGCACTGAAGGCCCTGCGCCAGTGGGGTAACACGCGCGGCGACCTGGCGAATGCTGACGAAAGGGCCCTGTTCGTCAGTAACCGCGGCACCCGCATCAGCCATCGTTCCGTGCAGGCGCGGGTCAAGCACTGGGCAAAGCACCAGGGGCTCGATACCAACGTCTACCCGCACCTGTTCCGGCACTCGTTCGCGACGCACGTCCTCGAGTCCAGCCATGACCTGCGCGGCGTGCAGGAACTGCTGGGGCACGCCAATATCTCGACAACCCAGGTGTACACACACCTTGATTTTCAGCATCTCGCCCAGATTTACGATCAGACACATCCACGTGCCCGCAAAAAAGACTAAAGCGCGGGCCGCTTAGCAGGAATCTCAGATGGAACAGTATCGAGGGACGACTATCGTGTCGGTCCGCCGCAATGGCAAGGTCGCCGTCGGCGGCGATGGCCAGGTCAGCATGGGCAATACCGTCATGAAGGGCAATGCCCGCAAGGTCCGGCCGCTGGCCGGTGGCCGCGTCATCGCAGGTTTTGCGGGCGGCACGGCCGACGCGTTCACGCTCTTCGAGCTCTTCGAAGCCAAGCTCGAGCAGTACGGCAACCTGACCCGGGCCGCAATCGAACTCGCCAAGGACTGGCGTACGGACCGGCGCCTGCGCCGGCTCGAAGCGCTCCTGTGCGTCGCCGACGCCGAGAAGTCGTTCGTCGTGACGGGCAATGGCGACGTCATTGAGCCCGAGAATGACCTCATGGCTATCGGTTCCGGCGGTCCGTTTGCACAGGCCGCGGCTATGGCGCTGCTGAATAACACGGACCTCGAAGCGCGCGACGTCGTCGAAAAGGCGCTGCTGATCGCCGGCGACATCTGCGTCTACACCAACCAGAACATCATCATCGAAGAGTTGTAGGAGCGCGCCTTGCGCGCGAATCATTTATGTCACAAATGACCCCCCGTGAAATCGTCCAGGAGCTGGACAAGCACATCGTCGGCCAGGACGAGGCCAAACGCGCCGTGGCAATCGCGCTGCGAAATCGCTGGCGCCGTGTGCAGGTCGACGAGCCGCTGCGCAGCGAGATCACGCCAAAGAACATCCTGATGATCGGGCCAACCGGAGTTGGCAAGACCGAGATCTCTCGACGACTGGCGCGACTCGCGAAAGCACCGTTTATCAAGGTAGAGGCCACCAAGTTTACCGAGGTCGGCTACGTCGGCCGCGAAGTCGACAGCATCATCCGCGACCTCATGGACGTATCGATCAAGATGATTCGCGAAGACGAGATGTCGAAAGTGCGTTTCCGCGCCGAGGACGCCGCCGAAGAGCGCGTGCTCGATGCCCTGCTGCCGCCAGCCTCACGCAGTGTCGGCTTCACCACCGAGCCCGAAGCCACGCCCCCTGACTCGGACACGCGCCAGAAATTCCGCAAGATGCTTCGCGAAGGCAAGCTCGACGACAAGGAAATCGAAATTGAAGTCCAGGCGATGCCTGTCGGCGTCGAGATCATGGCACCGCCCGGGATGGAGGAAATGACCAGCCAGCTGCAGGGCATGTTCCAGAACCTCGGCGGCAATCGATCGCAGACGCGCAAGCTCAAGGTCAAGGATGCGTTTCGCCTGCTGACCGACGAGGAAGCCGCGAAGCTGGTCGACGAAGAGGAACTCAAGGGCAAAGCGCTCGAGGCCGTCGAGCAACACGGCATCGTCTTCCTCGACGAGATCGACAAGGTAGCGCGGAGCTCCGGCACACAGGGCGCCGACGTATCTCGTGAAGGCGTGCAGCGTGACCTGCTGCCGCTGGTAGAGGGCTCAACCGTCAACACCAAGTACGGCATGGTCAAGACTGACCACATTCTCTTTATCGCATCCGGTGCATTTCATGTGTCCAAGCCATCGGACCTGATTCCGGAGATGCAGGGCCGTCTGCCTATTCGCGTGGAGCTGAAGTCGCTGACGACCGAGGATTTCGTTCGCATCCTGACTGAACCCGACGCGTCGCTGGTATCACAGTACAACGCGCTGCTCGATACCGAGGAAGTCACGCTCGAGTTCGCGGAAAGCGGCGTGCGTCGCATTGCGGAGATCGCCTACCAGGTAAACGAGAACACCGAGAATATCGGGGCACGCCGGCTGCACACGGTTATGGAGCGCCTGCTCGAAACCGTGTCTTTCGAGGCCTCCGACAAGAGCGGCCTCAAAGTTACGATCGACGCGGGTTACGTCGACGGTCACCTGGCTGAGCTGTCGCAGGACGAGGACCTGAGTAGGTACATCCTGTAGGAGCAGCACCCTGCTTTTTCCGGTATCCTCGCTTGCCGGACGAGAACAAGAATCATGACCAAGCAGGACTCCGATAACACGACGCATTTCGGCTACCAGGACGTAGCCGCCGATGACAAGGCGGACCTGGTCCGCGGGGTGTTCGACTCCGTTGCCAGCCGCTACGACATCATGAACGACCTGATGTCGGCGGGACTGCATCGACTCTGGAAACGCTACACGATCGACCAGGCCGCCGTGCGGCCCGGCGATGTGGTGCTCGACCTGGCCGGCGGCACCGGGGATCTCGCGCGCGTGTTTTCGAAGAAAGTCGGCGCGGACGGACACGTGGTGCTGGCCGACATCAATGCCGCCATGCTCAAGCAGGGCCGCAGTCGACTGGTCGACGCAGGTGTGGCGGGCAATCTTTCCATTGCCCAGGTTGATGCACAGAGCCTGCCCTTCGAAGAGGGCACGTTCGATTGCATCACAATCGCCTTCGGCCTGCGTAACGTCACCGACAAGAATGCGGCGTTGCGCTCGATGCTCAAGGTCCTCAAGACCGGCGGCAAAGCGATGATTCTCGAGTTTTCGGAACCCGCAAGGGCCCAGCTATCAGTATCTTGCCGAATCCATCCGCAAGCACCCGGACCAGGAGACGCTGAAGTCGATGATGGAAGAGGCTGGCTTCGAGCGCTGCCGCTACCACAACCTGGCGGCCGGCATCGTTGCCCTGCACATCGGCTACCGGATCTAGGGACAGTGAATCCACTCGAAGTCGCCTTGCGCCCGGTCGCCAACGTGCTGAACAAGAACATCCGCGCGACGACCCCGGCGCACGAGCTTTGTGCGAAGCTGGATGGGACCGTTGTGGCCGTGCGCGTTCGCAACACCTCTCTGGCCACCTGGTTCATCGTGCACGGCGACTGCCTCGAGCTGAAGACGGACCACGATGCCGAGCCGGATATCGTGATCTCGGGGTCCCTGTTCACGCTGGCACGTATGGCCGGCGAGCCGGGCGTCGGCGCCTTGCGCGACGGCTCCCTGGAGCTGACGGGTGATGCGCACCTGGCCGACGACTTCCAGCAACTGCTCGCCTATGCCAGGCCGGATATCGAAGAAGAGCTGTCCGGCGTCGTCGGCGACGTCGCGGCTCATCGACTTGGCGAGATTGCGCGCGGCGTCTCGAACTGGACACGCGATGCACGCGCGACGATGGGCGCGAATATCCGTGAATACCTGCAGGAAGAGAGCCGGGACGCACCCAGCCGCTATGAGGTTGAGCGCTTCGGCGACAGCGTGAATACGCTCCGTGACGACGTCGACCGGCTCGAGGCACGCATCGACCGACTGCAGGACGACGGCTGACATGGCTCGCTGGCGCACCCTCTTCCGCATGCTGACCATTCAGCGCGTACTCGTTAAGTACGGGCTCGACGACATCATCAAGGAAACGCACCTGCTGAGGCCGCTGCGCTTCCTGTTCTATCTAGCCCCGCGCCGCCGCGATAAGTCCGCACCTATCGGCGAGCGTATTCGCCTCGCGCTCGAGGAACTCGGTCCGATTTTCGTCAAATTCGGCCAGGCGATCTCGACCCGCCGCGATTTGCTGCCACCTGATATTGCTGACGAGCTTGCGAAGCTCCAGGACGCCGTGCCGCCGTTTCCGGCCGAACAGGCCATCGAAATCATCGACAACGCCTACGGCGAATCCGTGGACACCGTCTTTGCCCGCTTCGACACCGAGCCACTCGCGGCCGCGTCGATCGCGCAAGTGCATACGGCGCAGCTAAAAGCCGGCACCGAGGTGATCGTCAAAGTCCTGCGCCCGGGCGTGCTGGAACAGATCGAGCGGGACCTTGCCGTGCTGCGGATGATCGCGAGACTTGCCGATCGCTACTGGGAACACGGCAAACGCCTGCGGCCGCTCGAGGTTGTCGACGAGTACGAACACACGATTCTCGACGAACTGGACCTCATGCGCGAAGCCGCCAATACCGCGCAGCTCAAGCGCAACTTCCAGGGCTCGGACATGCTCTACGTGCCCGATATCTACTGGGACTATTGCCGCCCCGAAGTCATGGTCCAGGAGCGTATCTTTGGTACGCAGATTAGTGACATGGAGACCTTGCGCGAAGCCGGCACCAACATCCAGCTGCTGGCCGAAAACGGTGTGGAGCTGTTCTTCACGCAGGTGTTCCGTCACAACTTCTTCCATGCGGATATGCACCCGGGCAATATCTTCGTACTGCACACCGACCCGGCCAAACCGAAGTACGCGGCCGTCGATTTTGGCATCGTCGGTACGCTAAACCCTGAGGATCAGCGCTACCTTGCGGAGAACTTTCTCGCGTTTTTCGACCGGGACTACCACCGCATCGCCAAGCTGCACATCGATTCGGGCTGGGTCCCGCCCGGGACTCGTGTGGACCAGCTCGAGGCCGCCGTTCGCACGGTGTGCGAACCGATCTTCAACAAGCCGCTGGCGGAAATCTCGTTCGCACAGCTGCTCATGCGCCTGTTCCGCGTCGCACAGCGCTTCGACGTTGAGATCCAGCCGCAAATGATCCTGCTGCACAAGACGCTGTTTAATATCGAAGGCTTAGGAAGGATGCTCTACCCGCAGCTGGATCTGTGGAAAACGGCTCACCCGGTCCTCAGGCGCTGGATGGACGAGCAGGTCGGTGGTCGCGCCATGTTGAAGGACGTGCGGGACAACCTGCCGCAGCTGCGCGACGCGCTGCGTGAGCTACCCGCCATTCTCAATCATGTCGGCGAGCAGGTCGCGGAAGGCCGGATTCGATTCAACCTGCAGTCGCCTGAACTCAAGGAGATTCGTAAGCAGCTCGAGGAGCAGCGCCGCCAGCGTTACTGGCTGACGGCCGCCGCGACCAGCGTCGTCACTGGCTCGCTGCTCATGATCCTGGGGCCGGTCCCCGGCGCTGGCTGGGCGCTCCTCGGCATTGGTGCGCTGGCCGCTTACGCCGCCAGGCCATAGCCGGCAGATCCACTCCGCGGCCGATCAGTCGCGCGACCAGAATCCTCGCATGCGGATGTCGGTCGAGAACCTCAGACCCGCGCCCCAGTCGGGACTGCTGTCGCCGAAGCCGGTCAACGCGTAGAGCTCGAGATCGAACGAATCATTGAAGCGGTGCGAGTAGAACGCGGTCAGCTCCTGGATATCGTCATTGCCGGCATAAGCAGATTCTCGAAAATCGAACGTCAGTCCCACCATGTCGTCAGTGGCCGTGAAATAGGCCGCGCCGATCGACGCCAGCATGACATCGTCGATGTCCACGCCCTCGGGATCGCCACGCCACCGATAGCCGGCGGAAGCCAGCAGCGTGACTTCGTCGAAGAACTTAAACGCATCGGCACGCACCGTGAAGTCAGTCTCGCCGGTGCCCAATCCCTTGTCGACGTCGGCCGTACCCAGCTTCACGCCGGCCAGCATGTCGACAACCAGGCCGAGTTGCTGGCTCTCCAGGACATTGTAGAGCGTGGCGCTGAGCGTTATGTCGCCGAGCCCGGATTCCGTGAAGGTCTCGTCGCTTGCTTCATCGACCGGTGACTTCACACTCAGGTACGGCACCGTGACGCGAAAGCCCACCCGGTCATTGCTGATCGATGCAATGAGCGGAACGTAGAGTTCCTCAATATCGACCGGACCGCCGTAAGTCCCGATATCCCGCTCCACTCCGGTCGAGAGAACGAACGTCGTGTCATTGTCCTGTGCCCAGGCGGTCATAGCACTCATACCACTGATGAGCCCTGCGGCAGCCACACAGATTGTGGTTTTCCTGTTCATAGTTTTCCCCGCACAAGGCGACTGAGGGTTTTGTCTTTCAGCCTCAGTCGCCTTGCCTGTCAGGTCACTCGGAGGGTCCCGAGTCGTCGTCGAGCTTCACGCCCTTGGCTTTGGCGCGTTTCTGCATTTCTTCGCGATGTTGCGCCATGAATTGCGTGCGTTTCTGATCATCGTCACCGATCAGGCGCAGCTGTTCGCGATACTGGTTGCGTTCCTGCTCGGTCATCATCTGGCCACCGTAAATTTCCTGGTCACCGAATTTTGCGTTGTCAGGCGCGTGCGTCCTGTCCTGGGCACGCTGGCGATCGTGCTGCGGATTGGTGATCCGGTCACGGTCGTGCAGCCGGTCACGGTCCATGTCTCGCTGGCCGCGCTCTACCTGGGCACGGTCTTTTGGCTGACCGCCCTGGCCCGGCCCACCCTTCGAGTAGGCGAGTGCCGGCGTCAGCGCCAGTGCCGCAATCGCGATGCCGATAATCGTTGTTTGCATCTTCATGATGAACCTCCTGTTTGCTGTTCAAGGTGAGAACGCAGCGGCATCCGGGAGGTTGACGCGTCGGGCCTACGTACATTGCCTTATTGACGCATTTTCACGACGCATTGCGGTAATCTTGGGCGCAGGCATGGACAAGAGAACCGCCAGAAAGATCGCCGACAGCCTGACCTGGGCAAGAGTCTGGTCAGCTCTGCCTATTACTGTCCTCGCCTGGTACGAACTGACGTGGTGGGTGTTTGGCCTTTACATCGCTGCGGCACTGACCGATCTCCTCGACGGCATGTTTGCGCGTCGCGCGACGCCGCCCAGGACGGACACTGATCTCGACGGCAATGCGGATGTCGTATTCGCGATCATGACGCTGGTCTGGCTGTGGATGCTGGTCCCCGGCTTCATGGAGAAGTACTGGCTGCCTTACCTGCCGATACTGGTGAGCATCCAGGTCTACCTGTCGATCGCGCCGTTCCGGTCCCCGGGGATCAAGGTGCCGCATTTTCAATTTGGCCGGGTCATGATGGTGGCGTTTTGCTGCATGCTGCCGCTGCTGCTCCTGTTCGGCGACCTGCCGTGGTTCGTCCACGCCATTTTCATCCTCGGCACGCTTTCGAAACTGCAACTTGCTCACTTCGTCTTTACTTACGACGCGGTCGCGCCGGCGGAGCGGGAATCCGTGTGACCGCATTCGTCAGGCCGGGTCGCCAGTCAACGATTTCAGCACCGGTCATGTTACCTTTCCTGTTCCGAGTACTCCTCAAATCTCGAGCTTCCGCCCTGGGACATAGCTGTGCTTAAGAAATTCGCCCGCCTGTTGCTGCGAATCGGTGGCTGGACGCCCGTGGGTGGTATCCCCGAAGCGCCTAAGGCCGTCATCATTGCAGCGCCTCACACGTCCAACTGGGATGGCATATGGGCGCTGATCTACAAGGTGGCGGTCGGCCTCGACATCAAATTCTTTGCGAAGAAGTCGCTGTTCTGGTTTCCGCTCGGAAAACTGCTGCGCGGCCTCGGCGCCATCGAGCTCGACCGCGATCGTGCGATCAATGTGGTACAGCAGGCGATCAATGAATTCGAGCGTCACGACTCGTTCTACTTCGGCCTTGCGCCCGAGGGCACGCGCAGCCTGAAACCGGGGTGGAAGACTGGCTTCTATCGAATCGCCCTGGGTGCCAGGGTTCCCGTGTACATCGGTTTCCTCGACTTTCGCAACAAGCGCATCGGCATCGGTCCGCGAGTGGACCTGACCGGCGATGTCGACACCGACCTCGCCGTCATTCGCGAGCACTACAAGGACATCGAGGGCCGCTGGCCGGAGCAGGCCAGCCCCATCGTTTTCGCCGACAAGGTTGAGCCATAAAAAAGGCCGCCCGGAGGCGGCCTTCAATGGCTTGTAACAGCGCGTTACCGCCGATAGTTGACCTCGAGGCCGAGTATGCGGCCTTTCTTCATCGGACCGGCAACCCACAGTCCTGCGATGGACGTCAGGTTACCCCAGTTCGCCTCATCCTCGAGGTTCTTGCCGTAGAGCGACACGTTCCACGTGTCATCGGCCGAGAACCAGTTGATGCTCGCGTTCGTGCGGCGCTGATCATCAAAGAACTGCAGGTTCGCATCGTCGTAAGGATGGCTCTCGCGATAGCTGTGGTTAACCATCAGGCTGAACATGTTCGAACCAGCCGGGATATCCCAGGTCAGGCCGACACTGTAGTTGGTCGGCGCCAGGCGCGGCAGATCCGAACCGAGGAACGATGCGAACGCCGGGTTGACGCTGTCGTATTCCCCGTCCTGCCAGCCGTAGGACGCGCTGATCGAGAAGTTGTCCGTAATCAGACCCACGAAGTCGAGTTCGACGCCCTGGATCGTGACATCGCCTGCGTTGATCGTACCCTGCAGAACGATAACGTCGGGATCCGGCACGTTGAGTTCGCGCTGCATATCGTCGACCTTGTTCTGGAACGCAGCAATATTCAGACGCATACGGCCATCAAGCAGGTCAGCCTTGAGCCCAATCTCGATCGTATTGTTTTCTTCTTCGAGCGTGGGTCCCGGCGGAATTACGGTCGGCTTGGCGTTGCGGAAGTTGAAGCCGCCGGAGCGGTAACCTTTCGTCCAGAACGCGTACAGCTGGGCGTCATCGGTCATGCGGAACTGCACGCCAAGTTTCGGCGTAACGTTGTTCCAGTCGCCGTCCAGGTCAAGGAACGTGCAATTGAAGCCGACGTTGTCCGAGCAGCCACCCGTGATGATCTGCGCAGACTTCCGCTCGTCCGTGTAGCGCAGACCTGCCGTGAGCGTGACGCGGTCACCGACGTGGAAGTCGTTGTTCCAGAAGACACCGAAGTTCTTCGCATCCATGTCACCACCCAGTGCGCGCTGCAGGTTCACACCGAACGGTGCCGGACCGAGCGGCGGCGGCAGCCAGATGTAGCGGGCTTCGCGATAGGTAATGTCCTGCTGGAAGTAGTAGACACCCAGGGTCGCTTCCCAATTGTCCGAGAAGCTGCCTGCCCAGCGCAGTTCGTTACTGAGCTGCTTCTGGTCGGTGAAACCCGGCGCCGCGAAGATCGGCAGGTCGGTGCCGTCAATGTCCGCAGCGGAATCGGCCTTGACGCGGCGCGAGCCCAGGATATTGGTCAGCGTACCGTTGCCCACATCACCGATGTTCGCTTCGAGCACGCCGGACGTCCATTCGATGTTGGTGAACCCCGTTTCGTCGGACGTGGTCGAGAAATCATCGACAGCGCCGGCACGTTGTGCGGTAACGTTGCTCCATGAGGCGCCGTCACCTTCCGTTTCACCGTGCTCGATGATGATCGATACATCCGTTGAATCGTCTGGCGTCCACACCAGGGTGGGGCGGAACATCCGCGTCCGCAGCGCACCGACATTCGAGCCGTCAGCCGCATTCGCGTAGAAGGGCTGTAACGGATGCGGGGCCGGACTCGGTGCCGACGGGTTGGTGTTTCCGAAGTAGCCTTCGTCGTCGTCATAGTAGACGACCATCTTCGCCGCCAGCACATCCTCGACGAGGGCGCCCTCAATGGAGGCGGCCAGGTTCACCTGGTCCTCATCGGTTGCACCAAGACGCACGCGCACGGCCGATTCACCGTCCGGACGCGCATTGCGCAGCACGACCGCGCCGCCGGTCACGTTGCGTCCAAACAGCAGGCCCTGCGGGCCACGAAGTACTTCGACCGTTTCGAGGTCGAAGGTATCAATGACGACACCGTAGGTCGTTCCCATGAACAGTCCGTCGACAAATACGCCGACCGTCGGGTCAACCGAAGGAATCGAGCTGTTGATACCCTGTCCGCGAATCGAGAAGTTCTGGACGCCCGGAAACGTGCCGACCGATTCGAGCTGCACGTTTGGCATGGTGTAACTCAAGTCCTCGATCTTCTTCACGAACAGCGCGTCGAGCTGTGCGGCACCGAAGGCGGTGACCGCAACGGGCACATCCTGTACGGCCTCTGCACTGCTCTTCTTACGTGCCGTTGTGACGATTTCCTCCAGGAGCGCGCCCGCGGAGCCTTCCTGGGCGAGCGCAATATTTGGTAGCGAAAAAGCAACAATTGTTGCTGCAGCCGTAGCCGAGGCACCGAAAAATGCGCTCAAGCCTTTGATTTTCGAGTTAAAAGACACGATTCCCCCTCGTTCTCTTCCTGACAGATATTTAGCATACTGTTGTATGCACGCATATGCCAACCCCGGAAACCGGAATCATCGGCCGGTCGGGGCTCGCTTTCGCATTGAGATTTTCGTGTCCATCACTCATTCTCCCCGGGCCGTGACGACTGACAACAAAATTCACCATCGCACCATCCGCAGCTTTGTGCGCCGTGCGGGACGCATTACGCCGTCACAGCAGCGCGCTTTCGACACGCTCTGGCCGGTGTTGGGTGTCGACCACGAGACCGAGGCGCTCGATATCGAGCGCCTGTTCGGGCGGTCGGCGCCTCTTATCCTGGAGATCGGCTTCGGTAATGGGGAGACACTCGTCGAACAGGCCGTGGCGCATCCGGATTGGGACTTCCTGGGCATCGAGGTCCACGAACCGGGCATCGGACATTGCATGCTGAAGGCCGAAGAGGCAGGTATCAGCAATCTGCGAATCATCCATCACGATGCCATCGAAGTTCTAAGCCACCAGATCCCGCCCGGCTCCCTGGCGCGGCTCAATCTCTACTTCCCGGACCCGTGGCCGAAGAAACGGCACCATAAGCGCCGCATCGTCGCGCCGCGTTTTCTTGAACTCGTTGCCGATCGGCTCGCCGCCAGCGGGACCCTGCACATCGCCACCGACTGGGCCAACTACGCCGAGCATATTGACGACGTTCTTTCCCGCTCGGATCGTTTTGACCGCGTCGAGCGGCGAGAGCACGACGGTGACCGGCCGCTGGACCGCCCGCAGACGAAGTTCGAACGGCGCGGCCTGAAGAGGGGTCATCGTATCTGGGACTGGTGCTTCCAAAAAACCGCTAATAACGATTAGTTGCTTGCACTCCTCCCGCCATGATCTATAAATAGGTTAACGCAGGTTTTTTTCAGGACCTCGAGCAATGGCAATTCAATACCCCGTGATCGGTCAGTGGTTCAGGCGACCTGACGGTACGTTGTTCGAGGTGGTCGCGGTTGACGAAGACGACGCGACGGTCGAGATTCAGCAGTTCGACGGCACCATCGGCGAATACGAGATTGAGCGCTGGCCGGAGCTCATGTTGACGGAAGTCAGTGCGCCCGAAGACTGGTCCGGCTCTGTCGACATGGACCCTGAAGATTACGTCGGCCAGAAAGAAGGCGACATACCGAACGGCTTCCACGACCCGCTGGCGTTCCTCGACAAGGTCTAATCGGTACCAGTTACCGTATTTCTCACGCGCTGGTGGGCCCGGCCACGTAGACGATGCCATCCCGGACCTCCACATCGACCTTGCGCAGGCTGCGCCCATTGCCGGGGCCGGCATAGCAGTAGCCTGTCTCGATCTCGTAGGTTGCACCGTGCGATGCACAAATCAGCGCCGACTTGTCTTTCGTCAGAAATTTGCCGGGTGACCAGTTGAGCGGGTGGCCGACATGCACGCAAAAGTTCTGGTAGGCGAAGACCCCGTCGCCCTTGCGTACCACGAAGCCACGAAACGGCCAGTCGCCCTCACCGATCTCAAACTCGCGGCAGCCGGGGTTCTCCAGCTCGTCGAGACGGCCGACGGCAACTTCCTGCTCGCTCACACAGTGTCCTCATTCCATGGAGCGACCTTGGACAGCAGCAGCATGCCCGGGATGGCCAGCGCGGTGCACAGCAAGAAGAAGTTGGTCCAGCCCGTCGCTTCTACGATGACGCCGGTCACCGCATTCGCGAACACGCGCGGGACGGAGGCGAGCGCGGTGAACAGCGCCAGCTGGGTTGCCGCAAAGGCCGGGTTTGTCGTTCGCGCCATGAAAGCAATCAGCGCAGCGGCGCCCAGGCCCACTCCCAGGTACTCGAAGGCGACGACCACCCCGAGCATCCACGGATTCGGTCCGACTTCGGACAGCAAGGCGAAGCCGAGAATGCTCACGATCTGCACGACGCCGAATACCCACAGTGCACGATTGATCGACAGTTTCACCATGACGAGTCCGCCAACGATCGTGCCGATGTTGGCTGCGATGAGCCCGGCTGTCTTGCTGATTGCACCGATCTGCGTCAGGGAGAAGCCGACGTCGATGAAGAACGGCGACTGCAGGGCAGTCGCCATGTTGTCACCGAGCTTGTACAGGAACAGGAATGCAAGCACGAGGAGGGCCGGGGCGAGACCCGAGCGACCAATGAACTCCTTGAATGGCTCGACGACGGCGTCACGCATCGTTCGCGGCGGCGTCGGATTCTCAATCGCCTCGTCGATCACCAGCGTCATGACGATGCCGACCAGCATGAATGTGCCTATCAGCATGAAGACAATGTGCCAGTCGAAATAGTCTGCGAGGATGAACCCCAACGCACCCGGTATGAGCCCGGAGAAGCGGTATGCCTGCACGTGAATCGCATTGCCGAGACCCAGCTCCACATCCGGCAGCAGTTCCCTTCGATAAGCGTCGAGCACGATGTCCTGGCTCGCGCTGAAAAACGCAACGGCCGCCGCCAGGTACGCAACGACCCAGATGTTCAGGCCGGGTTTGATGAAGCCCATGACACCGATCGAAACGAGCAGCAGTACCTGCGTGAGCAACATCCAGCCACGACGGTGTCCGAGGAACGGCAATGTGTACCGATCCATTACGGGCGACCATACGAATTTCCACGCGTAAGGAAACTGGACGAGCGCAAAGAAGCCGATCTCGGCCAGGCCGACGCCCTCGGTCCGCAGCCAGCCGGGCAATAGCTGGAACAGCACGTACAGCGGCATGCCGGACGTGAATCCCGTAAAGACGCAGATCAGCATACGCCGATTCAGGATGGCCTCTTTGAAGGTCTCCCGGCGTGTTCGATCCAGTGGCGCTTCAGCCGTCATGCACCCAATCGTAGTCCATGGTCAACGGCGCATGATCCGAGAAGCGTTGTTCCCGATAGATCTCGGTACGCAGCACCTTGTCTTTCAGGCCCGGTGTGACAACGTGGTAATCGATGCGCCACCCGACGTTGTTGTCCCAGGCGCGACCGCGATTGGACCACCACGTGTATTGCTCCGGCTCCTGCTCGAGCGTCCGGAATGCGTCGACCCAACCGTACTCACCGAACACCTTGTCCAGCCAGGCGCGCTCTTCAGGCAGGCATCCCGAGTTCTTCTGGTTCTGCATCCAGTTCTTGATGTCGCCTTCCTTGTGAACGATGTTCCAGTCACCGCAGATAACGTATTCAGAACGCCGGCGCTTCAGTTTCCTGAGGTGCTCGGTGAACGAATCCATGCAACGGTACTTCGCGATTTGCCGCTCTTCCTTCGAAGAGCCGGAAGGCAGGTACAGCGACACCACGCTGATGCCGCCCAGCTGCACTTCGAGGTAGCGACCCTCGTTGTCGAACTCTTCGTCACCGTAACCGTGAATGACTTTTTTCGGCTTGTGACGCGTGAAGATCGCGGTGCCGCTGTAGCCCTTCTTCTCGGCGTCCTCGTAGTAGCTGTGGTAGCCCGCGGGCGAGAAGATGTCGTCCGTGAGCTGATGCACCTGCGCCTTGGTTTCCTGGATGCAGATAACATCCGCATTCTGCTCGGCCATCCATTCGAAAAAACCCTTGCGGGCTGCCGCCCGAATGCCATTCGCATTCAGGCTCATAACGCGAAACAAACGCGTCTCCTATGTCATAATCCGCATCAACGGGCAATCATACAGAAGACCCATCGCATGCGTGGCTACAAACGAGAATTCATCGAACTCGCACTCGAACTCGGCGTACTGAGGTTCGGCGAATTTACCCTGAAATCCGGACGCACGAGCCCGTACTTTTTTAACGCCGGCCTCTTTAATACCGGCTACGCCGCGGCCAAACTGGGTCGCTACTACGCCGCCGCGATCGCCGAAGCCGATCTCCGCTTCGACATGCTGTTTGGCCCGGCCTACAAGGGTATTCCGCTGGCGACGCTGGCCGCCGCATCGCTTGCCGAGCATCACGACATCGACGTGCCGTACTCTTTCAATCGCAAAGAGGCCAAGGCGCATGGAGAGGGCGGCAGCGTGGTCGGTGCGCCCCTGTCGGGCGACGTGCTGATCGTCGACGATGTCATCACGGCCGGCACAGCCGTACGCGAGGCCTACCAGATTATCTCGGCAGCCGGCGCGGACATCGCCGGACTGGTCATCTCCCTGGACCGCCAGGAGCGCGGACAAGGCGCATTTTCGGCCGTCCAGGAACTCAAACAGTCGCTTGGCATCCCTGTTATCAGCATCGTGCAGCTCGACGACCTTATCGATATTCTTGAGGAATCAAGCGAGTACGAGCAATACCTGGAGCCAGTCCTAGCGTATCGCAAGCAATACGGTGTGATCTCGTAAGTTATTGAAATTTTTAGATTCGATACCGATTTACAGCGTGCGAAAAGCGGACTAAGCTGCAATAACGAGAACCAGTCCCGGTTGTCGCCCAATTATTACTGGCATATTTTGCTTATGCGGAAATTTATCACCACAACTGCGCTCCTCGCCCTGGCATCCACGGGCTACGCCAAGGATGAGCAGAACCTCTACAAGTGGGAAGACGCTGACGGCAACGTGTACTACGGTGACAGCATTCCCGCAGAGTTTGCCGAGCGGCCCAAGGAAGTGCTCAACGAGCATGGTGTCACGGTTGCAGAGCTCGAAGGCAAGAAGACCGAGGAGCAGCTGGAACAGGAAAGAATCGATAATGAGCGCCGCGTTGCACAGGAACTGCAAATGCGTGCCGACCGCGCCCTGCTCGCAACCTATCTCTCAGTCGATGAAATCGTCTTGCACCGCGACCGTCGCGTGGAGCTGTTCCAGGCACAGTCGAGAGTGACAGAGCTCTACCTGCGGAACCTCGAACGCCGCCTGCAGAAACTGCGCGACGAAGCGTCCAACTACCAGCCTTACAGTGAGGACGCCAGCGCGCCAATGATCGACGAAGGGCTCGCGGCGGAATTGCAGAAGACCAAAGAGACGATTAACCGTCACCAGCGCAACCTGACAAAATTCGAAACCGATGAAAGGCTGATCGTCGAACGTTTCGACGGCGACATCGCCCGCTTCAAGATTCTGAAAGGCATCGACTAGATTCTCTAAATCGTGTGGTAATGTCCCCCATTATTCGAACAACAAAAAGGGACACACCATGACCAACCCTCTCAAGCTAGCCGTCACCCTGGCAGCGGCTATTGTATTGTTTGCGGCACCCCAGGCGACGTTCGCCGAGCAAAAGGAATCCATTCTTGTCACCGGCGCCAGCACGGGTATCGGCCGACATC
The DNA here is from genome assembly GCA_945787845.1 of uncultured Woeseiaceae bacterium. Classification (GTDB taxonomy): domain Bacteria; phylum Pseudomonadota; class Gammaproteobacteria; order Steroidobacterales; family Woeseiaceae; genus UBA1847. The sequence continues at coordinate 196,797 of CALZJH010000008.1, read as the reverse complement.
TCGCCGAATCGCTGGCGGAAAAGGGTTACCACGTCTACGCCGGCGCACGTAAAGACAAAGACCTCGCCGAACTGGACGCGATCGACAACATCACGGCTGTGCAGCTCGACGTCACCAGGCAGGACCAGGTCGATGCAGTAGCGGCGATGATCAAGGAAAAGGGCACCGGTCTGTACGGCCTGGTGAATAACGCCGGGGTCGGCGGCGGTGGCGAGGTGGTCGATACACCGGTTGAGGACCAGTCGTTTGTCTACGACGTCAATGTCGAAGGCGTCTATCGGACGACCCAGGCGTTTGCACCGTTCGTCATGGAGTCCAAGGGCCGCATCGTGACCACCGGTTCGATCGCGGGCACGATTTCAGCGTTCCCGGGGTTCAGCGCCTATGCCGGCAGCAAGCACTGGATCGAAGCTTACACCGACTCCTTCGCCATGGAGATGGAACCACACGGCGTCTGGGTCAGCGTGGTCGAGCCGGGCAACTACAAATCGAATATCCGTCGCTCCAGCGTCTCCCGTGAGATGGAGAAGGTAAAAACTTCACTGGGCGAAGTTCCCGAGGAAATGAAGAAAGCCTACGAGGCAACCGCAGAGCGCGAGTTGTCTTACAAGGAACCTGACGAGGTTACCGAGGCGTTCTTCCATGCCCTGTTTGACGAGAAGCCGCTTCGACGCTACGTGGTTGTTCCCAATGCCGGCGAACAGGAGCGGACGATTGGCACGAAGGTCAATGAGCTCGTCCAGCTGAACGCATGGGGCCCTTACAGCTACAGCCGGGACGAGCTGGTCGAGATGCTGGATAAGGCGCTGACCGGCGAGAACGATTCCGAGCAGTAGGTCGCGACGGCGGCGGCGGGCCGAGCCCCTGCGGGGGCTCGGCTTCTAGACCACACGACACGCCCTCAGGCTGACGCGGCCAGGGCCTGCTCGAGATCGGCAAGAATGTCGTCGATGTGCTCGATGCCGACACACAGGCGAATCATGTCCGGCGTCACGCCCGCCGCTTCCAGCTCTTCAGCCGTTAGCTGCCGATGCGTTGTCGAAGCGGGGTGCGATGCTAGTGATTTCACGTCGCCGATATTGACGAGACGCAGGAACATGTTGAGGGCGTCATAGAATTTCACGCCCGCATCGAATCCGCCTTTGATCCCGAAGGTCAACAGGGCCGATGGTTTTCCGCCGGTGTATTTCTGGGCGAGATCGTAATAAGGCGAAGATGAGAGTCCACCGTAGCTCACCCATTCGACCCGCTCGTGATTCTCGAGATGTTTGGCAACGGCCAGCGCGTTATCGCAATGCCGTTCCATACGCAGCGGCAACGTGGAAAGACCCTGCAGAATCAGGAAAGCATTCATAGGGCTAAGCGCCGACCCCGTGTTCCTGAGTGGCACCGTGCGTACGCGCCCGATGTACGCTGCGGCCCCGAATGCCTCGGTATAGACAACCCCATGATAGGACGGCTCGGGCTCCGTCAGCATATGGAATTTCCTGGCATGATCGGCCCAGGGGAACTCACCGCTATCGACGATCACACCGCCCAGCGAATTGCCGTGCCCCGCCATGTACTTGGTCAGTGAATTGACGACGATGTCGGCGCCCCACTCGATCGGCTTGATGAGCGCCGGCGTCGCCACCGTGTTGTCCACGATCAACGGCACGCCATGTTCGTGCCCCATATCCGCCAACGCTTCAATATCGATGATGTTGCCGGCCGGGTTGCCGATTGACTCGCAAAAAATGGCCGACGTCTTGCTGTCAATCAGCTTCTGCATCGCCGCGGGCGAGTCGTCGGCCGCGAAGCGAACCTCGATACCGAGCTTCGGCAACATGTGCTTGAACAACGTATAGGTACCACCGTAGAGCTGCGGCACGGTCACGATATTGTTGCCGTTCTCAGCAATATTCAGGATCGAATAGTTGATTGCCGCACTGCCACTGCTGAGAGCGAGACCCGCGATGCCGCCTTCCAGTTCGGCCGACCGCTTCTCGAGGACGTCAACGGTCGGGTTCATGATGCGCGAATAGATATTGCCCTCAACCTCGAGGTTGAAGAGATCCGCGCCGTGCTGTGCGCTTTCGAACTCGTAGGCCACAGTCTGGTAGATCGGGACTGAGACCGCATTGGATGTCGGATCCGACTTGAACCCGGCGTGGATCGCTAATGTTTCGTCTTTCAATGTGCTTACCTTTCTTGTGGTTTGTCAGGCCGTACCCGAATGTCCGAATCCACCAGCGCCCCTGTCGCTGGTATCAAACTCGTCCACTACGCTGAACTCGACCTGCTCGACGGGCACGAACACCATTTGTGCAATGCGCTCGCCCGGTTGAACTTCGTAGCTGTTGCTACCGCGGTTCCAGCAGGAGATAAACACCTGCCCCTGGTAATCGGAATCAATAAGGCCCGTGAGATTGCCGAGCACGAGCCCGTGCTTGTGACCCAGCCCGGACCGTGGCAACAGCACCGCCGCCAGGCCTGGGTCCGCAACGTGAATCGCGAGGCCCGTCGGCACCAGCACCGTCTCACCCGGCTCCACCGTCAGCGCTTCGTCGATACAGGCGCGCATGTCGAGTCCCGCGGAACCGTCGGTGGCGTAGTGCGGCAAGGGGATCGAGTCCCCGACGCGTGGATCGAGGATCTTTAGTTCAATAGAGCGCATTGCTGTCCCTTCAGTCGGTGTTGGCGATGACCGTGAGTCGTGGCTGGGTATCGGTACCGCGAGCAGCATAGAAGCGTCGTGCAACGAGTTCAATGAGATCATGCGCCAGCTCGGTTTTGCTCGCCTCCGCAAAACGCTGCTCCCCATCGGCCCAGAGAACGTTCACGCTGTTGTCATCACTATCGAATCCGCAATCGTCGCCAACCCGGTTCGCGATGATCATGTCGAGCGCCTTTTTCTCCAGCTTCGATCGGGCATAGTCATCGACCTTCTCGGTCTCCGCCGCGAAACCCACCGTAAACGGGCCGACGTCTAACGCCGCTACCGATGCGAGAATGTCGGGACAACGGACGAGGTCGATACTCATCGATTCTTCGTTCTTCTTGATCTTCTGTTTTTTCATATCCGCCGGGCGGTAGTCCGCTACGGCCGCGGCTGCGACGAAGATGTCGGCGTCACCGATACACTCATGCGTCGCGTCGAACATGTCAGCGGCCGTGACGACCTTGCGAACCTCAATGCCTGGCGGCTCCGGAAGACTGACGGGGCCGCTTATCAGGATGACGTCTGCGCCCTGCGCCGCTGCCGCCCGCGCCATCGCGTAGCCCATTTTCCCGGAGCTGCGATTGGTGATGTAACGCACCGGGTCGATCGGCTCCCGTGTCGGGCCCGCCGTAATCACCACTTTCTTGCCGGTCAGGAGACCTTCGCCTTTCCCCACGCCCAGGTCGAATACGGCGGCCGCGATCGTGTCGGGCTCGAGCATTCGGCCCGCACCGGTTTCGCCGCAGGCCTGCGAACCGACACCCGGGCCGAGAATATGAATGCCGCGCTCCTCGAGCACCTTGCGGTTTGCCTGGGTCGCAGGGTTGCTCCACATGACATGGTTCATGGCAGGCGCAACCGCGATCGGCGCCTCGGTCGCAAGGCAGATCGTCGTGAGCAGGTCGGGCGCGCCGCCACTGACGATGCGCGCCATTACCTCGGCTGTCGCCGGCGCAATCAGAATGACGTCGGCCCAGCGAGCGAGTTCGATGTGACTCATGGCGCGCTCGGCTTCCTTGTCCCACAGGTTGGAGCGAACCGGCCTGCCGGAGACTGCCTGCAAAGCCGTATCCGTGACGAATTCGGCCGCCGACGCCGTCATCACGATCTGTACGTCGCCGCCACGTTCCTTGAGACGCCGCACGAGGTCGGGCGCCTTGTAGGCAGCGATACCGCCAGTGATGCCAAGTACGATGTTCATAGGCAGGAGCTTATCGCGTCCACGGGGAAACCGGTAATTCGGCAAAGAATGTCTGGTTGTAAGCATATGCCCCGAAATATCAGCATGGCGCATGGAAGACGATACGCCCAGGGATTGGAGCGACACGCGGCTGCTGGCCGCTGTCCTGAGTGACCGCGTCGCGGCTCGCCTTTTGACCCGCTTCGGCAGCCTGCGGCAGCTGTTACAGGCGGAATCGGACGACTTGCTTCGCTGCCACGGCATCGGCCACAGCCGGCTCGTGGCGCTCCGCGCTTTGCCCGAACTGGCACGCCGCTACTATTCGGAATCCTTGCCGGCGGGCGCGGCGATCCGGAGCCCTGCCGATACTGAAAGCTACCTCAAGGCCCGCATGCAGCACCTCGATCACGAGCTGTTCTGCTGCCTGTTTCTCGACAACCGCCATCGCGTGCTGAGCTTCGACGAGCTGTTTCGCGGCACGATAGACGGCACGAGCGTATACCCGAGGGAGGTGGTCAAGGAGGCCCTGGCCGTCAACGCGGCCGCGGTGATCCTGGCCCATAACCACCCGAGCGGCGTCGCCGAGCCGAGCCGGGCTGACGAACGCATCACGAAGCGCCTCAAATCGGCCCTCGAACTGGTCGATATCCGGCTCCTGGATCACCTCATAATCGGCGACGGCCCGGCCACCTCGCTGGCCAGTCGAGGCCTTATTTGACGCCGCTTCCAGGATATCCACCGATATCGGCCAATGAGCGCTTGAATTGCATAGCTGTCACTGGTATAAAGTCTCGCTCTCTGCCCGCCCTGCGCGGGCAACTATTAATAGAATCAGAGACTTAAGTTCATGTCCAAGGTTTGCCAAGTGACTGGGAAGCGCCCGATGAGCGGCAACAACGTTTCTCATGCTAAAAACAGAACTCGCCGTCGCTTCCTGCCCAACCTGCAGAACAAGCGATTCTGGATCGAAGCCGAGAAGCGCTATGTGCGCCTGCGCGTGTCTCACAAGGGCCTGCGCATCATCGACAAGCACGGTATCGAAAAGGTCATCGCTGACCTGCGCGCTGCCGGCACGCACGTTTAAGCGGAGAATTTGATATGCGCGACAAGATCAAACTCGTATCGACGGCCGGCACTGGTCATTACTACACGGCTACGAAGAACAAGCGCTTGCACCCTGAGAAGTTGGAGACGAAGAAGTACGATCCGACGATCCGCAAGCACGTAATCTACAAAGAAGCCAAGATCAAGTAGCAACGCTCGGCGTTGTTCCAGAAAGGCCCGCCTTGTGCGGGTTTTTTTGTACCTGCGAACTACAATAGGCCATGCCCGAATTACCTGAAGTTGAAACCAGCCGCCGCGGCATCGAGCCGTGGATCGTGGATACGAGAATCGACCGCGTGGTCGTCCGCGACCGCCGCCTGCGCTGGCCCGTTGCGAAGGGCGTCGAAAGCACGCTTCGCGGGCGCTCAATTGAATCTGTCGGACGGCGCGCCAAGTACATCCTGATCGGTACCGACGCCGATACGATCATCCTGCACCTCGGCATGACGGGCAGCGTCTTCATCGTCGACAAAGGCGCGCCCGCCAGTGTGCACGATCACATCGACATTGAGCTCGACTCGGGGAAGACCCTGCGCTTTCGGGACCCACGACGCTTCGGCTCTTTCCATCTCAGCAAAGACCCGCTGGCGCACCCCCTGCTCGAGAAACTCGGGCCGGAACCGCTGGGCGACGGGTTTGACGGCGAATACCTGTGGCGCAAGTCGCGCGGACGCAAGGTCAGCATCAAGCAGTTCATCATGAATGCGCACGTGGTTGTCGGCGTCGGGAACATCTATGCCAGCGAGTCGCTGTTCCTCGCCGGCATTAACCCGAAGCGCGCCGCAGGTCGAACCGCGCGGCATCGTTATGACGCACTCGCCGATGCGATAAAGGACATCCTTGCCCGAGCAATAAAGGCGGGCGGAACGACGCTACGGGATTTCTACGGTGGCGATGGCGAACCGGGCTACTTCAAGCAGCAGCTCGAAGTCTACGATCGGGAGGGTGAGCATTGCCGCTGCTGCAACACGATCATCAGGGCGTTTGTCCAGGGTCAGCGCTCGACCTACTACTGCAAGTCCTGCCAGACCTGATCAGGCCCGCCCGACTTTCTTTAGCAGTGCCTCTTTGACCAGCGGCGAGACAAACTGCGTGACGTCTCCGCCGAGCTGTGCCACTTCACGCACCAGGGTCGAGGAAATGAATGTGTACTTGTCGGTCGGCGTGAGGAATGCGGTTTCGACTTCCCGGGTCAGCGCCCGGTTCATGCTCGCAAGCTGAAACTCGTACTCGAAGTCGGATACGGCCCGCAGTCCACGCACAATGACTGCAAGATCATTCTCGACCGCGAAGTCGATAGTCAGCCCCTGGTAGCCCATCACCTCCACGTTGCCGATATCCGCGAGTGAACGCCGGGCGAGATCGACACGTTCGTCGAACGAGAACATCGTTTTCTTGGTCCCGGTATCGGCCGCGACGGCAACCACGACCTTTTCATAAAGCCTCGATGCTCGTCGCACGAAGTCCTCGTGCCCCAGCGTAATCGGGTCGAACGTGCCCGGATACATCGCAGAAATAATCATCGCTCGTCGTCCTCTTCAACCATCGCAAGCAAGTAGCGAACGTTGCCTGCGGTTTTGTTCTTCTTGATTGTCCAGTTGTCAGGTAACCGTGGCTCGGGCTTTGCCCGATCCTGCTCCAGGTAGACCCGTGCTCCGGCTGCGAGCAGGTCTTGAGCTGCCAACAGTCTACACGTTTCCTCGAGCAAGTCGTCGGCAAACGGCGGGTCGAGGAACACGAGGTCGAACGGCCGTGACGCCGCCCGCTGCAGGTAGTCCAGTGCGTCCTGCGTGACGACGCGTGCGCCGCGTGCGTCGAGCAGATCGATGTTCTTTTGCAGCTGCCGGGCCGCCACCGGGGAGCGTTCGACGAAGACGGCTTCCGCAGCCCCCCTCGACAGGGCTTCCAGGCCAAGCGCGCCGGTTCCGGCGTAGAGATCAAGGCAGCGCGACCCGTGAAGAATCGGCGCCAGCCAGTTGAAGAGGGTCTCGCGAATCCGCTCCGAGGTCGGGCGAAGGCCCTCGACCTCGGCAATATCCAAAAGGCGGCTACGCCAGTTTCCCGCTACAATACGCAGCCGTCCGCTTTTGGATTTGGCACTTTGTTTTTGTCTGGCCACGGCCGTCCCACCTTGAGTATCTGAATCGTAAACGTATGTTTGGGAAAAAGGAAAAGCCCGAGAATCGCGAAGGCTTCATCAAGCGCCTTCGCGCCCGCATTAATCGAGGCGACAGCTGGCTAACCTATGATCTCGCCAATCTCGCGCCCGGGGGCAAGATCGATGAAGACGTCCTCGAGGAGCTTGAGAGCCTTCTCGTGATGGCCGACGTCGGCGTCGAGACCACCGAGCGCATCATTGCCGAGCTGCAAAAACGGCTCGCGCGCAAAGAGCTCAAGGACGTCGAGGCGCTGCAGCGCGGGCTGCACAGCGCCGTGTGTGACATTCTCGAGCCGGTTGAAAAGCCGCTAACCATCGAGAACCCGAATGCCGAAGGACCGTATGTCATTCTCATGGTGGGTGTGAATGGTGCGGGCAAGACGACAACGATTGGCAAACTTGCGCGGCGCTTCAAGGATCAGGGCTACTCGGTCATGCTGGCGGCGGGCGACACGTTTCGCGCCGCGGCGGTAGAACAGCTCCAGGCGTGGGGTGAGAGAAACGGCGTCCCCGTTATCGCGCAGCAGGCCGGGGCCGACCCGGCGGCCGTTATCTTCGATGCGATGGATGCGGCGCGGGCGCGCGACATCGATATCCTGCTGGCGGACACCGCCGGGAGGCTGCAAAGCCAGACGGGGCTGATGGACGAACTCGCAAAAGTAAAACGCGTCATTGCGAGGCGCGACGCAACGGCACCGCATGAAATCATGTTGGTCCTCGACGCCAGCCAGGGCCAGAACGCGCTGGTCCAGGCTGAGAAGTTCCACGAGGCGCTCGGGCTTACCGGGCTTACGGTAACGAAGTTGGACGGCAGCGCTAAGGGTGGCATTCTTCTCGCTATCGCCGGCCGGATCGGTGTACCGGTACGCTTTATCGGTATCGGTGAAGCCGCGGAGGACATGCAGACGTTTTCTGCGACGGAGTTTGCGGATGCATTGCTCACATCAGGACAACAAAGCTGAAGCCACGACTTGATGATTCAGCTCGAAAACGTCACCAAGCGATTTCCCGGAGGGCAGGAAGCTCTTTCCGGTCTGAGTCTCGCCGTGGACAAAGGCGAGATGGTCTTCGTGACCGGCCACTCCGGTGCCGGCAAAAGCACGTTGCTACGCCTGATTGCGCTGATTGAACGTCCCACGAATGGGGAGGTAATCGTCGATGGCATGAACACGCGGCGAGTGAAACGACGCAGGATTCCTGCCTATCGTCGGCAGATCGGGATGGTCTTCCAGGACCACAAGTTGCTGTACGACCGGCCGGTGGCTGACAACGTCGCGCTGCCGCTGGTGATTGCGGGCGTCGGGCACCGGGAAGCGAGCCGCAAGGTGCGGGCGGCCCTCGACCAGGTCGGCCTGCTGCACAAGGAGAAGCAGCGTCCGGAGACGCTGTCCGCCGGCGAGCAGCAACGGGTAGGTATCGCGCGCGCCATCGTGTCGCGGCCGAAGCTGCTGATTGCCGACGAACCGACCGGCAACCTGGATCCCGAGCTTTCGCTGGAAGTCATGCGCATATTTCGCCGCTTCAACGAAGTCGGCGTCACGCTGCTGATTGCGAGTCACGATATCGCATTGATCGATCGCCTGGGCTGCCGACGAATTGCGCTCGAAGAGGGGCGGCTGCAGCCCGAGGTGGAAGAGGAGGCTGACGAATGGCTGTAACGCGTAATGCCGATGCCGTCGCGCCCGTGCGGAGATCAAGCCCGCTGGCGATCTGGTTTTCACGTCACGTCAGCATTTCGGTCGGCTCGCTTGGACGGCTCGTGCGACATCCATTTTCGAGTTTCATGATCGTACTGGTGATTGCGGTGACGCTCGCGCTGCCGGCTGCAATCAACCTGATCGTCAAGAACGCGCAGTCAATCAGCGGCAGTTGGGATAATGCGCTCGATTTTTCGGTGTTCCTGAAGCAGGACGTCACGGAGGACCAGGCTGCGGGCCTGGGTCGGCTTATTGAACAACGAGCGGACGTGGATTCGGTTTCGTTTATCAGTGCGTCGAAAGCGCTGGCGGATTTCAAGGTGCACTCCGGATTTGGGTCGGCACTTGATCAGCTCCCGGACAATCCATTGCCACACACGCTGGTGGTTCGTCCCAGTGCGGGGAATACCAGTGACTCAATGATTTTGCTGCAGGAGGAGCTCGGCAATTTGCCGGAGACCGAGTTCGTCCAGGTCGATACAGAGTGGGTGCAGCGCTTTCATGCGATTCTGGATATCGTCAGGCAAGCCATTGCGATTGGCGCAGCGCTGCTCGCCATCGCGATCGTCGTCATCATTGGCAATACAATTCGTCTCGACATTGAAAATCGTCGCAATGAAATTGAGGTCACCAAGCTGATCGGCGCGAGCAATGCGTTTGTGCGCCGCCCGTTTCTCTGGACCGGGTTCTGGTACGGCCTCTTCGGGGGACTACTGGCGCTGGGGCTCGTCTATTACGGACTGTTCCTGCTACACGGCCCGGTGGCAAGACTGGCAGGGCTCTACCAAAGCAATATTTCGATTGCCGCGATGAGCCTCGATGAGGCGCTGGCCATTATCGGCGTCGGTGTGTTTCTCGGATTGTTTGGCTCATGGTTCACCACCGCGAGGCACATGCGGCGTATTGAACCGCGCTAATTTTGCCTGCTTTGCAGCGCCGTAAGAACGCCGGTCACAATCGCTTCGAGGCTGGCACGGTCCGGCCGGCTCTTGCACATGACTCGCATGCCCCAGATGTTGTTGATGACGAAGGTGGCCAGCTCGTTCGGATCCTGACCGGTGACGACATCGCCCTCGGTTTGCGCATCCCTGACCAGCCAGGCAAACGCCTTTCTTAGCTGCGCGTTGTAGGCCTGCAAACGCCTGGCGATCTCCGCGTCGTGTTGGGACATCTCGAGCAGCGCATTGACGGTCAGGCAGCCGTGGCCGGCATTACCCTGCGCGGCTTCCTCCACGATCTGCTGGAGCAATTCACGGATTTTCGGGAGTGCTGCTCCCCGTTCGAGCCGCAGGCGGCGAATCCTGCCGATGAAATCCTGGTTATACCGATCGATGACCTCGAGAAACAGGCCCTTTTTGTTGCCAAACGCGGCATACAGGCTGCCGGGCTGCAGCCCGGTGGCGGCCACGAGATCCCCGATGGACGTCTGGCTGTAGCCGCGCTCCCAGAAGACGGCCGTTGCAGCGGCGATGACCGTGTCCCGGTTGTATTCAGCGTGTCTTGGCATAGGTGTATTGTAGTCATACTTGAATTATTATTCAAGAATAGCTAGTATTTGCTTCCGGCCTGGCAGAAGGCCATATTTTTTGACTTATTTTTGAATAAACATTCAACTAAGAGGCGCGCTCATGACCGACTTTACTCCCCACACCCTCGAAACAGCTGACGCGGAAGGCCGCGAGGTGCTCGAGCAAGTACAGAAGAGCTACGGTTTCGTCCCGAACCTGATGGGGAATATGGCGCATGCGCCTGTCACCGCCAAGGCCTACCTGGCGCTCGGCCAGCTGGTTGGCGAATCGAGCTTCGACGCCACGGAGCAGCAGGTCATCCTTTTGACGGTCAGCCGGTATAACGCCTGCGAGTACTGCGTCGGCGCCCATTCCGCCATCTCGGCCATGCAGAAGCTGCGCTCGGATGTCATCGCGTCGATTCGCAACGACGAGCCGATTGCGGATGAAAAACTTGAGGCATTACGGGTATTTACGCGAAAAATGGTCGATCAGCGAGGGTGGCTGTCTGACGCGGATATCGGGAACTTTCTGGCAGCAGGCTACGGCCAGCACCAGATCCTCGAGGTCGTGCTGGGTGTGGCCATGAAGACGATCAGCAACTATACGAACCACATCGCCGGCACAACCCTGGACAAGGAATTCGTTGATTTCGCCTGGGAAGCACCTCGATCCGACGTTGCATAATGTTACAAATACGCTTGACAGGACACCGTATACTTTTGATCTACAAGGCATTATTTTTCCCCCGCAGGCGGAACTGCGGAACCTGTTAGCACTCTAAGTTGCCGAGTGCTAAAATTGAACGCCATAACGGAGGCAATTGATGACAACCGCTCTAGCCACAACTAATCACGAACTCGCACTGGCAGGTCCGGTAGGCAGTCTCGACGCCTACATCCAGGCTGTCGGTTCGATTGACGTGCTGTCCAAGGAGGACGAACAGTCGCTGGCCACGCGTTTCCGGGATGAAGAAGATCTCGAAGCCGCACGCGAGCTTGTTATGGCGCACCTGCGATTCGTCGTCCACATCGCCAAGGGCTACACGGGCTACGGCCTTCCCCTGAATGATCTTATTCAGGAAGGCAACGTCGGCCTGATGAAAGCCGTCAAGCGCTTTGACCCGAGCTACGATGTACGACTCGTCTCGTTCGCCGTCCACTGGATCCGCGCCGAAATTCACGAGTTTGTTCTCAAGAACTGGCGCATCGTGAAAGTTGCGACGACCAAGGCGCAACGCAAATTGTTCTTCAATCTTCGCAAGAAGAAGAAAACGCTTGCCTGGTTGTCGGCGGCGGAAACTGAAGCGGTTGCAGAGGATCTTGGCGTCAGTACGAAAGAAGTCACGGAAATGGAGAAGCGCTTGCACTCGCGCGACGCGATCTTCGACCCGACGCCTGATCTTGACGACGAGCGCAACTTCACGCCGGCTGCCTACCTGCCTGCTCCGGACTCGGATCCGGCCAAGCAGGTCGAGACTGCCGATTTCAATGAAGATGCAACGACGCGCATGACCGCGGCGTTGAACATTCTTGACGACCGCGCACGGCGTATCATCGAGGCGCGCTGGCTGACCGAGAGCAAGATGACGCTGCATGAGCTCGCCGACGAGTACGGTATCTCAGCCGAGCGCATCCGTCAGCTCGAGGCCAACGCGATCAAGAAACTGCGTAATGCGATGGCCGTCTGACGACGACCCACAACAAGCACAATGAAAAGGCCGCGTGAGCGGCCTTTTTTATGCATACTCCTTGCGCCGGTAACGCACCCAGCCGCCATCCTCGACCCCCTGCGGATCATGATGCGTCCAGTGCACAAGTCCGCCCAGGTCATTCCACTCGTACATGCCCCTGACGTTTACGCGGTCGCCCATGCCGAGCGGCACGCGCGTGGCCAGTTCAATATTGTGCGCGATAAGAAGCGTCCGGCGATTGCCAATATCGACGACGAACCGCTGGTGCCTGGAACCATCGTTGTCGTCCGACAACAGGCGCCGGACGAAGCCGCTCACTTCGATCCACTCACCTTCATCGCGTTTCGTAAACGCTCGGTTCAAGCTGACGCCCTTGTATTCTGATTGTTGTCCGGGCTGGCACTTTCCTGGTGCCAAAAAAAAGCGCGGTGGGCCATCCCTGGCCGCCACGCTTCCTTGTTCTGTGCTTCGTCTTAACTACTGGTGACAGGCACCATCGTAATTTCAACGCGACGGTTCGCCTGGCGCCCGACGTCTGTACCGTTGTCGGCTATCGGGTATGACTCACCCATGCCGACCGCGATGACACGCTGGGGATTGACGCCCTGGCTTTTCAGGTACGCGGCCACCGAGCTGGCACGGCGCTCCGACAGGCTCTGGTTATAAGCGTCGGTGCCGGTGCTGTCCGTATGACCAGCCACTTCAACGACCGTCTTGTCGAATTCACCCAGGACTTTGCCCACTGAACTCAATACGTCAAAGAACGCCGGACTCAGGTCCGAGCTGTTCGTCGCAAACGTAATGTTGCCCGGCATGTTGAGCGTGATGTTGTCGCCGTCGCGATGAACATAGACGCCCGTGCCTTCGAGTTCCGCGCGTAACGCAGCCTCCTGCCTGTCCTGGTAAGCGCCCACGGCGCCACCCGCGAGAGCGCCAACGCCTGCGCCAATCAGTGCGCGCTGACGCCGCTCGACCGCGTCGTCGCCAGACATCAGGCCGACAACCGCACCGATGCCGGCGCCGATGAGCGCGCCCTTCGTCGTCTGGCTGGTCTTTTCGTCACGCGTGTACGGGTCAAGGGTCGTGCAACCGCTCGCAAACACGGTTGCGGCGGTTACTGCGAGAATTATTTTTCCAGATCGCTTGTTCATGAGGTTCCCTCTGGCTTGCATGGATCGTTGCGAATCGTAGCGTGCATTGTACTGTCCGCGTACCTGAACGCATGCTTAATTGACGGATTTATGTCCTGAGAAGTCACCTAAAACGCGTAAACTGTGACGCATGACCGGAATCGACAACTGGCTGGAGCGCTACGAGCGCGGGCACGAGGACCTGACGAATCCGGTGGTGTACTGGGCTGCCGTGCCGATGGTCGTTCTCGGCACCGTCGGCCTGTTCTGGTACCTCCCCGTTCCGGCCGAATTTTACGAAATCTCGCCTCTCCTGAACTGGGGCAGCGCGTTCCTGATGGCCACGGCCATCTACTATTTCATCATCTCGCTGTCCCTCGCGATTGGCATGCTGCCCTTTCTGCTGGGCCTTTCGGCGCTGCAGCTGTGGCTGTCACAATCGCCGTACCCGCAGCTGGGCGTATCTGTCGGACTGCTCGTCGCCGGCACCGTCGGCCTGTGGCTGGGCCGCCGCGGTCCCGGCAGCATGCGCGGAGTATTGCAGGATTTTCAACTGTTGATGATCGGCCCGGTGTGGATGTTATCCGTGATCTACCGGCGCTTCGGAGTGCCCTTCTAGAACTGGGCCTGTTAACAGGCCCTAGTGCCGCGGGCCCTGAACTGGTCTAGAATCTACGCCCCAAATCGCAATTTCCAGGAAAAAAGCCGTGAGCGCAAAAGCACTTGATCCGCTCGATCTCTACGATGTCCGATCCGAACTCTCAGAAGACGAAGTCATGGTCAAAGACTCCGTCGGACGTTTTGTTGACGACAAGGTTATTCCTCTCATGCGCGAAGCCTTTGAGAAGCATGAATTTCCAATGCACCTCGTCGGCGAGGTGGCCGGCCTCGGCCTGTTTGGGAGTTCGATCGACGGCTACGACTGCGCCGGCCTCAACAGCGTCAGCTACGGACTGATCTGCCAGGAACTCGAACGCGGCGACAGCGGCCTGCGCAGCTTCGTATCGGTGCAGTCGAGCCTCGTGATGTTCCCGATCCATGCTTATGGTTCCGACGAGCAGAAGGATCGCTGGCTGCCCGCCATGGCGCGTGGCGAAGCGATCGGCTGCTTCGGCCTGACGGAGCCGCACGGCGGCTCGGACCCGGGCAATATGAAAACGCATGCCAAGCGTGACGGTGACGACTGGGTTATCAACGGTTCCAAAATGTGGATCACCAACGCCACCATCGCCGACGCGGCCGTCGTCTGGGCGCAGACGGACGAAGGCGTCAAGGGCTTTATGGTCGAGAAGGACATGCCTGGTTATGTCGCGCAGGAAATCGAGAACAAGTTTTCGCTGCGTGCATCCGTAACCGGAGCCCTGTTCTTCGACAACGTGCGTGTCCCGAAGGAAAACGTATTGCCGGGCGTCTCATCGCTCAAGGGTCCGCTTAGTTGCCTGACGCAGGCGCGCTACGGCATTTCCTGGGGCGTTATCGGCGCGGCACAAGCCTGTCTCGATGAGGCGCTCAAGTATTCGCAGGACCGCGTGCTTTTCGGCAAGCCCGTATCCCACACGCAGGCTATGCAGATTCGTCTTGCTGAAATGGCGCGGAAGATCACGACGGCTCAGCTGCTGGCCCTGCGTCTCGGCCGCCTCAAGGACAAGGGTGAACTGACGCCTTCGCAAGTGTCACTCGCGAAATGGAACAACTGCCGGATGGCGCTCGACATCGCTCGCGATGCGCGTGACATCCTCGGCGGTGCCGGCATCAGCGCCGAGTACGTTCCGATTCGCCACATGCTGAACCTCGAAAGCGTAATTACTTACGAAGGGACCGAGACGGTTCACCAACTGGTCATCGGCAAGGAACTGACCGGCGTCAACGCGTTCGGATGACGCACGCTTGACCGACAGGCGTTCGCCTACCAACAGGGACATGTGGCGCATCGCGGCGCCCATGATTCTCTCCAATATCTCTGTGCCGTTGCTCGGCATGGTGGATACGGGCGTTACGGGCCATCTCGAGAGTTCCGTCTACCTCGGTGCCGTCGCGATCGGCAGCACCATCTTTTCCTTCCTGTACTTCGGCATGAATTTCCTGCGCATGGGCACTACGGGCATTGCGGCGCAGAGCTACGGCGCGGATGACAACGACGGACTGCGGGTAGCCCTCGGCCAGGCGCTCATCGTCAGCCTGGTTATCGCCATCGCCATTCTCTTGTTCCAGGCTCCCATCGGCAGGATCGCGCTGACGTTGCTCGGAGGCGACGCGGAAACCCAGGCGCATGCAGCCACCTACTTTTCCATACGGGTCTGGAGCGCGCCCGGAACGCTCGCCAACTTTGCGCTCCTGGGCTGGTTCCTGGGTCTGCAGAACGCGCGCGTGCCGCTGCTGATGTTCCTGACCATCAACATTACGAACATCGTGCTCGACCTGCTGTTCGTGCTGGTGCTGGGCATGAAGGTCGACGGCGTCGCACTGGCGTCCGTCATCGCCGAGTATTCGGGCCTGCTGGTCGGCGGTGTCTTCGCCATCGCCGCTTTGCGCAGCCGCGCGGGCCACTGGCCGGTCGCGCGGCTCACAAACCTGTCCGCCTACAAGGCGTTCTTCTCCGTGAATGCCAACCTGTTCGTGCGCACCATGACGCTGATATTCACATTCTCGTTTGTCACCGCGCAGGGTGCCAGGCTTGGCCCGACCATCCTCGCGGCCAACGCCGTGCTCATGAACTTCCAGAACCTGACCGCACTCGGTCTCGACGGGCTCGCCCACGCCGCCGAAGCCATGGTTGGCAGAGCGGTCGGACGAAAAGACCACCAGGCCCTGCGCCATACCGTAAGCCTCACGTTGAGATGGTCGTTGATCTTTGCGGCGGGCTTTACGCTGATCTACCTGCTTGCCGGCCCAATGATCGTTCGCATCCTGACCGACCTGCCCGACGTTCGCGGGACGGCAATGCTCTACTTTCCCTGGGTCGTCGTCCTGCCGCTGATATCGGTGTGGTGTTTTCTCTACGACGGTGTGTATGTCGGCATGACACGTGCTCGTGAAATGCGCAACATCATGCTGGTCTCAACGTTCCTCGTGTTCTTGCCGGTCTGGTACGTGACGCGCCCGCTCGGCAATCACGGGCTCTGGTTGGCGCTGCTTGTCTTCCTGGCCAGCCGGGGCATCGGCATGCACCTGGGCTACGTCCGCAGCCGGCCCGACTAGGACGCCGCTGCGCGCAGCTCGCACAGCCGGTGAGCGTTCCGCTTCGCCCAGAAATACCCAAGTAGACCCGACAGGATGTTGGCTGCGGCGTAGGCACCAAAAATTCCCGGGATACCGAACAGCTCTTTGCCGATGAACGCGAGCGGCACGTAGAGAGCCAGGATCCGGGTTACGCTGATCACCACGCCCGGCATCGGGTTCCCGAGACCGTTAAAGGCGGCGTTCACCACCATGACGATGCCGTAGGCACCGTAGCTGATCGGCGCGATCCACATGAACAATCGCGTCACGTCCGTTACGGCGGGATTGTCACTGAAGAGATCCGGCACGACGCCTGACAACAATGCCAGCGCCGCGGCAATGACGAGGCCGCTGACGAGGCAGAAGCTCGCACACAGCCGCAGCGAATGCTGGATTCGTCCTTCCTTGCCCGCGGCGAGATTCTGGCCGACAAACGGACCGATGATCGACGACATGGCGTAGTAGATGACGAGCACCATCGACTCGACCCGGCTGGCGACGCCGAAGCCCGCTACCGCCTCGGGGCCGAAGCGCGCGATCATCGCCGTAATCAGCGCCATGCCGATGGGAACGATGGCGTTCGTTCCTGCAGCAGGCAAGCCAACATGGAGAATGTCGCGCCACGAACGACGCATGTCGCCTGGTGCGGCTGTCCGGAAGCTGATCATGTCCAGTCGATAGGCGAGGAAGTAGATCGTCCCGGCAAACATGATGCCGCGGGCGATCAATGCGGCGATAGCCGCGCCATTGAGACCCAGTGCGGGGATCGGGCCGAGACCGAAGATAAATATCGGATCCAGCCCGACATTCAGGATGGCGGCGGCCACCATGAGCTTGCTGGGTAACACCGTATCCCCGGTTGCGCGCATGCTGCTCGTGCCGACCATACCGATGACGAGAAACGGCACGCCGCAGTAAAGAATCGTCATGAACGTCCGGATCATCGGAATCATGTCGTCTGGCGCACCGAGCAGCCGGAACAGCGGCTCGATGGTCAGAATACCGATCAGGGATAACGCTGCCGTGATCAGGAATGACAGCAGCAGGCTGTCGGTCGATAGCCGCCGCGCCCGCGCATGGTCCCCCGCGCCGAGCGCCCGCGCGACCACGGATGAGGTGCCGGCACCGAGGCCGATCGCCACGCTGGTGACGATCATGAGGATCGGAAATCCAAAACTGTACGCCGCCAGCGCACGGTCACCGACCATACCGAGGAAGTACGTGTCGATAAACGACTGGGCCATCAACGTTGTGATACCAAACAGCACCGGCACGGTCATATTGACCAGGTGGCGGCCGACGGGACCTTGCGTCAGTCTGGCGGGCTGGGAGTTCATAGTCGGTCTTTGCGTTAGTATCAGCAGGGACGAATACAGGGAATGACCATGAAACTCAAGTGGGAATGTCTCGCCCGAAAAGTCGTGTATGAGAACGACTGGATGACGGTGCTCGAAGACGACGTGATTAACCCGGGCGGCGGCCGCAATCAGTACGGCCACGTTCATTTCCGCAATCGCGCCGTAGCGATCGTGGCGATGGACGATGCGGACAATGTGTGGCTCGTCGGGCAGGAACGCTACACGCTCGCCGAATACTCCTGGGAGCTGCCGATGGGCGGCGCGCCGCTCGACGAAGAGCCGCTCGCCGCAGCGCAGCGCGAGCTCCTGGAAGAAACCGGCCTGACGGCCGTCAACTGGTCGGAGCTGATGAAGCTGCATCCCAGTAACTCGATCACCGATGAGGTCGGCTACGTTTTCCTTGCCACCGACCTGACCGAAGGCGCGACCAACTTCGACGAAACCGAGGACCTCACCGTTCGCCGTTTGCCTTTCGACGAGGCCGTGCACATGGTGTTCGACGGGGAGATCACCGACGCCATGTCGGCGGCCGCCCTGCTACGCATCCACGCTGTCAGAACATCATCCGTGCCGTAACCACGTAACGCAGCGGCCCGCCGGCATCAAGCGCGTCGAAGGGATAGCACGTCACCAGCGTCAGCATGGCCGCGTTAGTGTCGAGTACGAGAGCGCCCTTGCGAGAGTCAACGATATCGACACCGACCACTTTGTAGAGATGTCGTTGCCCTCGCGCCGTCTCTATCCCAAGGAACTCACCCACCTCGACATTCTTCAGGAACTGGAAATGCGTGTCGCGATGCCCACCGATGATCGCATTGCCGACCTCGCCCGGCATGGCGCTGGCACCGAGGTGCCCGGGACCGAACGCGAGCGTCCGGCCGGATCCGCCGGCGAGGACGATCAGGTCGACACCGCGCGCCTTCGACGTCAGTCGCGCCACGGGCCAGGTATCCGCCCAGGGCCAGGGCACCGCGCGCTCCTCGCCCGCACCGGATCGTACCCAGGCACGCTGCATCAGCTCCTGCGCGAGCCAGGCTTTGGCCGGGATGTACGCGCCTTGGCCGAACTGCCAGAAGCCGAGACAAAGCAGTGCCGACACGACCAGCCGCCCGGGCTTAAAGACGCCGGCCACGGGGGCGCCGCCTGTTGGTTCGCAACATGACCATGAAGAGGAACGCTGCCAGCAACCACGCGGCACCCATGATGCGCATGGCCGGTGCGCTCGTGGCCGTTGCCGGGAAACCGAAGACGGCATTCATGCTCTGACCGTAGGGCATGAGATTGGGCACCTGCTCGCTCGTCAGCGGATCGTTGGCCGGACGTACCGGGGTTTTGTCCACGGCGATCAGGCTCGTGTACTTGCTGACCAGGTGATGCGTCAGCGCCGTCTGCAGGATGCCTGCGCGGAGTTCCTCCGCATTTCCGCCGCGACGTTCCTGGTCGGCCAGGGCGCCAATGCGTGCTCGCGCCCACAATGCACCAACCCCCTCGCTCGCCATCGAGGAATCGATGTCGAGGTCGGCAGCCCAGCCGCCCGTCACCGAGTTGCCGGTAATGCGCACGACTTCGCCGGGACGGAAACGGTTCGACGCCTGTGCCTTGATCGATACCGGTTCGCCGAGATAAAGATCCGGCACCGTGGCCGGGTAACTGTCCACAATCACACCGCTGGGCCAGTGCACCTCGATGTCGGTGACCTGTGGGTGCTCGAGCTTCCTGAAGAGCGTTTCCATTTTTTCGCGCACTTCGTGCAGCGCGCTGATAAACGTATACGAGCCGCGACCCGCCTCGGCCGCCTTGCGCATGAACAGGCTGTTGGGCGCCGACCCGATACCCACCGTGAACAGTCGTGCCGCGCCGAGCTGCTGCTCGATAATCGAGAACATCTCATCCTCGTAGCCCACGCTGCCGTCCGTGATGAACACAATCTGGCGCAGGTGCGTTTCCTGTGGGGGCGTGCTCAACGCCAGCTTGAGTGCAGGACGCATTTCAGTACCGCCTTCGGCCTGCAGCCGCTCTACAAACGCGAGCGCGTTGCTCACATTGCTGGCGTCGGCCAGCCTGCTGTATGGAAACAGCGCACTGGTGTAAGAGTCGAATTCAATGACGTTGAACCGGTCGCCTGGCTTGAGCGCCTTGATCGCAAGGTTCACTGCGCGTTTTGCCTGCGACATCGACACGCCGTGCATTGACCCCGAGGTGTCCACGATGAAGATCGTCTCGCGCGGCATCTGCGCGGCCGGCACATCGTCCTGGTCCGGCGGCATAACCATGAGCAGGTGATAGGGCTTGCCATCGACCGTCTCGCTGAATGCCATCGCGCGGGGTTCGGCCGACGGGATTGGTCGCCATACGAGCTCGAAGTCGTGATCCATGATCGTCTGCTGGTCGGACAGCTCGACCACGTAGTGGCCGTTTTGCTCGGTCACGTTGACCGGGTGGTAGCGACTCGCAATGATTTCGAGCGGCATACCGGCGTTGACGTCGGCCGTCAGCGAAATCTTGTGGTTCTGCGAACGGGTCACCTGCGGCGGCGTAATCAGGGAGGCGTCCGGCACCTGGTCGGTGTCGGCGGACCAGCCGTTGCCCTGCCTGTCCGGCAGCGCCTGCCCCGGAATGTAACGGGGCGTCAGCGTCATCGGGAAGCGGATGCTGAAGCGGCCATCTTCGTAGCGAAGGTCTTCCAGGTACTCGATTTCGACAACCACCAGTTCGCCCGGCGCGACGTTTGCCACCGATGTTGTAAACAGGTTGGCACGCTGTTGCTGCACGAGGCTGGCTTTCTTGCCGGCCTGCTTTGCCTGCTCGTATTCCTTTTTGGCCTGCTCTTTCTCACGTATCTCTCCCTCGATAAAGCGATCCCCGATGTGCAGTCGCATGCGATCCACGGCCGCCTTGTCCGGCAGCGGGAAGACATAGATGCCTTCCACCCATTCGCCGCCCTCGTTGCGAAACTCCTGCCGGACCTTGACGCGCGCGACGAGTCCGCTGATGTCGATGCGAACCTCTGTGTTAAGCGTTGTGGCGGTCGTATAGCCCTGTTCCATGCGCCACAGCAGGCTGCCGGACTGGGCCTCGCCGGGTGTGAGCTCGCTACCGCTGACAGGCGCTGGAAAAGCCTGTAGCACGAGCACCAGGACGAATACCCAGAACCAGGAACGAAGATCGGATTTGATGGATTGCATGGTGGCCTCCCTTTGGCGTCCACACTATTCAAGCGCGCCAAAGGGCCGGTCCGGGGTCTGTGTCATGGCAATGCACAGGCGGAATGTGGCAAATTGTGACGGTTCAAGCAGGAGAGCCGAGTGGCCAAACGAATCGCCGTCGTCGAAGACGAGGCAGCAATCCGGGAAAACTACGCCGCGGCGTTCAGCCGCGAGGGTTACGTCGTGGACGGCTACGAGGCCCGCCAGCCGGCCCTCGACGCCTTCGAGAGCCGCTTGCCCGATCTCGTCGTGATCGACATCAACCTGAAGGACGACGTTGAGGGCGGCTTCGAGCTATGTCGTGAGCTGCGCGCACGCGCAGCCGATCTCCCGATCATCTTCCTGACGGCGCGAGACAGCGAGTTCGACGCGGTCTCGGGGCTACGCCTCGGCGCCGACGACTACCTGACCAAGGACATCAGCCTGCCGCACCTGATGGCCCGTGTGGCCGCTTTATTTCGCCGCATGGACGCGATGCAGAAGCCCCAGGGGAACGAGAGCCGCATCACCCGCGGTGATCTCAGTATCGATACGGAGCGCATGACGATTCACTGGCAGGAACAGCCTGTCGGTTTGACGCTGACCGAGTTCTGGCTGGTGCATGCACTCGCGCGTTATCCGGGACACGTCAAGAATCGCCAGCAGCTCATGGATGCGGCGCAGGCCGTTCTCGACGACAACACGATCACCTCCCACGTAAAGCGCATCCGCCGCAAGTTCCAGGCCATCGACAACGCCTTCGACTCGATCGAAACCGTGTACGGGATGGGCTACCGCTGGATCAGTGACTAGCCGGACCGCGATGCCAGGTCACTAGATGAATCTTCGCCGCCAGCTGCTACTCGTCAGTCTGTTGACACTGATGTTGCCGTGGGCCGGCTGTGAGTTCATCCGTGAAACCGAGATTGCACTGCGCGAGGGTCAGGAGCAGATGCTGGCCGACGTCGCACGCGCGATTGCCGGCTCCATGCAACAGTATCGCGAGGAGTTTCCGCGACGCGACAAGAGGTTTGGCACTGGCGATCAGCTGTACCTGCACAGGCTGTCGTCACCCCCCGCAATCGACGGCTACTTCGATGACTGGACCTTGTCGACGCGCTCCCTGCGAACGATTCGTGGAACGGACGGGCCGGTACGTTTTGCCATCGCCTCGTACGGGCAGGCGACCTACCTGTACGTCGAGGTGTCCGACCGCAACATTATCTATGCGACGCCGGAGTCGATTGTCGTCGATGGCGCATCGCGCTTTGCGGATCGAGTCACACTGGTGAGCAGCAGCCCGCCCTACCTGCGCGAAGCGTTTTCGTTTGCGGCCGAAGCGCCCGGCCAGATCATCAGTTACAAACACTCGGCCAACGGGTTCATGCCGGAGCCCTCGATCGCGGCTTACTGGCAGGACATACCGGGCGGCTATCGTGTCGAGGCACGCATTCCGTCTGGACAGCTCGGCACGCATCTCGGGCTGAGCATCCAGAATACCGCTGACGTCCTTCAGCCCGGTGTCCGCAGCCGTTCGTTTTCCGGGAACTCGCCCGGGCCGACGATGAAAAAAATCCGCGAACTCGACCGCATTGCCAACATGCGCCTGCAGAGTGATATGCGCCTGATCCTGACGGATGCGGACGGCTGGCGCATCGGCGCGGCCGGAGAACTGGGCTCAGGGCGTGGAGACCAAAAAGGATCGAAGCTGGTGCGGAAAATCTATGACGTGCTGGTGGAGAGCGGTACAGAAGCGGCATTCGCGGAACCGGATCCGCTGGGTCGCGAACAGCAACCCTATGTGAGCGCGGCCCTCGAAGGCCGCGAGTCGACCAGCTGGTTCAGGAACACCGATACCGGCACGGCCATTGTCGCTGTCGCAGCGCCCATCCGAGTCGGAAGCGAAGTGATCGGCGCCGTGGTTTTGCAACGTGGCACCGATGCGATCCTCAGCCAGAGAAACGCCGGTCTCGCGCGCCTGATCAACGTCACGCTGATCACAGCGCTGGTTGTCGGCGGCGCCTTGCTCGGCTATGCGACCTGGCTGTCGCGCCGCATCCGCGCACTGTCGATCGCCGCCGAGAATGCGCTGGAGAACGAGAAGCTCTCGTCGGCGTTGCCGAGCGCCCTGGCCGATGACGAAATCGGCGACCTGTCGCGCAGTTTCTCCTGGGTGCTGCAGCAACTCGGGGAGTACAACGAATACCTGCGCTCGCTCGCGTCGAAGCTGTCGCACGAGCTGCGCACGCCGCTTGCGATCGTCACGTCATCGCTCGAAAACCTGGAACACGAGCCGCTCAATGAAGCGTCGCTGGGTTATACGGAACGAGCGCGAGAGGGGGCCGATCGTCTGCGTCGAATTCTCAGTGCCATGAGCGAGGCAAGCCGTGTCGAGGAGCTGATGGCGCACGCGGATCCGGAGAAATTCGATCTCGCGGCCGTCCTCGATTCGACAACAAGTGCCTACCGCGACGCGTACAAGGGACGCGAGTTCGCATTCACAAACAGCGTCGATGAGGCACAAGTAACGGGATCTCCGGAATTGTTGATCCAGATGCTCGACAAGCTCGTCGACAACGCCGTCGATTTCAGCGCAGAAGGTGACACGATCAGTTTGACGCTGGACGGGCAGGACGACGCATTGCTTATCGGCGTGACAAACCCGGGGCCGGAACTCCCGGAACGCATGCGCTCACAGATGTTTGACTCGATGGTGTCGATGCGGGGCGGTGAGGATTCGCGTCACCTGGGGCTGGGGCTTTACGTCGCGCGCCTCATCGCAGAAGGCCACGGCGGCAGCATCCGTGCTGACAACGTCATGGGCGGCGTGCGCTTCACGGTTGCGATTCCTCGAATGCCGCATTGAGCCGCGGCTGAATGAACCAGATCCCGACAAAGAAGTAGAGTATCCCGAGAAAGAACAGGAAGCTGCGACCGAAGCCGGCCATGCGATCGCGCCCGAGCGACGCAACACTTCTTGCTGCGAATATCACTGAGTAGAAGAGCAACACCGTGGCTAACATATGGGCGATCATAACGGGTGCCATAAAGGGCGTTCCTTCCGCCGTCATCAAGACTTTGGGAAAAGCCCACGCGGCTATGGCCATGTAAACAATCGCGACTGACATCCCCAGGTTGAGAAGCCGGTCCCCTCTGCGCAACGCAGGTGGCAAGCTCGCGTTACAAACTCTGGCCAGCACCCAGATCCACGCGTACATCAACAGGTAGCCGGGCATGGAAACCAGCATCATCGTAGTGAATGCATCGCTCAGCTGTTCGAAATTCTGTTCTGTAGCGCCTGCCAACATCGGTCGAACCCAGAACGCCAGAAGCATAGGAGCAAGCATAAGGACAAAGAGCTGCCAGTGCCGGGCACGTGCGATGAGCGATTCAATTGTCTTCATGTTTTCTCTCCCTGATAGCCACCGCCCGAGCACGCAGCACGAGCACTCCGACAATCGTGCCGACGGGAATCAGCGGCAGCCACGACCAGGCGAGGACCCGAGACACCGTAAGGAACCAGGCGCTCCTGTAGTTGCCCTTCAGGATCAGCAGCCAGGCGACAATCGCGGCGACCATGCCGGCGCCGACCCAGGCTCCGTAGGACACAACGGTTTCATAGATATATTGATTAACAAGCGCAGTATCGTCGGCGGCTTGCGCCATCAATGACTCCGGCAGCGTGGCGAGGTCGAACACCATAAAACCGATGCTGAGCAACCCGACAATCTGGGCAATCACGCAGGCGCCGGCGAGCGCTGTTTTGATTGCATTCACACGCGCCAGTCTATTGCTGGTCGTCCGAAATGCCGATGACGTATTTGCCGATCTCGGAGAGCGGCACCTTGCTCAGGTAGCTTATTGACGGTTTCTTGAGGACGGTGAGGAAGCCATCAGGGGTTCTCTCCAGCCAGATCACTTCCCATCGCTCGTTGCCGAACGCATTGAGCTGCGCAGCGAAATCCTCAGGTGAGGAATACGAGATATTCTCTACCCGGTATTCCCAGTCGCCGATGTTTTCCAGATCCTCTGCGGCCCAGTCAACCGGGACATCGACCTTGTCTTTGACCAACTCGTCGTATTTTGCCTGGAGATCGTCGAGCGCTTTCGCGGCGGCGGAAGGCTCTTGAGACTCAGTCTCGCAGGCCGCGAGCAAAGCTAAGAAGACCAAACACAGGATAAGTGAGATGCGTGTCATTAGATCCAGTGCCTCTGGTGGAATAGAGTCCTGCTCACGCGAGCGATTTGTATAACGCGTAGGCGAGTATCGCCAGCACTACGATGATGACGAGGCCTCCACCACTCGATCGAGGTTGTTGCGCGGAAGGATTCTCACGAATGTATGCATCAACCGCGTGCTTCGCTTCCTTGAGGCCGAGGCCCCTCGCTTCGCGCAGCAGCTTGATGGCCTCGATTTTTCGGCCCGCGAGAATGGCGTTGACGACTTCCGCCGGGAGGTTGGACGATTCAGTCACTCAGGCCTCCTCGCCACCTGCAGCACTCGTCTTCCGGGCCGACATGTCCTGGTAGGCGACAAACCCGGCAAGCAGAACCGGCACCAACGAAACTCCGGCGAACGCAGTATTGCCCGCGGCCAGTAACAGGGCGACCGAAAGCGCAAAACCGGCTGCGGCGATAAGCGCGCCGAAAAAACGTGTCTTCGGAACCAGCATCAGGAGGCCGCCAACAACCTGCACAACGCCAAAGGACACAGTGTGACCCTTGACGAAACCAAACTGGCTAAGAAAGACGACCTCTTGCGGAACCAGGGCAATCTTCGCGCCCCCGGCGGCGATACTGAGAAGACCGATCAGAATTGCAACTATGGTAACGGCGATTTTCATGGAGATTGTCCAGGTTGCTTAATTTCCAGCGGGCCAAGCCGAGCTTTTAGGTACGCAAATGATGCGATCGGAACAGAAAACCACACGAGCACCCAGAAGTTACCCATTTGAATCAAAACAATGAGCGATGTCAAAACGGTAACGATGAAGGAGACGAGATTAACGAGCAGGGCGAACCCCCGACGAACACCGACGTAAGACCGGCACTCCGGGCAGTAGGTGTGACGGAGAAGCAGGTCCTCGGCACGAACCGATTTCTCACCGCAGTTGGGACACTCTCTTTTCAAGAAGTCGGGCACTTCCCATCTAAGGGCCTGAACTGATTATTGGGCCCCGGCGTGAGATAGACGATCTGACATGGCTCAATGATATCTACGCGGTGCCATACACCCTTCGGCACGACGAGTCCGTCACCGGGAAGAACATCGATATCGTCGTCATCGCTGTCGAGGAACACCACTCTGACTCGGCCGGAGATGAGGTACAGAATCTCATCACCGTCCGGGTGCATCTCACCATCATGCGGTGAGTTTTCCGACATGGTCGCAACACCAAACGTAATGCCAGAAAAAGGAACTGGTGGATCCGGTTGTTCTGGCATCGTTGAAGCCGAAAAACCCCGCGTAAGTCCGACCGTATGCGTCGACGGATTGAACCGAATTGGTCTGCTCATTGGATGTGCCTGAAACTCAACCTGGTACCGATGCTATCACCTGCCGACAGGAAAAATGAGCCCGGGATCAACCTGCAGGCTCGCAGCTGAAGGTGAAATCCACGTGATAGTGCTCGTCATGACGCACCCAGGAGCGCTTTGTGGAAAACTCAACGTTCTCTTCCAGGTACGGCCAGCGCTCCGAACTCTCGAGATGTGGCTGCAGTTCCGGGGCGAATATAACGCGCCATAGGTCGCCGCCATGATTCTTTGCCGCGCGGTGAAGTTGGTAGATGTGTTCCGCCATCGCATCGAAGTCGATCCGCAAATCGTCGAGGACGCCTTCACTGTCAAATTCGAGGTCATAACCCCACTTGTTCAGCACATTGGTCGGTAGCGGCACCGAGTGCCCGTCTTCGTCGAGAACCGAAACCATGAAGTCGACTGAGAGGCCATTCCGGTGGGTCTTGTGGGGTTCGAATTCACCGCCTTCCTTCTTGCCCGTTTCGCCATAGACAAAAACCCTCTGCGGCATGGTCCGGCCCGCCTCGGCGTACGCCTCGAGGACGACCGCAGCAACTTCGCTGTGCACATACGTTCGACCCGCCAGGCGCGCAACCTGTGAATACGCGGTAAAGTTGCTGCCGCTCGCGGGCAGCTTCCAGCCGTTTTCGAGGCGACCGTTTGAGGTTGTGCCGTAACAAATGCTCGGCTCGTCAGCCCACGCCATCGACAGCGTTACTACCGAGACGAGTACAAAGATCACGCGGTGCCATGCATTATTCACCGGCACGGTCCTCTCCTTGCCTGGACGATGGGTTGGGACGCACCCAAAACCAGCTGACCAGAACCAACAGCCCGAATACGGTGTAACAAACGACAAACACCCACGCCGGCGCATTGTAGTAGAGAAGTTTGTTGAGCCAATGCGAAATGAAAGTGCCACCGTAGACGACATCGCCGGCTTTCGCCCGCAATGCCATTTCCCACGTGGTGAGTGGACAGATAACACCCAGCCATGACTGGATCACCACCGCACCGATAGCGATCAGGTGCGCCAGTCGAAATACCCGGTTACGCACCCAGCCCCAGGAGAGGAGCTTGCCACTAAGGATCAAGAGCAAACCGAAAACAACGAATGCGACGAACAGCGCGTGTGCAAACAGCATCATGTCGGCGGCTATTAGGTACAATGTCTTCGACCCCATCGTGTCACTCGGCGTCAGGCTTGAGAACTGACCGGACTGTCCATTCCCCGCCTTTGGTCGTGGGCTGATTCAGGTAGCACTTGCCGATGCGGAGCGCACAGGGAAGCGACCTAACCTGAAGCTAAAGCCAATATCGCGCCACCTTTTTGCCATTGCAAGAACGATGACAGATAGCCTGGAGACACAGTGCGGCCCGTGATTAGGCTACAACCTGATTAATCATCCGGCATCTTCTCGTACTGCGGGAGTCCGTCGTTGATTTGAACCCACGGCTGCTTGGCGGAAGTAAAAATATGCATTTGAGGCGTAACCCAACTTGCGTCGTCAAGGCTTCCGACTTTCAAGAATAGATAATCAGGATCAGCGTCGCAGTCAAGATACATGCCCGAACTGCACTTTGGACAGAAGAAGCGAGTCACAGGACTGCCGGAATCTCCCACAACAACGTAGGAGCTTAATTCCCCGCTAAACTGAACCGAGTTTCTCTCAACCATTAGCTCCATAGAGAATGGGCTTCCCGACGTCCGCTGGCAATCGTTACAGTGACAATAGAACGTCAGCTCTGGGTCCTTTGTGCCGGTATATCGGACAGCGCCGCAGTGGCATCCGCCTTCGTAGTTCTTGGACATTTATGACTCCTCGGGTGCGGCCTCACGTTAAGCTAATTTGCGACCAGTATCTGGCGGCTTTCTTGCGAATGCAAGAAGGGTGACAGGTAGACAGGACGCGCAGTGCAGCGCCTTGTTAGTCGTCACCGCAGCACCCAACCGATGCTCAGGACGTAACGGGTGCCCTCGCTGATCCTGGAGACACCGTGTTCATTTAAGTCAGGTCTGAATAACTTGATTCTGCGGCTCTCGTAGATCGGATTTGCACAGGAAAAATGCCCGCCCTGTCTGGCCTCCTTGAGAATCAGGTTTAGCCGATAGTGCTTCTTCTCCGACACAGGATCAGTGTGAGGAGGTATCTCCGCTCCTTTTCGAAACCGCAGAAGATAGAAATCGAATGGTAGTAAGAACGGATTTACGAAAATGAGCATCTTCTCGTAACCGGATTCCTGGCGCCCCCGGCGCCATCTGAACCAGTTGGCCAAATACTCTTTAGGCGTGGCCATCTTTCAATTGACGACTAGCGTTAAGCTAAATGCGGCCAGTATCTGGCGGCATTCTTGCGAATGCAAGATAGGTGACGGATAGTCAGGAGACGCGGTGCAACGCATTGTTAGGCTGCATGTGTATCGAGCTTGGTGCTGAGCAAGCTAACTCAACCAGACTCATTGTAATTCCAGGTGTTGAGTTTGCATTTCCACGTCCCGTCGTCCATCCGAATCCAGATTTTTATCCATTTACTGGTTCCATTTTCTACGTCACCAACTGGGGTAGTAAACGTTGCTTCGCAGATCCCGCGAGCCCAAGCAATATCTCTGGAATCGGCAACCTCAACAAGTGTTTGGGTACAAGCGAGGCTAAATGCCGGATCTCGAAACGACTCGGAGTAGTAGGCTCTAATTTCGTCAATCGTTTCAAGGGGCGAGGAACCGGGCGGCAGGAAAACGGCGTTTGGCGCTACGAAAGTCGACCACCACTCGATGTCCCGAGCGTTAGTTGCCTTTTCCCACTCCTCATATGCTTCATGTATTAAGCGCACGTCGTCGTGCTTCGGTGCCCCCACGTCGGCGCAGGAGGCGCTTGCCACAATGACGAAAACTGTAACTGGAAGAATCTTGCGGTCCATCAGAATGGCTGGCTCGCTTCGAAATGACGCCTAACTTCAAGCTAATTTGCGACCAGTATCTGGCGGCATTCTTACGAATGCAAGAAGGGTGACAGACCGCCAGGAGACACAGTGCAGTGCTTTGTTAGGCGACCAGCCTCCCACGCTCCACTCTCTACGCGCCTTATATTTCTATCTGTCCACCAGATAGCTGGTGATCATCTTCCAGGCGCCGAAGTTCGAACGCGAACATTGGTGACATTGTCGCCCGCCCAGACGCTATGGCCGCTTCAACCGCCGCCGCTGCTTTGCCGTACTTCGCGTCTCGACTCTGCGCCCACTCGACAGCATGAAAAAACCCAAAGACTATTGCCAACGTTGCTAGGATACCGACAATCCATCCGAACCAGTAGGTGATCGGAACGATCAGCAAGAGCAGCCAGAAACCCCTCGAAGCGCGGCGATTCCAGGTGCGGTAGTGGGCGTACAAATCTCTACCGACAGTTGCCTCGATTTCTTCAGGATAGGGCATGTCGGGCACCTCGCCGTCATCAGCGTAGCGTTTGTAGCACTTCAGTCCGTAGTCGCCAGCCTGGACGGGGACAACACTCGTATCCGAAGTGATTCTTGGCTCGGAAGATCTAAAGTCCTCCACGCCCCCGACAACAATTCGGCCCGACGAGGAACGGAGCAGGAACTCTCCGGGACATGCACTCATACTCTTTCGATGTTTCGGTTCCAGTGAGGAGTCCACATACACATCAACGGTGCCACCCCAGTCGCCCTCAAGCTGAACCAGGAAAAGGCGCCCGTGCACAGTGTCCGCGGCGATGGCCTTCTCCATTTCCGACATTGACAGATCGGAAATCGGGACACTATTCACGGATTCATCCCACAAGCCAATGCGTGCGACATCCGTTCCTACTTCAACGCGCCGCTTCATACGGTTGCCTAACGTTAAGCTAACGTGCGATCAGTATCTGGCGGCTTTATAGCGAATGCAAGAAGGGTGACAGAGAGCCAGAAGGCACAGTGCAGCGCCTTGTTAGGTCTAAACCCCCAATGTCACCACGAGTAGTCGATCCTGAACCACCACCGACTTGAGCACGAGCTTTGCGGCAGCCTGCTTTACGTCGGACTCTTCTAGAGCGTAAATCGGCCTATCCTCGTAGTACTCGGCTAGCGCCTTGGTAAGAACAGAGTTCACTCTGTCGGTGTACCTAGCCGGGACTCCCTGTACGGCAAGGCTCTCGACGATTGGATCCGTTAGATAGAACTCTCCCTCCATCGGGTCATAGCGGACCCCGCCAGACGCATCTACCGATCCGCCCAACGGGAGCGGTTCGTCATCGATTCGAATGTTGAGAGTTACATCTAAACCGGCCTGAACTCTATCGGAGCCCTCGACTAGCGTAATCCGCGGACTATCTAGAACCACCTGAAAAACGAAGAGGTATGTCTTCTCAATCGGCAGTCGCTCGGACAGTTTTAGGCGAAGGTCGTCTTCGCTAAATCGAAACTCATATTCGCGCCCCTCGAAGTAGAAATAGGCTCCGACGAAGCCGACAAGAACAATAACCGCGAGGAAAATTCCGATTTTGCGCATGCGCCGTTTAGACCTAACGTTAAGCTAAATGCGACCAGTATCTGGCGGCATTCTTGCGAATGCAAGAAAGGTGACAGAGGGCCAGGAGGCAAGTGCAGCGCCTTGTTAGGCTGTACCGTGTGCCATGCGAGCTAGCGGCGATTGGTTCCGAAGATCACCCTGAGCGGATCAGTCCCCGCTTTTGTGGTGGCTTGGTCGTCATCAGGAACACCGGTATTTACGTAGTTCGAATCTTCGCTCTCGGGCCTATAGTTAGGAAGGAGGTGAACCATGAACGAGTCAATCATTCAGGTCGGTGCTGCCATGGCGATGGTAGGCATTGCAGCTGCCATGATCTTCGGGTTCAGGCGATATTTGGCTGTCAACTCGGAGCGAAGAATGCGGGCGATGCTCGAGGCCGTCGGGCTCGATCCCGAAATTGCCACGAGTGGCGAAATCCCGACCATCATGAAAGAAGTTCGGCAGCGCTGCCGAAGTTGTGCGACTGAGTCGGTCTGTGAACGATGGCTACAGGGCGAGAAAGATAACGGTAACGATTTCTGCCCGAACGCGAAGGTTTTCGACATACTCAGGAATCACAGTCACGCTGCCTAACGACAGCCCTGCCAACGGAAAACCGGACGCTCGGCGTCGGTGATACGACCGTCTGCTTTCATCGAAAGCGGTCACTCAATTCCTCAGGATCAACCGGATTTGAACGGCTGCTAACGGCCAGAAGCGGGCACTGGAATGAGGTCGAATCGGGCGGCACGTGCAGAGCTTGTTAGTCGGCAAGGTAGCCAGAGTTTCAATCAGCTCGCCATTGCTAGTCAATCAAGTCGCGTCGTACCTCAGGTTCGGGTTTGTTGGGGCGCAGCGGCAGCTCCTCGAAACGGCAGAAAGCGCCAGGCGCGCCCAGTGTGCTGAGTTTGACAATCGTCCCGTTCTCGACGTAGACCAAATACGTACAAAGAGGTGGACGTTGACTTTCAGATTTGGGCGAGGGTCCACCAGCGATAAGACCACTGTAGGCTGACCTTGGAGATGGCGAACCGGTTAACGAGGAAGGCGCACAATTTCTACACGGTGGAGGATCTGAGAGAGAGATAGACTCAGTTTCCTGAAAATAGCTGTCTCTTTTTTCTGGACTTGCCCAGAATTGCCAGTACCAAGCGTCCTTCTTCTTAAGACCGGGTTGACCACCGAACGTTGTGACCAACTCAACCACGGGTGCGCCTTGCCAACTAGCCTTCCGTTTGCTGAGGTCACTATCGCTAGGGATACTCGCACACGCGGACAAGAGAACCAAAATAGCAATTGAAAGTCGTCGCATGATCGTACTCTCCCAGTTTCTTGATGGCATTACCATCGTAAAAACGGCACACAAGCGCCACTCGCGGCGACCGTCCGCTTTGGGTCAGTAGCCGTCATTGTAACCCAGACTAATCGACCGGCTGGAATGCGCAGTAAACCAGCCGCTCGTTCATATCCCAGGTGACTGGCTGGACCCGGCCAAAAGTGGTCATTGGTAGCCGGAAATATTCAATCCAAGCGTGATATCGCGTCGCACTTTCCAGCCGACACCCGACTCTTTTTTCGGATTTGCCAGGCCGTCTCCACCGCGTCCCTCCTGTAGCTGACTGAGACGCTCAGATGTGAGTAAAGAATCATCGCTGAAAAGAATATCGTCTATGTAATATGTTCCTACACCAGGCTCGATTACGTGCATGTGCACATGTTGCGGAAGGTCCCGAGAAGGGTACGTCCCAGGTCGAACTGTATTGAATCCGTAATATCCATTTTCATCAGTTTTCGCCCAGCCTCGCAAACGACCATGTCGAGTAGCGGCAACAGGGTAGATACCTTCTTGGTCAGTCTGATAGGCGTAGACGATAATCCCTTCTGCCAGATTCCCGCCCAACGTGCGCACCGTACCCTCGATGAGCATTGGCTCGCCAGGCTCATCGGGTGGACCAATTCGTGCTGTTGAAGTGGGATTTTCTGGTAGGCCGACGAATACCAATTCGCAACCTTCACAGGGCCCGCCAATTATCGGCTCGTCTGCGTAGCCGGCCTGGTCTCGAGAGTTCAATGACTGATCAGACCCGGCGGGAAAGGAGAGCAAGATGCCCACAAAGATCAGCAACGGTCTCATTCTCGTCTCCTATTTACGAACGGCTGCTTTCGGATACAAAGCGGTCGTTGGGGTTCGGCGATGATTCTGCTGCTGCCTAACGTTGGCTTCATCTGCAAGCGTGGCTGGCGCAGTTTGTGCGTCAGCACAAGGTGTGACAGACGCGATTGTCGGCTGCAAGCTCTTGTTAGGCCGCTGCGCATCACTTCTTGGCTTGCAACGCTATGCAAACACCGATCGGGTCTCGAACGACGGCGTGTCCAGCGTCGGTCGATCCCTTGATGATCTCACCGCCACCGTCGCGGACGAGTCGAAGACTCTCCTCGAAGTCATCGACAGGCAGACTAAGTATCCAGACGGATGGGATCCCCTCGTTATCACCGCCCGCATGGCTGATTGTCGCCGCAGACACACCGTCGGGTCGCCGCATTTCGAATCCGCCGGCAACGTCGGCAGAGGCTGTCGACCATCCGACGACCTGTTTATAAAACTCGCACGTCGACGAGACGTCCGAAACCACAAGCGTCAGCCAAGAAATACGACCAACACTTTCAAATTGGGCTGCGGCGCCCGATTCATCGTCAACGACGGGGATTACACCGAATGCAGCACCCATAGGATCTACAAGTACGGCCCACTGGCTTTGACCGTCGTCGCCCTTGCCGTGCATTAGCTCGCTGCCACCAAGTTCGAGGGCGCGCGCCACGCTGGCACCAACGTCGAGAACCTGGAAGTGCGGCATCCATTGCAACGGGAGGTTCTCGTATTCAGGGGAGCGTGCCCCCAAGCCGATGACCGGTGTGCCGCGATTGTTGGTCAGATCGTCACGCCACAGTGGGGCGCTCCCAGTAGTCAGGATCTGTGAGTAGAAGCTGAGTTCCCGCTCATGCTCCGGCACCGCAATATCTGCGCTGAGGACTCCGCCGACACCGGGGGCAAATGGATTTCGCATGACCACCCCTCCTAAACCGAGTGCGCTAGAAGCTAAACGTGAGCCAATCCACAACCACAACCCAGTCAGCCTAACGTTTAGCTAACTTGCGACCAGTATCTGGCGGCTTTCTTGCGACTGCAAGAAAGCTGACAGATAGCCAGGAGGCACAATGCAGCGCCTTGTTAGAAAGCACCTAGGTTAGCTACACGACAAATCATGCAAAAGCCAAGGCAACAACGGCTAACCAAATGACCAGCGGGAGGTGCATGACGTATGGCATTGCTCGGTACTTCCGAATTCCTCCGCCGGCCAAAATCAATGTTAGGCCTAGCCAACCGAACAACATTGATGACAGTCCCCAAATTCCATGCACTTCGGGAGCGAGCCCGAAACGTCGAAGAATCACAGCGCCAAAAGCTACTACTATTATGAGAACGCCCGCGGATATTTCTACTCTTGAAAGTGTTTCCGAGAACGAGCCGACGTGGTCCGGCTGCCTATCAGCAAGAGGATCTGTAATTTTCTCCATGCTCTAGTACCTCCTAACGTTAAGCTAACTTGCGACCAGTATCTGGCGGCTTTCTTGCGAATGCAAGAAAGATGACAGATAGCCAGGCGGCACAGTGCAGCGCCTTGTTAGTCAGCGCCATGCACCATGCGAGTGGCTTCGTTTGCCAAAAGCGGAATTTCAGGAGCAAGGAATGTTGCCAAACGTACGGGCTGCTTGCGGCCGTTAGCAGTCGCTCGGTATTCCGTCAATTCGCCTGAACCAGTACACAAGGATTGCTGGAGCGAGTATCGCCGCAAGAACGGCAGCACCAAGACCAAATCGGTCGCGAATCTCTAACAAAACGACAAACGTAGCGACTGCTGCGTAGAGGAACGCAGCGGCCATAGGAACTGCGATTAGGGGGTCGTTGGTTTGGATTCCGTTTCCGAATCCGATCATGACGGCGAGGATTAACCCGACTATTAGCCCGATAGCGATTGTCCAGTAGTATTGAATACCGCTGATCTTCATTGAACCTCTGAAAGTCCGGTTTGAGTCAATAGGAGTTAGTCACGATGCTAGCACTTGGGCGGCGGCTTACGGCCACTACCAGCCAGTCGGTGTTTCAGCCAGCTTTCCGGATCACGCCGCAATTCGAACATCTGGCATGGCGCATTAAGAAAAACGGATGACGAAACGCTTTCTCCCCACACTCAACGCACCGCAAGCGAGTGAGGTAGTAGAGGGTCCAGTACCAAAATGCGCCCCATGTAGCCAATGCTGCCATCCCGGCCGTCATTTGGTCAGCCGGATACAGCAACCATGTATAAAAAGTGGTCAAGGGAAAACCCGC
Source organism: uncultured Woeseiaceae bacterium (assembly GCA_945787845.1). Taxonomy (GTDB): domain Bacteria; phylum Pseudomonadota; class Gammaproteobacteria; order Steroidobacterales; family Woeseiaceae; genus UBA1847. The sequence continues at coordinate 161,451 of CALZJH010000008.1, read as the reverse complement.
TAGCAGCCACCCCGCCCACACGTAAAAGAATAGATTTCGTCGCCGCTTGGCTTTCTTCCAAAACTCAGGATCGTTGCTAGTCCTAACGCGTGGTTTCGTATGGCTTTCTATAGGTTCAGCTTCCTCCGTAGATCCTGTCATTGGTGAGCTGCACGAGTAGCATCGCTCATCTGGCCATCGCAAATCGAAGATAGAAGCACCACGCATCACCTGATGTGCATGACAAGTTCGGCAGCGAAGCCGGTAGATATACAAGGCAAGAAAGATACCGAAGGCCATCGGCAGCCAGTATGTCCAACTGACCCAAAACTGCTCTGGCGCTCCGTGTATTCGCTCGTAAATTTTGGTCGCGATGATTAGGGCGGTTTGGGTTCCGACCAATAATTGCAGTCGTAGTCTGTGTCCAATCATAGCGATGAAGTGAGATTCAGCGGGGTTACGCGACCGTCCGGTAAGGGTCAGTAGCAGTCGCTCAATATTCTAACACTCGAACGGCTGCTTTCGGATACGCAGCGGTCGTTGGAGCTCCCGCAATGATTCTGCTGATGACTAACGTTAAGCTAAATGCGACCAGTATCTGGCGGCCTTCTTGCGAATGCAAGAAGGGTGACAGATAGCCAGGAGGCGCAGTGCAGCGCCTTGTTAATCTGCGTATTTACAGTATGTCATTTCTGACATATACTGGTTTCCATGAGCCCAAAGGATAAGCCGCTGGTATGGATGCATGGCGAGGTTAAGACGCCACCTATGTCCAAGCTAGCCAGGCTCCAGGCGGGGTTTCTCCTGCGGCTCCTGCAACAGGGTGACAAAGTTTCTCTGCCGCATTCTCGACCGATGCCCTCAATTGGTCGGCGATGTCACGAGCTTCGAATCCCTGATGATGATCTAAGTTGGCGAATCGTGTACCGAATTGATGCAGACGCGATCGTTATAGCCGAGGTCTTCTCTAAGAAGACAGGAAAGACGCCGAAGAGGATTATCGACACCGGTAAGGGGCGATTTAGAGACTATGACAATGGATAAACGAAAGAAGGCAAAACTTGCAAAGCGAGGCTGGAAGACTGGAAGCGTTGCCGAGTTTCTGGACCTTTCTGCTGAGGAAGTCGCCTACGTTGAGATGAAACTCGCCTTAAGCCGGGAGTTAAAACAACTGCGGGTACGAAAAAGACTGACTCAAAAGCAACTCGCCGACGCCATTGAGTCCAGTCAGTCGCGCGTTGCAAAGATGGAGGCCGGGGACCCAACCGTATCTATCGATTTGCTGATGAAGTCGCTACTTGCGCTTGGCGCCTCTAAGAAAGAACTAGGTCGCACAATTTCGTAGCGAACTCGAACGCTGCCTAACGTTAAGCTAACTTGCGACCGGTATCTGTCATCTTTCTTGCGAATGCAAGAAAGATGACAGATAGCCAGGAGGCACAGTGCAGCGCCTTGTTAGTTGTCACCTGCTCCAATTCATATGGAGTTTTTTGTTCTCTGCCGCACAATCTCGCAAGTATAGATTGATCAGGCTCTGATATGGGATTCCACTTTCCTCAGCTAGGGAACGAAAGTACTCAATCGTATCTTCGTCAAGCCGGATAGTGAGCTGCTTTTTCGGCTTCTTGAGGTAGGGGTTCTTTACGGATTTCGAAAAGTCGTAGCGTTTCTTCATGACAAGAACTCGGAATATTGGCGGCGCTCAATTCGATCGGCCTTCCTTGCCGAGATGATGCGAATGACATTGTCACTTTCCCTGTAACAATGTACGACGACGAGTAAACGGAGTTGAACGCTGAGACCAAGCAAGATGAATCGATCTTCATCGTTAGAATGCTCGTCGTCGGCAATTAGCCGAGCATTCTCATCAAGAAAAGCAGACTTTGCCTCGTCAAAAGAAACGCCGTGCTTTCGGGCATTTTCTGATGCTTTGCGGGAGTTCCACTCGTACGTGATGTCACTCATAACGACATTGTAACTACACTGTAGGGCATGTCAAGTGACGACTAACGTCAAGCTAACTGGCGACCAGTATCTGGCGCGGCCGTTGCGGATGCAAGGGCCGTGACAGATAACCGGGCGACACAGTGCAGCGCCTTGCTAGGTTGCATCGGCCTCGCTACACAAAGTATGCGGCACCAAACATCACAGCGATTGCGGCGATCAGAATGCCGAAGGTAGCTAGAACACTATCCGAGTACCGGTCAACTAGCATGTATACGAAGGCGGCAAAAGGGTAGAAGATCAACGCGCCAAAGAAGATCTCGCCGAGACTGCCACCAAAAATAAGATCCAGTAGGGACGATACGACAACCAAGACGCCAGCGAGTTCCAGCGGACGTCCGTGATTTGAAACCGCCACGCCAAGGCCAAGGAATAGAAGAAGTGAAATCATGGGAAGGTCTCTATTGCGACCTAACGTTAAGCTAAATGCGACCAGTATCTGGCGGCTTTCTTGCGAATGCAAGAAAGGTGACAGATAGCCAGGAGGCGAGTGCAGCGCCTTGTTAGTTGACTTTATCGCAGACGTATCAATAGGTCCTGCACACCCTCGATCCACTTTTCGTAGTCGGGCGACTCCCGCCACAGTTGAGCTAGCTCAGATGAATTAACATCCATCACCATACGAACCGAGTTTTCTACACTACCAATTATCTTTCTATCGGGCTTGCAAGGTAGCGGGGCAAACCGCGTCGCAAACTCCTCAGGCAAATCGTCACCCGGCTTACCGTTCATTGCAGCATATGCTTCAGCAGCGACGAGGATTCTAGCGCCTAGCGTAGCGTCAATGTATCCGTTGCTATGGTGAGCGTGTTTGAATGGTCCGGATATTGGCTCTGGCATCCTCTCGCTCAGGACTTCAGAAACGAATTCGAGCGCGTCGTCGTTCTCGAACGAACCAACCCCCCAAGCCCCGGCGGCAGCTGTTGAACCTAGAAAGATAAGGGCAAGAACAGAGAGTTGGACTTGAATTTTCATATCGGGCGTCTGAGTCAACTAACGTTAAGCTAACTTGCGACCAGTATCTGGCGGCTTTCTTGCGAATGCAAGAAAGGTGACAGATAGCCAGGAGGCACAGTGCAGCGCCTTGTTAGTCTGCGCTAGCCGCTACGTGTCGTAGTCGCCGTTCCACGGAGGGTAAAAGGCCATATAGTTGCCTGGCAGTACCTCTACGTACTCGGAGCCCTCCGTACGCCTGTAGATTAGGCCGAAGGCGATTCCGTCTCTTTCTACAGAGAACGGCGCAACATCAATTGTGCGAATTGTCAGCGACTCCATGGGACCGAGATGCTCGACAAGGAATCGCTCAAGCGCATTCTTCGCGTCACTAGAACCACTCGACAACTCTGTGATAGTGGCTTCGGCGAATGAACCATCCTTCTCTAGCCTTTCTAGGCGTGGCGCAGCAGCCGGCGTTTCGCCGCCGACAGCAGTATTCGTGAGTACAACCTGTGAAACCCCAATAACAGGCTGAAGCTCTTACCCATGTGCGCTTCTTGCGTTTCGGAGTTCACTTCCGGCACCACCGCCGACCCAAAGTAGAGCCGCGTTCCGTCATCGGCCGGCTCCGCCATCAGCCACGACCGCGTGCGGTCACGGAAGTCCGACAGCAATAGCTGGTTGGCTTCTCTCGCCTCCACATACCAGGCTGCGAACTTGTCCGCCTTCCCTTCGGCAAGCAGCTCCGCATCTTCATCGGTCGACGGCTTCGAGATCACCCACTTGAGAATCAGGCGCTCTGTCTTGAAAGGAAGGGTCGTGTAGAACGCACGTATGTAGTCGGCCTGCGAAACCTCATAGTCGATATCGACGACGTAGCAGTCTGTGTACGCTCCGCTATCGCGATACCGCTGCAACAACGCACGTTCCGGCAGTTCACAGCTATTTACCGAAGACACGATCTATGCCTTGCGGCCCAGTTCAATGAGCTCGTCAAAAGAAGGCTGTTCCTGGAAGACGGGCACATCATCGCCGACATCCAGCCAGGGCTGCGCGCTGCGATACCACATGTGCGCTATCGGACGAAGACCGGACGTATCGTCAAGCGTTCCTGGCTTGATCGCGATGATGCCCTCGTAGCCCGGCGAGCTGAACCAGAGTGCTACACCACACTTCGCGCAATGATGACGATGCATGCGGTTCTTGCTCGCCGTGAAGTCGTTGAGCTGCACCTCGCCCTGAGTGACCTCCATGTAGGACCGCTTCAGCACCATCGACAGCCCGAACGCAGAGCCGGAAAGTGTCTGGCAGTCGGTGCAATGACAGGCATGGACGCTGATCGGCTTGCCGGTCACTTTGTACCGGACGGCGCCGCACGCACAGCCTCCGACTAATGGGGATTCCTGTTCCACTGCGACACCTTAGGACGCCGGGTGTCAGACCTCAAGAAATCGAGCGATTCCTTTCGCGGCCTCGCGGCCTTCGTGCACCGCGGTGACCACGAGGTCGGAACCGCGCACCATGTCCCCGCCAGCGAACACCTTCGGGTTGCTCGTCTGGTACGGCACCGCACCCATCGACTTCACGAGCACGCGGCCACTGTCGAGCGTGTCGATCGAGAAGTCTTTGAACCACGCTGGCGGGTCGGGACGGAAACCGAACGCAATAACAACTGCGTCGGCCGGCAGCACCGTTTCCGTGCCGGGTATCGGCTCGGGACGACGGCGGCCGTCGGAGCCCGGCGATCCCAGCTTCGTCTCGATGACCCGGACGCCCGTAACCTCGCCGTCACCAAGAATCTCGAGCGGCTGCCGATTGAACAGGAACGTCACGCCCTCTTCCTTGCTGTTCGCCACTTCGCGACGCGAGCCCGGCATGTTTTCTTCGTCGCGGCGGTAAGCGCAGGTCACGCTTGCCGCACCCTGGCGGATCGCCGTGCGATTGCAGTCCATGCCCGTATCGCCACCACCCAGCACCACGACGTTCTTGCCTTCGAGGTCGATGTAGGGCGCATCCGTTTCGTTGTGCCCGAGTTCGCGGTAGGCATTGCCCACGAGGTACGGCAGCGCATCGTAGACGCCCGGCAGGTCCTCTCCACCGAAACCGCCGGTGACGTATTCGTAGGTGCCCATGCCGAGGAATACCGCATCGAACTCGTCGAGCAGCTCCTGGAACGGTTTGTCCTCGCCAATCCGTGTATTCAGCACGAACTGCACGCCCATGCCTTCGAGAATCTCGCGTCGCGTGCGCACGACGTGCTTCTCCAGCTTAAACGGCGGGATCCCGTACGTCAGTAAGCCGCCGATCTCGGGATACGCATCGAACACCACCGAGCGAATGCCGTTGCGCGCCAGAACATCGGCTGCGCCGAGCCCGGCAGGCCCGGCACCGACGATTGCCACGCGTTTGCCCGTATCGCTCACATGCGACATGTTGGGTCGCCAGCCCTGGCTCACGGCTTCGTCGGTAATGTATTTCTCGATGCTGCCGATCGTCACGGCGCCGTTGGCATCGTGCAGCGTGCAGGCGCCTTCACACAGGCGATCCTGCGGGCAGACGCGGCCGCAGATTTCCGGCAGCGAGTTCGTCTGGTGCGACAGCTCGGCGGCTTCGAACAGCTTGCCGTCCTCGATGAGCTTCAGCCAGTTCGGAATGTAGTTGTGCACGGGGCACTGCCACTCGCAGTACGGGTTGCCGCAGTCGAGACAGCGACCGGCCTGGGCCGCGGCGCTCGCACCGTCGTAATCGCCGTAAATTTCGCCGAAATGCCCGACGCGCTCCTTGGCGCTTTCCTTCTCGGGATCGCGGCGCGGTACTTCCAGAAACTGCAGTGGATGCTTGCTCATTACGCCGCCTGCCTCAACGTCTCGAACAACGATCCCAGTTCAGCGGCTTTGGGTTTAACCAGCCAGAACTTCGGCGCGAACGTGCGGTAGTCGGCGAGTATCGTCTCGCCCCACTCGCTGCCGGTCGCTTCGACGTGGGACCGGATCAGGTCGCGCAGGTGGTGCAGGTGCGCTTCCATGGTCTCGGGGTTGATGCGATGGATGTCGATGAGTTCGTGGTTGTAGAGATCCACGAAGTCGCGTTCGATGTCGAGTACGTAGGCAAAGCCACCGGTCATGCCCGCGCCGAAATTGACGCCCGACTTGCCGAGCACGACGACGACACCGCCGGTCATGTATTCGCAGCAGTGATCGCCCGCGCCTTCGATGACGGCTGTGGCGCCCGAGTTACGTACGCCGAAGCGCTCGCCGGCGCGTCCCGCCGCAAACAACTCGCCCCCGGTCGCACCGTACAGGCAGGTGTTGCCGATGATGGCCGTGTGGCGCGCGACATAGCTGACGCCCTCGGGCGGGCGGATCACGATGCGGCCGCCCGTCATGCCCTTGCCGACGTAATCGTTCGCGTCACCTTCGAGCGTCATGTTGAGGCCACCGACGTTCCAGCAGCCGAAGCTCTGCCCCGCCGTGCCGCGCAGCATGATGTCGAGTGGCGCATCTGCCATACCGTGGTTGCCGTGACGGCGCGCGATTTCACCCGCAAGCCGTGCCCCGATCGAGCGATTGAAATTCTGCACCTCGAAGCCGAAGCGTCCGCCGCTGCACTGCTCGATGCTCGGCAGGCAGGCTTCGACCATCAGCTCAGCGAGTTCGCCCTTGTCGAACGGGTCGTTCTTCGGCGAAGTGCAGAACTGCGGCGCGTCTTTCGCGAGGCCGTCTGTCGACACGATCGGTGACAGATCGAGCCGCGCCTGGCGCACGCTCTCACCTTCCTGGAGCTCGATGAGGTCCGTGCGGCCGATGAGATCCTCGAACCTCGCCACGCCGAGTTCAGCCATGCGCTGGCGCACCTCCTCGGCGACGAAGCGGAAGAAGTTGATGACCATCTCGGGCAGGCCGATGAAGTACTCGCTGCGCAGCACGTCGTTCTGCGTGGCAACACCGGTCGCGCAGTTATTAAGATGACAGATGCGCAGGTACTTGCAGCCGAGTGCAACCATGGGCGCCGTGCCGAAGCCAAAACTCTCCGCGCCGAGCAGCGCCGCCTTGACGACGTCGAGGCCGGTCTTGAGCCCGCCGTCGGTTTGCAGGCGCACCTGGTGGCGCATGTCCTGCGAGCGCAGTACCTGGTGAGTTTCGGACAGGCCGAGCTCCCACGGGCTGCCCGCGTACTTGACCGAACTTAAGGGGCTGGCGCCTGTGCCGCCGTCGTAGCCCGAAATCGTGATCAGGTCGGCGTAGGCTTTGACGACACCCGCGGCGATCGTGCCGACACCGGGTTCGGCAACGAGCTTGACCGACACCAATGCCTTCGGGTTGACCTGCTTAAGGTCAAAGATGAGCTGCGCCAGGTCCTCGATCGAATAAATATCGTGATGCGGCGGCGGCGAGATCAGGCCGACGCCCGGCATCGCGTAACGGAGCTTCGCGATCATGTCGTTGACTTTGTGGCCCGGGAGCTGGCCGCCCTCGCCCGGCTTCGCGCCCTGCGCGATCTTGATCTGGATAACCTCGGCATTGACGAGGTACTCGGCCGTCACGCCGAAACGGCCCGACGCGACCTGCTTGATCTTCGACATGCGCTCGGTGCGGTAGCGTGACGGATCCTCTCCGCCCTCTCCGGAGTTCGAGCGTGCGCCGATGCGGTTCATCGCGATCGCAAGCGCCTCGTGCGCCTCGGGCGACAGCGCGCCCAGCGACATGCCGGCGCTGTCAAAGCGCGGCAGGATAGCCTCGACGGGCTCGACCGTATCGAGTGGGATCGGGTCGCCGGCCGGCTTGACGTCCATGAGGTCGCGCAGCGTGGCGACCGGCCGATCGTTGACGAGCCTGGCGTACTCGAGATAGCGCTCGAAATCGCCGCTGCGCACCGCCGCCTGCAGCGTCGAGACGACGTCCGGGTTGTAGCAGTGGTACTCGCCGCCATGGACGTACTTGTACAGGCCGCCCTGCTCGATGAGCTCGCGCGGCTCCCACGCCGCCCTGGCAAGCTGCTTCTGGTCGTACAACAGGTCATCGAAATTCGTGCCCTGGATGCGCGACGTCGTGCCCTTGAAACAGCGCTCTACCACGTCGTCGCCAAGACCCACGATCTCGAACAGCTGCGCCCCGCGGTAACTCGAGATCGACGAGATTCCCATCTTCGACATGATCTTGAACAGCCCCTTGCGCATGCCGCGGCGATACGCACGACCGAGCTGCTGCTGACGGTCGATGTTGCCGCGCTGCGCGATGTCGTGCAGCGATTGGTACACGAGGTATGGGTAAACCATCGTCGCACCGTAACCGATCAGGCAGGCGGCATGGTGCGCGTCGCGCATCACGCCGGTCTCGACGATGATGTTGGCGTCGCAGCGGAGGCCGGTCTTTACAAGGTGATGATGCACGGCACCCGTCGCGAGAAGCGCATGCACGGGCAGCTTGCCCTTCTCGAGGTAGCGATCGCTGAGCATGACGATCAGGTTGCCGTCCCGCACGCCTTCTTCGGCCTGCTTGCAGATCCCATCGAGCGCCTCGGGGATGCTTAAGCGTTCATCGACGTTCAGGTCGATGAACACGTGACTGTCTTCGAACATGTCCGGGCCCAGCAGCTGGCGCAGCTTGGCCTGTGACAGCACGGGCGAATTGATGATGACCTGCTCGGCGTGCTTCGGGCCGATGTCGAACAGGTTCGACTCACCGCCGACGTTAGTCTGCAGTGACATGACGATGCGTTCGCGCAAGGGATCGATCGGCGGGTTCGTGACCTGCGCGAACTGCTGGCGGAAGTAGTCGAACGGCGAGCGGATCTTCTGCGACAGCACGGCCATGGGCGTGTCGTCGCCCATCGAGCCGACCGGTTCGGCTTCGGCCTTGGCGAGCACGGCGACGACTTCGTTCAGTTCCTCGCGCGACAGGTTGAACATCTTCTGGTAGCTCGCCAGCGTTTCGGCATCGAAGGGTTCGGCCGCCATGCGCGAGTCGATAAGCAGCGAGTCGAGGTAGCGCACGCCGCGCTTCAGCCACTTCTTGTACGGCGCACGGGACTTGAGAACGTCATGAATGTCGTCGGTGTCGAGCACGACACCGTTGACGAGATCCACGGCGAGCATTTCGCCGGGCCCGAGACGTCCTTTCGTGATGATGTCTTTCTCGTCGTAGTCGTACACGCCGACTTCGGACGCGATCGTGATCTGGCGATCTTTCGTAATGACGTAGCGCGCCGGTCGCAGCCCGTTGCGGTCGAGGCAGCAGGCCGCGTAGTGGCCGTCGGTGAGCACGATGCCGGCGGGCCCGTCCCAGGGCTCCTGCTGGCCGTCCCAGAATTCATAGAAGGCCCGCACGTCCGGATCGATGTTGTCGACGGTTTGCCAGGCCGGCGGCATCAGGATGCGCATGGCCTGGAGCACGTCCATGCCACCCGCGCGCAGGACCTCGAGCATGTTGTCAAGACTCGACGAATCCGAACCCGTCAGCGAGACGATCGGGTCGACGTCGGAAAGGTCATCGAGTTTTTCCGACACGAAGTTCTTCGCCCGCGCCATCGCCCAGTTGCGGTTGCCCTGGATCGTATTGATCTCGCCGTTGTGGGCAAGGAAGCGGAAGGGTTGCGCCAGCTTCCACTGCGGCAGCGTGTTGGTCGAGAAGCGCTGGTGGAACACGCACACCGACGACACCATGCGCTCGTCCCTGAGGTCCGGGTAAAACGTCGGCAACGCCGACGGCATGATCATGCCCTTGTAGCTGATCGTGACCGACGACAGGCTGGCGATGTAGGTCTCGTCATCGCTAATGCGCTTTTCCGCGCGGTGCCGCGCGAGGAACAGCTTGCGGTTGAACGAGCCGCGCGGCAGGTGGTCGGGCGAATTGACGAAGACCTGCTCGATCCGCGGCAGCGTGGCCAGCGCCTGTTCACCACAGGCCGACGCATCGACGGGCACCTCGCGCCAACCCACAACCTCGAGCCCGAACTCACCGATCGCCTGCGTGATGGCGTCGCGCGCTGTGTCGCTGACCGCCTTGTCCTGGCTCAGGAACACCGTCCCGGTGGCAAAGCGCTTGGCCAGCGTGAAGCCGAGCTCCTTGCCAACTGCGCGCAGGAAGGACTCGGGAAACTTGAGCAGCAGGCCGCAGCCGTCACCGGTCTTGCCGTCGGCCGCCACGGCGCCCCGATGGGTCAGGCGCGCGAGCGCCTCGATCGCCGTTTCCACGACGCCGTGACTCGGCAGGTCATCGAGATTGGCAATGAGGCCGAAGCCGCAGCTGTCCCGATGCAGGGCCGGATCCAGCAGGTTGTTGTCAGACCTGTCCGTCATGCGCACCGCAGAGATCGCCCGAGAGCGGTCCCCATTATGTTCTTATAGAGTTGGCGCTGAGCGCCGCGAACTCAACAGTATAAGTTACGGGTTACGCCCCCGCATCCGTTGCTTTCGTAACCAAACACGCCGCGCGCGCGGGCTCAACCGCGCGGTCAATTCAGCTGAATGGCGCCGTCGCTGCGGTAGGACACCGCGGGTGTAAACGGAATATCGACACCGAGCTCGCCGGACAGTTCGTAGGGAATCTCGCTGCGCGCACCTTCGCGCACGATGGACAGCAGCTGCGGTGCCGTACTCAGCAGGTCCAGCTCCACGCTGATCGCAAACTCAGTGTCGCCGCTTGCAGGTACAGAGATCTCGCTGGGCGTCTCGCCACTCGCGAAACGCATGCCGTCGAGCCGCACGTCGTACCGGACATGATTGACCGGCAGCGCAAACGGATTGGGGTTGTGAATATCAAAAGACAACAGGAAGGTCTGGTTCTTGAAGCCCAGCCCCATGACCTGGACCCCCCGCAGCTTGACGTCGGGCGCACTGATGAGGTTTTCGGGAAGCGAGGCACAGGCGCTGAGCCCGCATATCGTCGCCATCAGCCCCACTACGGTCAGTCGTCTACTTAATCTCTCCACCTAACTCTCCCCAGCGTGCGGAAATGAGCTCCCACTCGTCTCCATCCTTCTCCAGCTCAAGCTCGAACCGATAGGCATCGGCACTGAATCCCAGCACGCCGTCGTTGGTACCGGCAAGCCCCACGGTCAGATCAACGCTGGCTGCCGTGTCATCGTATATCGTGATCTCATTTATCTTCGGTAGCAACGCAATACTGTGCTGCCGCAGGAAATAGACGCGCAATATGTTCTCGATGTCACTCTTTTCCTTGCCGCGGGCGTCGGCGTAGGCGGGCGAGACCATGCTCATCAGGTCGCGCCGCTGCTTGTTCTCGGCGGACTCGATGCCCGTCGCGACCCAGGCACGCAGTTCGGCTTCCGGCTCCGAGGCCGGTTTGCCGCAGGCCACGAGTGCGGCCACCGCGACAACAACTGTGCACAGCGTTCGAGTGAGCCCATTCATCATCTGCTAAAGTCTAAGTCAAAGTCCGGCCTCAAATGGTCGAATACGCCCAAATTGTGACCCGGGTCGCACTTTGGCTTATGACGCGTCAGCTGGGAACACAACGATGTCCGTAAAACTGCTAAGCGAGAGCATGGGTGCCACGATGACCGACGACGACCAGGCTCGTATCGAGGCGATCCTGGCGTTCTGGTTCAAGGAACAGGAGCTGGACGCCCCCCAGATCGACCGGCGTATGGACATCTGGTTTGGTGAAGACCCCGTTTTCGATCACGAGATCAAGAAGGAATTTGCCGACGACGTGAACCGGGCCTGCGAGGGCGAGCTGAACCACTGGGCGGCCGAGCCGCACGGGCGTCTTGCGTTGATCATTCTCATCGACCAGTTCCGTCGCAACATCTATCGCAATACCGCCGAGGCCTTTTCGAAGGACAGGCTAGCGCTGAAGCTCTGCGTCGAGGGCGCCATGGAAAAACTCGACAAGGGCCTGACGCCGATCCAGCGCGTCTTCTTCTATATGCCCCTGCAGCATGCCGAGTCGAAAAAGGTACAGGCGAAAGCGGTCGAGCTCTATAACCGGCTCGCCGAGTCCGTATCGAAGACCTACCAGGAAACGTTCCTCACGGTCGCGCAGTTCGCTGAACTGCACAAGGACATCATCGACCAGTTCGGCCGCTTCCCGCATCGCAACAAGCTGCTCGGCCGCGAGAATACGCCCGAAGAGGACGAGTACCTGGCCAGTGACAGCCCCGATTTCGGTCAGGGCAGCTAGGCCGCGAGCACGCTGGCGCGCGACAGGCGATTGAAGCGCCAGGTCAGCAGGATCGCCGCGAGGCTAAGGCCCACGATAAACGCTGCCCAGATCTGGTTGGCCGGAAGGCGGTAGGTGATCGCCGCCATGAAGCCGAGCGGAAACGCGACGACCCAGTACGCAAAGATGTTGATCACCATGGGGAACGCCGTGTCCTTGTAGGCGCGCAGGCTCGCCGCGGCGCCGATTTGTATGCCGTCGGCCACCTGGAAGATCGCCGCCACGAGCATCAGGCTCATCGCGATGCCCGTAACAACGGGATCATCGGTGTACAGGGTGACGATGACGTCACGAAAAACCAGCAGAACGATGGCCGACACGGCCATGAACGCCGCACACATGCCGATGCCGGCGTACCCGGCGATGCGCGCCTGCACAGGATGACCCGCACCCAGCATGTGGCCCACCTGCACCGTGGTCGCTGAACTCAGCGCGAGCGGCACCATGAACATTGACGACGCGTAGCTCAGCGCGATCTGGTGCGCGGCAGTGATCTCGGCGCCGCGCGTGCCGACGAGGATCGACACCGCCGAAAACAACCCGGCCTCCGCGGTAATCGTTATCGAAATCGGCACGCCGAGGAAGATGATTTCCCTGAACAGCTTCGGCCGGAACTGGCCCAGACGTGTGAAGATCTCGAGCTTTCTGAGGCGCGGGCTCAGCGTGATGTAGGTCCCGAGCGCGATCGCAACAATCCACATCGTGATGGCGCTCGCGTAACCGCAGCCCTCGGTACCCATTGCCGGCGCCCCGAAGTGGCCGAACATCAGGATGTAGTTGAGCACGACATTACAGATCAGCGAGAACACCGATGTGAACATGATCGGGCGCGTATAGCCCACGCCTTCGGTCGTAAAACGCAGCGCCAGGAAGATAAAGATGCCCGGCGCGCCGAACAGCACCGCGCGCGTGTAGTCGACGGTCAGGTTGCGGAATCCCGGATCGATGCTCATCGCCTCGAGCACCACGTGCATGGCTGAGCGCCCGACGAGCAGCACGGCGATACCCAGCGCAATGCCGAGGTACATTCCGTGGCGCGTGTAGCGGCCGATCTTGTGGTGCTCGCCCGCGCCGTAGAGGCGCGAGATGATCGGCGAGATGGCCATGAGCACACCGAGGCAGGCCGTGAAATTGAGCATCCAGACGCTGTTGCCAACCGCCACCGCGGCCAGCGACGAGGCGCCGAGGCGACCCGCCATCAGGGTGTCGGCAAGACCCATGCCTGCGACAGCAAGATAGTTGACGATCAGCGGTCCGCCGAGGCGCAGGATCGACCTGGACTGGCTCCGCCAGTGTTCGGTGGGCGCTGGCATCGGCGTATCTTACACCTACGGTCGCGACCTTGAATGGTGTAAAGTTGCGTCGCGCTTTGGCTAAGCACATGGACTGGAGATGGACGTATGTTGCATGACGGACTGGCGATTCGCGTTGCAGTTGTTGGTGGATCACGAATTCCTTTTTGCCGCTCACACTCGGTGTATCGGCATCACTCTAACCAGGACCTGATGACGGCCGCTCTCGACGGGCTGATCAACAAGCTGGACCTCAAGGGACAGACGCTGGGCGAAGTGGCTCTCGGTGCCGTCATCAAGCATTCGCGGGACTGGAACCTCGCGCGCGAATGCGTCATCGAATCCGGCCTCAACATTCGCACCCCGGCCGTCGACCTGCAGCGGGCCTGCGGCACGAGCATCGAGGCCGCCATCATGATCGCCAACAAGATCGCGCTCGGCCAGATCGAAGCGGGTATCGCGGGTGGCACCGACACGGTCAGCGATGCGCCGATTGTCTTTTCAGATCCGTACCGCCGCATGCTGCTCGACATGCATGCCGCGCATTCGCTTGGCGACCGCATCAAACCGCTGCTGCGTTTTCGTCCGGGCTTTTTGAAACCGGAGTTCCCCGGGGTCAAGGAGCCGCGCACGGGCCTGTCGATGGGCGAAAGCACCGAAATCACGGCGAAAGAATGGGATGTGCAGCGCGAGCACCAGGACCAGCTTGCGCTCGCCAGCCACACCAAAGCTGCAGCCGCCTACGACGAAGGCTTCTATGACGACCTGGTCGTGCCGTTTGAGGATGTCGAAGAAGACAACAACATTCGTCGCGATACGACATTCGAGAAACTATCGAAGTTAAAACCGGCTTTCGATCGCAGCGGTGAAGGCACGATGACGGCCGGTAACAGCACGCCGCTGACCGACGGGGCGGCTGCCGTGCTGCTCTCCACGGAAGACTGGGCGCGCAAGAAAAACCTGCCGATTCTCGGCTACCTGACCTTCGTCAAGGCCGCCGCGGTGGACTTCATCGACAGCGAAGGCCTGCTGATGGCGCCCGCCTATGCCGTCTCGGACATGCTCAAACAGGCCAACCTGACCCTGCAGGACTTCGACTTCTACGAAATCCACGAAGCCTTCGCGGCACAAACCATTGCCACGCTAAAAGCCTGGCAGTCGGAGAAGTTCTGCCGCGAGCGCCTCGGTCGCAACGAGCCAATGGGGCCGATCGACCTGTCCCGGCTCAACGTCAAGGGTGGCAGCATCGCCATGGGTCACCCGTTTGCTGCAACCGGCGCGCGCATCATCGGTACGCTGTCAAAGATGCTGGGCGAAAAAGGCTCGGGGCGCGGACTGATCTCCGTGTGCACGGCTGGCGGCATGGGCGTCTCGGCCATTATCGAAGCTGCTTAGCTGTCGCTCTTACGGCGCTGCCGTTCACGCAAGGCCTCGAGCGCTTTTTCCAGGCGCTCGCGCGCCTGCGCGGTCATGCCGCCCCGCTTGTGTTCTTTCACGACAAACGCTTCGACCCGGCCGACAATGTCGTCGATGTCGGCCTCGGGAAACGGCTCGAACTGTTCGAGATCCGGCGGCGCATTGCGCAGCGCGCCGAACAGGTTGATCCAGTGCTCACTGTTCTTGCCAACGCCGAGCAGGCGATAGAACTGCGTGCCCGGCTCGCTGTGGGAACCCGACGCGAGGCTCATGATGCCTGCCACGAGTGATGCGGGAACCAGGATAAGGTCGCGCAGGCCATCGACGAGGAGCTTGCCCTGGAAAACGGCAATATCGCGAATGAGGGTCCAGCGTTTGCCGGGGTCCTGCGACGTTTCGGAAGGCATGTTCATGGCGTCTCGGGCAATAATTACAATAAAGACAAGCAATTATAGCGGCTTGCGCTGGATCGCGGCGAGCCTTTCCAGTAGTGTTGGACACGTTTTAACGTGCCGCCGGAAAAATGCCCAAATACCAGTCAACGCCTGACTACGAACACGGATCACCCGACTTCACCGGAGTGCTGCTCGTCAACCTCGGAACCCCGGAGGCCCCGACGACATCGGCCGTACGGCGTTTTCTAAAGCCGTTCCTGTCGGATCCGCGCGTCGTCGAGTATCCGCGCCTGCTCTGGTGGCTGATTCTTAATGGCATCATTCTGCGCATTCGACCGTCGCGCTCGGCGAAAGCCTACCGCGAAATATGGACCGACGAAGGCTCGCCCCTGATGTTGTACTCGCAGGCGCTTGCAGACGGTGTCCGCTCCCGCCTGGAACAGGACGCGCCCGACACCTACCACGTCGAGCTGGCGATGACCTATGGCGAGCCGTCCGTTTCCGCGGCCATCGACAGGTTGCAGGCCAACGGCGCACGACGCCTGCTCGTACTGCCGCTGTATCCGCAGTATTCGGGCACGACGACGGCCTCGGTCTTCGACAGCGTCAGCACGAAGCTGCAGTCCATGCGCTGGATTCCCGAGATGCGTTTTATCAACCAGTACCACGACGAGCCGGGCTACGTCGCCGCGCTCGCCGCCAGCATCAGGGAACACTGGGAACAAAACGGCAAAAGCGAGCACCTGCTGTTTTCGTTTCACGGCGTACCGCAATACACACTGACCGGCGGCGACCCGTATCACTGCCAGTGCCAGAAAACCGGACGTCTCGTTGCCGAAGCCCTGGGCCTGGACGCTAACGACTGGACGCTGTCGTTCCAGTCGCGTGTCGGGCGCGAGGAATGGCTGCGTCCGTATACCGACGAGACGGTCGCGGCACTCGGCAAGCAGGGCATCCGGAGTCTGGATGTCGCCTGTCCGGGATTTTCCACGGATTGCCTCGAAACCCTCGAAGAGATCGCGATGCAAAATGCCGAATTCTTCGAAGAGGCCGGCGGCGAGTCACTGCACTACATTCCGGCACTCAACGCACGCGAGGACCACATTGCGCTTCTCGGCACGCTCATCGAACGCCACACGTCGGGCTGGTCGAACGCGACCGCAGATCCCGACGCGCGCGCGCGCGCCATAAAGGCCGGGGCGGAGCGGTGAGCACCATCGGCCGATTCCTG
This sequence comes from uncultured Woeseiaceae bacterium, assembly GCA_945787845.1. Taxonomy (GTDB): domain Bacteria; phylum Pseudomonadota; class Gammaproteobacteria; order Steroidobacterales; family Woeseiaceae; genus UBA1847. Next base: position 145,016 of record CALZJH010000008.1, on the reverse strand, counting down.
GAGTTCGGGGTCACTGCTCCCGATATCCTCGAGTCGCTGCACTTTTATAAGACCCTGGGCTTCACGGAGCTCGAAACCGCCGATGTCTTCCCGCACAAGTACGCCGTGGTCAGCGATGGCGAACTCAGCATCGGCCTGCACGAGCGGGAATTCGATTCACCGGCCGTCACGTTTGTGCAGCAGGATCTTGCCAAACATGCGCGCTCCATGGCCGACCATGGTTACGACTTCCGCTTCCTGCGTCTCGATGAAGATGTGTTCAATGAACTCGGCTTTCGCGACCGTGACAAACATGCCGTGGCGATGGTAGAAGCCCGCACGTTTCACATGACCGAAGAGGCCGAAAATGATTCGGCCTGCGGCAGCTGGTTTGAGCTGTCCCTGCCGGTGAAGGACACGGTACGTGCCGCACGGTTCTGGGCGCCGATCGCGCCGACGCTGCTGGAGATGCGTGAAGAACCCACGATACACATGCGCTTCGACGCCACGGGCGTTGCACTCGGTCTCTCCGAGAGCATCGCGCTCGACGGGCCGTCACTGTGTTTTCGTAATCCCGATCGCAAGGGCCTGATGGCGCTCCTGGAACAACGCGGGTTCGCGTTCAAAAAATTCCCTGGCTTCGAAGGCGCCTACGTCGCCATTACGGCGCCCGAGGGTACGACCCTGTATGTCTTCGAAGAAGACTTTCTCGGTGAAGCCTACGAAGTCGACGAGTCAGGCGACCCGACCGACTTCCCTGGCTAGTACTCGGGGAACTCCACCCAGAAAACGCCACGGAAGTCGCCGGTCTTGAAGCCGGTTGCCTGGTCGTCGGGATAAGCCTCACTGATCTTAGCCGCGATCTCTGGCGCCAGCGACTCACCGTGACAGGCAAGGCACATCGGCTGCACGATAATCGGCTCGGCATAGCCCATGCGGCCCTCCTCGATCGACAGCGCGATGGGCTCGAGACCCATTGACCCGTCGGCATAAGCTCGCAGGACCGGTGCCAGCCACTCCGGCGTTGCGTTGTTGTAATTGCGGAGCTTGTGGCTGCTGCGCCCCATCAAGACGCCATCCACGGACAGTCTCGCCGAGATTCCCGGCGCCTCGACGCTGCAGACGCTGATCGCTTCAACAGGACCGGCCTCCATCCCTTGCATCAGCGCACTTTTGAGTTCTGTCTTGAACGGTGCCAGTAATCCGGCACCCTTGGCCTTGAAGTCCACTGCCGGCCGTTCGCAGGCCGCAAACATTGTCGTAACAATGACGGCGAGAATTAAACGGGTGTTCATGATGTGTTCCTAAGGAAGTCTGCCCATCAGTTCCTGCGCCCGGCCCAGGTACGCGCTGCCGAACAGGTTCAGGTGATTGAGCACATGATACAGCTGATACAGGTCGCTGCGATTGCGGGAACCCGAAGCCGGCGGCGCCACCGCCGCATACGCCTCGTAGAACGCCGGTCCAAAGCCGCCGAACAGGCGCGTCATGGCAAGATCGGATTCGGGATCGCCGTAGTAAACGGCCGGATCGAAAATCACGGGTTCGCCGTCACAGCTTCCCCAGTTACCGCCCCAAAGGTCTCCGTGCAACAGCGCCGGGCGGGGCGCATAGCCCTCGAAGAACACGGGCAGACGCTTCAGCAAACGAGCGCCCTGTGCCTGCAAACTGCCCGTGAAGCCGTTCTTCGCCGCCAGCTCGAGCTGGAAGCCAAGGCGGTGTTCCTGGAAGAACGCTACCCAGTTGTCGGACCAGTCGTTGTGCTGCGGCGTCAGGCCAATGGTGTTGTCGCGATGCCAGCCGAATCGATCCCGCGTTACCTGGTGCAACCGGGCAAGCCGCCTGCCAAGGCGGGCTTCGGTCTCACGAGTCGCCCGACCGAACTCCAGCCACTCGGTGGCGAGGTAAGCCGTGTCGCCGTGTTTCGCACAGGCCAGCACGCGGGGAACGCGGATGACATCCGGTGCCGCCAGTTCCGCCAGGCCCTCGGCCTCGGCACTGAGCATGTCGTACGAGGATTCCGGCCCTGTTTTCAGGAAGACATCGCCGGCACGCCAGGCCGCGCTGATGTCGCCACCACTGACCGGGCGCGGCGTTTCGCCAGCAACGTCAAGGTCTGCAAGGATGGCTGCCCAGTCCGGCATCGTTTTACCCGCTCAGTCGTCTCCGTGACCGTTCAGTCGCGCTGCCATCGGACCCGGGTGAAGTGCGCCCCGTCATCGAAATGAATATCGAGCTCGCCTTCCCAGGCGCCCTTCAGTGCAGTACCAATGCGCCGCGGCAAATGAATGTCGGTCGTCGTTATCAGTATGCCCTCTTTGGAGGGCCCGATCTTCATGATCCTGTTCAACGGATGCTCGCTGTTTTCGGCAGACTCGACATTGCGCACGAGGTTTAGAATTTCCTGCTCATGGTGGTCGACGAATTTTCCGGAGAGCATCAGCTCCCCGGCCGGATAATTGTCCGCGATGCGGCTGCAGGCACTGCACAACACGGCATGCGTGTTGTCACGATCTTTGTCGCGCCAGGCCCATCGGCCTTTGCCATACACAGCGCCACACTGGCGACAATACGCCGGTCCCTTGATCTGACCACGCTGCTTGTAGGTGTCATGCTGATGCTCTCCCAGGAGCCGGTCATGTCTCCGGGGCGGCTGTGTGGGCGTACTTCTGCTCATTCTTTCACTCCTCGGAATCCACGAACAACAGCCGGCAGCGTAGCTCGACGAGCTTCGCGTAGACGGGTCGGCGCTTGAGTTCGGCCGGCGCGATGAGTACATCCGCCGTAACGCCGTGTTGTTCAAGGATCTCTGCGATATTGTGTTCGGGCAGAACCTCGAAGGCGATCTGCCGTTTGGCTTCTCCGGCGAGCCCCTGCAACTGCCGTACCAGGCGCGCCGCGGCTTCGTCATCGATTTGTGCCGCGCGCCCGTGTGTGAAGTTCGTGTGTCTCCCGCTGATCCGTGAGACCTCTCGCGTAAACGGCAGGCTTGCCGCTCGCTGCCAGCGGTCGTCAAGCAGCATGAACGTAATCACCTCGTCGTGCGGGTTCTCCAGGTGCTCTTTGACCACGCGCCAAAGTGCGGGTAGCGGGCTCCTCTCGGTGACCGCGAGAATAATCAGCCGCCCTTCATTCCGCTTTTTCATGGCCTCCAGCGCTTTCCGCAAATTCCCGCCGCTTGGTCGCATACCGGATGAGGCGCTCTTCTACTTTGCGATTCACCGTGTCTTGCGGGAACTGGCCCTGCGCATCTCTCTGGCCGGATTCCTCGCCAGTCAGAATTGCGAGCGCCTCATCGAGATGCCGCACCGCGTAAATCGAGAAGCGCTTCGCCTTCACGGCATCGACGATCTCTTCACGCAGCATCAGGTGTTTAACGTTGTCGTACGGCATCACGACACCGTGCGACCCATCGAGGTCCCGTTGTCGGCAGATTTCGAAGTAACCCTCGATCTTTTCGTTAACTCCGCCGACGGCCTGTACACGGCCCAGCTGGTTGATCGACCCGGTGCAGGCGATGCTCTGCCTGATCGGCACCCCGGAAATCGACGACAGCAGGGCGCAGAGTTCGGCGACCGAAGCACTGTCGCCATCAACGCCACCGTACGACTGTTCGAAGACAATGCTGCCGTGCAGCGACAACGGCACCTCGGGCGCATAGCGCGATGACAGTGCCGAGGACAAAATCATGACGCCTTTGGAATGAATGGCGCCACCCAGCTCAACTTCGCGCTCGATATCGACGACGTCGCCGGTACCGACCCGGGTCGTCGCCGTGATGCGCACCGGGTGGCCGAAGCGATAATTGCCGAGGTCAATGACGGACAGTCCGTTCACCTGTCCGACGCAGCTCCCCGACGTGTCGATGAGCAACGTGTCCCGCTGAATCGCGTCGACGATGCGCTGCTGTACGCGATTAAAGCGTCGCTCGCTCCCCTCGAGCGCCGCGGTGACGTCGTCGGTATCGACGCGTCCCGCTTCGCGTTGCCGTGCCCAGTGGTCCGCCTGGACGAGCAGGTCATCGAGAGACTGTATGTGCGTCGACAGCCGTTCGCTGTCACCGGCGTGCCTAGCACGCTCCTCCACGATGCGCTGCACGGCACTGTCGCTGAAGGGCAGTAACTTGTGCGCGCGAATACGGTGGGCAATGAGTCTCGCATATGCGTCAACGTTGTCCTCCGAGCGCTCGACGTCGTCGTCGAAGTCCGCCGCGATCTTGAAGAGCCCGTTGAACTCCGTGTCATACAGGTTGAGCAGGTAGTACAACCAGCGCTCGCCAATAATCACAATCTTGACGTCGAGCGGAACCGGCTCCGGCTGCAGAGACGCTGTGCTCACAAAGCCCAGGGTCTCCGCCGGCGATTCGATGCGAACGCGTTTCGCGAACAGGCACTGCTTCAGTGCCTCCCAGACGAAGGGCCGCGTCAGCACGCGGTGCGCATCGAGCAACAGGTAACCGCCGTTCGCCTGCAGCAGCGCCCCTGCACGTACCATGCGGTAGTCCGTCACGAGCGCACCCATCTCAGCGCGGTGCTCGACCTTGCCGATCAGGTTGGTGTATCCCGGGTTGGCCTCATAGATAACCGGTGCGGACGCCTCGGCGTCATGGCTGACGACGAGGTTGACCTCGTAGGCTTCGAATACCGACGAGGGGTCCTGGACCAGGAAGGGCAGGCTGGGACCATCCGTTTCCCGAAATGCCTTCGCGTTCTCGATCATGTCGCGCTGCACGTTATCGAGGTAGGCGAGAATCTCGGGCAGGTCCTCGTACTTGCCCTTGATGTCCTCGAGCAGGACGTTGACGGTGTGCGACGTGACTTCCTGGTTCAGCTCACGAATGCGCTCATGGTGCTTCTTGCGCAGGGTCGGCATGCGCTCGATGCGAGACTGCAGCTCATCGCTGAGTTTTTTTATCGCGGCCTGGATGCGTTTGCGCTCTTTCTTGGGCAGCTCGTCAAACTCTTCGTCGTCAATCACCTTGTCGTCGCGGACCGGCGCAAGCACGTATCCCGACGGGGTCTGCAGCACCGCTATGCCGTCGGCAGCCGCAAGCTCCTTGAGGCTCTGCCATTGCGCCTTGACCTCCTGTTGCGACTCCTGCTCCAGCGCCTTGAGCTGGTTACGGTAGTCTTCTTCTTCGAACGCGGCCGGTATCGCGAAGCGCGCTTCCTCGACCAGGTTTTGCATGTCGTCGCGGAAGCCTTTGCCGCGGCCTGCCGGCAGGTGCAGTGCCTGCGGCTTCTCCGGGTTCGTGAAATTATTGACGTAACACCAGTCCGGCGGGGCGCCCTTTTGCTGCGCGCGCTCCTTCGCAAGCTCCTGCGCGAGAACATGCCGGTGGCTGCCTACGGGCCCCAGGACGAAGACGTTGTAGCCGTCCCGATCGACCTGGAAGGCGAAACGCAGCGCTTCGATAGCGCGTTCCTGGCTAAGAAAACTCGCCGCTGTGGGCGACGTGTCGGCCGGGCTGGCCCGGGCCGCAAGTGGAGGACAGGCCCTGCGGAGACTTTCCACAGGAACGACGAGAGAGCGGATCTGGTCCGTGGTAACAGTCATTGACGTCCACCGGTCGCAGCCCTGTGTCTATATCACCACAATCGGTACCCGCAGTATTACTAGGGTTATCCCGAATTCCCCTGCGAAATTCGCTGTGCTTCACTTACCACATGGGTGTACGGCCGAACTGGCGCTCAGTGGCGGTAGATATCCGACACCCTCTCCGCCTGGCGACGCAGTGCCGTGCCAATGCCGGCCTCATCGAAGAGCGCGTTAATCTCGCCGAGCCTCGGCGCTGACGGCTGCATAGCCGCCTCGGCACCGTCGATCGGGGCGTCACACGCGATACCCGTCAATTGACGCGCCAGCATCGCATCCTCGCGATGCGTTTCCAGCTTCGCGCCCAGTGTCTTTGCGCCTCGCACATTCACTTCGTGCACACGATCCAGGTTTTCGTAGATGTCTGCGAGGCTGCCGAAGTGCTGCAGAAGTTTTTCGGCGGTCTTCTTGCCGACGCCGGGTACGCCCTTGATATTGTCGACCGCATCGCCAGCCAGCGCCAAAAAGTCGGCGATCTGCTCCGGCCAGACGCCGAACGAGTCGGGAATCTGCTCGTAACCCAGCTTGCCTTTGCCCGCGAAGTCCCAGAACACGTCCTCTTTGGTCAGCAGCTGCGTCAGGTCCTTGTCGCGACTCACGATGGTCGAGGGACGTCCGTTGCGCCGGCCGTGCTCAACCAGCGTGCCGATCAGGTCGTCGGCTTCGTAGCGCGGGCTCGCATGCTCCAGCAGGCCCATGGCACGCACGTAGCGGCGACACTGGGCAAACTGGCGTTTGAGTTCGGGCGGCGCGGGATCGCGATTAGCCTTGTATGCGGGGTAAATCTCCGTGCGAAACGACTTGGACAGGCTTTCGTCGAACAGCACGGCCACGTACTCGGGCGTGACCTTCTCCATAAAATCGCCGATGAAACGCGCGAAGCCGTAGAACGCGTTTATCGGATTGCCCGCATCGTCGACCATGTCCTCGGGCATCGAGTAATACGCCCGAAACACGTACACGGAGGCGTCAATCAGGTACTGCACCTAGGACCGGCCGCAACTAATCATGGAAATGAACTTCCACGATCTCATCGCCGTTCGCGAGATGCCCGGAGAGGCGCGCATGCAGGGGGCTCGATCGCGGGATATGCGCGAGCAAATACTGCATCTGGTCGGCAAGCACCCGCCGGCCCTTGAGATAAATATACTCGGCGTAGTTCGGCGTGAACGGCACGGCGATCAGCTCCATCGCCGCCTGTTCCGGCGTGCGTCCGCCCTTGTAGTTGTTGCAGCGGCGGCAGGCCGTCGCAACGTTGTTCCAGGAATCGCGGCCGCCCTGCGACACGGGCGTGATGTGATCGCGCGTCAGGTCACGCGTCATGTAACGCATGCCGCAGTAGAGGCAGAGGTTGGCGTCACGCTTGAACAGCGTACGGTTATTCAGTGGCGGTATGTATTTGTCGCGATTGCGCGAGAGGCTCTTGCTCGTGCCGTGCGTCGCGATGATGGAGTTGACGTCGATGCGGCTGCGGCTGCCGTCGATGGACGAGTAGCCGCCAAAGACCGAGTAAAGCAGTGTGCCGCAGTCATACGCTACCTGCTCGGCGTGGTAGAGGCGTACCGCTTCGCGGTAGTCAATCCACTCGAGAGGCATTCCCGCAACGTCGGTCCTGAGAACCTGTTGCGATATGTCGCGTGAGAGTCCTGCGAGCATAAGCGTCTCCATAGCTTATGCTCGCATTATTACAGCATTTAGACGTGCTTTAAAACCTCGTCTAGATGTTCTTCAGGACTTCGTCGAGCGTGGCTTTCGCATCGCCGAACAACATGCGTGTGTTATCCAGGAAAAACAGCGGATTCTGCACGCCCGCATAACCCGTTGCCATACTGCGTTTCAGCACGATTGACACCTCGCCTTTCCAGCACTCCAGGACCGGCATACCGGCGATCGGGCTGTCAGGGTCAGTCAATGCGGACGGGTTAACGATGTCGTTCGCGCCGATGACGACGGATACGTCGACATCCGGGAAATCCTCGTTAATCTCGTCCATCTCGTACACGATGTCGTAAGGCACTCTTGCCTCAGCGAGGAGTACGTTCATGTGCCCGGGCATACGGCCCGCAACCGGGTGAATGCCGAAACGAACATTGACGCCTTTCTCGCGCAACGTGCGCGTGATCTCGAACACCGTGTGCTGAGCTTGAGCAACGGCCATACCGTAGCCAGGAATAATCATCACTTCCTTGGCATTTGCCAGCAGCTCTGCTGTTTCGAGCGGATCAATGGGAATGACTTCGCCCTGGTCCTCACCGCCCCCTTTTGCCGCAGCGCCGCCGCCGGTACCGAAGCCACCTGCAATCACCGCAAGGAACTTGCGATTCATCGCGCGGCACATGATGTAGCTCAGGATGGCACCACTCGAACCAACGAGGGCACCCGTCACGATCAACAGGTCGTTGCCGAGCATGAAGCCCGTTGCAGACGCAGCCCAACCCGAGTAACTGTTGAGCATGGAAACAACGACCGGCATATCCGCACCACCAATCGCCATCACCATGTGGATGCCGAAGAGCAAGGCAATGACCGTCATGATGATCAACGGCTCCATGCCCGTGCCCGCGGCCGACTGCATGACGAACTCACGTCCGAACCAGATTGCCCCGATCAACAGGCCAAGATTGAGCCAATGGCGTGCTGGGAGAATCATCGGGTTACCCGTAATGCGACCCGACAGCTTGCCGAACGCGATTACGGAACCGGAGAAGGTCACGGCACCGATCAGGATACCGAGATAGGTCTCGATATCGTGAATGGTCAGCTCAACACCCGTGAGGTGTTCCGTCGGGTCCATGAAATTCACATAGCCGACGGCAACCGCAGCCACACCGACAAGGCTGTGCAGGATTGCAACGAGCTCGGGCATCTGCGTCATTTGCACACGCGAGGCCGCAAACAGACCGATGCTGCCACCGATGAGCAATGCCACGAGAAGAATCGTGTATTGCGCGGTGACTACGCCGAGTATCGTCGCGATCAATGCGATCGCCATACCGATGATGCCGTACCAGTTACCGCGACGTGCGGTCTCCTGGTTGGAAAGACCGCCAAGGGCCAGGATGAACAGAATGGTCGCGATGATGTACGACACGGTTACGATTCCAGCGTTAATCATGTCGCCCTCACTTCCTGAACATTTCGAGCATGCGTCGCGTAACCGCGAATCCGCCCGCAATGTTGATACTGGTTATGCCAACGGTTACCGCCGCGATCCACATTGTCAGTGGGTTGTCGGAGCTGATCTGCATCAGCGCGCCGATCACGATGATGCTGGAGATGGCGTTCGTCACGCTCATGAGCGGCGTATGCAACGCCGCCGTGACGTTCCAGATCACCATGTAGCCGACGAAACAGGCGAGCACGAAGACCGTGAAGTGCGCCATGAAGGACGCCGGTGCAACGGCACCGAGTCCCAGCAACGCAATGCCGGCGACCGCCATGCCGATGGCCGCACCGACGAACGACTTCGGTTTCTTTTCCTTCGCGACAGGTGCCGGTGCGGGCGCCGCCTTGGGCGGTGCCGCCGACAGCTTGGGCGCGGGTGGTGGCCAGGTCGTATCAAAGTCTTTGCAAACGGTTGTTCCGCGAATGACCTCGTCTTCCATGTCGACCACGATGTTGCCGTCTTTTTCCGGCGTGAGGTCGGTCAGCAGGTGACGCAGGTTGGTCGCGTACAGCTGGCTCGACTGTGCGGCAAGCCGGCTGGGCAGATCCGTGTAGCCGATGATCGTCACGCCGCTGTCGTGGGCGACTTCACCGGGCACCGTCAGTTCACAGTTGCCGCCCTGCTCGGCGGCGAGGTCGACGATGACGCTGCCGTCCTTCATCGAACGGGCCGTCTCGGCCGTGATCAGTTTCGGCGCGGGCTTGCCGGGAATCAGTGCCGTCGTAATGATGATGTCGACGTCCCTGGCCTGCTCGGCGAACAGCTCCATTTCTGCCTTGATGAACGCTTCGCTCATCACCTTGGCATAACCGCCTTCACCGGCACCGTCTTCGTCATCTTCGAAATCGAGCATCAGGAACTCAGCGTCCATGCTCTCGACCTGCTCCCTGACCTCGGGGCGCGTGTCGAATGAGCGGACGATGGCGCCCATGCTCTTGGCGGCACCGATGGCCGCGAGGCCGGCCACGCCGGCTCCGATGACCAGGACTTTGGCAGGCGGTACCTTGCCGGCCGCCGTGATCTGGCCCGTGAAGAAACGCCCGAAGTGCTGGGCCGCTTCGACGACCGCACGGTAGCCCGCGATATTGGCCATCGAGCTCAATGCATCGACTTTCTGCGCTCGCGAAATACGCGGCACGCTGTCCATGGCCATGACCGTACCGCCGGTCTCGGTCAGCTGTTTGAGCAGCTCTGGGTTCTGTGCCGGCCACAGGAAGCTGATCAGCGTCTGGTCGGCGCGCAGGCGCGCGGCCTCATCGCCCTCGGGGGCGCGGACCTTCAGGACGATGTCGGACTTCGACCACAGGTCGCCGGCCGTATCGATGACTTCACACCCGGCCTCGCGATACGCGTCGTCGGAATAGCTGGATTTTTCGCCAGCACCGGACTCGACGGCGACGTCGAAGCCGAGCTTTTTTAACTGGGTGACTACGTCGGGTGTGGTCGCGACGCGGCACTCACCCTCGTAGATTTCTTTTGGTACTCCGATTCTCATAGGAACCCCTCCGAATGGACTGCGGAAGTGTATAGGAGGGGTCTTGCAGGTACAAAGAGTAAAGGCCCCTAAAAAGGGGCCTTTTTATAAGGACTTTCCGCAGCGGTATTTCAGTCTCGCGTACGGTGCCTGGGCCGATCCGACAGCCGGTCACGAAGGCGCTGGCGCTGCTCCGGCGTCATGCGCTGGTAGCGGTCGCGCAGTTGCTGACGGCGTTCCTGGTTCATCTGCCGATAGTTGCGATAGTTCTTCCGGATACGCTCCTGCTCCTCGGGAGGAAGCTTGCGAAATTCTTCGGCGCGCTGCCGAATTCTTGCACGGCGTTCGTCACCGAGCTCGCGCCAGGCAGCGAAGCGAGACTTTGCCTGCTCGCGCTGTTCAGCCGTCATGCCGGCCCAACGCTCTGCGCCCCGCGCCAGGCGCGCCTGCCGTTCTGCGGGCAGGGCGTTCCACGAATCGGCGAACTGGCTCAGCATCTGCTGCTGTCCTTCGTTCAATGACTCCCAGCTAACGCCGTGATTATCGGCCGTCGCAACGCCGAACATCAGCAGGCATACCATGGTGGCAATCCATTTAACTCTCATCTTTCATCTCCGCCGATTCTTCACCTTCCGGTGCGGGATCGCTCCGCTCATCATCGTCCGTCGTGTCGTCCGCGGCCTGTATGTTGTCGAGCACCATCCAGTCCTCATCGGAGCCCTCCCACATGCCGAGGTACTCGAGAAACTCGGCATCCGGTGGCTGCTGCTCCTCGGCCAGCGCAACGCTGCCGAGGCACAAGCCGCACGCGACCAGGGCGATGGTGCCTTCAACCGACATCTTCACCTTCATCGGCCACGTCGAGCCAGCTGTAAAATTCGAGGTCTTCGTACATATCGATACTGTCTTCGCCCAGGAGTATGTCCATGTCGGTCATCGCTTCGGGCATGACCTCGACCGGCCCCGGTTCGGGCAGCGTCACCATGACGGCAATCAGTACGGCCGTCGCGACCCCGGCTGCCGGCGCCCAGCGCATCCACTCGCCGCGCGGCGAACGCGCCGCCTCGAGCGCCCGGTGGCGGCCCTGGTTGAGCGTGGACAGCGTCGCGGCATCGAGTTTGTCGACCGAGCCGTCAAACAGCGCCTTCGCTTCCTGTGCAAATTCTTCGTCTGACTTTTTCATGTCATCCGTCTCCGGACCCGGAGGGCCCATGTTCACCCAATGTCTCCCTGAGCGAGTGTATCGCGCGGGAGTAATGCGTCTTGACGCTGCCCGCGGAGCAACCCATGGCTACCGCGGTGCCTGCAACGTCGAGACCCTCAAATGTGCGCAGCATAAATGCTTCGCGTTGCCGTGCCGGCAATCCATGCACCGCCGACTCCAGGCTGTCCATCGCCTCACTGTTCTGCAATTCCTCGTCCGGTGACCGGCCGATCGGATCGGGCGCCGCGGCCACGGGATCGTACTCGTCACCTTCGCTGCTACCGCGACCAAACCACACCATGACGCGATTGCGAACGGCCTGGCGCCGATGCCAGTCACGGACGCCATTCTGCAGAATCCTGTAGAACAGGGGCGCCCACTCTGCAGTCGGCCGATCGGCATACTTGCGCGCCAGCTTGATCATCGCATCCTGTACGAGATCGAGCGCATCATCGCGGTTGCGCACGCCAATTTCGGCGATGCGCAGTGCCCGTCGCTCTACGTCGGCCAAAAACCGGTTGAGTTGCTGTTCTTGTTGCAGTGCTCGCGTCCCTGTCGATGGCTCGCTAACCCACGATACCGCAAAAGTGGCGGCCTCGGCGTTCATATCCCTTGACTCCGTCATGAGGTCATCTAACTTGTGTCTCCTGTTCTAACGCCCGAGGAATGGCCCGGTTGACACGAAAACGGGTCGCTTTGGGTGCAATATGTTAAATCGGTGAGCGATATTCCTGACAGCCAGCAGCCTGTGCTCAGGGTCGCGGTCAATGTGCCGCTGTCCCGCGAGTTCGACTACCTGCCGCCCGCGGACGGACCCGTCCCCGCGCCCGGGTGTCGCGTACTGGTCCAGTTCGGTCCCCGCCGGCAGGTCGGCCTGGTGCTGGCGCATGCCGATAAATCGGACCTCGCCCGGGACAAGCTCAGGCATTGTCTCGCCGTGATCGACGAGACACCGCTGCTCAGCGATGCGGACCTGCAGCTTGCCCGCTTTACGAGCAACTACTACCACCACCCGATCGGCGAGGTGGTTGCGGCGGCATTGCCGGCGCTCCTGCGCCAGGGAAAATCTTTACATCCCATCGTCGAGATGATCGCCGTTACCGAACTCGGCACGTCGACCGACGTCGAGGTCCTCTCAAAACGAGCGCCCAAACAGGCTGAAGTTCTGGAGACCCTATGCGACGCCGGCGGCAACGGCCTCGAGGCCGAGCATCTCACCGAGCTATTGCCGAACTGGCGCCGCGCCGCGAAGGCCCTGTTCGAGAAAGGTCTTATTCAGCGCTTCGAATCACGCGCCGGCGACTTCGACGAAACGCTCGCGCCGGCGGCGGAGCCGGGCCCCGAACTCAACGCGGACCAGCGAACGGCGCTGGCTACCCTGCGCAGCGACAAGGACGTCGGGGCGTTCCTGATCGAAGGCGTCACGGGCAGCGGCAAGACCGAGGTTTACCTGCAGCGGATGCAGGACGTCATCGACCAGGGCCAGCAGGTGCTCGTCCTGGTTCCGGAGATCGGGCTGACGCCCCAGCTCGTGTCGAGACTGCGGCGACGCCTCGGGATCGATCCGGCGCTGCTGCATTCCGGCCTCACCGACAACGAGCGCCTCGCGGCCTGGCGTGCTGCTCGCTCCGGTGCTGCAAGGCTGGTTGTTGGCACGCGCTCTGCCATCTTTACGCCGCTGAAGAGCCCAGGGCTCATTGTGGTTGACGAAGAGCACGACCATTCCTTCAAGCAGCAGGAGGGTTTGCGTTACTCGGCACGCGACCTCGCTATCGTGCGCGGCCGGAATCTCGGCGTTCCGGTCATCCTGGGAACGGCCACACCGACGCTGGAGGTGCTGCGTCAATGCCACAGTGGCGCTTACGAACTCATTCGGCTGCCGAAGCGCGCGGGCGGGGCCCGGCCACCGACCATGCGCCTCGTAGACACTATTCGATCCCCGGCTACCGACGGCATCAGCGAGCCGCTTGCCGCGGCGATCGACAGTCATCTGCAGGCTGATGGCCAGGTCCTGATCTTCCTGAACCGGCGCGGCTTCGCACCGACGCTCATTTGTTCGAGCTGCGGCCACATTGCAGATTGCGAGCGCTGCGATTCGAGGATGACTGTGCACGCCGGCGCACGGCAGCTTCGCTGTCACCATTGCGGCGCAACACGGCCTCTCGCATCGACCTGCAGCGAGTGCGGCGAGACCGTCAAACCGCTTGGCGAAGGCACCCAGCGTCTCGAGGAGGCACTGCGCGAGCGGTTTCCCGAACGCAGCATTACGCGCATCGACAGCGACAGCACACAGCGCAAGGGCGCCATGGTCGCGGCGCTCGACCTGGCGAAGGAAGGCGAGGCCGACATCCTCGTGGGCACGCAGATGCTGTCCAAGGGCCACCACTTCCCGAAGCTGACGCTGGTGGGCATTGTCAACGCCGACCAGGGCCTGTTCGGCACGGACTTTCGCAGCAGCGAACGCATGGCCCAGTCGATCGTGCAGGTGGCCGGTCGTGCCGGACGCGAGCACCGCGCCGGCGAGGTCCTGATACAGACCGCATTCCCGGAGCACGTCTTCTGGTCGACGTTGATCAGCGGCGGCTACGAACGGGTTGCCGAGGAGGCGCTTGCGGAGCGTGAAGCAACGCACTGGCCGCCGTTTACCCGGCTGGCGCTGGTGCGCTCGGCTGCTCACCAGCGAGCCGACGCCATCGGCTTTCTCGAGTTGGCGCAACAGGCGCTGCTCGCCCACTGCGGCGAAACCCTGCGTGTCCTCGGACCGGTCGATGCACCCATGGCGCGCAAGGCCGGCCGCCACCGCGCTCAGTTATTGCTGCAATCCAGTGACCGACCTGCCCTGCACCTGGCCCTGCGTGAGCTGCGGTTCATGCTCGAGCAATCGCCCGCGGCCCGCAAGGTCCGCTGGTCGATCGACGTAGACCCCATCGAATTGTTCTGATTCAATGCGCGCCATGAAACAGATCGTCGCCGAACTCGTACAAACCGCCCTCGCTGGCCTGCCGGAGCTGGCCGAAACGGCTGCCGATCTCGCGATCGAGAGCACGATTGAGCGTACGCGTGATGCCAGCCATGGCGACTTCGCGAGCAACGTGGCGATGCGCCTGGCGAAACCCGCTCGCAGGAGCCCGCGCGACATCGCGGCGAGTATCGTCGAGGCGCTGGGCGACAGCCCTGAGGTGGACAAGGTCGAGATCGCGGGTCCCGGGTTTATCAATTTCTACCTGAGCCCGGCAGCGTTCCATGCGGAACTCGAATCAATCCATTCACAAGGCGAGGCCTATGGCCGCCAGCCGGCGAAGGCCGCGCCGAAGATCCTGCTCGAATTCGTATCAGCGAACCCCACCGGGCCGCTGCACGTCGGTCATGGCCGGGGCGCCGCATTCGGCGACACGGTAGGCAACCTCCTTGAGGCGGCAGGCTACCCGGTTGCCCGCGAGTACTACGTCAATGATGCCGGCCGCCAGATGGACATTCTCGGGGCGAGCGTGTGGGTACGCTGGCTCAGTGATCACGGTGTCAATGTCGATTTCCCGAAAGGCGGTTACCGCGGCGACTACATTCGTGACATTGCGAAGGAGATCGATACGAGCAGCCTGAGCGCTCCTGATGCGGCCGCCGTCAACGAAGACCTGCCTGCGAATGGCGACGACAACAAGGATGAGTATGTTGATGCGCTTGTCGCGCGCGCGAAAGCGCTGCACGGTGACGACGGCTTCGACACGGTCCGCCAGCAGTCGCTCGACTCGATCCTCGACGACATCAAGGACGACCTCGCCGACTTCGGCGTGGTCTTCGATACCTGGTATTCAGAAAAGAGCCTGACGACGAACAACCTGATCGATGCCGCCATCGATGTGCTCAAGGAGCGCGACGTTCTTTATGAGAAAGACGGCGCCACCTGGTTTCCGTCGACCGACTACGGCGATGACAAGGATCGTGTCGTAGTGCGCGACAATGGCATGAAAACCTATTTCGCGTCGGACATCGCCTACCACTTCGACAAGCGCGAGCGTGGCTACGAACTTTTGATCGATGTCCTCGGCGCGGATCACCACGGCTATGTGACACGTGTGCGTGCCGGACTCGCGGCGATGGGCTACGAAGCCGACGACCTCGAGGTTGAGTTCATTCAGTTCGTTACGTTGTATCGCGGTGGCGAACAAATGCAGATGTCAACGCGCTCGGGTGAGTTCGACACACTGCGCCAGCTTCGCGCGGAGGTCGGCAACGACGCGGCGCGCTTCTATTACGTCATGCGTTCGAACGACCAGCACCTCGACTTCGACCTCGATATCGCAACGTCGCAGTCGAATGACAACCCGGTGTTTTACATCCAGTACGCGCATGCGCGCGTCGCGAGCGTGCTCCGCCAGCTCGAAGAAAAGTCGCTGCAATGGGATGCGGCGAATGGCCGCGAGCAACTGGACCAGCTGACGGAACCACAGGAGAGGTCATTGATGACGTCTCTGAGCCGCTACCCGGAAGTTGTCGAGCTCGCGGCGAACAATCGTGCGCCGCAGACGCTCGTCCACTACCTGCGCGACCTCGCGAATGATTTTCACACCTATTACAACGCGCATGCGTTTCTCGTTGACGATGCAGCGCTGCGCGATGCGCGCCTTTACCTGATCGTTGCGACACGCACCGTCATCGCCAACGGACTCGGCATCCTGGGCGTATCGGCACCGGAGAAGATGTAGTGGCGAAGAAGAAGCGGCGGCGCTCCACTCGCAAAACGGCGAAGTCCAGCACGTCGCCAGTTATCGCGATGTTGTTCGGCCTCGCGGTCGGGCTGTCGGTCGCCGTTGCCGTGTACGTGAAAGATCGGCAGCCGGGGCAGGTAGCGGGACAGTCAGGCACCCCCGAACCTGCGGTCACCGAGACCACGCCAACACCGGCAAGCATGCAGGACGCGCTCGACGACAATGGCGAGACCACGGTCGAGACGCCGCCGAAAGACGAAGAAGAAAAGGAAAAGCGCTTTACCTTTTACGACATCCTGCCGAACTTCGAGGTCGTAACGCCCGATGAGGAACCGGCGACGGCGGTCGGCGCGGCACCGCAGGCTGTGGTCGAGCCGGGCGTGTACGTGCTGCAGGCCGGGTCCTTCTCGACCAATGCCGATGCCGACCGGCGGCGCGCTGAGCTCGCGTTGCACGGTATCGAGTCTCATATACAGCGCGTCAAGGTCAACGAGCGCAATTACCACCGCGTGTACATCGGCCCGATTGACGACCTCGACGAGCTGAACATGATGCGCAGTCGCCTGCGCGCCGCGAAAATCGATGTGTTCCGCATCCGCATCAGTGACGACTGACATACGCATAACGTCGCTTCTTATAGCGCTGTCGCTGCTCGCGGCCTGCGCGACGACACCCGAACCTGTGGTCGAGGTGCCGCCCGAGCCCGAGCCGGTCGCGCCAGCACCGCCGCCGCCTTCTCCGCCACCGCCCGAACCCGACAAGTCCGAATTCCGTATTAGCATCGCGTCGGTCGGCGACATGATGATCGGCACCGACTATCCCAGGAATCACCTGCCCGATGACGACGGCATGGGTTTTCTCGCTCATGTGACGCCGGAGCTCGCGGCCGCTGATATCACGTTTGGCAATCTCGAGGGCGTGCTGATGAACGGCGGCGAGCCTGGCAAGAAATGCAGCAACCCGAACGCGTGCTATCTGTTCCGTTCGCCGCCGCGCTACGCAGAGCACTACCGGAATGCCGGCTTCGACGTCATGAGCCTGGCCAACAATCACGCACGGGACTTTGGTGAGGAAGGCAGGGAAGCAAGCCGCCTGGCTCTGAACGCACAGGGCATTGCCGCGTCCGGCTTTGAAGACACGTACTCGGTCATTCAGCGCAACGGGCTGAGCGTTGTCTTCATCAATTACGCCGTGACCAAGAACTCCAACATGCTGCTCGATTACGAGAAGGCATTTGCCTGGATCGAAGCGTGTGACAAAGAACACGACATCGTCGTCGTGACGTTTCACGGCGGCGCAGAGGGCGCCGACGTGACGCACGTGCCGTTTGCCGAAGAAGAGTATTACGGCGAACCGCGCGGCGACGTGGTCTGGTTCGCGCGCGGCGTCGTCGATGCCGGCGCCGATCTCGTGATCGGCCACGGCCCTCACGTGGTTCGCGGTATGGAGCGCTACAAAGACCGGCTGATCGCCTACAGTCTCGGGAATTTCGCGACCTACTACGGCATCAGCGTCGCGGGCATCAAGGGCATCGCACCGATCCTGACGACAACGCTGGATGGAGAGGGCCGTTTTATCGAGGGCGATATCGTGTCGACGATTCAGCTGCGTCCCGATGGTCCGAGCATCGACTCAAAGCAACGCGCGCTCAACATGATGCGCGGCCTGTCCCTTGAGGACTTCGGCCATCCGGGCCTTATCTTCTTGCCCGACGGCACGGTGCTACCAGCCGACCGGCCCGAAGTGCCACGTCACGAACTTCAGACGGACGAAGACACGGCGCCTTAACTTGAAGACTGCGACAGGGGTCCGGCGACATCTTGCGACGTAGCGAATGTCGGCTCACGCATTTCCGAAAGAATTCAAGAACATCCCGATTGTCTGAGGGGATTCAGCGCCCGCTTACGCTATATACACAAACGGTACGCCACAAGGTCGAACGCGTCGACTCCAGCCGGGGTCTTTGGGAGGTCAACTTGGAGATCGATAATGGACAACATCGAGTTTCGCGAAAGGCAAGGCGACTTAACCGCCGCTCAGCGAACGGAAATTTGCAACGCTTTCCGATTTGCCCTGCGAATTCAGCGGTTGGTAGAAAGAGATATGTCCGCACTTTGGGACACGCCTCGCCAGAATCGCGTTCGTGCAATCCACGATTACCCAATGCTAAGACGTTGGATCGGAGTTCAGAGAAAGCACAAACGGCTGCGCCGCATTAATCGCCGGATTCGAAAACTTCGCAGATGGATCGAGAATCGACGGATACTCGTCGTTTTTCACAACAATGCGGACTTCGTCTGCCGAGATGGCCGACGGGGAGCGGTAAGAGGACCTCGCTACATTAGCCCTGTTCTCAGGTTTCACATGTGTGCGAGATTCTTCGCCAATCCCGCACCTTCCAGGCGTGGGGATTTGATCATCCATGAGTTATGTCACGAGATGGGTATGATGCACGCGATACAAGATGACGCGTCAAGAATCCTAACCCTGGCCGCTGGTCGAGATAATAAGAAAGTCACGCGCAACCCGCTGACTTATCAGGGTATATGGCGTGAATACGCCGGTGATCCCATTCCCTGATCGAACTCGCCGCCGAGCAGAATGAATATGTCACCGTCGGTCCGATCTAATCGTCGGAACCCACCGACTTGAAATCCACACCAAGCGAACGAAGCTTCCTGTACAGATGCGTCCGCTCCATGCCGACGCGTTTCGCCAGTTGCCCCACCTTGCCGCCGCACAGCACGAGCTGCTGCTGCAGGTAGGTACGCTCAAACTGTTCACGCGCTTCTCGCAAAGGCAGGGCCAGCAGGTCCTGCTTGACGAGCGGCTCGTCGATCGGTGTCGCTGACGAAATCTCCGCCTCGACTTCATCGAGCGAGATGTCGTCACTGTCGCCGGTCAGCAGCAGCCGCCGCACGAGGTTTTTTAATTCGCGCACGTTGTCGGGCCAGGGGTAGTTGCGCAGGCGATTTTGCGCGGCGACGCTGAAGCGCCGGAACGTCAGCCCTTCGGCATCGACCAGTTTGTCGACGTAGTACGTCAGCAGTTCGGGAACGTCCTCCGCATATTCTCGCAGCGGTGGCACACGCAATGACAGTTCACTGAGATGCGAGACAAGGTCGCGTCGCAGCTCACCGGCAACGATACGCGCTTCGTACTCGGTGCCCACCGTGGCGACGATGCGTGCGTCGATCCTGATCGGATGCGTGCCGCCAATGCGCGTGTAGGCGCCGCTCTCTAGCACGCCGAACAATACCTTCTGTGCTTCGGGACCGAGGTCGGATAACTCATCGATAACCAGCGTGCCGCCGGATGCACGCTCGAAGGCGCCGGCAATTACTTCGCCGCCGTGCTCGCTGCCGAGCAGCTGTTCCTCGCAGTTCGCGTCCGTGATCGACGCGGCCGTCAGGGTCGTCAACGGCTCATCGGCACGGCGACTCAGGCCGTGCATGTAACGCGCGAACGCGCCGCGGCCGGTGCCCGGCTCACCGCTCATGAGGACCGAGCCGTCGTGCCGCGCATATTGCTGCACACGCTCGCGCAGCCCCTGCATCAGGGCGCTGCGACCGACGGGCGCGAGCAAGGACGGCAGCAGGTTGCGCGCTGCCTTGGATTGCTTGCCGGCCGATTCCAGGGCGGCTTCAACGGTGCGCAGGAGTTTCGCGAGGGACAGGGGCTTCTCGACAAAGTCGAAGGCGCCGAGGCGCGTCGCTTCGACCGCCGTGTCGACCGTGCCGTGCCCGGACATGATCACGACCGGGCAGTTCAGCTCCCCGCCTTCCGACCATTCCCTGAGCAACGTAATGCCGTCGGTGTCCGGCATCCAGATATCCAGCAGGATCAGGTCGAACTTCCGCGCGGCGCGCGCCTGACGAGCCTCTGCCGCATTGGCAGCAACCGTCACGCCGTAACTTTCATCCGTGAGGATGTCCTTGATCAATGCACGAATGTCCGCCTCGTCATCGACCACCAGTACATGCGGATTGCTCATGCTTGTTCTCTCCTCTGTTCGGCGCGTCCAGGCGCCTTGGCAATCATCAGCTCGCGAGCCGCCTCGTTGAGCGGCAGCCGGATGCTGATCGTCGCTCCCCCGTCTTGCCGGTTTCTGGCCCGAATCGAGCCGACGTGTTCTTCAACCAGCTTCTTGACGATTGCGAGGCCAAGACCCGTGCCCTTGGGCTTGGTCGTGACGTAGGGGTCGAAAATCTGGCTGACGGCGCCTGCCTGAAAGCCAGGCCCGTTGTCTTCAACCTTGATAAGAACAATGTCGACGTCGTCTATTTCCGCAGCGCTGACGTGCACGTCAATCTGCGCATCGGGCGTGTTCTCCAGCGCCTCGACAGCGTTGCGAATCAGGTTATGCAGGATCTGTCGCACACGCCCCATATCCGCCTCGATCATCGGCATGGTTGGATCGGACGTCAGCACGATGCGCACCTCGCTTTCCTGGGCGCGGTAGAGATCGACCACCTCGTGCACGAGCTTGTCGAGATCAAAGAGACTCATCTCCATGTCCGGAGCACGCGCGTAGTCACTGAACGCGTTGACCATCTCCTTCATGGCCTCGACCTGCTGCACGATCGTGTGCGTGGCGCGGTCGAGTACCTGCGCCTCCTCTTCAGGCATGGAGTGCAGGTACTTCCGGCGCATTCGTTCGGCCGACAGCTGTATCGGCGTGAGCGGGTTCTTGATCTCGTGCGCGAGGCGGCGTGCCACCTCGCCCCACGCGGCATCGCGCTGCGCCTGCAGCAACGCGGTAATGTCGTCAAACACGACAACGTAACCGGCGGCGTTGTCTTCGTCGCCTGGCAGTGCGGTACAGGCACAGGTCAGGACGCGCTTGCCGACCTCGCCGCGCAGCACAATTTGTTCGCGCCATTCGGTTTCGCCCGCGTCGAGGTGCACGCGTGCCACATCGACAAACTGTTCCAGCAACGGGTGTCCCTTGGCGGCGTCGACCAGTGCCTCCCCGGCACGATGCTCGAGATTGACGCCAAGAATCGAGCTGGCGGCCTGGTTCGCGTTGCGAATCCTCAGATCGGACTCGAGCGCGAGTACACCCGTCGACAGACGCGCAAGAATGACTTCGAGGTTGGTCCGCTCGGCCTCGACCAGCGCCTGGCTGAGACTGGCTTCGCGCCGTGCCGTTGCGAGTCGCTGGGTCATGTCGTTGAACGAGGAAATCAGGAAACCAATCTCATCACGCGTCGGCGCCGGCAGCTTGGTATCGAAATCACCCATGGCAACGGCGCGCGTACCGGCAACGAGGTCCTGAATCGGCGCAACGAGCCTCCGGGACAGCACGAAGGCACCGGCGATGGCCGTGAGCAAACTCAGCAGCAGCACGAACGCCAGCGTCCAGGTCAGCAGGTCTTTCAGGTCTTCGCGGAAAAAGACGAGCTGCTGGTATTCCTGGTACGAACGCTCGACGCTGTTGACCATGTTGCCGAGCCGATCGGCCACGGGATAGTAGGCCTGCACGACGCGCGCCTGCTGCGCGCGCCCGCCGCGATAAGTAAAGACGACAGCGGTGCGAACCTCGACACTGCCGGAAGAGATCGACTCCAGGCTGACAAACGGGCGCCCTTGCTGCATCTGCAGCACGACTTCCTCGGTCAGCGCGCGCGGCAGGCTCGCGGTGGCACTGTCGGAGCTGGTCGCCAGGACGGTGTTGTTGTTGCCGTACAGCGTCATTTCCCTGGCGCCGCTGTCGCGACGCAGTGCGTCGAGCTCGAGAACGACCTGGCGGTCGTTAACGACGGCGAGGCGCCGAGCGACGGCCTCCGTCGACTGCAGGTTGCGGCGCTTCTGCAGTTCGAGCGCGGCGCGGCTCAGCGTCAGCGCGTTTTCGAGACCTTCTTCGACCTGCACATTGAACCAGCTGTCGATGCCACGATTGATGAACTGCGTGGAGAAATAGAAGACCACAATAAGCGGCAACACCGCGAGCCCGACGAACATGCCGACCATGCGTGCCTTGAGCTTCGCACCCGGCACATTGGCACGATAGTCGCTGAACAGGCGGGCGAGGTTGCCGATCAGCAGCGCGAAAAGCAGCGCGCCGCCAATAATGTTGATCCAGAGAATGACCTCCTGCATGCGATCGAAGTCGCCCGACTTTTCCACGGTCTGCGTCAGCAGGAACAGGGCCGTAAGGGCGAGACCGACGCCCGCCGCGCCGATCAGGTAATAAAAGGCTCGCTTCAGTGTTCGAGCGACCATTCGAACCATTCGCTTTGTAGCTGCCACTGGCCGCGCCAGAAAAACAACACGCGCAGTGCGGCGGGATAGCGTTCCGTATTGAGCATGGCCCGCAACCGGACCCGGTACTCCGAGTCGGCATCCAGCAAGGCATCGTCAATGACGGGTAATCCCTGGACACGGCCCAGGCTGTTCAGCGCGGAGTAGAGCGTCGCAAAGGAATCCTGATCGCCACTGTTGACGTTGCGAACGATGTAACGCTGGGTGACGGGCGAGTACTCGAGCTCATAACGAACCTCGAGTTCAGCCTCAACGTCGTCGACGAAAAAGCGCCGCGTACGTATCACCTGCAGTTGCAGTTCGATAATCAACGTGACCCCGTTCTCGAGTGCGGCCAGCGCCTCGGAGGACAGGACCAGCTGCAGGCGCGCGTCCAACAGGTGGACGTCGTCCATCAGCCCGTTCGACACCAGTTCCGTCGACGCCGAGCGGACTTCAAAATAGCCCTCGCGTTCGATGTCCTGTGCCAGCCCCGTTCCCAGGACGAACGCAAGCAGCAGTACGATTAACGCGTACTGGCTACCGGTCTTCAATTTTCCCGCGGGCGTGGACATCGTTGTCTTCAGGAGACCTTCTTGACGAGGCATGCGTAGTAAAAGCCATCCATCCCTGCCGTTCCGGGCAGAACCTGGTAGCCGCACGCCTTTCTCCGCATTAGATCGCGGATGTTGTTATTTGGCAACACGGCGTCTTCCACCGCGTCGCCATTGGCCTCCAGGAATCCTTGCACCACGCCATTGTTCTCCGCCGCGAGAACCGAACAGGTGACATACAAGAGGCGCCCTCCCGGCGCCAGCAGGGGCCACAACGCGCTCAGGATGGCCCCCTGCAGGGCACTGAGCGTGCCGATGTCACTGTCTCTTCGCAGCAATTTGATGTCGGGATGACGCCGAATGACGCCCGACGCCGAACACGGCGCATCGAGCAGAATCGCGTCAAAGGGCGTGCCATCCCACCATTCTTTAGGTTTCGATGCGTCGGCGACCGTAATCGTTGCAGGCAATCCCAGGCGTTCGTGGTTTTCGCGGACGCGCTCGATCCGCCGCGCATCGCTGTCGATGGCGGTCAGCGCAAGATCTCCGCCCCCCAGTTCGAGAAGATGACCGCTCTTGCCGCCCGGAGCCGCGCAGGCATCCAACACCCGCTGCGGGCCTGTCGTCATGAGCCAGCGCGCCGCGATCTGGGCCGCCGCATCCTGCACCGACACGTCGCCGTCGCGAAAGCCGGGCAGTTCATCGACACCGCAGGGCTCGGCAAGCCGCACGGCGTCGGGGACACCTTCGAGCAACTCGCCCTGTTTATCCACGCCCGCGAGGCGCGCCAGGTAGGCATCGGCTGTCAGCCGCTGCTTGTTGGCGCGCAACCACATCGGGGCTCGCGCGTTGTTCGCCTCGAGGATAGCCTGCCAGTCGTCCGGCCAGTCGGCGCGCAGCCGTTCGATGAGCCAACGCGGATGATTCCAGCAAACCTCGTCATCGTCCGATGACTGCTCCGCCAGTTGTTCGCGCCCGAAGCGGCGCATACAGGCGTTCAGCAACCCGGCGAGTTTCGGACGGCGCAGCTGACGTGCGGCTTCGACCGTTTGCGACACCGCGGCATGATCAGGTATGCGCGTATCGCAGAGCTGGTACAGACCCACGGCAAGCAGCGCGTTGATGACGCTGTCGCGCTTCTTGAGCGGGCGATTAAGGAGTTGCCCGATCCAGTGCTGCAGACGCCAGTGGTTGCGAATCGTCCCGAAGCACAGCATGCGTAGCAGGGAGCGGTCTGTCGTTACAACACGAGACTCTCGTTCTGTGATTGCCGCATCCAGTGACTGGCCGCCGCTGACGACAGCGTCGACGACTTCTGCAGCAACTGCCCTTGTTCTTGCCCCCGCGTTCGCCATCGTCAGACCAGCCTCGTCCCCGCCAGCTCAAACTGTCCTGCAAACTCGCGCGCCGGTGCGCGTCGCTTGCCGGGAAGCTGCAGCTCATCGAGCCGCAACGCGCCAGCGCCGCAGGCGACAACGATGCCGTCACGATCACTTTGCATTACCGCGCCAGGCTCGGCGTCGTTATTGACGGCCGTCGCCCGCCAGACCTTGATGCGCGTTTCGCCGGCGTAAAAGAACGCGCCGGGAAACGGATTGTACGCGCGCACGCGTCGCGCCAGTTCCGGCGCCGGCAGAGTCCAGTCGATCGCGGCATCCTGCTTCTGGATTTTCGGTGCGTAGGTCGCCAGCGACTCATCCTGCTCAACTGCCACCAGCTTACCCGCGACAATGTCGTCGAGGTGTTCCACGAGCGTCGCACCACCAAGTGACGCCAGCCGGTCATGCAAGTCACCGGCGGCTTCGTCGTCACCGATCGTGACCTCCGCCGTATGGAACACAGGACCGCAATCAAGGCCCGCCGTCATTGCCATAAGGCTGATGCCCGTGGTCGCATCGCCCGCGAGTATGGCAGCCTGGATCGGCGCGGCGCCGCGCCAGCGCGGTAACACAGAAGCATGCACGTTAAGACAGCCGTGCGTCGGAATTTCGAGCACGTTCTGCGGCAGGATGAGACCGTAGGCCGCAACGATCAGCAGGTCGGGCCGCAGCGCCTCGAGTTCAGACACCACGTCGGCGTCTCGCAGCGTCACGGGCTGCATGACCTCGATACCCTGCTGTTCGGCATACTGCTTCACCGGACTCGCGGTCAATTTCTTGCCGCGACCGGCCGGGCGGTCTGGTTGTGTGAGCGCGGCAACGGGTGTTCGTCCGGACTCCACAAGCGCCTCGAACGACGCCAGCGCAAAATCCGGCGTGCCGGCGAAAATCATTCTCGTCACATCACAACCGCCGCTTGCCGACGCTCTTTTTCCAGCTTCTTGCGAATGCGCATCCGCTTGCTTTCGGACAGGTAATCAACGAACAGCTTGCCGTCGAGGTGATCCATTTCATGCTGGATGCACACCGCAAGCAGGCCCTCTGCTTCCATCTCCGTCGGCTCACCGTTACGGTCGAGGAACCGCACGCGAATGTGTTCCGCGCGCTGGACTTCCTCGTAGTAACCGGGCACCGACAGGCAGCCCTCGTCAGTGAACGTCACGCCGTCCTTTTCAAGGATCTCGGGGTTGATCAACACGTACGGTTCCGACTTGTCGGATGAAACGTCGGTGACCAGCAGCCGCTGGTGCACGTCGACCTGCGTCGCGGCCAGGCCGATACCCGGCGCGTCGTACATGGTTTCGAACATATCCGCGATCAGCGCGCGCAGGGCATCGTCCACCACCTCGACGGGGGCGGCTTTTTTCCTGAGCCGGGGATCCGGAAACTCCAATATTTTCAGTTTTGCCATAATATCCAGTGGGCCCTGCGACCCGAAAGCGATGCACAATCGCCGTTTTGCAACATAATGAAACCGGCGCTTTTTTCGTGTGAAATCCTATAAATGCGACCTAAATGTTTGACTTTATTGAATAAGATGTCAGACAATGCCGCGAGATTTACACCCTTGACGACGGTCTTTGGGGCCGGAAATGTGACGTAATTAGCAGCCTCGGCAGTACCGGCACGACATAGTATATCAACGCCTTGAAAGTACAGGCCTAAATCGAATTGTTTGTAGGGAGTCCTCGCGACATGTCACTCAGCAACATTAGCCTGAAACCCAGCCTTCGGCTGACCGCTGCCACACTGGCCCTCACACTGGCCGCTTGCGGGGGCAACCCACCTGCGTACGAGCCCGGCCCGTCCGCCTCGGCGCCCTTGTCCGGCAGCACGTCGCTGGAGCCGGCGCAGACCGCCAGCTCAGCCTCGACGGCATCGCAGCCAACGCTTGTGCGTGTCAACGACCCCGTACCGCTGGTCGAAGGTGCCCCGAACGAGTACGTCGTCCAGGTAGGCGACACGTTATGGGACATCGCAGGGACTTTCCTCAAAGACCCCTGGTATTGGCCCGAAATCTGGTATGTCAATCCAGACATTGTGAATCCGCACCTTATATACCCGGGTGATGTGCTCGGCCTTGTCTACATCGACGGCCAGCCGCGGATTACGAATGTTCGCGCATCGACGTACCGCTTGTCGCCCCAGGCACGTGTAACGCCGCTGACGGAGTCAATCAGCAGTATTCCTTACGAGGACGTCGCCGCTTTCCTGAGTTCCGGTGTGATTCTCGAGAAAGACCAGGCCGATTCCCTGCCGTACCTGCTGGAAACACGCGGCGATCACCTGATCGCATCGGCGGGCAACGAGATCTATGTCCGCGGTATCACCCAGGACACGCCCGGCGTTCGCTTTAACATTGTGCATATCGGCGATCCGCTGTACGACCCGGACGATAACCGCCTGATCGGTTACCAGGGTATTTCTGTCGGCGATGGCCGCCTGCGTCGCGGTGGCGACCCGGCAACGGTCGCCTTGACGGATACCTCGATGGAGGCCAAACCCGGCGACCGCCTGCTGCCCGAGGAAGTGGACATTCCGCTGAACTTCTTCCCGCGCTCGCCGAGCAGCGCTATCGATGGCCGCATCATTTCAGTCGTTGGCGGTGTTAC
This sequence comes from uncultured Woeseiaceae bacterium, assembly GCA_945787845.1. Lineage (GTDB taxonomy): Bacteria > Pseudomonadota > Gammaproteobacteria > Steroidobacterales > Woeseiaceae > UBA1847. The sequence goes on along the minus strand of CALZJH010000008.1, from coordinate 118,104 downwards.
CCAGATCGGACAGTACATGGTCGTCGTCATGAACCGCGGCACGAACAACGGCTTGTCGGTCGGTGACGTACTGACGGTCTTCCAGACCGGCGACGAGGTCAGGGATCGTTTCAGTGGCGGTACGGTGCGCCTGCCTGAAGAAGAAGCCGGTACGGTCATGGTCTTCAAGACCTACGATCGCATCAGCTACGGCCTGGTCATGGAAGCCACTCAGGCTATTCATATCCACGATGCGGTTCGCAACCCGACCTAAAAAGACGCGTTCATAACAATTAATACCGCGCGGCGCCCTGCGCCGACGCGGTATCATTTTGTCATGCAACAAGATAGCCGTTCCTGGCTGATACTGGCCCACGCCTACCTGCGCGTCCCGGACCTGCAAGGACTGCTGGACTTGTTCGGCAGCGTCGACGCCATCGTCGAACAGCCGCGCAGCCGGTTGGCCAACGCCGGCCTGGCCGACGAAAAGTGTGCGGCCATCACGTCACCCGACGGAACGGCCATCGACAATACCCTGGCCTGGCTCGACCACGAGCAGCACCACCTCATCGCCTGGGGCGAGGACAATTACCCGGCGATGTACGTGGATATCCCCGGTCCGCCACTGCTGCTTTACGTCAACGGCGATATCGATGCCTTGCATCTGCCGGCACTCGCCATCATCGGCAGCCGCAACCCCACTCAGGGCGGGCGTCGTAATGCGCATGACTTTGCACGGCACCTGGCGGGTCGGGGCTTTGCCATCGTCAGCGGACTGGCGCAGGGCATCGACGCCGCTGCACACCAGGGTGCCCTGGATGCCGAGGGCAGGACCGTCGCCTTCCTCGGAACCGGCATCGATCGCGTGTACCCGGCATCCAATCGCAGCCTGGCACATGCGATTGCCGAACGCGGTGCACTCGTCAGCGAGTACCCGCTGGGCGCGCCGCCGGAACGCCGGCATTTCCCGGAGCGCAACCGGCTGATCAGCGGGCTCAGCCTTGGCACGGTTGTGGTCGAGGCCGCAAGGCGCAGCGGCTCATTGATTACGGCGCGCCTTGCCGCCGAACAGGGACGAGAAGTATTCGCGCTGCCGGGTTCTATCCATAATCCACTGGCACGCGGTTGTCATGCGCTCATCCGGCAGGGCGCCAAGCTCGTCGAAACCGCCGACGACATTCTTGCCGAACTGCGCCCGCTGGTCGGGCACCTGCGGAAAACCTCAGTAGAAACAAGCGCCAACGAGGAGCCCTCAGCGGCAGTCGATGAGGACTACGGCGAACTCAGAAAATTCCTCAGCCACGACCCCGTGAGCATCGACGAGCTTGAAAAACAATCCGGATTGACGATCGATCAGCTTTCCTCCATGCTTCTGATCCTGGAGCTCCATGGAGAAGTGGAGTCCTTGTCCGGCGGACGCTATGCCCTTGCGGGCTAGGCCGGACAGCCAAACCTCGAATGTGCAAGGAGCCGCTCCAGGCATGAAAGAAAACGTACTCGACGTACTGATGTATCTCTTTGAAACATACGTCGACACAGAGGACGACCCCGAACCCGATCAGAACGAACTGCGCATTGAACTCTCGCGAGCCGGCTTCGGCGACGCGGAAATCGAGCGCGCGCTCGACTGGCTGGATGGGCTGACCGATCAGCAGCAGTGCCTGGACTATGGACGCCAGACAGCACACGGCACGCGCATCTATAACGAGTTCGAACACGAGCGGCTCGATACGTACTGCCGAGGCTACATTACGTACCTCGAGCAAATCGGCATCCTGTCGCCCCCGCAGCGCGAAATCCTTGTGGACCGCCTGCTGGCGCTCGAATCGGCCGATATCGACGTCGAGCAGATCAAGTGGGTCGTGTTGATGGTCCTGTTCAGCCAGCCGGGCCAGGAGCTCAACTATGCGCGCATGGAAGACCTCGTTTTCGAGGAAACTTCGGACCTTTTGCACTAGCGTCCAAAACCGAATTCCTTGACACTTTGCGGTCAAGCATGTAATTCAACCGCGGCACAGACCGCGGTTTTTCTTTTTTTGCACCCAACTAAAGCGTCGTACGTAACAAATGCCAAAGAATCTTGTCATTGTTGAATCGCCTGCCAAGGCGAAGACCATCAGCAAGTACCTGGGTAAGGATTTCGATGTCTTGGCCTCGTACGGCCACGTCCGCGACCTGGTGCCGAAGGAAGGCGCCGTCGATCCGGACAACCAGTTCGCCATGAAGTACCAGGTGATCGAGCGCAACGAGAAGCACGTCAAGGCGATTATCAAGGCGCTGAAGAAAGCTGACGCACTGTACCTCGCCACTGACCCGGATCGCGAAGGCGAGGCCATTTCGTGGCACCTGATCGAATTGCTCAAGGAAAGAAAAGCGCTGGACTCGAAAGATGTGCACCGCGTTATCTTTCACGAAATTACCAAGCAGGCGGTCAGGGACGCTGTCGACAACCCGCGCGAGCTGTCCGGCGATCTCGTCGGTGCGCAGCAGGCAAGACGTGCCCTCGACTACCTGGTCGGCTTCAACCTCTCACCGCTATTGTGGAAGAAGGTGCAGCGCGGCCTGAGTGCCGGCCGCGTCCAGAGCCCGGCGCTGCGCATGATCGTCGAGCGCGAACTCGAGATCGAGGCGTTCAAGGCGCGCGAATACTGGACCATCGAAGCAGACGTCAGCAAGAAAGAGCAACCCTTCGCGTCGCGCCTCGTCAGTTACAAGGGCGAGAAAGTCGAACAGTTCAGCTTCGAAAACGAAGCGGCGGCGCGCGACGTTGAGAAGACCCTGCTCGATGCGGCGGGTGGCGAATTCAAGGTCCTGGCGGTTACCAAGCGCCAGCGCCGCCGTAACCCGGCTGCGCCGTTTACGACGTCAACCTTGCAGCAGGAGGCATCGCGCAAGCTTGGCTTCAACACGCAGCGCACCATGCGCGTTGCGCAAAAACTCTATGAAGGTATCGAACTGCCGGGCGAAGGCCAGGTCGGTCTGATTACCTACATGCGTACCGACTCGGTGACGCTGGCCGACGTTGCCGTCAACGAGATTCGCGACGTGATCGCGGAACGTTACGGCAAGCAAAACGTGCCTGACGAGCCCCGCACCTTCAAGAACAAATCGAAGAATGCGCAGGAAGCCCACGAAGCGGTGCGTCCAACGACGGTCACGCACGTCCCGGATGAAATCAAAGGCTCGCTCGACGACGATCAGTACAAGCTTTATTCGCTGATCTGGAAGCGCACGATGGCCTGCCAGATGGTTCCCGCCGTCTTCGACACCGTAGCCATCGAGATGGCCGTCGGCCCCGAAGATGCCGGACATCGCATGCGCGCCAACGGTTCGGTTCTCGTTGAGGCCGGCTTCATGGCCGTCTACCAGGAAGGCAAAGACGACTCGAAGGACGATGACGGCGATCGCCTGCTACCTGATATCGAGGAAGGTGACACGATCAAGCTCGAAGAGCTGCGACCCGAACAGCACTTCACCGAGCCGCCTCCGCGCTTCACCGAAGCCAGCCTCGTCAAGACACTCGAGGAATACGGCATCGGCCGACCGTCGACCTACGCGAGCATTATCGCAACGCTCAAGAATCGCGAATACGTCGAGATGGACGCGAAACGATTTATCCCGACGGACATTGGCCGCATTGTTATTGGCTTCCTGACCGAGCACTTTACGCAATACGTCGACTACGACTTCACGGCCCGACTCGAAGACGACCTCGATGAGGTATCGCTGGGTCACAAGGACTGGGTGCCATTGCTCGACGATTTCTGGCGGCCGTTCACAAAACTTTGTGAAGAAAAGGAAGAGTCGGTCACGCGCGAACAGGTCGCACAGGCCCGGGAGCTCGGCACTGACCCCAAGAGCGGCAAACCGGTCACCGTGCGCATGGGCCGCTATGGGCCGTTTGTCCAGATCGGCACCAAGGACGACGAGGAAAAGCCAAAATTCGCCGGCCTGCGCCCCGGCCAGAAGATGAACGAAATCGACCTCGAGACGGCGATGGAGCTGTTCAAGCTTCCGCGCAAACTCGGCGAGACGGCGGACGGCCTGCCCGTGTCCGCCAGCGTCGGTCGCTTCGGTCCCTACGTCCGCTACGGCGACAAGTATGTCTCCATGAAAGAAGACGATCCATACACCGTCGAGCTACCACGCGCGCTTGAATTGATCGCTGAGAAAATCAAGGCGGATGCTGAGCGGCTTATCCTCGACTTCGAGGATCAGGGCATCCAGGTGCTCAATGGCCGTTACGGTCCGTACATCACGGACAAACAGAAAAACGCTCGCGTACCTAAAGACCGAGACCCGAAGTCGCTGACACTCGAGGAGTGCATCGAGCTGCTGGCGGCGGCACCGGTGCGTGGTCGCCGTGGCAAGAAAAAGGTTGCCAAGAAGACCGCGACCAAGGCTGCAACGAAGAAGAAGAAAGCCAAGAAAAAGGCAAAGAAGAAAACCGCCAAAAAGAAGAAGGTCACCAAGAAAAAGGCGGCCAAGAAAAAGAGCAGCTAGGTGAAGGTGTCCGTGTCGCATGCCGCGGACGTGCTCTTGCGCGGTGGCGTCATCGCGTACCCGACCGAAGGCGTGTTTGGTCTCGGATGTCTGCCATCGAACGAGCAGGCGGTGATGCGCGTTCTCGACATCAAGCGACGTGATGCAGCCAAAGGGCTGATCCTGATCGCTGCCAGCGCCGACCAGTTCGACGACTGGATCGCCTTACCCGGCGGTGCCACGCTTCCCGAACCCGATCTCTCGCACCCTGTGACCTGGATTGTGCCGCCAGGACCAAATGTGACCCCATTGCTGCGCGGTGAGCACGCCAGCCTGGCCGTCCGCATCACGACCAACCCGACTGCCCGGGCACTGTGCCTTGCGGTCGACTCGCCGCTCGTGTCGACCAGCGCGAACCTGAGCGGGAAGCCCGTCGCTCGCAACAGAAATGTCCTGCAACGGCAGTTCGGGAGCGTAGTAGACTACGTCGTCCCCGGTGATTGTGGCCCCGCATCCGGCCCGTCTGAAATCCGGGATTTCCTGACAGGCAAGGTCCTGCGACCCAGAGAATCATGAGCCACATAGACGAAGTAAAGGACTACCTCGCAAGCCTGCAAAACAGAATCTGCGCCGAACTCGAAACGCTCGACGGCAAGGCCACGTTCGCGCGGGACGCCTGGGACCGACCCGATGGCGGCGGCGGCGAGAGCCGCGTGCTCGCCGGCGGCGACGTCTTCGAAAAGGCCGGAGTGGGTTTCTCGCACGTGTTTGGCAAGCAGATGCCGCCATCGGCCACGAAGAACCGCCCGGACCTTGCGGGCAAGGCGTTCCAGGCTGTCGGCGTGTCGCTCGTGCTGCACCCCAACAACCCTTACGTGCCGACCACGCACGCGAACTTCCGCTTCTTCACGGCGGGCGAACGCAAACCTGTCTGGTGGTTCGGCGGCGGCTTCGACCTGACACCCTATTACCCGTTCCACGATGACGTTGTGCACTGGCACACGGTCGCGAAGTCCGTGTGCGATCCGTTTGGCGAGGATCTGTACCCGCGCTACAAGCAATGGTGTGACGAGTACTTTTTCCTGAAGCACCGCGACGAGCCGCGCGGCGTTGGCGGCTTGTTTTTCGACGATGTTAACGAACTCGGCTTCGAACGCAGCTTCGAGTTCGTGCGTACGGCAGGCGACAGTTTCCTGCCGGCCTACCAGCCGATCGTGAAGCGGCGCGTGTCGCACCCCTACGGGGAACGACAGCGTGATTTCCAGCTGTATCGGCGCGGGCGCTACGTGGAATTCAACCTGATTTACGACCGGGGCACCCTGTTCGGGCTGCAGTCCGGCGGCCGTACCGAGTCGATTCTCATGTCTCTGCCCCCGCAGGTGCGCTGGGCGTACAACTGGCATCCCGAGCCCGGATCGCCCGAGGAGGTCCTGTACACCGACTACCTGCGCGCACGCGACTGGCTCGGAGAAGAAAAATCATGAAAAGACGCAACTTTATGCGCCTGACAGGCATCCAAACATTACAACCACAATAAGCGCCGTTTCGAGGGGAGAAAGCGCATGAGTCCTGCACAACCGTTACCGCACCGCCCAATTGCCACCATCGCCGCCATTGTCGGGCTGTCGCTGTCAGCGCCTGTCCTGGCCGAAAAATACGAGATCGACGTCCGGAACAGCGGCATGACCGCTACACCTGTCGAGCAGGAGGCACCTGCCTACCCGCAAAGCCTGGAGGACTCCGGGCAGGAAGGCTGGGTGAGGATGCACTTCGTGGTTGCGCCGGACGGCCGGGCAATCGATCCGCTGATTATCGACTCCAGCGGCGGCGCCGCCTTTGAGGACGAGGCCCGTAAAGCGCTGGCCAGCTGGCGCTTCACGCCGCCCGAGTCCGGTAACGAAGACGCGCACAACCTTGTGAATATCCGGTCCGAGATCCGCAGCAGCCGCGATTCCGCCACGCGCAGCTTCCGTCGCGACCACCAGCGCATCGTCCTGGATCTCGTGCATGAGAGAAACGAGGACGCACGCGCCAAGATGGACAAGCTGTACGAGACTGGCGGCTTTAATACCTACGAGTCCACCATGTTGTGGCTCATGATGGGGCGCGTCGACGGGGCCGAGAACAATGACGTCGGCAAGCTCGAGTGCTATCGCCGTGCGCTCGCGGTCAGTACGCCGAGCACCCTGCGTGTCGAGAACAAGCGGAGCCTGCTCGAGAAGATCTTCGAGCTCGAGGACCAGTTTGGCCACTACACCAATGCTCTGCAGGCGTTTCGCTCGCTCACGGCCGCCAGCGGCGAGATCGACGTCAGTGAGGAAGTCACTGCGCGCGCGGCCCAGATCCAGGAGCTTGTCGATGGCGACGAGAACATTGTCGCGACGGCGGCCATTTACAATCCCTGCAACTGTGAGGCCGGCGAGCCGCTTTGGTACTACAAACCCTCCCGCCGGACATTCTCTTTTGCCAACCTGAGTGGTAACGTCGAACGCTTTGAAGCACGGTGCGAAAACCACCGCGTCCAGGGACCGGTTGAGGCCGGCACCGAGTGGGCGCTGGCGCCGGAATGGGGCAGTTGCCGCGTCTTTGTCTTTGGCGATGACGGGGCGACGTTCGAATTTGTCGAACACCCGACCGGCGCGGAGGACGACGCACCCACCGCGGTGGTGAACGACGATGTCCTGGATCCAAGAAATAGAGGTCAGCGAAGCTGACGGAGCACTGGCAGAGACCTACGCGCAGCTCGAGAAGCAGCGCGGCAAAATTTCCAATATTCTGAAGGTTCACAGCCTTAACCCGGCGGCGCTCGAGAACCACCTCGACCTCTACATGACGCTGATGTTCGGCAAGTCCGGGCTCAGCCGCATGGAGCGCGAGGCGATCGCCGTGGTTGTTTCTGCGAACAACGAGTGCGAATACTGCGTCAATCACCATACAGAGTCATTGCGCCACTACATCAACGACGAGGAAACGCTGACGATGCTCGCGACGGCTGACGGACTCGAGACGCTCGAGCCTCGGCTCAGCAACATCGTCCGGCATGCCGAAAAACTCACCTCGGCGCCTGGCGCTATGACCGAGAGCGACCTCGGTGAGCTACGGGCCGAAGGTCTCTCGGATAAAGACATACTCGATCTGACACTCATCGTCGGGTACTTCAACTTTGTCAATCGCATTGCAATGGGACTGGGCGTAAGCTACTCGGAAGAAGAGCTCACCGGCTACCTTAACGACTAACACCATGCATACTCTCCGCCTGCTACTGCTCGTTACGCTGCTGTCGATATCGACCGCTGGCTTCGCGCAGGCGGAATCCGTGCTGCGCGACGCGGGCGACGTGCCGCTGCTGCTGGCGGGTGACGACGACGCCGGACAGACGCGGGTCTATATCGTGCAGCTGAGGTCGCCTTCCGCGGCGGAACGACAGGCATCCCTGACCTTGCCGGGAACGAAGTTCCAAAAGGACAGTGCGGCGGCCAAAGCCTGGGTTGCCGATATAGAAGACGAACAGCACCGCGTACTCGCGAAGGCCGGGCCCGGCACCAAGCAGATTTACAGCTATCGCTACGGGCTGAACGGTTTCGCGGCGCGCATGAGCGCATCGCAGGCGCAGAAACTCGAACACCTGCCCGAGGTGCAAAACGTCTGGGAAGACGAGGTGCGGCCGATGGCGACACGGCACAGCCTGACGTTTCTCGGGTTGTTCGATGGCGAAGACGGACTGCGAAGCGTCGAGGGCCTCGATGGCGATGGCATGGTCATCGGCGTCATCGACAGCGGCATTACACCGGAGCACCCGGCGCTGCAGGACACGCGTGAAGCAGATCGGCCCGGCACCTGTCGCAGCAGCTGGGGTGAGACGACGATCCTCGGTCGATGGTTGTGTCGCCGCTACAGTAAGCTCCCCGATGTTGTCGCCTTCGAAGCGCCGGAAGGCTGGAGCGGTGAGTGCATTGCCGGCGAGCGCTTTGAAACGACGGACTGCAACAACAAGCTGATCGGTGCACGCTGGTACATCGATGGCGCCCAGGAAACCGGCCCCATTCATGAGGGTGAAATTCGGTCGCCTCGCGATGCCGACGGGCACGGCACGCACACGGCGACAACGGCGGCGGGCAACCGCACAAGCGCGTCACTCTTCGGCACGCTCGTCGGAGACCTTGAGGGCGTTGCGCCGAAAGCACGCGTGGCCGCCTACAAGGCCTGCTGGCTGCGGCCCGGCGCTACCCGCGCAAGCTGCAATACGTCCGACCTGGCCAATGCCATCGATGCCGCCGTCGCGGATGGTGTCGACATCATCAGTTACTCCGTTGGCAGCTCGCTCACGCGCACCACGGCACCCGACGACCTCGCGCTGCTGGCGGCAACCAAGGCTGGCGTGCTCGCGATCGTGGCCGCCGGCAACGAAGGGCCGAACCTCGGCACCATCGGATCGCCGGCGGGCGGCCCATGGTCGCTCACCGCCGCCGCCTCCACGCGCGATGGCGAGTCCAACGTAGAGGCCATGGAAATCACGGCGCCGCCGGGGCTGGCCGGCAAGTATGCGGTCAAGGAGGCGTTTTTTACGCCGCCCTTGCAGGATGTGGACCCGATCGAGGCATCGCTGGTGCTCGTCGATGACGATGACACGACCCTCGACAGCGGCGACACCGGATCGGTAGCCGACGGTTGCCAGCCACTTATCAATGGCGACGAGGTCAACGGCAACATAGCGTTCCTGCAACGAACGGGCTGCCGCTTTGACGAAATGGTCCAGAACGCGGCGGACGCGGGCGCCGTCGCCGCGCTCGTCTACAACATCGCCGGTGACCCGATTGTCATGCACGGCGAGTCAGGCTTGTCGGACATCCCGGCACTTATGCTCGGACAGGCCGACGCCAACCTGATTCTTGCAGAGTTCGACGACGGCGTGGATGTCACGGTCGTTCTCGACAAGGGCTTTCTGCTGACATCCAGCGACGCCGGGAACGAGATGGCGATCTTCTCGGCACGAGGACCCGCACCCATACCGGACATCCTGAAGCCCGACCTGACAGCGCCCGGCGTGAATATCCTCGCCGGCTTTTCGCCCGACTCGGCATTTTCGACACCCGGAGAGAACTTTGCCTACCTGAGCGGCACATCCATGTCCACGCCGCACATCGCAGGCGTTGCGGCGCTTCTGCGCCAGGCCCATCCGGAGTGGCCGCCCTCGGCGATCAAGTCTGCTCTGATGACGACGGCACGACAGGACATCACGTCATCGAATGGCCTCGGCAATGCGAACCCGCTCGACTTCGGTGCGGGGCACATGGTTCCCAACGCCGCCCTCAATCCCGGGCTTGTTTACGAAATCAGCAATGACGAGTTCGATTCGTACCTTGCCGACATGTCGGCAGAGGCACGAAACCTGAACCTGCCTTCGATCGCCATGTCGAAATTGGCCAACTCGCAAACCGTCACGCGACGCGTCACCAACGTGAGCGACGAGGCGGGCGCGTACACTGTTGAAATTTCACCGCCACCCGGCATGGGCGTCACGGTCGAGCCAAACAGTATTTCCCTGGCGCCGGGGCAGTCGACCACTTTCGATGTCACCGTCGACTACCAGTCGGGCCCGCTCGATCTCTGGCGTTACGGTTCGTTCACGTGGCGCTCCGAGTCGCATGACGTATTCAGTCCGATTGCCGTCAAGCCGACATCGATCCTGGCGCCGGCGGAAATCACGACCTTCGGCGGGAGCGGCAACCTGGACTTCGAGGTCGAGTTCGGCTTCTCGGGAAGCTACTCGCCGCAGGTGCATGGCCTGAACCTGCCGCTGATCCTCAACGGATTCGTCGATAATGACCCGACCAAGACCTTCACGTTCCGAAGCAATGCCGGGGTCACGCAGCACGTTATCTCGGTGCCGGCCAACCAGCTGTATGCGCGCTTCGCCCTGTTTGACGCCCTGACGGATGGCGACGACGATCTCGATATGTACGTCTACTATTGCGGCACGACCGGCGAGAGCTGTTCCAAGCTCGGCGAGAGCGGTGAGCCCACATCGCAGGAGCGCTTCGACGTCTACCGGCCCGCCGAAGGCCTCTACGCCGTCCTGGTTCACGGGTTTGAGACCGACGAGGTCCAGGGCGGGCCCGGATCGAACTACCAGCTGCTCGGCTGGGCATTCGGTACCATCGATGACAAGGGCAATATGACGGCCAGCGGCCCGGCGTTCGTAAACGCCGGCACCACGGGTACGGTCACGGTTGACTGGGCCGGGCTTGGTCCCAACACGATCTACCTGGGTGGCATCTCGCACAACACGCCACAGGGCTTATCGGGCCTGACCTTGATAACGATCGGGAACTAGCTGAGCCAGCCCTTCGCCTTCGCGCGTCGCGAATACCAGATTTCCACGACACAGATGGCGATCACGCTGAACGGAATAATGAGCCACCATGCACTGAAGTGATCGAGCGCGTTGCGTAACACGAAGGCATCGAGATCCTGGACCAGTGCACCAATCAGCGAAATCACGAACATGGGGATAGCCCAGGCCTTGCGCAGTAACAGCAGGATGACGCCGAGAACGCCTGCGTTTACGGCTATCGCGTAGCCCGAGTGCGCCCAGGCCGGGGTATTCACGACATGGGCGATCTGCAGCGCGTTATACCCTGCGTCCGCGAGTTGCTCGGGCGTTGTTATCGATGCCAGGTAGTACTGGTACAGGCCCGAGAGATTCCAGACCGCGAACAGGCCAGTGATTATCCAAAACGCCGTGCCCGGCTTACTTGTTGTTTCTTCTGACATTATTGTCCCCTCCGGCAGATTATCAACACCGCCTCTATACTTGATTGTAATCGGTAATTATGCCGGGAACGAACTAATCAGCTGCCATGCCCGATATCAGAGCTTGAGATCGCCACTGGCTCTAAGCTGTTCAGCGCGCACGGCCTGAGCGGCAAGATCATCGTGAATGCGTTGCCGAAGGCGCTGAAATTCCGGCTCATTTCGGATCGAAGCGAGATTGGGATCGTAGTCGAGATAGAACCAGGTAAGCACCTTCCAGTCCTGATCGATCGCTTCGCGCAACGCGGCCAGGGCCATATCGGAGCGGCCCTGTAACGCATAGACCTGGACATCGAGTATCCAGTAGCCCTCCGTACCCAGGCGCGGCATCGCCTCAATGGCGGCGAGCGCTCCGTGCAGAAGATCGTTGGCCCTCTCGGACTGGCCGAGGTGTATCAGGACCAGCGCCAGGTCAACAGCCGCCGCGCAATTGCCGGCATCCACGAGTGGCTGCTCGCTTTCCGTCAGCTCCCGGTAAGCCCGTTCATATCTTGATGCTGCGGATTCGTAGCGACCTTCGGCAATATCCGCGTTCCGCAGTTGTTTCAGCGCGCCCCAGTTCCGGGGGTAGACCTCGTGCAAGACACGAGCATCGCGGTTTGCCGCCGCCTCGTCGCCGACGTAGAGGTTCACCAGCAAGCTGGTCCACAGGGGCCAGAAGGTCCGCGGGCTCATATCCAGCGCACGCTCGACAAATACGCGCGCGGCATCGGCGTCTCCCAACTCCAGGTAGGCTATCGCTTGCGCGGAAGCCAGGCTCGGACTGAGCACGTCATGCTCAACCGCTTTCTGGTACCAAACCAGCGATTCATCGACCTGCCCGTCGACGAGGTAGTAGATTGCGGCAATATAAACATACGCAAACGCATAGTCCGGCTCGACTTCGATTATTCTGCGGTAACGAGCCAGGGCGCTGTCGAAATCGCCGATGCTGTCGTGATAGCGCGCGATGTCAAAGTTGACCGGCACCGAGTACGGGTCGATCGCGAGCGCCCTTTGCAGCAATTCATAACCTTCCTGCTGATTCCCCTGGCCAAACTTGAGCCTTCCCAGCAACCGAAATACCCTGGAGTAATTGGGCCGCAACCGCATCGCCGTGCGATAAGCGTCCTCAGCCGCGCGTATGTTGTTCTGTAACTGTCGGACCAAGCCCAATGACGCATAGGCCTCTCCCAGGTCTGGCTCAAGCGCCAGCGCGCGCATAAGCAGCGGCTCCGCGAGCACGGTACTCTCCGTCGCTTCCATGCCCGCCATGAAATTGGCACTCAGCGTGAGATACGCGTCGGCAAGACCAACATGTGCCAGCGCAAATTCGGGATCGAACTCGATTGCCTCTTTGAAATGCGAGACAGCCTCGGTGAGCGACTCGACTGATTCAGACCCGGCAAGACGCTTACCTTGCAGGTATGCGGTGTAGGCCGGCAGGCTTTCCGTTGGCGTCACCGCCACCTGGCGCGTTTCCATCGGCGTGATAGTCGCCTCGAGTTGCGCCGCTATTGACTCGACAATTTCGGTCTGTATCCCAAAGACATTGCTCGCTGTAAACTGCCGGTCGAATGTGTGTGCCCAGACGTGCTCGTCTTTCGCGGCATCGATGAGCTGCACGTTGACGCGAATTTGCTTGCCCGCTCGCTGGATTCTCCCTTCCAGAATTTTCGCGACACCCAGCTCCGCGCCAATTTCCGGAACAGAGGCTGTTGTTTCCCGGTATCTTTCGACCGACGTGCGCGAAGTCACTTTTAGCGCGCTGACCAGGGACAGTCGGGTCAGCAGCTCGTCCTGAATCCCGTCGGCTAGGAACTCGACTTCCCCCGCGTCCGCATCGTCAATCGAAAACGGCAGTACGGCTATTGAGCGGGGATCCGCTCTCTCAGCCTCGGCCTTCCCCGGTGCCACTTCCGGGCCCGGCGGCATTACGCCTGTAATCTCGGTACCGATACCGTAGCTCGCCGCAATGACGATAGCCGTAACCGCTGCGAGAATGGCGTAGTCTGCGAAATGAAGCGACCGGTCCGTCGATGAGGCGCCAGTTGGAGTCCGCACGATCCGGCCACCCACAACGTCAAAGCGCCACCCGAAATATAGCGCCACGGGCATGCCGACAATCGCTGCGACCCAGAGATAGCGAATCGCCCGCGGCGTGATGTTCCAGCTCTCAAAGGCAAGATCCGCAACCTGCAGCACCGCCCAACAGCCAACGACGTACATACCGGCGAGCCGAAACACTCGTCGACGACGGCACTCTGCGAGGAAGCTCTTCATGATTCAGGCAGCTATCAACTCCTCCCTTATAGAGGATTGTAGCTCACCTGACGTGACTTACTTACCCAGCACGGCGCACGGTTTGTGGCGAAAACACGCTGTCACGTGGTCATTGACCATGCCGGTCGCCTGCATGTGCGCGTAGATGATCGTACTGCCGACGAACCTGAATCCACGCTTCTTGAGATCTTTCGAAAGCGCGTCGGATCCGGGTGACGTTGCCGGGATGTCACTGTCCTCTTTAAATTTGTTCTGTATGGGCTTGCCGTCGACGAAGCCCCAGATGTACTCCCCGAATGAGCCGAACTCCTCCTGTACCTGGAGAAAGGCCTTCGCATTGGTCACGGCCGATTCGACCTTGAGACGGTTGCGCACGATCGCCGGGTCCAGCAGCAATTTCTCCACCCGCTTCTTCGTGAAGCGTGCGACCTTCCCGGGGTCGAAATCCGCAAACAGTTTACGATAGCCCTCGCGCTTGTTGAGTATGGTCGACCAGCTCAGACCCGCCTGGGCGCCCTCGAGGATCAGGAATTCGAATTGCGTGCGGTCGTCGTAGGCCGGCACACCCCACTCTTCGTCGTGGTAGCGAATGTAGTCGAGGCTCACGCCCTCGGCCCATTTACAACGTGTGATTGATTTGCTCATGACCAGCAAATGTACACAAAAAAGCCCGCGCAAAGCGCGGGCTTTTCTGTTTCATGTGTGAAGAAACTTAAGCGGAGCCGCCGCAGCTGCCTTCGCCGCATTTGCCTTCGCCTTCCTTCTCACCGCAAGAACCTTCACCTTCCTTCTCGCCGCAGGAACCTTCACCTTCTTTCTCGCCGCAAGAACCTTCGCCTTCCTTCTCGCCGCAAGAACCTTCACCACAAGAGCCCTCGCCTTTCTTGTCACCGGCTTCACCGCAGGAGCCTTCACCACAGGAGCCTTCGCCTTTCTTGTCACCGGCTTCACCACAAGAGCCTTCGCCCTCACCAAGCATGTAGCCGACTTCGAGGTTCGAAATCGAGAACGGGCTTTCGGCCGTGTCCGCTGCATTTACAGCGCCTGCAATTGCGAACGAACCGGCCAGTGCCGCGCCTACAGCCAGTGCTACCGGCTTAATAATCTTCTTCTCTGCCATCTTCTTCTCTCCTACCAGGATTAATGCCCAAGACCGGGCGCTTATATATCGGCAAGGGACCTCACGTCGTCCACGTTACCGAGTTCACCACATTCTTTTTAATCGGCTCGAGCTGCTCTTCGCGATCACCAATGATTGCGATGCTGCCTTTACCAACGGGAAGAATGACCCCCTTTACGTTTTCGCCGTCGAGCGGCGTTTCCTCCGCAACCTCTTCATGCGGCATAAGCAGGATCGTTACCGGGCCATATTGCCCCTGGATAACCAGGTGCGGCACGTCCTTGCCGTTGATAACACAGGGTTGCGCATAGGTAACCAGCGATGAGCCGCGATCGAAAACCGCCAGCGAGGCGGGTACCGCTCGTGCGAGTCGCGCGTCACTCACCGGATCCTCCGTATTACGGAAGGCATAGGGCTCGTGATCGAGGTGCGCGAGCACCTCGGTCGCTAATGAGTTGTGCGTCTCAAACAGGTCGGATGTACGCAGCGAGATCGACGTCGCGAGGACCACGGTCGCGGCAATGGCAAACCAGAGCGGCTTCATGGAGCGCTTGCGCTCAGGCAACGTCGCGACGTTTGCCGTGTCGAGATCCGGCAACTCGGGCATCTGCAACTCGGGCACGTCGATCTGAAGCGCTTTCGCGATCTTCAGGTCCAGCGCCTGGTATTGCTCGAATTCCTTGTCGTGTTCGCCAGTCATGCTTCTGCCACGCTATCCTTCAGTTTGTGTCGGGCCCGATGCAGGCGTGTCAGTACGGCACCCTGCTTCAAACCCATCATCTCTGCGATCTCGTTGGTGCTGTAGCCCATGAGGACCTGCAGAACCAGCGGTTCGCGATAATCGTCTTCGAGCTCGAAAATCGCTTCGCGCAGATCGTCGAGCTCCCTGTCCGGCGTCTCGGCCAGCAAGGCCGCCTGTGACGCTGTCAGGTTGTCGATGTCGACCGTCTCCAGTCGACGCCGCTCAAAGTAGCGCGCGTTCTCCCTGCGAACGATGGTCAGCAACCAGTGCTTGGCTGCTGCATCGTCACGCAGTGAATCGAGGGACTTCCAGGCGCGCAATAACGCTTCCTGAACGACATCTTCGGCTATCGCCTTGTCCCGGCAGAGCCAGGCGGCGAAGCGGTACATGTCCTGGTGAAATACCGCGACAAGGCTGTCAAACCTCTGTCTGCGCTTTCCCTCGGCACTACTGCTGTTCATTCGAGATGACCCACTCCTGCTGAGATTTATTACGACCAGGACACAAAAAGGCGCTTAAGCATGGAAACCGTACCTAAATACAGGGAAAATAAGTACTTCTTTTCGTTATTCTCAAATTGCTATGAGTCAATCCTCCCCCGGACAGTTCCCCTGGATTCGCATGCGTCGCAATCGGCGCACTCCGGCCCTGCGCAAGCTGGTTCGGGAAACCACCCTGTCGAGCGCCGATTTCATCTACCCGGTGTTCGTCCTCGATGGCGAAGGGCACACGGAAGACGTGCCGTCGATGCCCGGCATCTCGCGCAAGAGTATAGACCTTCTGCTTAAGGAGCTGAGCGAGGCCCAGGCGCTCGGCATCCCGGCCGTGGCGCTGTTTCCGGTGATCGACCAGGAGAAGAAAAGCCTTGATGGTGCGGAATGCGCCAATCCGGACGGGCTGGTACAGCGCACGGTCCGTGCAATCAAGGCCGAGCTTCCCGATCTTGCCGTGATTACCGACGTTGCGCTCGATCCCTACACGACGCATGGCCAGGACGGCATTATCGACGACGCCGGCTATGTGCTGAACGATGTGACGGTCGACATGCTCGTGCGGCAGGCGGTCTCGCATGCGGACGCCGGCGCCGATGTCGTAGCGCCGTCGGACATGATGGACGGCCGCATCGGCGCCGTGCGGGCGGCGCTCGAGGAAAGCGGCCATATCAATACCGTGATCCTCGCGTATTCGGCCAAGTTCTCATCAAGCTTTTACGGCCCGTTTCGCGACGCCTGCGGTTCGGCCGAGAACATCAAGGGCGGTGACAAGCACACTTACCAGGTTGCGCCATCGAACAGTGACGAGAGCGTGCGCGAAGTCGGCCTCGACCTGGACGAAGGTGCCGACATGGTCATGGTCAAACCGGCGATGCCCTATCTCGATATCGTGCGCCGCGTTAAGGACGCGTACGAGGTGCCCACCTTCGCGTACCAGGTCAGTGGTGAATACGCCATGCTCAAGGCCGCCGCGCAGAACGGCTGGCTTGACGAGAAAGCCGTCGTGTTAGAGTCTCTCCTCGGCATCAAGCGTGCGGGTGCCAACGCGATACTCACCTATTTTGCTATGGATGCTGCGCGCTGGCTGGCTGAGACTGAATGACACAGATCGACCGATATGGGGTAATGGGTTACCCGGTTTCTCACAGCCGCTCCCCCGTCATTCATCGGCTGTTCGCTCTTCAGACCGGGGAAAACATCCAGTACGAATTGCTGCAGGTTACGCCCGAGAAGCTGAGTGTCGCCGTGCGCCAGTTCCAGCGGACCGGTGGCATGGGTCTGAATATTACGGTCCCGCACAAGGCGGAAGTTATCAAGCTCTGTGACCATCTGACAGAGCGTGCCAGAACAGCAGGTGCCGCCAATACGCTGGCCTTTAAGGACGGCGAAATCCACGGCGACAATACTGACGGTATCGGGCTGCTTCGTGACCTCACTATCAATCTTGGCGTAACGCTTGAGGGCGCCAACATCCTGATCCTCGGTGCCGGTGGCGCGACGCGCGGCATCGTCGGTCCTTTGCTCGAAATGCAGCCCGTGTCGCTGCGCATCGCCAACCGCACGCTGGACAAGGCACAGATTCTGGCGGATCACTTCTCGCGATCAGGCCCGGTCAGCGCCTGCAGCTTCAACATGGTACCTGTGACCGAAGTTTACGACCTGATCATCAACGCGACCTCGGCGGGTGTGAAGGGCGAGATCCCACCATACCCGGCAGCGGCCATTTCAAAGAACACGCTGTGCTACGACCTGTCGTACGGCCTGAAGCCCACGCCGTTCAGCGTGTGGGCGCGTGAACAGGGTGCGGAGCGATCGGTGATGGGCTGGGGCATGCTCGTCGAGCAGGCTGCCGAGTCGTTCAACATCTGGCGCGGCGTGCGCCCCGAGACGGCGCCGGTACTGAAGCAGATGAAGATCACGGCGTAACGCTAGTCGGCCAACGATACCTCGACATAACCGCGTGACTTGCCGCTGGACCGATCCAGCGTTGCCATCGCCTCGAACAAACTCTCGACGGGCACCCAGGTCGGCGGATAGCTGTAAGACGCCGTATCCATGATCAACACCGTGTCGGTCTCGCGATCGTAGGCCGCGACCGGCGAGATATGGCCCACCTTGTTCTGGCCCAGGACTTGCCGCTGGTAGTTGACGAGCAGGAAGTCGCCCTCTGTCGACAGATTGCGGACCAGGGTTTCCCGAAACTGCTCGACGTCACTCAGCGACGCATGCTGCAGGGCAACATTGGCGCCGTGCGCACGAAGCAGTCCCGCAAGGTCCGGCAAGGACATGCCCCCCAGCATGACCTTGCGGCGCGGGCGCACTTCGCTTGCTTTCGACGTAAAGAACGAAGCCTGGTCAACCTCCCGCCCCAGTGCGGACAATACCGTTACGCTGCTCGCCACACCGCAATAGCTGCGCAGCGCCTGGCTTTCGTAGTTGGCGCGCAGCAACCCGTAATCCGTGCGCGCATCGGCATCCGCCAGCAGGCGCAGGCCTGCTTCGTCGAACAATGAGACGAGGTCGGCCGGCAACGCTTGTGGGTCTTCTTTCGGCTGCAGCTTCCACCAGACTGAACCCACGAGAACAACTGCGAGCACGACAACCAGGACGGCAAGGGTCTTGAGGACTTTCTTCAGCGTTGTTGGAAGTAGCACACTTGTCTCGAATGCCGTTGTCTAGCCTGAGCCTGAAGCCGCCACGAAACCTGACGGGCCTCGGAAATTTTCCTATACTGGTTGAAGCAGTACAAGAACGGCTCCACGAGGGGCCGCGAATAACAACCATCTGCAAGGGGAAGAAGATGAGTAAAACAAGACTGACCGGCGCTCTCGCCGGTCTTGTGGCGCTGCTGTTTACATTTAATGCATTCGCCGATGGACACGAGGAAGAGCCGGGCGCAATCAGCGATGTTTGGGTCTTTGCAATCAAGCGCGGTATGGAAGACGAGTTTGATGACGCGATGAGCGAACATATCGCGGCCCGCAAGGAAATGGGTGAGCCGCGTACGTGGCATGCCTATCGCGCCGAAGTCGGCCATCATCCGGGACTCATCATGTATCGCAGCGAACCCATGAGCTACGCGGATCACGATGCCTATCTCAGCACTGATTTCAGTGAAATAAGCGCAGCGTTCAACGAGAACGTCGATTCGCTCGTGGATCACTTTCATCATTACATCGATTCGTATGACCGGGAGAACAGCCATTGGCCCGAGAATGAGTCAACCGAGGGGCCCTTGTTTACGGAGGTCGTACGCAAGTGGCGGCCAGGCGGCGGTTATGCATCAAACCAGGCGCGCAAGAAGATGAGCCAGGTGGCACTTAACGACGGCTGGGCTGAGAAGGGCTATGAGTGGCTGTGGATAGACCGTACCGGCGGTGAGCCGGCGCAGGCGATCGTGTTCCCGAACGCCAATTATGCCGACATGGCGCCAACCGGCGAGGAGTTCGGTGCGTGGTTTACCGAGCAACTGGGCTCTGAAGAAGCCGCCGCTGAGGTTTTCCAAAACTGGCTCTCAGGGTTCTCGGCGGTAAACGTTACGATCTGGCGGCACGAACCGAGTCTTTCGACGCCGTCCGACGAATAGGACTGACAACAGCTGATGGCACTGGAGCAGCCGGCCATCGCCGGCTGCTCCAACTGCCTTAGTCACCGAGGCTATTCCGATGGCGGGGAAATGATTTCAAAGTCAGCGACCAGGGGTAAATGGTCGTAGTAGTTCGGATCTCCGTCATAAAGCGCATCAGACTTCTGTAATCCGAGGTCTGCCAGATCGTCGGGCGACAGTGTCATCGTGTTTAGCACGAAGCGATTCCGAACTGACAGCACGCTGTCTGTGTAGAGAATGCGGTCCAACGCACTCGGTGCAAATGGCAGATCGTCGTTGCGCCAGGTGTAATATTCCCGACCCAGCGCGTTGTGACTGGGCCTGACATCGGTAATGTCGGTTCCATCCCAGTCAATAACGAAATCAGGCCCGAAGGTCTCTTCGTCAGCAATATCTCCACTCATCAGTGTCTCGAGCGGGGCCATCGACGCATTCGGTACTGCGTTCATGTCGCCCAGAATGACGATTGGCGTGTAGTCGACGATCGAGTTCTCCTGCGCCGAAGCGCGTAAATCGCGCATCCAGCGCACGATGGCGTCTGCATGATTCTGACGCAGCCGAACGTCGTTGTGGCCGGCTCCACTCTTGTTATGCATCCCAACGACAAGCAGCTCGGCGCCGTCCGGTAGTTCCAGGAGAGCCGCCGCGAATCCATGGTGAAAATTCGGCAGCCCTAACTGGGGAAGCGGGTATGGTGTAGCCAGTTTCCCACCTTGCCACCGCATCGGGTACCTGCTTATCAATACGTTGTCGGAGACGGTATGAACGTACCATGATCGGCCGTCTTCCAGCGGTATATAGGCGTTCATAAGTCGGGAAAGCTGTGCCGCCAGATCCGGCCACATCACTTCCTGGAGCGCTATTACATCAGGATCAATCGCTCGCGCGATACGGGCGAAGCTTTCGTGACGAACCCCGTTGGGGGGCAAGATTGAACTCATCTTCACGTTCCAGGACATGACCCGGACGTCGGACGAAACTGACTGGTGCAGACCCTCTGAACTACCGGGATCGATTGCGTCGTTATTGACGCAACCGGACAGGAGAAAAACCAGTGCGATCAGCACTAGTAGCGGCCGGAATCGGCCAACAGCAGTCATTCGTACTGATCCAGTTTTCTTTCCCTTTTGTGAATTACTCTCTTCTCTCGGTCCATACGCGTCTTTCGATGCAATTCGCGACCGTCCACTCTGGGTGATTACGGGCCATCGAGTATACCCCGAAGCCAGCCGTTCGCACCGCTGGAGAACGGCGCTCACCGGGAGCCAGGTCTCAGCGTCGTTGCTGCGCCTGCGCGTCTCGCAATGCCGTCTGCAACCCCTCTTCAATGACCGGATGATAGAACGGCATTTTCAGCATCTGTGCAATAGTCAGCCCGGACTGGTGTGACCAGGCCAGCAGGTGCCCGATATGCTCCGCTCGCGGACCGAGCATTTCGGCACCCAGAAACCGACCCGAAAATTTGTCGGCGTAAATCCGCAAGACCCCTGCGTTCTTGAGCATCACGCGGCTACGGCCCTGGTCAGCGAACGAGACCTCCCCAACGACAACTTCGCTCGGCCGGAGATCCGCGTAGGAACTGCCAACCATTGCCATCTGTGGGTCGGTGAACACGATACTCAGGGGTGACGATCGTTGCCCGGGTCGCACGTCGGGGTATCTACCGGCGTTGGTGCCCGCTATGGTCCCCTCGTCTGCGACCTCGTGCAGCACTGGACGAAAATTGCTGACATCGCCGGCAATAAAGACATGGCTCTCACCGACACGCAGCGTCGCCGGGTCAAAGGTCGGCAAGCCGGCCGCGTCGAGTGGCAGGTTCGTATTGTTGAGCTCAAGTCCGCTTACATTCGGCTGTCGGCCGGTCGTCGCGATGACATAGTCCACCTCCCTACTGGTGACAACGCCATCGCGCCCGACGTACTTGAGGCGTACGCCGCTCGCCGTACGCTCGACGCCCTCAACATCTGCATCGGCATCGAGGTAGAACTCGCTGCCGAAAAGGGCGCCGGCGGCCGCAAGCACCTCGGGGTCCGTTAGCGGACCGACGGGGCCACCACGTCCGAACATGATGACGTCGACGCCGAGGCGCTTCATGGCCTGGCCGAGTTCGAGGCCAATGATGCCCGGACCGAATACTGCCACGGAGCGCGGCAGATCCTGCCAGTCGAAGATGTCGTCGTTGACGACCAACCGATCGCCGAGCGCTTGCAGGAAAGGCGGAATAACCGGCGACGAGCCCGTGGCGATTACGATTCGGTCGGCGGCCACGCGTGTGTGTCCACCGACGTCGAGCCGATGGTCATCGACGAACTTCGCGTGCCCCGAGAGGCGCTTCTCCGGCGGAATATCGTCAACGCCGCCGACAACAAAGCCCACAAAGCGATCGCGCTCACTACGCACGCGCTGCATGACGGCGGCGCCGTCGATGTGACTCCCGTGTACCTTGATCCCAAACTCCGGTGCCTGCTGCACGGCGTGAGCGGACTCCGCCGCCGCGATCAGCAGCTTGCTCGGCATGCAACCAACGCGCGCGCAGGTTGTGCCATGGGGCCCGCCCTCAATCAGCACGGCCCTGTCGGTCCATTCGCTTGCCGTCCGGAAGGCGCGCAATCCTGCGGATCCGGCGCCGATCACGGCGACGTCTACTTCAAGATGTTTCATTTCTGGTTTCCTTGATTGCGGCCCACTCGTCGGCGGTGTACCGCTTACTAATGTGTTGCGGGCAGTTCCAGTCGAACGCGACGACGTCAATCAGGACAACGCGCTCGACGAGCGCCCGGTAGTTGCCGGGCTCGACGACCGCTCGCTCCTTGTCGGACACATCGCTAATGTCGCGCACCTGCATGTGCCCCAGGACTTTCAGGCGGCGCCGGTTCGGGTAGTCCATCAGGATTAGTGATGTGCGGTCGTTGTTCGTCACATTGCCCACACTGATGAGCTGCGTGTTGCCTCGAAAATCCGCATAACCGAGCTGCGTCGGACTCAGCACCCGCAGGAATCCGCGCGGTCCGCCGCGGTGCTGCACGTAGGGCCAGCCGTCCTCATTGACCGTTGCCAGGTAGAACGTATCGCGCTGTTTGATGAACTCGATTTCGCGAGCAGTCAGCCTGTCATTCGGCCCGGCGATGCCGGCAAAGCGCTCATTGTGATCGCGCGAGCCATACGCTTCCTGCACGGCCTTAACGGCGGGTGTAAACAAGGTGTCTGCGAATCGGTGTGACATGCCCGTTCCTCGAAAAAAAGCAGCGGCCGCCCTCACAGGACGGCCGCTAAAACGCAGCCTAGCGGGCTGCAACAGGGGTTGATAAGACCTTCTCGCGCATGAAGTCGCGCATCAGGTCGGCAATTTCCTGCCCATGGGATTCCAAAGCGAAGTGCCCGGTGTCAAGCAGGTGATACTCGAGGTCCTCGAGGTCGCGCTTGTACGGGGTCGCGCCGGCTGCGGGAAAGATCTCGTCGTGCTCGCCCCATACGATCAGCGTTGGGGGCTGATGCTTTCGCAGATACTCCTGCCAGGCAGGGTACAGCGGCGGATTACTCCTGTAGCTGTAGAACATCTGCAGCTGGATTTCCTGGTTGCCGGGGCGGTCAAGCAGCGGCTGGACGTGATCCCATGTGTCCGGGCTCACGGCATCGACATTCGGCACACCGTTGGTGTACTGCCACTTCGTCGCCCCGAGGGTCAGAAGGAAACGCAGTGCGTCTTCGTTGGCCATCTCGGGCTGCTTGTACGCAGCCTTGACGTTCTTCCACCAGTCGTTGTCCAGACCCTGGTTGATCGCGGCGCGATCCTTCCAGTACTCGCGAATCGGCTCCCAGAAGTCATTGTCGATGCCCTCGATGTAGGCATTGCCGTTCTGGATGATCAGCGTTTCCACGCGCTGCGGTTCAGCCGTCGCAAGTCGGAAACCGATCGGCGCACCGTAGTCCATGAGATACAGGCTGTAACGGTCGAGACCAATCTCATCGGTAAACTTGCCGATGAGGCGCGCGACGTTGTCGAATGAGTAGTCGAACTCCTCGACCGCCGGCATCGAGCTGAAGCCGTAGCCCGGATAATCCGGCGCAACGAGATGATATTCATCGGCCAGCTCGCCAATCAGGTCCCGAAACATATGCGACGACGTTGGAAAGCCGTGCAGTAACAGCAGGGTCGGTTGCCCAGGGTCGCCAGCTTCGCGATAGAAGATATCGAGGCCTTCGATCTCCACGGTCTTATACGCCACGCCGGGTGCGTTCTCCGCGCTGGCGGGCGTAGAAAACCAGGCCGTGGCGAACACGACGGTCGCGAGGATCGTGACAAGAGGTTTGGATAATGGTGTTTTCATCGGACTATTCCTCAGACTGCTTGCGTCGACAGGGGTTTGGCGTTGCCGCCGTTGCCTGTGACCAGAAAGTAAATGGCAATCAGTAGCAGGACGGCCTGGAACTCGAAGCCGCCCATCGGGTGGGACTCTGACGGTACAAAATTCCAACGGCCCCAATGCACGATGGCAATGGCGCCCACGAGTACCGGCACGTTCATCGCGGCGCCGGCCCGTGTTGCGAGATCGGCAAACCGGCCGTTACCAAGCCCTCCCGCAAGGATCAGCAGGCCACCTGCCGTTTCAGCCAATGCGACCAGGACAACCTCGAGGTATGAGATCGGCAACATCTGCGCGAAGCCCTGCAGGTTCGTGAACTTGAGCACGCCATGGAAAAGAATGACGCTGGCAAGCGCCACGCGCAGTAACCAGTGGGTGTTGGGAATGATGAATTTCATGATCGTGTCCTTCCTTTGCTAAGTGCCACTTAGTCGGCGGCGTTGATCTGCTGGACGGCTTCCTCGGTGGTCCACACGGTGTTGGCGATGAAGCGAAAATTGGTCATTGCCGATTGGTAGCCGTCGCCCTCGTCGACGATCGCGGCCGCGGTTGCGTCGGATACGACGGCAACTTCGAAGCCCTGCTCGATGAGTTCGCGCATGTGCGACTCGGTGCACAGGTTCGCCGACATGCCGCCCAGGATGACCTTGTCGATGCCCCGCTTGCGGAGTTGTAGAACCAGGTCGTTGGTTTCGGGTCCGTAGACTTTGTGCGGATTGGATACGACGGTGTGACCATCGTTGATGTACGGCTTGTACCGCTCAAGAAAATCAGCGCCAGAGCCTTCGAATCCCTCTGTCGTCAGCGCGCCCTTGCGATCAAACATACCGATCGTGTGCATAAGCGCTTCGAGTGCGCCCTCGAACTTCCAGCCGTGATCGGTCGGATAGTAGTAGTGCGGCGAAATGAACACAGGCAGGTCGTTCTTCTTGGCAGCCTTGAACAGAGACTCGATGTTCTCGACCGTGTTGTTCTCGGTCACGCTCTTGCCAACGACGCCCCAAGCCACGCCTTTCGGGTGCAGAAAGTCGTTCTGTGGGTCGGTAATCAGGACCGCCGTGCGCTCCGGGTCGATGATCATGCCCGGGTCCGGCAGCTGTGCCATTGCTGTGCTACCGAGCGCCATCACGGCGAGCGCCGTTGCGATCATGGCGCGTCGGCTTGTCGTTTTCTTGATCATGTCTTTCTCCTAGTTCTCAGGTGTCGTTTCAGGTAATCCAATACGCCGCTCTCCGGCGTCGATCGGTATGTCGTTGGCGCTCATGTCACGCCACCGCATGTGGCCGTCGGCATTGAACTCCCAATGCTCGTTACCGTGTGTGCGGTACCACTGCCCCGTGCGCGCGTGTTGCCATTCGTACTCGAAGCGCACTGAAATGCGGTTGTCGGCGTAGGCCCAGAGTTCTTTACGCAGTCGGTAGTGCAGCTCCTGCGACCATTTGCGCGTCAGGAACTCGACGATGGCGTCTCGGCCGGAAAAAAATTCGTCGCGATTGCGCCACTGCGAATCCGCGCTGTAGGCGGCGGCAACCTGCTCCGGGTCGCGCGTATTCCAGGCGTCTTCTGCAGCCTGGACTTTTTCGAGTGCGGTTCCGCGAGTGAACGGAGGTAGTGGCGGACGCTTCATCTATCGATCTCCTTATAGAGTGGCAACGCCGACGCGATACCGGTCAGTCCCGAAATCCGCCACCTCGGCCTGCGCGTTCTGCAGCATGAGACTGTGCGCTACGGCCAGTACCATGATCCCGCGCGCCGCCCAATGGACGAGTCGGCAGGCGGTTCTTTTGAATACGGCTTTCATCGGTTTGCTTCCTCTCTGCTTTGATGGGTGTTGCTGTTTCTATTGCACCAAGCGTGCCAACTCGATAAAGCAAATAAAAACAATGGCTTATGCTTTTTCGCTGACCACGGAAATTCGTGGCCCTTAAAAACCTGTGGTAGGATTCACAAAAAACTGGGGTACTACGATGGCAGACGATCAGCAGCTCGCCGACCTGCAGTCGCGCTACGAACTCATTCTCGGCTCAGCCGGAGAGGGCATATACGGCCTCGACCACGAGGGCCGAATCACGTTCAGCAACGCGGCTGCGACGCGTATTCTCGGGTGGGAGATCGAAGCTGTTCGTGGGCAGCGCGCGCACGACGTCCATCACCACTCGTATGCGGACGGGTCGCCCTACCTGCGCGAGGACTGCCCGATCTACGCCGCGCTACAGGACGGCGCCGTGCACTGTTGCGACAACGAAGTGTTCTGGCATGTCGATGGGTCGGCGGTGCCGGTCGAGTACACCAGCACACCCATGATCGAAGAGGGCGAGATATGCGGTGTGGTCGTCGTGTTTCGTGACATCTCGGAGCGAAAGGAGAACGAACGGCAGCGGGAGGCCGCGCACGCCGAGCTGCAGCGAATCCAGGCGCAGCAGCAGCTCATCCTCGACGCCGCGGGTGAAGGCATCTACGGCCTGGACGCCAATGGCAAGGTGACGTTTGGCAACACAGCCACCGAGACCATCCTTGGTTGGAAGGTCGATGACATTCTGAACCACAGCGCCCACGAGGTGCATCACCATTCCCGCCTTGACGGGTCGCCTTACCCTCGCGAGGACTGCCCGGTTTACGCGGCACTCACGGACGGAGACGTGCATCACGTCGACGACGAGGTCTTCTGGCACACCGATGGCCGTGCGATCCCCGTCGAGTACACAAGCACGCCCATACTCAAAGACGGCCAACCCAACGGTGCGGTTTGCATTTTCAGGGACGTGTCGAGGCGCCGCGATGCAGAGCAGCAACGCGAGGCGGCGTACGAGGAAATCAAGGCGCTCAAGGAGCAGCTGGAACAGGAGCGCGATTACCTGCGCGATGAAATCGACGTGACGGTGCACTACGGCGAGATAATCGGCGAGAGCGCCATTCTCAAACGAACGCTTGCCAAGGTCGAAGCCGTGGCAGGCACCTCGGCCAGCGTTTTGATCCTCGGCGAGTCAGGTGTTGGCAAGGAAATGATCGCGCGGGCAGTACATGCGAACAGCGGCCGCAGCGACAAACCCTTGATCAAGGTCAACTGCGCATCCATTCCGAAAGAACTATTCGAGAGCGAGTTCTTCGGGCACGTCAAAGGATCGTTTACGGGCGCACACCGCGATCGCATCGGTCGCATGCAGCTCGCCGACGGGGGCACCCTGTTCCTCGACGAGGTCGGTGAGATTCCGATGTCGCTGCAAGGCAAGTTGCTTCGTGCATTGCAGGAAAAGGAATTCGAACGGGTTGGCGACGAACGCACAACCACCGTCGACGTTCGGGTTGTAGCCGCGACCAATCGCAACCTCGAAGACGAAGTCGCTGCGGGCCGTTTCCGCGAGGACCTCTACTTTCGACTAAGTGTCTTCCCCATCGAGCTGCCGCCACTGCGTGAACGTATTGAAGACATCGTGCCGCTCGCCGCGCATTTCGTTGAGACTGTCAGCGGCGAACTCGGGCGCGAGCCACCACGCCTGACCGAGGCGAATCGCGCATTGTTACGCGGTCATACGTGGCCCGGAAACGTCCGCGAACTTCGCAATGTGATCGAGCGGGCGATCATCCTGACACGCGGCTCGAAACTCCGGCTGGATCTCGCCATGGGCGATGCCGGTTCGTTAGTAGCTCCTGATGTCGCTGCCGACGGCGCGACAGGCGACGAATTCCTGACGGAGGCCGAGTTTCGCGAAACCGAGAAGGCCAATCTCGTCGCCGCATTACGCGTCGCGAACTGGCGTGTCTGGGGAGACGACGGCGCCGCCGCGATGCTGGGCATCAAGCCAACGACGCTCGCTTACCGTATGAAAGCCTTCGGTATCGAGAAAGCGCCATAACGCTCGGTCGCGGGCGGTCGTCTAACGCATGGTGACGAGCTCTTCCGAACTCGTCGGGTGAATCGCCACCGTATCGTCGAAGTCTTTCTTGGTAGCGCCCATGCGCATCGACACGGCAAAGCCCTGCATCATCTCGTCGGCGCCTTCGCCGATGACGTGACAGCCGACAACCCGCTCATCCTCACCGGCCGTTATGAGCTTCATCGCCGAGCGCTGCTTGTCTGTGCCCAGCGCGTAGTACATGCCGATGAAGCTTGACAGGTAGACCTTGACGTCGTCGCCATACTCGGCGCGGGCCTCTGCTTCCGTCAGGCCGATCGTGCCGATCGTCGGGTGGCTGAATACCACGGTCGGTATCAGTTCGTACTCGAGGTGCCGGCCTTCCATGCCGCCGTACAGTCGATCCGCGAGGCGGCGGCCCGCCGCGATGGCGACCGGCGTCAGCGCGGCGCGTCCCGTCACGTCGCCAAGTGCGAATACGCTCTCGACGTTGGTCTGCTGGTACTTGTCGGTCGGTATGAAGCCCCTAGGGTCCTGCTCCACGCCGGCCTTATTCGCATCCAGGGTTTCCGTATTTGGCGACCGTCCGATCGCCCAGAGAACCGCGTCGACCGGACCGAAGCTGCGGCCGTCTTCCGCGTGCAGCACGAGACCGGCGTCCGTCTTCTCGACCGACTTCGGGATGACCCGCGTCTCCAGGTTGATGCCGCTGTGATCCATCGCCCCCATCAACTCGGCGCCCAGCATCGCATCAAAGTCGCGCAGTACGCTGTCTTTCCTGACAACAAGCTGCACATCGGAGCCCAGCGCATTGAACACGCCCGCCAGCTCAACCGCGACATAGCCACTTCCCGCGATCAGCACTCTTTGCGGGCGCTCCTCGAGCTCGAAGAAACCGTCGGACGTGATGCCGAGCTCGGCACCGGGAATGTCCGGCACCATCGGACGACCGCCGGTCGCGATCACAATGCGATCTGCCTTGTACGTCTTACCGTCGACATCGACCGTATGCGCATCCACCATGCGCGCGCTCCCTGCGATGTAGGTGACGCCCTTGTTGTCGAGGTTGCGTTCGTAAATTCCGTTCAGGCGCTCGATGTAGTCGTCACGGCGACCCTTGAGTCCCGCCCAGTCGTGTCCCTTTACGTCGATGTCGAAGCCGTAATCGGCAGCGTGACTGAAGCCATGTGCGTGGTGCGCGGCATTCCACATAACCTTCTTCGGCACGCAGCCTACGTTGACGCAGGTGCCACCCAGCGGACCGTATTCGATGACCGCAGCCTTTGCGCCGTACTCCGCTGCACGCTGTGCATGCGCGAGCCCGCCGCTGCCGCCGCCAATCACGAGAAGGTCGTATTGTTCCGTCACGCTTTTTCTCCCTAGGTGTTTCCGTCCCGGCCGCCGATCATGCCAGGTGCCTGTGCTAATATGCGGCGCCATAAAAGGATATCAAGCGGCCCATGAGCAACCCCCTACTCGACACTTCGTCACTGCCTCGCTTCGACGCGATTCAGCCCGAGCATGTATTGCCCGCGATCCGCAAGCTTATCGACGACAATCGCGCCCGGCTGGATGGTCTTTTGCGCTCGGAAGAAACACCCAATATCGATGTGCTCGTCGCGCCTGTTGAACATATGGATCATGAGCTTGGTCGAGTGTGGTCACCCGTCAGCCACTTGCAGAGTGTACTCGGCTCCAAGGACTGGCGGGAGGCCTATAAGCAGGCCCTGCCATTACTGACCGAGTACGGCACCGAGTTATCACAGAACGTCGAGCTGCAACGAGCCTACGCCGAGGTCGGCAAGAACCTGCCGGCCGACGCCAGCGAGGCGGCCCGCAGCGCGGTCGATCACGCATTGCGGGATTTCCACCTCGCCGGCGTGGATCTCGAAACGGCCGCGAAGGACCGCTTCAAGGCCATCATGCAGGCGCTTGCCGAGACACAGGCGGAGTTCGAGCATAATGTGCAGGACGCGTCCGATGCCTGGACACTGCACATTACCGATGCAGACAATCTGCTCGGCCTGCCCGATGCTACGCTCGCGCGTGCGGCTGACGATGCCCGAAAGGCGTCGCTCAAAGGCTGGCTGCTGTCGCTCGACTACCCCACCTATGACGCGGTGCTAAAGCACGCCGACTCGCGGGACCTCCGCGAGGCGCTGTACCGCGGCTGGGTCACGCGCGGCTCCGACCAGGGCCGCGATACCAAATGGGATAACAGCGCCAATATCGAACGCATCCTCGCGCTGCGGCACGAAGCGGCCAATCTCGTGGGCTTCTCAAGCTACGCCGAGTACTCGCTCGCCACCAAGATGGCCGACACACCCGACCAGGTGATTACTTTCCTGCGCGAGCTGTCTGCGCACTCGCGCGCGGCCGCCGAGAAGGAGCTGGAAGAACTTACCGAGTTTGCCGGCATGCATCTCGAAGCCTGGGACGTCACCTACTGGCTCGAGAAATTCAAGCAGGACAAGTACTCGGTCTCGAACGAGGAGCTGCGAGCTTATTTCCCGGCAACCACGGTCAAGGAAGGCCTGTTCGATCTGGCGTCGCAGCTTTACGGCGTCGAGCTCGCCGTCGACCCGAGCGTGGCCAGCTGGCACGAGGACGTCCGTTACTACAACGTCCGCCAGGGCGGCGAGGTCATCGGCGGTTTCTATACCGACCTCTTTGCGCGCAATGGCAAACGCGCCGGGGCATGGATAGACGAGTGCATCACGCGCCAGAAGCTGAACGGCCACTCGGCGCTTCCCGTCGGCTACCTGGTCTGTAACTTCCAGCCACCGAATGAGCAGGGCGTGTCGTTGCTGACGCACGACGAGGTCGTGACCCTGTTCCATGAGTTCGGTCACATGCTCCACCACCTCCTTACCAAGGTCGACTTCCCGAGCATCTCGGGAATCAACGGCGTCCCCTGGGATGCTGTCGAGCTGCCGAGCCAGTTCATGGAGAACTTCGCGTGGAGCTACGATGTCCTGACGCGCTGTTCCTCGCATCACGAGTACAACAAGCCGTTGCCGCGTGACCTGTTCGACAAGCTCGAGAGCAGCCGCCACGCCGGCGCTGCGCTGGCCATGCTGCGGCAGCTCGAGCTCGGGCTGTTCGATTTCCGCGTCCACGCCGAGTACGATCCCGACGCGCCGGTGCCTGTCCTGCAGGTGCTGGCTGCTGTGCGCGACGAAGTTGCGCTGATCAGGCACCCAGACATCAACCGCCTGCCCCATGCCTTCTCGCACATCTTCGCGGGCGGCTACGCCGCCGGCTACTACAGCTACAAGTGGGCCGAGGTGCTCGCCGCCGACGCCTTCGGCGCCTTCGAAGAGGCCGGCATCTTCGACCAGGCCACGGCGCTGCGATTCCGGCAGGAGATACTCGAAGTCGGCGGCAGCCGCGACATCATGCAGGCCTACATCGCATTCCGCGGGCGAGAGCCAACGATTGACGCGCTGCTTCGACAGACGGGCATCGAGGTCTGATGAAGATAGCGACCTGGAACGTCAACTCGATGAACGTGCGCGAACCGCATGTGGTCGAGTGGCTGCAGAACCACGATCCCGATGTGCTCGTGCTGCAGGAGATCAAGCAGGTCACCGAGAAGTTTCCGGCCGAGGCATTGCAGGAGCTGGGCTACCACTCGATTGCGAGCGGCCAGAAAACCTATAACGGTGTCGCTGTAGTCAGCAAGACGCCGGCTAACGACCCCGTGACCGACTTTCCGGATCTCGACGACTCGCAGCGACGCATACTGGCGACAACGATCGGCGACGTTCGCGTCGTGGACCTCTACATTCCGAACGGTTCGGAAGTCGGCTCTGATAAGTACGAGTACAAGCTCAACTGGCTCAGGAGCCTGCGCAACTTCCTCGAAGCCGAATTACAGCAGCACGAAAACCTCGTGGTGCTCGGCGACTTCAACATCGCCCCGACCGATGAAGACGTCTATGACCCCGAGAAGTGGGGAGAAGCCATTCTCTGCAGCCCGCTCGAACGGCAGGCGCTGCAGGAACTTATCGACCTCGGACTGACGGACGTGTTCCGCAAGTTCGAGCAACCCGAAAACATGTTCAGCTGGTGGGACTACCGGGCTGCTGGCTTCCGGCGCAACGCCGGCCTGCGCATCGACCTGATACTGACGAGCCAGAGCATGACGGAGCGCTGCACGGCGAGCTACGTGGACAAGGAGCCCCGCGCCTGGGAGCGTCCTTCAGATCACGCGCCCGTCGTCGCCGAATTCGCCGATTGATATTACATATTCCCTGTTTTGTCGCTGTGGCCCCTTGCGGGCACGTGTAAAATGACAAATAAAAAAGAACAGGGCTTCATGTCTCAAGACCGCCGTAACGATTACGACGTCACCAACACCGTCCAGGTCAGCGATCCCGTTTCGGTTCGCAATGCCGTGCACGAGTTATATGCGAAGACGTTCCCGGGCATGTCCTTCGACAAGCTCTGGCTGGCGTTTTATGACTTCGAGCGCCTGTTCACGGGCCGTTACCCGGGCTACCAGGGCTGCGATACAACCTACCACGATATGCAGCACACGCTGGACATGACGCTGGCGCTTGCCCGTCTGGTTTGCGGCTATGAGCAGAGTGTCGAGCCGCGTGATCGACTCGGCCCGGGCCGTGCACAGATGGCAATCATCACATCGCTGTTTCATGACTCCGGTTACATACGACATGACGAGCGTGACAAAGACTTTACCAATGGTGCCGAGTTCACGCTCTACCACGTATCTCGCAGCGCGGACTTCCTGCGCCGCTACCTGCCTGAACTCGGACTGGCGCGTGACGTCGGCATCGCCAGCATGATCGTGCACTTCACGGGCTATGAACTCGACCTCGACAAGATCGAGCTCGACGATCCTCGCGACGTCATCTGCGGCCACCTCATTGGCACCGCGGACCTCATCGCGCAAATGGCCGACCGCTGCTACCTCGAGAAATGCCGGGACCACCTTTATAACGAGTTTGTTGTGGGTGGTGTTGCCGTCGAGAACGCGCGGCCGGGCGAGTACATGGTGCGCTACACGTCGGGCAAGGATCTGCTGAAGAAGACGCCAACGTTTTACCAGCAGGTCATGCGTGAACGGCTAAACGCCAAGTTCAATCGCGTCTATCGCTACATCGAGGTCCTGTACAACGGTGAAAATCCGTACATCGACGCGATCCGCGTGAACATGACGCACCTGGTGCGCATTATCGAGACAGGCGACTGGTCATTGCTGCGCCGCAAACCCGCGGCCTTCCTGGGGCTCGCCGCTGCCGTGCAGGACATCGAGAAACTAGTGGCCGCGCAGCTGGCCAGTTTCAAAGGTGCCAGGATTCACAACGACGGCACATTGTTAATGCCCATCTGAGTACATCGGGACGAAGCCCTCGCGCGCCTGGACGCGTGCTATCCATTGCTGAACCGACGCGTAATCCCCCAGGTCGAAACCGCCTTCACCAGCGACATGCGTGTAGGCGTACAGCGCAATGTCCGCAATACTGAAGCGGCTGTTCGCGATCCAGTCATCGTCTTTAAGCTGCTCTTCCATAAGATCGAGCGCCTTGTAGCCGCCGGGACGTTTCGCTTCGAGGTCCGCCAGCCGCTCAGGTGGGCTGCCGAGGTACCTGACGATAAATCGCGAGGTCGCGATATAGGGTTCGTGGCTGTACTGCTCGAAAAACAGCCAGCGCAGCACGTTGGCGCGCTCGTAACGGTCGCCGCCAAGCAGGTTGCTGCCATCGGCCAGCCAGCACAGGATCGCATTTGACTCAGAGAGGCAGCGGCCATCGGGCAACTGCATCACGGGTACCTTGCCATTTGCGTTCATTGCCAGAAACTCGGGCGTGTGCGTCGAGCCGTCGAGAACGCTGGTCTCGACCCAGTCGTAGTCGATGCCCAGTTCTGAGCAGGCCAGCTTCTGCTTGTAGCAATTGCCCGATATCGAATCTCCGAAAATACGAATCCTGTCAGTCATCCTTTTGCTGCTCCTCGCGCCAACGGCGTAGCGCGTAAAATTGGGCTCGACTCAGGCGCCGATTGGCAAGGAACGCGGCGACGCCCGCCGCCACGACCGCGAAGAACCCGTCCGCGACATTCCAGACTTCCTCGAAAAACACGGGCCACGTCATGCTCGTAACCGACCGCAGAATCTCGACGGTGCCCATGCCATACGCTTCGGCAGTGGTTGAAGCAGCAAGAACGATATTGCTGATGATCGAACCGAACAGTGCCATCACCGCCGCC
Source organism: uncultured Woeseiaceae bacterium (assembly GCA_945787845.1). Taxonomy (GTDB): domain Bacteria; phylum Pseudomonadota; class Gammaproteobacteria; order Steroidobacterales; family Woeseiaceae; genus UBA1847. Next base: position 84,153 of record CALZJH010000008.1, on the reverse strand, counting down.
AGGACAGGAAAAGCCCAATCGACACCGCGACCCGCGCGGCGGATAGCGAGACCCAGCATCGCACCCAGCACGACGGTCATCCAGGGAAACACGCGATTGGTCAGTGCCGACAGCGAGACCCATAGAACGCAAAAAACGATCAGGACGATTAACCCGGCCACGACCGCGTTGCGAAACGACTGCGCACGCACAAGGCGTGCGCCGTCGGCGGCGGTAACGTCAAGTCCGCTGCCGTCGCCGTGCTTTTTGCGAAGTCGCAGCGGATTCGGGTTGGGTGTTTTTTCCATGCGTCGATTTGTCAGCCGGACGGGCTGCAATGCTAGACTGCCAGCCAGTGACTATGCCAGCAAATAACAAGAATATCGTGCTGATTTCGGGCGGCGCATCGGGCATCGGGCGGCGCATGGCGGAACGCTTTCTCGAACAGGGCGACAGTGTCCATGTCGGCGATGTGTCGGCGATGTTGATCGACGAATTTCTTGCCGCGAACCCGGGTGCGACGGGCACCGTTGCCGATATCGGCAACCGCGACGACATCGCACGCCTGATCGGGGATTTCGAAGCGCAATACGAACGCCTCGACGTGCTCGTGAACAACGCCGGTGTCGCCGGGCCGTCAGCAAAGGTGGATACGCACGATGACGAGGGCTGGGACGACTGTATCCGCATAAACCTGTCCGGCACGTTCTACCTGACAAAGCGGGCCGTGCCCTTACTACGGCGTTCCGACAGCGGGTCGGTCATCAATATTTCGTCGACGGCCGCCCTGCACGGGTATCCGCTGCGATCAGCCTACGCCGCCAGCAAGTGGGGCATGATGGGGCTGATGAAGACCTGGGCGATGGAGCTCGGCCCGGAAGGTATTCGCGTCAACGCCGTGTGCCCGGCGAGCGTCGAAGGTGCGCGAATCGATGCCGTCATCGAACGCGACGCAAAGCAGCGCGGCTTACCGGTCGAGCAGGTGCGGGAAGTCTATCTGCGGCAAACCTCGATGCGGACGTTTGTCTCCGCCGACGAGGTCGCCGACGTAGTGTTATTCCTGGCATCGGATGCCGCAAAGAAAATTTCGGGCCAGTCGATCTCCGTCGACGGCCATACCGAGGGCCTGTCCAACTGGCTTGACTAACAAGGAGCAGAAGTGCGCGCAGCATGGTTTGAAGAATTTGGCGCGGCGCAGGACGTGCTGCAGGTGGGTGAACGCGATTCCCCGGTTGCCGGACCCGGCGAAGTGCTCGTCAGGATGGCGACGAGCGGCGTTAACCCGTCGGACGTGAAGAAGCGGGCAGGCTCCTTCCCCGACCTGCTCGATAACGGTTTTGTCATTCCGAATAGCGACGGCGCCGGCGTCATCGAGGCTGCCGGCGACGGTGTGGACGCGAGCCGCATCGGCGAGCGCGTCTGGATCTACCAGGCCCAGTACGCGCGACGCTTGGGGACCGCGGCCGAGTACGTCGCTATCGATGCCGCGCACGCACCGCAACTCCCGGATGCCGCAAGCTTCGAAGTTGGGGCCTGCCTGGGCATTCCCGTGATGACGGCACATCGTTGCGTGTTCGCGGATGGCGATGTTGCGGGGCAGACGGTTCTGGTCACGGGCGGTGCCGGCCGCGTCGGTCACTATGCCGTGCAGTGGGCGAGCCAGGCCGGGGCCACGGTAATAGCCACCGCGAGCAATAACGACGATAAGGCCGTGTGCATAGCCGCCGGTGCGGCGCACGTCGTCAATCACCGCGATGACGATGTTGTTGGGTCGATCATGGAAGCAACCAGCGGCTCGCCCGTCGACCGAATCGTCGATGTCGAGTTCGGCGGCAACCTGTCGACGTCGATCGAAGTGCTGCGCATCGGCGGGACCATTGCATCCTATGCGTCAACGCAAGTGCCGGAACCGAAACTGCCGTTCTTCAAGATGATGTACAAGGACGTCACGGTTCGTATGGTCATCGTCTATGCCATGCCGGAGGCCGCAAAAGACCATGCGGTCGCCGATATAGAGAAGGCCTTGTCCGCGGGTTCGCTACAACACCGGATCGCACACACAGTGCCGCTGGGCGAGATAGCCCGGAGCAACGAAATTATCGAGCAAGGCACCGTGCGCGGCGCCGTGGTTTTGACGATCGATTGAGCCACGGCTCGAGGGGGGCGTATGGAACAAAGGCGTATCGACTGGCCGAGCTTCGGGCTTTGCGCCTTCATTCTGCTCGCCGCCAGCATTCCGCTATTCGCTTATCCGAGTGAGTCCGAAGCGGTACTCGAGGCTCTGTACGGCTTCATCGCGAGCGAGTTCGGCATCCTCTACCTGTTGGCCAGCGTCGCGGCCATCGGCTTCCTCGTATGGCTGGCCGTCAGCCGCTATGGCTCTGCAAAGCTCGGTGATGCCGACGAGTCTCCCGAGTTTCGTGAAATCAGCTGGGTGGGCATGCTGTTTTGCGCCGGTGTCGGCGCCGGCCTGTTGTACTGGTGCGCCACGGAATGGGCTTACTATTACGACGCACCACCTTTTGCTGCGAAGCCACGCAGTGTCGAAGCACAGGAGTGGGCATCGACGTATGGCATGTTTCACTGGGGCTTCACGGCGTGGGCATTTTACTGCTTACCGGCAGTCGCGATTGCCTACCCGTATTACCGCAAGAAACTCGACATCCTGCGCTTTAGCGTGAGCTGCCACTGGTTCCTGAAGGACAACGATCACGGTCCGCTCGCCCGCAGCATCGATTTCCTGTTCATGATTGCGCTGCTTGGCGGTGCCGCGTCGAGTCTCGGTTTTTCAACGCCCATGATCGCGGCCTGCATTGCGTGGCTCTTCGATATCGACCCGGGCGACACGCTCGAGATTGCCGTGGTTGGCCTGTGCATCGTGCTGTTTGCGCTGAGTGTCTGGCTCGGCCTGAAGAAAGGCATCAAGCGCCTGAGTGATATCAATGTGCTACTGGCATTCGGGCTGCTGCTTTTCATTCTCGTCGTCGGCCCGACCGCGTTCCTGCTCAAAACAAGCCTGAACAGTGTCGGGCTCATGGCCGACAACTTCCTGCGCATGAGTTTCTGGACGGACCCTTTCACCGAATCCGGATTCGTCGAGAGCTGGACGATTTTCTACTGGGCCTGGTGGATCGCATTTGCACCGTACGTCGGGCTGTTCGTAACACGCATTTCCCGCGGTCGGACCATCCGGCAGGTCATCTTTGGGATGCTCATCTGGGGTTCGCTGGGAAGCTGGCTGTTCTACATGGTCATGGGCAACTACGCGATGTTCCTCGAGTTATCGGGGCAGGTCGATTTCACAGGAATCATGAAGTCCGTCAACGGGAGTGCCGCCATCGTCGCCATGCTTGAGCAGCTGCCGCTGGCCGGCGGAGTCATCGCCGTCTTTTCATTGATCTCGATTATCTTCGCGGCGACGACTTACGATTCGGCCTCTTACACGCTGGCATCCAGCGCGACCTTGCACCTCAAAGCCGGCGACGACCCGGCGCGCTGGCATCGCGTCTTCTGGGCGTTTGCGCTCGGACTGCTCCCGGTCGCCCTGATGCTGCTGGAGGGCAACCTGCGACCGATTCAGGTCATCCTTCTGGTCGTCTCGCTACCGATACTCCTGGTTGGAATTGCAATGTCCGTCTCGCTGGTCAGGACGCTACGGGCCGACATCGCTCCATAAGCGTTGCACCCAGCTCGCCTTTGACCGCCACCGTCACCGGTGGCTCGGCGAACAGCTCGAAGACATACTGATCGCCGTTCTGGAGCACGAAACGGACGTGCGTTCCCGGAATTTTTATTGTCTCTGTAGCGTCTTCAGGCAACGGGCCTTTGTAGGTAAGCCAGAACCCGAAGTCGTCGACGGTGGCATCGAACTCCGCAGCGATCGAGAGCTTCTTGAGACCACCCCGTTTCGCACCGAGCAGGACGTCCTGGCCCGGGAACGAGACCTGCGATGGCTGTCGCCCGGTTCCATACGACTGCGCCAGGCGTAGCCACGTCTCGAGCGGATTTGCGGGCTCAAATGAGAACGCAGCAACGCCTACGACCAACAGGATCGCCAACACAACAAATGCTTCGCTCATGAATTGCATAACCACCATCTCCTCGCGCGCAGTGTACTACTCAAGCGGTCAGGCTGGCGAACAGGGTCGGTAGTTTCTCTGGCAGGCGATCGACATGATCGACGATCGTGTAGTTATTGGTGCCGAAGATGCGTTTCACATAGCTATCCGCATTCGGATCCAGCGTCAGGCAATAGCTAAGCACGCCTTTCGCGTAAAGCTCCTCCACCGCCTTCCTGCTGTCGTGTCGTAGATGCTGCGGGTCGCGCTCGTCGATGTCGGCGGGCTCTCCGTCGGTCACCAGCAACAGCAGCTTGCGACGCTCGGGCTGTCCGAGCAGGTGGTGGCCGGCATGACGCATGGCAGCACCCATGCGCGTCGACAGGCCGCCTTTCATCCCGGCCAGCCGGGCTTTAACGTCCCGGCCAAAGGACTGATTGAAATCCTTGAAGCGATAGTAGTGGACGTCGTGACGCCCCTCGGACGCGAAGCCATGCACGGCAAACGGATCGCCGATACCGCTGATTGCCGTGCAAACCAGCGCTGCGGCCTCGCGCGTCAGCTCCAGCACGGTCTTATCGGAGCCCGCCATCTTTTCGTTGGTCGACTCGGACAGATCCAGCAGCACGGTGACCGCGAGGTCACGGTTCTTGATGACGTTGCGCATCGTGATGCGCGTATCGGGTTGCTGGCCCATGCGCATCGAGATCATGGCATCGACGGCGGCATTGATGTCTATCTCATCGCCATCTTCCAGGCCGCGTTCACGCTGCACGCCTTGTGGCGCGAGGCGGTCGATAATGTGTTTGATCTTGTGCGCGACGGGCCGGTACTCGAAGAGTATGCGGTCGATCTCATCGGCATCGCCCTTGCTGGCACGACGCTCGTAGACGGTCGCCCAGTCGGGGCGATAGAGCTGCACCTGGTAGTCCCATTCCTGGTAGTGATACGGCGCAGATATGGGCTCCTTGCCCCACATATCGTTGAAACTAACGGTGGCTTCCCCGGCGTCTTCATAGGGCATGAACTTCGTGGAGCAGACCCAGACTTCCTGGGCATCGTCGCCGGCAAGCTCGCAGTCGACTTCGTTTGCCATTTCCACGGCACTCACATACTTGCGAACCTGCCGCTGCCACGAGGGGACGACGTCTGCGCCGCGCTCGCCCCACTCGAGTGCTTCGTAGGCCCAGACAATGCGATTGTCATCACGGTACGGCACGCGGATGGACTCCAGGATCCGGAGGCTCGGCAGGTCCTTCCGGTTTGCAAGCACCTGGAATAACTCCATCCCGAGTTCGCGGGAAAACCCGTTGTCTTGTTGACGGGCTTCGATCCCGGCATGAAAGCGCGCAGCAACGCGATTCAGCTCGGCGTCGTCGATGCGCACCCTGTCGTCGTTGAGACACAGCGCGAAGCGCTCGAGCAACGGCACGGTCGGGTGCTCGGTTTGACCGTCATGGTCGATGGCGAGCAGGCGGCCCCAGAGCTTGCTGAGACCGGGAAACGCTGCCGCGGCCCGGTATTCGACGCGGGCGTCTTCGACGAGCCCGATCAGGAACATCTGTGCCGGGCTCAGGCCGTCGCCGGGCATCGCCGCCGTCGTGTAGCTCAGGTGCGCGGCGAGATGCGCCGACTGGGCGCGATAGAGCTCCAGCCCGGTCACTGGGCCAATCGCGTCAACGGCGTCGGGCAGGTGAATCACGTGGTCTTCGTAATACGGCTTGAAGCCTTCGCGGTCGGCGGCGGCAGGGCGCAGGAAGAAATCCCGCCCCCAGAGCGCGCGCAGGTAAAAATTGAGCTTGCGCTGCGTATCGACAAACAGCGTGCCGCGCCGCTCTTTTTGCAGCATCTTCTTAGCGTCGGCGCTCTCGAGGTTGAAGTACTTGACGAGATTGTCCAGGTCGCGGCGGTACGCTTCGGCGCCGAAGTTGGCCCAGCGCCTGAGCCCGGACAACGTGAGCATGGACAGGAGCTGGTCGATGTTGCCCAGCATCGGGCGCAAACCACGCGAGGCTTTTGCCGAGAGCTGGTGGATCAGCGCCAGGTAACCCCGAAGCAGCTCGGGATCGCCGAGACGGCGCGCCGCGGTGGGCAAGCTGGCAAAGAGCAGCGCGATGACCTCGCCCGACGTCATCGACGAGAGCTTCATGGCAGCCTCGATGCAGTCGCGGATGACATCTTCACCACACTCCTGGATGACCGCCGGCATTTCTTCAAGGTAGGAGAGCACAACGTCATGGCCGCGCCCGAGATTACACAGGCTCTTCGCGCCTTCCATGTAAGCGTGCAGACCGGTCGACGACATGACGCGTGCGGCATCGTGAAAGGTCGCTTCCAGGGTATCGAACACCTCCGGAGCGGCCTTGTCGAAACACGCTGCGTAATCTTCGAGTTTGACGGTCATTGTCCGACCCTGGATGCCAGAGAAGACTTAGGTGACAAAGAATGTCGCGACGGCCGCTTCCAGGGTTTCACGCATGTCGGGATCGTCGGTCAGCGGCGTGACCAGCGTCATCTGGCAGGCGGCGGCCGGTTCGATGCCCTCACCGATCATCTGCCCGGCGTAAACCAGCAGCCGGGTGGAGATACCCTCGTCGAGGCCGTGGCCTTTGAGGTTGCGGGTGCGGTGTGCAATCTGTACGAGCTTGCTGGCGGTATCCGGATCGCAGCCTGACTCTTTCGCCACGATCTCCACTTCGAGCGCTTCGGCCGGGTAGTCGAAATCAAGCGCTGCGAAGCGCTGCTTGGTCGACTGTTTCAGGTCCTTCATCAGGCTCTGGTAGCCCGGGTTATACGAGATCACCAGCTGGAAATCGGGATGCGCCTCGAGGAGTTCGCCCTTCTTGTCGAGTGGCAGATTGCGGCGGTGATCCGTTAGGGGGTGGATAACGACCGTCGTGTCCTGGCGCGCTTCGACGATTTCGTCGAGGTAGCAGATGGCGCCGATGCGGGCCGCCGTGGTCAGCGGCCCGTCCTGCCACTTGGTGCCGTCCTTATCGAGCAGGTAGCGGCCCACCAGGTCCGAGGCGGTCATGTCTTCGTTACAGGCGACGGTGACGAGCGGCTTGCCGAGCTTCCAGGCCATGTGTTCAACGAAACGTGATTTGCCACAGCCGGTCGGCCCTTTGAGCATGACGGGCATGCGCCGGGCATAGGCCGCTTCATACAGGCTTTCTTCGTCGGCAACGGTCTTGTAGTACGGCTGTTTCCTGACGCGGTACTGGTCCGTTACGTCGCCGCCATCAGCAGCTTTTAGCAGGACCTCCATTTAGACAGGCGTCCCTCGGTAGATGACCATCTCGGCGCCTTTTGACTGGGCATAGTTGTCAAAGCCGACGAGGCGTACGTGATTATCGGGGTGCGCCCGATGACAGGCTGCGGCCTCGGCCAGCACGCGATCGATGTCGGTCTCGCCGAACATCGGCAGCTTCCACATGTACCAGTAGTAGCCGAACGCATTCTCGGGTTCCGTATGCTCGATGGCGGGATTCCAGCCCTGCGACAGGATGTACTCAACCTGCTTGCGAATTTCCACGGCTTCCATGGTTGGCAAGTAAGAAAACGTTTCGAACTTGCGAGAGCCGGGGTCACTCAGGCTCGATTTGAAATCTTGTACATCAGACATGTTGATTTCCTCAGGTCAGCTCGACAGGTTTAGCGGTGCACAACGTCGAGCTTGTCGACCGTGTCGAATTCGAATTTGATTTCCTTCCAGGTCTCCATGGCCATCTTGAGCTCGGGACTGTGCTTCGCAGCATCGGTAAGAATGTCCTTGCCTTCCTTCTCGAGCTCGCGTCCCTCGTTGCGCGCTTTGACGCAGGCTTCGAGCGAGACGCGGTTGGCCGCGGCGCCCGCCGCGTTGCCCCACGGATGTCCGAGCGTGCCGCCGCCGAACTGCAGGACCGAGTCGTCTCCGAAGATCGAGACCAGTGCCGGCATATGCCAGACGTGAATACCGCCGGATGCCACCGGCATGACGCCAGGCATTGAACCCCAGTCCTGATCGAACATGATGCCGCGGGTCCGGTCTTCCTTGACGTACCTGTCGCGCATGAGGTCGATCCAGCCGAGGGTCGCTTCGCGGTCGCCTTCGAGCTTGCCGACAACGGTGCCTGAGTGCAGGTGGTCGCCACCCGACAGGCGCAGCATCTTGGTGAGTACACGGAAGTGAATGCCATGGTTCGGATTGCGATCGAGCACGGCGTGCATGGCGCGGTGAATGTGCAGCAACAGGCCGTTGTCGCGGCACCAGTTCGCGAGCCCGGTATTGGCTGTGAAACCGCCCGTGAGGTAATCGTGCATGATGATCGGCGCGCCAAGCTCCTTGGCGTACTCTGCACGTTTGTACATTTCTTCCGGTGTCGGCGCCGTCACGTTCAGGTAGTGGCCCTTGCGCTCGCCGGTTTCGGCCTGCGCTTTGTGGACGGCCTCCATGACAAAATCAAAGCGCTGCTTCCAGCGCATGAACGGCTGCGAATTGACGTTTTCGTCGTCCTTGGAGAAATCGAGGCCGCCGCGCAGGACTTCGTACACAGCGCGGCCGTAGTTCTTGGCGGAAAGGCCAAGCTTCGGTTTGATCGTGCAGCCCAGCAACGGGCGACCGTACTTGTTCATGATGTCGCGCTCGACCTGGATGCCGTGCGGCGGGCCGCCGCAGGTCATCACGTAGGCGCGCGGTACTCGAACGTCCTCGAGGCGCAGTGAGCGAACGGCCTTGAAGCCGAATACGTTGCCGACAAGCGAGGTCAGGATATTGACGACCGAGCCCTCTTCGAACAGGTCGATAGGGTAAGCGATGAAGGCATAGAACGCCTCATCGTTGCCCGGCACATCTTCGATCGCGTAGGCACGGCCTTTGTAGTAATCGAGATCGGTGAGCAGGTCTGTCCAGACCGTCGTCCAGGTACCCGTCGACGATTCCGCCGCGACCGCCGCCGCCGCTTCTTCGCGGGGTACGCCTTCCTGCGGAATGACCTTGAAGCAGGCCAGGAAATCGGTGTCTTTGGGCGTGTAATCGGGCATCCAGTACGTTTCCCGGTAGTCCTTCACGCCTGCTTGATAGTTCTTTGCCATGTTGCGTCGCTCCTCGAGAATTCCCTGCTTGCGGCGGGGCATAGCCGGCATGCGGTGCCGGCTTATAGTGCTTGCGAAGCATTGTAGGTCGGGGGAGATATAACTGATAATTAATTGTTTTTATTACTACGATAAGCTTTTACTGATGTTTTGGTGCGCCGCCCCGGAGCCCCGGTTTCCTGTGAACCGATCGCTCAAACCTCTGCTATGATTTCGGGCAACAAGAACAAGAAAGGAACTCCGATGACCAACAAAGAAATCGTCCAGGGCATGTACGACAGCTTCGCCATGGGAGACGTTGCGGGCGTTACCGCCGCCTTTGCCGATAACATTAGCTGGACCGAAGCCGACGGCTTTCCCCTGGCCGGCACCTACATTGGTCCCCAGGCGGTCGTTGAGAACGTCTTTATGCGGCTCGGCGAGTTCAGCGAGAACTGGGGCGTGGTCGTGGAGCGGCTTATTTCCGACGGCGACACCGTCGTCGCGGACGGCAAGTACACGTGGAACCACAAGACGTCGCGTGCGCCCTGCGAAGCCAGGATGGCGCACATCTGGACGCTGGCCGACGGCAAGGCGACGACGTTTCTACAGCACGTCGATACGCTCAGGGTTCGCGAACAGATCGAGTAAGCTGACCGTCAGGTCGCCGCGGCGAAATTCAATACCGGCGGCGGCTTACGGCCACAAGCGGACACTCAGTCAATCTTTCGGTTGTGTCCTTCGCCGCGCTCCCAGTAGATGTGATACGGCAGCAACGGTGTCTTTTCCAATTTGTACCGCTTACCACCAGCTTCCCGAATAACAAGACTCACTGAACCATCTGGTGCGATCACACATTGAACTGTAGACAGTTCATTTCCCGCGACTTGTCCAACAAAGGTGGCGAAGCCTGATTGCCATCCATCATGCGATTCTCCACCAGCTCTAATCTCAATCAAAATGCGTGACTGATTGATCAGCGGTAGCGATATCTCAAGCCGGTCTGACTCTGATGGCGATGCGTCACGAAGCAATTGCCGCAGCGCGTCTGCGTCAACTGTTACGACACGGTAGTCGGCAACACGCCTTGCAGAAAGATAATCATTGAGAATTGCTTCCGGCAACACGTCGTCCGGCAAGAATTCAATAAGAGTTGGCGCAGACGACTCCGCGTGAATTCCTGAGGCGATCACCAGGCAAGCCAGCGCTACGTTGGGTAATGCGATCTTCGAAGGTAGTAGCATAGCGTTCACCGTGCATAGTGAGGTGTAACTCGACCGTCTGCTTACGACAAGAAGCCACCGCTCATCCGCTATAGCAGGATCGAATTCTTATCAGTCAGAACTGTCTGTCCATGGATTGTAGCTGCCGAAGCTCCAGAGGTGGCCTTCCGGATCCCAACACGAGTAGTTTTTTCCGCCGTAATCTTCTTCTTTAAGCGGCATAGCAATAATGGCGCCAGATGCCGAAGCACGTTTGTAGTGTTTTTCAATATCTACGACGATGATGTATGGACTCTGGAAAACTGGACCTGTGAGTGAACCCGGTGGCTGTTGCAGGCGTCCGAAT
>CALZJH010000008.1:0-73442 GCA_945787845.1 uncultured Woeseiaceae bacterium | reverse complement strand
TCAGTTGCGCATGCGCGATATTGTCGTTCTCGCCGGGAATCACAAGGTGCTCTTGGAATCCAAAGGCCGACTTAAGCCAGTCAATCATCGCGCGAGCATCTTTGTAACGCAGAGTTGGAATTATTGTTGCCTTGGGTTCACCGGTGTTTTTCATTATTAGGACTCACGAATTCAGATTAAGCACCCATTCAAGGTACAGAATAACAGCAGGCCAGGGAACAGCCTACAGTCCGTATACACATAAAATCGCAACTTAGAGTTTGTGAGACCTGTCACGGAATACGCGACGCCAACTGCATACCGTGAGGGGACCGAAGTTGGGAGCTATTCCTAATGACTTCCGTAAGACCTCGCAGTTTACTCAAGCGACTATTCGCAAAGAAGACTGAAAAGCCACGTGTCGAGCCTTATCATGCGGTGGCGATTCGCTGCGGAAGGATTTCGTGTCAGGCAGCTCAAGACAACCAGCACGAGCGTTATCTCTCTGCTGAAGCGCCTCTGCTGCCTTTGAATCAATGCGATCTGCCCGATCAGTGTGACTGTCGCTACCAACATTACAAAGATCGGCGAAACAGCCCACGTCGGAGGTCGGAACAAGGCTTATCTGAAACGACAGACTCCGAACGCCTGGAGCGTCGCAACGTGAAGGATCGCCGAGCACATGCCGATTCCGACGAAGCCGAGCCATTTTCTGTGCGTGAAGACAGTTACCACGAGCACGTTGAGGATACGATTCGCTCAGCGACTCTGAAAGTCGATGAACTGGAAGGGATCGATCCCTACAACTCGGGCAGATTCGACAAGTCGAAATCCTGAAAACCAAGTTCGAATGAGTAACTGCAGTTTCCGACGGCCGCAAGCATAGGACTGGTTGCGCATGGCTAGATTCGGCCAATAGCGGGCATTCAGCAGAAGGCATGTGAATGTCTGCTCTTACCAGGAGCGGTCACTCACTGGCCCAACCCCGACAGGCTCCTTTCGGCCAGAAGCGGACGTTCCAACAAGGACCGATCAGGCGGACAGTAGAGCCCATTGTCAGCTGCCGATCATCAAATTAGCAGGTGAGAAGGCTGAATTCCTCTACGCGCAGCATATCAATTGGACCGAGATTATATTCTGTATCGTTTACGAAAAAAGAAGGGAATATGAGCACGATATCGTCAGGAAAGTTTCCTTCGATTGTGGCTGTATACAAATACTCGTGGAAGGATACGATTCCATCGGGACCCTCGGCGCGACTGGGCGGTTCATCCGCAATAAGGGTTTCCATTATTGGTCGCCCCGACAGGCTTTTCGGGGCTGCGGCAATGAGTGCACCCTCAATCTGACTGCCACTACTGTAAGAGACAACTACCAAGTCGCTCAAGAATCTGACAGAGGCAAATGGCGGCAGCGAAAAATTCAGATTGACCCCTAATCCTGAATCGATCAGAGTCACTTCCACGAAGACGCCAACGGACTCGTCAAGATCGGCAAAAAAGCCTCCCTGACGATAACCGCACTGACTGGCTTCCCATTGCTGCTCCATAATCGTCGGAAGGTAGTAAGTCTGTTGGATTGGCACGCAGGCACAACATAAGAAAAAGCAGAGAAGGGTCGCTAAGAATCGGGACATCGCACCTAGCCGTAGTTTTTGTGCATAGTTAAACAATAAAAACCCAAACAGCTGTGCAATCCAGCGAATGTCTGCTTTGCGTCAGTAGCGGAACTCAATGATACCCCGAAAGCAGCTGCTTGAGCGGCAGGTATTGGCCCACAAACTAATTTGCATCCGCCCGCCGCTCCGGACGCATCAATCCAAAAAGCGACGTAGTTACGTCCTGAGGTTCAGTCCGCTCTAGAGCCTGCGCGTCTACTCGACCGTAACGCTTTTCGCGAGGTTGCGGGGCTGGTCGACGTCGGTGCCTCTGAGTACGGCCACGTGATAGGCCAGCAGCTGCAATGGAACCGTGTAGACGATCGGCGCAATGAGCCGGTCCGCATGCGGCATCTTGATGACCTTCATGCCTTCTTCGCTTTCGATGCCTGTCTCCGCATCGGCGAACACGTACAGCTGACCGCCGCGTGCGCGTACGACCTGCATGTTCGATTTCAACTTGTCCAGCAGCTCATTGTTCGGTGCCACAACGACGACCGGCATTTCATCGTCGATCAGCGCCAGCGGGCCGTGCTTGAGCTCGCCCGCCGCATAGGCCTCGGCGTGAATGTAGGAAATCTCTTTCAGCTTCAGCGCGCCTTCCATTGCGATCGGCCACATCGGACCGCGCCCGAGAAACAGCGTGTGTTGCTTCTTGGCGAAGTCTTTGGCCAGCACCTGCAGCTCATCACTCATTTTGAGCGCCAGGTCGGACGCAGCGGCCGCATGCGTGAGGTTGGCAACGAATTCTCGCTCCCGTTCGTCCGACATGCCGCGATGTTTCGCCATCATCAGCGTGACCAGCAGGATAGAGAGCAGCTGCGTGGTAAACGCCTTGGTGCTGGCGACGCCGATCTCCGGCCCGGCCTGCGTCATCATCACGAGATCGGACTCACGCACCATCGAGCTGTGTGCGCTGTTACAAATCGTCAGCGTTCCGATGTAGCCGAGCTCCTTCGCCATGCGCAGGGCTTCAAGGGTATCGGCCGTCTCACCGGACTGCGACAAGGTCACGAACAAGGTGTTCTTCGGCACGAAAACGTGCCGGTAACGGTACTCGCTCGCGATCTCTACATGCGTTGGCACACCCGCTATCGCCTCAATCCAGTACTTGCCGACGCAGCCCGCGTTGTAGCTGGTACCGCACGCGACGATATGGATGTTCTCGACCTTCTCGAGTAACTCCTGCGCCTTCTCGCCAAGCGATTCGGGAATGACGCGCTGGTTCGAAATACGGCCATAGAGCGTGTCTGCGAGCGCGCTCGGCTGATCGAATATCTCCTTCAGCATGAAGTGGTCGTAAGGGGCTTTTTCGGCTGACGCGCTGTCCCATTCTGTTTCGTGAACCTCGCGCACGACCTCGTTACCTTCGGTATCGACGATGCGTACACCGTCGCGGCGAATCTCCGCAAGATCACCCTGCTCCAGGTAAATGAAACGCTGCGTTACTGGCAGCAGTGCCGGCACGCCGCTGGCCACGAAGTTTTCGCCATCGCCGAGACCGATAACCAGCGGGCTCGCAACGCGGCTGACGACGAGTCGATCCGGATCTTCCGCGTCGATGACGAGAAGCGCGTAGGCGCCCTCGAAGCGCTCGACCGCCTTGCCCACCGCCTCGAGCAGGTCCAGGCCCTGGTTCAGGTAGTGGTGGACCAGGTGCGCGGCGACTTCGGTGTCCGTTTCCGAATGAAACTCATAACCCTCGGCCAGCATTTCATCCTTGATGGGCTGGAAGTTCTCGATAATGCCATTGTGAATGACGGCAACCCGACCTCCCGACAAGTGCGGATGCGCGTTTGCTTCGGTCACCCCGCCATGTGTCGCCCAGCGCGTATGCGCGACGCCTATCCGGCCGCTCAGCGGGTCTTTCTCGAGCTTCTTGTCGAGCTCGGCGACTTTTCCCACGGTGCGGCTCAGTCCGACCGAACCGTCGTCACGAACAACGGCAACGCCCGCCGAATCGTAGCCTCGATACTCGAGGCGCCGGAGGCCCTCAATAAGTACCGGAACAATGTCTCTTTCGGCAACGGCGCCGACGATTCCGCACATCTATTTTGCTCCCTTCTTGACTGGCCGCTTCCATCCCGGAATGGCTTTTTGACGAGAACGCTCGATCACGAGCTCGTTGTCGCCGACTTCCTTGGTAATCGTTGCACCGGCACCCACAGTCGCGCCGGCCCCGATCTTCACGGGCGCTACCAGCTCCACGCCGGAGCCGATGAACGCGCCGTCACCGATCGTTGTCTTGTGTTTGTTCGCCCCATCGTAATTGCAGGTAATCGTGCCCGCGCCGACGTTGACGTTCGTGCCGATCTCGGCGTCGCCGATATAGGTCAGGTGATTTACCTTGCTGCCGTCGGCGACCGTGCTCTTCTTGATCTCGACGAAGTTGCCCACCTTGACGTTGTTCGCAAGCTCCGCGCCGGGCCGCAGCCTGGCGAAGGGGCCGATCTCGCAGATCGTGCCCGTCGTCGCGCCTTCAATGTGGCAGTTTGAGTGCACGAGCGTTCCGGCCCCGAGCCGGCTGTCGCGCACGAGGTTGTTCGACTCGATCGTTACGCCGTCGCCAAGCTCAACCTCACCTTCGAACACGGCATTCACGTCAATGAACACGTCCTTGCCGCACTTCAGTGAACCACGAATATCGACGCGCGCCGGATCTGCGAAGCCGACGCCTTCTTTCATCAGCTCGTCGACCAATCGTGCCTGCAGCGCGCGCTCGGCTTCTGCCAGTTGTTTCTTGTCGTTGATGCCCATCACCTCTGTCCAGGTATCTGCTTTAACGCCATGGACGGTTACCCCGTCGTTCACGGCCATGGCCACGACGTCGGTCAGATAATACTCCCCCTGTGCGTTGTCGTTGCCAAGGTTTGCGAGCCAGTGACGCAGCTTGTCGGCCGGGCATGCCATGACGCCCGTGTTGATTTCGCGGACGGCCTTTTCGTCCGGGCCGGCGTCCTTCTCCTCGATGATGCAGCTGACAGAGATGCCGTCGCGGATGATGCGCCCGTAGCCCGTCGGGTCTTCCATGTCCACGGTCAGGACCGCCACCTCGTCAGCCGGCGTCTCGGCCAGCAGGCGCCGGCAGGTTGCCGGCATCAGTAACGGCACATCGCCAAACAGGATCAGCACCCGGTTGGCGTCCGGCGTATCCGGCATCGCCTGCTGCACCGCATGCCCGGTTCCCAGCTGCTCCGCCTGTTCGGACCAGCGCAGCGAGTCACCCTGGAAAGCCTTGCGTACCGTCTCGCCACCGTGTCCATAGACCACGCAAACGTCGTCGGCGTCGAGCTCGGCCGCACTGTCCAGCACGTGCCCCAGCAACGGCTTGCCGGCCAGCAGCTGGAGCACTTTTGGCAGGTCCGAGCGCATGCGCGTGCCCTGGCCGGCCGCAAGAATGATCGTGGATAGGCCCAAGCCGTATAACTCCTTGATTCTGGGCCTGCGAATGATACATGAACTCGCGAAATGTGGACCTGCTTCAGTTCTCGTTAATACCTGTGACGTATGCTGCGATTATGCGATTCCTGGCCATTTTGGTGTTCCTGGCGCTGGGTGCCTGCAACACCTCGATCTACACGCGTGACGGCGTCACGGACGGGGACACGTTCTTCCTGGCCCTGCATGCCCATAGCGACGACGACCCGGTACTGCAAAGCTGGGTGGCTTACAGCCTGATGAAGAGCACCTGCCAGCTCGAGGTGGGTGGCGAAAACCCGGCGCGCAACAGCGACTATGGCTGCGAATTCACGGCCCGCCGCCATCTGCTCGACGCCTGGGAGCGCCAGCGCGCAGAACACCCGCAGGCCAGCGACCACTACCTCGATACCTTGTTGGTCGTCCGCGACGCAGGCTTCCTCGATGAGTACACGGTGCGCTACTTCGGCCGCGACCACTGGCAGGTGCCTGCCGAGGTCGGACTCGGGGAGTTTCGTGACTGGCAGCGCCGGCACCTGCCGCGCCACCGGCCGCAGACCCGCCTCATCGGATCGTGGAATTATCGCGCGCTGTAGGATGTTAGGCTTGGTCGCTCGCGCCGGGTAAGAAGAAGAAACATGTCCACAGAGACCCTGATACTGCTCGGTATCGGACTTTACGTCGTACTGATGCTTGGCATCGGTTTCTATGCGTCACGCGGCGCACAATCGCTGACCGACTTCATCGTGGCCGGCCGCAATATTCCACTGTGGATCTGCTCGGCATCGATCTTCGCGACCTGGTTCGGTACGGGCATCATGATGGGTGCCGCTACGTCCGGCTACGACCGTGACATGCTGCTGATGGTCGGTGAGCCGTTTGGCTCGGCGCTCGCGCTGTTCCTGAGCGGCCTGTTCTTCGCCCGACTGTACCGACGCTCCCGGCGACTCACGTGGATAGAGTTCTTTGAGGCGCGTTTCGGCGGCTTTGCCGGCGTGTTCGGCGCCGTGGCCGACATGGCGGCCAGCATCATCTGGCTCGGCGGCATCCTCTTCACCTTTGGCGTACTCCTCGAGGCCCTGACCGGGCTGCCGATGGCAATCGGCGTGTTCGGCGGCCTGGCCGTCATCGTGGTTTACACCATGGCCGGCGGCATGTGGGCCGTCGCCCTGACGGACTTTGTCCAGACCCTGATCCTCGTTTTCGGTTTGTTCATTCTCCTGTACGTGGTCCTTGACGACGTCGGCGGCTGGGCGGCCATCACGGCCCGGTTGCCCGAACACTCGATGCGCCTGATCCCGCTGGTGAATACCCCCGGGAACTGGATCGACTGGATTCATGTATGGATGACGCTGGGCGTTGCGGCGATCGCCTCCACCCCCGTGATCCAGCGAGCTCTGTCAGCGAAGTCCGAGGCCGTGGCGCAGAATTCCTTCTACATCGCCACGGTGTTGTATTTGGGCATCGGCGTGATTCCGATCGCCCTGGGGCTCATCGCGAGCGTCACGATGCCGAACCTCGAGGATCCGAATGCCGTATTGACGGTGCTGGCCGTCGAACACCTGCACCCGATCCTCGTCGTGGTGTTCGTCGGTGCGATCCTGTCGTCGATCATGAGTACCTCGGACAGCGTGCTTCTCGGGGTTGCCTCGGTTGTCAGCACCAACCTGCTGCCACTGGTCAAAAAGAACGCCGATGCCACGCTGCGCCTGCGGGTGGCGCGTCTCACGATTCCGGTCGCCGGGTTGCTGGCGACCTACGTGGCCTTCAGTGCGAGCCGTGTGGTGGAGGTACTTATCGATGCAGCCGCGCCGTTGCTCGCGGGTATCATCGTGCCGTTCATCCTGTGCTTCTGGTGGGAAAAGGCTAACCGTTCCGGCGCGCTTGCCGGTATCGCGGGCGGTCTCACGGGCTGGAGCATCGCAGGCGCACTGGACAGCTCGGTGCCACCGGACATGATCGGGTTTGTGGTGTCGCTGGTCAGCATGGTCGTGGTCACGCTGCTAACGCAGAAGATCGACCCGCCGCGGCCGTTGACCGACTGCGACGGGAATACGATAGCCTTAGATCAGCGGCTGGGGACCCGGTTCGGAGATGCCTAGCGTTTGCCCTTGAGCTTCTGGGCAGCGCGGTAACGGGCGCGGGCTTCGGCGAGTTCAGCCTGGGCCTTGGCCACGTCGGTTTCTTCCGACGCGCCCTCGAGCGCCTTTTCAGCATGCTGCTGAGCGGCGAGCGCCGCGGCTTCGTCGAGCTGGTCGCCGCGCAGCGCCGTGTCGGCCAGGATCATCACCTTGGACGGCTGGACTTCGAGCATGCCGCCCGTGATGTAGAAAGCCTCTTCGTTGCCGTCGGCGTCCTGCACCCGAACTTCGCCGGGCTTCAGGGTCGTCAGCATCGGTGCGTGACGTGGCGCGATGCCAACCTCACCCATGGACGCTGGCGCGAACACCATAGCGGCGTCGCCGGAGTGAATTTCGCCTTCCGCGGATACGATGTCGACCTGAATGGTAGCCATTATCTAAACTCAGCTATTTACTGAAAGTTCGGCGCGTTCTCGACAGCTTCGTCGATCGTGCCGACCATGTAAAACGCCTGCTCCGGAATGTGATCGTAGTCACCATTCACGATGCCGTTGAAACCACGAATCGTCTCGGCCAGCGAAACGTACTTGCCCGGCGAGTTCGTGAAGACCTCTGCAACGAAGAACGGCTGCGAGAGGAATTTCTGGATCTTGCGAGCGCGGTTAACGATTTCCTTGTCTTCTTCTGACAGCTCGTCCATACCCAGGATCGCGATGATGTCCTGCAGCTCCTTGTAGCGCTGCAGTACCGCCTGCACGCCACGAGCACAGTCGTAGTGCTCCTGACCGATGACGAGCGGATCGAGGATTCGCGAGGTCGAATCAAGCGGGTCAACAGCCGGGTAAATACCCAGCTCGGCGATGTTACGAGACAGTACGAGCGTTGCGTCAAGGTGAGCAAAGGTCGTTGCGGGTGACGGGTCGGTCAAGTCATCGGCAGGGACATAGACGGCCTGGAACGAGGTAATCGAACCCGTCTTCGTCGATGCGATACGCTCCTGAAGAATGCCCATCTCCTCAGCCAGTGTCGGCTGGTAGCCTACTGCCGACGGCATACGGCCGAGCAGTGCGGACACTTCCGTTCCCGCCAGCGTGTAACGGTAGATGTTGTCGATGAACATGAGGACGTCACGACCTTCGTCGCGGAAAGCCTCGGCCATCGTCAGGCCGGTCAGGGCGACACGCAGACGGTTGCCGGGAGGCTCGTTCATCTGGCCGTAAACCAGGGACACCTTGTCGATAACGCCTGATTCCGTCATTTCGTGGAAGAAGTCATTACCCTCACGAGTACGCTCACCTACGCCGGCGAATACCGAGTAACCGGAGTGCTCGTGAGCGATGTTACGAATCAGTTCCATCAGCGTTACGGTCTTGCCGACGCCAGCGCCACCGAATAGCCCGACCTTACCGCCTTTGGAAATCGGCATGATGAGGTCAATAACCTTGATGCCCGTTTCGAGCAGCTCGGTCGTCGCCGCCTGGTCCTCATAGGATGGCGGCGGCCGGTGAATCGGCATGTGCACCTCGGCGCCGATGTCGCCAGCGTTGTCGATTGGCTTGCCGAGTACGTCCATGATGCGGCCCAGCGTCTTCTCACCAACCGGGACCGTGATCGCGGCGCCTGTGTTCGTGACGCTCATGCCACGTTTCAGGCCTTCCGAAGAACCCATGGCGATGGTGCGGACAACGCCGTCGCCCAGCTGCTGCTGAACTTCGAGCGTGATGCCTGGCTCATCGATGATGAGTGCGTCGTATACCTTCGGAATCTGGCCCGCCGGGAACTCAACGTCCACAACAGCGCCAATAACCTGCACAGTAGTTCCGGTGCTCATTACTTAGGTCCTTATCCTGATACGGCAGCCGCGCCGCCGACAATTTCTGAAATTTCTTGTGTGATCGCTGCCTGACGAGCCTTGTTGTACTCGAGCTGCAATCCGTCAATGATGTCGCCCGCATTATCCGTAGCTGACTTCATCGCAACCATCTTCGCCGCCATTTCGCAGGCAAAGTTCTCGACCGCGCCGCGGTAAACCTGCGACTCGATGTAGCGCATCAAGACGTCATCCAGCAGCTCGCTCGCGCTCGGCTCATAAATGTAGTCCCAGTGAGCCTGCAGGCTGTCTTCGTCATCACCGACGCCGCTTGCCGGGAGCAGTTGCGCTACAACCGGCGTCTGGGTCATCGAGTTAACAAACACGTTGTGTACAACGAACAGTCGGTCGATTCTCCCTTCTTCGTAAGCGGTCAACATGATCTTGATCGAACCGATCAGGTCATTCACCGCTGGCTTGTCACCGAGATGAGTTGCCGTACCGACAACGTTACCGCCCATGCGGCGGAAGAAGGCAACAGCTTTCGCGCCGACAAGCGCCAGGTCGACTTCGACACCTTTATCCTGTGCATCGGCGATTTCGCCGATCACCGTCTTGAACAGGTTCGCGTTGAGGCCACCGCAAAGACCGCGGTCTGTCGATATGACGATGTATCCGACTCGGTTCACTTCGCGTTCGGTCAGGAACGGGTGCTTGTAGTCGGGGTTGGCGTACGCAAGGTGGCCAACCACACGACGGATGCGCTCTGCGTAGGGACGCGACGCTTCCATCTGCTTCTGGGCCTTGCGAATCTTGCTCGCCGCGACCTTTTCCATCGCGCTCGTGATCTTCTGCATGTTCTTTACAGAAGCGATCTTTGAGCGGATTTCCTTTTCGCCGGCCATATTAGCTCTCTATTCTGTTCGATTTGGACATGGCTGATTCGTGTAGGACTACAATTACGAGTCCAACTCCTAGTAAGCGCCTTTCTCAGCGAACGCTTCGCAGATTCCCTTGAGGGTTGCTGCGATGTCGTCGTTGTAATCGCCCGATGCGTTGATTGCGTCGAGGTCCGCCTGGTTGTTCGCGCGAGCGAAATCATGCAGGGCCTCTTCGTAGTCAACGACTTTGGCAACCGGAACGCCGTCAATGAAGCCTTCATTGGCTGCAAACAGCGACAGTCCCATTTCGGCGACCGACAGCGGCGAATACTGCTTCTGCTTCATGAGCTCGGTCACGCGCTCACCACGCTCGAGCTGCTGGCGGGTTGCTGAGTCGAGGTCAGATGCAAACTGTGCGAAGGCCGCAAGCTCGCGATACTGAGCGAGTGCGAGGCGCACGCCGCCGCCGAGCTTCTTGATGATCTTGGTCTGTGCCGCGCCACCTACACGAGATACCGACAGACCAGCGTTGATGGCCGGGCGGATGCCTGCGTTGAAGAGGTCGGTCTCCAGGAAGATCTGGCCGTCGGTAATCGAAATTACGTTCGTCGGTACGAAGGCCGATACGTCACCGGCCTGCGTTTCAATGATCGGCAGTGCCGTCATCGAGCCCGTCTTGCCTTTGACCTTGCCACCCGACACCTTCTCCACGTGCTCGGCGTTAACGCGCGATGCGCGCTCGAGCAGGCGGGAGTGCAGGTAGAAAACGTCACCCGGGTAGGCTTCACGACCCGGCGGACGACGCAGCAGCAGCGATACCTGGCGGTAGGCCCACGCCTGCTTGGTGAGATCGTCGAAAATAATCAGCGCGTCTTCGCCCTTATCGAGGAAGTACTCGCCCATCGATGCGCCGGCATACGGTGCGATGTACTGCATCGCAGGGCTGTCGGCCGCCGCCGCGGCAACAATAATCGTGTGCTCCAGTGCGCCCTCTTCTTCGAGCTTGCGCACAACCCCCGCGATCGAAGAGGCTTTCTGGCCAATAGCGACGTAGATGCACTTAATGCCCGTGCCACGCTGGTTGATAATCGTGTCGACGGCAACGGCGGTCTTACCCGTCTGGCGGTCACCAATGATCAGTTCGCGCTGGCCACGACCAATCGGCACCATCGAGTCGATTGACTTCAGCCCGGTCTGCACCGGCTGGCTGACTGACTGGCGCTCAATAACGCCCGGCGCAACCTTCTCGATCGGCGCAGACAGATCTGTTTCGATCGGACCCTTGCCATCAATCGGCTTGCCCAGCGAGTCGACAACGCGCCCCAGCAGTGCTTCACCAATCGGCACCTCGAGGATGCGCCCCGTCGTCTTGACCGTGTCGCCTTCCGAGATGTGCTTGTAGTCACCCAGGACAACCGAACCCACCGAGTCCTGCTCGAGGTTAAGCGCCATACCGAAGGTGTTCTGCGGGAACTCGAGCATCTCGCCGTAGCGAGCGTCGGCCAGACCGTGGATGCGCACAATGCCGTCGGTTACCGCGATTACGGTGCCGACGTCACGCGCTTCCGCGGAAGCCTCGAAGTTCTCGATGCGTTCTTTAATCAGCGTGCTGATTTCAGAAGCTTTGAGTGCCATTTCCTTTTCCTTTTATTTGACCAATGCGTGTGCGAGGCCTTCTAGCCTTGCACGCAGTGATCCATCAATTACGACATCGCCGGCGCGGATCACAGCACCACCAATGAGGTTTTCATCTATTTCCGATGTGAGCTTCACTTCACGACCCAGTCGGGCTTTCAGCGACGCGGCGATTTCCTGCATGCGGTCGTCGCTGAGCGGCGCAGCCGACGTCACAACGGCGTCGACGCTGTTCTCGATCTTCGCCTTGAGCGCCTCGAAGTGCTCAGCAATTTCGGGCAGCACGCCCACGCGGCCGTTTTCGAACAGGAGCTTCAGGAAGTTCGTGCCGTGCTGGCTGCCGCCGGCAAACACGGAGCCTTCCCCAACGGCTTTGGCAAACAGCCCTTGCAGGAACGTCAGTCGCTCCTCGTCGGACAGCTTCGGGCGAGACAGGAACGCGGCGACCTGACCGTCTTCCAGCAGCGCCTTCGCTGCCGCGAGAGACTCGGAAAGCTCCGCCAGGGCGTTGCTTTCCTGCGCGACCTCAAACGCCGCCTGGGCATAGGGTCTTGCTACTGTGTTGTTGTCAGCCACGGCCTAGATCTCCTGCGCAAGCTTGCCCAGGATGTCGTCGTGCGCCTTGTCGTCGATCTCGCGCTTCAGGATCTTCTCGGCACTCGCGATGGCAATCGCCGAAACCTGGCCACGCAGCTCTTCGCGAGCCTTATTGGCTTCCTGCTCGATCTCGGCCTTGGCCGCGGCAAGCTGACGCTCGCGTTCCTTGACGCCGGCATCTTTGCCATCGGCAACGATCTCGTTGGCGCGGGCATGAGCCTGGTCAAGAATGCCGGTCGCCTGCTGGCGAGCCTCGTTGACGATCTCGTCGGCATGGGCCTGCGCCTCGACCAGTTTTTCCTGGCTCTTGTCGGCCGCGGCAAGACCTTCTTCGATCTGCTGCTGGCGCTCTTCAAGTGCGCTCAGAATCGGCGGCCAGATGAACTTCATGCAGAACCAGACGAACACGATCATGGCGATCGTCTGGCCGATGAGGGTCATATTAATGTCCACATTCTTCTCCTGGCACCGCGATTAACTGCAGTGCTCGGGTGATTGGATTCAGGTCGTTTTTATACAGCGCCGGTTGCGTTCTGCAGCTGCCCGATGAACGGGTTTGCGAACGCGAAGAACAGCGCGATACCGACACCGATCATGGCAACGGCGTCGAGCAGTGCGACCACGATGAACATCTTCGTCTGCAGCATCGGGGCCAGTTCCGGCTGACGTGCGGCACCTTCGAGGAAGCGGCCGCCCAGAAGGCCCATGCCAATACCAACGCCGAGGGCGCCGAGGCCAATCAGAAGTGCGACAGCGATAGCCGTGAAGCCAATAACAGTTTCCATCAGTTTCTCCTACGGAGGATCAAGTCCTACTTGTTAAATTTAAGGCAAAAATATCTAGTGTGATTCCGACGCAAGGCTCAAATAGACGATGGTCAGCATCATGAAAATAAACGCCTGCAGCGTCACGATCAGGACGTGGAATACGGCCCAGCCAAAGTGCAGCGGCAGCTGCCACAATCCGAGCAACGCGATCAGGATGAAGATCAGTTCGCCGGCAAACATGTTGCCGAAGAGTCGCAGCGACAGCGATACGGGCTTGGCCAGCAGCGCAACGCTTTCGAGAATGAAGTTAAACAGAATAATGAACGGCGAGGCGATCAGGCCGAAACCCTTGGTCGGCGGCGCAATCGGGTGCAGCGTCAGTTCACCGATAAACCCGGTAATGCCCTTGTTCTTGATCGTGTAGAAAATGATCAGGAAGAAGACGGCGATCGACATGCCAAACGTGATGTTGACGTCGGTCGACGGCACCACCTTCATGTAAGGAATACCAACAGCCGCCGACGCCATCGGAATCCAGTCAACCGGGACCAGGTCCATGAGGTTCATCAGGAAGACCCACACGAAAATCGTCAGGCCGAGCGGTGCAATCAGGCGGCTCGTGCCGTGAAACGTGTCTTTGACGCTGGAATCGACGAACTCGACGATAATCTCGACGGCCGCCTGGAACTTGGTGGGCTTACCGACAGACGACTTCCTGGCAACGCGCCAGAACATGAAGCAAAACACGAGGCCAAGGAGCACCGACCAGAACATCGAGTCGACGTTGATCGCCATCGGGTTGCCCGCGCAGGCGTTCCAGACCCACTGACCGGTTTCGTCCTTGCACACCTGCAGGTTCTGCAGGTGATGAGAAATATAATCGCCTGACGTTTGTGGGCCGTGTCCGCCTTCAGCTGCCATTCGTTTTACTCGTATCCGTGTCTGTCGAGTCGCGCATCAGGAGGCCTGACAAGACGACCATCTGCGAAACTATGAATCCTGCAAAAAGCGCCGCTGGTGAAAGCGGCCTGACCAGCGCAAACGCGAGAACGAACAAGATCACGGTTAACGCCAGCTTCCCTACCTCGCCGATCCAGACAGCCCGCATCAGCGACTGTGCCCCGGGATCCCGGCGTGGTGCCATCAACCGCAAGGCCAGGAACGCGTTCGGTATCACGGCGGTCAGGCTCCCCAGCATTGCCGAGTAACCCGCCACCCTGCCGAAAACGCCCAGGAGGACTGCGGCCAGGACCGCCCCGGTGAGAAACTGCCACATGATCACCCGGGGAACAGTGAGATCCATTTCTCTATGCCTCCGGCACTAAAAACGCCACTTCCATCGGTACTGGCCGGCGGGGGTGGCGCATGTGATGTGATTCTTCCAGGCGGGCCTGCGAATAGCGTGCGCATTATAGAGGCCGCTATGGGGCAAGGCAACCAAAAACCCCGTCCAAAATGGGGCCGGTCCAATGCCTTTTTTCTCGGAATTTGATGGGGTTTCGGCCGATTTCTCCCAGTGCGACACAGAGCACATATGGGATCGCGGTCTCAACGTATAAAGAGAGCGTTGCTCGCACTTTACTTAACGCTATGCTGTTGATTGCCAGTGAGACCATTCGTGCCAACCGGACCCTGATGGATGTCGTCCGGGAAATGAGCTTTACCCTGAGCTTTTTCGCCAGCGCCGGGAAGCTCGCCGAGCTCATGCTCGGTCAGTCCCGTCGAATCGTTCTGCTGACCGAGGCTGACGTCACCGCGGAAGCCCTGCGAACACTAAAGGGTGCCAGCGACCGCGCGCCGTTCGGGGTCATCATTGCCGCCGATCGGGCCTCTCTGCGCAGCAGCCACCAGGCCGAACTCGTCGATGAGCTGGCCGGCTTCGACAATATCGAGTGGGTCGGGCAGAGTTTCGATTTTGACAAGCTCAGCGCTTCGGCACGACGCTGCCGCCGGCGCATGTTGCGCGTATCGCGCCAGGACCTCGAAAACGCCCTCGAAAATGGCGAAATCGTCCTGCGCTACCAGCCCAAAGTGGAGCGCAATGCCGGCAAGGAGTGGCTCACCCGCGAAGCCGAGGCCTTGATTCGCTGGCATCATCCCGAACACGGCCTGATCGGGCCGCTCGAGTTCCTCCCGGAGGCCGAGGCGTTCGGCCTGATGGGCAAACTCAGCGAATTCGTCTTGCGAGAGGCGGCCCGGCAGCAGGTGACCTGGCGAAACCAGGGGATCGTCCTCAACTCCTGCATCAACCTGGCGTCGAGCCAGCTCAACAACCGGGGTCTCGCGAGCACGTATCGCGACATCGTAAAAGAGGCCGGGCTCGACTGCGCAAGCTTTACGTTCGAGGTCATCGAACAGGACCTCGCTGACCCAACGGCGCCCCATCTCGCCACGATCAAGTCGCTGCGCAACCACGGCTTCCGCATTTGCCTCGATGATTTCCGGGTAGCCGCCGCGTCGCTGGGGACGTTCGAGCACCTGCCGTTCGACGAGATCAAGATTCATGCTTCAGCCCTGAAGCAGGCCCAAAAAGACACCGTCAGCATGGCGGTTCTCGCGGCCGTGACCGGGCTGGCCCATAGCCTGGGCATGTCAGTCTGTGCCGAAGGCGTGGAGGATCAGGCGACCTTCGAGTTCCTGAAGACGATCGAGTGCGACAAGATGCAGGGCTTCCTGATTTCCGAAGCCGTCATTCCGAGCATCATCCGCCGCGTTTACAGCTCCAAAGAGCAGACCCCCAACTCCGCCGCCTAATTCGGTACCAGTTACCGTAATTCTCTCCAACGCCAGTCGGTACCAGTTACCGTATCTGATCGATCTCAGCAGTATTGTCAGGTGATCTCATGGCGTCGCGCGCGTATTTCTTATAGCTGATGACGCTGTGGGTGCTATCAGGATGCCGAGATTTCCGAGGCTGGTCGTGCCGGGCTATCCACACCACGTTACCCAGCGCGGAGTCCGGCGACAGAAAACTTTTTTCGACCGAAGAGACTATCTTGCCTACCTGCGGTTGATGAAGCGGGGGCTAAGCGGGGCCGGGATTGAGGTCTGGGCATATTGCCTAATGCCAAATCACGTCCATGCTGTGGTCGTGCCCGGCGCAGAAGAGAGTCTCTCCGGCTTCTTCGCCCCTCTTCACCGCCGGTATGCCCGGCGTACCAATCAGAGATACGAGTGGCGTGGCCACCTGTGGCAGGAGCGGTTCTATTCTGTCGTTATGGAGGAGGCGCACGCGCTCGCCGCCATGCGCTACGTCGAACTCAATCCTGTTAGGGCGCGGCTCTGTGAGAGCCCGCTAGATTGGCCCTGGTCCAGCGCACGAGCAAACCTTGGCCTCACGAACGACCCTCTAATCGATTGCAGCAAAACCAAGAACATCATCTCGAACTGGCGTGAGTACCTTGGCGAAACCGAGGCTGTCGAAGAGCTGAACGACCTCCGCCGGCAGACTCTATCCGGTCGTCCGGACAGCGACGCAAGGTTCGTCAGGGATCTCGAAGCACTTACCGGCCGCCGGATTCGAAAGAAGCGCCCTGGACCGAAGGGCTAATTAAGGTAACTGGTACCGAATTATTTGATGTGCTTCAGGATGCCGTCGAGTTCGTCGAGGCTGTTGTAGCTGATGACGATCTTGCCGGCGCCTTTGGACGTGTGGTCCAGATTGACCTTCGCGCCGAGCTTTTCGGACACCTCGATTTCAAGGCGCCGGATATCCGCATCCTTGCTCGCGGCCTTCTTGGCGGGCTTCGGTTTATCGCCCTCGAGCATGCGCCTCACGAGCCGCTCGGTTTCACGCACCGACAGGCCTTTCCTGACAACCTGGCGCGCGGCGTCGAACTGCTGCGTCGCGTTTGAAATCGACAGCAGCGCACGTGCGTGTCCCATTTCCAGCTGCCGATCTTCGAGCAAGGGCTTCACCTTGTCCGACAGCTCCTGCAAGCGCAGCAGATTGCTGACCGAGGCGCGTGAACGCCCCACGGCCTTGGCCGCCTCCGCGTGCGTCAGGTCAAACTCCCGGATCAGTCGGTCCAGCGCGCGCGCCTCCTCGAGCGGGTTCAGGTTCTCGCGCTGGATGTTCTCGATGAGCGCCATGGCAATGGCCGCCTCATCGGGTATTTCGCGAATGACCGCGGGAATCTCAGCCAGGCCCGCCAGCTGTGCGGCGCGCCAGCGGCGTTCGCCGGCGACGATTTCATAGCGCTGCTCGCTGCCCTTACCCGAAATGCGTCGGGCCACGATCGGCTGGACCACGCCCTGCGCCTTGATGGACGCCGCGAGGTCATCGAGCGAATCCTGCCGCATATCCACGCGCGGCTGGTACTGGCCCCGCTGGAGGAGCTCGACCGGCAGCTGCCGCAGCACCTCGCCGCCCGCGGGCTCGTCGTTGGTGGTTGCAACCGGCGATTTGGCTGCCGGCTTACTCAGGAGCGCGTCGAGGCCGCGGCCTAGTCGTTTCTTGGGGGTCATATTCGTTATACAGCCTCGGCTACGCGCGCATCTTCGCGGCGCAGAATTTCCCCGGCGAGGGCCAGGTAAGCGATGGCGCCGCGCGACGACCGGTCATGGATCAACGCGGGCCGCCCGAAACTCGGCGCCTCGGCGAGGCGGATGTTACGCGGCACAACCGTGCGGAAGACCTTGCGATCGAAGTGCTCGATGAGCTGCTGCGAGACTTCGTTGGAAAGATTGATGCGCGGATCGAACATCGTTCGCAGGATGCCGAACACCTCGAGCTCCGCATTAACCGAATCTCGCACCTGTTCAATCGTATTGAGTAACGACGACAGCCCTTCGAGCGCGTAGTACTCGCACTGCATCGGGATCAGCACGCCGTCGGCGGCGGTCAGCGCATTCACGGTCAACATGTTGATCGAGGGCGGGCAGTCGATCAGGATAAAATCGTACAGGCCGGCCACGGGCGCGAGCGCCTTCTTGAGCTTCATCTCGCGGCCGATTTCCTGCAACAGGTTGACCTCGGCCAGCGTCAGTTCCTCGTTACCGGGCAGAATCGCGAAGCCGCCCTCGGGTGCGGAGACGATCGTATCGGCCGCGGTCGCGTCGCCGAGCAACACGTCGCACGCCGAGTTTTCGAGCTCCATCTTGTTCACGCCACAGCCCATCGTGGCATTGCCCTGCGGGTCCATGTCGACGAGCAATACGCGCCGCTGCGTCGCGGCCAGGGACGCGGCCAGGTTGACGCAGGTGGTGGTCTTGCCCACCCCGCCTTTCTGGTTTGCCACAGCAATTATTCGCGTCATTTATCCTGCCCGTCGCAATAGCACCGCGTGCCGTGAGCCGCTCTCGAGGCCCGGCACGTCTAATTCTTCGACTTCGTAGCTCCACGGAGCCGTTAGTTCTTCTAGTTCTTCCGTCGGGTAGCGCCCCTTCAGCGCTACAAACACCCCGTCCTCTCTTACGTGATGTCCGGCGATTTCCACGAGACGCGGCAATGCGGCCAGCGCCCGGGCAATCACGGTATCAAAGCGGTGGCCGGGTGCATAGTCCTCACCCCTGCCTTTCACGGCCCTGACGTTGGAAAGGCCCAGTAATCCGGCCACATGCTGGACGAACATGATCTTCTTGTTATTGCTGTCGAGCAGCGTGAACTCGCGATCGGGCTCGACAATTGCGAGCGGCAGCCCCGGAAAGCCGGGACCCGTGCCAACGTCGAGGATCGTTTCGCCCTCGAGGAGCGGTCGTGCGACAAGGCTGTCGACGATATGGGCGGTAACCATTTCGTCCCGGTCGCGGATCGCGGTCAGGTTGACCTTACGATTCCAGCGCTCGAGCTCGTCGAGGAGCGCGTCAAATTGTTCCGCGTGGTCTGTGAAGTCTGACATGTTGTTTCGCGGCAAAAGTGAATAGTATCGGTTTGATCCTGCAACGAACAGAATGGAGAAGACGCCGTTGTCCGATTCGATCTATGCGCCGCCGGAGGCAGACCTTACGGTCCCTAACAAGGACCTGCCTCGCTACTATGTTGTGTCACCCAGAAAATTCCTGCTGCTGTCACTGCTGACAACCACCTACTACTTCTACTACTGGTTCTACCGGAACTGGCGGCAGATCAAGGAAGACGACAACGACGACCTGTGGGCGCCGGCCAGGAGCATCTTCTTTGTCTTCTTCACCCACGCTTTGTTCACGGACGTACAGGAGAACCTCAAGAACCAGGACCGCGGCCACACGTGGCAGCCAGCCTTGCTTGCGACGGTGTTCGTTCTGCTCGTCATCAGCAGCAACGTCTTCGGCTTTATGGTCTCTTACGAGGAGTCCCCGTTATTGAGCGGGCTCGTGCCGATGACAACCGTCGTGCTGTCGACTTTCCTGCTGCTGCCCGCACAGAAAGCGATCAACGTTGCGTCCAGTGACGAGGGGGGCGACACCAATTCGAATCTTACGGGAGCGAACTGGGCCTGGATGGTTGTCGGCGGTGTCCTCTGGTTGCTGATGCTGGTGGGGACTTTCGCAGACTTCCTGGTGCCGCTGCCGCAGTAATTCAGGGGCCGTCGTTCCCGGCCGCCAGGTGTTCTTCGAGGAACATCATCATCGCCTGCTGCATGAGGTCGCGGTTCTCGCGTTTCCGATAACCATGCCCCTCGTTGAGGGCGTTCATGTACCAGACCGACCCGCCCTGTTCGCGCAGCGCCTCGACCATTTGCGTTGCCTCGGTCACGGGAACGCGGGGGTCGTTTTGTCCCTGGATAATGAACATGGGCACTGAGATGCGTGACACGTTATTCAGCGGGCTGATGCGCTCGAGGTGCGCGCGCATCTCCGGATCCCGTTCGTCGCCATACTCCTGGCGCCGCCGATCGCGTCGATAGTCCTGCGTATTTTCGAGGAACGAAACGAAATTACTGATTCCGACATTGTCGATGACACCCTTGAGCCGATCGCTGAAATGCACGGCGCTCGCCAGGGCCATGTAACCGCCATAACTACCGCCGTACACGACCACGCGACTGGCATCGAGGTCTGGTTGCGTTTCGATCCAGTCGAGCAAGGCGCCAATATCGCGCACCGCGTCCTCGCGCCGGAAACCATTATCGAGCGACACATAGGATTTGCCGTAGCCGGTGGAACCGCGCACATTCGGCTGGATTACGGCAGCGGCCAGGCGCGCCACCCACAGCTGATAGGTGGCGCTGAAAACCGGCCGCGCCTGTCCTTCCGGTCCGCCGTGAATGCGAATAATGACCGGGTGCGGCCCACCCTCTCGCGGCTTGTGAATCCAGGCTGGAATCCGACGGCCGTCGAACGTCGGGTATTCGACAAGGTCCGGCACCACGAACCGCGACGAATCGAGGCCGCCCACTTCGCTTTCGGTCCAGCGGACCAGCCGTCCGAACCTGAGCGGGTCGCGGCCGAGCTTAAGGGAATACGCGTCGCTCGGCGCCTGTGTCGCATTCAGGGTCATGCCAAGCTGGCGGTCATCCGGACTGAAAAGCAGACCGTAGGCGAGTCCCGTCGGTATCTTGTCAACGACGCGGTACTCGCGGGTCGCGGGATCCATCAGGTAAACACGTGAGTTGCCGTTCTCGTTCGCAACAAACGCCATGCGCTTCCGGTCATGGCTGATCACCACGTTGCTGATGTTCCAGGGAATCGATGCGGTCACGATTTCGGGCTTCGAACCGGGGATGAGCGATTGCCAGGCAAGCTGGTTGAACTCGCTGCCCTGGTCCGTAATCATCCAGAAACCCTCACCGTCATCGTCAAATGCGACCGGCAGGTTGACGCTCTCGCTGCCTTCCCCGCCGGCCAGTATGGTCACGGCGCCGGAGTCGAGATCGACCACCGCGGCCCGCGAATCGGTCACACTGACGTAGCTCAGGGCGAGCAGCCGACTGCCGTTGCGCGAAAACTCGGACGGAATCCAGAGGTGCCCGTTGCTGGCCTCAACGGCAATTTCGGGCTCTGCCGCTGCGTCGGGATTCGCAATCCAGATGTCATTGGAGGCTCCGTTGCGACGTGTGCTCTGGAACGCAAATCGTTCACCGCGCCGATCCCAGACCATGCCGCCATTGCGCGACTCGCCGTCGGTGAGTATCACCGCCTCACCACTCTCCGGCTCGAGCATGAAGATCTGCGCGAACTCGCTGCCCCCTGCGTCACGGGTAAACACCAGTTGCTCTGACCCCGGCCGGCGCCTCACCTGGCCTACCGGTTCCTGGTAGAACGTCTGCTGCTTGCGTGCGCCCATCGGCATTTCAATCTTGTGCAACGCATCAACGCTGCCAAAACCCGTCGAGACGTAGATGCCTTTGCCGTCCGCGGTAAAGGCGCGCAGCGCAGCAGACCGGACTTCCTGCCAGCGGTAGAGTTCGCGCCGCAGGTCTTGTGGTATCTCGGGGACATCCTCGAGAACCAGGTTGCCGTTGTTCATGACCCGGCGTTCGACGGTGTCAGCGGCGGCCGCAACGGCCGCCAGCAATGCCGCAACAACGATCAGCGCTCGTATCTCAATGTGCAGGGCCATGAGGCTATCGCTCCGGAGAAATTTCGACGATCGTGCGGCCCGTTACCGTGCCATCGATGTACGCATCGAACGCCGCGGGTAACTCGTCAAACGAGATCGTCCGGTTTCCGATTGCATCGAGGTGCTGCGGTTTCAAATCGCCACCGATACGGTCCCAGACCGTGCGGCGCAGGTCGCGCGGTGTATCGACCGAGTTGATCCCCAGCAGGCATACGGCCCGGAGAATGAACGGCATCACGGTCGTGTGCAGTTCGTGGCTGGCCGCCAGCCCGATGCTGGCGATATTGCCGCCGTAATCTGTCGTACGGAGCAGCCATGCCAGGTAATCACCGCCGAGGTTATCGATCGCTCCCGCCCATTTGGCTTTCTCCATCGGCCGCTTGCCGAAATCGATGTCGTCGCGCAGCAAGATCTGTTGTGCCCCGATACCTTTCAGGTAAGCCTCCTCGGTCGACTTGCCGGTCACGGCCACAACGTCATAGCCGCGCCCCGCCAACATGTCGATAGCGATGCTGCCCACGCCGCCTGTCGCGCCCGTGACGACGATCGGCCCAAGCTCAGGGCTCTGGTTATTTTGCTCCATGCGATGGATCGCTAGCGCGGCCGTGTAACCCGCCGTCCCGATCTTCATAGCGTCTGCGCAGTTCACGCCGTCCGGAATCGCGACCAGTGCCCTGCTGTCGAGGCGCGCATACTCGGAGTAGCCACCATCGACGGTCTCCGACAACCCGCAGCCATTGACGAGGACATGGCTGCCGGGCTGGAAGTCGGCGTCCTCGGAGCTAACGACCACGCCTGCCAGGTCAATGCCGCCATTCAGCGGGTACTTTCTCAAGATCCGCCCTTTACCCGTGGCAGCCAGGGCGTCCTTGTAATTGATGGTTGAGTGCGTGACGCGCACCACCACATTGCCCTCGGTCAGGTCGTCAATGCCGAGCTCCTGGAAACCGGCCCTGATCTTCCCGTCCTGTTCGTCGATGCGAAATGCACGAAACTTATCCATTGTTTTTCTCCAGTCGCTGCAGCCATGACACCAGGCCCTGGGCATTCAGTTCGATGTCGATCTCGAGCACCGACCGCATCGCGTCGCGATCGCCGGCGAAGCCGTGCTCCGCCAGGCGCCGACTCAGATAATCATCCATTGCCTGTTGGATGCGCTCACCGCGATTCGGTTCCGCCTGGTGCCGGAGCGCAATGTCCGCATAGGCATCGATGCCCGCATGCATGTCGCCCGCCAGGCGGTCAAGATCGCGCACCCGGCTGTAGTGGGTAAGGAACAGCTGTCTGGGCTCGCAGCCCATGATGCGGTCCACCGACTTGTGCGCCTCGTCGGGATCAAAGCTCGCGGGGGTTGTCGTCGGGAAGATGAACTCGCCGTTGGCCGTGTCGCACTCGCGATAGGAGATGCCGAAGCTGTCGCCAGTAAATACGCTGCGCGACGCCGGATCATTGAGAACGTAGTGGTGCCTGGCGTGACCCTCGGTGTGCAGCGCATGCATCACCCTGCCGTTGAGCTCGAAACGCGCTTCGTCATCGGCAATCGCCACGCGAGACTCGTCGATGGGAACGATGTCGCCGTACATCGCGCGCATGCGATCTTCGCCGTAGACAGCGATCGTTCCCGCGATCAACCGCTCCGGGTCCACCATGTGCGGCGCGCCGCGCGGATGCACGACGCAGCGGGCGTTCGGCAGCTGCTGCATAAGCAGGCCGGCCCCGCCGGCATGATCGAGATGAATATGGGTCAGGAAAACGTAATCGACGTCGCCGACGTCGAGGTCCTGCTGCCGCAGCGCATCGAGCAGCAGCGGAACGGCGTCGTTCGCGCCGGTGTCCACGAAAGCGGCCCGGCCACCTTCGACGATGAGATGGCTCGCATCCTGAAGCGGCCGGAGGTACTCCGTGTCGATGGCGAGAACGCCATCGTTGAGCATCGTGATTTGTGCGCGGCTATTCAGGCTTGGTGGTCTCAAGGCCTTCGAGGCTCGAGAAGTACATCGCCAGCTTCGCCAGGTCTTCCTCGGCGATCAGCGCCGCCTGTGCCGTCATGACAGGATCCGTGCGCGTGCCATCGCGGTACTGCTTGAGCGCATTCAGGAGGTAGTCCTCGTGCTGACCTGCCAGCGTAGGCCATACCGCGCTGATGCTGATGCCGTTCTGGCCATGGCAGGCCGCACAGGTTGCCGCCTTGTCGAATGACGCGCCCTGTGTGCCGCCGGCCGCGACCGTGTCGCCGCCGATGCTGGCCAGGTAAGCCGACACGTCGGCGATTTGCTGATCGGTCAGGCTCGTTCCCTGGGCGACCATCGTCGGATGCTTGCGGGCGCCATCGCGGTAGCCCTTGAGGGCGATCTCAATATAGGCGGCCTTTTGCCCACCGAGTTTCGGCACGCGATAGGACGGGTAGGCGTTGCGGTAGCCCTCGATGCCGTGACAGCCGAGGCAGGTGTATCCGAGTTCCTTGCCAGCCGCGGCATCGCCCTCGGCGTATGCGGGCTGCGTAATAGAGGCCACTGCAAGCAGCAGTGTCGCGGCGCTAGCTACGATCTTCATGTTCGTAATCACTTGAATTTTCGGTTGTTCCAAACCCCGGCCGAGGCAGGGATTGCGAGTGAGGCCGCTATGGTAGTGACACTGGCCGCTGATTTCTAGCACTCATGCCGGGTTGCGGCCGGTGCCCATGCTAGCATCGGCATCTTCCGGCGCTTCAAACAGAGGATTTACTGTGAAAAAAGGTGTTGTTGTCGTACTCATTCTCCTCGCCCTGGTTGTCCTGGTATCGCCTGCCATCGTCGGGCGCCTGGCCGAAAAGTCCATGGACGAGAACCTGAACTGGGCGGCCCAGGAAAGCGGTGATATCCGCGTGACATCCGAGAACTTCAGGCGTGGATGGTTTTCATCCGAGGGCCAGCATCGCATCGAGCTCAACGATGGCGAGCTTAAGACCCTGGTGCAGACCACGACCGGCACCGCCGGCTCTGGCAGCGACCTGCCGGTGCTCGTCATCAACACCAAGCTCGATCACGGACTGTTTCCGGTGTCCTCCATGTCTCGGGAACAGGGCTCGCTTGCGCCGGGGCTCGGCAGCGCCGTGTCCACGATGCGGGTCGAGTTCTCTGACGGAGAGGCCGTGGACATCCCCGGCACGATTTACAGCAAGGTTGGGCTCGGCGGCGAGCTGCTCTCGAACTACATCCTCGAAGCCGGCTCGCACCAGGACGGTGGGGAGCTTGCGACCTGGGGCTCGACCGACATCAAGGTAAAGACAAACCCGAAGACGGGCGAAGCCTCATTCGAAGGAAGCGTGGGCTCGATCTCGGTTGACGATGGCAGCCAGGTCGTGTCCATCGGCGGCGTGACGTTTAACGGGTCCCAGGAGCCAACCGACTTTGGTCTCGCCGTCGGCACGATGCGCCTGAAGCTCAACGACTTTGAGGTCAGGGTCGGCTCGACGGCGGTCGGCGGCATGCAGAGCATGACCGTCGACGCCAGCTCGGCGCTCGACGGTGACGACGTGAATGCGGACGCCACCATCAGCATGCTGTTCAAGGACCTTCCGCAGTTCGGCGAGGCCTCGTTCGACATGGACTTCGAGCTGGCCGGCGCTGACGCACAGATCCTCGCGCGCTTGCAGCGCGCGCTCGATAGTATCAGCGGCTCACAGGACCCGATGGCGGTCTATGCGGCGGTTGAGGGCGACGCGCTGCAGCTGTTTGCGGCCGGGTTCGAGATGAACTTCAATCGGCTCGACTTTACGTTGCCGCAGGGCACGATGACGTCAAAGATGATGTTCTCGTTTGAAGAACGCGACCCGGCCGACTTCGCCTGGACGTCCTTGCTGATGACCACCGAGGCCACCGTCGACGTCTCCATCCCGGAAGCGCTTGTCGAAATGCTGGTAGAGATACAGCCGAATACCGCCATGGCGATCGGCAGCGGGTTCCTGGTCAAGCGCGGCGACGCCTATGTCATGAACGCCGAGATGAAAAAGGGACTGCTCAATGTCAACGGTGCGCCGATTCCGATTCCGTTCGGCGCAGTCCGTTAGCGGGACTCAGTTCGGAAAATGGCAGGCCACGCTGGACCCGGCGACATCGCGCAGATCCGGCGCCGTGCTGTTGCACTTCGCCTCGGCTTTCGGACAGCGCGGATGGAACACGCAGCCCGGCGGCGGGTTCACAGGTGACGGCACCTCTCCACGCAAGGGCGCCCGTTTTGCTACGACAACAGGGTCCGGGACCGGCACGGAATCGAGTAGCGCCTGCGTGTACGGGTGTCGCGGCGAAGTAAACAGTGTGCCGCTGTCAGCCGCCTCCACGAGCTTGCCAAGATACATGACGAGCACGCGGTGACTGATCGACCGCACAACCGCGAGATCGTGTGAAATAAAGATGATGGACAGGCCGGTGTCTGCCTGCACCGCGCGCAGCAATTCGAGCACCTGGCGGCGCACCGACCCGTCGAGCGCTGCGACGGCTTCATCACACACGAGAACCTTCGGCTCCAGTATCAGGGCGCGCGCGATCGCGACGCGCTGCGCCTGGCCCCCCGAGAGCTGGTGCGGGAAGCGCTCCAGGAACCTCTCGCTCAGCCCCACCTTCTCAAGGATAGCGGTCACGCGTTCCAGCCTTGCCGCCGCCGTCATTGACGATTCGTGCACGAGCAAGGGTTCAGCGACGATCGAGCGCACGCGCATTTGCGGATTCAGCGCGCTGACCGGGTCCTGGAAAACGAGCTGCAGATCCCGCCGCTGCGACTTCAGCCGGCGCTCGACCGGCCCTTCCAGGCTCTCGCCCGCATAGACGACGCGCCCCGCCGAGAGCGGTACCAACCCCAGCATCGCGCGCACGACGCTCGACTTGCCGGAGCCGGACTCGCCTACGACCGCAACGGTTTCGCCCTCCCGGACCGCAAAACTCACATCTCTGACCGCTGTCAGGTCACGGTACTCAACCGACGCACCGCTGACGCTGAGGATCGTGCTGCCGGTGGCGGATGTCGGCACGTCGCCCCGATCGACACGTGGCGCGGCATCCAGCAGTGTCCGCGTGTGGGGGTGCGCCGGCGCCGCAAACAGCGTGGTGGTTTGTCCCTGCTCAACGAGGTGGCCTTTGTCGAGCACGATCATGTGCTCACAATGACCTGCCACGATGCCGAGGTCATGCGTAATCAACAGCAGCGCCGTGTCGTCGCGAATATCCTCGAGCAGGTCCAGGATCTGAGCCTGCACCGTGACGTCGAGCGCTGTCGTGGGCTCATCGGCGATCAGCAGGTCCGGCTCGACGATCAACGCCGAGGCCAGCATGACGCGCTGGCGCATACCGCCTGACAGTTCGTGCGGATAGGCGCGGTACTGCCTCTCGGGATCGGGCAAGCCGACCTTCGCGAGCATCTCGAGCACACTCGCATCAACTGCCGCTTTATCGGCGCGGCCGTGACTGAGCAGGATCTGCCGCAATTGCGCGCCGATGCGCAGGTACGGGTTGAGCGCCTGCATGGGGTCCTGAAACACCATGCCGATGCGGCGCGCCCGGAACGTGTCGAGCTCCTGCTCGCTCGCCCCCAGCAGCTGCTGCTCATCGAACAGGATGCTGCCGCTGACCTCCGCCTGCCTTGGCAACAGCCCGAGTATGGCCAGTGCCGATTGCGACTTTCCCGAACCGGATTCGCCAACCAGGCCAACGGATTCACCGCGGTCGATGTAGAGGTCGACGCCGTCAACCACCGTGTCGCTTCCGTAGCGGATCGTCAGTCCCTGTACATCGAGCAGGCTCACGACAGGTTCCTCGCATCGAATTGATCGCGCAGTCCATCGCCAAGAAAGTTGAAGCACATGAGGATGAGCGCCAGCAGCGTTGCCGGAATTAACAGCGACCACGACGCCCGCTCCATTAGCGTAACGCCGGCCTCGACCAGCGCACCGAGCGACGTCTGCGGTTCCTGCACGCCGAGGCCGAGATAGCTCAGGAAAGACTCCACGAGAATGGCCTGTGGGATCGTCAACGTGACATACACGATCACGATGCCGATCAGGTTCGGCGCGATGTGACGAAACACGATGCGCAGGGTGCTGACACCGGTCAGCCGCGCCGCCTCGACGAACTCGCGCTCACGCAGGCTCAGCGTCTGGCCGCGCACGATGCGCGCCATGTCGAGCCAGTTGATCGCGCCGATCGCCACGAAGATCAACAGGAAGTTCCGCTCGAACGCGACCATGAGCAGGATGACGAAGAAAATAAACGGCAGCGCGTAAAGGGTATCGACAAAGCGCATCATCGCGGCATCCACGCGGCCGCCGACAAAACCCGCGATCGCGCCGTATGCCACGCCAATGACCAGGCTGACGAAGCTCGCCACAATTGCGACCAGCAGGGATATCCGGATTCCCAGCATCGTGCGAACGAACAGGTCGCGCCCGAGGTCGTCGGTACCGAACAGGTGCATGTCGCCGAGTGATGGCGGCGCCAACGGATTGTCAAAGTTGGTGGTGACATAATCGTGCGGACTGATCCACGGGCCGACCAGTGCCACCAGCGCAATCGTAATGAGGATGCCGGCCGTGACGCGAATACTGCGATTGGCGCTCACCGGTACCGCACCCGCGGGTCGATCACGCCATAGAGAATGTCGACAATTAGATTCAGCGAAATGATCAGCGTCGCGTAGGACACGACGATGCCCAGCACCAGCGTGTAGTCCCGGTTCGAGGCGCCCCGCACGAACTGCTGGCCGAGGCCGGGTATGCCGAAGACCTCTTCGACCACGACGGAGCCAGTCAACACGGCTGCGATCGCCGGACCCATGTAAGAGAGCACTGGCAGCATGGCCGGTTTCAGCGCATGCACGCGCACGACCGTCGCCGTGCCGAGCCCCTGCGCGCGCGCCGTGCGAATGAAATCCCGGTTCAGCACGTCGATCATGCTCGCGCGTGTCAGGCGCGCGATGTACGCAATTTGTGGCAGCGCCAGCGTCACGACCGGAAGAAAGAGGCGCTTCAGGCCGACCTCGCTCGTCCATCCTGCCGGCAGCCACTGCAGTTTTACGGCGAGAAACAACACGAGTACGGGCGCGACGACAAATACGGGGATGGAAATCCCCGTCATCGAAAAGCCCATGACGAACTTGTCCAGCCAGGCTCCCTGGCGCAGGGCCGCCACGGTGCCGGCGGAGACGCCGAGCAGTAGTGCGAGCGCCATGGCCAGCGCGCCGAGCTTCAGCGAAACGGGAAAGGTATCGGCGATGAGTTCGTCAACGTCGTAGTCTCGGTAACTGTACGAGGGCCCGAGATCGCCCTGCAACAACCCGGACACATAGCGCAGGAATTGCTTCGGCAGCGGCTCGTCGAGGTGATACCGCCTTTCGATCTCTTTCTCGACGTGCTCCGGCAGAACGCGCTCACTGCTAAACGGCCCGCCCGGCGCGGCATGCACCATCAGGAACGCAAGAGCAATCACCAACAGCAGCGTTGGTATTGCTCCCAGGATGCGGAGCAAGGTGTATCGCAGCAAGTTCTTTATCCAGTGCGGCCCGGATGCGGTCTCGCCCGCTTCCTATTGACTGTCTGCCGCTTTGAAACTCAGCTGCTGAGAGTAATGGTAATCAAGAACGTTGTCTCCCCAACCCTCG
The DNA here is from genome assembly GCA_945787845.1 of uncultured Woeseiaceae bacterium. Lineage (GTDB taxonomy): Bacteria > Pseudomonadota > Gammaproteobacteria > Steroidobacterales > Woeseiaceae > UBA1847. The sequence goes on along the minus strand of CALZJH010000008.1, from coordinate 44,510 downwards.
ATCTGGGGGCTGACGAGATGCTTCGAAACGTAGAAATAGAGCGGTATGACCGGATGATCCGAAAGCATGTGGCGCTCGGCTTCCTCGAGAAGCAGCCGGCGTTGCTTCTCGTCGCCCTGCGCCGCCGCGCGCTCCATCAGGTCGTCATACTCCTCATCCTCATAGCGAGGCATGTTCATGGCATTGCCAGTCTGCAGGATGCTGAGAAACGTGTGCGCGTCGTTGTAGTCACCCATCCAGCTCGCGCGGAACACCTGCGTAACCTCCGCCTGGCGCATGTTGGCGAGCCACACCTGCGACTCTTCGTTGATCAGGACCGTTTCGACACCCAGCACATCGCGCCACATCGATTGAATGGCCACGGCAATCTTCCGGTTCGTGTCGTTGGTGTTATAGCGGATCTCCACGCGCAGCGGATTATTTTCGCTGTAGCCGGCTTCCCTGTAGAGACGGCGCGCAAGCTGCTCGCGCTCTCCCTTGCCTAGCGAGGCAAAACTCGACAGCGGCGGCTCGTAGTTATTCACGCCCGGCGGCACCCAGCTGTATGCAGGCGCTTCGCCACGGCCGACGACCTTCTCGGCAAGTTGTTCACGATCGACGGCCATCGACAATGCCCGGCGCAGTGCCGGATTGTCCTTGAACGGCGGCTTGGTCAGATTAAAGCCGTAGTAGTACACGCCAAGATACGGCGCAACGTGCAGTTCGTCGCCGTACTGTGCGCGAACCTGCGCGAACGCGTCCGGCGGCACGGTGCTGGTCGTGTGCAGCTCCCCGGCCCGGTAACGATTCAGTTCGGCCGTATCCTGCACCAGGACGTGGTAGTTGACCGCGTCGATTGCCGTCGCGGCGTTGTTCCAGTAATGCTCGTTACGTTTCAGCGCGATCAGTGCGCCGGGCACCCAGGCGTCCAGCTTGTAGGCGCCGTTCGACACCATGCGACCCGGCCGCGCAAATGCGTCGCCGTGCTCGGCGATGGACGGCGGGTGAATCGGAAAGGTGCTCGGGTGCGACAGCAGGCTGATGAAATACGGCGCCTGCTGCGCCAGCCGGATCACGAGCGTCCTGTCGTCAGGCGCCTCGACGCCGAGCATCGACACAGGAATGTCGCCGGCCGAAATGGCCGCCGCATTTTCTATCCCGGACAGCAGGTCCACGTACACGGCCGCGGTCGCCGGGTCGACCAGCCGCCGCATACCGGCGACGAAGTGGCCGGCAACCAGCGCATCGCCATTGGACCAGCGCAGTCCCTCGCGCAGGTGAAACGTGTACCGCAGCCCATCCCCCGACACATCCCAGCTTTCCGCCGCGGCTGGAATCAGTTGGCCATCGGCCGAATACCCGACGAGGCCCTCGCTGAGATCGCGCAACACATCGGCTGCCTGGATGCTGCGGGCCTTATGCTGGTCAAGCGTTTCCGCATCGGTGGGCAGGCCGCGCTGCAGCGTGTCGGGGGGGCCGACCGGTTCGTCTGTCCCGCCACAGGCGTAGAGACCAGCGAACACCAGGCACAGACCAAGTATGCGTAGCGTATTCATGGCGTGAGGATACCTGACTGTGCGCCCGGACGCTGCGACGCACTAGGCGCTTTTCTGCAGCTGCCTCTTCTTGAGATGAACCAGGATCAGCGACACGGCCGACGGGGTCATGCCTTCGAGCCGCGACGCCTGGCCGAGCGTAGCCGGGCGTGCCGCCACGAGTTTTTGCCGCGCCTCGTTGGAGAGCCCGTCGACGCGTTCGTAGTCCATGTCAACCGGCAGGCGGAGTGAATCCTGCCTGGCGTGTTTCGCTATCTCACGCTCCTGCCGGTCGATATAGCCCGCGTATTTCGCCTGCACCTCGACCTGCAGCTCGACCTGTTCGCGCTGCTCGGGGTGCATTGAGGCCAGCGCCTCACTGTGACCGACGAGCTCCGCAACCTCGGCGTAGCCAAACTCCGGACGCTTGAGCAGCGCAGCCGCCCTGGTGCCGTTCGCGGACATGCTGGCCAGTCGATCCTGTTCCGCCACGACCGCCTCGTATTTCGCATTGAAGGCGGACCAGCGGTCTTCGTCGACCAGTCCCACCGTTCGTCCTTTTTCCGTCAACCGCAGGTCGGCATTGTCCTCGCGCAGCAGCAGGCGATACTCGGCCCGGCTTGTGAACATGCGATAGGGTTCGGACACGCCGCGCGTGATCAGGTCGTCGATAAGGACCCCGAGGTAGGCTTCGTGGCGCTGCGGGAACCACTCGTCGAGCTCGTGCGCCCGGCGCGCGGCATTGATGCCGGCCAGCAAGCCCTGGGCACCGGCTTCTTCGTAGCCCGTGGTGCCGTTAATCTGCCCCGCGAAGTACAGGTTCTGTACGGGCTTCGTCTCGAGCGTTGGCCGCAAGTCGCGCGGATCGAAGTAGTCGTACTCGATCGCGTAGCCGGGCTGTGTAATCTCGGCGGCCTCGAAGCCGACAATCGAGCGCACAAAGCGCTCCTGCACGGCCAGCGGCATGCTGGTCGATATGCCGTTCGGGTAAACGACGTCCGTCGCCAGGCCTTCTGGCTCCACAAATACCTGGTGCGAAGCCTTGTCAGCAAAGCGCACGACCTTATCCTCGATCGAGGGGCAGTAGCGCGGCCCGACACCTTCGATGAGACCCGAGAACATCGCCGACTCATCCAGCGAGTCACGAATGATGTCGTGCGTCTCTGTGGTCGTCTTGGTGATGTGGCACGACACCTGCTGCGGGTGCTGGCTACGCGAACCCAGGAACGAAAACACCGGCATCGGTACATCGCCCGGCTGTTCCTGCATTAGTTCGTAATTGAGCGTCCTGCCGTCAAGCCTCGGCGGTGTTCCGGTCTTCAGGCGCGCGACGCTGAACGGCATCTCGCGCAGGCGCTGTGCCAGACGTATCGACGGCGCGTCGCCGACGCGCCCACCGGCTTCTTCGGTTTTCCCGACGAGGATGCGGCCGCCAAGGAAGGTACCGGTCGTCAGCACAACGGCCTTCGCAGCATGCCTGTCGCCGCTGTCGGTGACGACGCCGGCGACTCGCCCGCCCTCGATAATCAGGTCATCGACGGCCGCTTCTGCGATCTCCAGGTTGGGCTGCGTTGTCAGGCGTTGCCGGATCGCCGCACGATAAAGCTCGCGATCCGCCTGCGCCCGCGTCGCGCGGACGGCCGGCCCTTTCGACGCATTCAGGGTGCGGAACTGGATACCCGCCCGATCGATCGCCTGCGCCATCGCACCGCCCAGGGCGTCGATTTCTCTGGTCAGATGCCCTTTGCCGATACCGCCGATTGCCGGGTTACAGCTCATCTGCCCCAGGGTCGCGATCTTGTGCGTCACAAGAAGCGTATGCGCACCCGCCCGCGCGGCCGCCAGGGAGGCTTCCGTACCGGCGTGACCGCCGCCAATCACGATGACGTCATACAAACGGGACATTGATCAATATTTAACCAGTTTCTGACCGCGTGGGGCGCGGATTCTATCGTTTATTAGCCCCTGCGGAAACTTTACTAACTTCAGGCCTTTGTCCAAGATAGCGCGTTCGCTTAGCCGACGGACCGTCGATGACCAGAATCATCCTTCGCACACTGACCAGCGGTCTTGCCCTGCTGTGCCTGTGTGCCACGGCCGGGGCGCAATCCCTGGCGCTGGAGGAGTGTCGTATCAGCGCCGGACCGGGTTACCCGAGTATCAAGGCCCGCTGCGGCACGCTGCAGAGGCCGCTCAATCCGGCGGACCCCGATTCACCGCCGATCGAGCTGCGCGTTGCCGTCGTCCCCGCGCTGAACCTGAGCCCGGAAACGGACCCGGTCGTGCCGATTGCCGGTGGGCCCGGCCAGGGCACCGTCGAGTTCTACGCGATGATGCGAGGCGCATTCGAGCCGCTGCGCCGCAATCGGGACATCCTGCTTGTAGACCAGCGAGGCACGGGCGAGTCGGCGCGCATGGACTGCCCGATCGACGATGACGCCCTTATTTTCGAAGCCGAATTCAATCTTGAAGACACGATCGAGTTCATTGACGAGTGTCTTGAAAAACTGCCGCACGATCCTCGCTATTTCACGACCAGCGTCGCCGTAACGGATCTCGAAGCCGTACGTGTCGCGCTGGGTTACTCGGCGCTGAACCTCTACGGCGTGTCTTACGGCTCGCGCGTGGCCCAACATTTCGCCAGGCGCTATCCGGAGGCCACGCGCACGGTCGTGATCGACGGCGTCGTGCCGCCACAACTGTCGCTGGGTCCGGAAATTGCGACGGAAAGCCAGAGGGCCGTGGACAACATCCTCGCGCGCTGCACCGGGGACGCAGCTTGTAACGAGCGCTTCCCCGATCTTGCGGCGACCTTTGCCCGCATCGTCACGCAATTGCGCGAGGGTCCGGTGGAAGTCTCCGTGCCACACCCCAACACGGGGCGCACGGAGGTCATTTCGCTGGGCGAAGGCCAGTTCGCCGGGGCGGTTCGGCTGCTCGCATACAGCCCGACAACGATCGCCCTCCTGCCACTGTTTATTCACGAGGCGGGCCAGGGCAACTGGGCGCCCATCGCCGGGCAGTACATGATGACCGCGCTGCAGATGTCGGACATGCTTGCTCTCGGCATGCACAACGCCGTGATGTGCACCGAAGACGTACCGTTCCTCGACAGGACAATCATCGACTACGACGGCATCGACGCCAGCTACATGGGCTCCTACCAGCTCGATACGCTCGAGGCGATCTGTGCCTCCTGGCCGGCCGGCCCTATCGACACCGAATTCAAAGTGCCGCTCGCGACCGACCTGCCGTTCCTTCTGCTCTCCGGTGACGCCGACCCGATAACGCCGCCGCGCTATGCCGTTCTTGCCGCGGCCGATCTCACCAATTTTCTCCCCCTGGTCGGCACGCACCAGGGGCATGGGCAGATCGCGGTCGGCTGCACGAGCCGCCTCATTGCCGACTTCGTCGAGGCAGCGGACCCGGGCGCTGTCGATCCCGAATGCATGGAGCGTAATTTCGTGATGCCTTTCTTCCTCGACTTTTCCGGGCCGGCGCCATGATTACGGTCGACAACATTCACAAGTCTTTCGGCAAGGTGCATGCCGTCCGTGGCGTGAGCTTCGACGCCCCCGATGGCAAGATCACGGGGCTGCTCGGACCCAATGGCGCGGGCAAGTCGACGACGCTGCGCGTTCTCTACACGGTACTGAAACCTGATTCGGGCAGCGCCTCGATTGACGGCGCCAATGTCGTAACCGACAGCCTTGCCGCGCGCAAGCGCATCGGCGCATTACCGCACGGCGCGGGCCTGTATCCGCACCTGACCGCACGCGAGAACATCGCCTACTTCGCGCGGCTTTGCGGCGTCGACAAGTCCGAGATCGATGACCGTGTCGACCAGATCGTGAAGCTTCTCGAGATCGCGGACTTCGCGGAGCGACGCACCAAGGGGTTTTCGCAGGGCCAGCGCACCAAGGTCTCCCTCGCTCGCTCGCTCGTGCACAATCCGCAAAACGTCATTCTCGACGAGCCTTCCAACGGCCTCGACGTCATGGCGACGCGTTCGCTGCGCGAGCTGATTCTCAAGTTGAAAGACGACGGCCGCTGTGTGCTGTTTTCCAGCCACGTCATGCAGGAGGTCGCCGCCCTCTGTGACGACATCTGCATCATCGCGCACGGCCGGGTCGCTATCGACGACTCTATCGACGGCATCCGTGAACGCACGGGCTGTGACGATATCGAGGACGCGTTCGTGAAAGCGATCCACAGGGTGGAGCCCGACTGATGGGCACGCTGTTCACGGTCTTTCTCAAGGAGGTTCTCGATAACTTCCGCGATCGCCGCACGCTGGGCTCGGCGCTGCTCATGGGCCCGATCTTCGGTCCGGTGCTGTTTGCCTTCGTTATCAACCTGTCGATCGAACGCTCGTTCGAAAGCGCGGAGAGTACGCTTGAGCTGCCCGTCATCGGCCAGGAGCACGCGCCAAACCTCGTGTCGTTCCTGCACAGCCAGAACATCGACGCTATCGACGGTCCCGAAGACACCGCCGCGGCGATGGAGGCCGTCAAGGCTGGTACGCACGATGTCGTGCTGGTGATTCCGGCCGAGTTTGGCGAGCAGCTCGCGGCCATGGTTCCGGCCCGGGTCGAACTTGTCTCGGACCAGGCCAACTCCGATGCCGAGCGCGATGCGCGCCGGGCACGCAATGCGCTGCGCGCTTACCAGCAGCTGCTCACCGGTACCCGGGTGGTCGCGCGTGGCATCAATCCGCGTGCGCTCCAGCCGATCAACATCGACGAGGTCGACGTCTCGACGCCCAGCGGGCGCTCGGCCATGTTGCTGGGGATGATGAGTTACTTTTTCGTCTTTGCCGCGCTCATGGGCGGCATGTACCTGGCCATCGACACAACCGCCGGTGAGCGTGAACGCGGCTCCCTCGAGCCGCTCTTGTCGCTGCCCGTGACTCGCGACCAGCTGATCTACGGCAAGATCGCCGCAACCTGCCTGTTCATGACGCTGTCGCTGATGCTGAGCCTCACGGCGTTTTACTTCTCGTTGAAGTTCATGCCCCTCGAACAGCTCGGCATGACGCCGAATTTCGGGCCCGACGTCGTGCTCGCCGCGCTGGCGATTTTCCTGCCCTTTATCCTGGTCGGCGCGGCCCTGATGACACTGGTGGCCTCGTTTACCAAGAGCTACCGCGAAGCGCAGACCTGGCTGAGCGTCGTGCTGATTGCGCCCACGATGCCGATCCTGATCGTCAGCATCCTGACGCTGAGGCCGCGCACCGAGTTCATGTTTGTGCCGTCACTGAGCCAGCACCTGCTGCTCGTCGACATGGTCAAGAACGAACCCATCAACGGTTTGCACGTCGCCATATCGGTCACCAGCACGCTGCTTATCGGCGTGGTCCTGACCTGGGTTTGCGCGCGCCTGTATCGTCGAGAGGGCCTGCTCGGCTAGAATAGCCGCCATGTCCCTGTTCTCCGAACTTCGGCGACGCAATGTAATCAAGGTCGCGCTCCTCTATGCCGTCGCCAGCTGGCTGTTCGTCTGGATCATCAGCCACATGGTCAGCGGGCTCGGGCTGTCGCCGTGGGTCAGCGATTACATCTTGCTTCTGCTGGCGATCGGCTTCCCTGTTGCGCTCATCTTTGCCTGGGTCTACGAGATCACGCCGGAGGGCCTGAAGAAGGGCATCGATGTCGACCAGACCCAGTCGATCGTTTACAAAACCGGGCAGAAACTCAACGCCGCGCTTGCGGTACTGGCCGTCCTGGGAGTCGCCGCCGTCATCGGCGAAAAGCTGCTGCCGGAATTTGAACCGCCGCCGCCCCTCGTGCTCGAGGAAATCCCCCTCAAGCCGGTCTTTGATTTCTCGGCCAAGGCTGTAGTGCCGCGGGAAATCACATCGTTTAATTTGCCAAACGGGCTCGAGATCATCGTCTGGCCCGATCACGACATTCCCAACGTCGCGATGTACAACTTCGTGCGCGCCGGCGGCCGCGACGAATACCCGGGCATCACGGGCATAGCGCACTTTTTCGAACATATGATGTTCAACGGCACCGAGTCCCGCGCACAGGGCGACTTCGACGAGGAAATGGAAGCCGCCGGTGGCGCCAACAACGCCTACACCAGCAATGACCTGACCGTGTACATGGACTGGTTCCCGCGCTCGGCACTCGAGACGATCCTCGAGCTCGAAAGCGATCGGCTACAAAATCTCGCGATTGACCCGGATGTTGTCGAGACGGAGCGCTCGACCGTGTATTCGGAGCGCCGCCTGCGTATCGATAACGACAACTTCGGACGCCTCTACGAACAGGTTCGCGCAGCGGCCTACGTCGCTCACCCCTACCAAAACCCGGTCATCGGCTGGCCATCTGACATAGAGAACTGGACGCAGCAGGATCTGGAGAACTTTTTCAAGACCTATTACGCGCCCAACAACCTGACCATGATCTTCGCCGGGGACGTGACGCCCGAGGAGATTTACCTGCTCGCGGACCAGTACTTTTCGCCCATACCGCGGCAGCATCCCCCACCCGCCATTACCACGGTCGAGCCGCCGCAGGAAGGCGAACGTCGGCTGCTTGTTGAGACGGACGCGCAAACACCGCTGCTGCACATGGCGTTTCACGCGAGCGCCGAAGGCGAGCCCGAAACGCTCTACCTCGAACTGTTGCTCGCCATACTGGCCGAAGGAACGTCATCGCGCCTGCACCAGGTCCTGGTCGAAGAAGAGCAGATGTTGCTCAACATCGGTGCCTGGCAGTCCGGCGGCTTCGATCCCGGCGTCGCCTACTTCGCGATGACCCTGCCGCCCGGCGGCGACCCCGCCGCTGTCGAGGCACGCCTGCTCGGCATGCTGGACGAGGCCGCGACCGAGGGTGTAACGGCCGAGGAGCTCGAGAAAGCCCGCAACCTGCGCATCGCGTCGTTCTGGAGAAGCCTCCAGACCATTGACGGCAAGGCGTCTGTGCTCGGCAACTACGAGGTCTTTACCGGCGATTATGAAAACCTGTTTGCCGTCCCGGAGCAGCTCGCCGCGGTGACCGCTGCCGACCTGCAGGCCGTCGCCGCGAAGGTGTTCCGTCGCAATAACATGACGATTGGCGTCCTGCGCGCGCCGCTTGAGAAGGAGGGTCCATGAGGCATTTTCTTCTCACGGTGGCGGCGCTGCTCATCGCAGGCCCGGCCTGGTCGCAGGACATTACGCTGCCCGACTACGAGCGGATCGTGCTGGAAAACGGCACCGTATTGCTCCTCAGCGAGAAACACGAGGTGCCGCTTATCGGGCTGCGTGCCGAGGTGCGTGGCGGCAGCGTCGCCGACCCGGAAGGCAAGGCCGGCGTAGCCGAGTTACTCGCAGCGGTGATGCAAAAAGGTGCCGGGAATCGCGACGCCGCGGAATTCGCGAGCGCCTCGGCGAACGTCGGCGGTCGCCTGTCGGTCAGTGCAGACGTTGATTCGACATCGGTTGCCGCAGAGTTTCTGTCGCGAGATGCCGAGCTTATGTTGGCGCTCGTGTCCGACGTCCTGCAAAGACCGACACTGGCGGCCGACGAGCTCGAGAAAGAGCAGACCCGGGCGATCGGCCTGATTAAGGCCGCCAAGGACGGCGACCCGAATGCGCTGATGCCGCACTATGCCAACGCGTTTATCTTTGGTGATCATCCGTACGGCAGGCCAACGACGGGTAGCGAGTCGTCACTGGCGAATATCACACGTGATGACGTCCTCGAGTACTACACCAATAACTTTGGTGGCGACCGGCTCATTATCTCCGTCGTCGGCGACTTTGATGCTGCCGCGATGAAGGCCCGGCTTGCGGCCGAGTTTGGACGCTGGGGGCCCGCCGCTGCGGCGCTCGAGGATATTCCGGCACCGCCCAAAGCGCCGGGCGGGCGCGTCCTGCTGATCGACAAGCCGGGCGCGACGCAGTCCTATTTCTGGTTTGGCAACGTCGGCGTGGCTCTCAGCTACCCGCGCAGAGCTGAGCTCAGCCTGGCCAACACCGTCTTCGGCGCCCGCTTCACGTCGATGCTTGTGACGGAGTTGCGCGTCAACGCCGGGCTGACCTACAGGGCCCGTTCTGTCGTCGACCAGCGCACACAGCCCGGCCCGGTGACCGTTCGCTCCTTCACGGAAACGAGTACGACCGTCGAGGCGATCGACCTCGCCATCAGCGTATTGCGCAGGCTGCAGGACAAAGGCCTCGATGACGACATGATGATCTCGGCGCGAAATTACATCATGGGACAGTTTCCGCCGCGCCTCGAGACGGCTTCGTCGCTTGCCGGCATGCTGGCGTTCCTCGAGCTGAACGGACTCGATCGTTCATACATCGATGACTACGGCTCCGAACTGCAGGCCGCAGCCGCCGAGTCCGTCGCGCTGGCGATCAGTGAGGTCTATCCGCAGCCCGACGACCTTGTGTTCGTCATCATCGGCGACGCGGCCACGATTCGCGACCAGGTCGCGAAGTACGGCGAGGTCACCGAGATGTCGATAACAGAGCCGCGCTTCCGGGTACCGCCCGCGGACTAGGGCCGCTGCCATCTTTTCCCGGGTCGTAACCGCTGCCTTCCTGTTCGTCGTACTGACCGGCACGGCGATCGACGACCAGCCCCCGGCACAGACCGGGTCGTTTTCGAGAACCCACGAGGCTGCCGCGGTGCTTGGTGACCGGTCGTCGCGCTATGAGAACCTGTTCGATGCGGACGAAGCCGTCACCTGGCAGTACTTTGTGCCCCCGGACTACAGCCCGGAAAAACCCGCGGGCCTGCTCGTCTACATCAGCCCGACACGTTCCGGCGCAATGCCGAAAGAATGGCGCAGCGTGATGAATGAGCACAACATGATCTGGGTCGGCGCAGACCAGTCCGGAAACCGGACCAGGGTGCCACGACGGGTGCTGTTGTCGCTGCTGAGCGTGGAGCTCGCGAAGCAAGACTATGAGATTGATGGTGCGCGCGTGTACCTGAGCGGCTTTTCCGGCGGCGGCCGGGTTGCGAGCATGGCCGTCATCGACAACGCGGATATTTTCAGCGGCGGGCTGTTCTTCTGCGGCGCCGACCTTTGGCACCTGGAGGAATCACCGAACGCGGAGTTGATGAAAAGAAACCGGTACGTGCTGATCACGGGCACTCGCGACCAGGCGCTCGAGCCCGTCAAGAAGACCTATCGCGGCTACCGCCGCGCCGGGATCGACCAGACGAAGCTCATGATCATTCGCAACATGGGCCACAGCATGCCGCGGCGCTCCGACTTTGCGAAGGCGATCAGGTTTTTGGAGGAAGCCGGGGGCCCGGTGTCTGTGGACTAGCGCACCGGACCCGCGTTCTTCGATTAGTTACCGAAATAGAACCTGCCGCCAATGCCGTAAACAGTGACGTCATCATCTGTTTCGATGTTGACTCCTAGCGCGAAGGTGTCTGTGAAGCTGTACAGCGCTCCAGCACCGAAAGCCGTGCCGTCAGCGCCATCGCCGAGGTCGGCGTACGAAATACTGCCGTTCAGCTCGACCTTATCCGTAACCATTCCGCGCAGGCCCACGGCGACGCCGTAGCCGTCTTCGTCGGCTGAGCCGAACCCGGGTGCTGATACTTCGGCCCGGATATAAGAGATCGCGGCATAAAAGTCGGCACGATCGGACAAGTCCATGTAAAAGCCGCCACCAATCGACAGCTGATCAAGATCTACACCGAAGTCAAAATCCAGCGTGCCGTACGAGGCTGCGATGAACCAGCTTTCGCCGACCTCGAAGGAGCCGCTGATGCCGTAGCCGTCGCCATCAACGCTGATGCCGGCGAAATCGTCGTCAAGTTCGGCGTTTTGATAACCAAGCTCGACGAAGTTGTAGCTCAAGCCACCCGCGAGCGCCGGTGACACGGAAAACAAGAGGGCGATGCCCAATAGTCGTTTTAACATAATTCATCCTTGCCGCCCCATCTGGGAGCTGCGGCTCACTTGTGAATAACAACGCGGAGGGTAATCGCTGCGCAGGCTGTTGACTGTGAACCGGTACACAATCTGGCCACCTGCTTGCGGGCATGGCGCTGCGGCAATGGTGCGTAAGTCGATCTATCGAGCCGCGGCGCCCTCGGCGGCTATCCAGTCGGCAACCATGTCCTCAAGCACCGCGATCGGCAGGGAGCCGTTCCCCACAACCATGTCGTGGAAGCGCCGTATGTCGAACGCTGAGCCAAGCTCGCTTTCTGCCCTCGCCCGCAGCTCGCGGATTTTCAGCTCGCCAATTTTGTACGACAGCGCCTGTGCGGGCCAGGTGATATAGCGGTCGACCTCCTTGTTGATGTCCGCCTCACTCAGCGCCGTGTTCTCGAGCATGAAATCCACAGCCTGCTGGCGCGACCAGCCAAACGCATGCAGCCCGGTATCCACGACCAGCCGGCACGCTCGCCAGGCCTCGTAACTCAGCCGCCCGAAATCGCTGTAGGGGTCCTGATAGAAGCCCATTTCCTTGCCAAGCCGCTCCGAATACAGGCCCCAACCCTCGCCGAACGCCGAGTGGTAGAGATCACGCCGGAACGCCGGCAGGTCCAGTTCCTGTGCGAGCGTGGATTGCAGGTGATGGCCCGGCACCGCTTCGTGCAGCGACAGCGCCTCCAGCGCGTACAGCGGCTCGCTGTTCAGGTCGCCGATCTCGACGAAGTAGGTTCCCGAGTCCGTGCCATCACCGCTGGGCGCCATGTAGTACGCACCCCGGGTCGGGTTGCCGACGATCTTGTAGGTCGCGCGCGGCAAGCGCGTAAAGAAGCGGGGCAGCTCTCCTTCGGCCGTCTTGCTGATGAGCGCGGCCCGGCCGAGAAGCTCGTCAGCCGTCTTTGCGTAAAAACGGGGGTCTTCGCGCAGGAATTCGACAAACGCATCGAAGTCGCCGTCGAAACCGACTGCGTCGATGATCCCCTGCATCTCGGCGCGAATGCGCTCGACCTCCAACAGGCCGAGGTGATGTATCTCCGCCGCCGTCATGTCTGTCGTGGTGAAATACGTAATCAGGTACTGGTAATAGTCCTCGCCGCCGGGCAAGGACGTGATGCCCGGCTCAGCCCGGCACGCCGGCAGGTACTCGTCGTTGAAGAGCGCCAGCAGCTCCCGGTACCCCGGAACGATGACATCATTAATGAGTTCCACGCCCTTCATTGTGTAAGTGCTTCGCGCGTCGTCACCGACGTTCCCTGGAAACCTCGTAAACGGAACATACAGCCCGCTGTCCTCGGGCGTCGTAACGATGTGTGCCGCTATTGTCTGCGCATAGTCCGAGATGCTGCCGCAGTAGTGCGTGTAACCCGCGTCGACGGCTTCTCGTAACGCGGCGATATGTTCGCGGTTGTAGCGCGTGAAGTCCGCGAGGCTGACGAGGTAATCGTCGTAGTCGCTTGCGCCGAGGAACGACGTACTGGCCGGCGACTCCGCAAAATACGTGTGGTAACCGAACAGGCTGGTGAACGGAAAGTAGTGCTCGAGCTGGCGGTAACTTTCACGCTCGGTCTCGCGTTCATATTTGAAGATGCGATACGAGATTTTGTCCTTCGCATCGAGCTCCTCGAGACGGATAGCGGCGAGCTCCGCAAGCACCTCGTCGTTGAAGCGCGCCCGCCTCGCCCGCGCCTCCGCAGAGTGCTCCGAGAGCCTGCCGTCCATGCGCCAGCCATCGGGGTCCGTGCGGAAGAATACTTTCTCGGCCTCAGCGGTAGCCCAATGTTTTTCGAGCAGCGCGTCAAGCGCAGCGCTCGCGTCAGCCGCATCATCGATCGGTGCACAGGCAACCAGTGCGGTGGCCAGGGCGCTCAGTAAGAGTCTTTGTGGTCTGTACATGAAGACTCCGCCTTACTTGCCAATGCAGAACTCGGAGAAGATTTTCCCGAGCAGGTCGTCCGCAGAAAACGCGCCCGTGATTTCACCGAGCGCCTGTTGTGCAAGCCGCAGCTCTTCGGCCAGCAGCTCACCGGCTTTGGTCTCTTCGAGCGCTGTCCTGCCGGTAGCGAAATGGTCGGCCGCTTTCTGCAGGGCGCGAATATGTCTGCGGCGCGCCGTGAAGGCGCCCTCGCCCTGGTTTTCATAGCCGGCCAGGTCGCGCAGGCGCCGCCGCAGCGCATCGATACCCATGCCGGTTTCTGCCGACAGAAAGACCTCGCCACCGACCAGCCCGGGCTCATGCCCGCTCAGGTCGATCTTGTTGTGCACGATCGTGACCGGAATGCCGTCGGGCAGGTTTTCCTTGTGCTCTGCCTGGTCTTCATCGGTCGCGTCCTGGATCCAGAGCGCCGCGTCGGCATCGGCAAGCGCGGCGCGAGCCCGGCGAATGCCCTCTGCTTCTATGCGGTCCGGGTCGTTGCGCAGGCCGGCCGTATCCACAAGCTCGACGGCGAGGCCGTCGATGTCGATCTGTTCGCGCAGGATGTCGCGCGTCGTGCCCGCGACCTCCGTAACGATGGCGGCGTCCTGGCCGCTAAGCAGGTTCAACAGGCTGGACTTGCCCGCGTTGGGCTTGCCGACGATGACAACACGATAGCCGTCACGCAGCACGCGACCCTGTTTTGCTTCCGCCTGAATGCTGCGAAATGCCGCATCGCATTCCTCGATTCGTTTGCGGAGCGCGTCGTCAGACAGGAAGTCGATTTCCTCTTCCGGAAAATCGATGGCCGACTCGACATGCATGCGCAGCCGCACAAGCTGCTCGGCCAATGCGTCGACGGCTCTCGAGAACGCGCCGGACAGGGAGCGAAGCGCGGCGCGAGCCGCCTGGGCAGTCCCGCTACCGATCAGGTCCGCGATAGCCTCCGCCTGCACAAGATCGAGTTTGTTGTTGAGAAACGCTCGTTTGGAGAACTCCCCCGGCTCGGCGTGGCGTGCGCCGAGCTCCACAATCGCATCGACCAGGAGCGACACGACCACGGGCCCGCCGTGACCGTGGAGCTCCAGCACGGACTCTCCCGTAAACGACGCGGGCGCCGGGAAATACAGCGCCAGGCCGGCGTCGAGCTTTGTGCCTGCACGGTTCCGGAACATTCGATAGGTCGCCGTGCGGGGCTCAGGTAAGCTACCCAGTAATGTTCTCGCTATGGTCTCGGTCTGGTCTCCCGAGATGCGGACAACAGCGATGCCGCCGACGCCCGGTGGCGTCGCCTGGGCAACTATCGTGTCCGCTTCCAGTTTCATAGCCGTATAAAACCACAGGTGCCTTTGTTATGCAGAGCAAAAACGTGTCCTTCCCCAACGCCGAGGGCAAGAAGCTCTCCGGCATTCTCGACATGCCCGACCGGGCGCCGCGAGCATTTGCTTTGTTTGCCCATTGCTTTACCTGTTCGAAGAACCTCAAGGCGGCGACGAATATCGCCCGCGCCATGAACGACGCAGGCATTGCCGTACTGCGCTTCGACTTCACCGGGCTCGGGCAAAGCGAGGGCGCCTTCGAGGACACGAACTTCTCGAGCAACGTGGCCGACCTGTTGGCGGCCGCGGCGTGGCTCGAAAAGGAACACCGCGCACCCGAGATTCTGTTCGGTCACTCGCTCGGGGGAACAGCCGTACTGCAGGCCGGCGCCAGCATTCCGTCGGCCGTGGCTGTCGCGACCATTGGCTCCCCGGCCGATCCCGAGCATGTGCGACACATGCTCGCGGGTGCCGAAGAAACGCTCGCGAAAGACGGCATCGCAGATGTGCAGCTGGGCGGGCGCCCGTTTCGAATCCGCAAGGAGTTTGTCGATGACCTGGCGGCACACGATCTGCCGACCGCCGTGGCGTCATTGCGCAAGGCGGTTCTGATCATGCACGCACCGCTCGATGACATCGTCGAGATCGACAACGCGTCGGCGCTGTTCATCGCGGCAAAACACCCCAAGAGCTTTGTCAGTCTCGACCAAGCGGATCACCTGCTCTCGCGAAGCGAGGACTCCCGCTACGTCGGCGAGATGCTTGCCGCCTGGGCGACGCGGTATTTGCCCGAAGTGGAACCGCGCGCAGGACTGCAGGCAACAAGCGGTGAGGTCGTCGCGCGCACCGTTGCCAACGGCTTTGCGACGGAGGTACAGGCGGGTCAACACGATTTGCTGGCGGACGAGCCCAGGGCGGTCGGCGGCACGGATCTCGGCCCGACGCCCTACGACCTGCTCGCCGCGTCGCTCGCAACCTGCACGTCAATGACCCTGCGCATGTACGCGGAGCACAAGAAGCTGAATTTCGACGCGGCGACGGTACGTGTCAGCCACGGCCGGGTTCATGCGGACGATTGTGTGGATTGCGAACAGCAGGACGGCATGATCCACGAATTCCAGCGCGAACTGGTGCTTGAAGGTGACTTAAGCGATGCAGAACGACAGCGCATGGTCGAGATCGCGGACCGCTGCCCCGTGCACAAGACGCTGCACCATGAGATTCGCGTACGCACGCGGCTGGCAGAGTGAGTCGTGCTTAATCGCTCTTCTTGCTGCCTTTCTTGCCACCCTTTTGCGCCTTCGACTCGGCCTCGACGACCCTGTTGACGTTCCACTGTTGGGCGATCGACAGCAGGGTGTTCGTGACCCAGTAGAGCACCAGGCCTGACGGGAAGAAGGCGAAGAACACCGTAAACATGACCGGCATGATTTGCATAACCTTCGCCTGCACCGGGTCGGCCGGTGCCGGGTTCAGCTTTTGCTGCCCGAACATCGCGGCGCCCATGATAAGCGGCAGGATGAAGTATGGGTCGCGCGTCGACAGGTCGGTAATCCAGAGCGCGAAAGGTGCCTGTCGCATTTCCACGCTCTCGAGCAGCACCCAGTAGAACGCGAGGAAGAACGGCATCTGTATCAGGATGGGCAAACAGCCCGCCGCCGGGTTTACTTTCTCGCGTTTGTAGAGCTCCATCATGGCCTGGCTTAGCGCCTGGCGATCGTCCTTGTAACGATCCTGCAACGCTTTCATGCGCGGCTGAATCTGGCGCATCTTGGCCATCGAGCGGCCGCTGGATTCGGTGAGCTTGTAAAACGCGAGCTTGATCAGGAGGGTCACGATGATGATCGCGACGCCCCAATTCGCGACATAGCCATGGACGAAGCTCAGCAGCCAGAACAGCGGTTGCGAAATAATCGTCAGCCAGCCGTAGTCGACCGTAAGCTTGAGGCTCTTGTCGATCTCCTCGAGCTGGTCCTGCAATTTCGGACCGACGAACAGGGTCGTCGTGAAGGTTTCGCTCGCAGCCGGCGCGATGGAAACCAGGCTGCGGCGGATGCTGCTGCTGGTCGAGACGTCGCCGCTAACGGCAACGTCATACTTGTAGTCAACGCCCGGCGTTGGCACCACGGCGCTCAGGAAGTGATGCTGGATCGACCCGATCCAGCCTTGCTGTGCGCTGAACTCGTATTTCCCGTCTTCTATAAGGTCATCGCGCTTCAGTTTCTCGGACTTGTCGCCGTCGTAAACAATCGGGCCGATAAACGAGTACGAGTCGACATCGAACATCGACCTTTCCTGCTCGGCAGAATGCCGCTTGATACGAACATACTCGGCGCCACGCCACGGTGCGTCCGAGCCATTGGTGACGACCTGCTCCAGCCCAATTTTGTAGCTGCCGCGCGTGAAGCGAAAACGCTTTTCTACAGTCACGCCGCTCGGGTCCTGCCAGGTCAACGGGACAACGAGTTCGTCTGCATCACCCAGCTCGTAACGGCTGCGCGCCGACGCAAAGGTCTCAAGGTGCGTCGCCTCGGCGGCGCCGTCGGCAGCTCGGACGCCCGACTCAATCAGGCCGAATTCCTTGCCTTCTGTCGCCAGTAACTGCACGAGAACATCGGGTGTGTCTTTTGCAACCGGGTATTTCCTGAGTGTCGCGCCCAGCAGCGTGCCGCCCTTCGCGCTGATCACGACATCAAAGACATCCGTGCTGACGGTAACTGTCGGTGCCGCGGCGCTGGCAGGGGATTCGCTCGCGACGTCGGGCGTGGTCGGAAGTGCGTCAGGGGTTCCGGTGTCGGAGATTTCCGGGAGTTCATCGCTGCCACCAACGACTTCGGGCGGCGCGGTGAGCGATTCTGCGGCCTGCTCCGCGGTCGGCCGCACGGGCTTCGGAGCGTAGTCCTCCACCCACGTCTGGTACGTAATCCAGGCCAGGAAAGCAAACAATGCCCAGATCAGGAGTCGTTGATTATCCATTCGTTCGTGGTCCTTGGGTTTTCGCTTTGCTACAACGCTGCCAGTGGTTATCGAGACTGTCGGCGAGTTCCTGCCGGGTTGCCGTCGCGGCACCGGGCTGGTTGATCACCACAATGTCGAGTCCCGATAGCAGCGGCTGTTGCTGGCGAAAAGACTCTCGAATAATTCTCTTTATACGGTTGCGTGCCGTAGCGCGTCGGCAATGCTTCTTGGAGATTGCCAGACCCAGCCTCGCGATGCTTGTCTGATTGCGCCGACATAACACGGTAAATAGTTTGTCGCGGCTGCGGGTTGCCTTGTCGAACACGCGGCCGAAAGCCGCCGCATCAAGGAGCCGGTGTTGTTTTGTGAACCGGTTGCCTTGGCTGCTCGTCAATCCTGGATTGTTACTCGTCGTCGCGTCGGACGCCGGGTGGGTTACGGCGTCAACCGTGCGCGGCCTTTTGCGCGGCGGCGCTTCAGGACGAGACGCCCGGCTTTCGTCGCCATACGGGCACGAAATCCGTGGGTGCGTGCGCGCTTGATCTTGCTGGGCTGATATGTGCGTTTCATAGCCTTTCCCGGTGCCCCCTGCAAGGGCCTAAAATCTGGTCAAAAACGGCCTGTTCGAGGCCGTGCTTCAAGAAGGGCGGCAAGGGTACGCAGATGCCCAGACAGTGTCAATAGACTAATGTAAACATTGGATTTTCGGGCTCGTGGGGCCTGTGGATAACTGCATCTGGCGAGACCACAGGATACGGTATAGACTGCCTCGTCGTTCATCGTCTAATTGTGTTTCGGCGCGCAGCGCGCCGCCCCGGGGATTATCTTGTCTGCTGAATCGACGCTATGGAACCAGTGCATTCGCGTCCTGCAGGCAGAGCTGCCGGAACAGCAATTCAATACGTGGATCCGGCCGCTCCAGGCCGTGGATGACGGCGGTGTTCTGCGTCTCCTGGCGCCCAACCGCTTCGTGATTGACTGGGTCCAGCAGCATCATATGGAGCGCATCCTCCAGCTCGTCGATGATCATGGTCAAGGCACGGAGGTGGTCGTCGAAGTTGGCTCGCGTGCGGTCCAGGCACCCGCGCCCGCTGGCGCCCGGCCGCAGCCTGCCGCCATCACGGCGTCGAGTCGGACTCCTATCGTCTCCCGCCTTAACCCGTTGTTTACCTTCGAGACCTTTGTCGAGGGCAAGAGCAACCAGCTCGCGCGCGCTGCGGCAAGCCAGGTCGGCGAGAACCCCGGCAAGTCCTACAACCCGCTTTTTATCTACGGCGGTGTCGGGCTGGGCAAGACACACCTGATGCATGCCGTCGGCAGGGCCATGCTTAAGGCCGATCCCGCGGCCCGGGTCAGCTACGTCCATTCGGAGCGATTTGTCAGCGATATGGTGAAGGGGCTACAGCACAATACGATCTCCGAATTCAAGCGGTCCTATCGCTCACTGGACGCCTTACTCATTGATGATATTCAGTTTTTTGCCGGCAAGGAGCGATCTCAGGAAGAGTTTTTTCACACGTTCAATGCCCTGCTGGAAGGACAGCGACAGATTATCCTGACCTGCGATCGTTATCCCAAGGAGGTAAATGGTCTCGAGGAGCGGTTGAAGTCACGCTTCGGCTGGGGCCTGACTGTTGCTATCGAGCCACCCGAGCTCGAGACGTCCGTGGCAATCCTGATCAGCAAGGCACAGGCGGAGGGCGTTGAGTTGCCGGATGAGGTTGCGTTCTTCATCGCCAAGCGAATCCGCTCGAATGTCCGTGAACTTGAAGGTGCGCTGCGGCGCGTCATCGCGAATTATCGCTTCACCGGGCGCGCGATCAACCTGGACTTCGCCAAGGAGGCGCTGCGGGACCTGCTTGCTCTACAGGAACGGCTGGTTTCGATCGAAAACATTCAGAAAACCGTAGCGGACTATTTTAAGATTCGGGTCGGAGACCTTTTGTCTAAAAAACGCAGCCGTTCAATCGCGCGACCCCGGCAGTTTGGCATGGCCCTGGCGAAGGAGCTTACGAACCACAGCCTGCCCGAAATCGGGGATGCGTTTGGTGGTCGGGACCACACCACCGTCCTGCACGGATGCCGACGTATCGAGTCACTTCGAGAAACGGATAAGCGTATCGATGACGACTATTTGAATTTGTTGAGAACTCTGACAGGATGATGTGGATAAGTGGTGGAAAACTCGCGGTCGAAATATTATCCACAGGCTATGCACAGAGGGCCTACCGGTCACCAGCGATCTGTTAGCCCCGAAATTTGATTGTAAGTTGTTGAATTAATTACATATAAAAAAGTTATGCACAGGTGTTTGCTTGCCTAATAATAACTATAAATTATAATTTTCCAATATTTATTAACAGGTGGAACCTATGAAGTTTACCGCAGCCCGGGAAGCGCTGTTGAAGCCTTTACAAGCCGTTATCGGCGTTGTAGAGCGTCGGCAAACAATGCCGATTTTGTCGAATATCCTGTTGATCACCAGGGATGGCCAGCTGTCGGTAACGGCGACGGACCTGGAAGTTGAGCTCGTCGCACAGGCCGATGTTGAGACAGATTCGGGTGGGGAGATTACGGTGTCGGGCCGGAAGCTTCTGGATATCTGCAGGGCGCTGCCGGAAGGGTCGGATATTCATGTCAGCGTGAGCGGCGAGAAACTCGCGGTTCGAGCCGGAAGAAGCAAGTTCAACCTCGCGACGCTGCCGGCTGCCGAGTTCCCGGTGGTTGAGGACATCAAGGCGGGTCAGGCGATTTCCGTTTCGCAGGAGGCGCTGGGGCGGTTGATCGAGAAAACACATTTCTCGATGGCGCAGCAGGATGTTCGGTACTACCTCAACGGCATGTTGCTTGAGACCGGTGGCGGTCATCTGCGCGCGGTCGCAACGGACGGGCACCGGCTGGCGCTGTGCCAGGCGGAAGTGGATGGCAAGATTGATGACCAGCAGGTGATCGTGCCGCGCAAGGGCGTACTCGAGCTTCAACGCCTGATGACCGGTGAGGGAGACCTCAACATCGAGCTGGGGGCGAATCACATACGAATACAGCTCGACGGGATTCGGTTCACGTCGAAGCTCATAGACGGGCGCTTTCCGGAATATGAGCGCGTTATTCCGAAAGAGTCGTCGAATGAGCTCAAGGCGGATCGCGGTGCGTTCAGGGGCGCACTGCAGCGTACGGCGATTCTGTCCAACGAAAAGTATCGCGGTATCCGCCTGGTAATTCGAGATAGCGGTGTGGTGCTGCAGGCACACAACCCGGAACAGGAAGAGGCCGAGGAAGAGCTGGAGGTGGAATACAGCGGAGAGGACATCGAAATTGGCTTCAACGTGAATTACCTGCTGGACGCGCTGGGCGCCGTCGAAAGTGACGAAGTGACGCTGTCCGTGCAGGACAGCAATTCGAGCTGCCTGATCCGGCAACCGGGTAACGAAGACTGCACGTTCGTCGTGATGCCAATGCGGCTCTAGGTTTCAGGACTCGATGATCCGACGTTTCAGGGTTTCGAATTTCCGCTGTCTCGAAAATGCAGAGCTGGGATTTGGCCGGGAATTCAACCTGATCTTCGGTGCGAACGCCTCCGGGAAGACAAGTCTTCTGGAGGCGTTGGCGTATTTGGGCCGCGGGAAATCCTTTCGGGGCGCTTCAACCGCGAACCTGGTTCGGCACGGGCAATCGGAGTTTGTGCTGTTCGGTGAAACGGAGCGGGAGTCCCGGTCGCAAAAGCTGGGCGTGCGAAACAGCAAGGATGGCCTGGAAGTGCGCGTTGACGGAAGCAGCGACGGTGGAGTAGCGGCCCTGGCGGATGCGCTCCCGTTACAGGTCATCGATCCGGAGGTTCACAATCTTGTCGCGGGCGGGCCCGAGCTGCGGCGGCGCTTCCTGGACTGGGTGGCGTTCCACGTGGAACATGACCACCTCGAGGCCTGGCGACGCTTCCGCCGGGCGCTGAGACAGCGGAACGCGGCGCTCAAGTCACGCGCGGCGCCGGCGGCGATTCGAAGCTGGAACGCAGAATTCGCAGAGCTGGGCGAGGCGCTGGACCATTCCAGGCGCCGAGCGCTGGACGTTGCGATCGACAGCCTCAGTGAATACGGGCAGGGCCTGCTTGGCACAGAGCTCGGTTTTGAGTACCAGGCAGGGTGGGGCAAGGACAAGAGCCTGGAACAATCGCTCGAAGAGGGGCTGGAGCGGGATCTGCAGCAGGGGGCGTCGCAGCACGGGCCGCACCGGGCCGACCTCAAGATTCGCTACGATGAGCGGCAGGCCCGCAAGCTGGTTTCTCGCGGCCAGCAGAAGCTGTTGGCCAGCGCCATGATTCTGGCGGCGACCGAGACAGCGCAAACGGCGCTCGAGCGGCCGCTCCTGCTGCTTCTTGACGATCCGGCGGCGGAGCTGGATGCTAATTCTCTATCCAGACTCATGGATGCCGTTGCGGGACTCGGCTGCCAGGTTATCGCGACGAGCCTGGAAAGAGACGTTCTGAGCGTCCCGCCAGGCAGCACGGTGTTCCACGTGGAACAGGGCGTGCTGAGTGCGCCCTGAAAGCCCTGAAATACCTTAAAAAATAGAGCTTTGAGGGTACTTATGGCCCGCGATTTTGATACAATGCGTCGGTTGTATTCAAAGGACCTCGAATGACCGACGAAACAGAATATACTTCCAGTAATATCAAGGTGTTAAAGGGCCTCGAGGCCGTTCGCAAGCGCCCCGGCATGTACATCGGCGACACGGATGACGGTACGGGCCTGCACCATATGGTTTTCGAGGTTGTCGACAACTCGATTGACGAGGCGCTGGCGGGCCACTGCGACACGATAACGGTCACCATCCACGCCGACGAGTCCGTGACGGTCAGCGACGATGGCCGCGGGATTCCCGTCGACCTGCACCCGGAAGAGGGCCGTTCAGCCGCCGAAGTCATCATGACGGTCCTGCATGCCGGCGGTAAATTTGACGACAACTCCTACAAAGTGTCCGGCGGTCTGCACGGTGTCGGCGTGTCTGTCGTCAACGCGCTGTCCGAGCATCTCGTCCTGACCATTCATCGTGATGGCAAGACGTACCAGCAGGAATATGTGCACGGCGAGCCGCAGGAGCCGCTCGCCGTCGTCGGTGATACGGATCGAACCGGCACGACGCTGCGGTTCAAGCCGAGCAGTAACACGTTCACCAACATCGAGTTCCACTACGACATCCTGGCGCGCCGTTTGCGAGAGCTGTCGTTCCTGAATTCGGGCGTCCGCATTCGCCTCGTCGACGAGCGTGAAGTCGATAAGGAAGACCTCTTCGAGTACGAGGGCGGCATCAAGGCCTTCGTCGAACACCTCAATCGCAACAAGACCCCGATTCACAACACCGTCTTTCATTTCACGGCGATGCGGGACGATGTCGGTGTCGAGGCATCAATGCAGTGGAACGATGGCTACCAGGAGAACATGTTCTGCTACACGAACAACATTCCGCAGCGGGATGGTGGTACCCATCTCGCCGGGTTCCGCTCGGCCCTGACGCGAACGCTCAATGGGTACATCGAAAAAGAACTCTCCAGTCGCAAGGACAAGTTCACGCCCAGTGGTGACGATGCGCGCGAGGGCCTGACCGCGGTGCTTTCGGTCAAGGTCCCGGACCCCAAGTTCTCGTCCCAGACAAAAGACAAATTAGTTTCATCTGAAATTAAAGGCATCGTCGAGCAGGCGATGGCCGGTCGTGTCGAAGAGTTCCTGCTGGAAAATCCGCAGGAGGCCAAGGCCATCGTCTCGAAGATTGTCGACGCCGCCCGCGCCCGGGAGGCCGCCCGCAAGGCGCGCGAGATGACGCGCCGCAAAGGCGCGCTCGATGTGGCGGGCCTGCCGGGCAAGCTGGCCGACTGCCAGGAAAAAGACCCGGCATTATCCGAACTGTTCCTGGTCGAGGGTGACTCCGCGGGCGGATCCGCCAAGCAGGGTCGCGACCGCCGCACGCAGGCGATTCTTCCGCTGAAGGGCAAGATCCTCAATGTCGAAAAAGCACGCTTCGACAAGATGCTGCAATCGGCCGAAGTCGGCACCCTGATCACCGCGCTCGGCTGCGGCATCGGCCGCGACGACTTCGACCCCGACAAGTTGCGCTACCACCGCATCATCATCATGACCGACGCTGATGTCGATGGTTCGCACATCCGAACGCTGCTGCTGACGTTCTTTTACCGACAAATGCCGGAGCTGATCGAGCGTGGCCACGTGTATATTGCCCAGCCGCCGCTGTACAAGATCAAGCGCGGCAAACAGGAGGTCTACGTCAAGGACGATGCCGAGCTCGACAGGTATTTGCTCAACGCCGCGATGGATAATGCGTCGCTGTACGTGAATGCCGGCGCACCCGCTTTGTCCGGTGTGGGCCTGGAAACCCTGGCCAAGGAATACCTCACGGTCGAGAATATTATCGCGCGCCTGTCGAACCGTTACGATGAGGCCGTGTTGCGCAGTGTCAGCACGCTGCCCGAAGTCACGGCGGAGGCGGTAGAGGATCTCGATGCGCTGGAGGCCTGGGCCGAGAAGCTCAGCGTCGCGCTCCCGAAACATACGGGCGACCGTGCCGAGGAGGGCAACGGCGGAAGTTATTCCGCGGCGCTCGATCGCGGTGACGAGGACGGCGAGGGCATTCGCATCGCTATCACCAAGATGCAGCACGGGCTCGGCACCACGCGTTACCTGCCGCGCGAGTTCTTTAGCACGAACGAATACCGGCACATCACGAGCCTCGCGGCCAAGCTCAACGACCTGTTGTCTGAAGGCGCGTTCGTCAAGCGCGGCGAGCGAGAGTCGCCAGTCGATACGTTTGCCGACGCCGTCGAGTGGCTCATGGGCGAGGCCCGCCGCGGTCAGTCGATCCAGCGCTATAAGGGTCTTGGCGAAATGAATCCCGAACAGCTTTGGGATACCACCGTCAATCCGGAAACGCGCAGACTGATGCAAGTGAAGATCGAGGACGCCGTCAAGGCTGACGAGATCTTTACGACATTAATGGGCGACCAGGTGGAACCGCGACGCGAGTTCATTGAAAAGAACGCACTGACGGTCGAGAACCTGGACGTCTGAGCCGCTTCATGAAGAGTGAATTATCTCACTTGTAACGAGTCACAAATAACGAACCCGAAGACGACCGGCGCAGGCCGGTTGCGCACTACTATTCATAGGGGAAAAACAGTGAACAGACTGATCATCGGCGCGGCAGCGCTGCTGCTTGTTGCCGCTTGCAGCCAGGAGGCGCCGCAGCCCGCGACTGAAGAATCCAGAACCCTGATATCCGGCATAGACATGGCGGGCATGGACGCGAGCGTGAAGCCCGGCGACGACTTCTTCGCTTACGTGAACGGAACATGGGTAGAAGAAACGGAAATGCCGGCCGACAAGGCGCGCTACGGGCTGTTCAACATCCTCCGCGACGAATCGCAGGAGGCTGTAAAAGCGATTATCGAACGGTCCTCGACCGGCGACTTTGCCAAGGGCACGGACGAGCAGAAGGTCGGTGACCTGTACAACTCGTTCCTCGACTGGGACACACGTGATGCAAGGGGCCTCGAGCCGTTCCAGCCAGAGCTCGATCGCATCAATGCGATCTCGAGCCGGGATGAGTTAGCGACCTATTTCGCCAGCGCGCTAAAGCGCGGCCTTGACGCACCCCTTGGCGCCCAACAGCTCACAGACTTTCTCGACCCGACACAATACGCAGTGCTGCTCTCGCAGAGCGGCCTCGGGCTGCCCGATCGAGAGTACTACTTCAAGGACGATGAGAACTCCGAGGACATTCGTGCCAAGTACGTCGCACACATCGAAAAGATGTTCGACGTCGCCGGCCTTGACGGTGGCGCCGCCGCGGCGCAGACCATCATGGCGCTCGAGACACGCCTCGCGGCCGAGAACATGACCAAGGAAAAGGCGCGCGACTACGCCGGCAACTACAAGAAGTTCGCGCTAACGGAGCTCCCGGAGATCATGCCCAGCTTCAACTGGGACGCCTACCTGGCTGAGCTTCGCATCCAGGACCTGCCGGAAATCGTCGTGTATACGCTCGACTATCTGAAGGCGCTCGACGGCATCATCGTCGATACCGATCTCGACACCTGGAAGACCTACCTGACCTGGAGCGCGCTCAACAATACGGCAGGCCGTCTTACGCGCGCTATCGACCAGCAGAATTTCGAATTCTACGGGAAGGTCCTGTCCGGCACCGAAGAACAGCGGCCCGACTGGCGTCGCGCCGTATCCACGGTTGACGGGATCCTCGGCGAAGTCGTCGGCAAGGTCTATGTGAAGGAGCATTTCCCACCCGAAGCGAAAGAGGAGATGCTCGAGCTGGTCGGCAATCTCGTCAAAGCCTACGAGAAGAGCATCAAGGAGCTCGAATGGATGGGCGAAGAGACCAAGCTGGAGGCTCTCGACAAGCTCTCGAAATTTACGCCAATGATCGGTTATCCCGACAAGTGGCGCGATTACTCGGCACTTGCCATCGAGCCTGACGACTACTACGGCAATGTGGAGCGTGCGGCCTACGCCGAATACGAGCGCCAGCTTGATCGGCAGGGCGGCCCCGTCGATCGCCAGGAATGGTTCATGAATCCGCAGACCGTAAATGCTTACTACAATCCGCCGATGAACCAGATCGTATTTCCGGCCGCGATCCTGCAGCCGCCCTTCTTCAATCTGGACGCTGACGACGCCGTGAACTACGGCGCGATCGGCGCCGTCATCGGCCACGAAATCGGCCATGGCTTCGACGACAAGGGCAGCACCTTCGACGGCAACGGCGTGTTGCGCAACTGGTGGACCGACAAGGACAGGGCGGAGTTTGAAGAGCGCACCAGTGCGTTGATCGCGCAATACGACGCCTTCATGCCCTTCGAGGACCTGGCCGTCAACGGTGAGTTCACGCAGGGCGAAAACATCGGCGACCTCGGTGGCATAACGATCGGGCTGCTGGCATACAAGATGTCGCTCAACGGTGAAGAGCCACCCGTGATCGACGGTTTCACGGGCCTGCAGCGCGTCTTCCTCGGGTTTGGCCAGGTCTGGCGCGGCATCACTCGCGACGAAGCGCTGCGCCAGCAGATTGCAACAGACCCGCATTCGCCGGCAATTTACAGGACCAACGGCCCCGTGCGTAACGTGCCGGAATGGTATGAGGCGTTCAATGTGACCGAGTCCGATGCGCTGTATCTGCCGCCCGAAGAGCGTGTGAAGATCTGGTAGCGACATGACCGACACTCGCAACCTCGTATTCGCGGTATTCGTTTTTATCGCACCCATCTTCGTTGCGTGGTACGGGCTGTCAGTCCCGGCAGCGGCAGGCGTCGTCATCCTGCTGCTGCTGTGCCGCTGGACGATCACGCTCAGCGGTTTTCTCGCGCCCGAAAAAAGGCCGGACCTCGAGCTTGCGACTATCTCGGCGAGCCATTTTGTCGAGAAAGTGCGCTGGAGTTTTGACCAACTCGGTATCGAGTACACAGAGAAACCGGCGGGCGGAACCCTCGGCGCTTTCTTCCGCGGCCGCACGGTCCCGCAGCTGAAAGCCAGGACCGGAAGTGTGCGCTCGGTGATCGGCAATTCGTCCGACATACTGCGCTACGTCTACGGCCGCTATCTTCACGAAGACCCCGAAAAAGCGGCATTCCTGGAGCCGACGGCGGAGCGTGTCGAGCTTGAGCGCCGCCTCGATCTTTACGGCGTGAGTCTGCAGGTTTGGGTGTACTACCATATCCTCCATGACCGCGACCTTGCGCTGCAGGCATGGGGCGCCAACAGCCCGGCAACCCCCGCATGGCAGCGCGCATTGTTGCGCATTCTATTCCCGCTCCAGGCGGTGCTGATTCGCCTGTCCTTCAAGATCAACGACACGCACTTTGCCAGTTCGGTTGCGCGCATCGAGGACGTGCTGGCCGACGCGGAGACCCGGCTTGAAGACGGTCGCGCCTCCCTGCTGGGCGGCTCGGAGATCAACTACACGGACCTCGCCTTCGCGGCCTTTACGGGTTTGTGGTTAATGCCCGAGGCATACGGTGGCGGCAAGGCCGACCACGTTCGCGTGGAGCGCGACCGGGCGCCGGCTGAAATGCGCGCGGAAATCGAGCGCTGGATAGAGACCTATCCGCGAGTTGTTTCCTGGGTGGAGGCCCTGTATGAGAATCGCTAGACAGACAAGAAGTACGGCCATCGTATCTCTCGCGATTGTGATCACGGCCTGTGCCGCACCCGGCGACCCCGAAGAGCCGCGGGAAGAGTCGGCGATCGTCGACTTTATCGAAGTGAACGAGCTTCCCCAGGTGGACAAGGTCCGCACAATGGAGCAGCTGATGGCGAGAGACGTCAACGACACGTACGTCATCGTCAGCACGCGTCGACAGGACTACCTGCTCGAATATTACTCTCGCTGTTATCGGCGCGATGACGGTCGCGTGGAGCCGGACATCCGTCGTGATTCGCGAGGGCTGTATCCAGGCATGGACACGTTCCGGGGGTGTCGGATCAAGGCTTTGTACGAACTCGAACCGGGCCAGGCCGACGAGCTTCGCGAAATCGCCCGTGCCGCGCGCCGCTAGGGCGTCGCGAAACGCACGCCGAATACATTGCCTTCCAGCCACGTCGGCCTGCCGGTCTCGCTGGCAACCGTATAGCCGATACGCGTATGCGCTCGGGCGAAGCGAAGCGCTGACTTCCAGTCTATGGGCCGACTCAGGTCGTCGCTCGCCTTGTGGTAATGCTCTTTGAGGTGTTCCCGAAAAAGCGCCTCCCCGTCGACATCGCCATCGAGTGACGTAAACCCTGGAACCAGGAATATTGACGGTATGCCCTTGCGCACAAACGAGTACTGGTCGCTTCGCACAAACAGGTTTTCTTCAGGCATGGGGTCTGGCGCGAAGCGGAAGCCCTCCGCTTCCGCGGACGCTTCGGCAACGAACTGCAGGCTTGAGTTTTCGGCGCCGAACGCGACCAGGTCAGCGACCGGGTAGAGGAACAGCGGCATATCCAGGTTGATGTTGGCAACAATGGATCCCGGCGGCACGACAGGGTTGTTGACGAAGAAGTCCGAACCCAGCAGGCCGCGCTCTTCCGCCGTTACCGCAACGAACAGGATCGAGCGGCGCGGCGGCAAGGCGGCGAATGCGCGCGCGGTCTCCAGCATCAGCGCGACGCCCATCGCGTTGTCATAAGCGCCGTTATAGACCTGCGTCTCGCCGTCTTTCTCCTCGGTGCCCAGGTGGTCGAGGTGCGCCGTGTAGACAACGTATTCGTCGGCCAACACCGGATCTGACCCGCGCACGAGCCCGACGACATTCGGACTGCTCAGTGTCTCGTGCACCGACTCGGCCGAGATCGTGACCTCAACTCCAAGCTGCGCGGAAGCGACCTCCCCGGCCGACACTGCGTCGAGAGACGCCTCATAACTCAGCGGCGCGTTGGCAAACAGGCGGGTCGCGGCGTCGGGACTCAGGTACGCGCCACCCCTTAGCTGTGGCAGGTAATCCGCGGCTTCACCGGCGCCGTTGACCCAGGTCATGCGTGAACGCTTGCCGATGCGCGCTTTCGACTCTTCCCAGGGGCGGCGTTCCTCGGCCTTCCGGGATCGAAGCGATATCGTAGCAATGGCGCCGCGCGCGACGGCCTCTTTCCGCTTTGCGAGCGACGACGCGTAGAACGCCCGGTCTTCGCCTGCGAGAGCTTCGGGCGCACCGCCGTACAGCGCAACGATCTTTCCCGACACATCGATGCCGTCGTAGTCCGAGTAGCCGAGCTTCGGTGCATGCACCCCGTAACCCACGTAAACCACTTCGCCCCGAACGCTCGTTGATGCCGCAACCGGGTCTGCGGATACGGAGAAGTCATCGCGGTAGACGAGCGCTTCGTCTCCCTGCGCGCCATGCAGAACGAGTTTCGCCGACTCCTCTTTTGGTTTGTAGGATCGCAACGCGACGGGCTGGAACCATCCGTCGCTGCCGGCGGCCTCAAGGCCCATCGACTCGAACTGTTCGGCGACATAGGCGGCAGCATGATCGTACCCGGCCTCACCTGTCATGCGACCGGCGCGATCGTCGTGAGCCAGCCAGGCCACATGGCGCTGCAACGCGCGCTTGCGAATCAGGTCCAGCGACTCGTCCAGTGTTTGGGGCGGTGCGGAGGCACATGACGCGAGCAGCGCAACAACAAGCAGTGCGACAGCGCTGCGCAGGGGTTTAGTCAATCGGTTCATTGGGTTTCTGCTTGTCCTGGTAAGCCGTGCTGATTTCCTTCATCTTGTTTTCGATCCAGTCCTGCACGATCAGGTTGGTTTCCTTGGGCGGGCGGCCCTGCGCGCTAATCGGCGGGCCGATGCAGAAGCGCACCGTTCCCGGCCGCTTGATGAACTCGCGGCGACGCCAAAGATCGCCGGCATTGTGCGCAACCGGAACGATCATGACGTTTGCCTCCTGCGCGAGCGCCGCGCCGGACACGCCGTACTTGCGGGTCTCGCCCGGAGGCATGCGCGTGCCCTCCGGAAAAATCGTCACCCATATGCCGCTGGCGAGCTTCTCCTTGCCCTTGCTAATAACCTGCTTGACCGCGTTGCCGCGCGCGCTGCGCTTAATCGCGATGGGCGAAAGCACCAGCCCGATGGCCCAGCCGAAGATCGGCGCCCAGATCAGTTCCCGCTTCACGACCCACGCGGTGGGCGGAAACATCGGTACGTGACCGTAGGTTTCCAGCGTCGTCGTGTGCTTGATCATGATGACGCTGGGCTCGGCCGGGATGTTTTCCGTGCCCTCCACGACGACCTTCATGCCGCAGAAAAAATCTCCGGCCCAGAGACACAGGTTGCAGTATTGAACCACTGCGGCGCGGCGCCAGGACCGCGGCGCCCAGAACAGGAGCATGATGAAGGTCGCGTAAATCAGCACCGTCGTGAAGCCAAACGTCAGGAACAGGAGTGAGCGCAGCCAGATCATCATAGAGTTACCCGCAGACCGCGTCGGCGGCGAATGCGGCGAGATCGTTGTAGACCGGCACGTGCTGCAGTTCTTGTGGCAGTCCGCGCAGCGTCCGCTCACCGTTGCCCGTCAGCACCAACACCGGGTCGGCCCCGGCGCGCGCCGCCGCCTGCAGGTCACGGAGCGAGTCGCCAACGACCGGCACGCCGGCAAGGCTCGTGTCGAAGTGCCGCGCCAGGCGCAGCAACAGACCCGGCATGGGTTTGCGGCAGGTACAGCCATCATCGGGGCCATGCGGGCAAACGACGATACGGGCGATCTTTCCGCCCTCGGCCGCGACGAGGCTTCGAAGCTTGCGGTGCATCGCTCTCAGCGCGTCGCGCCCGAACAGGCCGCGAGCCAGCCCGGACTGGTTGCTCGCGATCGCCACGGTGTAGCCGGCGCGGCTGAGTTTCGCGATCGCTTCGATGCTCCCGGGCAGCGGCAGCCACTCGGCGGGCGATTTCACGAAGTCGCTCGAGTCCTGGTTGATCACACCGTCGCGATCAAGAATCAGAAGCCCCCTTGAACCCACCCGCCCTGGCATATCAGCCTAAGGAAAGCCGCGATATGTCGGCAACGTCCAAGAAAAGGGCCCGAAGTTCGCCCAAGAGCGCCAAACGGTTCTTTCTGACGGCATCATCATCTGCCATGACCATGACATCGTCGAAAAACCGGTCGACGGGGTCGCGCAAGTCTGCCAGTTTATTGAGGATCTCGGCATATCGACGCTGTTCGAGCATTGGGGAGACCTTTTCGCGGGCGTTCTCGAGCGCGTTGTGGAGCGCCCGCTCCGCGTCGAGTTCGAACAGCCCGGTCGACACCACGAGCCCCTCGGGGTCTCCGGCCTTGCGCAGGATGTTCGCGATGCGCTTGTTCGCAGCCGCCAGGCTCTCGGCCTGGTCTAGCCGGGCAAAGGTCTGCACGGCGGCAAGCCGGCGGTCGAAGTCCACGAGCGATACCGGCTGGCGAAGCATCACGGCCTCAAAGGTTTCCACGCTAAGACCCGTGTCGCGATCGAGGAAGTAACGGCGCAAGCGATCCGTGATGAAACCATAGAGGTCGGTATGCAGCTCGTCTGCCGGCGTCTTGTTGTCCGGTTGTTCCGCGACGGCCTTCGCGATCATGGCTTTCAGGTCGACGTCGATACCGCGCTCGATGAGAATGCGCACGACACCAAGCGCCGCGCGCCGCAGCCCGAACGGGTCGCGATTGCCACTCGGCTTCTTGCCGATGGAAAAGACGCCCGCGAGGGTGTCGAGTTTGTCCGCGACAGCGAGCATCTGGCCCGGCAGCGACTCGGGCAGCTCGTCGCCAGCAAAGCGCGGCAGGTACTGTTCGCCAATCGCGTTCGCAACAGCATCAGGCTCGCCGCCAGCGAGAGCGTAGTAGCGCCCCATCGTTCCCTGGAGGTCGGGAAACTCGCCGACCATGCCCGTAACCAGGTCGCACTTGGCGAGTGACGCGGCACGCTCCACGATGGCGGTCTCGGCGCCCAGCTGGTCTGCGAGCCATGCCGCGAGGCGTCCCGTGCGCTGGCTCTTGTCGAAGACACTGCCGAGCCCCTGCTGGTAGACAACGTCACGCAATGTCTCCTGGCGTGCGTCCAGCGTTTTCCTGCGGTCGCTGTCCCAGAAAAATGCCGCATCGGCAAGGCGCGGACGAATGACGCGCTCATTGCCCTCGATAACCTGCTCCGGGTCCTTGCTTTCGAGGTTGGCCACGGTGACGAAGTGCGGCAGCAGCGTGCCGCGGTCGTCGGCAACCGGGAAGTAGCGCTGGTGCCCGGTTAATGTCGAGATGACAACTTCCCGCGGCAGCTCGAGGAAGACCTCGTCGAACGCGCCGACGATGGGAACCGGCCACTCAACGAGTGCGGCAACTTCATCGTAAAGATCTTCGCCATCGACGATGTTTCCACCCACGCGCTCCGCGGCAGCATCGACGCCCTCGATAATCATCTCGCGGCGTCGCGCAAAATCGGCAATGACGAAGCCGTCTTTTTCCAGTGCGCCGAGATAGTCATCGGGCGCGCTGATGGAAACGGGTCCGGAAGAGTGAAAACGGTGACCGCGGCTTACGCGTCCCGCCGCGATGTCCATGACAGACGCATCAACAACGTCTTCGCCGTGCAGGAGAACGACCCAGTGAATCGGCCGGACGAACTCGGCATCGCCGGCGCCCCACCGCATGCGCCGCGGAATCGGCAGCGACCCAAGGGAGCGCTCTATGATGTCCGGCAACAGCTCGGCGGCAGTTTTCCCTTTCTCAACGGTGTGAAAGACAAGCCATTCGCCCTTTTCGGTCTCGATTCGGTCGAGCTTCTCGATCGTCGTGCCGCATTTTGTTGCGAACGCCGTTGCGGCCGGCGTCGGGTTACCGTCGGCATCGAATGCAACGCGGACCGGCGGGCCCTTTTGCTCGACACTCCGGTCACCCTGGGATCGTGCGAGATTCTCAACCGCCACCGCGAGACGTCGTGGACTCGCATAGCCGCGAACCTCGCCGTGCGGAAGACGCGCATCGTCAATACCCGCTTCGAGGTTGGCGCCGAAGGCTTCCATTAATGAACGCAGCGCTTTGGGTGGTAACTCCTCCGTGCCGATCTCGACCAGAAAATCGTCGGCCTTGCTCATGACGACGCTCCTTTGGCAACAGACTCGACCATGGGAAAGCCGAGCGACTCACGGCTCGCGTAATAGGCTTCGCAAATGGATCGTGACATCGTGCGCACGCGCAGGATGAACCGCTGGCGCTCGGTTACCGATATCGCCTGGCGAGCATCGAGCAGGTTGAAGGTATGCGATGCAGTCAACATCTGTTCGTAGGCCGGCAGCGCCAGGCCCAGCTCGATCAGCCGTTCGCACTCCTTTTCGGCATGATCGAATGCGCTGAAGAGCGCATCGATGTCGGCCTCCTCGAAGTTGTAGCGAGACTGTTCGACCTCGTTCTGGTGATAAACGTCCCCGTAAGTAATGCGACCGAGCGGCCCGTCCGTCCAGACAAGATCGAAAATGCTGTGCACGTTCTGCAGATACATTGCGAGGCGCTCGAGACCGTAGGTTATCTCGCCGGTCACGGGCCGGCATTCGAGTCCGCCAACCTGCTGGAAATAGGTGAACTGGGTTACTTCCATGCCGTTCAGCCAGACCTCCCAGCCGAGACCCCAGGCGCCCAGCGTCGGTGATTCCCAGTTGTCTTCCACGAAGCGGATGTCATGCACGGTCGGGTCGATGCCGATGGCCTCAAGTGAGCCCAGGTACATTTCCTGTATGTCGTCGGGCGAAGGCTTGAGCACAACCTGGTACTGGTAGTAGTGCTGCAGGCGAAACGGGTTGTCACCGTAACGCCCGTCCGTCGGCCGGCGGCTGGGCTGAACGTACGCAGCCGACCAGGGCTCCGGGCCGACAGCACGCAGGAACGTCGCCGGGTGGAAAGTGCCCGCACCCATTTCCATGTCATAGGGCTGCATGACGACGCAGCCGCGCTCTGCCCAATACTGTTGCAGCTTGAGGATAAGGTCCTGGAAGCTCAGCGCTGAGGGCGATGTGTCCGTATTCATTCAGGCGTTTCAGGTGGTGATAAAGGCGCGCAGTATAACGAGTTTTGGGGCTCCGCTGCGCGCCCATTGCCACAGCCACGCGCCGTCGGGAAACCAGGCCCCGGCAGGCGCACCAAAAAGGTGCGCAGCGCCGGACAAATGCACTATAATGGTGCGAGCCCGGCAGGGGCCGAGTCTTTTTATTTTTAAAAAACAAGCGCTTATCGTGCGCCCCATTTTGGCACACTTCGTGCAATCACACAGAGCAACGGGCCGCACGTTGCGGCCACTTTTTTTGACTGCATGAAAACCGGAGGAAACCCATGACAGCCGCAGAGGTAATGGCCTTAATCAAAGAGGCAGAGGTCAAGTTTGTCGATTTTCGTTTCACAGACTCGATTGGTAAGGAACAACACGTAACGGTGCCCACGCACACAATCGATGATGATGTGTTCGAGGACGGCAAGATGTTTGACGGCTCGTCGATCTCCGGCTGGAAGGGCATCAATGAGTCCGACATGATCCTGATGCCCGATCCGGCATCGGCGGTCATCGATATCTTCCCCGATGAGCCGACGATGAACATCCGTTGCGACGTCGTCGAGCCTTCGACCATGCAGGGCTACGATCGCTGTCCCCGCTCCCTGGCACAGCGTGCCGAAGCTTACCTGCAGTCGACAGGCGTCGCCGATGCGGCGTACTTCGGACCGGAAAATGAATTTTTCGTTTTCGACAATGTGACGTGGGACGACACGATGCAGGGCTGCTTCTACAAGGTCGATTCGGAAGAAGGCGCATGGAACACCGACCGAAGCTACGAAGAAGGCAACACGGGACACCGCCCGACAGTCAAAGGCGGCTACTTCCCGGTTCCGCCGGTTGACTCGCTGCACGACATTCGCGGCTCGATGTGTCTCGCGATCGAAGAGCTCGGCGTGACCACCGAGGTGCATCACCATGAGGTTGCGACGGCCGGACAGTGCGAAATCGGCACGAAATTCAACACCCTGGTGAGGAAGGCCGACGAAGTCCAGGTCATGAAATATGCTGTGCACAACGTGGCGCACGCGTACGGCAAGACGGCGACATTCATGCCCAAGCCTCTCGTGAATGACAACGGCAACGGCATGCACGTTCACCAGTCCCTGTTCAAAGACGGCGAAAACCTGTTTTCCGGTGACGGTTACGGCGGCCTGTCCGAGACCGCGCTGTATTACATCGGCGGCGTCATCAAGCACGCCAAGGCCATCAATGCCTTCGCGAACCCCTCGACCAACAGCTACAAGCGCCTGGTTCCGGGATTCGAAGCGCCGACCATTCTCGCCTACTCCGCACGTAACCGCTCGGCGTCGATTCGTATCCCGTACATCGCCAACCCGAAGGGCCGCCGCATCGAGGTTCGCTTCCCGGATTCAACGGCTAACCCGTACTTCGCATTTGCTGCACTGATGATGGCTGGCCTCGACGGCATCCAGAACAAGATTCACCCGGGCGATGCCATGGACAAGGATCTCTACGACCTGCCACCGGAGGAAGAGAAAGAACTCAAGCTGGTTGCGTTCTCGCTGGAAGAGGCGCTGAGCGCACTCGACAGCGATCGCGACTTCCTCAAGGCGGGCGGCGTGTTCAGCGATGACCTCATCGACGCCTATATCGACCTCAAGATGGAAAACGTCACGCGCCTGCGCATGGCGACACATCCGGTCGAATTCGACATGTATTACAGCCTGTAAAAGTCAAAACTGTGAACCGGGCGGCACTTTTCGCCGCCCGGTCACTAGCCGGAAACATGCCTGCGCTGCTATGCTAACTTTATGGAAACACGAACGATTCTCGTCCTTCTGGGGCTGCTCGCAACGACCGTTGCCGCGGCAGACACCTGGACGTGGACGGATGAAGAGGGCGTGGTCCACTACTCAGACCGCCCGGAGCCCGGTGCGACACGCATCGTTATTGACGAACCCAATACGAGCCAGTCGCTGTCGCGGCGCCGCGCCACAGCGGGCGCCGATGCAGACGCTGACGACGCCGCCGCAACGCCGCGCTACGAAAGTTTCGAGGTCGCCTCGCCTGGCGCCGAAGAGACGCTATGGAACATAGAGGGCGTACTCAACGTGTCGCTGTCCCTGAGTCCGGGGTTGCAGCCCGGTCACCAGATTCGGGTGTATTTCGACGGCAACCCGCGGATGGTGAACGGCACCAGTTTCCAGCTCCAGGAAGTCTGGCGGGGCGTACACAATCTGCAGGCCGAGGTTCTGGACGAGACGGGCAAGATGCTGATTCGCACCCGAACGAACCGCTTCTACGTTCAGCAAAGCACCGTCAACTAAGCGACGACGGCTCGAGCGGCGGACCGCTCAACACCAACTCCCGCAACATCCTCGACAGCCTGACGTCCGGCATCGTTCTGCTTGACGAAAGCCTGCTTATCGTTGACCTGAACCCGGCCGCCGAGAACATTCTTGGCATCAGCCGGCGGCGCGCCCGCGGCCAGTCGCTGCTGCAGCTTGTGGACGACGAACCCGAGATGCGGGAAATCCTGGCGCGCGTGGCGACGACCGGTGATCACTACGCCAACGAAATGAAACTGGCGCCGTCCGAAGTGCATGCCGATGAGCGCACCATCGACTGTCATGTGTCGCCGGTGTCCATCGGTGACGCTACGCTGCTCGTCGAGATTGCCGATGTCACACGGCGTACACAGATCACTCGTGAGAACGCACTATTGATTCAGCATGGCGCCGGCCGCCAGATGATTCGCCAGCTGGCGCACGAAATAAAGAACCCCCTTGGAGGAATTCGCGGTGCTGCACAATTGCTGGAGCGCCAGCTTGACGAGGCGGAGCTGCGCGAATACACCGATGTCGTTATTAGCGAAACGGATCGGCTTGCGGGGCTGGTCGACACCCTGCTCGGACCTGGCGGACCACCCAGGAAAGCACCCGTTAACGTGCACGAGCTACTCGAATACGTCGTACGCCTCGTCGAGGCCGAGGACCACAGGAGTGTCACTATTCAACGGGACTACGATCCTGGCTTGCCGCTGATCGACCTCGATCGCGACCAGATGATCCAGGCCTTGCTCAACCTGGTACGCAACGCTACGGCGGCACTTGACGGGCAGGGCACGATTACCTTGCGCAGCCGGGCGGTCACCAATTATACGATCGGCGACGTACGCCATCGCGTCATTGCGAGCATAGAAATTGAAGATGACGGACCGGGCATACCGACGGATTTGCAGGCGTCCATTTTCTACCCGCTTGTCACGAGCAGGCCAGAGGGGACGGGGCTGGGATTGCCGGCGGCGCAGGAGCTGATTAGCCGACACGGGGGCCTGATCGAATTCGACAGTCGACCGGGCCGTACCCTGTTTATTGTTCGAATCCCGCTGGAGCAGGTGGCAAGCGTTGGCTAAACGGCCCCTCAATGTCTGGATCGTCGACGACGACGATTCCGTTCGCTGGGTGCTCGAGAAGGCGCTGAAGCAAGCCGAAATGGAAACGCGCTCTTTCGAGCGAGCAGAGCACCTGCTCGACGCGCTCGGCGACGGCCAGCCCGACGTCCTCATTACCGATGTGCGCATGCCCGGTATGAGCGGCCTTGCTCTGCTGGAGCGGTTGCAGGGAACCTGCCCTGACCTGCCCATCATCGTGATTACCGCACACTCCGACCTGGAGAACGCGGTGGCTGCCTACAAAGGGGGCGCGTTCGAATACCTGCCGAAGCCTTTTGATATCGACGAGGCCGTCGAACTTGTGCGCAAAGCTGCCCGGCTGAATGGACACGGTGAGACGCAGATCGAGGCACCCGGTTCGATGGCGTCGATGATCGGTCAGGCGCCCGCGATGCAGGAAGTCTTTCGGTCGATTGGCCGGCTTGCCGGATCCAGCATGACCGTCCTGATCACCGGCGAATCGGGAACCGGCAAGGAACTCGTCGCCCGCGCGCTGCACGACCACAGCCCGCGCGCGAACAAGCCGTTCGTCGCATTGAATACGTCGGCGATTGCATCGGAGCTTCTCGAGTCTGAACTGTTCGGTCACGAAAAGGGCGCCTTTACGGGCGCGGACGCGAGGCGCATAGGACGATTCGAGCAGGCCAACGGCGGCACGTTATTTCTCGATGAAATCGGCGATATGTCGCCCGGACTGCAAACCCGGCTGCTGCGCGTGCTCGCAGAAAGCGAGTTCTACCGGGTTGGCGGACAGGCGGCGATCAAGGTCGATGTTCGCGTCATCGCCGCTACGAACCAGGACCTTGCGCGTGCTGTGAAGGAGTCGCGATTTCGCGAAGACCTGTACCACCGCCTCAACGTGATTCGGATAAACACCCCGCCACTGCGGCAGCGCCGCGAAGATATTCCGCTGCTCCTGCAGCACTACCTCGCCGAAGCTGGCCAGGAACTCGGCGCGCCGGCCAAGAGCATGGATGCTGACGCGCTGGATGCGTTGCAGGCCTTCAACTGGCCAGGCAACGTGCGCCAGCTCGTTAACGCGGCCCGCCGCCTGACGGTGACCGCACCGGGCGGCGTAATCACCGCAGAGGATATTCCGGGCGATCTCGGCGGGACCGAGTCGCCGCAGCGCGGCGCCCGTGAGTGGACGCGCCTGCTCGCGGCCTGGGCCGAGGGCCAGATCAAGAACAGCGACCATCCGCTGTTGGAAACAGCATTGCCCGAGTTTGAAAAGACGCTTATTGAGACGGCGATGGCGCGTACGAACGGGCATCGCCAGGAAGCGGCGAAGCTGCTCGGCTGGGGGCGGAACACGCTCGCGCGCAAGATGAAGGCGCTGCACCTCGATTGATCATTTCCACCGGCGAACTCCTGGCACCCGATGTGCAGGCCCTCCTGACACAGCATCTCGCCGGCATGGCGGAACACTCACCACCCGATAGTATTCACGCCCTGGATATTGACGAGCTTCTGTCCGACGAGATCACGTTCTGGGCCGTTCGCGAGGGTCAGGCGTTGCTGGGCTGCGGCGCGCTCAAGGAACTTAACGCGAAGCACGGTGAAATCAAGTCAATGCGGACCGCCGAGCCGCACCTTGGCAAAGGCGTTGCGACGATGCTGCTCCACCACATCATCGCTGTCGCGCGCGAGCGCCAGTACGTCTGGCTCAGCCTGGAAACGGGCTCGGGACCGGCATTCGAGCCGGCACACGCGCTCTACCTGAAGAATGGCTTCGAGTTCTGCGGGCCGTTCGCCGAGTATCGGCCCGACCCGTTCAGTCGCTTTATGTGTTTAGCGATCCGACAAGCTCGCTGACACGCGCCATGCCGTTGCGCTCGAGGTAATCCATAAGGCCCGCGTTGATCTTCTTGCAGATCAGCGGGTCATAGAACAAAGCTGTACCGACACCCACAGTCGACGCACCTGCAATCATGAATTCGATCGCATCATCCGCTGTCGTGATGCCCCCCTGCCCAATGATCGGCACATTGTGCGCCTTCGCCACCTGGTAAACCTGGTGCACCTTTAACAGCGCAATGGGCTTGATGGCCGGGCCGGACAGACCGCCCTGCACGTTACCAATAACCGGTTTGCGTGACGCGGCGTCGATCGCCATGCCCATCAGCGTATTGATGCAGGCGAAGCCATCGGTGCCGGCCTCGATGCACAGACGCGCATTGGTCTGGATGTCGGTCTGGTTCGGCGACAGCTTCGTGATGAGCGGCTTGTTTGTCTTCGCCCGGCAGGCGGCGACGACGCGGGCGGACATCTCCGGGTCGTTACCAAAAGCCACGCCGCCTTCCTTGACGTTTGGGCAGGAGATGTTGATTTCGATGGCATCTATTTCTGAGTCGTCGAAGCGCTCTGTCACGCGTTCGTATTCCTCGACGGTGGAGCCCGAAACGTTGGCGATGAACCGGGTCTCGGAAAAATCCAGTCCGGGCAGAATCTCATCGACGACCTTGTCGACGCCGGGATTCTGCAGGCCGATGGCATTGAGCATGCCGTCGGGTGTCTCGTAGACACGATGTGCGGGATTGCCGAGTCGCGCGTCGCCGGTCGTGCCCTTGAGACACACGGCGCCGACGTCTGCGTTCGAATAGCCCTCAACTCGCGTGTACTCTTCGCCGAAGCCGACGCAGCCGGACAAAAGCACGATAGGAGTGGCCAGCGACAGGCCACAGAACTCCGTATGTAGTGGATTGTTCGACATCGCGGCGGCATTCTACCCCAATGTTCTCCGTCATTCTTTACGAACCCGAGATACCGCCGAATACAGGCAATATCATTCGCCTTTGCGCAAACACGGGGACCGGCCTGCATCTGATCGAGCCGCTCGGCTTCGATCTCGATGAGAAGCGCCTGCGTCGAGCCGGACTCGATTACGGGGAATTCGTCAGCGTGCAAACGCACGCATCACTCGGTGACTGTCTTGCGGCCCTCGACCATCCCCGCGTGTTTGCCCTGTCGACGCGCAACTCGCGGCGCTATAACGAAGCGCGCTTCAAGCAAGGCGATGCGCTGCTGTTCGGTCCCGAGACGCGTGGCCTGCCACAAGCCGTACTCGACGAGCTGCCGTCGGAGCAGCGGCTGCGACTGCCCATGCAGGAAGGCAACCGCAGCCTGAATCTCTCGAACTCGGCTGCGGTTGTGGTTTACGAGGCCTGGCGCCAGCTCGGTTTCGCGGGCGGTGCCTAGGCCGGTTCGATATTGCTGTTGAGTCGGAACTGGTTACCCGGGTCGTAAGCGGCCTTGATCTCGCGCAGGCGCGGGTAGTTGGGCCCGAAATTGCGCGCGACGCGAGTGTCTCCGTCCTGCTCGATATTGTCGTAGTAGCCGATTGAATGACGCTCGAGTGCGGCGTGCCAGTCGCGGCACATCTGCTTGCCGACGTCGTCCTCCGCCGGGTCCATCCAGCCCGTAAAAAAGACGATCATGGTCTGGGTGTCGCGATGCGGGAACGACGTGTCCGTCGCGCCGTAGTCCGCGACGGCGCCGCCGCAGGTATGCGTGAAGATACCGGCGCGGGGGTCGGCAATATAGGAATCAACAAGATCATCGACGAGCGCCTGCGAGAATTCACCGATCATGGCGTTCTTCGCGTACGAGCGAATGCCGTGTGCGAGCATTGCGTCCTCCTGTGTCTGCATGACCTTGTAGTCCTGCACCATGATAGCGTCGACGGCGGGTTTGCCGATCGCGCGCAGCGGAGCAATTTCCTTTTCTCCCTGCGCCGGATCACCGTTGTAAACGACCTCCATTGCAATGACGTGGCCCAGCTCAGGATGCGTAATCATCGCAGGCCCGGTGTACAGCTCGCGCGACAGACCGCCCTGCCAGTCCGCGTAGAACTCGAGCACCTCGCGCGCCTGCTCGACAGGCCAGACAATCATGCCCGAGTAGATGTCGCGGTCGAAGTCGTGCAGCTGGAAGTCGAACCGTGTCACGGCGCCGAAGTTGCCACCACCACCACGAATGGCCCAGAAAAGGTCGGGCTCCTGCTCCGCGCTGACGTAGCGGACCTGGCCGTCCGCGGTGACAATCTCCGCGCCGAGCAGGTTGTCGATAGTAAGTCCATATTTCCGATTCAGGCGACCGAAGCCACCGCCTGTGGTGTAGCCACCCACGCCCGTGTGTGAGACGACACCAGCGGTGGTGACGAGACCCTGTGCCAGTGCCGCGTCGTCGAGATGGCCGAGTAATGCACCACCGGCCGTCATGGCAATCTTGTTGTCGACGTCGATTTCGACGTTTGTCATATGGGACAGGTCGACAACGATGCCGTCGTCGCAAATCGACTTGCCGGGCCAGCTGTGGCCACCACCGCGAACGGCAGTGAGAAGACCGCGGTCTCTTGCGAAGTTAACCGCATGTGCGACGTCCTCGCTCGACAAGCAACGAGCGATCAACGCGGGCCGCTTGTCGTGCATGCCGTTCCAGATCTTTCGCGAGCCCTCGTAGTCGGGGTGGCCGGAGAGAATTACGGGCCCGGACATTGCGTCGCCGAGCTCCCTGATCGCCGCCTTCTCCAGTTCAATCTCGGCGCCATCCAGTGACACACCCTTGATGCTGGTGTCCGCCACAGTGGCTACCGGCGCTTTCTTGCCGCATGCCGTAAGAACAGGCATGGAGGCTGCAATGCTCGCAGCCAGCGTGGTCTTGCAGAATTTCCGTCGATCCATTTGAGCGCCCTCTCCGGTTTTTAGTATGAATTTAGTGTAGTAGAGGAAATCGAGCGCGCTACTTTCGAGTTGTTAGTGGTGGTCTGACTCCGGCTTGAGTTCGCGACGCATCAGCGTCTCAACGGCTTCGCGCGGCGAAACGCCTTCGTAGAGAATGCGATACACCTGGTTGGCGATGGGCATCTCGATGCCGAGTTCTGCGGCAACGTCGTGGACGGCCTTTGCAGCCTTCACACCCTCGACAACCTGCTGGATTTCTTCCTGCGCCTCTTCGACGGTCTTCCCCGCCGCGAGCGCCAGGCCCATGCGCCGGTTACGCGACAGGTTGTCGGTGCAGGTGAGCACGAGGTCGCCCATTCCCGCCAGTCCCATAAAGGTCTCTTTCTTTGCGCCAAGGGCCACGCCGAGGCGCATGAGCTCGACGAGCCCGCGGTTGATCAGGGCGATGCGCGTGTTGGCGCCGAAGCCAAGCCCGTCGGACATGCCGGCACCGATAGCCAGTGCGTTCTTCACGGCACCACCGACCTCGACGCCGATAATGTCGTCGGAGGTGTAGGCCCTGAAGTTGTCGCTGGATATCGCCACGGCGAGCGCCTGCGCAAATTCGTGGTCATGCGACGCAATCGTCATCGCGGTTGGCAGCCCTTCGCCGACCTCTTTGGCGAAGGTCGGGCCGGACAGCACGGCGACCGGAATGTCGGACCCAAGCACTTCGGCAGCGACCTGGTGCGGCAGCTTGCCGGTGCTGAGTTCAAAGCCCTTCGTCGCCCAGCAAATCCTGGAGTCCGGGCCGAGCAGCGGCTTGATCCGGGTCAGCGTGTCGCGCAGGCCATGGCTGGGAACCACGACCAGGATATCCCGGGCGCCCTGCAGGCATTCCTCGAGATCGGGATACGCCTTCAGGTTGTCCGGAAACGGCACGTCTGGCAGGTAGCGCTTGTTTTCGCGCTCATCGACCATGGTCTCGAGCAGGTCGAGCTCAACGACGCCACCGAGGCGCACCTCGCAGCCCACGCGCGCAAACTGCAGCGCGAGCGCGGTTCCCCAGGAGCCCGCGCCAATGACGGCGATGGTTTTCGGTGCCGTGTCGTTGATCAGTGTGTCTCCGCCGGAGCGGCTGCCGCCTGGTCAGCCAGTTGTTGCTTGGATTGCATGTACAGCGCATCGAAGTTGATCGGCTGCAGCACGAATTCGGGGAAGCCGCCCTTCTGGATCATCGAGGCCATGGCCTCGCGTGCATACGGGAACAGAATGTTCGGGCAGAAGCTGCCAAGAATAGCCCCCAGCTCGTCGCCTTCGTAACCGGTAATTTCGAAGAGGCCCGCCTGGGCAAGCTCGACGAGGAACAGCGTCTTGTCGTCTTCTTTGGCCTCAACCGTAATGGTCAGAACGATCTCGTGAGTAGCACCCTCACCTTCAATGGCCGTGTGCGAACTGCGCAGGTTGAGGTTGGTCTGCGGCTTCCAGTCACCGCTCTTGAACACCAGCGGTGTTTGCGGTGACTCAAATGAAAAGTCTTTTATGTAGATCTTGGTGATTGCCAGTTGCTTGTCAACAACCTGTTCCTGCTCTGCCATGATGGTTCCTGTTATCTCAATTATCAGACCCGCTTGAGCGAATCATACGTTCAAATGCAAGCGCGTCTAGCCGCGTTTCTTGCCTTTACCGGACTTGCTCTTTGTTTTCTTGCCCGTGACGACCGGAAGGCCCGCCTGGGACCAGCCGTTCATACCGCCCTTGAGGCCGTAGACACTTTCGTATCCCTGTTGCCGCAAGAAATTCACGGAGCGCGTCGAGGAGATGCCGTTGTCACAGACGGCCACGATCGGCGTGGCCTTGTCCTTGGCGACCGACGAAATTTTCGCCTCCAGCTCATCGTGCGGAATGCTACGTGCGCTCACAATATGCCCGCGGCCGTACGCGTCGGCACTGCGCAAGTCGAGAACCAGGGCGTCGTTGTTGATCAGCCTGACGGCATCAGTGGTGTCAATATTGATCGTGCCGCTGGCCTTGCGGCGCAACTCCATGAAGACGGCAACGAAAAAGCTGACCATCAGTGCCGACACCAGCAACGGATGGCTGCCCGTGAATTCGAGAATTTTGTCCATGAATCAACAGTTTCGGCGCGAGATTCGCGCCTCGAAGAGTCTAAAAACCGGGATTATACCCGTTTGGGCGAGAGGGAATAGCCTCGAAACGCTACACTCGGCGCCCATGTGGTCCAGAACCCTCACAACCCTTTGCCTGCTTGGGC
>CALZJH010000007.1 GCA_945787845.1 uncultured Woeseiaceae bacterium | reverse complement strand
GTGCCGCTGACGATCACGGTGAGCAATGCC
Source organism: uncultured Woeseiaceae bacterium (assembly GCA_945787845.1). GTDB lineage: Bacteria > Pseudomonadota > Gammaproteobacteria > Steroidobacterales > Woeseiaceae > UBA1847. The sequence goes on along the minus strand of CALZJH010000007.1, from coordinate 311,095 downwards.
GGCGATGACGAGCTGCAGGGTCTGTCGCTCGAGGACAGCCTGGACATCTTCGGCACGGGCAGCCTGCTCGCCGTCGAGTCGCTGGCAAGCCCCGACCTCACCCTGAACACCAGCTACGACGGCCTCACCGACACGCGGTTGCTAACCGGGGCCGACACGCTGCCCGTGGACGGTAGTGGCACGGTGACGTTCGTGCTGCGCTTCGATCCCGCCGATGAACCGGGGCCGTTCACGAACACGGTCATCGCCAGCGGCACGGGTACCGTGTCAGGCGAACTGGTCACCGCGACAGCCACAGCGACGTTCGAGCGCCTCGACGACCCGGGTCCGGGACCGGATCCCGAAGCTTCGATCGCGGTTCTCAAAGAGGCGGGCACCGTCACGCTCAACGACGACGGCAGCCAGTCGGTACCGCTGACGATCACGGTGAGCAACACCGGCGATGATGCGTTGCAGGACCTGCTGCTTGAAGATGACCTCGACATCTTCGGTGCAGGTAGCTTGCTCGCCGTCGAATCGCTGGCGAGCCCCGACCTCACCCTGAACACCAGCTACGACGGCCTCACCGACACGCAGTTGCTGGGCGGTACCGATACCTTGCCCATATCCGGCACGGGGACCGTGACCTTCGTGCTGCGCTTCGATCCCGCCGATGAACCGGGGCCGTTTACGAATACCGTCATCGCCAGCGGCACGGGCGCTATCTCCGGCGAGCTGGTCAGCGACACGGCCACGGCATCGTTCGAGCGGCTCGCCGATCCGGCGCCGCAACCGTCGGTTGTCTCGGTCAGTAAACAGGCCGACAAGAGAGAAGTGGCGCGCGGTGATGTGCTGGGCTACCAATTGTCGGTGCATAACCTGGGTTCGAGTCCGTTGACCGATGTCCAGGTCAGCGATGACCCGCCGCCGGGATTCCGATTCGTCGACAAGAGCAGTTATCTGATTCGTGCGGGATCTGACGGGGCGCTTAACACTGCGGATGATGTTGTCACGCCATTGACTGCGGTCGGCATCAGGCCCGTCGTGTTCGATGCATTCGATCTTGGGTCCAACGAGCGAGTCCTCATTCGCTACCTCATGCGCGTCAACGTGGGCGTCGCTGACGGTCAGTATGTCAACAACGTTACGGTCAATGTGCCGCAATTCGAGCCGGCCAGCGCGTCCGCGCCGGTTAGCGTCGTCGGCGATCCGATGTTCGAAAAGTCGACACTCATTGGCAAGGTGTTCGATGACCGTAATGCGAACTCCCGACAGGATGAAGATGAACCCGGTATTCCGGGCGTGCGCCTGGCTACGGTCGATGGACTGCTGGTCGAGACTGATGCGCAGGGGCGTTATCACCTCGCGGACGTGGATGTCGATCGCTTCGAACGCGGTGGCAACTTCATCATAAAACTCGACGAGTCGACGTTGCCCGAGGGCGCAACGGTCGACAGTGAGAACCCGCGACTGCTTCGCCTGACACAAGCGACGATGTCCAAAGTCAATTTTGCGGTCAGGTTTCCGGCAGAAGATGTGCAGTCGTGCAGCCAAAGCTGCCTTATTGACAACCAGTGGATTCGGCATCGGTCCCTGGCGCCGGAAATGTGTGTCGGCGCATCGCCATACAACCTGCATGATGTTCGCGAGTACCTGCGTGGGCAATGTGCCAGTCCGCCCGAGGCTCGGTGCACGCCGCCGTACATCGGAAAGGTCCAGAATACCGAAGAGGCACGACGCATAACGGTATCCGGCGGCCGCTTCGGTTGCAGTGTGCTGGCGGCGGAGAAGCTCTCGGGACGTGCGGAAGTGGTGCTGCCTGGCCGGCTTGCCCCTGAAAACTCGAAAGTCATGGTGTATGCCGGCGAAACCGGCACTCATTACAAGCGCGGCGAGCTTTGCAAAGTGCCGGAGGACCAGCAAATTTGCCCTGTGGCGCCGCCGGCCGATGAAAGCGGTGCAGAAGTCGGCGATCAAATAAGGGCGGGTGAACCGCCGATCGAACTTACGACGGAGCAGGGCACCAGGATCTGGATCACGAATAACGGCGACGTAATTCGCAAGCGCCATCCCGAGAACAATGAACATATTGTCGTAACTCCGTTCCGGGACGATTCTGATAATGCAGAGATTTCGGCGCTGCGAGTGGTTAACGACGGAACAGCGCCAAGTTTTGCCAGTGGAAATTCAGCGCAGCGCGATCGTCCGGCCGGCCGAATTGCGTCGGCGACGGGCGACGTGCTCTTCATCGATCCGCGGCTTGATGTCCTGGCGCTGAACCAGGCCGTCCTGGATACAGACAACCGACTGGCCGAACCGCTGCGATTTGCGATCTACACCAACTACAGGACGTTCATCGAGGCATACCGCATCGAGATCTTCGGCAGCACAGCCAATGGATCAAAGAAGACGCTTTTGCACTCGGACACCTTCACCGACTATCGCTTTGACCGGATTCGCGAGTTCGAGGGAGGCGACGTCGATCTGAGCCAGTACGTGGAGCTCGAGTATCGTCTGCAGGCATCGGAATGTGAAGATTCCTTCGATGCCGGCTCGTGTGCCATTGACGAGACCACCGCCCGCATTCTTAATCTGCGCGAGGATGGCGGCAACGCGTTGAACCATGCAGCAAGCGAACTGTGGGGGCAATCAAGCCTCGTTGCGCAACGCATCGGCGTTAGCGGCGGCCGCGCCCGGGTGAGCGGAACGGCACCCGATCGCTCACATGTCGAAGTCAACGGCGCTTATGTGCCGGTTTCCGACGACGGCAGCTGGGTGCTCGAGGAGCATCTCCGGCCCGGCAGGTATCGATTCGATTTTGGGTCGGAAAGCGTATCGACTGACATTCCGCGAATCATCAGTGCCGACGCGGAGTTGATCAAGGTATCGGGCGGGCTGTTTGGCTGCGGGCAGGTCGAAATCGATCTGCTGCGAGGTCGTAGCGAAGATAGTGATGATCCGCCACATACGGCAACTGTTGTCGCGGAACCGAATAAGAAGAAGGACGCTGTGGATGCCTGCCCGCCGGCAGTCTCGTCGGGCGCCTGCCCCATCGAGATCAGCACAGACGAGGGATCACGGCTTTGCGTAACACATTCGGGCGACGTTTTGATCCGTGAGCACCCGTTGCCGAGCGTGAACCGCCAGCAACTCGTAGTGACGCCGTTCCGCGACCATACGGACAACCGCAAGATCACGGCGTTGCGGATCACGAATGAAGGGTCGCCACTCGAGTTGCCGACGGCATCGGCCGGGACACACGGTGATGTCTCGCTTGACGAAGATCGCTGGTTCACGGTGGCGCTGGCCAGCCTGACCGTAGGCCAGAACAACGTATCGGGCAACGGGTCCGTGCTGTCGGCCGATGAGCATTTTGACGGCTCCACCTTCGTCGATGGACGCCTCGCCTTTTATACCAAGGGCAAGGTCAACGATCGGTTCCTGATTACGGCGCAGCTGGACACGACCGAAGACCAGCTCCGCGATCTCGGTGACGCCCTGCAGCGCAAGGATCCCCGTCGAATATTCCGCCAGCTGGACCCGAACCGCTACTATCCGACCTATGGCGACGACTCGACGACGACGACGGATGTCGATACGCAGGGCGCGTTCTACGCCCGGGTCGAATGGGACAGGAATATGGCACTGTGGGGCAACTACAACACCGGCCTCACCGACACCGAGTTCATGCAATACAACCGCTCCCTTTATGGCGCGAAGCTCGAGCACGAAAGCACCAGCGCCACCGGGCTTGGTGATGCAAAGACCAGGGTCACGGTCTTTGCGTCGGAGGCACAGAGTCTTGCGGCGCATGTAACGTTTTCGGCGACCGGCGGATCGCTTTACTACCTGCGCGATACCGACGTCGTCCAGGGTTCGGAGAAAATCTGGGTCGAAGTCCGCCGCCGCGACACGGAGCAGGTGGTCGAGCGTACGGCGCTGATCGAAGGACGAGACTATGAAATCGACGCCATCCAGGGGCGCATTATTCTGCGCCGGCCCTTGTCGCAGGTTGTCAACGATCGAGGCCTGTCGATCGTTCGCTCGTCGCCACTCGAAGGCGACAAGGTCTTTCTCCTCGTCGACTATGAGTACGTGCCTTCGGCGTTCACCGCCGATGAAGCAACCTATGGCGGCCGCGGCCAGGTCTGGCTCGGCGATCACGTGGGGATCGGCGCGAGCGGCGTAGCCGACGAACGCGATGGCACCGACTACACGATGCACGGCGTGGACCTGACCCTGAAACTCAACGACCGGTCCTACCTGCGGGCGGAATACGCGCAGAGTCGTGCCCGCCAGAACAATGCGAACTTCGTATCGCTGGACGGTGGCCTGACGTTCCAGGCGCAGACCGGCGGTAGTCCCGGTGCAGATCTGGATGGTGCCGCAACGGCCGTCGAGCTGCGTACCGATCTGGCGGGGTTCGGCAAGGCGCTGGATGGCGACTTCCGTGCATGGTGGAAGAGCCGGGATGCGGACTTTTCAACAGGTCGGCTGGGCCAGGGATTCACCGTCAACGATGCCGGGTTCGAATTGCATGCCACGATTGGCGAGGATATTGATCTGGTCGCCTCGCATACCGACCTGGAACGCGAGCAACGCTCGCGCGAGCGCGTGACGCGCGTGCAGGTGCAGGGACGTGTCGGTGAGTTGGACGCCGGGCTCGAGGTGCGGCATGACGATGTCGAGATTCAGGCGACGGGTATGGATGCGCCGTTGTCGCTCCTGAACGGCACCAACCGCGACGGCAAAGCGCTCTTGATCGGTGCGCGCCTCGGATACGAACTGAGCGAGGAGACCAGCATTTATGCGGCCGGGCAGACGGTTGCGGATGAGCGCGGCGCCTACGAGGAAAATGATCTCTACACGCTGGGAATCAACACGAAACTGAACGAGGGGTTCGCCGTCAGCCTCGAAGCCAGCGATGGTGATCGGGGCAGCGCGGTAACGACCGGCGTGGATTACGCGCTCGACAACGGCTTGAATTTCCAGGTCGCTGCCGGGGTAGGGTCGGGCGCGACCAGCCAGGTCGCAACACGCTATGCCGTTGGCGAGGGCCACGAACTGTATGGCAGTTACGCGGTCGACCCGGACCGTACGGAACTCGCGAGAAACCTGCTCACGCTTGGCCAGCGCCGGGCGTTCGGCAACGGCATCGACCTGTATTCCGAGTCGCAGTTTGGTAAAGGCGACCAGCTGGCGGGCACCGGGCATATCTTCGGACTCGGCTTCGAGGGTAATGACGACTGGCGGTTTAGCGCGTCGGTGCAATTCGGTGAGTACGACAGGCTGGAACAGGTGTTCGATCGGCGCGCCCTGTCGCTCGGCGCCTACCGCAATCTCGGCGACTTCAAGCTGTCGTCGCGAATCGAGTATCGGGAGGACGACGGACCCGAGGTGCACAGCCGCCAGTACGTGACGAGCAACAGCTTCACGCGCGTTCTCGATGAAAACAGGCGCTGGTTGGGACAGCTCAATCTCGCGTGGACCGATGACAAGCTGAACGGTGGGCGCGACGCACGCTTTGTTGAACTCGACGTGGGCTATGCTTACAGGCCGGCCAGCAATGACAATCTCAACGTGATCGCCCGCTATGGCTTCCTGTTCGACTTACCGACGGAGGGCCAGGCCACGCTGCGTCCGGACGAGCGTTCGCACCTGGTGTCGGTGGAAGGTATCTACGATCTCGAGAATCGTTGGGAGTTGGCGGCCAAGGTCGCCATCCGGCAGGGTGAGCGCCGCGTATTCAGAGACGAGGGCACCTGGGACGACTTTGGCTTACGGATGGTCAGCACGCGGGCCCGCTACGCGCTGACCCGCAAATGGGATGCGTTCGTCGAGTATCGCTGGTTATCGGATATCGACGGTAAGGAAGACCGGCACGGCGCGCTGCTTACCCTCTACCGTCACGTGAACGACCACATGAAGGTCGGCGTCGGCTTCAATTTCACCGACTTTTCCGACGAACTGCGGATAGACGACTACGAGAGCAGCGGCTGGTTCGTCGACATCGTCGGAATGTACTAACGCGGCCTCACTCTGACGCGGGACCCCGATTACGGGTTCGTGCACGGAGGGTCGTTGTGATACAGCACCTCAATATCGACGAACTCGGTGCCTTCGAAACCAAAGCGACTGGATTCATCGTGGTATGTCAGTCTTATGCAGTTGGCAATTCCACGCCGGGCTGCATCGCGCACCTTGATCTGAAACGAATCTCCGTCACCCTTGAACGTGTACTTTGAGCCATCGGCAGCAGAAGACGGCCTTGGCTCCTCTTGATCTTCGTTAATGGTTATCGTGTCGGGTTTTCCACCGCGATTGGATTCCATTTCGATCCAGAATTTACCCTCGGGAACCCACAAGACGTCGCCCGAGGTCATCGGGAAGCGGCGCGACCCGTCGACAATCCAAACGAGATTCGACATCGTGAACTGTGGCGCTGCGGTCGTGCCGCCACTGTCACCGCCACCGCCACCATTCGGCGTTCCCGATACGTTCACCGCGATGTCCTTGAAACGGTCGCCTAATATCAGGGCGGGCGCTATGTCGGCGTACATATCCTTGTACCGTGCGAAGACATCCATCTGGGCTTTCAGCGCATTTCGGTCGTCCATCAACTTCGCGTATTCGGCCTTGATGGTATCGCGCTGCTCGCCTGCCTCCTTCGCAGCTTCGCGCAACTGATCGACTTCCTGGTTCACCGTTGCGACGTAAATGCCCATGGCAGTCATCGCGCCAACAACGAGTCCGGTTGTCCAGCGATTCGCGCGGGACCGACTCGCGCGCGCGTCGCGCGCGAGCATCAGAAGGTCGTCATAGTTGTCTTTGCGTCTGTCGACAAGCAGCGTCATATCTCGCCTCGTGGTTATTGGTTAAGCGGACTGGTCCTTGGATTCGAACAAGCGGTGCAAGCCAAACAGCGGCTTATAGTTTTCGTCGGCACCGCTAATGCACTGGTCCATCAGCTTCTGCAGTCGGGTCTGCATGTCAGGGCTAAGGTCCTCGGCTGATTTAGCCAGTTCTTTCAATTGCGTCAAGGAGCGCAATTCGGTGTTCGAATGAATCGAAAAGCGGTTTTGAAAGAAGGACAACAACAGCGGTATGCCGGCCCCGATCGCGATGAGCGAGTCGAGAAACGGCTCGCCCAAATACAAGTCCATACGGTCCTTACCGAAAAAGCTGACAAGCATTGCGATCTTGTCGCTATTCGTGCCCCAGATAAGTCTGAGAATAACCAGGCCGGCACCGAACAGCGCAACGAAGATAAGGCGATTGAATGCCACTCGGTCTTTCAGGTTGTTTATCTGCTCATCGATATAACTGATGAAAAAGTACTTGTCGAAGAACGCCTGGTTCCTGATTCGTACACCCGGGTTTTCCGGCGGTGAATCGGGGGTCAGGGTACTTGCGGTCTCTCTGCCTGCGTGCACATAGACATTGTCCAGACCGTCATGGGTGATGCTCTCTGTTGCCGCACGGAAAGCGTCATCAATCGACCGTCCTGCGCCGAGTTCTGCGTACAGGATTTTCGTCAGCTGCTTCGCAGCCCGGTCATCCAGGGGTTTCGTCGTGCCAATGACGGCACCGACTTCCTCGCAAATGTCGTTGGCAGTGGCTTCAGTCGAGCAGGCGTTCAGGATGGCGAGCTTGACGTTCTTGTCTTTGAGGAGCTCACGCAGGTCGGGTCCGGATAGGGACTCTTCCATGCCGTCCATATCGCGCAGAATGATGCCGTCCTGTTCTGTTGCGTGGCCGCTGAAGTGCAGCACGTCGATCTCATTGGTCGTAAGAGCGAATTTGAGGTCCTCGCGCTGAGCCGCAGGCAATGGCATCAACTCGACGTCCTGCCCGCGAAGGCTGCGCAGGAGCCCGCGCATCTCATCGCCAAGGTCAAGACGCTGTGTCCAATGCGGATTGGACGAAACGAACAGTATTTTTAGTGGATCCATATTCGAGGCCCGTATTTTCTTTTTGATTATTTAAGGCCGCATCTAGTCTACACTGAAATGCTGCCCGAATGCGGCTAAAATCATTTTCCCGACTGATCGAAAATTTGCGTTCGTCGCATATATTTCAGTAACTTGTAATCGCAATAATGCGATGGGCCGGCATCGGCTACACAGAGGACGAGAATGGCGAAATTTATCGCTGAATTAAAACAACGAAACGTCTTCAAGGTGGCGACGATCTACGTGGTCGTTAGCTGGCTCATATTGCAGGTCGTGTCGATTGTCTTTCCGGTCTTTGAGATTCCGGACTGGGCCTCCCGGTTGGTGGTCTTGTTGCTGGGTCTCGGCTTTCCGGTAGCGGTAGTGTTGGCGTGGGCGTTCGATCTGACACCCGAAGGCATCAAGTGGCAGGACAGGGCGGGTGAGCACCATGTGCGTACCCATGCCTGGGACTGGATACTCGCCGTCCTGCTGGTCGTTGCGATAGGGCTACTGGTAATCAGTGAAATCGACAAATGGCAGGCGGGCAATGCCGAGCCTGCTCAATCCGTGGCCGCCGATGACAACGACCGCAACAAGCAGGATGCAGCGGAGTCGCCTGTCCAGGATCAGACACAGGCCTCGATCGCGGTGCTGCCATTCGACAACCTGAGTTCCAATTCAAAGGAAGACTATGTAGGTGACGGCATCGCGGATGAGTTGCTCGGCGTTCTGGGGCGGGTCGCAGAGCTGAAGGTGGCATCGCGAACATCGACCGCCTATTTCAGAAACAAGGATATCGATAACGCGGAGATCGCGGACACGCTGCAGGTGGACAACATCCTGTCGGGCAGCATACGCAGCACGGAAGGCCGCATACGCGTGACGGCCGCCGTGGACAAGGCGCACACCGGGCAACTGTTGTGGACAGAAACCTACGATGAGCAATTTGAAGATCTGCTCGATATACAAATCAAAATAGCGGGGGCGGTCGCGGCGGCGATCGTTCCGGTACTGTCGCCATCTTCCAGGAGCCAGATCGAGTCACGGCCGACGACAAGCATCGAAGCCTACGACTACTACTTGCGTGGACAGGACTACCTGCGTCGGCCCTCCGAGGCGTCGACACTCGCAGGCGCGACCGGCTTATTCGAAAAAGCGATCGAGATCGATCCCAGGTTTGCTCAAGCACATGCGGGACGGTGTAACGCGAACCTGCGTAACTACGAATTCTCCCGGCGCTCCGAGTTCTTCCAGACCGCTGAGATCGCATGCCATCGCGCGCTCACGCTGGACGGCAGCTTATGGGAGGTTCGCGTAGCACTCGGCAACCTCTACAACATCAACGGGCAGCTGGATCGGGCGATCACGGAGCTGGAAGCCGCCATCGAGCAGCAGCCAAATGCCGTGAATGCGTATATAACGCTGGCGACTGTGTACGCCGCGCAGAACCGTCTCGATGAAGCCGAAGCGACGTTCGAGAAAGCTGAACAAGTTGAAAGCGGGTACTGGGGTGTGCACCGCGCGTTCGGCCATTTCTACTACGACCAGTCGCGCTATGCCGAGGCCATCGAGCGCTACAAGAGGGTGGCGGAGCTCGCGCCGGACCACGGCATTGGCCAGGACAACCTCGGCAACACATATCTTGCCATCGGGGAACTGGACCTCGCGGAAGAGGCCTTCAATGCTTCACCGTTACCGTCGCGCTGGTTGTACACAAACAGGGGGCTCGTCTATTACTACCAGGGCAAGTTCGCCGAGGCGGTCGCCGACCAGCTCAAGGCAATTGCGCTTGCGCCTGACGAACACCGAGCCTGGGGCCGACTGGGCGATGCGTATCGGTTCATGCCGGGCCGGAAGGAAGATGCGTTGACGGCTTACCAGACGGCGATCAGGTACGCGGAACAGGAGTTGGCGATCAACCCGACGGATGGGGACAGCCTGGTGCGCACTTCGATGTATTACGCGCTCTCGGGCGATATCAACAAGGCAAAGGAGCGACTCGAGAAAGTGCTCGACCTCGCCGATAACGGTTCAACATTCTACTTTGCAACGATTGCGAGCCTGCATCTCGGCGACGAGGAAAAGGCGTGGGAATACCTCGCGGAATCGCTGGAGCGCGGCTTCTCGAAGCGGTTGATCCGCAATGACCCGGATTTCGCGCTGTTCTCGGATAGCACGAAGTTCGACGCCCTGACGCGGCCAGAACGCTAACCGTCGCATTTTGTGCCGCTTGAACCGGGTGCTACTATGGTCGCGTCGATCCAATAATAATATCTGCCTCGATCAAGAGGCGACAACAAAGGGGACAGAGCGATGACTGAGAATAGAGGCGGGCCGAGTACGAAACGCGACGGCCCCGGTACCAAGCATGACACGAGTCCCGACGGGCCCGGCACGAAACGCGACGGCCCCGGTACCAAGCATGACACGACTCCCGACGGGCCCGGCACGAAGCGCGACGGCCCCGGTACCAAGAACTAAACCCCAGAAACCTGAGTAAGGGCGACGCGAACGCCACGCCAGTTGAACCGGCTTCGCTGGGGTGGCTGCGCTCGCGTTCTGCCCAAGGAGAAAGCCCATGAGCGCTACAAGCGGCATGTCACTGCACATTGGCATCAATGTGCTGGACAAAAGAGGATATCCACTGAAGCCCAAGCACCCGGATTATCCGGATGGTTGGGACGGTTACCTCGAGTCCTGCGAGTACGACGCGGAGGAGCTCTGCGAACTGGCCCGCGAGCAGGGCTTCGATGCCAAACTGCTTCTTAGTCAGGATGCGACCAGCGAGAATGTTCGGAAAGAAATCCGCCGTGCCGCGAAGAAACTGAAGTCGGGAGATATCTTCTACCTGACTTACGCAGGCCACGGCGGCCAGGTTCCCGACCGTTCGCGGGACGAGAAAGACGATCGCCTGGATGAGACCTGGTGTCTGCACGATCGACAGTTTCTCGACGACGAGCTGTTTGCGCTGTACAGCGAATTCGAACCCGGCGTGAGGATTCTGATCATGTCGGATTCGTGTCATAGCGGCACGGTTTCACGAGGAGGACCGCTGCGGCCGAAGAAGCGATCGAGAACGGCGCGTTGTATGCCGCCGGAGTCCGTGCGGCCAATCTACATTGCGCGACGGAAGGAATACGACCGTATCCAGGATGAGACGCCACAGGTGAAAGAGGACGAGGTGCAGGCCAGCATTCTTCTCTTAGCGGCATGCCAGGACCAGCAGGAGGCCGATGGCAATGCGTTTCACGGCTTCTTCACGCAGGCGGTGCTGGACACCTGGGACAATGGTAATTTTGAGGGTGGCTACGGCGATTTCTTCGCCGCCGTAAAAAACGAGCTGGACCGCGTAGGCCGGAGTGCGTCAGAAGCCCGCTCCGCGGCCGGAGAGACTGTCGACGAGTCTGAATTCCAGGTACCCAATCGTTTCCGTATTGGCGCAAGAGACGCGACCTTCGACAAACAGCGACCATTTGAGATTTAGACGCTTACTCGACCGTCCAGCTGCTCGGGCCCTTGATGAAGTCCGCGATGCTCTTCGTACGTTGCATGCGCGTCGGGTGGTGTGCGTAGAACGTGTGCTCGAAACTGACGGCCGGCTGGCGATAAATCACGCCCATGGCAACCGGCATGTGCAGGTCAATCAGCATGCGAGCGACAATGGCATTGGCTTCGTCATGCACGAGCACGTCGTCGGGCGATGCCGTCGCGTCGATGACTTCGAGTGACCAGGTTTCCTGGTTGAAGCGGATGCCTTTGCCGTTGTTCTCACCGAATAGCATGGGCTCGCCGTGCTTTACGTGCAGCTGCGTATTGGCGGCTGTCTTGCGTTCCGTGAAGTTGGCGAATACGTCCTCGTTGTAGACGATGCAGTTCTGGAAGATTTCGATGAAGGATGTCCCGACAAATGCGTGCGCCTGTTGCAGGACGTCACTCATTCCTACCTTGTCGGTATCCACGCCCCGCGCAAAAAAATGTGCCCCGCATCCCAGCGCTACCTGTCCCGGCGAAACTGGTGTATCGACGGAGCCCTTGGGGCTCGACGGGGATTTCGTGCCGACGCGTGAGGTCGGTGAATACTGTCCCTTGGTGAGCCCGTAGATCTCGTTGTTAAATAGCAGGATCTTCAGGCCGACATTGCGCCGCAGGGCATGCATCAGGTGATTGCCGCCAATGGACAGGCTGTCACCGTCGCCGGTCACGACCCAGACATCGAGGTCGGGATTTGCGAGCTTCAGGCCGGTCGCGATCGCGGGGGCGCGACCGTGAATCGTATGGAAGCCATACGTCTCGACGTAGTACGGGAACCGGGACGCACAGCCGATTCCCGATACGAACGCGGTATTGGCGGGGTCGGCGCCCACATCGGCGAGAGCCTTCTGTACGGATTTAAGGATCGCGTAGTCGCCGCAACCCGGACACCAGCGAACCTCTTGCGATGTCGCGAAATCCTTGGGAGTCAGTTTGTCGTTCATGATGCCTCCCCGCGCACGGCTTCGATTTTGTCGACGAGTTCCCGTATCAGGAACGGTTGGCCGGTCACCTTGCCGAACGGTACCGGCTCAAGACAGAGCGCATCACGAAGTAGTGTGGTCAGCTGCCCATCGTTCATTTCGGGGACGAGTACCTTGTCGAAGCGGCCGAGAATCTCACCAAGATTTCGCGGCAGCGGATTCAGGTGGCGCAGGTGAACAAAGCTGACCCCGGTTCTGCGCGTCGCCTGGTAAATCGGCCCGTAGGTCGATCCCCAGCCAACGACAACCAGGTCGCCACTGTCCGGGCCTTGTTCAATCGCCTGGTCGCCGATGAAGTCGGCGACCGCATCAACCTTGGCGGCGCGCAAGGTCGTCATGCGCTGGTGGTTGGCCGGATCGTAGGAGATGTGGCCGGACTCGATGTCTTTTTCGAGCCCGCCGATGCGATGCATGAGGTCGGGCATCCCCGGCGTGACCCAGGCACGTCCATGGCTTTTCGAATCCCGGGTAAACGCACGGCGTTGCGGGCTCTCGTCGGTGTCGGGTACCGGGTTGACGGCGATTGGCTCGATCGTCGACAGGTCCGGAATGCGCCACGGCTCGGCCGCGTTCGACAGGTAGCCGTCGGCTAGCAGGATCACAGGGGTCATGTGTCGCAGCGCAATACGCGTTGCCTCGATTGCCATGTTGAAACACTCGCCCGACGTCGACGCGGACAGGACTGGAATAGGTGTATCGCCGTTGCGGCCGTATACCGCCTGGTAGAGGTCCGACTGCTCGGTTTTGGTTGGCAGGCCGGTCGACGGCCCGCCGCGTTGCCAGTTGACGATGACCAGCGGCAGCTCGGCGCTGACGGCCAGCCCCATCGCTTCGGTCTTGAGCGCAATGCCCGGACCTGAGCTCGAGGTCACGCCGATCATGCCCCCGTAGGAGGCTCCGATGGCGGCACAAATGGCGGCAATCTCATCTTCGGCCTGGAAGGTGCCTACGCCCATCTCGGCAAGCTGTGTAAGGCGGTGTAGCAGTGGTGATGCCGGCGTGATCGGGTAGGAACAGAACATGACGGAGCGGTCGGCGAGTTCGCCCGCGGCGGCAAGGCCGAGCGCCAGCGCTTCCGCGCCGGTGATGCTGCGGTACTCGCCCGGCTCCATCTCGGCCTGTGGCAGATCGATTTGCGACAGGTTGGCGGAAAGTTCAGCGGTCTCGGCAAAGGCATGACCGGCATGCAATGCCTTGATGTTGGCATCGCGCATGGTCGGTGTACCGGCGAGTCGACGCTGGATCCAGGCCTCGATCGGCGTCAGCTCGCGGTCAAACATCCAGAGCAGCATGCCGAGCGCATAAAAATTCTTGCAGCGGCCGCCCTCGGATTTGCTCAGGCCGAATTCCTTGACGGCCTCAAGATTGAGATGGCTGATGTCGGCCATGACCACCTGGTAGTCATTGAGCGTGCCGTCTTCGCGTGGGTCGTTGTCATAACCGACCTTGGCCAGGTTGCGGGCCGTAAACGTGTCGTTATTGACGATAACGAGCGCGCCTTTGTCGAGCATGGGCAGGCTGACTTTCAGAGCCGCAGGATTGAAAGCGACCAGCACCTCGGGGGCGTCGCCGGGCGTCGTGATCGGTCCGACACCGAGGTTGATCTGGTACGCCGAAACGCCGAAAGTCGTGCCCACGGGGGCCCGGATTTCCGCCGGATAATCGGGGAAAGTGGCAAAATCGGCGCCGGCCAGCGCCGTCGAAACCGCAAATTGCGATCCCATGAGTTGTATCCCGTCGCCAGAGTCTCCCGCAAGCCGGATGACGATCGACTCTAGGTCGTTGTTTCTATTCACAATAGTGATTTCTTTCGAATATGGGCTGATGCCCGCCTACGCGTTTGACCGTGAGTTTAACGCAATCGGTGCGGTGGCTCGCATATGTGCGAATCCCGGCTTGATTAGCGGCCCGACTTCGCATAGCTTACGCGCTCCGGAAACTGAAGGGTCGTACCATGACGTTCGTTGTCACAGAAGCCTGTATCAAATGCAAACTGACGGACTGCGTCGAAGTCTGCCCAGTGGATTGCTTCCACGAAGGGCCGAACTTTCTCGTTATCGATCCGGATGAATGTATCGATTGCACGCTGTGTGAACCCGAGTGCCCGGTCGAAGCTATTTATTCCGAGGACGAGCTGCCGCCAGGACAGGAAAGCTACCTGGAACTCAACGCCGAGCTGTCGCAGGAGTGGCCTGTCATCACCGAGATGAAGGATCCGCCTGAAGACGCCGACGAGTGGCGTGAGGTCAAAGACAAGCTCAAGTACCTCGAGCGATAAACCGGATCAATTCGTCCGCAATTTCGGGGCCCTTGTCTTCCTGCAGGAAGTGACCTGCATTCCTGATAATGACGTGTTCCTGGTCCTTCGCGCCGGGCACTGATTCCTGCCAGACCTTTTCTCCTCCGCGCATGATCGGATCACGATTGCTGAACGTCGTGAGGAACGGTTTCGTCCACCGCTTGTAGGCCTTCCAGGCCGCGCGATTCGCGTCGCTGGCGGGATCGTCGGGTCGGATCGGCACGAGCTTCGGAAATGCGCGAGAGCCGGCCTTGTAACGCCGGCCTGGAAATGGCGCGTCGTAAGCTGCCACTTCTGCCGCGCTGAGTTCTTTCACGGTGCCCATCTGCAGGATGCGGCCGATAGGGAACCAGGGGCTGTAGAGAGCGAAGGCTCTCCATATTTTGAATGCTTTGGGCACGGCCTGGTCCCCGGTCGGCAGCGCACCGTTACCCAGAGCGATGCGAGCGAACCGCTGTTCGTTCTCGGCGGCGACTCGCAGGCCAATCAGCGAGCCCCAGTCCTGGCAGAACAGGTTGATGCCTGACAGGTCGAGCGCCTCGATGAAGGATGTCATCCAGGCAACATGAGCGGCGTACGAGTAGTCCGTTTTTCGTGTCGGCTTGTCCGACTTGCCGAAGCCGATAAGGTCGGGCGCGATCACGCGAAACCCGGCGTCCTTGAGCGGCGGAATCATGTGCCGGTACAGGTACGACCAGCTCGGCTCGCCGTGCAGCAGGAGCACCACGTCGCCGTCCCGGGGGCCTTCGTCGACGTAGTGCATGCGCATATCGTCCACTTCGACATAGTGGGGTTCGAAGTCGTAGTCAGGCAGGTTCTCAAAACGGCTGTCCGGCGTTCGAACGCACTCTCTCATGGGGAGCTTCCTTCGATTCGGGTTCGTTAATCCGTTACAGTTACTACATGAGTATGAGCCGTCGCGCAAAATTCGTCCGCTGGATTACGGGCAGGTACATGCAGAACCTCGATGTGCCGAGCGTTCCTGTGCAAACGGCGCGCCAACACTTTGAGAAAATCGCTGGTACGTTCCTGATACGCGCGATTGGCGTCGAGGTCGAGTCGTCGCAGATCGGGGGCGTTGACGTTGACTGGTTGCGCCCAAAAAAGGCACGCAAGGACAAGGTCCTTTTGTACCTGCACGGCGGCGCCTACGTTATAGGCAGTCGGCGGACGCATCGGCAGCTCGTGAGTCACACAGCGCGTGCCGCCGGCGTCGTCGCGGTGGTGCCGGAGTACCGGCTGGCCCCCGAAGACCCGTTCCCCGCCGGGCTGGACGATGCGGTGGCTGTCTACCGGGGCTTGCTCGAGTCCGGTTTCAAGCCCCAGGACATAATCATCTCGGGTGATTCCGCCGGTGGTGGTCTATCCGTGGCAACCCTGCTGGCATTGCGTCACGCCGGCGTCCCGATGCCGGCTGCGGCTGTGCTGCTGTCGCCCTTTCTCGACCTGACCGGGAGCGGTGAGTCGGTGACAACGCGTGCCGACCGTGATCCCTGGTTCCATATTGAAGATCTGCACGTGGTTGCGCGTTATTACTGTCCCGACGAAACAGAGTGGCGCAATCCGTTGGTGTCGCCTGTCTTTGCCAATGTTGCCGGTCTGCCGCCGATGTTGATCCAGGTCGGCGATGACGAAATCCTGCTGAGCGACTCCACGCGCTTCGCCGAGAAACTGGGGGCCGAAGGCATCGACGTTGAACTCGAGATCTGGCCCGGAATGTGGCACGTGTTCCAGATGTTCAAGGGCAAGATGCCGGAGTCGATGAAAGCGATTCGAAAGATTGCCGGGTACATCAAAAAACGTCTTCTCGGCACCTCGTAAGTTCGCGCTTCTGGAAAAACCGCGCCGAAGCGCGGTTCTTCTTTGTGGACCGTTCAGTCGTCGTCACGAAGTCCGGTAAGATACCCTTTGATTTCTCCGGTTTCAGCGACGAACTGCGTGGCCATGCCAACGGGCTCGGCGAAGTTGAACTGAATCGACCATGTGCCGCCTGCGTGCTCGAATCTCCCGGTTCCTCCATCCCATGTGCCCTTAACCTCCGCGAGTGGAAATGCGGTTGGGTCACGCGGATTGAGACACACGGCTCCGGCGCCGTTCCCATACAGCAAGGACAGGTCGCCGAATGTCAGCACAAGGTTGTTCTCGACGATGTCGGCAATCTTGATAAGGTCACCAGAGCAGGTCGCGTCTGAAATTGGCGGCCCGCCGACTGTGATCGCCATAATGTCGACGCGCCCAAAGGTCCCGCGTCCTTTGACCAGTGCCATGCTCCGGCTTTCGACCCCGGTCGGGACGCCCATCGCGTCGACCTGCATTTGCAGAATGTTCTGGACGAATCCACCCGCGAAGTGGATCTTCAACTTCTGCGTGTCGTCGGCGAAGGCCGAGTTAACAAACAAAGTCGGCATTATCAGCACGGCACCAAGAACCAGCGCCCTGGTTGTTTGAGCTCTCATAATCAAGTCCTCTCTGTGGATTGAGCGGGCATCTCGAGCGTCGACTCTCCTGGCCTTGGCTGCTTGAGAGCGGGCCGAGCTCTCGCTCGATTTGCTTTTTGCTCGTATAAACAGGATTTTGACGTATCCAATCTAGTCCCGGCGGCAGTCAATGTCGTCAAATTTCTGTTAAATTTCGGTGAAAGAACACCTTTAAAACTCCGACCGAGGCGACCGAAGCCTGGCCTATCGTGGTTACTCTCGAGCTGTTGCAATGATTTACCGGTTTGGCGACACATCTGTCGATACGCTGCGCGCCGAGGTTCGCCGAGCAGGAGAGACTGTTCCTCTACGTCGCAAATCTTTCGACGTACTCGTTTATCTCCTTCAGAGACCTCGGCGAGTTGTAACGAAGGTCGAGCTTCTGGACGCAGTTTGGGGTGACAGGATCGTCACGGAAGGGTCGCTCAAGCACTGTCTTATGGAGGTCCGGGCAGCAATTGGCGATCACGAACGTAAGCTCATCCGTACTGTTCCACGCCGCGGCTATATACTCGAAGCACCTTTTTCAAGTAAAGCACCTGCGGCCGACCAACGAACGTCGATTCTCGTGGCACCGATAAAGGACCAGAGCATTGACGGCGATAGTGCCTACATAGCTGACGGGCTGACAGAAGAGATTATTGTCGAACTCTCCAAGATTCAGTCGTTCCGTGTGATCTCCAGCGCGTCCGCCATGCGGCTAAAGGGCGCGAGTGAGACACAACAGGACACCGCTCGTGAGCTCGGCGTCGATTTCATCCTTGATGGGTCAATTCGTAGAAGGGGCGACAAGCTTCGTGTCACCCTCCAGCTCAGCCAACTGGATTCCGACGACGCTCAGTGGAGCGAACGTTACAATGGCACTCTGGCTGATCTGTTCGACATGCACGACGAAATCGCACGGGCCGTCACAAAAGAACTGACTATGCGCTTCCCTGCGCCCGAACCAATGGACAGGGAAAAGCTCGAAGATCCCCGGGCTGTTGAATCCTACCTTCGGGCCCGATATCAAATGTGGAGGTTCTCGCAGCGCGGCCTTCAGCAAGCTGAACGGCATCTTGAAAACGGACTGGACCTCGTAGGGCCAAACACCCGCCTCCTCGCCACTCTCGGACATGTGTATGCGAGATACAGTGAGATTGGGCTGGACCCAAACGGCGCGTTATTGGAAAAGGCGGCGGACTGTGCGGAAAGGATCTTCGAGCTGGACGCGAACTCGTCTCGAGGCAATGCGCTACTCGGTATGGTGCAGTTCCACTCCGGCGCGCTCCGCGCGGCACTGGAACCACTCGAGCGAGCGCTCGGCGCCAATCCGACCGATCCTGACACGCTTGGTACGCTGGGTTATTTGTATGCTCTGATCGGTCGTAACGAGCAAGCTTTGCATCTATTTTCCGAGTGCCTGGCAATAGACCCTCTCACTCCTATTAACCACTGCATGCCGGGTTTCGTCGCCCTTCTGGAAGGTCGTAATTCGGACGCTTTGCCGCACTACCGCCAGTTCCTAAAGATGGATCCATACAACTCCTTCGCCGCCTGGTCTTTGGGTTATGTCCTGCTTCGGAATGGTAGACATGACGAAGCGTCAGAAGTCATTGGCGAGCTGAAAGTCAATCACCCGGACTCGATTATGGCGCAATTGGCAGACGCAATACTTAGCGGGGTCTGCGGTAAGCACGAAGCGACTCGCAATGCGATAACCAGCGAACTTCGCTCGGCAGCAAAGGACAGTGAACTGCTGTCCCGAGAAATCACACACAGCCTGGCCCTTGCAGGCGAAACTGATGAGGCGCTCGATTGGCTCGAAAACACCGTCCGAATCGGGAACGTCAACTATCCTTTCTGGGCTCAACACAACGAGTGGGTGGACTCCATTCGTGGAAATAGTCGCTTCGATGCGATAATGCGCGACGTTGAGCGAGAGTGGATGTCGGTGACTTCAATCAGTTGATTCAGCGACTACTGAACGTCCGCTACTGGCCGGCTCCAGCCATCCAGGTATTTCGAGGTAGAATGACGGCTGCTACTGAGAATTATTTACGGCCTGTCGATCCAGGTTGACGAATACGTCGTTCCGATGAGTGTCTCTTGGATTGGTTCGGCTGTAACAGCGGGTTTGGCTGTTTGGGCTTTTCGAATTGGCCGAGAATAGGGCGCAGATCGATGACGCGATGGGTGGGTCGATGGATCATTCTTGTAGGTGTTATTCACTGTGTATTTGGTGCGGTTGTCTTCTTTGAGCCACTCTCTGGGATCGCTCGCGATGGCATATGGAATGCCGTCGACGGATACTCGGGCAGACCGCTAGCTTTCTGGTTTGAGTTCGTCGGATTGTTGACGATTCTGTTCGGCACAACTGTTGACCAGATAGAAGAAGAGAAGCAGGCGTTTCCGGCGTTTTTAGGTTACGGCTTCTCGTTCTTGACCTTACTGGGCATTCTCGCGATGCCCATGGGCGGTGGCTGGCTCATGGTCCCAAGTGCGGTTGGTTTGTTGCTAAAGAAAGCCAAAGCGTCTGAGCCTGTCGGTCCCTGATAAGGTCCCATGCTTGTTATCGGAATGTCTCCTCGTGGCCGCAAGGAGTCGTTCGCGCGGTGATACAATCACCGGCTGCTGCTGACCCAAAGGCGACGCTGAGAAATTATGCGATATCTGGTTCTCTTTCTTGTTGTGGCGATACCGATAGCGAGTGTTGCGGAGGTTCCCGAGCGAATAAAAAAGGATGCCGCAAGAAACGCGTCCAGGGCTCTTCTAGATCAGTGCAGAAAATCAGACGACCTCAAAGAATGCCTTGTAGCGCGGGGTTTTCAATGCGAGCCTGAGGAAGGTCAGAAGGAGCAACAGCATCGTTGCAGCATGGACATCACGGTAGATTTCACGAAAGCAGGCAGGCGTGACAAACCTCCCGAACTCGTTGAAAAGTACAGAATTCAGATTACCGTCTATATGACAAGAAAGGGTTGGCGAGGGAAGACAGGACCGCCCGTTCTGATCTCTGAGGAAGACTAATTTTCTGACGAGTACTTGTAGGGTTTGACCGTCTGCTTCTGGCCGTTAGCAGCCCCTCACCCTGGCTAAGTGTGAACGGCTGGCAAGCGCTCGAAAGCAGCTCGTCTTGAAGGGGAAGTGTATTTGATGCCGCGCATTATTTGGAAGTTGTTGATCGCGGTCGGCGTTCTGTTCGGCATATTGTTTTTTTTCTTCGCTTTCGGAGCAATGATTTCTGCGGCGAGGGGGGAGTTCGTCGGTCGTCTGACACAGTACGGAGTTTTGTTGCTCGTTACCGTTACTCTCGGTGCAATTAGCTATTTTTCGTTCACTGTTGGCTGGTACCGCCTGACCGGAAAGGATATCAGCGTGCCAGCGCGCTACGTTAGATTGCCGCGGATCCACTTACCGCAAGTACCGCTGCTGGCACTGTTGGTTGCAGTCGCAGCCGTGCTAGCGATCACGGCTGTGATTGTTGCGCTTCAGATCAACCGACTCGAGTTTAATGAATTCGTTGCTGCGAGTGCCGAAGCCATCTTGCCTTGGGACCCGACGCGCACCGCGCGGAAATATTTGATTCTGGCCGCCTTCGTCGCTGTGGGTTCATTCGCGTTGTTCCGCTCTGGCCACCATGCTCGCAGTATTGCGGTTCTGCCCGCGCTGATGTTGATTCTCGGTGTTCCGCTCGGCGCGGTCGGTTATGAAATGAGGAGCAATTACTGGAGCTATTCGTATTGGATCGAGAGGGGAATGGAAGGTCGCGCAGAGAAGATCAAAGACCCTTATCTTTACTTGGGTGAGCCTCAAGCTGAAAGCTCAATCGCGATAAGAGTTCGAAACGACATGGTTCAACTGCTCCAGCTTGCGGAAAGGTCTGGCATGGAGGGCGCACCGGACCATTGGAATGACCTTAGACAATTGGAGCGCGAAGTTCGTCAGCGTCGCGGCACGGGTTTGGCGCTCATACTAGTCGCTGTTGGCCTTCTCGGTGGCGCTGTGTTTATCGTACGTCGGGAGCGAAAAACTAGCTTGTGATCCATGCTAACGATCCGCTTCTGGCCGTGAGGCGACGATTACCTGGTCTGGGCTATAATTTGTCCCACTGACCCAAAGCGGCCCAAGCTAGATCGGCTCGGTTACTGCATATCAACCAAAGGAGCGAATTGCGGTGATGAGAAAGACTCTGTGCTTAATTTTCGCGTCATGCTTGTTAAGCGCGTGTGATTCGCTATCGACAGATAATCTCGCAGACCGTTGCGATGGCCTTTACGAAGATCTGAATGCAGAGCTTACTGAAGCGATCATCGAGCACGAAGATGGTTTGGCCGCGGAAGGTGTTATCGAACGCTATGCACCGCGTATCCGAAGACTGGCCGCCGATATCGATTCTCTGCGCGACGATCTAGCTAAAGGTGGACAACGGCACAAATGGCAATGGCCATTGCTGATGAGGAGCGAATCGATCCTAAAGTACGAAACAACCTTAGGGAAGTATCCAATTGGTCTATCGCCAAGCAATTGGGGTAAGACGGTTGAAGAGGTCCGAAACGAGAATAAAGGCCAGAGGCTATTGCCGCGCTCTTTGGGGGACCTTGGCCAAGCAGAACGCAGTTCATTCGAGGATCTAAAGTGGTTCTGCAATCGCGTCGTTGCGGCAAATATGCCGGCTCTTGAGACTGGCGACGATCCTGGCATCGTCGTCGGATTTATGGGCCGGGAGATGGCGGCCAAGCGGCTCGATATCATGCGAGCAATTAGGACTGATGAGGAGCTCAAAGCTTTTCAAGCGTACCTATCGTCCATCGGTATCAATGACTGAATCCCCGATTCTAATCGGCTGGCCGCTTGTGGCCGTTAGCAGACGGTCACCGCTTCCAGAGAACAGCCAACTGAAAGGCCGCCCTTATTGAGAGCGGCCGATCGAAGTTGACAGCTATCTCTACGCAAGACCCAGCCGCTTTTCGTACTCGGAAACGTATTGTTGCTGCATCTTGTAAAAGGGGCGTGGCTGGCTGCCTTCGAGAACATCGACGAGCAGGTTGAGGTGCGTGTGCCAACCACCGCTAACGCTGAGAACGATGTCTTTGCTGTCCAGCCTGCGGTGTGTCAGAACAAGCCGTACTTTATCTTCTTCTTCGGTCAGCTCGTAGCAGACGAGAGACGATTCGTCTTCAAATTCCCAGGTGTGCTCCAGCAAGCGAGGCGGTTCGCAGCGCGTGACCTTTCCTTCAAATGACATCTTCTCCGGCATGTCCTTGTACTTCTCGGGCCGGGGAATGTCCTCGGCGCTCGACAACGAGAGGTTGTGAAAATGCATGTCGACGTGACCTTCGGCGACCGTCTCCACATCGCCGCCGCAAAGCCATTGCGCGCGCTTGTCGCTTTCCGTCAGGTAAGACCAGACGCGTTCGATCGGTCCGGCCAGCAAGCGTTCGAATCTCACGGTGCTCTCGTCGAGCAATTCGCCATAGTCGTTCATGTTGTTCTCCTTCATTCCTCAGGCTCGCCAAGCAGCTGTTCGAGCTTGTCGAGTCGTTGCGACCAGAATTCACGCACTTTGCCGAGCCATTCCTCGACCTCGTCGAAGCTGTCTTCGGTAAGGCTGTAGATCCGCCGCTGGGCGTCGGCCCGCGCCGTTACGATGCCCGCGTCACGAAGCACCTTCAGGTGCTGTGAGACGGCCGGGCGGCTCATTTCGAATTTGTCGGCGAGGTCGCCGAACGAGGATTCACCCAGAGCCAGGGATTCGATGATCTGGCGGCGGGTGGGGTCAGCAAGGGCAGTGAAAGTATCCATGCCCATATAATAAGCAATTACTTAATTAAGTCAACCCTTAATTTAGAAGGTCGATTGGTGTTGCGAGTCGTCGTACATCTTGGTCAGGAACGAACGAATCGCGGGCTCGGCTTCTTCTTTGGTCATAAGCTTCTGATTTTCAAGGACAACGGCCATGTCCTTGATGGAGCGTTTGCCATCGATCAAGGACATGATGAACGAGTAAATCTGGGTCGTCATGGCCTGCTGCCGGAACGACGGAGACAGGGGTACCGGGTCGTTTCCCGTCACGATCCAGTCGGGCAGGGACCGGTGGCGCTCGGGTTTGCTGGCATTGCGTTCCTTGTAGGCCGAGAACGTAAAGACTCGTTCCTGGCGGCCGTGCCGGCTGGCCGGTGAGCACATGTAAGGAATGGTGGCCTGCGATACGTAGGGGTCCGAAAAGCCGCTCTCGCCGACAATGGCTTTGACTTCTTCCGGGCTATAGCGCTTCGAGCGGCGCGGACTCGAAAATGCGAGCGATCCGAAATTGACCCAGCGACCTTGCTTCTTGAGCAGGCGATTGATTCTTGACGCGAACACGGGCAGGTCCTCGGTGATGATGTCGATAAGCCACGGTGTTACGACCGTGTCGAAGGACTTCTCCGGGAATGGCGGCCGCAACGCGTCGCCCAACACGAGGTGGAAATTGTCGCCCGCGGGCTCGGGTGCCGACAGCTTGCGCAGTATCGCATCGTCTTCGAGCGCCAGTGGCGCTATGGGGAACTCATAGAGATTGACCTGTCCACCCTCAGTGACGGCCTTCGCAACAAGCATGAGTAAGGGATTGAAGTCGAGCGCCACTGTCGACTCGCATTCAAGATTCGTGTGGATGTCATAGGCAAGGCGTCCGGCGCCGGCGCCGAGGACAAGGACGTTGCCGAGATCGGCATGATCGTGCAGGACAGCGCGAATCTGTTTGAGCGACGCCTGGTTTTCCTCGCCACCCCAGCCCCAGTCACGGTGAATATTGGCGTAGTAGGTGTTGAGGCCCTGGTCGGACGGCAGCCGCGCACGCAGCGCCAGGTAACTTTCATAATTGCCCTGCAGCGACTGCACGTCGACCGGCCTGAGCAGTTTTTGCAGCTTCCGCCGGTGCGACTCGACGCACTTCTTGTAGCGCTCCACGCGTCGCTTCGCAAGGGCCGACAGTTCCTTGTTCTCGAGCTCCTGTTCGAGACCGGCAATTTCGTGGCCGAATTGTTGCAGCGCGAATTGCAGCCTGCCACGCCACTCACCGAGCGCGGCGTGGGGCTCGGCAAACATCCACGGAATGCCATCGACATGCGGAAAGTCGATATTGCAGGCTTTGCAGTGTGAATTGTTCTCGCCTGACTCGAGGGGTGTCTTGTCGCAGCGTGGGCAGGCAAGCAGAGCGATTAGTTCAGTCATGCAGCGATTATGCAATAAAAAACGGCCAGCCGAAGGGAAGCGGCTGGCCGTAGCTTTGCCGCGCTGCCGCGCGGCTGCACAGCTTAGCTATGCGGGGTTGGCAAATCGTTGACAGGCCTTAAGCGACAGGCACCGTCCTGTTCACGATGGGCTCGAACGCCGTAAACCGGTCGAGATCGCTGCCGAGACCGTGGCCGATGCCAAGGCTCTGGTAGATCGCCTCGAACTCACCCGTGGTGACCTGGCCGTGCAGCGCCATGTAGTTCAGCACCACGGAGTTCACAAGCAGGTTGACGTTGTTTGCCATTGGCGTCGCGGCGCGCGCGACCGAGCCGCCGGCATCCATATAGCCGAGCTGCTGGTGCACTGCCTGTTCATCCGGTGTAGTACCCTTCAGGATGGCTCGTCCACCCAGTCGTGGCGGATTGTAAACGAGGAAGAATGAGCCGGCGGTCGAGGAGTTGTCACTCGTCCACTCGCCCTTGCCGCGACCGTCGTTGGAGTTGTCGATCACCCCATTCGACGACAACGAGCCGTCACTGAAGACATACAGCATCAGCGGCATGTCGAGTCTCGCCGCGTATTCCAGGCATGCACCCATGCACTGCCCGGCGCGGAAGTCCTTGACCTCGCCCTCGGCGCGGGCGCCACCATGATAGTCGTAACCGCCCATTTCGACGCAGCCGGCGCCGGCAAAGCCGTTCATGACCAGCTTCATGACCGACGCCGTCTTCTGGAATTCGCGCGCATCGCGGTTGCCGGCAAAGAACTCAGCGTTCGTGAAGATCCCCGCCGCATCGTCAACGATGTCCGTATCGAGGCCCGGATCAATCGGAGTGCCGCCGAAGCGGTCGGCGATGTGCGCAGCTTTCAGGTAGCCGCAACGAACCGCTTTGTCGATGTCGACATCGCGATTGACCAGCGTTTCGACACGCGCAATTTTTTCATCGGAAAGCCGATAGATCGACTCCATGACCTTGGTTGCGTCATCCTTCGACAGGATGCCGACGAGATCGCCCGTGTCGACGAGGTTGACCACGTCACTGGGGCGATCGACCTTGGTCGGCCGCAGCTCGGGGTTAAACAACGGCAGTGGCAGCGTCGAGTTGCCGCCTGAATCGGAATTCTCCGAGCCGGCGAGGCCCAGGATCGAGCCCTTCGCGCCCGCCAGTGCGATGCCGTACATCGGATTGTGCGGGTTATTGCCTGTGTCGTTGTCGGAGCGTGCGGGAATGACCGCACCGTTGATATTGGCCGCCGTCGCTGCGCTCACGCGCGACAGGATGCCGCGGCGGAACGGGCTGTCGAAATGAAAGCCGAGCCCGAGATCGAAGTTCGCGAACGGGTTGCCGTTAGCGTCATTCAGGCCCGGGACCATGTCGCCCGGCAGCCCCATCTTTTCGTAGCCGTTGGTTGCCAGAAAATCGTTCTGACCGCCCTCCTGGCCAACGAGCACGTTCGAGTTGGCGATATTCGCACCACCCGCGAGGTCGAAGCAGATAAACGGAATCTTGCCCGCGCCGTCGGTGATGTTGCACTCAGCCGGTGCGCGCAGTGCGTCGAGATCCGCCGCGAGGTCGGCATAGGCCGGGTTCGTCAGCAGGGGGGCGATACCACCCACGGTAAAGGCTGCACCGGTCATAAATCCCTGCGACAGGAGCTGGCGTCGCGTGACAGGACGCGGATGATCAGGATGCAGTAGCGGCAGATCCCAATTGTCCTTGTTTCGTTTCATGGTCATCTCAATATTCCCTTGGTAGTCCTGTCGTTACTGAACCAGCGTCGCTGCGCTGCCGAGTACGGATGCGCACACGCCCTTGGAGATCGCGCGAGTATTACTCGTACCGGTAAGCAGCCGATCGATCAGGTTGTCCGGCCGTGCGCCGCCGCCTGAGACGAACGACGCCATTTCTGAATGCACATCGGCATAGCTCGGCTGCGACGCGATCGGCGTACTCGTGGACGAATGGCCCACAGCACTCTCGATCAGCGGCTCGACGAACGCATCGCGATTGCCTGCGCTGAATGCGACGCCAGGGGCTGCATTGAAATCAAACGTCGGCCAGAGGGTTGCGTCCTCGACGGCTGCGTCGCAGTACTGGATCGCGAGCTGCGCGATGGCAACCTGGTGCGATGAGAGGAACGCCTCGGCCGACTCAATCGCCGGCAGCGACTGTCGCAGCTCCTGGTAGGTCTCGTCGACCATGAAAATGCCGCCGCGCTGGTACGTTACGCGATCGATACCTGTGATCGCGGCGTAGGTGGCGTCAATCTCGTCGAACGTTTTCACACCGATGTCGGGGCTCATCGTCTCCGCCGTCGCGATGTAATCGGCCACCGTGAGCATAGGATCCTGGGGTCGATTGAAAGTCGCGCCGTCGAGGTTGTCGAAGGTCAGGAAGAACTCATCTGCGTCCGGACCCTTCTCGAGCGGCAGAACCGCGCCGAGTACGGACAGCGGCTGGCCGAGTTCGTCCAGTGCGCCCGGATCCGACAGGTCAAGGGCCTGGATGAGATTGGCGTAGCTCTGTCCCACCGGCGCCTCCTGCCCGTTCATGGCCACGCGCATGCCCTGCATGTTGATGCCCTGCGGGGCCGAACCATCGAGTGTCGTGAAGTGAGGCTTGTCGAACAGGTACGCATGGGAGTCGAACTGCTGTGCCTCGAACAGGACGTAAGACGTCTGTACCGGCGCGCCGATGCGTTCGGATATATCGAACAGCAGGTAGAAGCGCTCGCCAACGCCCGCGTCGAAGTTCTGAGTGATCTGCTCTTCGCTCAGCGCACGGCGATGAATGGCGGCAAGGCGGAACGTGCCTTCCCACAGTCCGTCGCTCGATGCCTCGTTACCGAGAACCAGCGCGAAATTGCTTTGCCACGGGACGAGCGTACCGCCGGGCACGGGATCGGTCTGCGTGACCAGCTCGCCGTTGACGTAGATCTTGCGTCCATCAACCGGGCTGAAGGTCGCCACAACGTGTTGCAACGTGGCCTGCAGAACTTCATCAGCGTCAGGCGTAGACAACTGTGGATCGCCGTTAAGCGTCGTCAGCGGCGTGCCGTTCGCGTCCGCCGCATTGGTGCGCAGCAGGAAGTCGTAGTTGTACAGCGTCTGCTGCAGCGTGAAGTTGCGCGAGTTCTGTCCCGCCGAGTAGCTGACGATGCGCGCCATCTCCTGCGTCACGTTTGCCGGAATCACCCAGGCTTCGATCGAGAACTCGCCCGCTTCGACCAGGACGTCGTGCAGCTTCGAACTGGCGACCGTCGATCCCTGGGCCTTGCCCGGGCCGGCCGAGTCTTCGGCACCAATCGTGATGCCCCAGCCGCCGTACCAGGTTACGTCACCCGTCAGATTCAGGTCGATCGCAGGGTCAACACCGCTGGTATCGAAAGCGGTAGAACCGAGGCCCGTCTTGAATTCCCACAGTGCGATCTGGTCGTTTTCGTAACGGTTGCCGCCGGAGGCGAGCGTTCCGTCGACGAGGCGCACGGCCTTACTGTAGATCAGGTTCGGATCGACCGTCGTCGGCTGGATACCGCCGGCGAAGCCGTTCACGGCCGCCAGCATTTCGGCGCCTGAACTCACGCAGTCACTGCCGTTCCAGCAGTTATGGAACTCGTCGCGTACGCGAATGACGAAGCGCGAGTTTTCGGGCGTGTCCAGGTTGATCTTGGACTTGGCCGCATCATAGGCCGACGCGACATCCGGGTCGGCGAAGTACGGCTGCTGGGCCGTTGCCGACTCCGAGCTGTGGCAGCGCTGGCAGTAGACCACGAGAATATCGTCGTACAGCCACTGTTCGAACAGGGCCGTGTCGGTCGGGAAGTTCTTGCTGTCGCTCGGATCACGATCCGGCGGAGCCGTGAGTACGATCTGGCGACCACCGCCTGCGGCAGCGCCAGTCCAGTTTTCGATCCACGTCGTCATGATCGAGCCGCACACGCCGGGATCTGCGACCCAGCAATTATGGCCCGTCGGCAGCGTGCTGACTTTTTCAACGATGCGCGACAAGGACGGCTGATTCGTATCAACCACGGTGACGGCCTCGTCATAAGCCATGTTCACATCATCCGCTCGAACGAACATGGGTGTCTGGCCGACGGTTTCGTTGTGACAGGAACCGCAGCGGTCCGAGCCACGGGCCTTGGACCAGAATTCCTGCTGGAATTTCAGTACATCGCCGTCACGCGCTACGGGACCGGCATAAGGTGTACCGGCAGGGTTACCGCCGGTCGGCGCTACAGGATTATCGGTAGTGGGTGCGCCACCGCCGCAGGCTGCGAGCATAAGGCTCGCGAGCAGGGCGGCAATTCCGAATATTCTATTCATCGTCATGTCTCCCTACTGGCCCATGCAGTATTCAGCGGTGTCCGCGAATACCCGTTTCATCTGGAAGCCGCTCGCGGCGAAGTTCCCGACAATTTCATCAACCTTGGTGTGATCCGCGGGCGTTTCGGGCTCGCGCATGCAGACGGCCTGGAACACTTTCTTGACCTGGCAGGACGAGAAAGCGTCGCTGTTTGACAGCTCGACGCCGAGTGACTTGGCACCCGTACCATCTCCGTAACCCTCGGCGGTTATCGTGCCGGGGCCGTTAAAGCCCAGATAACGGTTTTGACCGGTACGCCAGTAATTCGTCCAGTGATCGTCCGGCGTCCGGAAACCCTGGGGGAAATTGAGATCGTTGTTGAAGTACTTCGGCTGTACTACGCCATTCGTGTACTCGATGGCACCTGCAACATCGTCGTAGTTGTAATAGGCGAAAGCCTGGGCCATCGGGTCCATACCCGTGTGGCAGCCGACGCAGTTGTTCAGGAACAGGCGGCTGTCACCGCCCGGGCTGCGGCTCACGTCCTGCCGGATGCGGTCTGGCGACATCCGCGGATCGTGCAGCTGCTCCATATCCATGCAGAAGTGATTGACCATCGTGAAGCGGAACATCGCGCGGTTGGTGCCGGCAATGAAGAACGCCTCTGCCGCTGCGCGTGAGGTAATGACGCCCGCCGTTGCGTTTGGCGGCAAATTGTTGATGCTCGACTGGGTGGTTGGCTCGAGCACGGCCTGTAGATCGTGGTTACCGGCCTCGAGCTCCGCATAATGGTCGTTGTTATTAGCGGCAGGGCCCGAAGCAACCGTGCCGGCACGTCCGATGTACTGAACATCCGCGGACAGGACAGTACGGAAGTCCACATCGTCGCGGATCATGCCGATGACTGTGGCGACGTAGTCATTGAGCGGTACGAAGACAGAGCGATCGCGGTTGGTCCACGGCGCTGCGAAGTTCTTCAGCGTCACGTTATAGAAGCTGCTGTTCTCCATAGCAATATACGCCGCGCACTTGGCGCCGGTCACCGCGTACTGTGCGCACGCCGGGTCGGAGCTCGAAATCGCGTTCTGCATTTGCGTCAACACGCCAGCGGTCGGCGGTACGCCGGCAATGCGCTCATGGATACGCTTTGCCTGTTCCCTGGGACCTGCGACAGCCGGCATCGACAACACTGTGACCAGTATTGCAGCGAGCGCGGCACGCAGGAGTCCGCCGAATCGGCCGTCCGTGTGTCCTGTCCACTTCCTGTTCTTCATATCGTTTTGCTCGTCATTTCGTTAATAACGCAAAGCGTGGCCGGAAAATGTTGCCTGAGCCTTTCGCCCTTTGCCGTGAAAGCATTCACAGTCCGATAGATCGCGCGGCATCGCGGCCGCTGTTTTCGGTCGATCTGCAATCTATAAAGCAAGTGCTGTGCCAGTCTTGGTGAGCGGCGCTGATTTCACCGATTATCTTTTAAAAAACAATTAGATAGCCATGCCACACGGCTGCAGGCCCTGGCGTGCTTATGTAATACGATTGTCGGCGCTTTCGCACAAGGGTTATGACCGGCCGGGATAAGCTACTGATTGCGAAGGGCACAGGGGATGTCGCGGAAGAGAGACAGGGCGGCGTGCTTGTGTCACATCCAAACAACAGGCTCCGGCGCGAGCGAGTAGTGGCGACACCTTTGACTGTCGCGTATTTCCATACATTCAAAATGCCGGCGCAACAGCCGGACACCCTTTTGAGCTGTCGTGCTTTTGAGACATTACATTGGTATTGCGCAGCCACTTATAATTTCCAGTCGGGTTTGTGACTGCGTTAACGGTATGTCAAATGCCGCGCGTCGTACCCTGCCAAGCTAATTGAGGTGAGAGCTATGAACCGGCTATCGCGACAAATGAAAAAAGGACTTAAAGGTAAAGTGACCAGGACGGTCGCGTTGGCGCTGGCGTGCATTGCTATTGCTGCCTGCAGCAAAGGCGAAGGCGTGCAGCTGGGGACGGGGCAGAACCCGGACCCGGTGATTGTCGATTTCCCCATTGCCTACGTCAAGGCTCCGCTGCCGACGAATAATAACGGTGTGTTCGAACAACAGGACCTGCGCGAGCAGATTACGTTCGACTTTGGCGCCGATCTGTATTTTCGCGATCGTGCCGCCGTTGGCGCTGAACCGGTTAACATCACGGGCGAGATTACGCAGGGCCTGGGTGCCATTCGTGATGTCGAGATCGACTACGACGGTAGTCGGCTCTTGTTCTCGATGCGCACGCCATTCGACCCGAACGTTGACGAAGACGACCAGGTAGCGACCTGGAACGTCTGGCAGTACACCTTCGAAACGGACGAGCTGGTGCGAGTCATTCCGGATGACCTTACATCCGAAATTGGTCACGACATCATGCCGAAGTACCTGCCGGACGGACGCATCATTTTCTCATCAACCCGACAAACCCAGTCGCAGGCATTGCTGCTTGACGAGAACAAGGGTGCGTTTCCCGCCATGGACGAGGATGAAAACGAGTTTGCGTTCAATATCCACATCATGAACGACGACGGCTCGGGGCTGAAGCAGGTCACGTTTAACCAGAGTCACGACCTCGACCCGTCAGTTATGGTCGATGGCAAGGTCGTATTCAGCCGTTGGGACCACCACACGAACAACGATGCCGTCAACTTGTACCGCATGAATCCGGACGGCTCCGAAATCGAATTGCTGTACGGCCAGTGGAGTCACGACACCGGTACCAATAATGCCGAGGTCCAGTTCATGCAGCCGCGTGAAACCGAGGACGGCCGGGTCCTGGTGCTGTTGCGGCCCTTCACCGATACTGAGGGCGGCGGCGAGCTCGTTACCATCGATACACGCCAGTACGTCGAGAATACGCAGCCAACCAAGGACAACATCGGCGTGTTGACGGGGCCTGCGCAGGAAGACGCGACGACTAACGATGTCGTCACGGAGCCCGGCCAACCGTCGCCTGGCGGTCGGTATTACTCGGCATTCCCGATCCAGGATGGCACCGGGCGCCTGATGGTGAGCTGGAGCCAGTGCCGACTGCTTGAGGCGCTCGAAGACGATGGCGACCCCAATACGAATGATGTTCGGATCGTGGCTTGCACCGACGAGAACCTGGCGAACTTTGTTGCCTTCGATCCCAATACGCCGCCGGCTGTCGGCGAGTTCACGGTCGCACCGCCGCTGTACGGGATCTGGATATACGACCCGCGCGACCAGACGCAGCTGCCGATCGTCGCGGGCGAGGAAGGCTTCATGTTTACCGAGGTGGTCTCGGCCGATCCACGGCCGTTCCCCGCGGTCATTCCCGACGGGCTTCACTACTACTCCCAGGATTCGTCCTTGCCCGACTCCGGCGAGGCCGTTCTGAATATCCGTAACGTCTACGATTTCGACGGCGCGTTCCCGTTCGGATTGGATCCCTATATCCTTGCCGATCCTGCGCAGACGCTGGCGGCGAACCGGCCGGCCCGCTTCCTGCGCATCGAGAAAGCCGTGTCGATTCCTGATGAAGACCTGCTCGATTTCGACGATACGGCCTACGGCGTCACGACGTTCTTTGGCATGAAGGAGATCGTCGGCTACGCACCCGTTGAGCCGGATGGCTCGGTCGTCGTCAAGGTGCCGGCCAACGCGGCACTGATGATCAGCGTGCTCGATGCCGAGGGCATGAGCTTCTCACCGCGTCACGAGAGCTGGATTGCCGTCAGTGAAGGCCAGGAACTGAAATGCAACGGTTGCCACGATGAGAGTACCGGTCTCTCGCATGGCCGCTACGACGCGTTCGAGAGCGCCTATGCCGGTGCGCAGGTGGCCGGTGTCGAATTCCCGAATACCGATCCGCAGTGGTTCGTTGGCGAAGTAGGCGAGACCATGGCAGAAGTCCGCGCCAGGATTACCTGTGCGAACGATGCGTGTTCCTCGATCGAGCCGTCGATGAACGTGAGCTATAGCGATGTATGGAGTGCCAATCCGCTCGATGTGAATGGCAATCCCATTAATCCGCCCATTGACTATCTCTACACCGACCTGACCACGGCGTCACCGACGACGCTGGCCTGTCAGTCGGACTGGCAATGGAATTGCCGCAGCGTAATTAACTACGAAACGATCATCCATCCGCTCTGGAGTCAGCCCCGCGTCGTTATGGTCGACGATGACAATGACCCCGGGACACCGGATGTTCCCTTGCTCGACGCAAATGGCAACCCAGTCAATAACAATTGCCTGAACTGTCATATGTTCCCGTATATCGATCCGGCTGACGGCGTAACGGTCTTGCCGCCCGCCGGCCAGCTGGAACTCATAGACGGTCTGTCAGTCGATGAGCCGGCGCATTTCCATGCCTACCGCGAGCTGTTGGTTACTGATAACCTCCAGATAGTAGACGAGAATGGTGTGTTGGTGGACGCGACGCGCGTTATCGGGCAGGACGCCGACGGTAACGACATCCTGGCGTTTATCCCGCAGCCGTCACCGGCCTCGGCTGGTAGTGCAAGGGCATCGAGCGATTTCTTTGACCGATTCAACGATCCTAACGATCCTCACTTCAATATTTTATCGCAGGCGGAAAGACGCCTTATTGCGGAATGGTTGGATGTCGGAGCCCAATATTACAACAATCCCTTCGACGCTCCAGCAAATTAAGGCGACTTTCGCCGCTTGCCTGTGTGCCGTCGTACTGCAGATTTTTCTGACAGCGCCGCTGCAGGCTGCCGAAGAATATCGATCTGTGGTCGTGGCCGATCCCTACCTGGAAATGCGTACGGGGCCGGGCCGCGGCTACCCGATATTCAATGTCGTGGATCGTGGCGAGTCGGTGCAGATCGTCAAGCAGCGGACCAACTGGTATCTCGTGCGTTCCGACCGCGGCAAGGAAGGCTGGGTCGATCGGGCGCAGATGGAACGAACGCTGCAAGGCGACGGCAAACAGGTCAGCTTTGCGGCCGCGACGCTCGAGGACTTCACTAATGCCAAGTGGGAGACTGGGGCGCTGGCCGGTGATTTCGGTGGTGCGAACATTACGTCGCTGTACGGTAGCTACTCCCTGAATCCCAACGTCGCCGTCGAGTTCTGGGGGTCCCAGATCCTCGGCAATTTTTCGAATGGCTGGATGGCGAGCTTTAACGTTGTGCATGAGGCCTGGCCCGAATGGCGTGTTTCGCCATACTTCACGCTGGGCGCAGGCGCGATTCATACCAAGCCGAAGTCTACGATCATCGAGGGAACCGATCGCACTGACCAGATTGGTCATGTCGGCGCCGGCTTTCGAATTTACACGGCGCGGCGTTTTTTGCTGCGCGCCGAATACAAGAGCTACGTGGTCTTCACGAGCCGTGATGAGAATGAGGAAATAGAAGAATGGAAAGTCGGTTTCGCGTTCTTTTTCTGATCGTAGCGATGATCAGCCTGTCGGGCTGTGCCGCCACGAAGAACCTGTTCGGCTTCGGCAACGAGGAGGCGCCGCCGCTCTCGGCTGAAGAGCCCGGGCAGGTCATCGATCCACAGGTCGAGCGTCGTGAGATCAAGGAACCCAAGATTGATCGTGAGGATTTCGAAGTGGGTGCGTACGCGGGCATCATGAGTATCGAGGACTTCGGCAGCGATCTCGTCTACGGGGTGCGCCTGGCTTATCA
Organism: uncultured Woeseiaceae bacterium; assembly: GCA_945787845.1. Lineage (GTDB taxonomy): Bacteria > Pseudomonadota > Gammaproteobacteria > Steroidobacterales > Woeseiaceae > UBA1847. The sequence goes on along the minus strand of CALZJH010000007.1, from coordinate 276,733 downwards.
CATCACCGAAGGCTTCTTCATGGAGGCGACGGTCGGGCAAACGGAAGGCGGACGGACCAGCTTCGAAGTGCTGTCCGGCGGGGCCGAGCTCATTACCGACAGCGAGCGCCGCTTGACGTACTACAACCTGAATGTCGGCTACAACATCATGCCGGGCGAGGTCTTTTTCGGCGAGGGCCGGGCGTTCAATACCAATCTGTACCTGATCGCGGGTCTCGGCTCTACGACATTTGCAGGTGACGATCGTTTCACCGTCAATTTCGGCGCGGGGTATCGCTTCCTGTTGACGGACTCGGTGGCCCTGCACCTCGATTTCCGCGATCACCTGTTTGACATTGATGTAATCGGTGAAGAGAAGACGGCTCACAATATTGAAGCGCACCTCGGCGTCACGGTGTTCTTCTGAGGCAGCGGTCACATTCCGCAGCGTTTCCTCTGGGATAAGGTTAGCGATATGAACGGAAAACTCTTAATAGCAGCTCGAATCCTGTTGCCGTTGCTCGTTGTCGGGACATTGTCCGGATGCGGTGGTATCGAGCCCTGGGTCAAGCCGTACGAGCGCGACAAGCTGGCTGATCCCATCATGGCGCTGGATGGCGATCCGGTGTCAACGGCTTACATCCAGCACGTCTTTGAGGCTCGTGAGGGCGCGCGCGGCGGCGAAGGAGCGGCCGGCGGCGGCTGTGGCTGTAACTAACGGACAAGGCTGATGATTCGTCGCACACTGACAATTGCAGCATTCCTGATGGCGTTTGGCGCCGCGCACGCCGGCGTATTGCCCGACGACAGGACGGACGTCCTCTATCATCTCTATGACGGCGGCGGCGTGGAGATTGACGGTCCGTCGGTCCTGGTGCGGAAGAAGGTGGGCAAGAGTCTCTCATTTGTTGGCAACTACTACGTCGACATGGTGAGTTCAGCATCGATCGATGTCATCACGACGGCCAGTCCGTATACGGAAGAACGCAAGCAGTGGTCGCTTGGCATGGACTACCTGCGTGGCAACACGACGATGAGCGTGAATTACACGGTCAGCGAAGAGTCCGACTTCGACGGCGAGACGGTTAGCTTTTCCGTGAGCCAGGACATGTTCGGCGACCTGACGACGCTGACGTTGAGTTATGCGCTCGGCGACGACCTCGTGCGGCGCTCCGACGACCCAACCTTCGAACAACCGCTCGACCGCCAGATCTACGGCGTGGGCCTGACCCAGATCCTGACGAAGAACCTGATTTCGTCGCTCAACGTCGAGACAGTCACGGAAGAGGGCTATCTCAACAACCCCTACCGTTCAGTGCGCTACTTCGATGCGGGAAGTGCGCTTGGCTACAGTTTTGAACCGGAGCTCTATCCCAACACTCGGACGAGTAACGCGGTCGGTGTCAGGATGCGGTATTTCCTGCCGTACCGGGCTGCGGTAGAAGGCGAATACCGGTTTTTCACGGATACCTGGGATGTCGAAGGGCACACGGCCTCTATCAGCTATATTCACCCGTGGCGGGACTTCACGTTCACGGGCAAGTTGCGCTACCACGACCAGACCGGTGCGCATTTCTACAGGGATGTTTTCTCACGCTCGCAGGCGACCAATTTCCGCGGTCGTGACAAGGAACTCAGCCCGCTGACCAGCTATACCTTCAAGCTGCAGGCGGCCTACGAGTTCCTGAGTGATGACGGCAACGATACCTGGGGCTTTATCAAGCGGGCCAAGGTAACGGCGTCGCTGAATATGCTGAGCGTCGATTACCACGATTTCTCGGATCTCTCGGTCGGGGAAGTTCTCGGCAGCGAACCGCTGTATCAACTTGACGCAAACGTCATTCAGGTGTTCTTCTCTTTCTTCTACTAGTCACTCCGTAGGAGACATATCATGCTTAGACTGTTACTTGTGGTAGCAGCGCTGATTTTCGCCGCACCCGGCGTATTGGCAGGCCCGGAGGGTTCCAAGGACCAGGGCCAGGCGGATCGCCAGCAGGCGGTCGACCACTCCAGAGAAGTACATCGGCTTAAGGAACACACGCGCGAGCAAGACCGGGACAGGCGCGAACAAGCCGAAGAAGACCTGGAAAAAGTCAAGGAGAAAGCCGAACAGGAAGAGGGTTTGGGCGACGACCTTGACGACGACAACAAGCAGTGACGTCAGTCCTTATCGCGGCGCTGGCGCTTATCGGAGTTGCCGGCGTCGTCCTCTACAACCGCCTGATTCGCAGCCGCAATCGGGTCGATACCTCGTGGAGCGATATTGATGTCCAGCTGCAGCGACGCCACGACCTGATTCCGCGGCTTGTCACCGCGGTCGATCAATACGCAAAGTACGAGCGCGCGACACTCGAAGCCGTAACGCAGTTGCGGACCGAAGCCATGCAGAAGGCGGACATACGCTCTCGTGGCCGGGCGGAGGAAAAACTCAGCGCCGGCATCGACCGCCTCATCGCGCTTGCCGAAAGCTATCCCGACCTCAAGGCGAACGAGAACTTCCTCAATCTGCAGAACGAACTTGTGGAGACGGAGAACTACCTGCAGTTCGCACGTCGCTACTACAACGGCTCGGTGCGGGACTACAACACCATGACTGAGAGCGTGCCCAGCAATATTGTCGCGGGCATGTTCAGTTTCAAACCCAGGGATTTCTTCCAGAAGTCCTCGGATGAGGCGGCCAACGTGCCGCTTGCCGATTTCGGGACGGTGGAATGAGACGGATCATTGCGTTGTTGCTGCTCTGCCTGCCGCTTGCAGCCATCGCCGACGAACGCATCCTGAGCTTTCACAGCGACGTGCGCGTGCTGACCGATGGCATGATCGAGGTCACGGAAACGATAACGGTCCGGTCCGAAGGGAAGCAGATACGACGCGGCATTTATCGCGACTTCCCGGTGGAATATGAAGACCGGCTGGGCAACGCCTACAAGATCAAGCTCGAACCCCGGTTCGTGCAGCGCAACGGCCAGCCGGAGGCATTTCACACGGTCCGCAGCGGACGTGACGTGCGTACGTACTTCGGGAGCTCAAATCGCTTCATCGATCATGGAGAGCACACGTATACATTCCGTTACCGGGCCGACCGCATGCTTGGGTTCTTCGACGAGCACGACGAACTCTACTGGAATGCCACGGGCAACAACTGGGCATTTCCGATCGACAAGGCAACAGCCACAGTGCGGCTCGGTTTCGACGCACCCAGGGACAAGGTGTTTGTCGAAGGTTACACCGGACGCATGGGCTCCCAGGAGCAGGACTACGGTCGCTTCATGGACGAGGCGGGGGATGTGCATTTCGCGGCCAACAATCCCCTGCCGGCCGCCCACGGACTAACGATTGTCGTGGGTTGGCCCAAAGGTTTTGTCGACGAACCGACGGTGCTGGATCGTGTCGGCTGGATAATCAAGGACAACCGGAATCTGCTCGTCGCCGTGTTCGGCTATCTGCTGTTGTTGCTGTACTACATTCCTACCTGGCTCAAACATGGCAAGGATCCGGTGGAAGGCGTCGTCATCACTCGCTACGAGCCGCCCAAAGGGTTCTCGCCGGCATCCCTGCGCTATATCCGGCAGATGTATTACGACGACAAGGTGATGACGGCGGCCATCGTGAACCTGGCCGTGAAGGGCTACCTCGAGATCAGCAAGAAAGGCAAGACGCACTCGCTGAGGAAACTCAATACCGAAACACTGAAACCGCCGATGGCGCCAGGCGAGAGGGAGCTGTTCGAGGCCATCTTTGCAGAGGGCGATGTCGTTACGCTCAAGAACTCGAACCACAAAGTGCTTGGCAAAGCGCGCTCGAAACACAGCCAGTCGCTGCGCAAGGATTACAAGAATCACTACTTCAAGACCAATGCTCTGCTGAACTTGCCAGCCATCCTGATCGTTATCCTAACGACGCTGATCGCCGTCAATGTCGGTCGTGGGGCGACCGCGCTTGTGATCGCGATGATCGTGCTGTCGTTCCTGACAATGGCCGTTTTCGCCATCATCATGAAGCGTCCGACTATTCGCGGTCGCCAGCTGCTGGACGAAATGCTGGGCTTCAAGGATTTCCTGGAGATCGCGGAAAAAGACGAGCTAAACCTGCGGAACCCGCCGCAAAAGACGCCGGAATTGTTCGAAATGATGCTGCCGTTTGCGCTCGCACTCGGCGTCGAGCAGGCGTGGTCGGAGCGTTTTGCGAAAGTACTGGCGGCGATTCGTGATCCGGACGGTAATGCGTACAGACCATCCTGGTACAACGGCCGCTGGAATACATCGAACCTGTCAAAGGCGACCAATAGCCTGTCGAGCGGGCTGGGATCCGCCGTCAGTTCGTCGGTGTCACCACCTGGCTCGTCGTCAGGCGGCGGCGGTGGCGGATCGTCCGGCGGCGGTGGCGGAGGCGGTGGAGGCGGCGGTTGGTAATAGCCGCCATCGGGCCGCATAACGTATGATGGCGCGATGCAAAATCTGACCCTGATTCAATCGATACTGTTGTTTTCGGTACCGGCTATCTTCGCGATTACGGTCCACGAAGCCGCTCACGGCTTTGCTGCCCGGCACTTCGGCGATCGGACAGCCGAGGTGCTCGGGCGGCTGACACTGAACCCCATCAAGCACATCGACCCGATCGGTACGGTGCTCGTCCCACTGGGTTTGCTGGTGATGGCCAAGGCAACGGGCGCGCCGCTGATACTGTTCGGCTGGGCCAAGCCGGTGCCGGTTGGCACGCGTAACCTCCGGAACCCACAGCGCGACATGGCCATGGTGGCGGCTGCCGGACCGGCGTCAAACCTGGCCATGGCCGCCGGCTGGACCGCAATCCTCGCCGCCGCCGCGGTCATGCGCGGCACGGTCCCGGCGGCCGACATGCTGACCTACATGGCGTATTTCGGCGTGTTCTTTAACGTCATCCTTGCCGTCTTCAATATGCTCCCGATTCCGCCTCTCGATGGCGGCCGGGTATTGAGCGGCTTGCTACCACCGCGTGCCGCGATGAGTTTCGACCGCATTGAGCCTTTCGGCATGATGATCATCATTGCGCTGCTGGTGTCGGGCCTGTTGTGGAAAATCGTCGGGCCCGTGGTCGGCGTGGTTCTTGGCTTCTTCCTTGGGATCGTGGGAATGTGAGCAGCCTGGCCGCATTGATCGCCGCAACCTCGGTCCTGGTGATGATCCCGGGACCGAATGTGGCGCTGATCGTGGCCAACAGCCTGAGGTACGGCCTCCGGATGGGGGTTGTCACCGTCGTGGGTACCACGGTCGGCGTCGGCCTGCAGCTGCTGCTCGTGGTTTTCGGACTCGCGGCCCTGGTCGAGATTGCCGCCGAGGCCCTGACGTGGATCAAGTGGGCGGGCGTCATCTACCTCGTGTATCTCGGCATCAGGACCTGGCGCGAGCCTGCAGGTAACCTTGCCGCCATTGAAGCCACGCCGGTCATGTTCTGGCGCGGCTGCGTCGTCGCCTTGCTTAATCCGAAAACCCTGTTGTTCAATGCCGCTTTTATTCCGCAATTTGTCGGCGGCTCGCCGACGATGATGGAGTTGGGAATCGTAGCGCTGGTCTTTCTCAGCGTATTGTTCGTCGGCGACGTCCTGTGGGCCGCGTTTGCCAACACCGCGCGACGCTACATCGGGCGCTTCGGCCAATTGCGCAATCGTGTAACGGGCGCGTTCCTGGCCGCAGCAGGCATCGGACTGGCCCTGTCACGACGCTGACCATGCAACTTTTTGCGAAGTCGGCGCATCTAAAGTTTAAATCCAACCGGGGGTAAGAATGACTATCAAACGCAGAGCCTTTCTCGGCCACATGGCGGCCGGAAGTGCGATTATCACCATGCCTGGGTTCCTGCAGGGCTGCGGTGTGCAATCCGCAACGGTCCTCGGCCAGGCGACACCGGACAATCCGTTCATGACGTGGTTCGGCGTAGACCAGGCTGCCACGGCACGTGTGATGTCCGAGCTCACGGCCAGCGGTGCGGATGCGGCGGACCTGTATTTCCAGCACTCACGCACCAACTCGCTGACGCTCGAAGACGGCATCGTCAGTAACGCCAGCTCAAACATTGCACAGGGAGTTGGCCTGCGCGTGGTGGTTGGTGAGCAGACCGGCTATGCGTTTACCGAGGATCTGACACAACCGTCAATGCTGGCGGCGGCCAGGACAGCATCTGCGATCGCATCGGGTAGCGCGGTTGTCGCCCCCCAGTCATTCAACCCGCTGGCCATGGGCGACCTGTATACGACCAGCGTTCCCTGGAGTGACGTGGGGGTCGAGCAGAAGTTGCCGATCCTCAAGTTCGTCGAGGAAAAGGCCAGGGCGATGGACCCGGCCATCGAGAAAGTCGCCGTGTACTGGGGCGACGGCGATGAGCGTGTCATGGTCGCCACGCTCGACGGCAGGCTCGTTACAGATCACCGCCCGATGGCGCGTATCACGGTTGTCGTTACGGCGCGCAAGGGAGAAGACGTTCAAACCGGTTACTCGAACATCGCCGCGCGCGAGGAGTTCAACTGGTATTCGGAAGAGCGCCTGACTGCAATGGTGAAGGAGGCGGTAGACCGCACGATGATCCAGTTCGAGGCGCGTCGCCCGCCGGCTGGCGAGATGCCGGTCATCCTGGCGTCGGGCGCCTCTGGCATCCTGTTGCACGAGGCGATCGGGCACGGAATGGAAGCCGACTTCAATCGCAAGGGCACCAGCATCTACTCCGACATGATCGGCAAGAAGGTCGCGGAGCCGTTTGTCACGATCGTCGACCAGGCTTCGATTCCGCGTGAGCGCGGTGCGTTGAACTATGACGATGAAGGCAATAAAGCCGGCAAGACGGTGCTCGTTGAAGACGGCATCCTGAAGTCTTACCTGCATGACCAGATCAGCGCGAAGCAATACGGGCTCAAGCCGACGGGTTCCGGTCGCCGTCAGTCTTACAAGTATGCGCCGATGCCGCGGATGAGCTGTACGTTCATGGAGGACGGGCCGCACACGAAAGAAGAAATAATTGCCGCCGTCGATCACGGCATCATTTGCGAAACGTATACCAACGGCCAGGTGCAGATAGGCGCGGGCGACTACACGTTCTACGTTAAGAACGGCTGGCTCGTCGAGAACGGCAAGATCACGGCGCCGATCAAGGATGTGAATATCATCGGCAACGGGCCCGAATCACTGAAGCGCATCACAATGGTCGCCAACGATGCGCGCCTCGACACCGGGGGCTGGACCTGCGGCAAGGACGGCCAGAGCGTGCCCGTCTCGCAGGGCATCCCGACAGTGCTCGTGTCGAACATGACCGTAGGGGGCGAAAATGTCGGCTGATTTGCAGAACCGCTCGGCACAGGCCGTTGAAATGGCGAAGCAGGCAGGCGCGAAGGACGCGTTTGTGACAGCCTCCCAAACGCGCGACGTGCAGTTTGAATATCGTGCCGGCGCACTCGAAAAGGTGAAGGACACGACCTCGCGTTACCTGAACGTCAGTGTGTACGCGGACGGGCGGTACTCGAGCCACAACACGACCGACATGAACCCCGAGCGCCTCGAACGCTTTGTCCGCGAGGCGGTCGCGATCACCCGGGCGCTGGAGCCTGACGAGCATCGCCGTATCACGCCAACTGAATTGTTTTCCGATCGGCCGACCGATGAACTGGACCTTGTCGATGACAACGTGGCCGGTATCTCGCGCGAGCAGCGGATCGCCTGGTGCGAGCAGCTCGACGAAATCGCAACGGCACATGATCGGGTTATTTCCGCGACAGCGGGTATCTACGATGGCACCGTCAACTCGGCGTCGGTGAGCAGTAACGGGTTCGCCGGTGCGCACGCCGAGACATACTGCTGGTACGGGACCAGCATTACGCTTCGGGACGAAGGCGACAAACGCGCCGAGGACGGATACTACGTCGGTGGCCAGCATGTCGCGTCCCTGCCCGCAGCGGGCGACGTGGCACGAGTCGGACTCGAGCGGGCGTTGAGCCGACTGCACTCGGAGAAAGGTCCGACGACGAAAACCACGATGTTGGTTGATGCCCGTGCCGCGGGTTCACTGGTCGGTCGCCTGATGGGGCCGGCGAACGCGAGGCGTATCAGCCAGGGTCAGTCGTTCTGGGCCGACCTGATTGGCACCAAGGCGTTCAGTGACAAGCTGTCGATCACTGACAATCCCCTGATGCCGCGCGGTTTCGGTTCGCGGCATTTCGATAGCGAAGGTATTTCGTCGCGGCGCCTGCCCATTATCGAGAACGGCGTCGTGCGCAATGTCTACGTCGACACCTACCACGGCAGCAAGACGGACATGGCACCGACGACCGGGTCGTCCTCGAACCGCGTGATCACGACCGGTTCGCAGTCGCTCGAAGAGCTGCTTGGCGACGTCGGCGAGGGCGTCTACGTCACCTCGTGGCTGGGCGGCAATGCCGACCAGACCACCGGCGATTTCTCGCTGGGCCTGCGCGGCCACATGATCGAGAACGGCGAGATTGGTCGTCCGGTCGGTGAGATGAACGTCACCGGCAACCTCCGCGATCTGTTCAACCAGCTCGAACTGCTTGGCAACGACGTGTACCCGTATTCTGCGACGCTGTCGCCGTCGCTCGTGTTTGGCGGGGTGGACTTCTCGGGCGTTTAGGCGCCGCCACCACCGTCGATGGCGACGGTCGTGCCGTTGATATGCGTTGCTGCGTCGCTGGCGAGAAACAAGGCGAGCGCTGCGACTTCCTCGGGCTCGGCAACGCGTCCGCTCGGTACGGATTCCGACGCTTCCTCCATGTAGTCCTCGATGTCCATGCCCTCGGCTTCGGCTTCGGCCGCGAGCATGGGCGTGTCGACATCGCCCGGACATATGGCGTTGACGCGCAGGCCCGCGCGGGCGTGGTCCCTGGCCATGGCCCTGGTCAGCAATACGAGGCCGCCCTTGCTCGCGCAATAGGCCACCGCGCGCTCGCCGCCGCGCAGGCCCCAGTCGGAGGCGATATTCACGATACTGCCCTCGGCCCTGAGCAAGTAAGGCAGCGCTGCCCGGCTAAGAAAGAACGGCACGTCGAGATTGACCGTCATCGTCTCGCGCCAATCGTCGTCACTGGTGTCCGCCGCGTTGCCACGAATGATGATGCCGGCATTATTGACCAGGCAATCGATCTCGCCGAATTCATCGATGGTATCCGCGACCAGTTCGTCACACTCTTCCGACGACGAGAGTTCACCTGCCCAGGTCACGATGCGTTCGGACACGTCCGCGACCTCCTCAAGACGGCCCTCATCGCGGCCGGCGGCCATGACATCCCAGCTGTTTTCCGCGAACGCTATGGCGATAGCCGCACCGATCCCGGAACTCGCGCCCGTTACCAGAACTACGCTCATGATGGTTTTCCCTGCAGGCGAATACGTGCTATGCAGTGTATCTCATGAGTACTCTTGAATCGTTACAAATGCTTGGCTGGAGACCGTTCTTCCAGGCGCAGATCGATGCGGATGCCGACGTCCGCCCGGCGCGTGTGCTCAACGTCCAACGGGATCGTGTCGACGTCGCCGGTGAGGACTGCCACGAAGCGGTCGAACTCTCTCCGAAGGCGGCGGCGATGCAGATCACCGTGGGTGACTGGGTCCTCATTGATGCGGGAAAGCGCATAGTCCGACGACTCGATCGCTTCGGGGCATTTCGGCGGCGCGCCGCCGGAGCCGGCGCGGACGTGCAGATGATCGCGGCCAATGTCGACACGCTGTTCATCGTTACGTCGGCGAACCGCGATTTCAATATCGCGCGCCTCGAGCGCTACCTTGCTATCGCACATGACGCGGGGGCGTTTCCGATCATCGTCATCACCAAGGCAGACACCGTGGAGTCCACGGATGCATTCGTAGCCGCTGCCGCCAAGCTCGCGCCCGGTGTGCTTGTCGAGGCCCTCAACGCGCTGGATCCGAAAGCAGTCGACGTGTTGCGGCCATGGTGTGAGTCGGGCCAGACGGTGGCGCTGCTGGGTTCATCGGGTGTCGGGAAGTCCACGCTGACGAACACGCTCACGGGTGAGCACCTGGAAACGCAGGCGGCCCGCGAGGACGACCAGAGGGGACGGCATACGACGACGTCGCGATCCATGCACAGGCTGCCGCATGGAGGCTGGCTGATCGACACGCCGGGAATGCGGGAGCTCCGGCTTGTTGACGTCGGTGATGCGATCGACGATGTATTCGCGGAAGTGGCGGCTCTGGCTTCAGCGTGCCGCTTTTCCGATTGCTCCCACGCGTCGGAACCGGGGTGCGCTGTGCAGGCGGCCATTGCTGAGGGGCACCTGGACGCCGAGCGACTGCGCCGCTACCGCAAGCTGCAATCGGAGGATCGCCGCAACAGCGAGACAATTGCTGAGCGACGATCTCGCGACAAATCCCTCGGCAAAATGTACAAATCGATACTGTCGGGAAAACGGCGGGAGCAAGGTGAGGCATCGTAGTGGCGAGAATCGACCTGAATGCAGACCTCGGAGAAGGCGACGAATACGACATGGATCTGCTGCAGATTGTGTCGAGCTGCAACGTCGCATGTGGCGGGCATGCCGGAGACGCCGCTTCAATGACCAGCACCGTGCGCTCGGCAATCGCGAATGGGGTGGCGGTCGGCGCGCACCCTGGTTATCCGGATCGTGAAGGCTTCGGCCGTCGGAGCGGGTTCATGAAAGGTGGCGAGCTATACGATTCGCTGACCGCGCAGGTCAGCGAGCTTACCGACATTGCTGCCCACCTGGGTGCCAGGCTGACTCACGTGAAGCCTCATGGTGCGCTCTACAATGATGCCGTCCGGGATCGGGAACTCGCCGATATCATCGCCCGCGTGACCGCGGAGGCGCCCGGCAGCCCGGCATTCGTGGGCATGGCCAACACCGAGCTCGAGTTTGCGGCAAAACGCCATGGCCTTGCGTTTATCGCGGAGGCCTTTGTTGACAGGGCCTATGAACCCGACGGCACCTTGGTGCCCCGTTCAGAACCTGGCGCCGTCCATGAGTTGTTGTCCGTTGCGACGACGCAGGCGGTACGGCTGGCAGAAGCAGGAGAGGCGACAGCAAGAAACGGCGAGGTCGTAAGCGTGCAGGCGGACACGCTCTGTATTCATGGCGATACACCCGGTGCCGCAGAGAAGGCGCGGGCCGTTCGCGATGTCCTGGAATCTCATGGAGTCGACATTCGTGCTCACACGATGCGGTGATGACCTGTTCTGCATTGCGGTCGACACACCGCAGGATGCGCAGTCGCTTGCAGCAGCGCTGAGTGAAGCCGGCAACTGGCTCGAAGTCGTGCCGGGAATTGCGTCGGTCGTTGTTCGCTTTGATGCCTTAGCGCACGATGACGAGGACGCGCGACAGAAGATTGCGGCAGTGATCGAGGGTGGCATCGACAGGCGCGATACCGCGGCCGAGCTCCTTGAGATACCGGTCGTGTACGGTGGGGAATACGGGCCCGACCTGGAAGCCCTTGCCGAGGCGACCGGGCTGCCGGCGGACGAGTTGATCGCGCGTCACACGCGCGACGAATACAGCGTCGACATGGTCGGGTTCACGCCAGGTTTCGCCTTTGTCGGCGGCCTTGATGCGTGCTTCCAGGTCCCGCGCCGGGCCGAGCCGCGGCCGCGCGTGGCGGCGGGCTCGGTGGGTATCGCAGATCGCCGAACGGGCTTGTACGCCATGGCGAGCCCGGGAGGCTGGAACATCATCGGCCGCACGCCGCACACGCTGTTCGATCCTGACGCGGCCGACCCATTCGCCCTGAAAGCCGGGATGCGCGTGCGCTTCAGGGCTGTTGCCGCGGACGCGTTCGACGTATGAGCGTCACGGTTTTAAAAACGGGCTTGCAGACGACGGTCCAGGCCGGACCTCGCATCGGCCTGCGTCATATGGGCGTGCAGGCAAGCGGCGCGGCTGATCCGCTGTCAATGGCGTTAGCCAACAAACTGGTCGGCAATGCCTGGGATGGGGCGTCGCTGGAGGCGACCTTGGTCGGGCCGACTTTGCGCTTCGATGTCGACTGCGCGTTTGCGGTGACCGGCGCGTACGCGGCAGTCACGCTGAACAGCGAGGAACAGCCGCAGCACGAAACGCTCTTCGCGGCGGCGGGAGATGAGCTGGCTATTGGCGCCATGCAAACAGGTGCCAGGGCATACATCGCGTTCGCGGGAGCGATCGCGGCACCAGGGATTCTCGGGTCTGTGTCGACGAACCTGCAGGCGGGCTTTGGTGGGCACCAGGGCAGGGCGCTGCAGTCCGGCGATGTGCTGGTTCTCGCTCCGCGTGAGCAGTCGGCGCTGAGGACGCCTGACGAATTTCAAGTGCCGATGTCATCGAGCTGGGCCGTGCACGCGTGCGACACCGCGGAAACGAGTCTGCTGGATGACGCCAGCGAGGTGGCTCTGTTTGAAACCAATTGGGTCATCGATCAGCGTGCCGATCGTGTCGGGTTGCGGCTCGACGGTCCGCGTCTCACGGTGTCGTCGGACGGACGTATGCCAAGTGCGGGTGTCATTCCCGGTACGATCCAGTGTCCCGAGGATGGCTCGCCCTACGCGTTGGCGGTGGACTGCGGGACGGTCGGCGGATACCCGCGCATTGCACAGATCGCTCGAGCAGACCGACATGTTCTCGGGCAATTGCGGCCCGGAGATCACCTGCGCCTGTTGCGGCGCGATGCGGGCCACGCCGTCGCGTTGCTCGAGGCCAAGATCGACTACTGGCGTGCGTGGTTGCCGGAGATTGCGTCGATCCTGCGTTAGGAAGTGGTGGGCCCGCCAGGACTCGAACCTGGGACCAAGGGATTCACTGATTCCGACCGTTTCCGGACGGAGCGGACTATCTCATCACCCTCGACCAAGTCGTTAGGGGCGGGACGCTCAAGCCTGTTATTAAGGACACTGTAGTCCTCAGGTAGTCTCTGCACCTTCCGCGAGTGCACTCGCGGCTTGGCTCAGGATTGCCACCAGCCGCACTGCTGAGGTTCCCCTGAATTCATCCCGTTCGATCCGCAGCTCTCGCCACGGACGCACCATTTTGATGAGTCCCCTGCTCTAACCAACTGAGCTACAGGCCCACTAAGGGCGAGGATTCTAGCAGATATTCGTTGGCTGTAGTGACTTGATGAAATGGCGCGAACTGCGAAGATATGGGGGTCGTACAGAGACCCCAATTGCCCCAATAATCGATCGTGGGCACATGTATCGAGTGCAACAAGAAACTGAGTGGGCGCAAGCGGAAATTCTGTTCGCGGCGCTCGAGTTTCATCACCAGCTATCCGAAGGCAAAGATTTCCAGCTCGATCTCCGGTCACTGTCCAACCGTAGCTGGGAAAGAATCAAGGCCGAAGCACGAAAATGTATCCTCGTGTGCGCCAATTGTCACCGCGAAATTCATCACCCCGAAATGCGTCTGGACGGGACATAATCGTTCGTGACACAGGTCCACGACCTTTCATGGTCAATCCCTTATGCTGCGGCAACTGTGGTTTGAAATGTGGTGCGGGCGCTCAATATGGGGGCCTGGTCACATATGTGGGAAGAGTGCTCAGGAAGACGTCGAAAGGATTCGGACTGCTCGAGCTCGTCGTGGCGCTCGTCGTCGCGACGATGCTGGTGACGCTCGCGATCCCCTCTTACCAGATGTTCGTAAACCGGGCCAAAGTGTCGGCGGCGATAGGTGACATCGCCAAGCTCAGCCTGGCCGTCGAGAGCTTCCGGCTCAACAACAATGATCGCATTCCACTCACCCTCGAGGAGATGGGCGTACCGATACCCCTGGACCCGTGGGATCAGCCTTACAGATTTCTGAACATACCGGCAGCAGGCGGTGGCGTTGGCGCCTTGCGAAAAGACGGCAAACTCAACCCGCTGAACACCGACTTCGATCTGTACAGTATCGGCAAAGATGGTGAAAGCGCAGGTCCGTTGTCAGCCGCGCAAAGCCGTGATGATATCGTGCGTGCCAATAACGGGGCGTTCATCGGGTTGGGCGAGGACTACTGATGGACGACAGTTCGATCAATCGGACCCTCACCAGCGGCGTTGGCCGGCGGATTTTCGCGTTCTTCCTGCTCGCCGCAATCCTGCCGATGGTGTTTACGGCATGGCTTGCCTGGCATGAATTCAACCGGGGGCTCGAAGGCGAGACCTCGAGAATTCTCAAGGACAGTGCCAAGGAGTATGGCATCGAGGTGCTGACGCGCCTGGAGCTGGCGTCGGAAAAAGCGGCAGAAGTCGTACGTATTGCCGGGGAAGGGGGGCTTGCAACCGCCAATGGGCATGGTTACCTGCTCGACGATTTCGATGCTGTCTGGACGATTGGTGAAGACACCCCGCCCACGATGTCGTTGAACGAGAACAGCAATGTCATTCAACTCGGTCCGGGTGATCGTGAGTTCCTGGCGTCGGGAAAAACCAAACTGGTCCTGACGCCGCGGGGTTCCTTGATTATGTTGCGCAGCGCGGAATACGGCAATGCCGATTCTGTTGTGGCGTTCCAGCTGAACACGGCCAAGATCTGGGGGGCGCGCGAGAATCTTCCGTACAACACCGAGTTCTGCGTCTTCGGCGCTGAGGGGCTGCAGTACTATTGTACAACCGGTGTCGACCCTGCGGTGCATGGCGATTTGATCGCTGACACTGAAGTCCGCAGTAGCGCCTTCGGCAAGTGGGAGCACGATGGAGAGACGCACTTTGCGGCGCTCTGGCAGCTCTTTCTCGACGGCTCGTTCGGCGCTCCGAGTATCGATATCGTCGTCGTGCAGCCGGTTTCGTTCGCGATGCGATCAGGGACTGACTTCCGGCGTATCTTCATTCCGGCAATTGTCCTGGTGCTCTTTCTGGTTGGGTTCCTGAGTATCAAGCTCATTGCTCGCAGCCTGATCCCCCTGCAGCACCTGACGGTGGCTGCCCGCCAATACGCCGGCGGCGACCTCGCCGCGAGGGTCCGTGTACGCACCGGTGATGAATTCGAGTGGCTGGCCGAAGCGTTCAACAACATGGCGGGACGACTTGGCCGCCAGATATCGGCGCTTGAGGCGATGTCCGGTATCGATCGCATGATCCTGTCGGGCACCAAATTCGAAGATGTATCCGAGGACGTGGTCGGTCACCTGGTTGAACTGACCAGCTGTCAGTCGGCGTCGGTTATCGCGCGCGATATCGACGCACCCAGCAAAGGGAAAATGATTTCGTCGTGCGGCAAGGAGTTCGTTCACGAACGTGTGGACCTGCCCGGCGGTATCGACCACAGCTGGTGCCAGCCGCGCCAGGTCGACATCACTCAAGTCGATGAACAGCAGGCACCCTACAAGGCCCGTTTCGAGGCATTCGGGCATCCGTTCGTCGTCCTGGTACCGGTTGTTCTCAATGAACAACTAAAGGGTGTTTTGCTGCTGGGCTTTGAGTCTCGATTTGACTTGTCGCAGGGCAGCATGCAGCGCGTTGTTGACCTTGCCGGACGTTTCGCCGTCGCGCTTTCCAGCGTAGAGCGCGAAGAGACACTGTATCGTCAGGCGCATTTCGACACGCTGACGGGGCTACCCAACCGGCAGTTGCTCAAGGATCGACTCGAGCAACAAATTGCGAACGCAAGAGTTGAGGAACAACATGGCGCGCTGTTATTCCTCGATCTCGATCGTTTCAAAGCAATCAACGACGTGTTTGGACACTCGGTCGGTGACGGCGTGTTGATCCAGGCCGCCAAGCGGATCGTTTCCGAGGTTCGCGATCGAGATACCGTTGCCAGGCTCGGCGGGGATGAATTTGTCGTCGTCTTGCCCAGCGTGCGCAACGAGTCGATCGTGCGTTCAATGGCTGAGCGATTGCTCGCGAGGCTGGCTGAGGCGTTCACCGTGCGCGATGTCGACCACTACGTCAGTGCCAGCATCGGCGTGGTCATGTTCCCGGAAGACGGCGACAGCGTTGAGACCCTGCTGAAGAACGCGGACGCGGCCATGTATCGCGCCAAGGATGCCGGCCGCGGGCGCTTCGAGTTCTTCAGTAAACGGCTCAATGCCGAAAGCCGCCGCAAGATTGGCCTGGAACGCGACCTGCGTCAGGCGTACTACGACGGCGCGCTGCAGCTGCATTACCAGCCACAATTCGATATTGCGAGCGGTGAAATCAGTGGGGCCGAAGCGCTTCTGCGCTGGACGCACCCGACGAACGGCGTAATCTCGCCAGACGAATTTATCCCGCTCGCCGAAGATTCGGGCTTGATTATCGATCTAGGCGAATGGGTCATCGAGCAAGCCTGTAAGGACCTGCGCGAAATTCTCAACCGTGGATTGCACCCCGGTCCGGTGTCCATAAACGTATCGGCGCTGCAACTTCGAGAATCCGGGTTCAGGCGGGCGATCATGGAGCCCGTGCGCCGCCATGAAATTCACCCGGGTTACATGCAGCTCGAAGTGACCGAAACGGCCGTTGCGCAGAACAAGGATACGGCGATCGCCTTGCTGGAGTCTCTGCGAAGCGACGGTGTGCGGGTAGCGATCGACGATTTTGGGACCGGCTATTCTTCGCTGAGCTACCTGCAACAGATGCCGTTCGACGTCATCAAGATCGACAAGTCGTTTGTTGACAAGATTGGAAGTGGTGTTACATCGAACAACATCTGCCGCACGATTATTCGCATGGCCGAAGAACTCGGCAAGGTGTCAATCGCCGAGGGTGTCGAGACTCATGAGCAGCTCGAATTCCTGCATCGCAACGGCTGCGACTTCGTCCAGGGTTTCTACTACAGCCGGGCATTGCCCCAGGATCAATTCCTGGAGTTCGTCGAAAAGCAGGACTTCCACACCAAGCGCAGGAAAGCGCTCGAAGTACTTTAGCGGTCGCGAGGACCGACAAGCCTCCGGGCTCCCCGGCGGAACTGATCGCGACATCCGGACTCCAACTGTTGTTGCACGCCAATGATTCTTCGCAAAGACAGAGGGGGAAAGGATGATGGGACTCAAGATACCGCCTGTGCTGGTCGCCGTCGGGTTTCTGTGCGCTCAGAGCGGTGTTGCTGTAGCAGATAACGTCTGCATGGAAGGCCCGATGGCACAGTTCGGGCGGTACGTGGGCGACTGGAAGATCGAAGACCAGGCGCTGGCACAGGACGGCAGCGGTTGGGGGCCCGGCAAGGGCGCCCGCTGGATATTCAAGTGCATTGGTGACGGTACGGCTGTGCAGGATTTCTGGAAACCCAACAGCGGCGGCTGGGGTACCAACCTGCGCACCTACAATCCGGATTCAGGGTCCTGGGAAATTGTCTGGGCCGCACAGAAGCTGAAGGGCCTGATGCATATTTCCGCCAAACAGGATGAGAACGGGAATATCGTCATGGACATCCTGAAGCCCATTCAGCCGCAACCACGCCGCATAACTTTCATGGCACCCGACGCAGACGGTTGGGACTGGGTCATGGAGTGGTCGTTCGACGCAGGAGAAACCTGGACTCCGGTGTATAAGATCCGGGCGACGCCCTGGGTCGAGTCGGACGATTAATATAAGGCCGGGCATTGCCCGGCCTTTTTTCCTAGTCTTCCAGGAGGAAGCTCCTGAGCTGGTCCGAGCGCGTCGGATGACGAAGCTTCCTGAGCGCCTTGGCTTCAATCTGGCGAATACGCTCACGCGTAACGTCGAACTGCTTCCCAACCTCTTCGAGCGTGTGGTCGGTGTTCATATCGATACCAAAACGCATCCGCAGGACTTTCGCTTCGCGCGGCGTCAGACCGGCAAGAACCGAGTGCGTGGTTTCCTTGAGCCCCGACGTTGTCGCTGAGTCCACCGGCGAGTGCACCGTCTGGTCCTCGATAAAGTCGCCGAGATGTGAATCCTCGTCGTCGCCTATCGGGGTCTCCATCGAGATCGGTTCCTTGGCAATCTTCAGTACCTTGCGAACCTTGTCCTCGGGCATCTCCATACGTTCAGCGAGCTCATCAGGAAGCGGTTCGCGCCCCATTTCCTGCAGCATCTGGCGGGAAATTCGATTCAGCTTGTTGATCGTCTCGATCATGTGCACCGGAATACGAATCGTACGCGCCTGGTCAGCAATCGAGCGCGTGATGGCTTGGCGAATCCACCATGTTGCGTAGGTCGAGAACTTGTAGCCACGGCGGTACTCGAACTTGTCGACCGCCTTCATGAGTCCGATGTTGCCTTCCTGGATAAGATCCAGGAACTGCAGGCCGCGATTCGTGTACTTCTTTGCAATCGAGATGACGAGACGCAGGTTTGCCTCGACCATTTCCTTCTTGGCGCGGCGGGCTTTTGCCTCACCGATCGACATCTGGCGATTGATTTCCTTGATCTCACTGATGGACAGCAGCGTTGCCAGTTCCACAGCGATCAGCTTGCGCTGTGCACGCAAAACGTCGTCCCTGAGTTTGGCCAGTATTGATGAATGCTTGCGCTTGGCCCGAATGTGTTTTTCGATCCAGTTAAGGTCGGTTTCGCTCTTCGGGAAGCTCGACAGGAAATCCTTGCGCGGCATGCCAGCGTCGCGAACGCAGAGCTGCATGACGAGACGTTCCTGGCTTCGGATGATCGACACGACGTCGCGCAGATTACGAACCAGTGCGTCGAACAGTTTCGGCGCCAGCTTGAGCTCCATGATCTGCAGCGCGCAGTCATCCTGTGCCTTTACCGTGCGCTTGTCCTTCAGGCCGTACTTGTCCAGGTATTTCATCGAACGGTTGAAATGCCGGCGAATGACCTTGACGCGTGCCTTGACCTCCTCCGGATCGGGGCCCGTGTCGACGACTTCGTCGTCGTCGTCATCGTCGGTCTTGGGTGCGGGCGGCTTGATCTCGTCGGGCGCGTTCGGGTCGATGAAGCCCACGACAAAGTCCTGCATGCGCGTCTCACCACCAATAACCCGGTCCGCGACTTCCAGCAGCGCCTCCACCGTCGGCGGGAAATGGACCATGTGGTACTTGACCTGGTTCAGGCCATCCTCGATGCGCTTCGCGATTTCGATCTCACCTTGTCGCGTTAGCAGCTCGACCGTACCCATTTCGCGCATGTACATGCGAACAGGGTCGGTCGTGCGCCCAAACTCCGCATCAACACTGGCGAGCGCAGCCTCGGCCTCCTCAACGGCGTCCTCATCAGTCGCCGGGGTGTCGGTCAGCGTTTTCGATTCGGTCTCAGGCGCCTCTTCATACACCGTGATACCCATATCGTTAATCATGTTGACGATGTCTTCGATCTGCTCAGGATCGACGATGTCGTTCGGCAAGTGATCGTTGACCTCTACATAGGTGAGGTAGCCCTGTTCCTTGCCTCGGGCGATCAGATCCTTGAGTTGCTGAGCCTGCTTGCTCACGGCAACAATCGGTGTCGGTGCTTTTTTCTCAATCAAGACGGAATTTCCTGCGGGCAAAAAATGCAAACGAGTAATTCTACTCTTATGAAGGAGCGGAATCTACATAAATTTCATTGAGTTAGGCTGCCTTTAATAGCTCCTGCAGCTCGGCTTTTTCTTCATCCGTGAGGCCGTTAACTCTTTGTTTCTCAATTAAAAAAGTAATTCTTTCCTTGCGCCCGGAGATCGCAAGTTGCTCCAGGCAGTCGCCAAGCTCCGCGGCGGCGTTGAATTCGTCATCCAGCGGCACCTCGGATGCCACGAGTTTGCCGAGATGTCGGCCGGCCTCATCATGCCGCCAGCGTTCCAGCAGTCCGGCTGTTGTGATATTGGGCTCGGCCTGGACGGTTTCAATGAGGGCTCGCAACAACTTCACCCCCGCGCGACTGACGCCGGCCAGTTTCTCAATGTCGAGCTTCAGGCACGCGGCCGGATCGTTGAGCAGCAGCGTAATTGCGTGGCGAATCACCGAAGGCTGCCCGCTCATCGGCTTTCGTGCAGGCGGACGTGACAGACTTCCAGAGGCGTTGACGGCTGCTGCGCCGCTTTTGTCACGTCCCAGCATTTTTTCCAGCTTGGCAGCGGTCAGACCGACGGCCTCGGCGAGGCTGTCGAGCAAGAGCTCGCGATACACGCCGGGTGGGATCTTGTTGACGAGCGGTCGCGCCAGCTCCGCCAGGCGTGCGCGGCCGTCGACCGTGTTCATGTCCACCTGCCCGGCGAGTTCCTGGATCAGGAACTCCGACAGGGCGACGCCCTCGTCCAGTGCCTTAAGGAACGCATCGGTACCGAATTCGTTGACGAACGAGTCGGGGTCGTATCCTTCCGGGAGGAACACGAAGCGAACTTGCCGGCCCTCGCGAATCTGTGGCAGGGCATTCTCGAGCGCTCTCCAGGCCGCTTTGCGGCCGGCCCGGTCCCCGTCAAAGGCGAAACAGACGTTCTCCGTCAGACGGAACAGCCGGTTAAGGTGTTCGCTGGTCGTCGCGGTACCCAGGGTTGCGACGGCGAAATCGATGCCGTGGCGGGCGAGTGCGACGGCGTCCATGTAGCCTTCTACAACGACCAGTTGGTCGATGTGACGCAGTGCCTGGCGGGCCTCGTACAGGCCGTAGAGTTCGCGTCCCTTGTGAAACAGGACGGTCTCGGGGGAGTTCAGGTACTTCGGCTCGCCGTCACCGAGAGTGCGGCCGCCGAACGCGATCGTGCGGCCGCGCGCATCGCGAATCGGGAACATGATGCGATCCCGGAAGCGGTCGTAGTGCTTGCCGTTGTCCTTCGCTATGATCATGCCGGTTGCGAGCAGTCGTTCGGTCGCCTCGGGAGACTTGCCGAACTTGTCGAGCACATTGCTCCACCCATCCGGCGCATAGCCAATACCGAAACGCTTGGCCGTGCTGCCGTCGATGCCACGATTCTTCACGTACTCGACGGCGACCGGCGCATCTTTGAGGCATGCCTGGAAATAACGCGAGATCGCGTCCAGCAGCGAGAACAATTCATCATAACGACGAGCGGGCTTGTCGCTCTCGCTGCGTGGCACATCCACACCCATCGAGGCAGCCAGACTCTCTATCGCCTCAACAAAGCTCATGTGATCGAATTCCATGAGGAAGCCGATCGCCGTGCCGTGCGCCCCGCACCCGAAGCAATGATAGAAACCTTTGCCGGGGCTGACCGTGAAAGAGGGCGTTTTCTCGTCGTGGAACGGGCAGCAGGCCTTGAATTCCCGCCCGGCCTTTTTCAATTGCACCCGGCGACCGACCACCTCGACGATATCGGCGCGCGCGATAAGATCGTCGATAAAGTCCTGTGGGATTAATCCGGCCATAGTGAAATAAACGTAGCCCGCCTGCGCTCGGGTCTTAAGGGATTGTTCTTGTTTTCAAATAGCATAGCCTATTGATCGGGCTACGCCAGAGCGCAAAAATGGTGCCAATTAGAGCGCGTTCAGCCGCTCTTTGACCGTGGCGCTGACTGCGCCCATGTCGGCACGCCCGGCCGCCTTGGCCTTGATCTGGCCCATGACCTTGCCCATGTCGCGCATGCCTTCTGCGCCCGTCGCGGCGATAACCTCATCGACGAGTGCTGTGAGGTCCTCGGCGGACATCTGCTCAGGCAGGTAATCCTCAAGGACTTCGATCTCGGCTCGCTCAATGGCGACCAGATCCTCGCGGCCCCCTTTTTCGAATTGTTCGATCGAGTCGCGGCGCTGTTTAACCATCTTGTTGAGAACGCCGAGCACGGCAGCATCGTCGAGCTCCGTACGGGTATCGACCTCAATCTGCTTGATCGCAGCGAGGATGAGGCGTACCACTTTGAGCCGGTCTTTTTCACCGGCTTTCATGGCGGACTTCATGTCCTCTGTGATTTGGTTCTTCAGCGACATGCTTTAGAAACTGCTAGAGACGCTCCGCGGACGCGGTGCGAGAGAGTATTAGTAAAGACGCTTACGCTTGGCTTCTTCACGAGAAAGACGCTTCATATGGCGCTTGACCGCAGCCGCTTTCTTTCGCTTGCGCTCCTGCGTTGGCTTCTCTTGAAGCGCCGCAGGGCAGCGTCAAAATACTCGTTCTCTTTTACGCGAACGCTTGGCATTGTTCAGGTATTCCGTCCAGACATAAATAAACCCGGCGCTAGGGCCGGGACTGAGCCGCGTATAATAGCGCCGGATTTGGCGGTTTGCAAAGGGTTCAGGCATCATTCGCCGCCTATGATTGTACTTGGCATCGAAAGCAGCTGCGACGAGACTGGCGTGGCGCTGTATGACACTGAAAAAGGCCTGCTCGCCGAGGCACTGCACAGCCAGGTCGACCTGCATGCAGTCTACGGCGGTGTGGTGCCCGAGATCGCGTCGCGCGACCATGTCCGGATGCTTTTGCCGTTAATTCAACAGGTTATGAGTGAAGCCGGCTTCGACAAGCCGGATGCCATCGCGTACACCGCGGGTCCAGGGCTCGTCGGGGCCCTGATGGTCGGTGGCGGCATGGCCAATGGTCTGGGCCTCTCGTGGGGCTGCCCGGTGATCCCGGTACACCACATGGAAGGCCACCTCCTGGCCCCGATGCTCGAGGACGAGCCCCCGAAATTCCCGTTCCTGGCGCTCCTGGTGTCCGGTGGGCACTCAATGTTGATCGCTGTGGAAGCGCTCGGCGACTACCGGGTGCTCGGGACCACGCTGGACGATGCCGTCGGTGAGGCGTTCGACAAAACCGCCAAGCTGCTCGGGCTCGGTTATCCCGGCGGACCGGCGCTCGCGGCGCTGGCCGAGGAGGGTGACGATACCGCCTTCGACCTGCCGCGGCCCATGCTCAACAAACCGAATTTCGATTTCAGTTTCAGCGGTTTGAAGACGGCCGTCATGCTGGAGGTTCGCAAGGCCGAAGCGGCGGGCCGGCTGGAGGAGTCTCGCGCCGATCTCGCGGCGTCGTTCCAGCGGGCAGCCGTGGACACGTTAATCGGCAAATCGATCAAGGCCGCGAAAGCCGAGGGCCTGAAGCGCATCGTTGTGGCCGGCGGCGTCGGGGCAAACCGCTTGCTGCGCAAGGAAATGGCGGAGCGCTTCGACGGCGAGGTCTATTATCCGCGCCTCGCGTTCTGTACCGACAACGGTGCGATGATCGCCGTGGCTGGCGCAATGCGCCTCGCCGAGGCCGATGCTGCCAATGAAATAAAAGCCCAGGCACGCTGGTCTTTGGAAACACTGGGTACCCCGGAACGGGTATGACACAACGATGAGAGCAACATGGACAAGATTTTTCTCGACGAACTGAAGATCGACACGATTATCGGAATCTGGGACTGGGAACGGAAGATCCGCCAGACGGTGATTATCGATCTCGAAATGAGCGCGGATATCGCCCGGGCTGCCGCCAGCGACAGCGTCGAGGACACGCTGAATTACAAGAGCGTGGCCAAGCGCGTGCAACAATTCGTCGAGGACTCCAGTTTCCAGCTGGTCGAGACGCTGGCGGAGCGTATTGCGGGCATCATTCGCGACGAGTTTGACGTCGCTTGGGTCAAGGTCAGGGTACACAAGCCCGGTGCGATTCGCGGCTCCAAAGACGTCGGTATCGAAATCGAGCGTGGCGGGCAGGCCGGGTAGCCGGCATGGCGACCGTATACGTGGGGCTTGGCTCCAATATCGACCCCGAAGACAACCTGCACCTCGGCATCCGGGAACTGCGTGCGCGCTTTGGCGAACTGGAGCTGTCGGCTGTCTACTGCAGCAAGGCCTTCGGCTTCGAAGGTGACGACTTTCTGAATCTTATCGCCCGTTTTGAGTCAAAGGATACGCCGCAGGCGATCTGCGAGCACATCGAACTTATACATAATCTCACCGGGCGCGAAGGCGGAAAGTGGGAATCACGTCCGCTGGATATTGACCTGCTGCTTTACAATGACCTGGTCATTGAAGAGCCGCCGGTGCGTATTCCACGAGATGATGTGCTCGAGTACAGTTTCGTATTGCGGCCGCTGGCCGAACTGGCGCCGGATCTTGTGCATCCGGTGACTGGGCGGACCATGCTCGACCACTGGCAGAAATTCGACGCGGCGAGTCATCCTCTCGATGTCGTCGGCGTTATCCTGTAGAGGACTATTCATGCGTTATTTGATCACCTTCTTCGTATTGGTTTCACTGGTGGCCTGCAGCAGCGGGTCCGACTCGGACGGTTTCGTGGCGCCGAGTGAGTGCAGCAACGACGGGCAAAAGCAGTTCGTTCTGGACAACCTGTATGCCTGGTACCTCTGGAACGAACTGCTCCCGGCCAATCTCAGCATTGCTGACTACGCAACGCCCGAAGAACTTGTGACGCTGGTGACCCAGACCTATGGGCCGCAAAAAGCGACAGGCGGACCGCTGGATCTGTTCAGCTCAGTTGGCGCGCTTGCGGCGGACCAGCAGTTCTTTGGCGAAGGCAAGTACGAGGGCTTCGGCTTCAGCTGGCGGATCGAGAATGACGAGATGCGCTTCACCCGTGTATTCGTGGACAGTCCGGCCAACATGGTCGGCGGCTTCGAGCGTGGCCAGACAGTACTGAGCCTCAATGGCCGCAGCATTGCTGACATTCGAGCTAATGAAGGCATCAATGCGGTGCTCGGCAACGCTACGGTCGAATTCGAGATTCGCGAACTGGATGGCACGGTACTGCCACCCGTATCTTTAACCCAGGACATCGTGACGATCGACCCGGTTCCGCAGGCGCGGACCATTGACATGGGCGCCGGCAATCCGCCTGTCGGTTACATGGAGTTTGCGACCTTTATCAGCACGGCCGATGACGGTGTCCCGCACGACGGCGTGACCAATCGTGACTTTGACGCCGTATTCTCGAGCTTTATTACGGCCGGCGTCGAAGATGTCATCATCGACCTGCGCTACAACGGCGGCGGGCTCGTTTCCACGGCTAACCTGCTCGGCGACTACCTGGGTGGCTTCGCCAATGACGGTCAGATCTTCTCGAACACTGAATTCAATGCGGATCGAGCGGCGGCAAACAACAGTATCGATTACTTCGCGCGGCGTGGGAATTCGATCGACATCAACCGCCTGATCATCATTGCGTCGCGCGGTACGGCGTCGGCCAGCGAGCTCGTCATCAACGGGCTGGATCCATTTGTCACGGGCGGTGTGTACATCGTCGGTGATAATACGTTCGGCAAGCCGGTCGGGCAGGTGGGTATCGACTTCTGCGAGAAGATCCTCCGTCCGACCGCGTTCAAGAAGAGCAACGCTGCTGGTTTCGGTGATTACTTCGATGGCCTGCCCGTCGATTGCGCCGTCGGTGATGATCTCAGTTTCGCGACCGGTGCCGACGACGATCCCAATGTCGTTGCGGCGTTGTCGTACATCAACGGCGCCGGTTGTCCGGTGGTTGTGGCCCCGGGCGGTCAGCAAAAAGCCACGCTGTGGTTTGACCAGGCGCAGCCCGAAGCGGAAGGTCGGCCGGAGCGCGAATTCGCGGGTGCCTTCTGACCTACCAGCCGATCGAGCGACCGCCGTCGACGGCAATTATCTGGCCCGTGACGTAACTTGCGTCTCTGAGGAGATACAGGACGCATCCTGCAATCTCGTCGGGTTCCCCGGCGCGTTGCAGGGGGATCTGGCGCAGGATTGACTCCTGCGCGGTTTCGCTCATGCCGCTTTCCGGCCACAGGATAGCGCCGGGCGACACGCCGTTGACCCGTATGTGCGGCGCCAGGTCCTTGGCCAGCGAGCGCGTCAGCATCGCGAGCGCAGCTTTCGCTGAGCCGTAGAGCGAATGGTCGCGTAAGGGTCGCTGCGCGTGAACATCAACGATATTCACGATGGCACCGCCACGCTCGCGCAGGTGCGGCGCGACCGCCTGAGACAGGAACAGCGGCGCCTTGAAATTGCTTCCGGTCAGGTCGTCCCAGTTGTCCTCGGTGATCTCGCCAACAGGCGTCGGATAGAACGTGGACGCATTATTTACCAGTCCGTCGAGTCGTCCGGCCCAGTTAACGACATCCACAACGAGTTGCGAAATCGCCCCGGTATCC
The DNA here is from genome assembly GCA_945787845.1 of uncultured Woeseiaceae bacterium. Classification (GTDB taxonomy): domain Bacteria; phylum Pseudomonadota; class Gammaproteobacteria; order Steroidobacterales; family Woeseiaceae; genus UBA1847. The sequence goes on along the minus strand of CALZJH010000007.1, from coordinate 250,902 downwards.
AGAAGGTCGGCCTGAAAGGACCGGGCCGAATCCGCGCGCGCAGCGTTGAGCGCAGCGGCCAGGTCATCGGCTTCCTTCGCAGACCCGCGATAATGAATCGCGACGCGTGCGCCGTTTTCCTGGAGTCGTGTCACAATAGCCGCGCCGATACGGCGGGCGGCGCCCGTTACCAGTACGACCTTGTCGTTGAGGCTTTTCTCAATCATCACGCGATATTGACATGCAAAACGAGCAGCCGCCATCACTCCCTGAGCCAGATTCGGCCAGCGCCGCGCACAGTGAAAGGGTGGCGAACTTCATCCGGATGCAGATTGAAGCAGCCGGCGGCAGCATTGGTTTCGGCGAGTACATGCAGCACGCTTTGTACGCGCCGGGCCTGGGCTACTATGCGGCCGGCGCAGCCAAGTTTGGCGAGGTGGGCGACTTCATCACGGCGCCCGAGGTCTCGTCCGCTTTCGGTGGTGTTGTAGCGCGGCAGTGCGCCGAGATTCTGGCGCAGATTCCCGATGGCGAGGTCCTGGAATATGGGGCCGGCAGCGGCAAGCTGGCCGTCGATGTGCTCGAGGCGCTCCGGCGCCTGGATTCCCTGCCGACGGCTTACAAGATTCTCGAAGTATCCGGAGATCTGCGCGAGCGCCAGGAAGCGCTGCTGCAGCAGCGTGTGCCCGAGCTTCTGCCGCGCGTCAGCTGGATGGATGCGCCGCCGAAGAAGATGCAGGGCGTCATCCTGGCTAACGAGGTCCTCGACGCTATGCCCGTAGAACGCTTCGTGCGCCGCGATGGCGCCATCCTGCAGCAACGCGTAACCGTTGCGGGGCGTGAGTTTGCATGGGTCGACGCGCCGGCTCCGGCCAGGCTCGTGGCAGCGGTTGAAGCTATCGAGGAGGAACTCGGCGCCGCCTTTCCCGAGGCTTACGTCTCGGAAGTCTGCCTGGCCGTGCCGGCCTGGATCCAGGAACTCGCCGATGTCCTGCAAACCGGCATGGCCTTTCTGTTTGACTACGGTGTATCCCGGCGCGAGTACTACGCGCCGGAGCGCAGCTCCGGCTGGCTGCGCTGCCACTTCCGGCATCACGCACATAACAACCCGTTGGTGCTGGTCGGGATACAGGACCTGACCGCCTGGGTTGACTTTACGGCCGTGGCCGAGGCCGCAGTGGCCGCCGGCTTCGAGATCTCCGGGTATTCCGCGCAGGCGCAGTTCCTGATGGCCGGTGGTCTTGCGGAGGAACTGAAGAACCTCGCGACGCTGCCGTTGCAGGAGCAGCTCGCGTTGTCGCGACAGGTCAAAACCCTTACTCTGCCCGGGGAAATGGGCGAGCATTTCAAGTGCATGGCACTACAGAGGGGAGCGATCGCGAAGCCGTCCGCATTTGGGCTGGCTGACCGGACGCATACGTTATGAGCGACAGGTACGTCGAGAAGAGGTAAGCAGTGACAACATTGCAAGTAGTAGTGCTGGCCATCGTCCAGGGGCTGACAGAGTTTCTCCCGATTTCGAGTTCAGGCCACCTCGTGCTGGTGCCCTACCTGGTTGAATGGACAGATCAGGGCCTCGCCTTCGATGTCGCTGTGCATTTCGGATCGCTCGTTGCCGTATGCCTGTTCTTTCGCGAGGACATCATGGGTCTGTTGCGTGGCGGCGTACGTATTCTCGGCGGCGACCTTAAGTCGCCGCAGTCCTATATGGCGCTGGCGATCGCGCTGGGCACGGTTCCGGCAGCCGCGGCCGGGTTGTTGTTCGCATCCTGGATCGAAAATAACCTGCGAGATCCGTCGATAATTGTGTACACGCTGGCGGGCTACGGAATCCTGATGGCGCTGGCCGATCGTTTTGGGAAGCGCGAGAAGGGGATGACCGATATTCGCATCCGCGATGCGCTGGTCATCGGCGTGGCGCAGGCGCTCGCGCTGGTCCCCGGGACGTCTCGCTCCGGCGTGACGATTACGGCCGGTCGTCTGCTGGGGTTCGAGCGCCAGGACGCGGCGCGATTTTCATTCCTCCTGTCTGCGCCGGTCATTCTGCTCGCAACCATTTACAAGGGAGCGGAGCTCATGCTGGGCGATACCGTCGTAGAGTGGGGTCAGCTTGCACTCGGCGTGGTGGTATCGGCCATCGTCGCTTACCTGAGTATCGAGTTCTTCATGCGCTTCGTCAGCCGCATCGGGCTCGCACCGTTTGCGATCTACCGGCTCGCGTTGGCGGGCCTCATTCTCTATGTACTGGCGTAGCGGCATCGTATGCCTGTTACTCGCGAGTAACGCACTCGCGGCAGAAGGTTACATCGTGGGGTTCGGCCTGGAGGGCGATTCCGCCGACGGACTGGGCGCCGCGCTCATCGGCGATCTCGCCGTCGGCCAGAACACCTGGCTGACGGGTGCGGTCGCAAGGAGTGTTGTCGACGTGCCCGACAGGCGATCCGTCGACAGCTGGTACGGCGACCTCGAAATCGATCACCTGTTCGACCCCGTCGGCGTGAGCCTCGGGGTGTCGTACTGGGGCGACAGCGATACGCTGGATTCCAGGGACTGGCGTGGCTCGGTGTACTGGCGCGGCGACAAGTTCCTGCTGGCCGGGGAATACGAGTATCGCGATTTCCGATTTGAGCTGCCCGCAACGGATTTCTTTCCGGGCCGCGAGTTTCGCTTCGATGCCAGCGGTATTGGATTGACGGCACGTATTGATCTCACCGAGAACGTAAGCCTTGGCTTGCAGGGTAAGGACTATGACTATGGCGCAAACCTGCGGCTTGACAGGAATCGGGGCTTGCTCCAGTTACTCGCATTCTCGCGACTGAGCCTGATCAATAGCCTGGTCGACTACCGGGTGGGTGCCAGCCTGGGCGTCGATACCGGGAAACGCTACTGGCGGTTTGAGGCGGCCACGTGGAAAGGTGAGGCCGACGGCGGCACGACGCGTTCGGCAACCCTGCGGCTGACGACCCCAATGGGCGACCGTGGTGACATCGAGTTCGGGCTGGGCGTCGACAACTCAGATCTCTATGGGAGCGTGACCTTCCTGTCCGTGTTCCTGTACTTCTACGGCGGAACCTGAGCCCCGGATTTGAACTCCGCAATGGCGTGCTTGCGCGCGCGCCGTATCGCGGTCGGGATCTTGCGTTCTGCGGTCTGTTTCGCGATCGTGGCAGCGTCGACAGCCGCTGCGGCTGCCAGCGCGCCGCGGAAAAAATCGGCCTGCGGATAGCGCCGATTCTCCAGCCCGGCGCGGCCGCGCGCGTCGGCTTCGCAGGTCACAAGGAACTGCTCGAAACGGCCGGGTCTGCGAAACGCATCCGACCTCTCCAGTACCTTCAGAATAGTCTTGGGACGCAACTCGAGTGCGCGATGACAATGCGTGTGGTACTCGGCCACCAGCAGGGCAAGGTCGCGGCATGCCCTGGGAACCGGCAGACGCTCGGCAATTCGGCGAATCAACTTGCAGCCCCGAATCTCATGGCCGGGATGGCTGGGTAGCACGTCTCGCGGCGTCATGCCTTTGCCGAGATCATGGGTCAGCGCTGCGAAGCGGACTTCAAGTTCATCGCTGAGCTTCTCAGCCTGGTCCAGCACCATCATGACGTGCAGTCCCGTGTCGATCTCCGGATGCCATTGCTCCGGCTGCGCGACGCCGAAGAGCGCGTCCACCTCGGGAAACAATACGCGCAGTGCGCCGCAGGAGCGCAGCACTTCGAAATAGACGCGCGCGTTCGAGCCGGCGAGCGCAAGCTCCGTTTCTTTCCAGACCCGGTCCGGCACAAGTGCATCGACTTCGCCGTCATCGACCATACGGTGCATGAGACTCAGGGTTTCGCCCGCGACCGTGAACCCGAGGTGTGAGAAGCGCGCCGCAAATCGTGCGACGCGCAGAATACGTACCGGGTCTTCCAGGAAGGCATCTGAGACATGGCGCAGCACACGGTTCTCAATGTCGGCAAGTCCGCCCCAGGGGTCGATGATGGTGCCGTCGGCGTCCTTCGCAATGGCGTTGATCGTCAGGTCGCGGCGCTGCAGATCCTGTTCGATGGAGACCTCGGGCGAGCAGTCGAAATCAAAGCCATGGTAGCCGGGTCCCGTCTTTCTTTCGGTCCTGGCCAATGCGTATTCTTCTTTCGTATCGGGGTGCAGGAATACGGGAAAGTCCTTGCCGACTTTCTGGTACCCCAGCGCCTCGAGTTCGCCGGGGTTCGCGCCCACGACGCACCAGTCCCGCTCCCTGTGCGGGATGCCGAGCTGCTCATCGCGAACCGCGCCACCTACGAGATAGACCTGCATCGTGTCATAGTACCCGAATGCTGCGTACTGTCGTGCTTGTCCTCATCTCGTTATCGCTCGCCGGGTGCTACTACCTGCAGGCGGCAAGAGGGCAGCTTGAACTGACCCGTAAACGCGAACCCATCGCCGATATCCTTGAGGATGAAACGACGTCACCCGAGCTCGCAGAGCGCTTGCAGCTGGTGCAGGAAGCGCGGCAGTTTTCGATCGATGTGCTCGGGCTCCCCGATAACGAGAGTTACCGAACCTATGCGGACATCGAACGCGACTTCGTCGTGTGGAGCGTGGTCGCCGCTCCCGAGTTTTCGCTGCAGGCGAGGACCTGGTGTTTTCCTGTCGCCGGTTGCGTCAGTTATCGCGGGTATTTCTCCGAAAAAGCGGCGCGTCGCGAAGCCGAGCGACTTGCCGACGACGGCTACGACGTGTTTGTCGGCGGGGTTGCGGCGTATTCGACGCTGGGCAAACTGCGCGACCCTGTGCTGAGCTCCATGATGAACTGGGATGACGTGCAGCTGGTGGCCGTGCTGTTTCATGAGCTCGCCCACCAGGTGCTATATGTCAAAGGCGACTCCGGCTTTAACGAGTCGTTCGCGACGGCTGTCGAGGAATTCGGCGTGTATCGCTGGCTGGAATCTCGCGGCCAGACGGCCGAGATCGAACGCTACGAGTCGCGGCGGGCTTTGCGGCAGGCGTTGATGGCGGCCGCTGCCGCCGCGCGAGCCGACCTGGAGGGCCTGTATGCGGGCGCGTTGCCGGATGATGACAAGCGGCGCGCGAAGCGGGCGAGGCTTGAATTGCTGGCCGACGAGATGGCGGCCGTTGTCGAGCGTGCCGGGCACGGGGCAGGGAGCTGGCAGAACGGCGAACTCAACAATGCGCGTCTTGCCACGATGACCCTCTACGAAGGTCAATTGCCCGTATTTCGGGCGCTGTTCGAGCAGTGCGAACAACACATCGCGTGTTTCTACGAAGAGGCACGCGCGCTGGCCGCGTCCCTGGACTCTGCGGACCGCTAGCGCGCGGCGAGCTGCTGGTGCTGTGCCTTGACGGCCGGCAGTTGGTCGGAAAGACGCCGTACCTTGCCGGTCATTCGCCACTGGAAAATGGCCTGGGCCGACATCACACGCTTGACGTATTTACGGGTCTCGTTGAATGGAATATTTTCAATCCAGACCCGGGCGTCTTCGCTGCCGTTCTGCGGAAGCCAGCGGTCGACGCGGTGAGGCCCGGCATTGTATGCGGCCGTGGCGAGGACCTCGTTGCCACTGTAGCGGGCCGCCATTTGTCCAAGATACGAGGTGCCGAGCCGAATGTTGCTTGCGGGGTCCGTCAACGTGGCGAGACCGGAATAGGGCAGGCGAAGTTCGCGGGCTACCTGGCGGCCCGTTGCCGGCATGAGCTGCATCAGGCCGACGGCGCCGGCGCTGGAGCGCACGTCGCGCATGAAGAGGCTCTCGCTGCGAGCGATGCCATAAGCCCAGGTCGGCGAAATCTTTGCGGCGGAAGCAAAGGACTCGAACTGCTGTTTCCAGGGCAACGGGTAACGAATCGCGAGGTCGTCATACTGACCCAGGCTCGCGGCGGTCGAGATGGCGCGTGAATGCCAGCCCCAGCGATCGGCGAGTATCGCCGCCTGCAGCGTTTCTGCATCGTCCAGCAAGCGCACCGCGGTATCCCATTCCGAGCGACCGCGCCCGTCGAGGCCGACAAGAAACAGCTCGCGGGCTCGCACAATGCCGGGTTTCCTGGCGACAGCCGCCAACGCCGCTTCATCGGCCGCCAGCTGGCTGTTGTCGAGCGCGTAGGCGCCACCGATTTCGTCAGCGGCAAGAAAGCCGTAGTAGCTTCGTTCCAGGCTCAGTGCCGCAAACGCAGACTGTGCCGCGGCGACCTGTCCGGTACGCTGCAACGCAACCGCGCGCCAGTATTGCCATTCTTCGGTATCACGTTCGGCCGGTGTCATCGCGGCGATGTCGACCAGCAGTTGCTGCCAACTCGTATCCCGCAGGCTGCTGCGTGCACGCCAGCGCATCACTTCCTCGTCCTGTGCGGCAGGTGGTAATGCTGCAAGCAGCGTGTAGCCCGCAGGGAGATTATCGCGGGCCGTCCACAGCGCAATATGCCGCCAAGTGCGCAGCTTCAGTTCCTCGGGAAATCCGTAGCGTTGTTCGACGGCGCCCCAAAGCCGTGACGCGACTTCGGGGTCTCTGTAGGTTAGTCGCTCTGCCGCGTAAGCCAGTTGTTGTCGATAGGTTGGGCTATCGCTTGCCCGGTTGTGCCGGCGCAGGAACCCTTCCGGATCCGACTGTGCCTGGATCCACAGCGTGGCCGCGTCGACGTGCGGTTGATCGATTTTCTTTGCAAGCCAGCGCGCCAGCCGGAATTCGCGGGCCTCGATCGCCAGCGCGAATCGCTTGCGGTATTCCACCGGGCCGAGCAGCTTGTTGCGGTCAAGGTAGGCAAAGACCGGATCACACTCGCTGACCTGGCTCGTGCCGACCAGCCAGAGGTCGATGGCGCGCTGATTGACGCGCTCATGCCGCCCGGCGTCGATCTCGGCTTGCAGTGCCAGGCAATCCAGGCGAGCGATGTCCTGCCCCTGGTAAAACTGCTCGTATATTTTTCGAAACCCTGCGAGGTCGCCATCCCTGGCCAGCATCATTGCCTGCTTGTAACGCAATTCACGGGCGGGACGTAACGTGCCGTATTGCTGCATGAACGCATCGATTTCGGCGGCCGGTGCGGACTTGAGGTTGGCGCGAAGCCAGGTTGCCCGCAGGTCCGGCCACAATACGTAGCGCTCGAGAAGCGCACGCTCAGATGCAGAAAGACCGTCGACAGGGCTCCAGTCACCCCGCTCGACGGTCTTGTACACGCTCTTGAACAGTTCGCGCTGCTGCTCGATGTTCGCTGCCGCAATAGTGGGCAGCGCGAGTAACGCGAAAGCGAGGATGGCGCCGACAAATCGTGCGCAGGCCGGCCGTATTCTGTCCTCGCTATGCATTCATGTAGCTTACCCTATACGGAGCAAGAGGGAGCGCTCGCCGCGTTTAACCAGAAGGAACAGGATGCGATTGCCTTCGGCGACGGATTGCAGGTCGCTCAGGTTGCGCACGAGGATGCGATTGACTGCCGTGATGACGTCCCCGACCCGCAGATCGCGCTGAGCGGCCCGGCTGCCTTCTTCGACCGCCGTGACGACCACGCCGTCTTCACTCGTGGCACTGGCTGGTGCGAAACTCACTCCTGTCAGTCCGGGGTGAATGTTCGCGCCCGATAGCAACTGGTCCTCGACACGCCCAAGTTTTGCCGTAACGAGGAATTCCTTGTTGTCACGCAGGTAGCGAACCGTGACGACATCGCCCGAGCGGAGCAGTCCGATCGTGTTAATGAGTTCGGGACCACTCCGGACGGTTTTTTCGTTCACGCCCACGATGATGTCGCCCACTTCCAGGCCGGCCGTCTCCGCCGCGGACTGCGGCGATACGCGGGTCACCAGCGCACCGCCCCCGACATCAATGTTGAGGGTTTCCGCATCTTCCGAACTGAGCGTTTCGATATTCACACCCAGCAGGCCGCGTCGGACCTCACCGAAGTCGAGGATTTGTCGCATGATCGAACTGGCGATCTCGGTAGGCACGGAAAAACCGATGCCGACGTTGCCGCCGGAGCGGCTGAAGATCATCGAGTTGATGCCGATGAGCTCGCCATCCATGTTGACCAGGGCGCCACCGGAGTTGCCGGGATTGATCGATGCGTCCGTCTGGATAAAGCTCTCGACGCCGCCGCGATTGATACCGGTGCGGCCCAGGGCGCTGACGATGCCGGAGGTGACCGTATTATCGAGACCGTAAGGGTTGCCGATTGCGATGACGAAATCACCCACACGGACTTTGGCTGAATCGCCAATCGGCATTTCCGTCAGGCTTTCGGGTTCGACCTTGAGCACGGCAATATCCGTCCGCTCATCCGAACCCACGATCTCGGCATCGAGTGTACGACCGTCACTCAGGGTGACTTCGATTCCGTCAGCGTCCGCGACAACGTGATGATTGGTCAGGATGTAGCCGTCGTCCGCATCGACTATGACGCCGGAGCCTGCGCCGCCGAATTCGCCGGTGCGACCAAAGCGGTCACGACGAAGCTGCGTTACCTGGATGTTTACCACGGCAGGCGATGCTGCTTCGACCAGTGGCGCCAGGCTGGTGACCGATTGACCGCCAACGCTGGCAGGTAACGCCGCGTGGGCGCCCAGTGATACAAGAGCAAGGAGCAGGCTGCCCCACGTGAGTCGTGTCTTCATCGTCATAGAGTTCTCGGTGGTCCGTTGTCCTGTTTGATGCGGAATTCAAGATTAGGTTCACGTGGCTGAATCACCTGTGAATGATCGAGCCTGCGGTGGATTATAGGCCTTGCTACAAAAGATGCCCGGGCGCGCCGCATCGTCGCGCCCGGGCGGTGGCGTCATTTCAGGTTCAGGCGGCTTCTACGGCAATGCGACGCGCCTGGATTGCGGGGGTCTTGGGTATCGACACTTCCAGAATGCCGTTGGTGCACTTGGCCGTCACGCCCTCGGCATCGGCCGTCTCCGGTAATGTGAAGCGCCGCAGGAATCGGCCGGTCGCGCGCTCAATGCGCTGCACGCCGGTGTCGTCCGATGGCGCAATCGCGTGGCGTTCTCCCGAAAGGCTTAACACGCCGGCGTCCATTGACACATCGATGTCGTCCGGGTTGACGCCAGGCACGTCGGCACGCAGGACGAAACGGTCCTTTTCTTCAACGATATCAACGGCCGGGACCCAGTCAGCAACAGCGCTGTTGTCGGAGTCGACGGTATTGCGCCGGGCCGCCAGGCGGTCGAGATCGCGGTGCAACAGGTCAACAAAAGACCAGGGTTCGAAACGGGTAATATTCATGGTTTTCTCCACCTAAAATGCATTGATGGAGGCTTAGATAGGGGCGCCAGGGGGCATTTCAAGCCCATTTGTATGTGACAATAATGCCCACTATATGTAGTGGTCAGGGTATTTCACAGAAGTGCCATTTTTTTTCGCTGATTTTTAAAGCACTTACTCGCAATAGCTCTATAAGTTGTTGTTTTTTAATCTGAAAAGCCTATGAAGAAATTTGCCGGAAACCCTTGACAGTAGGCCGCAACGGGCATAATCTTGTCAGCACTTAGACACAACATCTTGTGTCTGATCAGAAGAGAAATGAGGTCGGAAACGGCTCTCGTCACGCGCACTCTGGCCGTTGGCGAGCGGGGCCCTTTTCTCCGGAAGAATAGCTCGCTAAAACAGCATTTTGGGGTCTCCTAAGGGAGTCAGGGGAGTAACAGGACCAATGAAGTCTGCCGTCAATCTGGACACGCACACGGTTACCGACATCGAATTTCAGCCCGCATCGCTCGATATTTGGGATGCAAAATATCGACTTACCGCCAAAGATGGATCGAAGATCGACGCCACGATCGACGAGACCTATAAGCGGGTTGCCGAGGCGCTTGCCAATGTTGAGGTAGAGTCGCGGCGCGAACATTTCTACAAGGAATTTGTCTGGGCGTTACGCTCCGGCGCGATTCCGGCCGGCCGCATTATGTCTAATGCGGGTGCCCAGGAGCACAAACCGGCTACGTCTACGATCAACTGCACCGTGTCGGGCACGGTCGGCGATTCGATGGACAACATCCTCAACAAGGTGCACGAGGCCGGGCTGACGCTGAAAGCCGGTTGCGGTATCGGCTACGAGTTCTCGACGCTGCGTCCGAAGGGCGCCTACGTGACGGGCGCCGGTGCCTTTACCTCGGGCCCGCTGTCTTTCATGGATATCTACGACAAGATGTGTTTCACCGTGTCGTCGGCGGGTGGCCGCCGCGGCGCGCAGATGGGCACGTTCGATGTCGGGCATCCGGATGTCATGGAATTCATTCGCGCCAAGCGCGAGGACGGCCGCCTGCGCCAGTTCAACCTGTCGCTGCTGGTCACCGACGAGTTCATGCAGGCCGTTATCAATGAGGATGACTGGAAGCTCGCGTTCCCCGTCACTCACAAGGAAACCGAGGAAGATAAGCTCGACGTCAATGACAAGAGCCAGTTCGTGTGGCGTGACTGGCCGGAAGCCGGTAATTACGTAACGAATCCGGAAGGCCTGGTCGCCTGCAAGGTTTACAAGACGCTGCCGGCTCGCCGTGTCTGGGACATCATCATGGCGTCGACCTACGATTTCGCGGAGCCCGGCTTCGTGCTGATCGACAAGGTCAACGAGATGAACAACAACTGGTTCTGCGAAAACATCCGCGCAACCAACCCGTGCGGCGAGCAGCCGCTGCCGCCCTATGGTTCGTGCCTGCTGGGATCGGTGAACCTGACGCGTTTCGTGGTCAAACCGTTCTCTGAAGAGGCGGCCTTTGACTGGGAACAGTTCCGCAAGGTGGTCAAGATATTTACGCGCATGCTCGATAATGTGGTCGAGATCAATGGCCTGCCGCTGCCGCAGCAGCGTAACGAGATCCAGCGCAAGCGCCGTCATGGCATGGGCTTTTTGGGACTGGGTTCGACCATCACGATGCTGCGCATGAAGTACGGCGAGCCCGCCGCCGTCGAGTTCACCGAGGAAGTCTCGCGGCAGCTGGCACTGGCTGGCTGGGAAGAGGGGCTTGAACTCGCGAAGGAGAAGGGCCCGGCCCCGATCATGAACGAGAACTTCGAGGTGACCGAGGAGATGCTGCGCAAGCGCCCGGAGATGCGCACGGACGGTTACCAGGCTGGCGACAAAGTGCCGGGCCGCATTCTGCACGCCCGTTACAGCCGCTATATGCAGCGCGTTGCGGCGGAAGCGCCCGAGCTCGTCGACCAGCTTGTCGAGACCGGAGCACGTTTCACGCACCACAGTTCGATCGCACCGACCGGCACGATCTCATTATCACTGGCCAACAACGCGTCGAATGGCATCGAGCCGAGTTTCGCGCATCACTATTTCCGCAACGTCATTCGCCAGGGCAAGAAGACCAAAGAGAAGATCGACGTGTTCTCATTCGAACTGCTGGCGTATCGCGAGTGCGTGGATCCGGATGCCATGCCGGTGCGCGCCGCCGACGCGGCAAACAACCTGCCTGACTATTTCATCACGGCTGACGAGGTCACACCGAATCAGCACGTGGACATCCAGGCCGCTGCCCAGAAGTGGATCGACTCGTCCATTTCGAAGACGGCGAATGTGCCCACAGATTATCCCTACGGTGACTTCAAGGATATCTACCTGTATGCGTACAAGCAGGGCCTCAAGGGATGCACGACGTTCCGATTCAACCCGGAAGCGTTCCAGGGCGTGCTCGTAAAAGAGAAAGACCTCAAGAATACGAATTACACCTTCACGTTGGACGATGGGTCGACCATCGATCTCAAGGGCGACGAGGAAATCGAGTACGACGGCGAAGTGCATACTGCCGCGAACCTGTTCGACGCTCTCAAAGAAGGCTATTACGGAAAGTTTTAAATGATCAAAATTGACAAGAAAATCGTGGGCTATGCTGTCAATCAGCCGGCCGAGGAAAAGGAAGAGAAACGCGAGTTCAAGCGTGAGGGTGGTGGCGATCGTGCGGAAGTCATACGCATGCACGAGAAGCTCGAACGCCCGGAGATGCTCGTTGGTTCGACCTACAAGGTGAAGACGCCGGTGTCGGATCACGCGATGTACGTGACTGTTAACGACATTATCCTCAATGAAGGGACGGAGCATGAAAAGCGCCGCCCGTTTGAGATCTTCATCAACTCCAAGAACCTCGACCACTACCAGTGGATCGTAGCGCTGACACGCATTATTTCAGCCGTCTTCCGCAAGGGTGGCGACGTGACCTTCCTCGTTGAGGAGCTCAAGGCTGTGTTCGACCCGCGTGGCGGCTACTGGCAGCCAGGCGGCAGGTTCATGCCGTCGATCATTGCCGAGCTCGGCCACATCGTTGAGAAGCACCTGATCATGATCGGTATGATTGCTGCGCCGGAGCTCGACGAGGGCCAGAAGAAACTGATCGCCGAGAAGCGTGCCCAATTCGAAGAAGCCAAGAAGCAGACGGATGCGTTTTCGGACAGCGACTACCCCGAGGGTGCCCAGCTGTGTACGAAGTGCAACACGACAGCCGTCATCATGATGGATGGGTGCATGACGTGTCTGTCCTGTGGTGATTCAAAGTGCGGCTAGCCTGAACTACCGTGTGGGAGTGCGCATAAGCTGCCATATGGGCCCCTGTGTCAGGAGCGAATCCATTGGCGCGAGCAGAAACCGGGCCGATGAGCGCAGATCCAGGCTGCCATTCGTGTGCCAGGCGAGGATCATCCGGCGACTTAAGGAAAGGTCGCGGAAATCGAAGCGATCATTGAGCGCGACTAGCGCATCTGGTAAGACTTCGCGGTCTGGCCGTACTCGGCTCGGAAACACGAGCTGAAGTAATTCGCGTTTGAAAATCCAACGCGCTCACTTACCTGTGCGACTTGCAGTCCCTCATCGAGCAGGCTGAGCGACTGCCTCAAACGGTATTTGCGCACGTAGTCCGAGAAATTGTGATCCACGAGCGCGCTGAGCTTGCGGTTCAGCTGGCGTTCGCTGACGGCCATCAGCGAGGCAGCGGTCGACCTGCGAAAATCGTGATCGGCGTAGTGTTTGGCAACAATAGCCTCGAACTTCTGCAGGAAATCTCGATCCTTTGGCCGCATCTCGGTGACGATTGGCGAGTCCTCCGGATCTTCCTTGCTCAGGCCCGCACCAAAGCGCTTGCGCAGCAGTTCGCGAACTGACAGCAGGCTGTCGATGCGATAAACCAGCTCTTCGGGGTCGAACGGCTTGACGATGTAGTCGTCGACGTTTTCGAGCCAGCCGGCAATCCGGCTCTGATGATCTGATTTCGCCGTCAGCAGGATGATCGGAATGTGCGACGTGCGCACGTCATCACGCAGCGCATGCACGACTTCGTAACCGTCCATGCCGGCCATCATCACGTCGCTGACGATCAGGTCCGGAATGCACTCCTGCGCCAGATCGAGTCCCGCGGTGCCGTTGCTCGCGGAATAGCAGGCGTACTTCTCGCTAAGCAGCCCGACCACGTACTCACGCATCTCCGCATTGTCCTCAATGACGAGGATGCGCGAACCCGAATCGTCGGTAGGCGCGACCTCGGGCGAAGGGCTCGACTCCGCTGACCGAATGATGCTGAGTCGCTCGAGCTCGACGAACCGGCCATTGAAGGTCTGCTTCAGATCGCTGTCGGCCGGAATGAACGAGGTCGCGCCGGGCAGATTGACGGAGAAAGCGCTGCCGACCCCCGGGGTGCTCACAACCTCGATCCTGCCGCCATTGGCTTTGACGAGCTCGGCAACGACGGCGAGGCCGAGCCCCGTGCCCGGCACCTGACTGGTCCGCTCGGACTCGATGCGATGGAAACGCTCGAATATCTCAGTCTGCCTGTCTTCGCTGATGCCGATGCCGGTATCGCGAACCTCGATGACGACGTCGGGATTATCGAACCGCACGGACACAGTGACCTCACCCCCGGATTCGGTGTACTTCAGAGCGTTGGAAACGAGATTGGTGACGATCTGCTCCAGGGAGTCTTCTGTGAGGCTGACATAAACCGGATCGGTTCCGCGGATGGTCAGCTGAATGCTTTGCTCATTGGCCACCGTCTCGAAGCCATCGCACACCTGCGTCACGGCGGCATTGACGTCGTACAGGACCCGAGGGGACCTGGCTTCCGCGTCGAGCTGTGAGAACGTCACCATGCGATCGACCATACCCAGCAGGCGCATCGCATTGCGCTTTACGGCGTCCAACCGGTGCCGGGCGTCGGCGTCATTTGTCTTTTCCAGCATGGTTGTGATCGGATTGATGATGAGCGTCAGCGGTGTACGGAATTCGTGAGACACATTGGCAAACAAGCGGGTCTTTTGCTGTGCGAGCGATGCAGCTCTCTGCGCCATGCGGTTCAGTTCGACCGTGCGCTCCTTCACCAGGCGATCGAGCACGCGCCGTTCGCGTTCCGATTGGCGGGTACGCCAGCGGACGAACGCGGTCAGCAACAGTATGGCGGCGAGGACATACACCAGCTTCGCCAGCGTCGTTTCCCACCAGGCTGGCAGGATGGCAAAGGTGTAGCGCGCCGTGTCGGAGACAGCTCCGTCGACCGACTGATACTGCACTTCGAACGTGTAGTCGCCAGCCGCAAGGTTCATGTAAGTCGCAACGCTGTCCGGCACCAGCCGCGACAAAACAAACGGATCTCCCTTGTCCTGCACCGTCCATGCGTCGCTCAGTCCCAGCAGTCGATGGCGATAAGTCAATCCCTTGGTATTCGCGAAGTAGATTCCTGTGAAGTTGATACGAAGATCGTTCTGATCATGTGCCAGCTCTGGCGCTGGTCCAATCATCGGCAGGGACTCCGCAGCGGAGCCGTCGCGAGGTTGCAGGCGCACTCCGGTGATGTGAACGACCGGCTTATGATCGCTCAGCTTCAGTTCGTCCGGCCGAAAATAGTCGACACCTTTGTTGCCGCCGAAGTACAGCGTCGAGTCGGCGCCCTGGTCGCAGGCATTCAGGTTGTATCCGGCCTGAATCCCATGAAACCACGTGAATTTCTCCACGATATTCTGCGGAGCGATCGTCACGATCCCGAAACCGGTGCCCAGAATATAGCTGTCCTCGACTTCGAGAATGCAGAAGACCTGGGTAGGAGGAATCTGGTCGGTAATGTCCTGCAGGGCTCGTTCTCCGGAGCCCGGGTCGAGAAACACCAGGCCGTTTCCCGTACCCGCCAGCATTCTGTCGGACTTTGCGCTGTAGTGCAGCGACAGAACCCAGTTATCCGGGAGATCGAAATTCGAGATCGCACCGGTAGCAAGTTCGAGCCTGTCGAGCCCGTCACGCGTGCCTATCCAAATGACTCCATCGGCGGACTCGGCGACGCTGGTCACGTAGTTATGGGAAATCGAATTGCCTTGCTCCTGGCGCTGAAAAATCTGCTGCTCGTCCCCGATAAATCTCGCCAGCCCACCGCCAAGCGTGGTTGCCCAAAGCCCACCCTCGCTATCCTCGAATAGCTCGGCCACCATGTAGGAGGCAAGAGGATGATCTGCGTCTTCGAAAAACCGCTCGAAAGTCTCGGTCTCAGGATCGAAGCGGCTAAGTCCACCGCCTGTCCCGAGCCAGACAGAGCCGTCGCTATCTTCGAAAACATCAAGCACAAGGTTGCCGCTGAGCGAACTCGGATCGGCAGGGTCATGGCGATAATGGCGCGCCTCGCGGTTTCCCCGGTCCAGCACCACCACACCCTCTGTATTCGTCCCGACCCAGAGCCGGCCGGCCGAATCCTCATAGACGCTCCAAACAAGATCGTCCGGCAAACGATTCCACGCGGCGGAGTATTGCGAAAGCGCGCTCTTCGAACGGTAAGCGTTGCGAAGGAAGTACAGGCCGTGCTCGATTGTTGCGATCCAGATGTTGCTTTCGGCGTCTTCGAAGATATCTTCGACATGGCTCGCTCGCATGCCGTCCGGATTCGTAGAGGAGGGCGGCACCCACTCGAGGTCCTCCTGGCCGGCCGGATCGAGCACAAACAGACCCCGGTTCACAGTGCCGAGCATGAGTTTGCCGTCGCTCAGGGGCGTGATCGCCGACACATTGAATGGCGCCACGTCACCAACGGATTCGGTGTACTTCAGAAAGTTTCCGGACACCCGGTCCAGAAACGCGAGGTCGCCGTCGCGATAGCCGATCCATACAGAGCCGTCGGCGCCGATGCCCACGGATCGGGCTCGGCGATCGTCGACCCGATGTTGCGCAGCGCCAGGCAGATATCGAGTCACTTCGCCGGTGTCCGCATTGAGGTGATTGACTCCCGTGCCGTTCGCCAATGCCCAGACATTGTCCTCTGCGTCGACGGCGATTCTGATGATCAGGTTTTCCGAGAGCGTGGACGGATTACTCGGATCGTGGACGTAACGAGCGAATGTCTCCGTTTCAGCATCGAATCGAGCAAGACCGCCGTCGGTTGCCAGCCAGAGAACGCCCGCGCTGTCGACGGCGAGGGAACGGACCGTCTTGCCGGGTATCGAGGACGGATCGGCCGGGTCATGCAGGAATTGTTGAAACGTTTCGGTCTGTGGGTCGAACCGATTCAGGCCGTCCTCGGTTGCGGCCCACAGAGTACCTGACGCGTCGTAGATGACGTCCAGTACATGGTTATTGGATACAGAGCCTGGCTCATCGGAGTGTTTGAAGAGCTTGATCCAGCGGCCATCGAAGCGCTGCAGGCCGGTGTTGGTGGCTATCCAGACATAGCCGTCCTCACCTCGCGCGACGGCATCGACCCGAATGGAGACGTAGTGAGAGTCGTAGTCGAACGCCTCGAACCGGTACGTGGTGGCATGCGTCGTTTCAGATAACGCAATGCACAAAATCGCAATCAGTCCGCAGCGAAACTTCATCTTCATCCTGTTGAAGCAGGGTCTTTGACGGTATTTCTTCGCGACCCTACATATGTGTAACAAAATTACCAGATGGAATATTGCGGGTACACCACGCGTGCGACGCAGGACGTCTTTTCTCGACTGCGAGTGAAGTCAAGCCGAGAGCGGTTCGTTATTCAGTGCTTTTCTATTGATTCTAACCGCTTATGACCAACCATCGGCCCGTTCTTGGCGCGCGCAACCCGAAACTCTAGTCCCGATTCGTGAGAATTTTGTCCCATATGTTGTGTCGTTGGATGCCGTTGCAGGCTTGAATTGACCTGTTCCAAATCGTTTATGACTGCCTGGAATAGCGGCAGCGCTGATCTCGTTTTGAAAATCATCCAACCAGAAAGGAAAACCTATGAAACAGAAACTTCTAGCGTTTGTGATTCTGTTGTTTGGCTCGACTAATGCATTCGCCGATGCATTTTGTGAATCCCCCTTTGGTCTGGGGTTCTCCAATAACATGGTCTCTCCACAGAACAACTACTACGTAGGAGACAACTTGGTAATGGCCGTCGATGAAACAGCAAACTTCTTTTACAGTTTCAACTACGGGCCCTTCGTCGATTTGGCATATAACGTTCCGGCCGGCACCAACGCTGGCATTATTCCCATACCTAGCAGCGGCCGTTGGCAACTTGGCGCTTGGGCAGTCGGTCAGGGATACTGCTGGCACATTGTGGACGCTTATGAATTGCCGTCGGTCAATTCAGTCAGTGTTAACGGCAGTCTCTGGAATCTGACTGACCTGACTTTCTCGGCTTCAGTCTCCGGCGGCGCCTTTCCCCGCACTTATCTCTGGGATTTTGGCGATAACACGACGAGCGCGGCGACGTCGCCGACACATCAGTACAATCTGGCTGGGACCTACAACGTTACGCTCACGATAAGCGACGCAAACGGGCGTCAGGACAGCCACACCGAAACCATAACCTTGACTGACAATCCCAACCTGCCGGGCCGGCCGTCGTTGATTCTGGAAGAGTTCACCGGATGCTATGGCATGACCGCTAGCCATCTGCTGACCTGGTCTCCGGGTTCGGGTCCTCAGCCGACCAGTATCTTCTATTACAAATTCGACAATCAGGCTGTGGAGTACCAGGTTGACAACTATGAAGTCTTACCATGGCTGACTGCTGGTTCCAGTCATACAGTCGAGGTTCGAGGCTGCCTTACATCGGCTGAATCGACCTGTGGCCCGTCACGCAAGAAGACGTTCACTGCAGAACAGTGCACCGGTGGAGGAGGCGGCCCCTGGGCCCACTGATCCTTGAAAAAACCATGAATATCGCTCTCCGGTAGCGATCACGAAGCGCTAGTCATGAAATGCCGCAGCGGTGCGGCCAGCAAGTTTGAATTGACCTCAGAACCTGCTGGCCGTATCCGCTGTGTGTATGAGAGAGTGCCGGCACCCCCCGCGAAGATCGAGGCTGCCATCTGGTGGCGCCGGCCCGCCCCTTGTCGTTCAGGCGCTTGAATCTTCGCCATGATGGACGGGTGCATGACGTGCCTCAGTTGCGGCGATTCAAAGTGCGGCTAGCCTGAGACGACGATACGAGCGGCTGGCTAGCTGCTGCGGCGCGCTCAATCTGATAGATTGCCCGCGTGACTATCTCGATTCCTGATTTCTCATCGACCCGCGTCGTCGTTGCCGGCGACGTCATGCTCGATCGTTACCTGTTCGGCTCCACGGGTCGCATCTCGCCCGAAGCTCCCGTGCCCGTCGTGCACGTGCACGAAACCGACGATCGACCTGGCGGCGCGGCCAACGTCGCGGTGAATCTCGCGGCCCTCGGCGTATCGACCAGCCTTGTCGGCGTTGTCGGTAAGGACGCGGCCGCCGATTCTTTGGCATCCATCCTGAGCGACCGCGGTATCGAGTGCCGCTTTGCAACGGCTGCCGACCGGCCGACGATTACCAAGACGCGCGTTCAGAGTCGGGGCCAGCAGCTCATTCGCCTCGACGAAGAGAAAGCGCAGGCGATGCCCGGCGATGCGATGGTCGACGCGCTCAGCAAGACGCTCGAAGGGGCGGGCGCCGTGGTCTTGTCCGACTATGGTAAGGGCGCCTTGTCTGACGTTCGCGCCATGATCGCGGCGTGTCGCGACGCCGGTGTGCCCGTCCTCGTGGACCCGAAAGGCACAGACTTCGAGAAGTATCGCGGTGCGTCGTTAATTACGCCAAACCAGTCCGAGTTTGAGGCCGTGGCCGGACCCAGCAGTTCGGATGAAGAACTGGTCGAGCGCGCGCGCTCAATGATGGATTCGCTGCAACTCGATGCGCTCCTCGTGACCCGCAGCGAGAAAGGCATGCTGCTGGTCGAGTCCGGTGCGGAGCCCCTGTTCCTGTCAACGCAGGCCCGCGAAGTGTTTGACGTGACGGGCGCGGGCGATACGGTTATCGCGACGCTCGCGGCGGCGCTGGCCAGTGGCCAGGGACTCGGAGCCGCGGCGGCGCTCGCCAATATCGCGGCCGGGCTTGTCGTCCGGAAGATCGGCGTGGCGACCGTCACACCCGGCGAAATTTCCGCCGCATTGCACCAGCGTGGCCAGGGTGGACGGGGACTGGTCGACCTTGAGGCGCTTCTGGCACTGGTCGCCGAGTCCCACGGTCGTAATGAGCGCGTCATCATGACCAATGGTTGTTTCGACGTCTTGCATGCGGGTCACGTGGCCTATCTCGAAGAGGCTAAGAGCCTTGGCGATCGGCTGATCGTCGCCGTCAACGACGACGACTCGGTACGCCGGCTCAAAGGCGAGTCCCGGCCGATCAATGCACTGGAAGACCGCTTGCTGGTGCTGGCCGGGTTGGCTGCGGTCGACTGGGTCGTCCCATTCGCGGAGGACACGCCCGCCAGGCTGATCGAAGCGGTGTTGCCGGATGTTCTCGTCAAGGGCGGTGACTACCGGCCCGAGGAAATCGTCGGTGCTCGCGAGGTGCTGCAGAATGGCGGTGAAGTTCGGGTACTCGCATTCCGTGACGGTCACTCATCCAGTCGCATCATCGACAGGCTGGGCGACGAATAGCCCGAGCCGGTCGTGCGCTTCCTATACAACCTGCTCACCTACCTCCTGCTGATTCCGTTCGCGTGCTACTGGGTGGTGCGCGGCTTCGGCAACCGCACCTACTTTGAGCGGCTCGGCCAGCGCTTCGGCTTCGGCTTTCCGAAAATCGACCGCTGTATCTGGGTCCACGCCGTGTCGGTCGGCGAAGTGCAGGCTGCGGCGCCTTTGATCCGCGCGCTGCAGGAGCGCCACCCGGATCGTAGCCTCCTGATCACGACCGTGACCCCGACCGGGGCAAACCGTGTCAGGAGACTGTTCGGCGACACGGTGCAGCACTGTTTCATCCCGTTTGAATTCCCGAATGCGGTGCGCAACTTCTATCGCAACGTGAATCCGCAGGCGGCGCTCATTATGGAAACCGAGATCTGGCCCAATCTTTATCGCGGTAGTGGTGTTCGCGACATTCCGCTGATTCTCGTCAGCGCGAGGATTTCGCCGCGTTCGGTGCCGGGATACCGCAAACTTCTGCCGCTCATTCGTGAAACCCTGTCACACGGCATTATTATCGCCGCCCAGAGCCAGGTGGACGCGGACCGATTCCTGGCGCTGGGTGCGAACCCGGCACGCACCTGTGTCATGGGCAACATCAAGTTTGATGTCGAGGCCGACCCGGCCGTGTTGCAAGAGGGCAGGAACCTGCGTGCCGAACTGTTCGGTGATCGACCGGTCTGGATAGCCGCCAGCACGCATGAGGGCGAAGAGGACATCGTGCTCGACGTGCATCGCGACTTGCTTGCACGCCACCCCGATCTCCTGCTGGTACTGGTCCCGCGCCATCCTGAGCGCTTTTCCCCGGTCCGTGAACTCACTGTAAAGCGGGGCTTCAGCCTGGTTGCCAGGACAGAAAATCGCCCCGCGGGCGACGCGTCCGTTTTCCTATGCGACACGATGGGCGAAGTGCCGCATTTTTATGCCGCCAGCGACGTTGCCTTTGTCGCGGGCAGTCTCGTGCCAATCGGTGGGCACAACCTTCTCGAGCCTGCCGTTCTGGGCGTGCCTATCGTGGCGGGGCCCTACAATTTCAATGGTCAGGATATCGCGGACCTGTTCGTCGACCGTGGCGCCTGCCGTGTCGTGGCCGGGCCCAAAGAACTGGTCGAGACCGTCAGCGAGCTGCTGTCAGAGCGCGAACAGGCGGCGAGCCTGGGGCGCGCGGGACAACAGCTGCTGGACGAGAACAGGGGGGCGCTCGAGCGGCTCCTGGTGCTGCTGGAGCCGCTGCTCGTCGACAGAGCGTCGAACTAGCTGCCCGACTCGGCCGCAGCCTCCTCGGCAAAGGCTTCTTCCGGCGTCATGCGTTCCGTCAGCCATGCGTCGATTTGCTCGAGGTCCTGTATTTGTAAGGTGCCGGCGGCCTGCTTGAGGCGCAGGACGTTGAGAATATAGTCGTACCGGCTTCTTTCGTAATTCGTGATGGCGGCGTACAAAGCGAACTGCGAATTCAGGACGTCGACGATGGTACGCGTACCGACATCGAAGCCGGCCTGCGTCGCTTCGAGAGCCGTGCGGCTTGACGCGACAGCTTGGTCGAGGGCCTTGACCCGGCTTTCTTCAGCAAGCACACCCAGGTAGGCATCGCGAGACTGGCGCTCGGTTTCGCGTGCCACGCGCTGCAGTTGCTCGCGGCTGGCGCGGTGGAGGTAGACCGCCTCCCGGACTCTTGACGATGTGCCACCGCCCGCAAACAACGGGACGCTGAACTGGATGCCGATGCTGTCACTGGTTCTCGTAAAGTCGCTGGTCGGCTGTGAAATGCCGGCCGCGCTGTACTTGACCTCGGACTCGGTTTCACCGGTGTTGGCGACGAGCTCAAGCGTGGGGTAGTGGCCGTTCCTGCGGAAAGCGATTTCGTCGCGGGCCAGCTTTTCATCGAGCCGGCTGGCGACGAGGTTGAGGTTCTGGCTCATCGACAGGTCGACCCATTCGCGCTCCGATTTCTGGGGGCGCTGCAGCGGAAAATCCGGTTTCGGTGCAGACAGCTGGGTGACGTACTCGCCCGTTATTTCGCGCAGGAACTCACGTGCCGTCGCCAGCTGTCGCTTGGCGCCGATTTCGTCGGCCACTGACTGATCGTAGGCGGCCTGTGATTCCTGCACGTCCGTGATCGCGATCAGTCCGACTTCAAAGCGTTGCTTGGCCTGCTCGAGACGCCGTGCAATGGCCGTGCGGTCGGCATGGATCGAGGTCAGCGCATCTTCTGCAGCGAGGACGTCGAAATACCGCTGAGCCACGCGGATGATCAGGTCCTGCTGCGCGGCCTCGCGTACTGCTTCGGCTCTCGCGACGAGCTTGTCGGCACGTCTGAGATTAACGATCTGGTCCCACCGGAATATGGACTGGCGAAGATCGAAGCGCCAGTCCAGCACATCCGATTCGGTGGTCGCGGTAACGACCACCGGCGGTGCAGGCGGCGCGTCGACCTGGGCGAAATCCGGTCCGGACTGCTCGTTCATGGTGTAGCCACTGCTGAACGAAACCTGCGGCAGGTACGCGCCGCGCGCCTGGGGCTTGGCTTCGAGCGCCGCGAGACGTCGTGCTTCTGCCTCATGAATCAACGGGTCGCTCTGCAGAGCCTGCTGGTAAATTTCCAGCAAGGTGGCGGCGTTGGCGGATGCCGGCAGTGCCACTGCGCTGGTGATAAATAACAAGATTTTGATTTTTCTCAATTTATTCATTTTTACCGTTCCGGGTAGGGGCCGCTATGTGGCGCGAGGTGTTATAGTCTACTATATCACCAAACCAGTTGGAAAGAAGCGCTTCAGGTCTTAGATGCAAGAGGCCTGCAACTGGTTTCGTCTTTTTAAAAAGAAAACTGTGGCGGCAATGCTCCGTGCACCAGTGGTGCCAGTTCCGTCTCGAATAAGGACACCGTTTGCCAGTCATGCTCTTCGGTTCGCTCGATCAGCCTGGCCTGCATGGCCGGCCCGTCTCCGACGACGACGAACAGACGGCCGTGCGGGCTCAACGCCTCGACAAAGCGTGGATCAAACGACTGAATGGATCCGGTGACGGCGATCGCATCGAACCGGCCTTCCGGCAGCGCCTGCGTTGCGTCCATTTGCAGGAGCTCGACATTCCCAATTTCTTCATCGGCGAGCTTCTCTGCCGCCGACTCGATAAAGTCGTCATAGATGTCGATGCTCGTGACGTGACTTGCGAGCTGCGCAAGGCAGGCCGTCATGAAGCCACTGCCGGTGCCGATCTCGAGGACGTTTTCGTCGCCATCGAGACTCAATGCCTGCAACAGGCGGCCCTCGATGGTCGGTGTCATCATAAATTCGCCGTGCCCGATGGGCAAAGCGATGTCGGCGAACGCGAGCGAGATGAATTCCTCGGGCACAAAGTGCTCTCTGGGCAGTTGCCCGAGCATCGCCAGGACATCCTCGTCGTAGACATTCCAGCCACGAACCTGCTGGTTGACCATCTGCAGGCGAGCGTAATCGGTGTTCATGCGTGTCGTACCTGTAAGCAATTGAAATTGAAGACCTATCCAGCATTCAGCCTGTTCTCGCCAACAACGCGACCACGCGCCTTATGACAGCCAGTTCAGAATTATGGTGAATAGCCTCGGTGGGCTTGTTCGGCTGGGATATGCTTACCCGAAGATGCGTCTCGAGCCCAGAAAAAAGCAATCATATCAAATGATCCATACTAATCTGACTACGCAATAACCGGGCTCGACATGATTTCCACTCAAGTCATTATCACACTCGCACTGGCCGCGGTGGCTATTGTGGCACTGGTGATGTCTGTGAGCCTGTGGCGGTCACGTCGGCGAGTGCTCAACCGTGTTTCGCGTCTCAACGAAGAATTGCTCGAGGCGTCGCGTGACGCGTCGGTCGGGCATCGCCTGACCATTCCGAACGACCCTGAGGCGGCGCAGCTTGCGCACACGGTGAATCGGCTGTTTGACGCGCTTGGCGAGCGCGACGAGAAGATCCAGGGGCGCGACCGTCTTTTCCGGGATTTCGCTCAGACCCTTCCTGAAATCGTCATCATTCACGACGAAAAGATTCTGCTGGCCAATGAGTCGGCGGCCAGTCTCGTGGGTCTGGAACCCGTCCAGCTGATTGGCCGCGAAATTGCCGACCTGGTCAAGCCGGCGTACCGCGCGCTGTTTCGCAAGACGGTCGCCAAGCGCCTCGCGGGCGAAAACGTGCCGCGTCGAATCGAAATGCAGCTGATCAACGGCAACCAGGCCGGACTCTGGGTCGAGGCACAGAGTTCGACGATCGACTTCCAGGGGCACACCGCTATCCTCACCGTGGCTCGGGATGTGAGCCATCGAAAGAGTCTCGAAGTGTCGTTGTCGCGCAGCAAACGGCAGGCCCAGTACACCCTGGAGTCTATTTCCGAGGGCGTGATTACGACGGATAACGACGGCCGCATCGATTACATGAACCAGGCTGCCGAAACGCTGATCGGTACCAACCGGGATGATGCCTCCGGTCATCGCATCGGGGAGTTGTTCAACCTGGTCGACGATGCGGATCGTCGTCCACTCGGTGACCCCGTCGATCGCTGCCTGGCCATGCGGCGGCGCGTCAATATGGGGCGGCGTGCGGTCATGGTCACGGCCGACGGCGAGCATGAGCATTCCGTCGAAATTACCGCGTCGCCGGTTCGCGGGCCGAGCAACAGTATTTCAGGCACGGTCGTCGTCTTTCATGACGTCGGCGAATTGCGCGGCCTCACACGCAAAATGTCCTACCAGGCAACCCATGACCCGCTTACAGGCCTGGTCAACCGCCGCGAGTTTGAACGCCGCCTCGACGAGGCCATGGACGCTGCGCATGCCGAAGAAGCCGTGCACATGTTGTTCTACATGGATCTTGATCGCTTCAAGGCCGTCAATGACAGCTGCGGTCATATGGCCGGTGACAACATGC
Organism: uncultured Woeseiaceae bacterium; assembly: GCA_945787845.1. Classification (GTDB taxonomy): domain Bacteria; phylum Pseudomonadota; class Gammaproteobacteria; order Steroidobacterales; family Woeseiaceae; genus UBA1847. The sequence continues at coordinate 226,178 of CALZJH010000007.1, read as the reverse complement.
TTCGTGAAGTGGCGGCGCTCATCAAGGACCAGGTCCGGGACTCGGATTTCGTCGGCAGGTTGGGCGGCGACGAATTTGGTGCGCTGCTTATCGGTTGCCCGATCGAGAAGGCGCGCCAGATTGCGACCGATATATGCAACGCGATCGCCGACTACCGCTTCGTATGGAAAGACAAGATCTTCAATATCGGCATTTCGATTGGCCTCGTCGAAATATCCCACGCCAGCGGCACCTTGCAGGATCTCATGAGCGCGGCGGATTCGGCGTGCTATATGGCGAAGCAGCAGGGCAGGGGCCAGGTACATATCTACTCGGCTCGCGATGAAGCCGTGGCGCGCGAGCGTGGCGATATCCAGTGGTTGCGGCAACTGCAAACGGCCTTGCACGAGGACGGCTTTGAACTTGCTGTGCAGCCCATCATTGCCATGCGCGGCAAGACCGACACGGGACCGGCGCTTGAGGTATTGATACGGCTCAGCGAAGGGCGTGGCCGCGCGACGGACTCGGCCGAATTCCTGCGGCCTGCCGAGCGTTACCAAATGATGCCGCAGATAGATCGCTGGGTGATCAACGCGGCCCTGGCCGCGATCTCCGGCGGTGAAATAAAACTGGCCGGACACCGGAGCTGTGCCATTAACCTGTCGGGGCAGACGCTCGGTGATGAGGCGTTCCTGGGGTTCGTTGTGGATGCCCTCGACCGTACCGGCGTTGCGCCGTCGTCAATCTGTTTCGAGGTGACCGAAAAATCCATCCTGTCCAATGTGCAGCAAGCCCAGCGATTCATTGAGGTACTGCATGGCATCGGCTGCGAGTTTTCGCTCGATGACTTTGGCAGCGGCCTCGGCTCGTTTTCGAGTCTCAAGCACCTTCCGATCGACTACCTGAAGATCGACGGCACGTATACGCGCCACCTGCAAACCGACCTCGTGAACCAGGAGATGGTGACCGCCATGATCAAGCTTGCGCGAACCATGGAGTTCAAGATCGTGGCCGAACAGGTTGAGCACCAGGAAGACTTCGACTGGTTGCGTGACGTGGGTGTGGATTTTGTGCAGGGGCACTTTATCGAAGCGCCTGCGTTGCTTGGAACCGGGACGACCGGCAGCTACCGTACGCTCAATCCCTGATCAGAGATCGAGTTTTTCTTCCACCAGGCGCGGATGAAAACCCACCACGCGCGTGTAGCCCTGGTAAATCAGGGGCGTTCCGCTCCCCTTTAACACGTCGTAATTCCTCTTGGCCTTACTGTTCTTCTCGATGTCGTACTCCACGAATACGATGTTGTTGGCGCGAAAGTAGTCGCGAGCCTGCTTGCAATAGCCGCACCAGTCCGTGGCGTACATGACGACAATCGGTTCACCGTCCTGGTCGAAGTTCAGGGCCAGCGCCTGTGCCTCGCGTTCGCGGATGGAACCGGGCCCCAACTCGGCCGCCATCGCAGAGACGACCGCACCTGTATCGGGCCCGACGACGCGCTGCTCGCCCATGACAACGTAAGGGAGGTAACCATCGCCCCCGTACTCGAGGTACAAGGCGCGTCCGGCCTCGTCTTCGAAGGCATCGTGTTCTTCGAATTCGACGCGCTTCTGCAGATAGAGCCGCATCTGGTCACAGGCTTCGCCGCACTGGCCGGTAGTGAACAACAGGGTTACGGGTTCGCCATTCTCATCGTACGCACCCTGGACGCCAGTATGTTGACTCCAGGCGTACCACGCGCCGGCGAGGGCTATGACAAACAACAGAGGCTTTTTCATGCCTCTATTGTCGCTTCACAGGCTACCGGGGCCTGCGGCGCAGTTCACGCTTTTCGGATTGTCTACTGGTCCTCTCTGGACTGCCGCGCACTCCAGACACCGACGGCTATCGCGATGCCAATCGCGGGTCCCATGCCAACGCCCACCGCGAGGTTGTCAAAAGCCGCGCCCAGCGCGGCACCAACACCGGCGCCCAGCGCAACACCTACGCCGATAAACAGCGACAGGTTATGTGCGTCATCGTGGTGCTCTGTCATGTTCCCCTCCTGCCGGTTCCATGGGTCCTGCGGACGCCGGCCTTGTCTTACCAAAATAGCACGAGACGCGAGCTTTCGCAGGTTCACTTGTCAGTTCGGAACCCGGATCTTCTCCTTGATGTGTTTCAGGTTCGCGACAATGGTGAAGGTCATGATCACGAGCAGCGACCAGGAGCTCCACTTGGCGACGTGTACGACCGACCACGCACCAAGCTGGTCGGGATAGCTCCAGATAGAGAAAAAGGTGCTGATGTTTTCGGCAAGCCAGATGAAAAAACCGATCAGCACGAACGCCAGGAGCAGGGGCATGCGGCGCTCGCGGTCGAGGGGACGGAATGTCACCACAGAGCGCGCGTAGAGACCCAGGGCGAGCGCCGCGATGTACCAGCGGTAATCGCCAATGAAATGGTGCGTAAAGAAATTGGCGTACACGAGAATCGCGACGATCCAGGCCATCCAGTAAGGCGGGTGGTGGTCTATTTTCAAGTCGAGCAAACGCCAGGCCTGGATCATGTAGCTGCCCACCGCCGCGTACATGAATCCCGAGAACAGCGGCACGCCGAACACCTTGGTGTAGGCGAAATCGGGATAGGACCAGGATTGGATCGCGCTCGACGTCTTGAATACTTCGAGAGCAAAGCCGATCAGGTGAAACAGCGTGATCGCCTTTACCTCATCCCAGGTTTCCAGTTTCAGCCAGAGCATTCCGGCCTGGACGCCGAGCGCAATGAGCAACAACAGGTCGTAGCGAGGGATCCCGAACAGGCCGGCCCTGGGGACGGCAAATACGGCGACAAAAAACAAACCGGCGAACAGGCAGGCTCGTGCTTCCTTGATGCCGAAGAACAGGAACTCGGCGACGAAGCGCGAGACGCCGGTCAGCTCACGGCGCGGTCTATAGTTAATAAGGGTATCGTCGATAGTCATAGTGTACGGGCAAAACGCCGCTCTCGTGCATCCCTGCACTTCGCGGCATAAGTACGTCCGTGTACAAAAAAAGCCGCCAGGCAGAATACCCGGCGGCCTTGTTTGTATCACTGTGGTGAGGACTTAGCCAACCAGCAGCGGGACCATCAGCAGCGCAACGATGTTGATGATCTTGATCAGCGGGTTAATCGCCGGGCCGGCCGTATCCTTGTACGGATCGCCGACGGTGTCGCCCGTGACAGCGGCTTTGTGGGCATCGGAGCCCTTGCCGCCACAGTTGCCATCTTCGATGTACTTTTTGGCGTTGTCCCAGGCACCGCCGCCAGCCGTCATCGAGATGGCGACGAACAGGCCGGTAACGATCGTGCCGAGGAGCAGGCCACCCAGGGCCTCAACACCGAGAGTGAAGCCGACGATCAGCGGTACCGCGATCGGCAGCAGACTGGGTACGACCATTTCTTTGATCGCGGCCTTGGTCAGCAGGTCGACAGCGCGGCTGTAATCCGGCTTGCCTGTGCCTTCCATGATGCCTTCGATCTCGCGGAACTGGCGGCGAACTTCTTCGACCACCGCGCCGGCAGCGCGACCCACCGCTTCCATCGCCATGGCGCCGAACAGGTACGGTACGAGACCGCCAATGAACAGGCCGATGATGACGCGGTAGTCGTTCAGCAGGAAGGTAACGTCCTTGCCGGCCGTGGCCAGCGCGTTGTTGTAGTCCGCAAACAGGACGAGGGCGGCGAGACCGGCCGAGCCAATGGCGTAACCTTTGGTTACGGCCTTGGTCGTGTTACCGACTGCATCGAGCTGGTCAGTAATCTTGCGAACTTCCGGCGGCAACTCGGCCATCTCGGCAACGCCACCGGCGTTATCCGTGATCGGGCCAAATGCGTCGAGAGCAACGATGACGCCTGTCATCGATAGCATTGCCGTAGCAGCGATCGCGATATTGTACAAACCACCCATCGGCACGCCTTCGGGCGCCAGCTGGAACGCACCCCAGATGCTGGCACAGACGGCCAGGACCGGAAGTGCGGTCGCTTTCATTGAGATGCCGAGGCCCGCGATGATGTTCGTTGCGTCACCCGTGAGTGAAGCGTTGGCGATAGTTTTAACAGGCTTGTAATCCGTACCTGTGTAGTACTCGGTAATTACAACCATGGCAGCCGTGAGCGCCAGGCCGATCAGCGACGAGAAGTAGATGTTCTTCGCAGCGCCCGTGCCGCCCATCATCAAGTCGGTGATGAACCAGAACGCGATGGCCGCGAGTATCGCCGCAACAATCATGCCCTTGTAGAGGGCACCCATGACCTTGCCTCCGTCAGATGTCTTAACGAAGAACGTGCCGATGATAGAAGCGACGATCGAAACCGCGCCCAGAACCAGCGGATACAGAACGGCCTGGATACCGTAGGCATCGATAATGAGGCTGCCGAGCAGCATCGTTGCGATGATCGTGACAGCGTAGGTCTCAAACAGATCCGCGGCCATACCGGCGCAGTCGCCGACGTTGTCGCCGACGTTGTCCGCGATGACGCCCGGGTTGCGGGGATCGTCTTCCGGAATACCGGCTTCGACCTTGCCAACGAGATCAGCACCGACATCCGCACCCTTGGTGAAGATACCGCCGCCGAGTCGGGCGAAGATCGAGATCAGCGAGCCGCCGAAGGCAAGGCCAACCAGTGCGTGGATGGCGTGATCGACAGTCGAGCCCATCTTCATCAAGATAGTGTAGTAGCCCGCGACGCCGAGCAGGCCGAGGCCGACCACGAGCATGCCCGTAATAGCGCCGCCCTTGAACGCGACGTTCAATGCCGGGTTAACGCCCTTGGTTGCAGCTTCTGCTGTGCGCGTGTTGGCGCGCACCGATACGAACATGCCGATGTAACCGGCAAGGGCTGAGAAGACAGCGCCGATCGAAAAGCCGATCGCCGTCGCCCAATCAAGGGCGAAACCAAGAACCACTGCAAGCACGACGCCGACCATGCCAATGGTCATGTACTGGCGATCCATGTAGGCCTTTGCGCCTTCCTGGATTGCCGCGCCGATTTCCTGCATGCGGGCGTTGCCTGCAGGCTGCTTGAGAACCCACTGTGTAGTGACAACTCCGAACAGGATGGCGAGTACGCCAGCACCGATCGAGAGCCACAGGGCCAACTCGTTAGACATCAGATATCTCCTGACTTTTATTGTTTGAGATCAAGCGCAGTCGACAGCGCCGGCCGTAAAGGCGAGCGCAAGGATGCGTTGAATTGTGATGTTCCCCAAAAAGGATTGTTCTTCACCGGCTGAGCCGGATGCGCATCATACCACAAATTTCGTGCCGAGCTTTGGTCTGACGAGCCGCTTTTTAAGCTTCGCCGTTCTCGGTAAGCCATTGATATACGGAGGGTAATTCTCGCCCTTGATCAACGGTTCGAGGTAGCGGCGTGCGGCCGCCGTGATCCCGAAGCCATCCTTGGTGATATAGCGCCGCGGAACCATCTTTTCCTTGTTGGCGATGCGGCCGAGCGGGGCAGATTCGATTTTCCAGCGATACGGCTTGTCGGATACGCGCTTGATTACGGGCATCACCGCGGTCTTCCCCTGCAACGCGTACTGTACCGCCGCCTTGCCCACGGCATACGCCTGTTTCACGTCGGTGTCCGAGGCGATATGGCGCGCGGATCGCTGCAGGTAGTCGGCGATCGCGTAGTGGTATTTGAAGCCGAGATTGTCGCGAACCATCGTCGCCACCACCGAGGCGACTCCGCCCAGCTGGGCGTGCCCGAAGGCGTCACGCGTGCCCTGGTCGGCCAGGAACTTGCCGTTGGCATACTGGGCACCTTCGCTGACGACGATCACGCAGTAGCCGTAGTCATTGACGCAATGGCGGACCTTCTTCAGGAAGTCGCGCTTCTTAAACGGGATTTCCGGGAACAGGATAATGTGCGGCGCATCGCCTTCGTTCTTGCCCGCGAGCCCACCTGCCGCTGCAATCCAGCCGGCGTGGCGCCCCATGACTTCGAGGATGAACACCTTGGTCGAGGTTTCCGCCATCGACGCGACGTCCATCGCCGCTTCCTGGGTCGAGACGGCGACGTATTTCGCGACCGACCCGAAGCCCGGGCAGCAATCCGTAACCGGCAGGTCGTTATCGACAGTCTTCGGAACGCCCAGGCAGTTGACGGGGAATCCCATCCTCTTGGAGATCTGCGACACCTTGTGGGCCGTATCCATCGAGTCGTTACCGCCATTGTAGAAGAAGTACCCGATATCGTGCGCCTTGAAGACCTCGATGAGGCGTTCGTATTCGGCGCGATTCTCCTCAATACCCTTCAATTTGTAGCGTGCCGAGCCGAACGCGCCCCCAGGCGTATGCATTAGTGCCGCAATGGCGGCGGCGCTTTCCTTGCTGGTATCGATCATGTTCTCTGTCAGCGCGCCGATGATGCCGTTGCTGCCGGCATACACGTTGGCGATCTTGTTCGGGTGTTTGCGTGCTGTCTCGATGACGCCGCACGCCGTAGCATTGATGACAGCCGTAACGCCGCCCGACTGGGCATAAAATGCGTTCATTGCAGACATGGTTCGATTCCTGATTTGACGTTGTTAAGAGGCCGCAAGGATACCTCGCATTGACGGCAAAGTCCTTTGCGAGTAGCGTACTTTGCCCCGACACAGACCACGAGATTTGGCAATGCGTATCGTACTTCTTGGCGCCCCGGGATCCGGCAAGGGGACCCAGGCGAAAAAACTGATGGCTGACAAGAACATTCCGCAGGTTTCAACCGGCGACATGTTGCGTGAGGCCGTGGCCGAGGGCACGCGTTTCGGCCTCAAAGCCAAGTCGATCATGGAGGCCGGTAACCTGGTCCCCGACGAGGTTGTACTGGGCATCATCAGCGAGCGCCTGGATCAGCCTGATGCGCAGGATGGTTTCATCCTGGATGGCTTTCCGCGGACGACCCAGCAGGCCCTCGACCTTGAGGAGTTGCTCGACCAGATGGGGACGCCGCTGAATTCGGCGGTTCTCATGGATGTCGATTTCGACATTCTCATGAAGCGCCTCACGGGGCGCCGCACCTGTTCGCTGACCGGGAAGCTGCTGAATGTGTACTTTTCTTCACAGGAAGAGCTGGACGAATGCACCGACGCGGGCGGTGAACTGATCCAGCGCGAAGACGACAACGAAGAGACGATCGGTAATCGGCTCGATGTTTATCGTGAAAATACCGAGCCGTTGATCGAGTTCTATCGCAAGCGCGACAAACTGGTGACCATCAATGCCGAAGGCTCGATCGACGAAGTCTACGAGCGTTTGGTCGAGGCGCTATAGCAAGCCCAGCAGGTCGTTCCCGATCAGTTCGGCGCGCCAGCCGCTGAAGACGCGGGAGTTGTGATTGCCGGAGATAATGACCCCCGACAACTCGCGTTTCGATGCGAGCGTTTCGGCGGCGATGTCCAGGTCTTTGGCGCACGCCGCAACTCGCGACTGCATCTCCTTGAGCAGGGCTTTCTGCCCCTCGTCCGGCGGGCGCGGCGGGCTGTATTCCCGGTTGTCGTTCGCGGACGCGGCGACCAGTTCCAGCAGCTGTCGGCCCACGCGCTTGACGAGCTTGGAGGGCACACCCTGTATATCTGCCATTGCCGCCTCGGACTCCGGCAGCCGGTAGGCGATATCCAGCAGGACATTGTCGCGCATGATCCATTGTCGTGGCCGATCGCGCTTGATCGCCTCGGCCTCACGCCACCCGGCGAGTCGCGCCGCCGCTGCACGCCTGCGGCCGCGAAAATTTCGCGCCCCTTTCAGGCGATCGAGAGCCTGGCTGTCACCGATATCGTAGAGGGTGGAATCCAGCAGCCAGTGTGAATCTTCTCGCGCCCATGCCAGCCGGCCCTTCTGGTCGAGCTTTTCCGTGAGGAGGTCGCAGGCAGGCAGCAGGTATTCGACGTCTTCGGCCGCGTAATCAAGATATTCCTGTCGCAGCGGCCGTTTGCTCCAGTCAGCGCGTGTGTGCGATTTGTGAATCTCGACGTCAAACAACTCCTTGACGAGTCCGGCGTAGCCCATCTGCGCCGGGTATCCGAGCAGGCCGGCAGCCACCTGGGTATCGAAAATGGATTCGGGCATTGTGCCGGCGGCCTGGTAAATGACCTCGATATCCTGGCGGGCCGAGTGCAAGACCCAGTCATGGGTCAACAGCTCTTTCCAGAAGTCGTCCTGCGAGTGTCCGGACAGCGGATCGACGCACCAGATTTCACCGCGTGTCGATATCTGCACAAGGCAAAGCTGTGCAAAGTAGGTGCGTTCGCGCATGAACTCCGTGTCAATGCCAAGCTGCCCGTGCTTCTGCAGGGCAGGGAGGAGCGAGTCGGACTGTTCGACGAATTGATAATGAGACATGAAAAAGGCGTGGGCGAAATTCGGACACAGAGGTTAACATGCGCACATCATGCTGACGCTACTGCAAACGCTGGTTGACATCATCCGCCTCAAAAAAGGTCCGGATGCGATTCCCCATTCCATGGCGCTGTTCGTCATCGTGGTCGCGTTCTGGCTGTTCGTCGACCTGCTTGGCGAACTGGTCATCCCCGACGTCGGCACGACGTCGATCTCGGGGCTCATAGTGAGCCTGATCGGCCTGGTCCTGTTCGCAATGATCGTGGCGCTCGACCGCAAGAATGAGCGGCTTCTGCAAATGATGACGGCACTGATTGGCTGCGGTGCAGTGCTGGGAATGGCGCTGACCGTGGTGATAGCGGTCATGTTGCGATTCCAGGAATTCTCGGCCGTCACCGTACTTGGGCTGATGACGGTCTGGGCCATCACGCTGTTTTCAATCGTTGTCGATGGTCATATATTGTCCCGGACCCTGGAGCGACCTCGCCTGTACGGCGTGATTCTCGCGTTTCTTATCTTTGCGCTGCAGTACTACCTGAGTTCCGCGATGAATCCGGCGCAAGCGACCGCGGCTTAGTTCGATATGCATATTCACATCCTCGGCATTTGTGGGACCTTCATGGGCGGCGTTGCGGCCCTGGCGCGCGCGGCCGGCCACGAAGTAACGGGTTGCGATCGCAACGTTTACCCACCCATGAGCACACAGCTCAAATCGCTGGGAATCGAAATTCACGAAGGTGTCGATGCCAGGCAGCTGGACATCAATCCCGACTGCGTGGTCGTGGGCAATGTCATGAGCCGCGGCGTCGAGGTCGTTGAAGCGATGCTCGATCGGAATATGCCTTACAAGTCCGGGCCCGCCTGGCTGGCCGAAAACGTGCTCAACGATCGTCATGTGCTGGCCGTCGCCGGCACGCACGGGAAAACAACGACGGCCAGCATGCTGGCCTGGATTCTGGAAGACGCGGGGCATGCGCCGGGCTTTCTCATCGGCGGTATCCCTGCAAACTTTGGTACCTCTGCACGCTTTGGGGATTCGGAGTACTTCGTCGTCGAAGCCGACGAGTACGACACGGCTTTCTTCGACAAGCGGGCGAAGTTTGTTCACTATCGCCCACGCACGCTGGTGCTGAATAACCTCGAGTACGACCACGCCGACATTTACAAGGATTTGGACGCGATTCTCTGGCAGTTTCACCAGCTACTGCGAACCGTGCCCGGCAAGGGGCGCATCGTCGTGAACGGCGTCGACGAAAATCTGAAAGTGTTGCTGAGCCAGGGTTGCTGGACACCGACCGAGACGTTCAGCACGGGTGACGATTCTGACTGGACGGCGCGCTTCGGCGACAAGGTAGAGCGCCACATCGGCATGCGTGGGCCGGGCGGGCAGGCGGCAGAGACTCGCTGGCGCATCGGAGGGACGTATAACCTCGAAAATGCGCTTGCTGCGGTTGCCGCGGCCGCGTCGGCTGGCGTCTCGCTCGAGCAGGCCGTTGACTCGATGTCCCGGTTCGACGGTGTAAAGCGCCGCATGGAGCGTACGGCAACGGTCGCCAATATCGCGATTTACGATGATTTCGCGCATCACCCGACGGCCATTGCCAAGTCGATCCGTTCCATGCGCAGGCGCTATCCGGGTCATCGCATTGTGGTCGCTGTCGAACCCCGCTCCAATACGATGAAACTTGGCGTACACAGCGAGACACTGGCGGATGCATTGCAGGATGCCGATCTCGTCTGGATGTATCGACCGGACGGCATGCCGGGTGACTTCGAGAGCAGCCTGGAATCGCTGGGCAAGAAGCTGCGGCTCTACGATGATTACGATCGCCTGGTCAACGATATGTCGACGCGCGTTCTTGGCGGGGACCAGGTCATATTTATGAGCAATGGTGGCTTTGGCTCGGCCCGTCAGACGCTGACGGCGTTGCTGCAGCGGACCAGGGCCTGATAAACGTCTATATTTAGAGAGTGACTACGCCACTCTTTCCCCTGAATACCGTCCTCTTCCCGGGCGGTCCCTTGCCTTTGCGCGTATTCGAGCCGCGCTACCTCGACATGATCAGTCGCTGCATGAAGGATGACGCACCGTTCGGCGTCCTGCTCATCCGGGACGGCCAGGAGGTCGGGCCCGTGACGACGTACGAGATCGGTACGCTGGCCACGATCACCGACTGGTACCAGGGCAGCGATGGCTTATTGGGCGTCACTGCAATTGGCACGCAGCGATTCCGGTTGCTGGCTGCAGAGCGCCAGGATGATGGGCTCAACGTCGGGGAGATCGAGCTGCTTCCGATCGCGGAACCGATGCCGCTGCCCGAGGAGTTTTCAGGATTGCCGCACATCCTCGAGAGCGTCATGAACGATCTCGGCCGGCTGTACGAGCACCTCGAGCGCCGCATCGATGATGCGGCGTGGGTCGCGCACCGCTTCGTGGAGGTCTTGCCGATCGGGCTCGAACAGAAGCAGTTCTGGCTCGAGAGCGAGGATATTCCTGCCTGCCTGAGCATGATCGAGAGCGTCCTCCATTCCTGAACGTCATGCCCCCCCATACCAGGATTATGGAAACTACCCATATCACTGCGAGATCCCGCCGTTAGAATGTTGATTATATGAGTCTTTTCGCGAGCAACAGACAGACCCTGCTGATTGCCACACTGGTGGTGCTGTCGTTGCGTGCGTTGACACCGGACGGTTATATGCCGGGGTCGGAGCGCAGTGGCCTGCTCTACGAACTCTGTCCGGATGGCATGCCTGCCGAAATCATGCAGGCATTGGCCAGCGACCAACATCACCATCATCATGGCGGTGAGGACGGGGCGTCGGTCACGGGAACCGAGCAATGTCCGATCGGCCACATGCTGGCGTCGGCGGTTGCCGTGGATATGGGAGTACAGCCCGACCTCGTTCCTGACACGGCGGCGTTTGAGGAAGCACCCGCCACCCTTCTGATCCGGGTATCGACCACTGCGTATCGTTCGCGCGCACCCCCTGCCTGAGTAGCAATTTCCAGAACCTTTTTCATTGCGCGGCGCGCGCCGCGTAATTGATTGCTACCCAGGAGAAAAGCAATGAATTCTTGCATACCCACGGCCATGGCGGCCGTGCTGTTGTTGCCAGCCGCCGTGGCCGCGCAACCGTCTGCCGGGCCGGGCGCGTCCGACGTGGACGAAGTCATCGTGATCGGCAGATCAGTTGCGACGGGCCTTGCGCAAATTGAAGTCGATCGTGAAATGCTGGTCGACACGGCGACAATCCTCAAGGACATTCCGGGCGCCAACGTCAATGCAAATGGCCCTGTTACGGGGATCGCCCAGTATCGCGGCATGTACGGTGATCGCATATCCGTCGTGATCGACCACCTCGGCGTTGTGTCGGGCGGCCCGAATGCCATGGACGCACCCCTGTCGTATGTCTCACCGATGATCACCGATTCACTGTCAGTGACGCGCGGGGTTGCGAGCGTCTCGCTGGCACCCGAGTCCATCGGCGGCCACGTTTCAACCACCCTGTCGCGTGGCGAATTCAATCCGTCGGGGACGAGCTTGTCGGGTTTCGTTGGCAGCCGCTACTCGGGCAACGGCAACGTCAGTACGACGGCCGGCCGGTTGACGCTGGCCGGCGGGCTTCACAAGGTGTCGATGCTGGCTGAACTCGATGACGGCGATGCCATCAAGACGCCGAAGGGCGAAGTCCGCCCATCGCAGCTGCATCGTGAGCGCATGGACCTGAGCTATTCCTTTGCCCGTGATGATTCATCCGTACTGTTGTTCGTCGGAAGGCTGGATACCGACGACACCGGAACGCCGGCGCTGCCAATGGACATTCGCTACATCGATACCAGTCTCGCCGGTGCACAGGCAAGTCTCGACCTGACTGACAAAGTTTCGCTGGACGGTCGCGTTGCCTGGAACGATGTCGAACATCTCATGGACAACTTCGGTTTGCGCCAGTCGCCGATGCCGGCGATGCAGAGACAGAACCTTACGACCGGAACTGGCGGACAAGTCAGCGTGTCTGCAGGAATCGCGCTGCGCGAATCGACACTCAAGCTTGGTATCGACGCCACCACGGCCGACCATGATGCGACGATCACCAACCCGAACAACGCAATGTTCCGCGTTGACAATTTCGTCGACGTGGAGCGGGATGTGTCCTCGATATTCGCAGAGTGGCGCATGAACAGTGAACGGGGCGACATGGAATTCGGGGTGCGGGCCAAACGGGTCGAAGCGGATTCCGGCGAAGTCGGCAGTGCCGGAATGATGGGCGACATGGGCGCGAACGTTGCCTTGCTGGCCGACGCCTTCAACGCGTCAGAGCGAAGCCAGGCGTGGAACTCAGTTGATGCGGTGTTCAAATACCGACTCAACGTGGCGTCGGGCACGGAATGGCGTGTCGAACTGGGTAGCAAGACGCGCGCACCCTCATACCAGGAGCTTTATCTGTGGCTGCCGTTGCAGGCGACCGGCGGGTTGGCTGACGGGCGTAGCTACATCGGTGGCCTCGGTCTCGACGAAGAGCGCTCCAACGAGATTACGATCGGCTTCGGCAAGGACATCGGGCGTTTCACGATTTCACCGCAAGTCTTTTACCGGCGCGTGGACGGTTACATACAGGGTATCCCGTCGACGAATATGACGGCAAACATGGTGTCGCAGATGATGTCGGGTAATCCTGCGCTGCAGTTCGCCAATGTCGATGCTGAGATCTATGGCGCCGATCTAGCGTGGAAATACGAACTGGCCGACGCGTGGTACCTGGATGGTATCGCTTCCTACGCGCGCGGCAAGCGCCGTGATATCGATGACGACCTGTACCGACTCGCGCCGCCGAATGCGTCGATCGGACTGACGTGGGAAGGCGAGGGCGTCTCGATAACAACCGAGGTTGTGGCTTACGCAAGGCAGGACAAGGTATCCGTTTACAACAACGAGCAGCAAACGCTGGGCTACGAACTGCTTAACGCGGCCTTGTTCTGGAGCCCGCTGGAATCGCTGCGGCTCGAGGCACGTATCGACAACCTGCTGGACGAGACGTACCAGGACCACGTGGCCGGTATCAACCGCGCAAACGGTTCCGACATTCCTGTCGGGGAACGACTCTACGGTGCGGAACGCACGCTGTCGGCGGGCATTATCTGGTCGTTCTAGAGTGTCCTGAAGACTTTGGCGGCAGCGGCGATGGTCTGGTCGAGATCGTCGTCGCTGTGCGCCGCCGACACGAAGCCCGCCTCGAATGCCGACGGCGCAAGGTAGACGCCTTCATCGAGCATGCCGTGAAAGAACGTCTTGAACCGCTCGGTGTCGGCCGCAGCAACCTGGGCGAAGGTCCGCACAGGACCCTGATCCGTGAACACCATTCCGAACATGCCGCCTTCGCACTCGACGGCAACGGGAATGCCGGCATCTGCGGCTGCGGCCGCGAGGCTATCGACGAGGTGTTTTGTCTTGGCGGTCAGCGCGGTCCAGAAGGCGTCGTCGTCAATCAGTTCGAGCGTCTTGAGTCCAGCCGCCATCGCGACAGGATTGCCTGACAAGGTGCCGGCCTGGTAGACGGGCCCGTCGGGGGCGATGCTCGCCATGACGTCGGCGCGACCGCAGTAGGCCGCGGCGGGCATACCGCCGCCGATCACCTTGCCGAGCGTTGTGATGTCCGGCGTAACGCCAAAAATTGACTGTGCACAGCCCCTGGCAACGCGAAAACCGGTCATGACTTCGTCGAAAACCAGGAGGGCGCCGGCTTTGGTGCATTCATCGCGCAGCGTCTCGTGGAAGCCGGGCACCGGAGGCACCATGTTCATGTTGCCGGCGATCGGCTCGACAATCACGCAGGCGATCTGGTCGCCAATCTCCGAAAACGCAGACTTGACCGCGTCGATGTCGTTGAACGGCAGAGTGATGGTGTGCTCCGCGAGACCGGCGGGGACACCCGGTGAACTCGGGACGCCGAGCGTCAGCGCGCCTGAGCCCGCCTTGATCAGCAGCGAGTCCGAATGCCCGTGGTAGCAGCCTTCGAACTTGACGATCTTGTCGCGGCCGGTATGGCCGCGTGCCAGCCGAATGGCGCTCATCGTGGCCTCCGTTCCCGAGCTGACCATGCGCACCTTGTCGGCCGACGGCAACATGGCACAGATCTTCTCCGCGATCTGCGTCTCCAGGACACACGGCGCCCCAAAGCTCAGGCCACTGCGCGCCGTGGCAATCACAGCGTCAAGCACATCCGGGTGTGCATGGCCGAGGATCATGGGGCCCCAAGAGCCAACGTAGTCGATGTACTCCTTGCCGTCCTCGGACTGGAAACGCGCGCCTTTAGCGCTCTTGAAGAAGACGGGTTCGCCGCCAACGCCTGCGAACGCCCGGACCGGGGAGTTCACGCCGCCAGCAATGACCTCACGGGCATCGGTATAGAGACTCATGGTATTTCTCCTGAAGAGGAGCGGATGCTACCGGAGTGTTGCCGGCTCGCTCAACTGATGAATACCGAAACCCCGGTCATCCAGAAGAGCGGGCACGCCCAGGTCGCCCACGAGGTGGAGTGCGCCGACAACTACCAGGTAGTCTTGCTCGTCGTCCAGCCATTCAGCGATCGTTTCCGCCCAGCGGCGGTTGCGGTCGTGAATAAGGGCGTCGGTGAAGGCATCCTGTTCGCCTATCGACTCGAGCAGGCCTTCCTCAAGGGCGGCGGTGTCGCCGTGGTGCCATGCGTGGATTAGCTCATCGATCGTCTCGCTGAGGGCCGCGCCCTCGGCCAGCGTCTGCAGCAGCATCTCGCGCTGGGCTTCAAGCGGCAGGCCGTCCAGGAACGACAGCTGCTCGTCGATCGTTTCCAGGCCCTCGATCCGCTTACCGTCAGCAGTCGCGCGTTGCGTGATCATCATTTCGACGCCGAGCGTCGGGTCAAAGCCGATGCGGTAAAGCATCATGAGTTCCACGGTCAGCGCGGCCAGCCAGGGTTCGCTTTGCGCGAGCATCTCCAGTGGAATATCGAGCTGCGCCGCGCTCTTCTCGGCTTCCGCGTAAGCTTCGTCGCCCATCAGGTCTTGCAGGGTCGTACCGTCGGTCCTCACACCGGCGCGATTAAATGCGGCCTGCGCGTACACCGGGTCCATATCGTCCATGTCCAGTTCCATGACGATAATTTCAGCGTCGCCATAGGCGTCATCAATGACGGTTGGCAGCGGGAGATCCTGTTCACGCAACAGGTGAATCGAGCCAAGCAGGTAGACGGAATTCGCCTCACCCGCGACACGCCAGAGCGTGACAGGGTGCGCCTCGTCACCGGCGAGGGCCGCACTGGATACCAGTACCAGCACAAGGCTCGCGATGATGCTTCTCATGCTTCCACCCAGATCATCTCCGTATCGACGCTGCCGTCAGCGTTGAGTTCAATGCGGCGATAGGCGGGCGGCCTGTCATCAACCGCAAACTTACTGCTGCCGGGCTTGAACTGTCGGCACGTCGAAGGGGTTCCGATAATGCGAACGCCCTCATGGTCTGCGTCATATTCCTGGTGGACGTGCCCGAACACGGCGATGCGCACGCGCGATAGTGATACCAGGCGCGCGAGTACTTCGTCTGCGTTCTTCAGCCCGACCGTGTCGAGCCAGGCACTGCCCATCTCGACCGGCGGATGGTGCAGGCAGACCATGACGTATTTTGCGGGACTTCGCAGGATGATGTTTCCGAGTCTCTCCAGCTCCTCACGACGTACCTCGCCACCGGCATGGCCCTTGACGCAGCTGTCGATGCCAACGATCAGCCATTCGCCAATTTCTTCATAGGCACAGTACGAGAACGGCGGCCGGCAGCAGACAGGCCGCATGAGGTCGCGGATATCGTGATTGCCGGGAACGCAGTGGATGCGGAGGTTCAGGGGCGACATCAGGTGGCGGAAGCGTTCGTAGGCTTCCGCAGAATCGTCCTGGATAAGGTCACCGGTGACGAGCACGCGTGTTGCGCGCCAGTCACTGGCCTGATAGTGGTCGAGTACGCTTTGCAGAGTGGCGGCAGTCACTGCGCCACGCAGCTCGCCGTCAGGATTGGCAAATAGGTGCGGATCCGTCAGATGCAGGACCGGAATCGAATCGCTGTTACCTTCCGCAGTCGCTTGAATAGGCAGACACCCTAGTAACGATAATGCTCAGGCTTGTACGGCCCTTGCTTGTCGACGCCGATATACTTGGCTTGCTCATCCGACAATTCGGTGACCTTGGCACCAATACGATCGAGGTGCAAGCGAGCCACCTTCTCGTCGAGGTGCTTGGGCAACACGTAGACCTGGCGCTCGTAGTTATCGCCATTCTGCCAGAGCTCGATCTGGGCCAACACCTGGTTGGTGAACGAGTTCGACATGACGAAACTCGGGTGACCGGTGCCGCAACCGAGGTTCACCAGGCGTCCCTCAGCCAGCAGGATGATGCGCTTGCCGTCCGGGAACACAACGTGGTCGACCTGGGGCTTAATGTTGTCCCACTCGTATTGCTTCAGGTAAGCAACGTCGATCTCGTTGTCAAAATGACCGATGTTGCAGATGATCGCCTGGTTTTTCATGCGTTCCATCTGCGGCCCGGTGACGATGTGGTAGTTGCCTGTCGCCGTGACCACAATATCGACTTTGTCGATGACGTCATCAAGTTCAACGACGCGATAACCTTCCATTGCTGCCTGTAGCGCACAAATCGGATCGATTTCAGTGATCAGTACCGTCGCACCCAATCCGCGCAGCGATTGCGCCGAGCCCTTACCGACATCGCCGTAGCCACAGACAACGGCAACCTTGCCGGCGACCATGACGTCGGTCGCGCGTTTTATGGCGTCAACGAGTGACTCGCGACAGCCGTAAAGATTGTCGAACTTGGACTTGGTGACCGAATCGTTGACGTTGAAGGCCGGGCAGGCCAGCGAACCGTCTTTCATCATGTCGTACAGACGCTTCACGCCCGTAGTCGTTTCTTCGGACAGTCCCTTGACGCCTTTCATGATCTCGGGGTACTTGTCGTGCAGCACCTGGGTCAGGTCGCCGCCGTCATCGAGAATCATGTTTGGCTGCCAGCCGTCAGGGCCGCTGATCGTCTGTTCGACGCACCACCAGTACTCTTCCTCGGTCTCGCCTTTCCAGGCAAACACGGGAACACCGGAGGCAGCGACTGCCGCAGCCGCGTGATCCTGGGTCGAGAAGATATTGCATGACGACCAGCGGATATCGGCGCCGAGTTCTCTCAGCGTCTCGATCAGCACGGCCGTCTGGATGGTCATGTGCAGGCAGCCCGTCAGGCGCGCGCCGTCGAGCGGCTTCTGGCCCTTGTACTCTTCGCGCAGCGCCATGAGACCCGGCATCTCGGTCTCGGCGATGGCGATCTCCTTGCGGCCCCACTCGGCCAGCGAAATATCGGCGACCTTGTAGTCGTTCTGCTGAATGGCAACGGGTTCGCTGCTCATAGTCGTTCTCCTGGTGTAGTCGGTATCAGGCCGCGGCGTCTCTAAGCGCCTCGGCCTTGTCAGTGCGTTCCCAGCTCAGGTCGATATCTTCCCGGCCGAAGTGTCCGTAGGCAGCCGTCTGCTTGTAGATCGGCCGGATGAGGTCGAGCATCGTCAGGATGCCGTACGGGGTCAGGTCAAAATGATACCGGATAAGTTCGGTCAACTTTGTATCAGAAAGTTTCCCGGTACCGAACGTGCGCACCGAAATTGACGTAGGCTCGGCAACGCCGATGGCATAGGACACCTGGATTTCGCAGCGATCGGCGAGGCCGGCCGCAACGATGTTCTTGGCGACGTAACGCGCGGCGTAGGCCGCGGAACGGTCGACCTTCGACGGGTCCTTGCCGGAGAATGCTCCGCCGCCATGCCGGGCCGAGCCACCGTAGGTGTCGACGATGATCTTGCGGCCGGTCAGGCCACAGTCGCCCATCGGTCCGCCGATCTCGAAGCGGCCCGTCGGGTTGATGTGGTACTTCGTCTTGTCGCTGACGAGTTCGGCCGGAATGATCGGCTTGATGATCTCTTCCATGACCCCTTCGCGCAGGTCTTTCATCGAAACGTCGTGCGCGTGCTGTGTCGACAAGACGATCGCATCGATGGCTACAGGCTTGCTGTCCTGGTAGACGAACGTGACCTGGCTCTTCGCATCCGGGCGCAGGTACGACAGCGTGCCGTTCTTGCGAATCTCCGAATGGCGCTTGACGAGGCGGTGCGAAAACGTGATCGGCGCGGGCATCAGCACGTTCGTCTCGTTGGTGGCATAGCCAAACATCAGGCCCTGGTCGCCGGCGCCCTGCTTCTCGGCAGCTTCCCGGTCAACGCCCATCGCAATGTCGACGGACTGCTTGCCGATTGCGCTCAGCACCGAGCACGATGCGCCGTCGAAGCCCATATCGGACGAGTTGTAGCCGATATCGAGTACAGTGCTGCGCACGATTTCCTCGATATCCACCCAGGCGGATGTCGTGACTTCGCCGGCGACAATAGCCATGCCGGTCTTGACCATGGTCTCGACAGCCACGCGGGCGGCCTTGTCCTCGGCGATAATTGCGTCGAGAATCGCGTCTGATATCTGGTCGGAAATCTTGTCGGGGTGCCCCTCGGAAACCGATTCCGAGGTAAACAGGAAACTATCACTCATAATTTGGGGTGTTCCATACGAAGGGGTGGCGCATTGTACCCTTGATGCGGCCCTCTATAACAGCGAAAATGTGCGCGTCGCGAAAGCGAAATCCACCCCTATTAGAAGGCCTCCTGGCCAAAGACAGGTCCCATGTCACAACAAGCTTCTAGCGCCGGCCAACCCGCCCGGCGTGATCTCGCGAACGCGATCAGAGCCCTGAGTATGGATGCTGTGCAAGCGGCGAACTCGGGTCACCCCGGCGCCCCGATGGGCATGGCGGATATCGCCGAAGTCCTGTGGCGCGATTATCTCAAGCACAACCCGGCCAACCCGCGATGGGCAGACCGCGACCGCTTCGTGCTGTCGAACGGCCATGGGTCGATGCTGTTGTATAGCTTGTTGCACCTGACCGGGTACGAAGAATTCACAATCGACCAGCTTCGTAACTTCCGCCAGCTCGGGTACAAGACCGCCGGTCACCCTGAGTTTGAACCCGGCGGCCCCGTTGAAACGACCACGGGTCCATTGGGCCAGGGCATTACGAACGGCGTCGGTATGGCGATGGCCGAGAAAATGCTGGCCGCCGAATTTAACCGGCCGGGCCACGACATCGTCAACCACAAAACCTGGGTGTTCCTCGGTGACGGCTGTCTCATGGAAGGTATCTCGCACGAGGCCTGTTCGCTGGCGGGTACGCTGAAGCTTGGCAGGCTGATCTGTCTGTACGACGACAACAATATTTCGATCGACGGCGAAGTCGATGCCTGGTTCACCGACGATACGGCGAAACGCTTTGAGGCCTACGGCTGGCAGGTGATCGACAACGTCGACGGCCATGATGCCGCCGCGATCGCCGCTGCGATCGACCAGGCCACGGCCGAGACCGACAAGCCGACCATGATCTGCTGCAAGACCGTCATCGGTTTTGGTGCCCCGAACAAGCAGGGCACGGCTTCTACCCATGGCGCGCCGCTTGGCGATGAAGAAATCGCTGCCACGCGCAAGGAGCTGGGCTGGAGCGCCGCTGCCTTCGAGATTCCGGCCGACGTGGCGTCGGCTTGGGATGGGCGCGAGCGCGGCGCAGCCGAGGAGTCGAGCTGGAACGAAGCGTTCGCGGCTTATAACGCCGAGTACCCGGAACTTGCTGCAGAGTTCGCGCGCCGCATGGCAGGCAAGCGCCCTCACGGCTGGTGCCAGCACGCGGACAAGGCGATTGCCGAGATAAACGGTGAGGCTGCCGCCATGGCAACGCGCAAGGCATCGTTGCGTGCACTGAACGCGTTTGCGCCGTTCCTGCCTGAGATGGCCGGCGGATCTGCCGACCTGACGGGCTCCAACCTGACCAAGCACGACACGTCGACACCAATCTCGGGCGATGATGCCAAGGGCAACTACGTCTGGTTTGGCGTGCGCGAATTTGGCATGACGGCTATCTGCAACGGCCTCGGCCTGCACGGCGGTTTCATTCCGTACTGCGGCACGTTCCTGACGTTTTCGGACTATTCGCGCAATGCGCTGCGCATGGCCGCTCTGATGAAAGTGCAGAACATCCTGGTCTACACTCACGACTCGATTGGCCTGGGCGAAGACGGTCCTACGCATCAGCCCGTTGAGCACACGGCATCGCTGCGCCTCATGCCCAACATGAGCGTCTGGCGCCCATGCGACACTGTGGAAACGGCGATTGCCTGGCGGTACGCCCTTGAGAACGAGACCGGCCCGACCAGCCTCGTGCTGACGCGCCAGGGCCTGCCGCACCAGCAGCGCGACGCGGCGCAGATTGAGGCGGCGGCACGTGGCGGTTACGTATTGAAGGACTGTGACGGCAGACCGAGTATCATCCTGATCGCGACCGGCTCCGAGGTGGAGCTGGCGATGGCCGCGGCTGACGCGCTTGTCGAGGACGGCACCCGGGTCCGTGTAGTATCAATGCCGTCTACGGACGTCTTCGACGCGCAGGATGCAGACTACCGCGAGTCGGTGCTGCCAGCGGCAGTTAGTGCACGCGTGGCCATCGAGGCGGGCGTTACTGACGGCTGGTGGCGTTATGTCGGAATGCAGGGGCAGGTTATCGGGTTGGACCGGTTTGGAGAATCGGCGCCCGCGAATGAACTTTTTGAACACTTCGGCTTCACGAGCGACAACGTCGTCGCAGTCGTGAAAGACCTACTGAATTAATACTTAAGGAGAAGAAACACCATGGCAATTAAGATTGGAATCAACGGTTACGGCCGCATCGGACGCAACATCGTACGCGCGATCCATGAGTACGGCCGCACCAGCGAGTTCGACGTCGTCGCACTCAACGACCTGGGTGACCCGGAGACGAATGCACACCTGACGCGATACGACACGGCGCATGGCCGGTTTGACGGCACGGTCGAGGTTGACGGCGGTGACATCATTGTCAACGGTGATCGCATCAAGGTCTTCGCAGAGCGTGACCCGGCGAAGCTCCCCTGGGGTGAGCTGGGCGTTGACGTCGTATTCGAGTGCACGGGCCTGTTCCGCACGGCGGAGACGGCTGGTCAGCACATCGCCGGTGGAGCGAAGAAGGTCATCATCTCGGCACCTGGCGGTGCCGGCGTCGAAAAGACGATCGTTTACGGTGTGAACGACAGTATCCTGGAAGCATCTGACCAGGTTATCTCGAACGCTTCGTGCACGACCAACTGCCTCGCACCGCTGGTCAAGCCGCTGCACGACGCCATCGGCCTGAAGCACGGCATCATGACGACGATTCACGCCTACACCAACGACCAGGTCCTGACCGACGTGTTCCACAAGGACCTGCGCCGCGCGCGTTCCGGCACGATGTCGCAAATCCCGACGAGCACCGGTGCCGCCAAGGCGGTTGGTCTCGTACTGCCGGAGTTGAATGGCAAGCTGGACGGTTTCTCGATGCGTGTTCCGACGATCAATGTCTCGTGTGTGGACCTGACTTTTGTTGCTGATCGCGACACGACGGTCGATGAGGTCAACGACATCATCCGTGCGGCAAGCGAAGGTCCGCTGAAGGGCATTCTCGCGTATAACGACGAACCGCTGGTGTCGGTCGACTTCAATCATGACCCGCATTCGTCCACATTCGACGCGGGCCTGACCAAGGTGATGGAAGGCAACCTCGTCAAGGTATTGTCCTGGTACGACAACGAGTGGGGCTTCTCGAATCGTATGCTCGACACGACTGTCGCGTTGATGAACGCGAAGTAAGCAAGCCAGGAAAGGAATCAGCATGGCCGTCATCAAGATGTCCGACATCGAATTGTCGGGCAAACGCGTTTTTATCCGTGAAGATCTGAATGTCCCCGTCGCTGACGGGGTGGTGACGAGCGATGCTCGCATCCGGGCTGCCTTGCCTACTATCAAGGCGGCGCTGGAGGCGAACGCCGCAGTCATGCTGGTGTCGCACCTCGGTCGCCCGACCGAGGGGCAACCCGAGGACAAGTTCTCGTTGCAGCCCGTAGCCGATCGTATTGGCGAACTCCTCGGGCGCGACGTGCCGCTGGTGAAGGACTGGCTCGACGGCGTCGACGTCGAGCCCGGCAACGTCGTCCTGCTCGAGAATGTGCGTTTCCTCGTGGGCGAGAAGAAATGCGATGACGCCCTGGCGAAGAAGATGGCCGCGCTCTGCGACGTCTTCGTCATGGATGCGTTCGGCACAGCACACCGCGCCCAGGCCAGCACCTACGGGGTCGGCGAGCATGCCCCTATCGCGTGTGCCGGGCCGCTGCTGGCGACAGAACTGGATGCGCTGGCCAAGGCGCTCGACAAACCGGCGCGACCGTTTGTCGCCATCGTGGGCGGTTCGAAGGTCTCGACCAAGCTGACCGTGCTCGATGCGCTGGCGGACAAGGTCGACACGCTTATCGTGGGCGGCGGCATTGCGAATACCTTCATCGCGGCGGCTGGTAACGATGTTGGCAAATCCTTGTGCGAGATGGATATGCTCGACACGGCCCGCGAGCTTGCGGCGAATGAAGACGGTCGGGCTGAGATACCTGTCCCCGACGATGTCGTTTGTGCTGACGAGTTCTCGGCAGACGCGAATGCCACCGTTCGCTCGGTCGATGCGGTAGAGGCCGGCGAAATGATTCTCGATATTGGTCCGAACACCGCAGCGCGTTTTGCGGCGATTCTCAAGGACGCCGGCACAATTATCTGGAATGGTCCGGTTGGCGTATTCGAATTTGACGCGTTCGGCGAAGGTACGAAAGTGTTGGCGGATGCCATCGCGGCAAGCGACGCATTCTCGGTTGCGGGTGGTGGCGATACCCTCGCAGCCATCGACAAGTACGGCGTTCGCGACGGGATTTCCTACATCTCGACCGGTGGCGGCGCTTTCCTCGAGTTCGTCGAGGGCAAGAAACTGCCGGCGGTCGAAATGCTCGAGAGACGCGCAGCCCGCGGCTAAGCCCTCAGCCCTCTTGAAAGACCGACCAGTCGCCGGTGATGGCGAGCGTCATGCCGGGGTACTGGATGTTGACGAACATGATCTCGCCGTCGGGTGAGAAGCAGACCCCCGCAAGTTCCGAGCTCGTGTAGGTGTTGTCGCCGACCGCGTATTGACTGCCGTCCGGGCGGATGCCGACGAGCCCGCAATGGCCGGACGTATCCTCGCAAACCACCAGGTCGCCCCAGGGCGCCAGGGTCAGGTTATCCGCATTCTGCAGCAGTGAGCCGGGCTGCGACTCGGCGATCAGTTCCAGTTCGCCTGCGTCGGCCGAGGTCGGCTTGTACGTGAATATCTGGCCGAGGCGCGCAGGGCCGCCGATAGTGCAGGTAAACGCAAAGCGGTCACCGGCGATACACAGTCCTTCGCCACGCGCAAACGTCGCGGCGCCGTTGCGTTCGCCGACCAACCGGATCTCGTCCTCGAGCGGGTTCGGCCTTTCGATGTCAATCCAGTGCGCGCCCCGCGGCTCGCCGATGTGCATAGCGGGCTTGGCGGTCCAGTTGTGGGTCGCCAGCGATGGCTGCCCGTCCACGACCAGGGCCTGCAGCTTGCCGCCCGCGAGAAGCTCACCGGGTTTGTTCGGGATGTAACGATAAAACAGGCTGTGATCCCGGTCTTCGGTCATATAGACGACGCCCGTCACCGGGTCCACGGCAGCAGCTTCGTGCTCGAAGCGCCCCATGTCCTTGATCGGAATGGCCGGCACGAGCTCGTCCGCATCGGCCGGCACCTCGAACACATAGCCGTGCCACTTGTCGCGCCGGGCAGCGGGGATACCGAAATACTCGACGTTGCCCGCCCACTCGAAACATTCTTCGCAGGACAGCCAGCTGCCCCAGGGGGTTGGGCCTCCCGCGCAGTTCAGCTCGGTGCCGCCGAGGCTCAGGAACTGCCGCTCCGTTTCCCGGGTGACCGGGTTGTAAACGGTCGTCGTGGTGCCCCCGAGGCCTGGCGTCCTGTCGGCGCCGCGGTCGTAGAATTTGGCGCGCATCTCCTCGGGAAGGGCAGCAAAGCGTGATCGCAGCGTGTTGGCCGACGTCGTCTCGGGCATGATCTCGTGATTGCAGACGAGGCGGATCCGACCATCTTTGCCGGCGAACGCGGCCATGCCGTCGTGCTTGCCAGGCACCTGCAGGCCGTCGCTCATCTCGGTGCCGACCTTCGATACGACGCTGTAGCTGAAGCCTTTCGGCAGGTCAAAGAGCTTCATGGGGTCGTTGACCAGCGGTACGGCGCCGGCAGACGGTGCGGCCTGAGTCACGACCGGGGTGACGGCTGCAGCGGCGATGCTCTGCAGGAAATGGCGACGGTTCAACATGGTTTAGCGAAGTCTGTGGGTTTCTCGGGGCAGCATAGACGCGATTTGTTACAACTGAAAGGTCTGATTCCGGTTTACGGGCCCTTTCCGCAACAGAGCTGTGCAATAATCGCGCGCATGCTGAGAAGAACCAAGATTGTCGCCACGCTGGGACCCGCGTCGGAGCAGCCGAAAACACTGCGCAAAATGATCCATAGCGGACTCGACGTAGCGCGGCTGAATTTTTCGCATGGCAGTGCTGACGAACACCGTGAGCGCGCTCGCGCGCTGCGCGAGGCTGCGTCTGCGTGCGGTCGTGACGTCGGCCTGCTGGGTGATCTGCAGGGCCCCAAGATCCGGGTGATGCGCTTTAAGAAGGGCAGCGCCAATCTTAAGGCAGGGCAGGCGTTTTTCCTGGATAGCACGCTGGGCCTGAACGACGGCACGAAAAAAGGTGTCGGCGTTGCACTCGAGACCCTGCACAAGGACGTTAAGGCGGGCGACACCTTGTTGCTCAACGACGGACTGATCTCACTGCAAGTAGACAGCGTTGAAGGTACCCGTATCCACACAACCGTCATTGATGGCGGGATCCTGTCGGATCACAAGGGCATCAACCTGAAGGGTGGTGGTCTGTCGGCGGCGGCGCTGACCGATGTCGATCGGGAGAACATCAAGCTTGCTGCCGAACTGGGTATCGATTTTCTCGCCGTGTCCTTTGTCCGCACCGGCGAAGATGTCATTGAGGCGCGCAAGCTGTTTGAAGCGGCCGGTGGTAACGGGCAGATTGTCGCCAAGATCGAACGCACCGAAGCTGTCGAGAATATTGACTCGATCATTGATGCGGCTGACATCATCATGGTGGCGCGCGGTGATCTCGGCGTGGAGATGGGCTACGCCAGCCTGACGGGCATCCAGAAGAGACTCATTCGCAAGACGCGCAAGGCCCACAAGATCGTCATTACCGCGACGCAAATGATGGAGTCGATGATCGAAAACCCGATTCCCACGCGCGCGGAAGTGTCGGATGTCGCCAACGCGGTAATCGACGGCACAGACGCGGTGATGCTCTCGGGCGAAACGGCCGTGGGCCAGCATCCGAACAAGGCCATCAAGGCCATGGCCGAAGTGTGTGTCGGCGCCGAGAAATTCAACGTGCCGCACGGCATGACGGCGCGACGCGTGGCGGAACAGTTTGCGCGCGTTGACGAGGCCATCGCAATGGCGGCGATGTATGCGGCCAATCACCTCTCCGTGAGAGCCATCATTGCAATGACGGAATCAGGATCCACGCCGCGATGGATGTCGCGCGTGCGTTCCGATATCCCCATCTACGCCCTGACTCCGCATGAAGGGACGAGTCGTCGCGTTACCCTGTACCGCGGTGTCTATCCCGTCGCATTTGAAATTGACGTCAACAATCCCCGCAGCCTTTACCAGGACATCTTCACGAAGCTGCTGGCCGCCGAACGCGTTCACGTCGGCGACCTCGTGATCTTCACAAAGGGTGACCTGGACGGTGTGACCGGTGGCACCAATGCGCTGAAGATCGTCAAGGTGACCGAAGCTTCATGAAGAAAGTCCTGTTCCGCCTGGTTGGCGGCATTGCGCTGCTGCTTGTGCTGTTGGTCGTGCTCGGCTGGCTGGGATTGCGATCAAGTCTTCCCGAGCTCGATGGCGAAATCCTGGTACGCGGTATTGATGACACGGTAACGATTGAGCGCGATACAGAGGGCATTCCGGTCATCACGGCGTCGAATCGTAGTGATCTCGCGTTTGGGACCGGGTTTGCGCACGGCCAGGATCGTTTCTTCCAGATGGACCTGATTCGGCGCCAGGCCGCGGGCGAGCTTTCCGAATTGGTCGGCGCGGCCGCTATCGATGTCGACAAGCGCTATCGTTTCCACCGCTTCCGCGCGCGGGCGCAAGCCGTTTACGACGCTGCATCGGCCGACGAGCGGCAATTGATGGAAGCCTACGCCGCCGGTGTCAACGCGGCTCTTGCGTCGCTGGATGCGAGGCCGTTCGAGTATTTCGTACTCGGTGAGGAACCGCGCCCATGGGACGCAAGGGATTCCCTGCTGGCCGTCTACGGGATGTACATGGAGCTCAATGATTCGCGGGCTTCGAAGGAAACGCGACGTGGTCTGGCGCACCGCTTGCTGCCGGCCGAGGTCTACGCATGGATGTATCCGCAGGGCACGTCCTGGGATGCGCCGATCATGGGCGAGGCACGCGAGGTCGCGCCCATTCCGGGGCCCGACGTCTATTCGGTCCGGCATGTTGCCGACAATGCTCCGCCGGCCAACGAACGGGGCCGCTATCCGCTGCGCGGCAGCAACAACTGGGCCGTGTCCGGCGCCTTGACGCCCACGGGGCGGGCGCTCGTTTCGAACGACATGCATCTCGGTCACAGTGTGCCCAATATCTGGTACCAGGCCCGGCTCCGCGTCAACGGGGCTGAGGCGCGCGACGTCGCCGGTGTGACGCTGCCCGGTACCCCGTTCGTCATTAGCGGCAGCAACTCGCAGGTGGCCTGGGGTTACACCAACAGTTACGGCGACTGGACCGACGCCGTGCTCTTGAAGCCGGGTGACGAAGAAGGGACCTACCGGACACCCGAGGGCGATCGTGAGTTCGTGACGATCCTTGAGCAGATCAACGTCAAGGACGGCGAGCCCGTGGAATACTCGATTCGGGAAACGATTTGGGGTCCGGTCGTCGACGATATCGAGTATCCGGACGGCGAGATTGCCGTGAGCTGGATTGCGCACAAGCCGGAAGGCCTGAATCTCAGGCTGCTCGATCTCGAGACCGTCTCATCCGTGGCTGAAGCGCTCGATGTCGCCAATACGATGTCGATGCCGCCGCAAAACTTCGTCACGGGCGACGCCGGCGGCAACATCGGCTGGACCATCGCGGGGCAGATCCCGCGCAAGACAAACTTCGATCCGATGCTGCCTGCGGACTGGAGTGCAGAACACGGCTGGCAGGGCTGGCTGGAGCCCGCGGAATACCCGCGCGTGTTCAATCCCGACAGCGGCCGTATCTGGACCGCGAACGCGCGCGTTACGGACGCGGAGGCACTGCGTGTCGTCGGTGACGGCGGCTACGACCTGGGCGCTCGCGCCCGGCAGATTCGCGACGGGTTGTTTGCGAAAGACATGTTTTCGCCCGAGGATATGCTGGCGATCCAGTACGACGACCGTGCCGTGTTCCTGTCGCGCTGGCGGGACCTCCTTCTCGAGGTCGTCGACGCCGATGCGATTGCCGGGAACCCGGCGCTGGCGGAATACCGTGAGCTTGTTGAGGACTGGATTCCGCGGGCCGTTCCCGAGTCGGTCGGCTATCGCCTGGTGCGGGCCTTCCGCCTCGAGGTCGAGCGACGCGTCTTTCACGCGTTGATGGCACCGGCGTGGGAAGCCTACGGCGAGGATGTCCGGCTGCGGCTCAGTAACCAGTTCGAAGGCCCGCTGTGGTCCGTCGTGACGGAACAGCCACAGCATCTGCTGCCGCGCGACTACGAGAACTGGAAGGAGCTCATGCTTGCCGCTGTCGAGCAGAACCTGACCTGGTTCGCCGAAAATTTCGAGGGCCCCCTGTCGGAGCGTGACTGGGGCGAGGTAAACACGGCGTCGATCCGACATCCGCTGAGCAGAAATATCCCGATCCTGGGCGGCTACCTCGACATGCCTGCGGACGAACTCAATGGTGACCTGGATATGCCCAAGGCGCAGGGCCCGACATTCGGCGCCTCGCAGCGTTACGCGGTATATCCGGGGGACGAGGCGAGCAGCATCCTGCATATGCCGACCAGCCAGAGCGCGCACCCGTTGTCGGAGTTTTTTGGCCGCGGCCATGACGACTGGGTTGACGGCCGGTCAAACCCGTTTCTTCCGGGCGAGTCGCTCTATAGCCTGACGCTCAACCCTGACAGGCGGTAAGATGATGAGTGTGGTGCTTCACGGACGGGCTAATGACTGACAACAAATTTACTGGCACGAGTTCTTACATCGCGACCGACGACCTGACGATGGCCGTCAACGCGGCGGTGACGCTCGAGCGTCCCATTCTCGTGAAAGGCGAGCCGGGCACCGGCAAGACGCAACTTGCGATCGAGGTCGCCAGCGCGCTGGGCAAGCCGCTGCATGAGTGGCACATCAAGTCGACGACCAAGGCTCAGCAGGGCCTTTATGAATACGACGCAGTCGCGCGGCTGCGGGATTCGCAGCTCGGCGATGATCGCGTACATGATATCGCGAACTACATTGTGCCGGGCAAGATCTGGGAGGCGTTCGAGTCAGAGGAACAGCCCGTCCTGCTGATCGATGAGATCGACAAGGCCGATATTGAATTTCCGAACGACCTGTTGCGTGAACTCGATCGTATGGAGTTCTACGTCTACGAGACGAAGAAACTCGTCACGGCGAAACACCGCCCGATTATTGTGATCACCAGCAACAATGAGAAAGAGTTGCCGGATGCGTTTCTCCGTCGTTGCTTCTTCCACTACATCAAGTTTCCTGACATGGACACGATGACAGAAATCGTCGACGTGCATTTCCCGAATCTCAAAAAAGACCTGCTCGCGGAGGCGCTCAATGCGTTCTACAAAGTGCGAGACGTGCGTGGACTGAAGAAGAAACCATCGACGTCCGAGTTGCTCGACTGGATCAAGTTGCTGCTGGCCGAGGATATTCCTCCCGAGGCGCTGCGCGGGGAGGGCAGTCGCAGTGCCATTCCGCCGCTCTATGGAGCGCTGCTGAAGAACGAGCAGGACGTCCACCTGTTCGAACAACTCGTTTTCCTGGATCGACGCACGAACCCGCAATAACGTCATGCTGCTGCCGTTTTTTTACATGCTACGTGAGGGCGGTATGAAGACGTCCATCACCGAGCTGCTGACGTTGCTGGAGGCAATGAAGAAGGGGCTGGCGGGGCAGAGCGTGGACGATTTCTACTTCCTTGCGCGCACCACGTTGGTCAAGGACGAATCCGAGCTCGATCGGTTTGACCGCATCTTCGGGGCTTATTTCAAAGGCGTCGAGGACTCGCTGGCGGACCTTTTTCAGGAGGTTCCCGAAGAATGGCTACGCCAGCAGGCTGAACTCAACCTGACCGAGGAAGAGCGTGCGCAAATTGAAGCGATGGGCGGCTTCGAGGAGTTAATGCGGGCGCTGCAGGAGCGACTCGAAGAACAGGAAGACCGCCACGAGGGCGGCAGCAAGTGGATTGGCACGGCCGGCACGTCACCCTTTGGCGCTTACGGCTACAACCCGGAAGGCGTGCGTATCGGCCAGCATGGCTCGCGCAACCGCAGCGCCGTAAAGGTCTGGGACAAGCGCGAATACCGTAACCTGGACGATTCGCTGGAGCTCGGCACGCGCAACATCAAGGTGGCGCTACGGCGCCTGCGAAAGTTCGCGCGCGAGGGGGCTGCGGACCAGCTCGATCTCGATGCCACGATCGACAAGACGGCGCGCAACGCCGGCTTGCTTGATATTCGCATGGTTCCCGAACGCCACAATGCGATCAAGGTGCTCTTGTGTCTCGACATCGGTGGCTCAATGGACGACCACGTGCGTATCTGCGAGGAGATGTTCTCGGCGGCGCGCAGCGAGTTCAAACACCTCGAATATTTCTACTTTCACAACTTCATCTACGAGAGCCTGTGGAAGGATAACCGGCGTCGTCATTCCGAGAAGACGCCGACCCTGGACATCGCCCACAAGTACGGTTCCGACTACAAACTGATCTTCGTTGGAGATGCCACGATGAGCCCGTACGAAATCGTCTACGCGGGCGGCAGCGTGGAGCACTGGAACGAAGAGCCCGGCGCCGTCTGGATCAGGCGACTGCTTAACACCTATCCGAAAGCGGTATGGCTGAATCCGGAGCCGCGGGAACGCTGGGAATACACGCCATCGACCAAGCTGATTCGGGATCTTATGGGCGACCGGATGTACCCGCTGACGATCGCGGGTCTCGATGACGCAATCCGGGAGCTGCACTAGCTGCTCCGGTGAAGCGCCATGCGGACGCGGCCGGAATGGTCACTCGTCGGCCGCTTCCGCGACAATGGCGAAAACGCGGTGGGGTACCTCGAGAACATCCGATGGAAACCGCCTGGCAAGCAATCGCAAATGGTCCGCATCAAATTTTTGAGCTGAGTCCGCATCCAATGCAGTGACGCCCGCACTTGCCCGGATGCGGCCTCTCCATGCCTCCGGCGAATAGGGCACGTCCATGTCATAGGAAAACGTCTGGATATTCTGCATGCCCGCCTGGCTCAATACCGGAAGGTAATGCGGGTACATGCCGAGGCCGCCGCCAAAATGCCAGGCAGGGTTGTACTGAATGATTAACTCTTCTGTGGCCTCGACCACGTTCCCGGCCAGTGGCAGCCAATCGAAGTTAGCGATGACAAGCCTGCCGCCAGCTTTGAGGAGGCGGTTCACCTCCGCAATTGCCCGAGGCTGATCGAACCAGTGCCAACACTGACCTGCTGTCACGACATCAGCAGTGCCGCTGTCCAGACCCGTGGACTCGGCTTTTGCCTCCACGTATCTGACGCTCACGCTATTCCGGCGATCCAGCTTCTGTGCTTCGCCGAGCATTCGTGGGTCAGGGTCAACGCCGATCACATGGCAACCGTTTCGAGCAAATCCGCGGGCCAGCGTTCCGGTTCCGGTCCCGAGATCGATTACCGTTTGACCTCGCAGCCCAACATTGAACGCAGCGAGCCGATCGAAAATCGACTCAGGAAATCCGGCCCGAAAAGTGCCGTAATCTTTCGCTGCCTTTCCAAAACTAGTGCCTGATACCGTCATGATGCGTTATTCCTTATCCGCACAGGCTTTGAAGTGGCCCTTTGAAGTCGTTGCCAGAGAATCACGCCAGCAATTCCAATAAACGGTGACGTTATCAGGCCCGGGAAGTAGCCACCCGATGCCATAGCCATCATTGGATGCGCAATACCGTTCAGGATTCCGGCGATAGCAAGAAACCACGCTGCGAAGAACGCTGCTTTTCGACCGCGTCGAAGAAACGGTATTGATACGATCCAGATAGCTATCCACGCCAGGTTGAAAGCAACAAATAGAGACAGCGGCATAGGATCCAGGCCTAACAAGGCCGGAAAGCGCGCGTGAAACCCCGTAGCCCACTCCTCCACGAAGTGTGCACTCTGAACGGCTGTGCTAATGCCTAGCACCGTGGATGCGGCAATTCGTTCGGCTGCCGCGTCGATTGGCGATGAGCGACTCTGCGCGAGTCGTGCTGCGACGATGGCAACCAGCCCAAGAACGGCGACACTCGGTACTACACTCCACATGATCCGGTCACAGGGGTCTGCTTTTGTTGAGAAGCCGTCATCTTATCGCAAAGGGGCCGACTGGCGGCTTTCGGCTAAAAGCGACCATCACGTCACAGTCCTAATCGTCCATGTATCGTTAAATCAATCAGTAAACATATTGCCGCTCCGATGCAGTGAATCTGAATTGGAGTGCCTGGGAGTGATGGGTAATGGACAGGATCAGAAAGCTCGCGGTTACCGGCGCGACAATGGCAGTACTCGCGGCCTGCGGAGGTTCGGGTGGTTCCGCGCCGCCAACGCCGCCACCTCCTCCACCGCCAGTAGCGCCAAACTGGGATCTCGCCGTAAACAGTGCAGATGCTGCAAATGCGCTGAGCCCTGCACTGATCGGCTACTACGATCTTTCCGGCGTTCTTTACGACTACCAAAACGTACCTGGGCTGATGACCAACATGCAGGATGTCGGATTTTCATCAACGATTACTGGCGCTGATTGGCGCATCGGTGCCGGGCGCTGGGAAATCGCCACGGAGATATTGCCAACACTGACCGATGGCAGTCCGTGTCTTAACGCAACGCCCGAATCCGAAACAGCTTTCGCGACGGATACTGCGCTCATCGCTAGCCGAGACTGGTTTACGTTCACTGATGGAAGTCCGGTGCTTGAAGCGAGCATTGTCGATGCTCGTTATCAACTGGACTACGTGCGATCAGTTATCGATGATGCAACGGCATTTGGTGCCACACCGTACGTCTCGATTGACCATATGCCGCGTGCGCTATCGATCAATCAGACGCCGAATCGGCTCAGTTGTGACGCTACATTCACCAACAGCGTTTCAAACAATGAGCCGGCGGATCCAGTGGTCTTTTCAAAGGCCGCTGCTGGTTTGGTATCACGTGTCGTCGAAGGCACCGGTGCAAAGACAGGCACTGAACGTCCAAGACCGGTTCGCTACTGGGAAGTCTGGAACGAGCCCGAGATCGCGACCTTTTGGGAGCCGACATTAACGGCGGACCCTGATTCATTCTTCGATATGGCAATTGCAACGCTGCTTGAACTCGATGGCTACAGGGATACGACCGCAGATCCAAATGGACAGGCTATTAAGATTGGGCTCGGCAGTTTCATCAGTGCAACCACGGCGGTCGCAACTATCGTCAATCTCGATGCCGTCAATATTCCGTTCGATTTCATCTCGTTTCATGCGTATAACGACGATCCGCTGGTAATCGCCGACGCTATTCAATTGACTGAAAGCGCGATTCAGGGATCTACAAACTATCAGGATATTGAGATGGTCCTGGCTGAGTGGGGTCCGGATCTCGCTACTCGAGCGGGCGACCAGCAGTACGCAAGCTCCATGGCGCCAGCTCTACATGCGACCACAGTGCTCGCGCTGGGCGCTAACACCGGTCTCGATCGCTCTCACAATGCGATCATCTACGACTTCTTCCCGGCCATCGCGCTCGGGCTGATCGACAATGGCGGTACACCGCGGCCACTGTATCGCGCGTACGAACTCATGGCGAAACTGGTTTCGGATACGACCGAGCGAATTGTGGTTCAAGGTATTGCGGATGGTCGACTTGATGCTGGTATGGGTGCAGTACTGGTATCACGCGATACAACGACCGGCGTCATAAGGGTGTTGCTCGTCAACCGTAACCAAACATCGCGAACTACGAGAGTTTCGCTCGACGGCACGGTTGTGACACCAACCCAATTGTTCGTGTTTGACGCCAGCGCCGACCCGGCAAACCCGCTTACCACGGTTGCGATGCCGCAGAGCGTCTTCGAATTGCCGCCAGAGTCTATCGCCGTAGCGGAATTTTAGCTGCGCCGCCATTCGTAAAGCGGAAGTCCGAAACCTGATCCTCAGAGCGCCGTCAGCTTCCTGAGGTCAGCCAGAACCTCATCGGAGTGCTCTGCAGGTTTTACCTTGTCGTAGTGCTTTGCAATAGTGCCGTCGGGCCCAATGATAAACGTCTGGCGCTTGGCGACGGTCATGCCGAACATGCGCGTTTTGACGCCATAGGCCGTGGAGGCTTCCCCGTCGACATCGGCGAGCAGTGGGAAGGGGAGCCCGTGGTTTTCCGCAAATGCCTTGTGCGACTCCGCGTCGTCAAGGCTGACACCCAGGATCTGCGCGTTCAGCTCCCTGTAAGCGAAGATATTGTCGCGGAATTCGCAGGCCTCGGTCGTGCATCCGGGTGTTTCGTCTTTCGGGTAGAAATACAGCACAACCCACCGGTCCCGATAGTCCTCGAGCGAATGCAGCTGGCCGTTCTGGTCGGACAGCTCGAATTCAGGTGCCGGGTCGCCGGTCGTCACCTG
The DNA here is from genome assembly GCA_945787845.1 of uncultured Woeseiaceae bacterium. Taxonomy (GTDB): domain Bacteria; phylum Pseudomonadota; class Gammaproteobacteria; order Steroidobacterales; family Woeseiaceae; genus UBA1847. The sequence continues at coordinate 191,846 of CALZJH010000007.1, read as the reverse complement.
GTCATTGGCAATGCCGATGGAGGTAAAGCCAAATATGGCCGCCAGGGCGACGAAAACGAGGGTGACAGTAATATTTCGATTCATGATACGCGTCCCTTTTTCGGACGCGCATTATAATACGATCTCCATCATGGCGAAGTATCTCTTTACAATTAGGGCATGAGCAGCCAGCCGGACAAAGTCAGAACCGCCCTGGTCATGCCGGGCGGCGGTGCCCGCGGCGCATTCCAGGTCGGCGTACTCAAGGCGCTGGCCGAATTGATGCCGCGCGGCCGGCCCAACCCGTTCTCGGTTATCAGCGGTACGTCCGCCGGGGCCGTCAACTCGGTGGTTCTCGCATCCCGTGCCCGGAATTACCGTACCGCCGTCGCCGAGCTCGAGCGGGTCTGGGGCCATTTTCGCTGTCACCACGTCTACAAGACCGATCACCTGACCATGCTCAAGAGCAGCCTGCACTGGATGGCATCGTTGATCCTCGGTGGCTGGCTGGTCGGCACACCGAAATCGCTGTTGGATAATGCGCCGCTGCGTGCCTTGCTAAGCAATAACGTGCACTTTCCCCGGATCCAGGACGGCATCGAAGCCGGGCATCTCGACGCCGTTGCGGTCACCGCGGCCGGCTATGCCTCGGCGAGGTCGACAACGTTCTTCGAAGCGCGGTCCGACCTGAAGCCGTGGGAGCGCACGCGGCGGCTCGGCAAGAACATCGAGCTGCACCTGGATCACCTCATGGCATCGATTGCGGTGCCGATGATATTTCCGCCCGTGTGCATAGGTAACGAGTATTTCGGCGATGGCGCCATGCGCCAGGCGACTCCCCTGAGTCCGGCGGTGCATTTGGGTGCCGATCGAATTCTCGTCATCGGCATTCGCGACGAGACCGGGGAGAAGGTCCCGGATACTCCGGGCGATCCGCCGAGCTTCGCCCAGATCGCAGGTTACATGCTCGACACCCTGTTCATGGACGGCCTGTATTCCGACCTTGAACGCATTACCCGCATCAACGAAATGCTGGACTCAGCGCCACCCGAAGGAGACCGGCGTGGCGGCCGGCCCTACCGGCCGATCGACACGATGCTGATCGTGCCGAGCGAAGACCTGCGGGTGATCGCCCACAAGCACCGTGCCGAACTGCCGTTCGCCATTCGCGCACTGCTGCGAGGCGTTGGTGGTAGCAATCCCGGTGAGAATCGTCTCCTGAGCTTCCTGCTGTTCGAGATGGCCTACACGCGAGAACTCATGAACCTGGGTTACAGGGATGCCATGAAGGTAAAAGACGAGTTGCTGGACTTTGTGGACGGCAAGGACGTCCCGCGCCTGTTTGCGCCGAGCTGGATCAAGAAAGACCTCAGCGCCTTTACATGAGGAAGATCGCGGCGAGTCCCAGGAAGGCCATGTAACCGATCACATCGGTGACCGTTGTCAGCACCACACCGCCGGCTAGCGCAGGATCCACTTTCAGGCGTTTCAGGGTCAACGGAATAACAAAGCCGGCCGACGCGGCCACGACGAGGTTGATGATCATGGCCGCGCCGATGATGCCGCCGATACGCCAGTCACCGAACCACAGGTAGGTAAAGACAGATACGATCAGCGCCCAGCCGATGCCGTTCAGCACGCCCACCATCAACTCCTTGCGCAGGATACCGGCCGCATTCGCGCTGTTTATCTGCCCGAGCGCGATGGCGCGCGTGATGATGACCAGCGACTGTGTACCGGCGACGCCACCCATACTGGGTACGATCGGCATCAATACGGCAAGCAGCACAATGGCGTCGAGGGTCGTCTTGAACTGGTCGACAACGGCCGCCGCGAGGAAGGCGGTGCCGAGATTGACCCCAAGCCAGAGCGCCCTGCGCGTCGCGCTCTTGAAAACGGGCGCGAACATGTCGTCCTCTTCGTCCAGACCGACCGCGCCCATGAGGGCATGCTCCGCTTCGTCGCGGATGACGTCGACAACGTCATCGACCGTAATACGGCCGAGTACGCGATAGTCGTCGTCAATGACCGGTGCCGACAGCAGATCGCGATTCTCGAATTCCCAGACAACCTGGTTAGACGGCGTGTGTGCCGGGATCGGCATCAGGTCGGTCGACATGACGTTGGCCACCATGGTGTCGGGGTCATGCGTCAGCAGTCGGGAAAGAAACAACGAGCCGATGTACGTGTTGTCGCGGCTGACAACGAAGATTGAATCTGTGCCGTCCGGTATCTCACCGGCGGCCCTGAGGTAGCGGGAGACGACTTCCAGCGTGACGTCGGGGCGCACGGTCACGACGTCGACGTTCATCATGCCGCCTGCGCTTTCCTCGTCGTACGCGAGGACCTGCTGCAGCCGCTCGTGGTCCTGCTTGTCGAGTGACTGCAGGACTTCCTGCGTTACGGATTCCGGAAGGTCGGCGACAAGATCAGCGAGATCGTCGACCTCCATGCCTTCGGTCGCAGCGACAAGGTCCTCCGTGCCCATGCCCTTGATCAGGCCGTCACGAACTACCTCGGCAAGCTCGACAAGGACGTCGCCCTCGAGGTCGTGGTCGACCATTTCCCAGAGGACAGCACGATCCTTGAGCGGCAAGGATTCGAGAAGGCGCGCGACTTCGGCCGGGTGCAGGCTGTTCACCATCATGGCGGCGGATCGCATGCGGCCGCTGTCGAGCTTCTCCAGGAGGAGTTCGGCATTGGCTTTTGTGTGGTCTCGCGCTTCCATGCCCGCGGAGTTTAGCAGCTTAGTCCGGACGGAGACGATGCTCGGGCAGGCTGTTGTGGCGCGTCAGGATGGTCTCGTGACGATCCCGCAATGCGGCGGCGAGCTTCTCGGTCATATACACAGAGCGGTGTTGGCCGCCCGTGCAGCCGATCGCCACGGTGAGATAGCCGCGGTTCGCTTCCTTGTAATGCGGTATCCAGCGACCGAGGAACGCGCGAATGTCCTCAAACATTTCGGCGAACTTGGGCTGCTTGTCGAGAAAACGTTGTACTTCCTGGTCCATGCCGTTCAGACCGCGCAACTTCAGCGTCCAGTAGGGGTTGGGCAGGCTTCGCAGGTCAAAAACGAAATCGGCATCGGTGGGAATACCGTACTTGAAGCCAAAACTCTCAATCAGCACGGACAGTGACTGCGATTCGCGGGAATCGACGCGCGAACGAATCACGTCCGCCAGTTCGTAAATGCTCGACTGCGAGGTATCGATGATCAGATCTGCCGACATCTGCACTTCCGACAACACGGCGCGCTCGGTTTCGATCGCCGCGCGCAGTTGCACGCCTTGCTCGGCGAGCGGATGGCGTCGCCGGGATTCGCTGTAGCGTTGCAGCAGGATATCGTCGCTGGCGTGGAGGAAGATGACATCTGTGTCGACTCCCTGCTCGCGCAGTTCGCGCAACAGGTCGGGCAGCGCGTTCAGATTTTCGACCTGGTTTCTTGCGTCGACGCCCACGGCCAGGTGCCTGGGCGTGTCACCCGCGCCGCGGCGTATTTCTTCCACGGCAGCGACCAACAATCCGGCCGGTAGGTTGTCAATACAGTAGTAGCCCAGGTCTTCCAGAACGTGGAGGGCGACGGACTTTCCGGAGCCGGAAAGTCCGCTGACAATGATCAGGCGCAGTTTGCCTGGCATGTCATGTCCGCGCCGTTGATGAGGGCGTCGTAGAGATCCTTACTGCTGGTTGTTTCGCGGAGGCGGGCGCGCAATCCTTCGTCGGCGAGGACCCTGGTCACAAGTTCGACGTCGGCGCGGTGGTGGTCTTCGACTTCTTCAGGAACCATCATGGCGATCACGATGTCGACCGGCTCACCATCGGCCGCATCGAAGTCAATGGGTTCGGAAAGCTTGATGAGTACGGCGACGCTTTCGTCAATGCCCTTGACGCGACAATGTGGAAATGCGGCTCCCCTGTCGAGGCTCGTGCACCCGAGCCGCTCACGGCTGATCAGGCACTCGAAAATATCGTCGCTCGCGACGTCCGGAATGTTGCGAATGAGGAGTTCGCTCAATATCTCGAGACAGTGCTTCTTGCTGCGGGCGGTGGCGTTGCACAGGACACCGTCAGGCTTGATGATTTCTTGGAGCGACATAGGAATGGATTCTTGCTGAGAACGGCCGGCGCGGCCCCGCTTGACCGCGCCGGAACCGCCGTGTCAGGCGTATCGTTCTTTGTGTTTATCTCGGGCGTGGTGGTCGACAAGTTTTTCTTTGTACTTGCGCACGCGCCGTTCAAGTTTGTCTACGAGACCATCAATTGCTGCGTACATATCCTCTTCGATATGGTCACAGTAAATGGTGCCGCCATTGACGCTGGCAGTGGCCTCGGCTTTGTGCCGTAGTTTTTCTACGGTCAGGATACATTGGACGTCAGACACAATGTCAAAATGTCGGCCGATCTTGTCTACTTTTGCGCCGACATAGTCTCTCATGGATTCAGTTACCTCGACATGATGGCCTGAAACATTCAACTGCATAATGGTCTCCCATATTCTCGATTTACCTGCGGGTTCAGGATAACAGTCCGTTGGTCCTCCTTCATGTAGTGATTCTTACCTAGCATCCTTATCTGGCGTCGCGAACCCTGCGTTCGCTCGACGACGGAATATTCATAGCTTCACGGTACTTCGCGACTGTGCGTCTCGCAACCGAAATACCTTCGTCCTTCAGTAAGTTCGTGATCTTGCTGTCACTGAGCGGTTTCGCCGGGTTCTCGGCACCGATCAGTTTGCGGATTTTCGCGCGAACTGAGGTCGAGGACTGGTCCTCGCCGCTTTCGGACGAGAGGTGGGACGAGAAGAAGTACTTGAACTCGAAAACGCCTCGCGGGGTGTGCATGTACTTGTTGGTTGTTACGCGTGAAATCGTTGATTCATGCATGCCGATTTCGTCGGCGATGTCGCGCAGGACCATGGGTTTCATGGCCTCGTCCCCGTGTTCCAGGAACTCAGTCTGGCGCGATACGATGCTGGTCGCGACCTTGAGCAGCGTCTCGTTGCGTATTTCGAGGCTCCGAATCAGCCAGCGTGCTTCCTGCAGCTGTGATTTCAGTACCGTGTGCTCGCCGCTGCCGCGCAGCAACTTGGCGTACTGCTGATTGACCGATAGTCGCGGTACGCCGGTCGGGCTGATCTCTACCTGCCAGCGATTGTCGACCTTGCGGACGAAGACGTCAGGAATGACGTACTCTGCCGCGGCTGAACTCACTGCCGTCCCGGGTCGTGGGTTACAGCCGCGAATCAGCGCGAGGGCCGTGTGCAAGTCGTCTTCGGAAGTCCTGAGGCCGCGGCGCAGTTCGCCGTAGTCGCGTGTTGCAACCAGGTCGAGGTGATCGCCGGCAATCTCGATCGCGAGCTGCAGGCCGGGCGTATTCCAGTCAAGCTGGCTGAGTTGCAGGATGATGCACTCTGAGAGAGTGCGCGCGCCGACGCCCATAGGGTCGAGGCGCTGGATCTTGACGAGCGTCTTCTCGACCTCGCGTTCGGTAACGGCCGGTTTCTCGTCCAGGGTCTCGAGAATCTCGTCGAAATCGGCCTCCAGGTAGCCGTCGTCGTTGATCGAATCGACGATGGATTCCCCAATAATGATCTCGCGAGGCGTGAAGTGCTCCATTTCGAGCTGCCACAGCAGATGGTCGCGCAGCGACTGGCCGGATTCGTCAGCAAATTCAGAGATGGGCCGGCCTTCGCCGTTCCAGCCACCGTCCTGGATACGGTCGGCGGCTCGCGACTCCCACAGCTCATCAGCCTTGATCGTCTCGACTTCGGCCGTGGTCTCGGCGTCCGTTCTCGGGACGTCGGGGAGGTCCTCCATCTCGAGCATTATGTTCTCTTCGAGGGCCTCCTGAATCTGGGCATTAAGGTCCAGAACCGGGAGCTGCAATAAGCGGATAGCCTGCTGCAATTGCGGCGTCATGGTCAGGGTCTGACCGAGTTTTAACTGCAGCGAAGGTTTAAGCATATTCAATCTAACTCTGTGGGCGAAAAGGCCGTACACAAGTCCCGAATGGCCATAGTTTGCCTCAGAGTTTGAACTCCTGTCCGAGATACACTTCTCGAACGTGCTGATTTTCCAGGATCTCCTGGGGCGAGCCTGCGGCGATCAGACTGCCGTCACTGAGAATATACGCGTGCCCGCAGATGCCAAGGGTTTCGCGGACGTTGTGATCGGTAATAAGAACCCCGATGCCGCGTTCGCAAAGATGGCGGATGATGCGCTGGATATCGAGGACCGAGATCGGATCCACGCCCGCAAACGGCTCGTCGAGCAGGACGAATAAGGGGTCCGCGGCCAGGGCCCGCGCAATCTCAACGCGGCGGCGCTCGCCGCCCGACAGGCTGATTCCGAGACTCGAGCGCACGTGACCTACATGGAGCTCATCGAGCAGGTTTTCGAGTTCCTGCTCGCGGCCCGCGCGATCCAGGTCATCGCGGTTTTCGAGGATCGCGAGAATATTCTGTTCGACTGTGAGCTTGCGAAATATCGAGGCTTCCTGCGGGAGATAGCCGACGCCCAGCTTGGCGCGGCGATGCATGGGCAGGGCCGTGAGGTCCTTGCCATCCAGCAGGATATTGCCGCTGTCCGCCGCGATCAGGCCGACGATCATGTAGAACGCCGTGGTCTTGCCTGCGCCGTTTGGACCGAGAAGACCGACCACTTCACCGCTCTTGATCTCCAGCGACAGGTCCTTGACGACCTTGCGCAGCTTGTAACTCTTGGAGATGTTCTGAACGCTGAGAATGCTCATGGATTCTCGTCGTCCTCCACAATTTCAGTGTTGCCCTCCACAGCTGCCGCGTCTCGCTCTACGGCTTCCATGTCTTCCGCCGTTGGCGTGTAAGTGATGCGCACGCGGTCTTCCTCGGTACCTGCGGAGTCGGCCTTGATGCGGCGTTCATTAATGTTGTAGAGGAGGTAGTTGGACGCAATCTGGTTGCCGCTCTCGGTAATTGTCGCGTTGTCCGAGAATTCGATAACGCCGGCGGCAACGTCGTAGCGGAGACGTCCGGCTTCGGCGTGGGTCACATCATCGGCATCGTCACGCCTGAGCTCGTAAATGGCCGGTGATCCGGTCACGACGGCGCTGCTCAGCGTACTGCCCGTAAACTGCAGGTCTGCCGTGTCGCACTCGATGCGGCCGTTATTGACGTTGATGACGACGTTGCCCGTAAACTTGAGCTCCCGCGTGTTCTCGGTGCCGTTGGTTGCGCGTCCTTCGTCCGATTCGATCGAAATATTGCCCTGCGAAAAGCGCAGGCCCGTGTAGATATAGGTCGAGGTTTTGCCGTCGAATACGGCGGTTTCGGAGTCGAGCGTCCACGGCAGCTGGTCGAGATCGACAACCTGTGCCCACGCGCCGCTCGGCAGCGCGGCCAGCGCCACGAAGCACACGAGAATTTTCGTAACTTTTGCCATGCTTTAAGGGACTATCTTGCCGCGAACGTTGGACTTGAGCTCAATTCTGTCGTCATTGAGCGATGCTAGCATGCCCGTTGCCGTCACGCTGCGGGTCCCGAAGCGAATCTGGACGCGTTCCTCCGTCTCGGCAATAAACTGTTCGGGGTCCAGTTCGAGGTACTGGGTTCTGATCTCGATATCGTCTGCACTCGTCTCGCCGCTGTTCAGGATCTTGACGAAACCGCGCAGGGCGATCCTGGGCGCGCCCTCCTGCAATGTCGCCTCGTCGGCATTCACGATCCACGGGATATCGGAGTCGGGCGAGTAGCGAATGCGCACATCGCTGAACTCGATTCTGTCCTTCGCGGCCTGTTCCGCATAGGCCGCCTCGATCTCGTAAAGCAGGCTGCCGTCCTTCCCGGTGCCGAGAATGCGGGCAGATTTCAGATAGTAGCCCTGGTGTGCCGCATCGTAGGCCGTGCCTTCTTCCGCGGCCGGCTGCCTGTCGCGCGCGAGGTACCAGCTTGCCAATGCCGCGGCGGCCAGGATGACGAGCAGGCTTATTGAGCGCGGGCTCATCGGTCCGCGTGGCCGCCAGCCGTGGCGATCAGGTCGCAAATCTCGCGCACGGCGCCGGAGCCGCCCGGCGCCCGGGTGACGTAGTCACAGTAGTCCTGCAAGGCGGGCACTGCATTCGCCACGGCGACCGAGAACCCGACGTGCTCCAGGAGCGGCATGTCGGGCAGGTCATCGCCAACGAAGGCACACACTTCGAGTGACAGCCCGAGGTCGGATGCGAGTTCGGCCATCGCGGCGACCTTGTTCTTGCAGCCGAGAATGACGTGCGGCACGCCGAGTTCCGCCATGCGCTTTTCGACAGCACCCGACTGACGCCCGCTGATAACAGCGACCACGATGCCGGCGTCGAGCAGACGGCGCACGCCGTAGCCATCCTGGGTATGAAATGCCTTGGTCTCGACACCGTCGTCGGACAAATAGAAGCGCCCATCGGTAAACACGCCGTCCACGTCGAAGGCGATGAGGCGAATGGTCTCGAGTCTGTCGAGTCCGGTACTCACATCAACCCCTCGCGGAACAGGTCATGGATGTTCAATGCGCCGACCAGCCTGTTGTCCTCATCGGCCACGAGTAGCGACGTTATCTTGTTTTCCTCGAGCAGGTGCAGCGCTTCGGCCGCGAGCACATCGGCCGAGGTCGTCTTGCAATTCGTGTGCATCACCTCGCGAATCGTTGTCGAGCGAATATCGGCCCCGGTATCCAGGGTGCGACGCAGGTCACCATCGGTGTAGATGCCGAGAATCGAATGCTCGTCGTCGACAATCGCGGTCATGCCCAGACCCTTGTCGGTCATTTCCAGCAGCGCGTCGCGCAAGGTCACGTCAACGCCTACCGATGGCACACGATCACCGGTCCGCATGATGTCAGAGACGCGCAGCAGCAGGCGTTTGCCCAGGCTGCCACTCGGGTGGGAGCGAGCAAAATCCTCGGCGGTAAAGCCGCGTTTTTCAAGTAATGCGACGGCGAGGGCATCACCCATCGCGAGCGTTGCCGTGGTGCTTGCTGTCGGTGCCAGGTTCAGCGGGCAGGCTTCTTCCTCGACGCTGATGTCGAGGTGCACGTCGGCGGCCTGTGCCATGGTCGATTTCGCATTGCCCGTTAGTGCGATCATCTTCGCTCCCATGCGTTTTACAACCGGCAGGATGGTGATGACCTCGGCGGTTTCACCCGAGTAGGAGATAGCCAGCAGCAGATCCTGACCCGTGATCATGCCGAGGTCGCCATGGCTGGCCTCGGCGGGGTGCATGAAGAAGGCCGGTGAGCCTGTCGAGGCGAGCGTCGCGGCGATCTTGTTACTGACATGCCCGGACTTCCCCATACCGGTGACGACGATGCGCCCGGGCGTGTCCATGCAGAGGTCGCACGCGGCGACGAAGTCATCGCCAAGGCGGGATTTCAGGGTTTCGACGGCGCGCGCTTCGATATCCAGGACCTTGGCGGCCAGCGCGAGCAGCTCGTCCCTAGTCAGCGTGTCAGGCAACTCAAACCCCTGGGCGGATGGCAATCGCCATATTCTAACCGAGGCCGGTGCTAAATGTTCTGCGCGATAACGTAGGCATCGTAGGCGATGTAGGCAGCGAGCAGGGCGGCGCCCTCGAGCCGCGAAAGCTGGCCCTTGCCATCGTAGTCGTAGGTCATCGCGAACAACACCAGCGTGAAGGCCACCATGACGAAGATGTGCAGGCTGAGAACCGACGGCGCCAGCGCGGCGGGCTGGATGGTCGCCGCCACGCCGATGACGGCGAGCAGGTTGAAGATGTTCGAGCCAACGATGTTGCCGATCGCGAGGCCGTACTCACCCTTCAGGGCGCTCGCCAGCGAGACGGCGAGTTCGGGAAGACTCGTGCCAAAGGCCACGATGGTCACGCCGATGACGACTTCCGACACACCCAGCTCCTGGGCGATGCCGACGGACCCGTAAACGAGGATTTTCGCACCGACGAGGAGGATGGCGAGTCCGACCGTAAGCCAGACAATGGCCATGGTCATTGAGACGTCGCTCGGGATTTCAGCCTCGTAGTCGATCTTGATGGGGTCATTGGCTGCAGAGCGCAAGCCAAGGCGTGCCAGCCAGACCATGACGATCACCAGGCCCGTCAGCATGACGAGGCCGTCGATACGGCTCAGGAATGTATCGAGGAACAGCGAGACGGTTAGCAGCGTCACGGCCAGCAACGCGGGCATTTCTCGCCGCAGGGTCGCGGACTCGAGCTTGATGGGCCGAATCATCGCCGTCATGCCGAGGACGAGACCGACGTTGACGATATTCGAACCAATCGCGTTACCAATCGCAAGCCCGGGCTCCCCGTCGAGAGCCGCTACCACCGACACGAGAATCTCCGGCGCTGACGTCGCCAGCGCAACAACCGTCAGGCCCACCAGCAAGGGCGCGACGCCAAGGTTGCGGGCGCCGGCAGCAGCGCCATGGACGAAGCGATCCGCTCCCCAGATAAGGAGTGCGAGGCCCGCCACTACGAGGAGAATATTGACCGTCATAGACGTTTGCTTGCGAAAGGGCCGAATATGATACACAAAACCGCGTTCATCGTTGGGACCTCGATCAAATTACGGGTACACTGCGCGCCCTTAGGTTTCTTCCGGACCCGCATTGGTATGGATCCATCTGAAATAACCCGTTTAATTGAGCAAGGCTTCGAGGACGCGATCGTCAAGGTCATGAGTGACGACAATACGCATTTCGAGGCGCTGATCGTGGCCGGAGAATTCGAAGGCAAGCGGCCACTGGCTCGGCACCAGCTCGTCTACCGCTGCCTGGGGGCGCTCGTCGGTAACGAGATTCACGCGCTGTCCATCAAGGCGATGACGCCGGGGGAGTGGCAGGCAGCGAGTGGTGGAGCCTGATCTATGGACAAGTTAGCGATCGAAGGTGGTAAGCCGCTGGCCGGCACCGTAACGATCTCGGGGGCCAAGAACGCCGCGTTACCTATACTCGCCGGTACCTTGCTGGCGAGCGAAAACGTCACTATCAGCAATGTGCCGCATCTCAAGGACGTGACGACCATGCTGTCGCTCCTGCAGATGATGGGCGTCCAGGTCACGGTCGACGACCGGGCCGGCGTAGAGATCGATGCCAGCAACGTCGATCGCCGCGAGGCGCCCTACGAACTGGTCAAGACGATGCGCGCCTCCATTCTCGTGTTGGGGCCGCTGCTTGCCCGCTTCGGCGAAGCGGACGTCTCGTTGCCGGGCGGCTGTGCGATCGGCGCACGGCCCGTCAATTTGCACGTCGCCGGGTTGCAGGCAATGGGTGCCGACGTCGTGGTCGAAGAAGGCTTTATCAAGGCACGCGCGGAGCGCCTGAAGGGTGCACACATCGTCTTCGACACGGTGACCGTGACGGGTACCGAGAACCTGCTGATGGCAGCGGTACTCGCGGATGGCGAAACCGTGCTCGAAAACGCAGCCCGCGAGCCTGAAGTTACCGACCTCGCCAATTTCCTGATAGGCATGGGCGCCAACATACAGGGTGTCGGCAGCAGCACGCTCGTCGTGCAGGGCGTCGAGCAACTGGGCGGCACCACCTATCCCGTGCTGCCCGATCGCATCGAGACCGGGACCTACCTGGTTGCCGCCGCCATGACCGGCGGCAAGATTCGCGCCGTCAATACGGCACCCGAAACGCTGGAGGCCGTGCTGATCAAGCTGGCCGAAGCCGGTGCCGTCATCGAGACCGGAGCAGATTGGATCGAAATCGATATGCAGGGCAAACGTCCACAGGCAATCGATGTGCGCACGGCCCCGTATCCAGCGTTCCCGACGGATATGCAAGCACAGTTCTGCGCGATGAATGCCGTCGCTGAGGGCGTTGGCACCATCACCGAGACGATTTTCGAGAATCGCTTCCAGCACGTGCTCGAGATGCAGCGCATGGGCGCGGACATCCAGCTTGAAGGACACACAGCAATTTGCACCGGGGTGGAAAACCTAAACGCGGCGCCCGTCATGGCGACGGACCTGCGCGCTTCAGCGGGGCTGGTGCTGGCGGGCCTCGCGGCCAAAGGCGAAACCGTGGTGGACCGTATCTACCACGTGGATCGGGGCTACGAGCGTATCGAGGAAAAGCTGCGCCAGCTGGGCGCGTCAATCCGTCGGATCGACTAGTCCCTGGGGCCGTTCGCCCGTCGTCACCGTGGTCGTGAAGCGCACGTCGTCCCGAATCGCCAGAATGTCCACCTCGTCACCCGGCGCCGTGCTGGCCGAAATCAACAGGGCCTGGCGCTGCGAGTAGACGGGTTCGCCGTTAATCTCGAGAATGATGTCGCCCGCGCGCAGGCCGGCGGCCGCCGCGGGTCCACCCTCGTAGACCTCCATGAGCATGATGCCCGTGCTGTTTTCTATACCCAGCGCGAAACGCTCCGCGTCGGTCAGGTCGTCGGGCAGGAGGCCCATATAACCGCGGATGACGCGGCCGTTGAGCTTGATCTGTTCGACGACGCCGCGCACGAGGTCCACGGGAATTGCGAAGCCGATGCCCTCGGTGCCCGTGTCCTGCGCGAGGACGGCCGCATTGATACCGACGAGTTCGCCGAGCGTGTTGATGAGCGCTCCGCCGGAATTGCCGGCGTTGATCGCCGCATCCGTCTGGATGAAGTTTGCGAAGGTCACGAGCTGGTACAAATTCCGCCCGGTGGCGCTGACAATGCCCTGCGTCACGGACGTCGATAAGCCGTAGGGATTACCAATGGCCAGGACCACGTCGCCGATACGCAAGTTGTCCGATTCGGCGAAGGTGATCGGCTGCAGCCCGGGCAGGTTGACCTTGAGGAGGGCCAGGTCGGTCTCGGCATCGAGTCCCACGATATCGGGCTCAGCAATACGGCCGTCGGTGAACTGGACGCGAATCTCGGTTGGCTCGTCCTGGAATACATGGTAATTGGTGACCAGGTAGCCGTCCTCGTCGATGATGACGGCCGAGGCGAAGGCCGTATCCACCCTGAAACGTGGGCGATTCGTGCCTTCATCACTCTCCTGGACGAGTCGCTTGGTGTAGATATTGGCGACCGATGGCGCGCTCAGGCTGACGGCGTCGGCGTAGCTGGCCGGCTCATTGGATTCCTCGGCGATGCCCGGCATCAGGTCCGGACGTACGAGCACCACGAGGAAGGCGACCGCCAGCCCGACGACGATCGACTGCAAGATAAAGACAAAAGCTGACTTGAAATTGGCCAAGCGAAGTCCTGGATTGTCTTTGGGCCTGTGAACAGGCCCTAAATGTCTCTTGTTAGCACCTAGCCAATCTCGTTTGGCCGCGTGTATAATGCGCCGTGGTTCCGCACCTAGGTCCGGGGCATCCGTCATCCTGACGGCAAACCGGGTTTGCTGCAAATCTACCAGTTTCGAAACAAAGCAAAAAAGCGCTGAATTAGGGGCCCTCGAAAATAGAGCGGCTTAAGGGAGTGCCTGATGACCGAAGACGACCTTGATCGCAATAGGCGTCATTTTTTAACCGTTGCAACCGTGACGACTGGCGTTATCGGCGCCGGCCTGGTGGCAATTCCTTTCATATCGTCGCTGAAACCCAGTGCTCGTGCCCAGGCGCTTGGCGCGCCGGTTGAGGTTCCGCTCGGCTCAATGCAGCCAGGCGAGATGGTGCGTGTGCTGTGGCGTGGCAAGCTCGTCTTTGTCCTGCGACGCACCGAGGACATGCTGGCGAAGCTGCCCGAGGGCCTCGACAACTTGCGCGACCCGGATTCCACCGAATTTGCCGACCATCAGCCCGACTACGCGGCCAACGACACGCGCTCGGTCAAGCCCGAATACCTTATTGTCGAAGGCTCGTGCACGCACCTCGGTTGTGCGCCGCTCGAAGATTTCGAGGTACGACCGGCTGAGGGCTGGGGCGGCGGTTTCTTCTGTCCGTGCCACGGCTCGAAGTTCGATCTCGCCGGGCGCGTCTATAAGGGCGTCCCCGCACCGAGCAATCTGCGGGTGCCGCCGCACCGATTTGTCAGGGATGACCTGATTCTCATCGGTCAGGACACGGGAGCAGCATAAATGTCCAGAATTGAAGCAGAAGTTGGAAAGCCGCAGGGCGGCTTCATAAAGTGGATCGACGATCGCTTCCCGCTGACGTCTACTCTGAAGTATCACGTCACCGAGTACTACGCGTCGAAGAACTTCAACTGGTGGTACGTGTTTGGTGTGCTGGCGATGGTGGTCCTCGTCATCCAGCTGGTGACCGGCATCTTCCTGACGATGAATTACAAGCCGGCCGCAGCGGATGCGTTTGCGTCGGTTGAGTACATCATGCGCGATGTCGAATGGGGGTGGCTGATTCGCTACATGCATTCCACCGGCGCATCGTTCTTCTTCATCGTCGTGTACCTGCACATGTTCCGCGCGATGCTCTACGGCTCCTACAAGAAACCACGTGAGCTGATCTGGCTGATCGGCATGCTGATCTTTTTCGTGCTGATGGCCGAAGGCTTCGCAGGTTACCTGCTGCCCTGGGGACAAATGTCCTACTGGGGCGCCCAGGTGATCATCTCGCTGTTTGGCGCTATCCCGGTTGTCGGTGATGCGCTCGTGGAGCTCATTCGCGGCGACTACTCGATTTCGGACATCACGCTGAACCGTTTCTTTGCTCTGCACGTCATCGTGCTGCCGCTGGCGCTGATTGGCCTCATCTTCGTCCATATCGTGGCGTTGCATGAAGTGGGTTCGAACAACCCCGACGGCATCGAAATCAAGAAGAACAAGGGCCCGGACGGCGTTCCGCTCGACGGCGTGCCGTTCCATCCGCATCACACGTCGAAAGACCTCGTCGGCATCATCGTCTTCCTGATGATCTTCTCGGCGGTTGTGTTCTTTGCGCCGGACATGGGCGGGCTGTTCCTCGAGCACGCGAATTTCGAACCCGCGAACATGACGGCGACGCCGGAGCACATTGCGCCGGTCTGGTACTACACGCCGTACTACGCGATCCTGCGCGCAGTCCCCGACAAGCTCTGGGGCTTCATCCTGTTTGCGATGGCCGTGGTGCTGCCGGTGTTCCTGCCGTGGCTGGATCGTTGCCGGGTGCGGTCGATTCGCTACCGCGGCTGGATGTACAAGACGGCGCTAAGCGTGTTCGTTGTAACCTTCATCACGCTGGGATGGCTTGGCCTGCAGGCAGCTACTCCGACATACGTTTTGCTGGCTCGCGTTTTCTCGGTGCTCTATTTCGCGTTCTTCCTGCTCATGCCGTTCTATACGGCCATGGACAAGACGAAGCCGGTGCCGGACAGGGTGGTCTACCATGGTTAATCTCAAGAGAATCGCCAGCGTTCTGGCGCTGGGCGCGTGCCTCGTTGCATCGCAGGGCTATGCAGCGGGTGGCGCCACTCACTTTGAACCCGCCGAGCTCGAACCCGGGAATGTGGCGTCACTGCAGCGCGGCGCGCGAAATTTCATGAATTACTGCGCCGGCTGCCATTCGGCACAATACGTGCGCTACAACACGATCGGCAAGGATCTCGATTTGTCGGAAGAACAGCTTATCGATAACCTGATGTTCAACGCCGAAAAGACGTTTGAGACGATCCAGGCATCGATGCCGGCTGAAGATGCGAAGCGCTGGTACGGTAAGGCACCCCCGGACCTGTCGCTCATGGCCCGCGCCAAGGGCGCTGACTACGTCTACAATTTCCTCAAAGGCTTCTACGTTTCCGAAGACAGCCCGACCGGCGTGAACAACGTCGTTCTGCAGGGAACGAGCATGCCGCATGTGCTGTGGGAGCTGCAGGGCTACCAGACGGCACATTTTGAGGACCATGAGAATAAGGACGGATCGGTAACCACGACGTTCGAGGGATTCGAACTGCTGAGCGCCGGCAGTATGGACGCTGAGGATTACGATGACTTTGTGCGTGACACGGTCAACTTCCTGGCCTATATCGCCGAGCCAGTACGTTCAGATCGCCGCAAGCTTGGCGTGTGGGTCCTGATGTTCCTGATCTTCTTCTTTATCCTCGCAACGCAATTGAAGAAAGCAATCTGGAAGGACGTGACCTGATGGCAGTAGTAGCAAACCGGCGCTCTGTAATGACGCTCTTCTCCCGGCCGACTGATATCCACAGTCATCGCACGCGACTGGTGCTGGCCGAGAAGAACATCAATATCGAAATCGCCAATATCCCGGGACCGGATCTGCCGGAAGACCTGATGGATCTGAACCCGTACCACTCGGTACCGACGCTCGTTGATCGTGACCTGACGCTGTACGATTCCCGCGTCATCATCGAGTATCTCGATGAGCGCTTTCCGCATCCTCCGTTGATGCCGGTCGATCCGGTCACCCGTGCCCAGTTTCGCCTGGCGCTGTTCCGTATCGAGACCGACTGGTACTCGATCGCCGAAGAGGCTGAGAACGGCGGCGACGGCAAGCTGGGTAGCAAGGCGCGCAAGATGCTTCGTGAGAGCATCCTGCAAAGCACCGAGCTGTTCGGCGCCCGCCCGTACTTCCTGAGTGAAGAGTTTTCGCTCGTGGATTGCACGATCGCACCGCTGTTGTGGCGCTTGCCCGTTTACGGAATCGACCTGGGTCCCGATTCCGAGCCCATCGAGGCTTACATGAACCGCGTGTTTGCGCGTCGTTCTTTCCAGCAAAGCCTCACGGAGCTGGAACAGGAAATGCGGCTATAAAGATGCTGCGGTGTTTGGGCGCTTACGTTAAGCGCCCGGACCCCTTTTTTATGTGGGTTATGTTAGGTCCCGCGCAGCTATCCGAAACGATGGTAAGCTACTGCAAATGATTCAATCCAGTCGCTCAAAACGTCCGTATCTTATTCGCGCCATGCATGAGTGGATGGGCGATAACAGCCATACACCGCATATTGTCGTCGATACGTCATTCGACGGCGTTGCCGTGCCTCAGGAGCACATCAAGGACGGCAAGATCATCCTGAATATCAGCGAGACGGCAGCGCATAATCTAAAGCTAACGAATGATGCTGTCAGTTTCCGGGCGCGCTTTGGCGGGGTGCCTTTTGATGTCTGGGTTCCGATCCGGTCGGTACTGGGGATCTACGCGCGCGAGACCGGACAGGGCATGATTTTCTCGCATGACACCGACCACGGCGAGCCGCCGGAATTGCAGGAAGAAGTCGAGGAGACGCGTTCGCGCCCTCATCTCACCATTGTGAAATAGCTACTCGCTGCCGAGCAGCGTGGTGTCAATCAAATCACAGAGGCAATGAATCACGACCAGGTGTACCTCCTGGATGCGTGCTGTGCGCGTCGCCGGGACCCGAATTTCGACATCGCCTTCAGCGAACATGTCGGCCATTCTTCCCCCGTCGCGGCCGGAGAGGGCGACGACCCTCATGCCGCGCTCGTGCGCGGCGGCAATGGCCCGAATGACGTTCTCCGAATTGCCCGAGGTTGAAATTCCGAGCAACACGTCCTGCGGCTTACCTAACGCGCGAACCTGCTTGGAAAAAATCTCCTCGTAGGAATAGTCGTTGCTGATGGACGTCACTGTCGACGCATCGGTCGTCAGCGCCATGGCCGGCAGGCCGGGGCGCTCCATCTCGAAGCGATTGAGCAGCTCTGACGAAAAGTGCTGCGAGTCAGCCGCCGACCCGCCGTTGCCGCAGCTCAGGATCTTGCCATCCGAGAGCAGCGCGTCGCTCATGACTCGTCCAGCGGCCGCGATGCTTTCGGCAAGCGCGTCAGCCGACGCCTGTTTGGTCGCGATGCTTTCCGCAAAGTGATCGCGAACTCGGGTCAAAGGATCCATGGTTTCTCCGGATGGGTGATTCAGGCGGATTCAAGTGTACCTCGTCACTCATATTGATACATTCAGAGCTTTCCCTGGAGGCCAGTGCAAGGCGCAATCGGCAGCGAATGGCCGGCCCTTTGCAACGATTGGAACGCGGCAATGGCCTCCAGGGAAAGCTCCCTCCGGGCGAGTCAGGAAGCGGCCATCTGCGGCGTTGTACCTCTTGACAAGGACCGGGCCATTGCCTGCGAGGCACGCCTTGCAGCTGACTGCTTCCTGACTCGCTGAACGTGTCAATATGAGTGACGAGGTACACTAGCAGGGGTCAGAGCGCTGAGTCATTGGGACGAAAGGCGTCCCTGATCCAGCGGATCGTCGGGGACTGGTCGCCTTCGATCGCGACGACATCGAAACGCATGACGTGCTGCGCATAAGCGCGATGACGTGCGGCGAACAGCGCGGCGGTGCGTACCAGCTTGCGCTGCTTGTGGCGGTCAACAGTGTGTCCCGGGTCTGTAAATCGCGCAGAGCGCCTGCAGCGGACTTCGACGAACGTCAGGCAATCCCCATCGAGCAGAATCAGGTCAATCTCGCCCCCGCGCGTACGAAAGTTACGCGCGACGGGTTGCAGGCCGCGATCGATGAGATAGCGAAAGGCGAGTTGTTCGGCGTGTTCGCCTAGCGATCCTGTTGATCTACGTCCCACGGCGACTCGTCGGCGGCACCCGGCATGATGATCTGCCCATCATCGCTGATGTCCTGGATCGGGCCACCGATGTCTTCCCGGCCCGGCAATGCGACAACCTCGCCACGCTGGAACTGTGCCCAGGCGAGCCGCCGATGAATACGCCCGTTCGTGTCGAGGTACAGCGTGCCCGTCGCACCGTCGAGTTCGGTCATCATGCCGCCACGGGCTGCGTACAGCGAGGCGATCAGGTTGTATGCGTCATAGCCCATCGCGTGCAGGCGTGAGAGGCGGCGTTCCTCGGGCCAGTGTTCGGCGAACTGTGCCGGCAGATGCTCGATCCATGGCTGTGGGTCGATGAGCCACGGTATGTCCGCAAACATGATGCCGTTCAGGTCGGCATTGGATCGCCTGTCGAGCGCGTTGACCGTGGACGTCGAAAATACGGGAATGTCACCCGAGTAATGAAACTTGAGCTGCGCCTTGAGCAGGCGGCCGGTGGCGGCATTGACCGCGAGGAAAATGAACTGCGTGTCCTGGCGTCGGCGCGGATCGAATTGAAGCGGGCTACCGACGTTTGCGCGCATTCGCTGGTAGCGGTTGACGCTGCCCGTGAGGCCCATCAGGTTCTCGATCTCGTTCGAAAAGTCCTGCATGCCCGGTGTGTAGGTTCGGTAGTCGAGCAAGGTACCGCCCAGCCCTTCGAACTCGGTCGTGAAACTTGTCAGCAGCCTGCGACCCCAGTCGTTGTTGGGCACCAGTGCGACGCCGCGCTGGTGTCCCTCGCTCAGGGCTCGCTGCGCGGCAGACATAGCCTCGTCTTCGGGAGACAGGCTGAATTGATAGAGCCCTGGCGGTGGCAGCGTGTCATCAGGCAGATTGTTCAGCGTCAGGACCGGCACCGGCACGAGGATGTCGTTTGCGAGTTCGGTCACGTGGCGTTTGAGCAGGGGGCCGACCACAAACTCGGCGCCTTCAGCAACAGCTGTGGCATAAGCTGCGCTAGCGCCGCCCTCGGCGAGCACATCGTAGATCCGTATGACCTGGCGATCGTCGAGCCCGGAGGCGGTCGCGAAATACGCGCCGAGGAACCCATTCTGAATGGCGCGTCCGACGGCAGCCTGGCGTCCCGAAAGCGGCAGGAGCAGCGCAACTTGTCGCGGGTACTCAAGCAGCAGGTGTTCAGGTAGTTCGAGGTCTCCGAGGATCGTCATCGCAGGGTGATCGGGATTCTCGCTGCGCCATCGCACGACGCCATTGCTCCAGCCAACACCTTGTTGTCCTGTCGATGCGGCAAGCGAACCAATCGTGAGCCAGCCCCGAACTACCGGGTCGAGACTGTCCTCCGCTGCCGCGCGCAGAACCTGGGGACTGCTGTACAGCAGGCCCTGCCATAATCGTGCCCGATTACTTTCGATACCGCGGCGATCATCGATCCAGGTCTCGCGCTGGGTCATCAACTCGATGGCGCGCATCGGGTCCTGCTTCTGGATCCAGGCGTCGGCACGCAGGGCTTCGACGCGCAAGCGATCGCGCCGCGCCAGGGGTTCGCGGCTCAGAGGCTCGAGCAAATTCAGCGCGGCATCGGCGTTGCCGTTGTAGAGGTGCAGCGCCGCCTCGTTGGTCGTCCAAAGTGGCAACAGGTTTCCAGAGGCCGGTTTTGCGACACCCCTGAGCGCACTGCGTGCGCGCGATTCATCGCCGGCGTCCAGGTACTGCTCGACCGCGAGCAGGGTGTAACGATCCCGCTCGCTGCCTGTCGCATCCACGGCCAGTCCCATGTAGGCGCCGGCCGCCGCGGCATGATCGCCATTGCGCGCCATGCGTTCGGCGCGGTTCTCCGACGAACCGCCAAAGGGCCCGCCACCGGTTGTTTCGCAACCGCTGAAAACAAGGAAACTGGTGAGCAGAAAAACCACGCTTGCCAGTGAGCGTCGTTCGCATGCAGGATGTCGGAGCTTACGTTTCATAATGTCTAAACCGGATACGGATTCTAAGCCCGATGAGCGGCACTTTGTTTGTAGTAGCAACGCCGATTGGCAACCTTGATGATCTGACACCGCGAGCACGCCAGACGCTCGCAACGGTGGATCTCGTTGCAGCCGAGGATACCCGGCACACCGGGCGATTGCTATCCAATATCGGCGCGAAACCCCGACTTTTGGCGTTGCACGATCACAACGAGGAGCATGCGGTTCACGGTCTTATTAAAGCCCTCAAAAATGGCAAAGATGTGGCGCTCGTCAGCGATGCCGGTACGCCGCTGGTCAGCGATCCGGGGTTTCGCCTGGTGCGCGCGGCGCACGAGAACCGGATTACTGTCGTTCCGTTGCCAGGAGCAAGCGCAGTAACGGCGGCGCTTTCAGTGGCCGGTTTGCCGACGGACCGCTTCTGTTTCGAAGGGTTCGCACCCTCGAAGAGGGCAGCACGTCGCCGCTGGCTGGAGGGCCTGGTGCGAGAGCAACGAACCATTGTCCTGTACGAATCGGTTCACCGGATTGGGGACTGCCTTGCCGATCTCGTCGACCTGTTCGGCGCCGACCGCCAGGCATTCGTCGGGCGCGAACTGACCAAAATGCACGAGCAGTGCGTTCAGGAAACCCTGGGCTCCCTCGCGCAGAGGGTCGCGGATGGAAGCATTGTCGGCAAAGGTGAGTTCGTTATTGTCATCGCGGGTGCAGCTCCGACAGATGAGTCAACGGTCGATGCAGATCGCCTGCTGCGCCTTCTTGGAGAAAAACTCAGCGCGCGCGAAGCGGCCCGCATTGCCGCCGAAGTGACGGGCGCAAAAAAGAATGCACTCTACGAACGGCTCCTCGAACTGAAACAAGCCGCCGACTCATAGCCAGCAGCGTCATCGCAATGCGGGGTGGCTTGTAGCGCAGCATGTGCGGGCATGCCTCGTTCCTGTCATGCATGAGGTGTGTCCTTCTGCAAGCGGTCAAGCAGCGTCTCCAGCGTACGTTTGGTCGTCGCGATATCCGCGATCTCTACCTTCGAAAACCACTCATCAAGAAGTCTCGATTCGTTGTCGCGAATTCCTGCAAAGGTCTCGCGGCCGGCGCTGCTGAGCCGCAGTAACGGCGAGCGCTTGTGTCGCGGGTTGTCCTCGCTGCGGAGCAGGCCTGACTGGAGGAGGCCGTTCACCGTGACCTGGACGTGCTGGCGGGTCACCTGGTAGCGGCGCGCGATGTCAGGCACGGTCAGGGCCTGGTCCGGATACAGGAACTCCATGACGGCACGATCGGCGGCTGTCAGCCCGGAGTCCTTGAGGTGCGTGTCCGCCAGTTCCGTCATGGCCCGGAACAGGCGCCGAATCAGCCAGGTCACTTTGTACGCATCGTTGGGTGTCATCGCGGCCTCACGCTATTTGACAATCCGCTTGTCAATATCAGCATTGACAAGCGGATTGTCAATATGTTCCCGACGGGGCGGAGTCGATCGTGTAGAATCCGCGCTCGAGAAAGCCGGAGTTGGCCAGACAATCGCCGCAGTTCGCTGCGGAGGAAAGTCCGGGCTCCTTCGGACAGGGCGCCAGGTAACGCCTGGGGGGCGTGAGCCCATGGAAAGTGCCACAGAAAATATACCGCCGGCCTTGGTCGGTAAGGGTGAAAAGGTGCGGTAAGAGCGCACCGCGCGACTGGTAACAGTTCGCGGCACGGTAAACCCCGCCCGGAGCAAGACCAAATAGGGGAGTAGGCGAGCGTGCTCGCACCGTCGGTTCCGAACGGACTCCCGGGTAGGTTGCTAGAGGTAGCCGGCGACGGCTATCCCAGATGAATGGTTGTCAATGACAGAACCCGGCTTATTGCCGGCTTCGGCTTTCTCACTTCTTTTCGTATTAAAATCAATCAGTTATACTGATATCAGCGCAACGCGCGCAAATCAGTGCCAGATGCCGCCCCAAACGGCTGCTGTCGCCATCTCGCGACCCGTTTCTGAGGTCTTCTCGAAGAAGTAGCTGTAAGCAACTGATTTTTCTTGCGCGATCGCTGCCACAATTCGCCCTATTTGGGCCACCTATTCGCCCCTAAGTCACTGTACAACAACAAGAATTGAGAACGGTTTGTTGACGCTCGCAAGGCGCCTTACCTATAGTGTGGAAAAGTGGATAAAAGTGGGAGGAAAGGGGCAGCTCGCCCGTATTTCGCGCCAGAAGAGCGAAATCGGCGGCCATCTTTAGAAAGTCGTGTTTCGAGGGGCTACCAAAGTCACGTTGGACGCCAAGGGGCGTATGGCAATTCCGACCCGGTACCGGGAGCGGATCGCCACCCGTTGTGATGGCCAGATCATCGTTACCGTCGATAAAGATCACTGTCTCCTGGTTTACCCCCTGCCGGACTGGGAAGAACTCGAGCGCAAGCTCGTCCGCCTTCCCAGCATGAACAAAGCCGCGCGCCGCCTTGTGCGAATTATGGTCGGTTATGCGACCGAGGTCGACATGGATGGCAGCGGGCGGATTCTCGTCTCGAAGGAGCTCCGGGAATTCGCGAGTCTCGATCGCCAGGCAATGCTGATCGGGCAGGGCAACAAATTTGAACTCTGGGACGAGGCGACGTGGAACGAAAAACGCGATGCGTGGCTCGATGAGGATGACGACGGCGAGTTGCCGCCCGACCTCGAATCCATTGCGTTCTAGGGCGTTGTTAAAACCATGAGCAGCAACGCGCATGTGCCGGTGCTGCTGGGACCAGTCCTTGATGGGCTGAGAATAAAACCAGGCGGGTGTTACGTCGACGGAACGTTCGGCCGCGGGGGACACAGTAGAGAAATACTGAAGCAACTCGGATCTGACGGCAGGCTGATTGCCATTGATCGAGATCCGCAGGCGATTGCTTCTGCGCCGACTTCTCTTACTGAGGATCCACGCTTCGAACTGGTCAGGGGTGAGATTGCGCAAATGAGCATGATTATCGAGGAACGAGGGCTTGTCGAAAAAGTCGACGGACTTCTCTTCGACCTGGGCGTCTCCTCACCCCAACTGGATGAAGCCGATCGCGGCTTCAGTTTTATGCGCGACGGACCACTCGATATGCGAATGGACCCGGATTCCGGCAGGTCAGCGAGTGAGTGGCTTGCGACAGTGGATGAAAGAGAATTGAAGCACGTACTGCGAAAATTTGGTGAGGAGAACAACGCGGGCCGCATCGCGCGCGCGATTGTTGCGGCGCGCGAGGAAGCGCCGATCTCCCGTACGGCACAGCTCGCTCGCATCGTCGAAGAGGCTTCGCCCAGGCGTGGCCAGAAGATTCACCCGGCGACCAAGACCTTCCAGGCAATTCGCATTGCGGTGAATGCCGAACTCGAGCAACTGGAAGCTGTGCTCTCGCAGTCGGTTCGGGTCATGCGCAAGGGCGCGCGCCTCTGCGTGATCAGCTTTCACTCGCTCGAAGACCGCATCGTCAAGCGCTTCATGCGTGACGCGTCACGCGAGACCGAGCAGTACCGTGGCATGCCCGATGTCCCGCCCGAGTTTCAACCCAAGCTCAGGATTGTCGGCAAGGCGATCCGGGCGACTGAAGAAGAAATTGAACTGAACCGGCGTGCGCGCAGCGCGCACCTGCGAATCGCGGAGCGAACCTGATGCAGACCAGGCAGCAGCCGTTCCTCCTCGTGTTCGTCTTCGCCGTTGTCTGCGTCGTGAGTGCCGTGGCGCTCGTTTATACGAAGCACGAATCGCGGAAATTGTTCGTTGAGCTCGAAGGGCTCACGCACGAGCGCGACAACCTGAATATCGAATGGGGCCAGCTGCAGATCGAACAAAGCACGTGGGCTCAGCATGCACGCATCGAACAGGTCGCTACTGAAGACCTCTCGCTCGTGCGACCCGAAGCAACGGAAATATTTGTAATTGAACGACCATGACACGCGGCGCAGAAACAAAACAACAATCTGCCAGGCGATTCACAGGCAGGGTGACGCTCGTAACCGCGTTCTTCGCGCTGGTGGCGTCATCGCTCGTTGCGCGCGCCGTATACCTGCAGGTCCTCGACAAGGACTTCCTTAACCAGCAGGCTGACACGCGTCACCTGCGCACCGAAAAGATCTCGGCGCACCGTGGCGCGATCACCGACCGCAACGGCGAGCCGCTGGCGATCAGCACGCCGGTCGACTCCATCTGGGCCAACCCGAAGCAGTTCGCGCCGGCGATCGACAGTGTGCCGAAACTTGCACGCGCACTCGGCGTCGATTCGCAAATGCTCATGCGGCGCATTACGCGCAGCATGGATAAGGAATTCCTGTACCTGAAGCGGCACCTGAGTCCCGAGCAGGCTGACGAAGTACTGGCTCTCGATTTGCCCGGCGTCAATATTCAGCGCGAGTACCGTCGTTACTACCCGGCCTCTGAAGTCACCGGCCACCTGGTCGGCTTTACAAACATTGATGACGAGGGCCAGGAAGGCCTGGAACTCGCATTCAATCACTGGCTGGCCGGTGAGTCGGGCGCGAAGCGCGTTCTGAAGGATCGCCTCGGGCGCTCGATCGAAAACGTTGCGAGTATTCGGCCTCCGCATCACGGCAAAGATCTCAGGACGAGCATTGATCTGCGCCTGCAGTACCTCGCCTACCGCACGCTGAAATCGGCCATCAAGTCCCACAATGCGCGCTCGGGCTCGATCGTGGTACTCGACGTCAAGACCGGCGAAGTGCTGGCGATGGTCAACCAGCCGACGTACAACCCCAACGACCGCTCCCAGTTTTCGGCCGAGCGCTATCGCAACCGGGCGATCACGGACATCTTTGAGCCTGGATCGAGTCTCAAGCCGCTCGTTGTCGCGGCAGCGCTCGAAAGCGGCCAGTACCGGCCGTCGAGCATCGTGGACACGGCACCCGGGTACATCGTGGTTGGGGCGAAGAAAATCGAGGACACGCGCAATCTCGGTCGCGTGAGCCTGACGACAATTCTCGCGCGCTCGTCCAACGTCGGTATCACGAAGCTCGCGATGACGCTGCAGCCCGACCAGCTCTGGGACACCATGACCCAGTTCGGACTCGGCGCACTCACGACGAGCGGTTTTCCGGGTGAGTCGGCCGGGATGCTGACGCACTACAGTAACTGGCGGCCGATCAGCCAGGCGACGCTTGCTTACGGTTACGGTATTTCGGTAACGCCACTGCAGCTGGCGCAGGCTTATGCCGCGATCGGCGATGGCGGCACGATGCACCCGATCTCACTGCTCGCGCTGGAGCAGGCTGGTGACGGCGAACGTGTCGTTGGTGAAGACACGGCGTCGGCTGTACGCCGCATGCTCGAAGAAGTGGTTCGCCCTGGCGGTACCGGGACCAAGGCCGCGATCGACGGCTATCGAATCGCCGGTAAGACCGGCACGGCCTGGAAGTTCGCAACTGGCGGTTATTCCCAGGACAAGTACATTTCGATCTTTGCCGGTATGGCTCCGGCCAGTGATCCGCGCCTGGCGACCGTCGTCGTCATCGACGAGCCGAAAGGCGAGCTTTACTACGGTAGTGATGTTGCTGCACCGGTATTCGCCGACGTCATGTCTGAGTCGCTGCGCCTGCTGGCCGTGCCGCCCGATGACATGCCGGCTCGCGATCCCGGCAATGTTATCCAGGCGATGGCAACGCGGCCGGAGAAGCAATGAGCATGCCGGCCGAACACCTGACTACAAGCGCGACACTTGCCGATTTGCTGCAAGGCTTCGCTTCTGCCCCTGCGCTGCCCGTACACGGCATCGCGAGTGACAGTCGCATGTTGCAGCACGGCGAACTGTTCCTGGCGGTGGAGGGCATCGGTTCGCATGGCCTTGACTATCTTCATGAGGCGCGCGCCGCGGGTGTCTGCGCTGTGGCCTGGGATGCGTCCACGGGTTCAGAGCCGAACGATATCGGCGTCCCGATGATCGCTGTCGAAGGGCTTGCCGGCAAGCTGGGTGAAATCGCGAATCGCTTCTACGGTCGGCCGTCAGAACATCTCGACGTGATCGGGGTTACAGGCACGAATGGCAAAACCACGGTGGCCTGGATGCTCGCGCAGGCGTTTGAACTGAGCGGCGATCGGTGTGCCTATCTCGGCACGCTCGGCTACGGCGTCGATGTTGTCGATGGCGCCGAGGGAATGACGACGCCTGCCGCAGTGGAGTTGCACGGACGCCTCGCCGACTTCGTGCAGCAGGGTGCGGTCCGCGCTGCGATCGAGGTCTCCTCGCACGCGCTGGACCAGGATCGCGTGAATGGTGTCCGTTTCGACGCCGCCATCTTCACCAACCTCACTCGTGATCACCTCGACTACCACGCGGACATGCGTGAGTACTTCGACGCCAAGGCGCGCCTGTTCGTCGAGTGTGAGCCTCGCATGCGTGTCGTTTGCGTCGACACCGAGTACGGCACCGCTCTCGCCGATCGTTGCGGGGACAATGTCGTGCTGGTCTCGACGCAGCCGGACCAGATTCCCGATGGCCGGCCCTTTGTGTCCGTGCGTGCGATCGAGGCGACGGACTACGGATCCGACGTTACGTTCACAAGCGCCTGGGGCGACGGCGCATTCATGCTGCCGCTACCCGGTGAGTTTAATGTCGCAAACGCCGCACTCGTGCTGGCGTTCCTGCTCGAGAAAGGCGTGTCGCTCGAGATGGCCTGCGACGTCATGTCGCAGCTCGGCGCACCGCCGGGAAGAATGCAGCGCGTGGCCGTCGACGCAGTCGACAGATCCTTGCAGTGTATGACGAAGGACGGCCCCGCTGTGTATGTCGACTACGCACATACACCCGATGCACTGGAAGTTGCCTTGCAGGCACTGCGTGCACACTGCCGTGGCAATCTCTGGTGCGTGTTCGGTTGCGGCGGCGACCGCGACGCCGGCAAGCGCCCGCAAATGGGTCGCGTGGCCGAGGCTCACAGCGATCGTGTCATCGTCACGACGGACAATCCGCGCAATGAAGACGCGCTGGCAATCATCGAGGACATCGTCGCCGGCATCACGAAGCGGGACGACGTGATGGTCATAGAGGACCGCGCCGCCGCGATCGCCTGGGCGGTCGAGCAGGCCGGCGAAGACGATGTCGTGCTCATCGCAGGTAAGGGCCATGAGAATTACCAGGATGTCGCGGGTTCGCGGATCCGGTTCTCCGACTGCGCAGTCGCAGCATCGGCTCTGCAGCACAAAGGCGGTGCCGCATGACGGCCACGCTCGCACAAGCGGCCGGGTTCATGCAGGGCGTACTGCATGGCGACGATCGGGAGTTTGACGGCGTGAGCACGGACACGCGCACGATTGGCGAGGGCGAGCTGTTCTTTGCCTTGCAGGGGCCAAACTTCGATGGCAACGATTACGTCCGTGCTGCGAAAACAGCCGGCGCTGCCGGTGCCGTCGTCGACAGGCGCGTTAATGACGACGTTGCCCAGATTACCGTCGATGACACCAAGGCGGCACTGGGCCGGTTCGGTGCGGCCTGGCGGAGCAAGCACGATGCAACGCTGGTCGGCGTGACCGGCAGCAATGGCAAGACAACACTCAAGGAACTGATTGCCGGGTGCCTGTCACGTAAAGCGGCGACACTCGCGACGCACGGCAACCTGAATAACGACATCGGTGTGCCGCTGATGCTGGCTCGCATCGACGAATCGCACCGCTACGTGGTCCTCGAAATGGGCGCGAACCATGCCGGCGAGATCGCTTACCTGACAAAACTCGCCAGGCCCGATGTCGTCGTGATTACCAATGCCGGTGCTGCACACCTCGAGGGTTTCGGCTCGATCAAGGGCGTTGCACATGCGAAGGGCGAAATTCTGCAGGGCGAACCGCGCCCGCAAATAGCGATACTCAATGCAGACGACAAGTACTTCCCCTACTGGACGTCCCAGGTAGAAGACATTCGCTGCCTTAGCTTTGGCTTTGACGAAGCGGCCGATGTTCGGGCAGACAACATCGTCGCCACGTCGGACCAAACGACATTTACGTTGCATACCGCGAACGACAGCGTCGATATTGCGCTGCCCCTGGTCGGTATTCACAACGTACGCAACGCGTGCGCGGCAGCCGCCGTCGCGCTGGCACTGGAGATCGGCATCGACGACATCCGGGCCGCGCTCGAGAGCGTGAACCCTGTCGGCGGGCGGCTGCAGCCCTTGCGCGGCATTAATGACGCCACGCTGTTCGACGACAGCTACAACGCCAACCCGTTATCGGTCATTGCCGCCGCAGAATTCCTCGCGAGTCTGCCGGGCGAGAGCTGGCTGGTGCTGGGGGATATGAAGGAACTCGGGGACGATGCAGAGGAACTGCATCGCGAGGTTGGAGAAGCCGTGCGAACAAGCGGTGTAAACCGCTTGTTCGCGTACGGCGACCTCGCTGCAAGCGCAGTCGAAGGCTTCGGTGAGCACGCCAGCTGGTTCGCGTCTCTCGACGCGCTAGTTGACGAACTCTGTGCCGGAATGACGAGCGAGGTCAATGTGCTCGTCAAGGGATCCCGTTCGATGCGCATGGAACGTGTTGTCGATGCGGTTCGTGAGCCCGATGCCGTGAGAAAGGAGGCCTGATCGTGCTGCTCTATCTCACACAATATCTTGCGCAGTTCGAGTCGGGCTTTAACGTCTTCAACTACCTGACGATGCGGGCCATCATGGGTGCGCTGACGGCGCTGGTCCTGTCGTTCATCATCGGGCCGCGCATGATCAAGCGCCTGCAGGTCAACCAGCTCGGGCAGCCCGTGCGCGACGACGGTCCCGAAACGCACCTGCTGAAGGCGGGCACACCGACGATGGGCGGCACCCTCATTCTCGCCGCCATCTCCATCAGCACCGTGCTGTGGGCGAACCTGGATAACCACTACGTGTGGATCGTGCTGTTCGTCACCCTGTCTTTCGGCGTTATCGGCTATGTCGATGACTACAAGAAACTCATCTTGCAGGACCCCGCCGGTATCTCGGCGAAGCAAAAGCTCTTCTGGCAGTCTGCTGCGGCGCTCATTGCCGCAATTGCCCTGTACGTCACGGCGACCGACGAGGCGGTTCAAACCTCGTTATTGATCCCGTACTTCAAAGATCTGGCTATCCCCCTAGGCATGTTCCAGGTAGTCGTGACGTACTTTTTTATTGTCGGCTTCAGTAATGCGGTCAACCTTACTGATGGCCTGGACGGCCTGGCGATCATGCCGACCGTTCTTGTCGGTGGCGCGCTGGGTATTTTTGCCTACGTCACGGGCAACGTGAATTTCTCCGACTACCTCGGCATTCCCTACGTGGCCGGCACCGGTGAAATTCTCGTCTTCTGCACGGCGCTTGTCGGTGCCGGTCTCGGCTTCCTGTGGTTCAACACCTATCCGGCACAGGTGTTTATGGGAGACATCGGGGCGTTGTCCCTGGGGGCAGCGCTTGGTGCGGTTGCGGTGGTGGTCCGGCAGGAGATCGTGCTCGCAATCATGGGCGGCGTATTCGTTGTCGAAACCCTGTCGGTCATCATCCAGGTGGCCTCATTCAAGTTGACGGGCAGGCGCGTGTTCCGCATGGCCCCGCTGCATCATCACTTCGAACTGAAGGGTTGGGCCGAACCCAAAGTCATCGTTCGATTCTGGATAATCACGGTCATCCTCGTGTTGATCGGTCTTGCGAGTCTGAAGATCCGATGAGCGCAGAGAAGCGGAAAGCGGACAAGGATCTGGTCGTAGGCCTCGGTGCCACGGGCCTGTCGATTGCGCGCTACCTGAAGCGTCAGGACGCAAACGCGATCTTCTTCGATAGCCGCGATGAGCCACCGGGCCTCGCTGAGCTGGAGAATATCTGGCCTGACGCCGACGTGCGCCTCGGCAAGAAGTCGATTCCAAAGCACGTCAAACGCCTGATCACATCTCCAGGTGTTGAAGACAGTCATCCGCTGCTGAAGGAGGCGCGCAAGAAGGGCCTCGAGATCGTTTCGGATATCGAGCTGTTTGCGCGTGAGGCGCCGAAACCGTTCATTGCGATCACGGGTTCGAACGGCAAAAGTACGGTGACGACCTTGCTGTATTACATGTGTCGTGCGGACGGTCGCACGACGCTTGCGGGTGGCAACCTGGGCGAACCGGCGCTGGACCTTCTTGACAGGGAGACGCCGGACATCTATGTCCTCGAGCTCTCGAGCTTCCAGCTGCAGCGCACCGAATCCTTACCGGCGGAAGTCGCGTTGCTGCTGAACGTGTCGCCCGATCACCTCGACTGGCATGCGGACGAAGCCGAGTATCGCGCTGCCAAGTACCGCGTCTTCAAGGATGTCGACACAGCGGTAATCAACCGCGTTGACGAAGAAGCCGCAGCGAAGACGGCACACTGTGGGCGCGTCGTGAGTTTTGGTCCTGACGCACCGGCCGAGGACCAGTACGGGCTGCGCGAGGAAGAAGGCGAGAAGTACCTGGCTTGTGGCGACACGCTGCTTCTTTCGACCAGGGATCTCGCGCTCTACGGCGTTCACAACCAGCTCAACGCACTGGCGGCGCTTGCGGCCGGCGACCTGCTCGGCCTCGATATGAGCGCCATGCTGCAGGTGCTCGTCGAGTTTCCCGGGCTTCCGCATCGCATGCAGTTTGTCGCACGGATCGGTGCGGTCGACTACATCAACGACTCAAAGGCGACCAACGTCGCTGCCGCCGTTGCGTCAATTGAGTCGGTTGAGGGCATGCTCGTCCTCATCGCGGGCGGTATCGGCAAGGGCGGAGACTTCAGCCCGCTGGCCGCGGCTATCGAAGGCAAATTGCGGGGCGCTGTCCTGATTGGCGAAGATGCCGAGAAGATCGCACATGCGCTCGACACCGTCATGCCCGTGCACTTTGCCGAGAACATGGAATCGGCCGTGCACATGGCCGCGACCTGTGCGCAATCCGAAGACACGGTTTTGCTGGCGCCTGCATGCGCCAGTTTCGACCAGTACGACAACTACATGGCGCGCGGCGAAGCCTTCATAGAAGCGGTGGAGGCACTGAGACGATGACATTGCGCAGTGCCATCATGCCGTTCCCGGCGAGGCTCAGGACAGAGCTGAAGATCGATACCGTGCTGCTCGGCATTGTCGGAGCGCTACTGCTTGGCGGCTTCGTCATCCTGGCTTCGGCCTCGATCTCGATTTCCGACAACGTCGCAGGCAATCCGTTCTTCTACATCCAGCGTCAACTCATTGCCGCCGCGATCGGCGCGCTTGCGGGCGGTGTCTGCCTGTTCATTCCGATGCAGGTCTGGCGCAATCTCGGGCCGTTGATGTTGCTCGTGGGGCTGGTTCTGCTTGCTGTCGTGCTCGTTCCCGGTGTGGGTTACGAAGTGAACGGCAGCACGCGCTGGGTGCGAGTCGGCTTCATGAACCTGCAGGTTGCGGAACCGGCGCGGCTTTGTTTCCTGATGTACCTGGCAGGTTACCTCGTGCGTCGCCACAAGGACGTGCGTGAACAGTTCGTCGGCTTCCTGCGCCCGATGCTGGTCCTCACCCTGGCCTGCATCCTGCTCCTGAAGCAACCGGACTTCGGCGCGGCCATTGTGCTTCTCGCGACCGCGATGACCATGCTGTTCGTCGCCGGCGCGCGCATTCGCGATTTCATCGTATTTTTCCTTCTGGGCGTCGTTGCGGTCGCAGCCCTCACGATTATCGAGCCGTATCGCATGAAACGCCTGACCGGCTTCCTTGATCCGTGGTCGGATCCTTTCGATTCGGGCTTCCAGCTCACGCAGTCGCTGATCGCGATCGGTCGCGGCGAGTGGTTCGGCGTCGGGCTGGGCGACAGCGTGCAGAAACTGTTCTACCTGCCCGAAGCGCACACTGATTTCGTCTTTGCTGTCTTCGCCGAGGAATTCGGCCTGCTCGGATCGCTGGTCCTGATCGGACTATTCCTGGCGCTGCTCTGGCGCATCTTCCAGCTGGGCATTCGTGCACACAATGCCGAGCGCCTGTTTGAGGCCTACCTTGCCATCGGTCTGGGTACCTGGCTGGGCTTGCAGGCATTTATCAATGTCGGCGTAAACATGGGCCTGTTGCCAACCAAGGGCCTGACGCTGCCACTCATCAGTTACGGACGCAGCAGCCTGATCATCATGATGATCTGCATCGGCTTGTTGCTGCGCGTGCATCACGAGCTCGCTGTCGATGCCAAACCCGTCAATCGCAAGCGAGGTCGCCGCAAGCAATGAGTACGCGACCGATTCTTGTTATGGCCGGCGGAACGGGTGGACATGTCTATCCGGCACTCGCCGTCGCGCGTGCACTGCAGGCTGAAGCTCGCGATGTCGTCTGGCTCGGTACACGCCATGGCCTCGAAGCACGCGTGATTCCGGAGGCCGGAATCGATATCGAGTGGATCAGCATCAAGGGGCTGCGACGCAAGGGCGCACTGGCCGCCCTGATCGCTCCCCTGCAAATCGGCTGGGCGCTGTTGCAGTCCCTGGCCGTCATTCTTCGTCGCCGTCCCGCAGCGGTGCTCGGTATGGGTGGCTTTGTCAGCGGTCCCGGCGGCGTTGCCGCCTGGCTGACGCGACGCCCCCTGGTTATTCACGAGCAAAATGCCGCAGCGGGCATGACCAACCGTCTTCTGGCGCGTCTTGCCCGGGTTGTGCTGCAAGCCTTCCCGGGCAGTTTTAATTCTGATACCGACGTGGAAACCGTCGGCAACCCGGTGCGCGAGGATATCGCCGCCGTGCCGCCGCCGCATGAGCGCTATGCGGACCGCCAGGGAGCTCTTCGAGTTCTCGTGCTCGGCGGCAGCCAGGGCGCACTGGCATTGAACCGCACCGTGCCGGCCGCGCTGGCACTGCTCGATACCGATGTACGTCCGCGCGTCCGCCACCAGTGCGGCGAGCGCACGCTGGACGATGCGAAAGAGGCTTACGAGCAGCACGGCGTTGAGGTCGAGTTGTTGCCGTTCATCGAAGACATGGCCGCGGCCTACGCCTGGGCGGACCTCGTGATTTGCCGCGCCGGCGCACTGACCGTCGCCGAGCTTTGTGCCGTCGGCGTGCCGGCGCTGTTTGTGCCGTACCCGGCCGCCGTCGACGACCACCAGACTGCGAACGCGCGGCCGATGGCCGAGGCGGGCGCCGCACTGATTATTCCGGAGGCGGAATTGACGCCGGAGCGCCTGGCCGACCTGTTGCGCGAATGGTTGCAGTCGCGGGCCGGGCTGCAGCAGCGCGCGGCCAAGGCGCGTGCACTGGCCGTTCCGGACTCCCTGCAACGCATCACCGAGATCTGCCTTGAGCAGGCTGGAGCAGTCGCATGATCAAGAAGATGCGCCGCATCCACTGTGTCCATTTTGTCGGCATCGGCGGTTCGGGCATGTCGGGCATCGCCGAGGTCATGCTGAGTCTCGGCTACGCCGTGCAGGGCTCAGACCTCAAGCCGAACAAGCAGACCAGGCGCCTTGAGAACCAGGGCGCTACCGTATTCATCGGCCACGCTGCCAACAACATAAGCGACGCTGACGCCGTGGTCGTTTCCAGCGCGGTCGATGAAACCAATCCTGAAGTCGCCGCGGCGCGAGAGCAGCTCATGCCGGTTGTGAGCCGCGCGGAAATGCTCGCCGAGTTGATGCGCTTCCGCTACTCGATCGCAGTGGCGGGCACGCATGGCAAGACGACAACGACAAGTCTCGTCGCCAGTGTCCTGGCCGAGGGCGGGCTGGACCCGACCTTCGTCATCGGCGGTCGCCTGAAGAGCGCCGATGCGAACGCGCGGCTGGGCGAAGGCGACTATCTCGTCGCCGAGGCCGACGAAAGCGATGCGTCGTTCGTGCACCTGAAGCCGATGCTGGCTGTCGTGACCAACATCGACGCCGATCACATGTCCACCTACGACGGGGATATCGAGAAACTCAAGGCCGGCTTCATCGAGTTTCTCCACAACCTGCCGTTCTACGGGCTGGCTGTCGTGTGTACCGATGACCAGGGAGTGAATGATGTTCTCGCCGACATCGGTCGGTCGATTACGACCTATGGCACGAATGAGAATGCCGACATTCGCGCGATCAACATCCAGTTTCGCGAGAACACGACCGAGTTCGACGTCATTCGATCCGGCAAGGTCGAGAAGAGCCTGGGTGACACACAAAGCGTCTTCCCAATGCTGCACGTGACGTTGGGACTGCCGGGTATGCACAACGTGAGCAACGCGTTGGCGGCTATCGCCGTAGCAGACGAGCTGCAGATCAGTGACAAAGCCGTTGTCGCTGCGCTCGAGAAGTTCGAAGGCATCGACCGCAGGTTCCAGAATCTGGGCGAGGTGAACACCAGCGCCGGCAAGGTATTGCTGGTGGATGATTACGGTCACCACCCAACCGAAGTCGCGGCGACGCTCGCGGCAGCGAAGTCGGGATATCCGGAGCGTCGCACCGTGCTGGTCTTTCAGCCGCACCGCTATTCGCGTACGCGCGACCTGATGGACGACTTCGCGACGGTACTGTCGGATGCCGACGCGCTCGTACTGCTCGATGTTTACGCGGCTGGCGAAGAACCCATTGCCGGCGCAGACGGGCGGACCATGGCGCGCGCCGTCAGAACGCGTGGCGCGGTGGACCCGGTGTTCGTCGAGAGTCTCGACGACCTCGCAGGCGTCCTTGAGGGCGTGCTGCTGGAAGGCGATCTCGTATTGACGATGGGGGCGGGCGATATTGGCGTGTACGCGCAGTCTCTGCCGGAGCTGCTTGGCAAGGGTCCCTCGCTGAAGGTGCACTCATGATGCCGGCCGCAAAAGATATCAGCGTGCAGGGCGAACTCCGGTACAACGAGCCGATGAGCCGCCATACCTCATGGCGTGCGGGTGGCCCGGCCGAAGTGTTTTTCATTCCCGACAGTATTGACGACCTGTCATCGTTCCTCGTGGATCTCGACCGGGACACACCTATCTTCTGGCTCGGTGTCGGCACCAATTTGCTGGTACGTGACGGCGGTATTCCTGGTGTCGTGATCTCCGCCGGCAAAATCCTCAGGCACCTCGAGCGAGTGGACAGCTACCTGGTGCGCGCCGGCGCCGGCGTACCCTGCACGCAACTTGCGCGCCAATGCATCCGCTGGGAGCTTGGACCGTCTGAGTTTTTTGCAGGCATCCCGGGCACAGTCGGTGGGGCGCTGGCAATGAATGCCGGTGCGCACGGCGGCGAAACCTGGGAGCGCGTCGAATCGGTTCGCACGATCGATCGCAATGGCGAAATTCATCAGCGAGCGCCGGCCGAGTACTCGGTTGCCTATCGGAGCGTAACCGGCCCGGCGAACGAATGGTTCCTGGAAGGGACGTTCCGTTTCGACCCGGAGGTGGTGCCGAGCATGGACACCCTCAAGGCGATGCTCGAGCGCCGCAAGACGACACAGCCGCTTGGCTTACCCAGTTGCGGGTCCGTGTTCCGTAACCCGCCGGGTGATTTCTCGGCGCGGCTCATCGAGGCCGCCGGCCTCAAGGGACACCGGATCGGCGGCGCCGAGGTATCGACCAAGCACGCCAACTTCATCATCAACCGGGAAAACGCGTCGGCCACGGATATCGAGGAACTGGTCGAACACGTTCGACAGACGGTGCTCGACGAACATGGCGTCGCGCTGCAGCATGAAGTGCGAATTGTTGGTGAGGGGGCCGCATGAACGTCGCCACCGCATCAGAGTTCGGTCGTGTTGCCGTGATGCTTGGCGGGCACTCCAGCGAGCGCGAAGTGTCGCTCAACTCGGGCGCGGCGGTGCTCAAGGCATTGCTGTCGAAAGGTGTCGATGCCCACGCCTGGGACCCGGCCGAAAAAACGATGACCGAGTTTATTGCTGCCGCTTTCGATCGCGTCTGGATTGCATTGCACGGACCCGGCGGGGAGGACGGCGCCTTGCAGGGACTGCTGCAATGGCTCGACGTTCCCTACACGGGCAGCGGTGTCATGGCGTCTGCGCTGGCGATGGACAAGGTTCGCAGCAAGCACCTGTTCCGCGCCGCCGGCATCCCGACGCCGGACTACGCCGCCGTCAGAACGCTGGGAGAGGCATCGGTCGCGGCCGAGCAGATTGGTTTTCCCATCATCATCAAGCCATCCGGGCAGGGGTCGAGTGTCGGTATGGCAAAAGTCTTTGCACGTGAGGAACTCAACGCAGCCGTTGAGGATGCGCTGAAGTATGGGGATACGGTCCTGCTGGAGACCTGTGTCGCCGGTGAGGAATTCACAGTCGCGGTTCTGCAGGGCAAAGCCTTGCCGAGTATTCGTATCTCGACGCCGCGCGTCTTCTATGACTACCGCGCCAAGTACGAGTCGGATCGCACCGAGTACATTTGCCGCGGCACAGCGTCCGCCGAGGAAGAAGCTGCGTACGCCGAGCTGGCGATGGCCGCGTTCAATGAACTCGGCTGCTCCGGATGGGGACGCGTCGATTTTATGACCGGCGCTGACAAGCAGCCGCTGGTGCTCGAAGTCAATACGGTCCCCGGCATGACCAGCCACAGTCTCGTCCCGATGGCCGCCCGTGAGGACGGCGTCAGTTTCGAAGATCTTTGCTGGCGCATTCTTGAAACAAGCTTCGTGAAGGAGGCTGCCCATGGCGCGTAAGCAAGCCAAACGACGCAAGCAGAAGAAGGCGCCAGCTTTCAAGATGCCGACAATCCGCATTGGTCGCATCGTCGCGCCGGTGCTCGCCGTCGGCATCATCGTGGCGACCTACCACCTCACGATGGCCATGCTTGATCGCAGGATTTCGTCGATCGAGATCAGCGGACCGTTCCAGCGCGTAACGGCGCTGCAGATCGAGGAAGCGATCAGCGATGAGATCGATGCCGGCTTTGTTGGCGCGGACCTCGATGACATCCAGGATCGCATCGTGGCACTGCCGTGGATTGACCAGGCCCGAGTTGCCCGTCGCTGGCCGAGCCGGCTGTCCGTAACGGTGACTGAGCAGGTGCCCGCCGCGATCTGGGGCGACAGCGGCCTGTTGAACACGCGCGGTGAACTGTTTGTCAGCGAAGCGCGCCATGTTCCGGCCGAGCTACCACGCCTGAGCGGGCCCGACGACAGTTCTTCAACCGTTGCGAAGCGCTACCTCGACGTGCGCGATCAGCTCATCCCGGTCGGGCTCGACGTGCGCCGTGTGCATCTCGATGCACGCGGCTCCTGGGAAATGACCCTCGCCAATGGCATCGAAGTGCGCCTCGGGCGCCGCAATGTGCCAGAGCGCACGGACCTCTTTCTCGATGTCGTCGCGAACATCATCACAGGCCGTGCTGCGGACATCGACTACGTCGACATGCGCTACGGCAACGGCTTCACGATTGGTTGGAAAGGCGGATCCCAGACCCCCGGGGCCGATTCGCAGAAGGACGGGCAGAAAATGCTCGCATCCAGAGGAACGGAGTGAATGTCAAAACGCCCTGACAAGAACCTGATCGTTGGACTCGATGTCGGCACCTCTAAAGTGGTGGCGATCGTTGGCGAGGTGAACGAAGAAGGCAACATCGAAGTCGTCGGCATCGGCTCGCACCCGTCTCGCGGTCTCAAGAAAGGCGTCGTCGTCAATATCGAATCGACGGTCCATTCGATCCAGCGAGCCGTCGAGGAAGCCGAACTCATGGCCGGCTGCGATATTCACTCGGTGTACACCGGGATCGCGGGCAGCCACGTGCGCAGCCTGAATTCCCACGGCATCGTAGCCATTCGCGATACCGAAGTGAGTTCAACAGATGTCGATCGCGTTATCGACGCCGCGCGTGCGGTCGCCATCCCGGCCGACCAGAAAATCCTGCACATCCTGCCGCAGGAATTCCTGATCGATAATCAGGAGGGCATTCGTCAGCCAATCGGAATGTCGGGCGTGCGCCTCGAGGCGAAAGTCCACATGGTCACGGGCGCAGAAAGCGCTGCGCAGAACATCGTGAAGTGCGTGCAGCGCTGCGGCCTCGAGGTCGACGACATCGTGCTCGAACAGCTCGCATCCAGTTACGCCGTGTTGACCGACGACGAAAAGGAACTCGGCTCCTGCATCGTCGACATCGGCGGCGGCACGACCGATATTGCCGTGTTCCTGGGTGGCGCCATACAGCACACGGCGGTGATTCCGATTGCGGGCGACCAGGTAACCAACGACATCGCGGTGTCGATGCGTACGCCGACGCAGTACGCCGAGGAAATCAAGATCAAGTACGCGTGCGCGCTGTCGCAGCTGGCCAACCCCGACGAGACGATCGAGGTGCCGAGCGTCGGCGACCGGCCGCCGCGGCGACTGGCGCGCCAGACGCTCGCCGAAATCGTCGAGCCTCGTTACGAAGAACTCTTCGGCCTGGTACGCGACGAACTGCGTCGCAGCGGCTTCGAAGAGCTGATTGCGGCAGGCGTCGTCATCACGGGCGGCAGCGCCAAGATGGAAGGCGCCGTCGAACTCGCGGAAGAAGTGTTCCACATGCCGGTGCGGCTCGGTTCGCCGCAGTACGTCGAGGGCTTGATGGACGTCATTCGCAACCCGATCCACGCCACCGGCGTGGGCCTGCTCATCTATGGCAATGAAAGCCTGTCCCGGCGCGATCGTCGCAGCACGCCAATTGGCGGCAACCTCGGACAGGTCTGGGATCGCATGCGCAGCTGGTTCCAGGGTCATTTTTAGAATTTATTAACGGGGCTCAGTGAGTGCCCCACAGGGAAACGCAACAAAGCGGAGGAAGACTCAATGTTTGAATTAATGGATGCACACAGCCAAAGCGCTGTCATCAAGGTCATCGGGGTCGGTGGCGGCGGCGGTAATGCCGTCGCGCACATGGTCGACGCCGGTATCGAAGGCGTCGATTTCATCTGCGCGAACACGGACTCGCAGGCCCTCAAGGGTTCGCGCGTCCGCACCTCGCTGCAGATCGGCTGCAATATTACGAAAGGACTCGGTGCGGGCGCCGACCCTGACATCGGCCGCCAGGCCGCGATGGAAGATCGCGACCGGATTCACGAGGTGATCGAAGGCGCCGATATGCTGTTTATCACCGCCGGCATGGGCGGCGGTACAGGCACGGGTGCTGGACCGATTGTCGCTCAGGTTGCCAAAGAACTCGGCATCCTGACCGTTGCTGTCGTTACCCGGCCGTTCCTCATGGAAGGTGGCAAGCGCATGCAAATCGCGGATCACGGTATCGCCGAACTCGGCAAATATGTCGACTCGCTGATCACGATCCCGAACGAAAAGCTGCTGACGGTTCTTGGGGGCGAAACCACGCTCCTCGATGCGTTCAAATCGGCTAACCAGGTGCTGCAGGGTGCGGTGCAGGGTATTGCGGAGCTGATCACCCGTCCGGGCCTGATCAACGTCGACTTTGCCGATGTCCGTACCGTGATGTCCGAGATGGGCATGGCGATGATGGGCACCGGCGTATCGCAGGGTGAAGACCGGGCACGTGAGGCGGCAGAGGCCGCGGTATCGAGCCCGCTGCTTGAGGACATCAACCTCGCGGGCGCCAACGGCATCCTCGTGAACGTCACGGCGGGCATGGACCTGTCGATCGGCGAGTTCCAGGAAGTCGGTAACACGGTCAAGGAGTTCGCTTCGGACGATGCGACAGTGGTCGTCGGTACCGTGATCGATCCCGACATGACGGACCGCATCCGCGTTACCGTGGTTGCCACCGGACTCGGTCAGCAGGCCGCCAACGCAGAATCGCCCATGCGGATCGTGCGCCGGACGCAAGCCCAGGCTGAGCCGAACTACCACACGCTCGACAAACCAACGGTGCAGAGAAAGCGTGCCGTGGGCGACGGGCTGGAAGAAGCCGGCCTGCAGGAAGAGTTGCTGGATATTCCGGCATTCCTGCGGCGCCAGGCCGACTAAGAGGGCAAGCGGCCTCCCGGTGCTACTCACTCACCGGCGGGCTTATCCTCCGCTTTGCCGGCCCGGGGTTGTCCCGGGTCGGCCCCTTCTTTCCTCTAGGTGCCAGCTCTTGAGACGCT
Organism: uncultured Woeseiaceae bacterium; assembly: GCA_945787845.1. Lineage (GTDB taxonomy): Bacteria > Pseudomonadota > Gammaproteobacteria > Steroidobacterales > Woeseiaceae > UBA1847. Next base: position 151,637 of record CALZJH010000007.1, on the reverse strand, counting down.
ACTCATACCTTCGTGCTAAGAGCCTAATTCTTGTGGAGTTTTTCTCCTGTATGGTAGTCTTGCGCGCGATATGCTGAGACAACGCACTCTCAAAACCACTATCCGGGCCACGGGTGTGGGTCTGCATTCCGGCGAAAAGGTCTATATGACCCTGCGACCGGCTGCCGAAAACTCCGGGATCACCTTCCGGCGCGTGGATCTCGATCACCCCGTAGACATACCCGCCGACCCGATGTTGGTCGGCGAAACGATGCTGGGTACAACGCTCGAAAAGGACGGCGTCAAGGTGGCTACGGTTGAGCACTTGATGTCGGCTCTGGCCGGTCTTGGCATCGACAACGTGCATGTCGATCTGTCAGCCTCTGAAGTGCCCATCATGGATGGCAGTGCAGGGCCGTTTATTTTCCTGCTGCAGTCCGCGGGCATCGAAGAGCAGAATGCCGCGAAGACCTTTATCCGTATCAAGAAGACAGTCCGCGTTGAAGACGGTGACAAGTGGGCCGAGCTTCGGCCGTTCAATGGCTTCAAGGTCAACTTCGAGGTGTACTTCAATCACCCCGTGTTCAACAAGCTGAGCCAGCAGGCGACCATCGACTTCTCGTCGACGTCGTTTCTCAAGGAAGTCAGCCGCGCACGCACCTTCTGTTTCCTGCGTGACGTCGAAGCATTGCGCGAGCGGAACCTCACACTGGGCGGCAGCATGGACAATGCGATCGTTCTCGATGATTACCGCATTCTGAATGAAGATGGACTGCGTTATTCAAACGAGTTCGTTATCCACAAGATCCTGGATGCGATCGGTGATGCCTACCTGCTGGGCCATAGCCTGATCGGTGAGCTCAGAGCGTACAAGTCGGGCCACGACCTCAACAACAAGCTGATGCGTGCGATGCTCGCGGATGAATCCTGTTACGAGAAGGTGACGTTCAGCGATCCGAAGAAGGCTCCGATTTCCTACGCGACTCCGGCGTACGCGTAACATTCTTATCCCCGTATACCCGAGCGTCCGGTTGTTCTGAAACCGGCCGTCCGAATGGCAGCTCTGGGGAAGACACGAGAGTCTGCTTTCGGCCAGAAGCGGACCTGAAATCTAGTGCCTTACGTGATTTCTGAGTAACTATAGTCAGCGCTTCTTGTATGCAATGACACCATCCATCTGTATCTCGAACCAATAGGTCGTGAAGTCAACCGAGCCGAATTCTACACCACCACCACTTGCGAATGTGAACCGGCCAGTACCTCCGTCCTCAAACGTGAAGTAGTCCATGAATTCGACAACAGGGGGACCGGACAAAGAAACGCCTTCGCCATAGCTTATTCGAAGCACATCTCCGTTTGCGGCGACCAGTGTCAACTCACCTTGGCCGTAGGTTCCGTCGGCCATTCCCGCTTCCAGATCCCAGTACGAGCAGTGATCCGCGTATACATACGAATAACCTGCATGAGTCGCATTTCCCCATCCCTCGAAGGATGCAACTGCATACGCGACTTTTCCTTCCGGCGGATTATCACACCTGCCATCTGGAACCTCACTAAATCCAGTCAAAAAACCGGAAAAGGTAGCCTTAAATGGGACCTCTTTCATTCCCGGCTTGCCGGCTACAGCGGGGGCCATGAGCGCGACTGCGAGAATCGAGACAACAGGTAGCAATATCAGCTTTCGCATCTCCATACTCCTATCGATGATTGCCCCCGGTGCAAGACGGGGGCGTCCTGCAGCCCGGCGATCTTTGGGGCCTTCGTGGCGTTCGAACGTCGCGGAGGAAGCGAGGACCCGTAGCTTTGCGTCGCTGACTTTGGTCAGGTTTGCCTTTGTCGGGACAATTATGGACCAGTATTGGAGGCCGTCAATTCTGGGATGTACTAACGTCCGCTAAGGGTCAGTAGCGGTCAGTTGGCAGTTTATCACCTGGGCGGCTGGTATCGGCCAGAAGCGGCCCTTCACGCAGCGTCACTTTCCTGATACAACCAGGCGCCCGCAACCGCAGCAATTGGCAGCTCAAACAGCCCCCAAACAGCAGCGACAATCAAAAGGCCCGCCGGGTACACACCGATGACGATCACATAAGCGCAGACGAGAAAATAAGCCACGACCCACATGGTGAGCCCAGCAATAATCGCCGTCTTCAGTCCCGGTCCGAAGCGTGGCCTTATCGCAGCATAAATCCAAATTAACGCGATCCCATACAGAAGAGCAATAATGGCGAACGAGGCTATTTGTGCAGCGCCAAGTTCTCCCGTGCCAGCTTCTGCCAAGACTTCGGCCCACTGCTCGCCAAGAATGAGCCAGCCCACAATGTACTCGCCAAAGCAAATCACCAAGCCTGCGAGCAACCCGCCGAGAAGCACTCGTGTGATGTTGATATTGCGCATTGTTTTCCCCTTTCCTGTTAGACAAGCCTGAGGAAGCGAGAATCGGTGGCTTTGCGTCCCTGACTTTGGTCAGGTTTGCCTTTATCGGATGTAACAGCTCTTTATGCGCCGATCGAAAGATCGCGTCAATTCTGGCATGTACTTAAACTGTAGTCGGTCTAAGGGGATTAGGGGAAGGTCCGCTTTGGGTCAGTAGCGGAAATAACAGCCTGATCCTGGCGACCGTCGCCTTGCGGCCAGAAGCAGGTATCCATGCAAGCATGATTAGCGGTGGACTCCGTAAAAGTCCGCAATACAGTGTCTCAGCTTATCGGCGGTATTCTTTGTGATTACTGCCGGCACCATGCTGACGCCGAGCACAGCCCTGATGCCGAGTCGCCCGCTTAGGCCACCCCCATCATGCCAATCAGGCAGGAATTTCGATACATCCCACCTGAACGTTTCGAACCAATTCATCGATACTGAAAAATGCGTAGGAATTTCCTGTTGTTGAATACGATCAAGAAAATCCAAGAGGTCTCTTGCTTGACGGTCATCGAGAACTATCGCTCGATCTGCCCCAACCAGCGGGCCATGCAATCCGCCATAAAGACTGATTCCTTTGAATTGATTGCCCTTTGTGTCGGAGATCTCGCCGACGCGCAGCTCCGTGTTCGTCAGGCTAAACGAACCTTCCAGGGTTTCCCGTTTATGTCGATACAAGCGCAAGAGACTGAGGTCAAACGAATATTGTCGTCCGGCTGCTATGGGTCAGGAGCGGTTATTCTACCGCGAGAACCCTGCGCTGCCGGAAACGGCCAGAAGGGGTCGTCAATTGATCGACTACCATCGGTCAGCTAGGAAGTTCCCTTAAAGCTTATTGACCCGCATGATGTGCAGCGCAATGCGCGGATTATGGCTTGTATACCGGGATCCGCTTCGCTGATATCCCTCAAATCTATTTGCGTCAAATCAGATCTGGAGAACAGTGATACATCTGGCCTGGCAGAATAATGCAGCCCGACGCTCAGCCCACGCACATACAAATACGCCTCAACCAGTGACGATGAGCAAAAGGGACAAGTACCAGCAGCCATACGTATCCTCTAAGTCGCAAGCACGGTCGTTGCAGCGAACGGCCGCAAAGGGTCGGTAGCAGTCTTTGAGCAGTCTATCACTCGACAGAATGCTGTCGAGCGCTTACCAGCCGCTCACTCTCAGCCAGGGTGATGAGCCGCTTACCGTCAGAAACGGACATCGGACGAATGCAATTATGGACGGTTTAACGCTGCGTAGACTTATGAACGCGCCAAACACTATTGAAGGGATACCGGCGGGCCTGGGCGTACACATACTTCTCCTTTATCGTTCTTTTGTCTGACGTTTTTGGTTCGGTCGCCACTTGCCGGTGAACGCGTAAATCAGAAAAAAGACGCCCAGCAAAATGCCGCCAATCCCTGCGTAGGCAGCCAGAAGAACGTTAATGTCGGGTTCCATCGCGAGCAGATTCAGAGCCAATACCACTGTGCCAACCAGGATGGTCAATCCGATCACGCCGCTAATGATTCTGAATATCGTCATCATTATTACCAGTGTCGCCGGCCTCCAGCACCCGACTCGTCGCCGGGACACGCACTGACAAGAAAAAGACAGGACAGCAAACCCGGAATTCGAACCAGAGAAGCTACCGCTGTTTGCATCCGGGTCATCGTTACAGAATGGTGGGGTTCGGCGCGTCGCCGTAGACCTCGTCCGGATCGAAAACCTTCTCGGTCTCGGTCCACTCGAGATCCACGTGGCCCTCGGCCTGTTTGGACGCGAAGTCATCGCCGACCGGCACTTTGCGATAGAAGCACGAGCGATAGCCGACATGACAACTGGCCCCGCCGGCCACGTCTACGCGCAGCCAGACACAGTCCTGGTCATCATCGATCAGGAGCTCGCGAACAGTCTGCACCAGTCCGCTGGTGGCGCCCTTGTGCCAGAGCACCTGGCGGCTGCGGCTCCAGTAGTGCGCCTCACCCGTGGCGATCGTCAGCTGCAGCGCCTCCGCGTTCATGTAGCCCTGCATCAGGAGCTCGCCGCTATCGGCGTCGGTTGTGACGACGGTAATCAGGCCGCGATCGTCGAACTTGGGTGCGAGGTCGTTGCCTTCCTCGACCTGCTCGATCGAAGTGCGGGCTTGAAATCGGACGGGGGCGCCAGACATTGTGGATTCTCGAAAAAAATGCGGGCGGGAAGAATACCTAGCCTATCGATACTCGGCAATGTTGCTATCATTGCGTCTTTTGAACGGCCGGACCGCTAGACGATGACCATACAGCTACACGACACGCTTAAGGGCAGGAAAGTCCCCTTCGAGCCCCTGAGGGAGGGCGAGGTGACGATGTACCTGTGTGGCCCCACGGTCTACAACTATGCGCACATCGGCAACGCCCGTCCGGCGGTCGTGTTCGACCTGCTGGCGCGCGTCCTGCGGCGCCGCTACAAGCTCACCTTTGCTCGAAATATTACCGACGTCGATGACAAGATTATCGCTGCGTCGCAGGAGTCCGGCGAGCCGATCGAGGAGATCACCGCCCGCTACGCCAAGGTCTACAACGACGACATGGGTGCGCTGGGCGTGCAGCCGCCTGACATCGAGCCGTATGCGACGCAGCATATCGACGTCATGATCGCGATGATCGAGAAGCTCATTGATGGAGGGCATGCCTACGCGGCCGAAGGTCACGTGCTGTTCGACGTCGGCTCCCATGAAAAGTATGGGGAGCTGTCGAAACGGGACCTGCGCGAAATGATTGCCGGGTCACGCGTCGAGGTTGCGCCTTACAAGAAAGCGGCCCAGGACTTCGTCCTCTGGAAACCATCGACGCCGGACATGCCCGGCTGGGATTCACCCTGGGGCCGCGGACGCCCGGGTTGGCACATCGAGTGCTCGGCCATGGCGGAAAAGCACCTGGGCGACACCATTGATATTCACGCCGGCGGGCAGGACCTGGTCTTCCCGCATCACGAAAACGAATGCGCCCAGTCCAGCTGCGCACACGGCGGCGCGCCGTTTGCGCGCTACTGGCTGCACAACGGTTTCCTGAGCATCGACGAAACCAAGATGTCGAAGTCGCTGGGTAACGTGCTGCTCGTGCATGACCTGGTCGACACGATTCCGGGCGAAGTCATTCGGCTGGCGCTCCTGAGCGCGCACTACCGCCAGCCTCTCGACTGGTCGGCCGAGACGATCGCGTCGGCGCGCCGCATGCTGGATCGACTGTACGGTGCCGTGCGCGGCATCGAGGTATCTGCCGAGGCGCGCGCTGCGGCAGAAGCGCCCGAGTCGCTGGTGGCTGCCCTCGAGGACGACATCAACACACCGAAAGCCCTGGCCGAGTTCTTCGAGCTGGCGCGAACCCTGAACAAGTCGAATGACCCGGCGGAAATGGAGGCGCTCGCCGCGCAGATGTACGCAGCCGGGGATCTCATGGGCCTGCTCGGCAGCGATCCCGAGGCCTGGTTCACCGGGGAAGTGCAGGGCGACGTCGCCTCTGTCGAGATCGAAGCGCTGATCGCCAGGCGCAACGAAGCGCGCGCCAGCAAGGACTGGGCGGCCGCTGACGGCTTCCGCGATCAGCTCAGTGACATGGGTATAACTATCGAGGACGGGCCGGACGGCACGACCTGGCGGCGGAGCTGATCGTGAGCAACGAAATTGCACTGGCGCAGGATGAGCTCATCGCCGACTTCGAGCTGTTTGATGACTGGATGGATCGCTACCAGTACCTGATCGACCTGGGTCGGCGCCTGCCGGAGTTTCCAGACGAACTTCGTACAGAAGAAAACCGCATTCGTGGCTGCCAGTCCCAGGTGTGGTTCGTCGCCGATGAAAAGGACGGCCGACTCGAGTTTCGGGCGACCAGTGATGCAGCTATCGTTTCCGGCCTGATCGCGCTGTTGTTGCGTCTCTATAGCGGCCGCTACCCGCAGGACATTCTCGACACGCCGCCGGAGTTCGTGAAGGCCTTGCAGCTCGAAAGTCACCTGAGCCCGACACGCAGCAATGGACTCAGCTCTATGCTCGCGGCCATTCGCCGTTTCGCGGCCGAGGCGCTCGAGGCCGCCTGATGCCGAACGCCGTCAGCCGGGTGCTTGCCAAGCCGCTGATCGGACTCGTGCGTCTTTATCGCCTGTTGCTTTCGCCCTGGCTGGGCTCGAACTGCCGTTACCAGCCAACCTGCTCGAGTTATGCGATCGAAGCGTTGCAGGTGCACGGTGTGTTCAGAGGCGGCTGGCTCGCCATGAAGCGCATCGGTCGATGTCACCCCTGGGGTGGCTCGGGCTACGATCCGGTACCTGGAACGGACGGGAACGATGAACGCGAATAAACTCGTACGCGCGGTTTTCTTTCCGCTGACCGAAACCAGCGTGTTGCTCGCGATGGTTGTCTTCTGGCTGCTGGCTGCGCTGGCCGGAGCGGCGGGCTTTCTGGGTATCTGGCTGACGCTCATCGTTCTTCCGGCGCTGTTTCGCTACCAGCTATTCCTGCTGGAGGCGCAGGCGCGGGGACTCAAACCACAGCCACCGGGCGTAGAGTTTTTCAGTCTGACTCATGGTATCTGGATGCTGTTTCCGGTTGTGGTTGCCGTCGCAATTGGCTGGGCGGCCATTGCCAGCTATTCGGCCGGTGGCACGGTGGCGATGCTCGCGATTCTGGCCGTCGCCGGGTTCTTCTACCCGGCCATACTCGGAGTTCTGGCGATTACGCATTCTCCTCTGCAGAGCGTCAACCCGGTTGCGCTGCATCGCTTCATCAGCGAATGCGGAATCTCGTACAGCATAGCGCCGATATATCTGCTGCTAATCGCCTTCCTGATGCCGATGACGCGTGATTTTGCTCCGTCTGTACGGGCGCTCGTGGAAATGTTCTTCGTGTTTTCGTTCCATTCGGTCATCGGGGCCGTGATAGAGCCCCGGGGGATTGCCGACAATGTCTACATTCCCGATGCCGATGTGCCCAGCGAAAGGGATATTCTTGACGACATCGAAAAAAGCCGGGTCGCCGCGCTGGGACATGCCTACGGCTTCATCAGCCGCGATAATCGTGAAGGTGGCTTCCAGCACATCTTCAGCGAAATCGAAAAAGACCCGGACCCCGTGGCGGCGTGGAATTGGTATTTCGACAAGATGCTGGGCTGGGAGCAGCAGCAGCATGCGCTCTTTTTCGCGCAGCACTATATTCACGACATGCTGGCGCACGGCGAGCGGGTTCCCGCCCTCAAGGTCATCATGCGCTGTCGCCTGATCGACGCACACTTCAAGCCCGCCCCCGACGATATTCCTGCGGCCATCCAGGCGGCGGAAAGCAGCGGAAATATTGAGCTGGCAGCCGTGCTGAAGCAGGGCTGAGGCGCTACAATGGGCGCATGGATAAACGCTTGCTCACCATTCTCCGCTGCCCGGTCACGCATAAGGGCCTGTCGGTACTGAAAAAAGACAAACTCGAGAAGGTCAACGCCGCGATCGCGGCCGGTACGCTCGAGACGCAGGAAGGCGTCAAACTCGCGGAGCCGTTACACGAGGCACTGGTGACCGATGATGGCAAGCGGCTGTATCCGGTCGATGACGGAATCCCGGTGCTGCTCGAAAGCGAGTCGATACACATGGAGCAGCTTGCTTGAAGATTCGGGCTAACCAGCTTTCGTCATACCTGAAGAACTCGCTTGCCCCCTGCTACCTCGTCACTGGTGACGAACACCTGCTTGTTTCCGAGGCGCTCGACCAGATTCGTGAGGCCGCGAAAGCGCAGGGCTTTGCAAATCGCGAATTGCATGTGGCAACCACCGGGTTCGACTGGGGCGCACTGACGGCCTCGACCGGGAACCTGTCGCTGTTCGCGGAGCAACGGATCGTCGAATTGCGCCTGCCGACCGGCAAACCGGGCCGCGCGGGCGGCCAGGCAATTGTCGATCTGGCAGCCCAGGCAGGGCCGGAACTGCTGTTTATCGTGACCGGCCCCAAACTCGACAGGAGCACGGCTAATTCAAAGTGGGCCAAGACCCTCGACAAGATTGGCGTGAGCCTGCCGATCTGGCCGATCGAATTGCGCGAGCTGCCCGGATGGATAGCGAACCGCATGCGGCAGGCAGGATTGCAGCCCGACCGGGATGCGGTGGCGCTGATCGCCGATCGCGTTGAAGGAAACCTGCTCGCAGCCGGGCAGGAGATCGAAAAACTGCGGCTGATTCTGGGCGAAGGCAAGGTGTCTGCTGAAGACGTCAACAAGGCGGTGGCCAACAGCAGTCGCTACGACGTCTACAAGCTGACGGACGCCGCGATAGCCGGCGACGCACCGCGCGCAGTGAAGATCCTTGGTGGCCTCAAAGCGGAGGGCGTCGAGCCCGTGATCGTCATGTGGGCGCTGACGCGAGAACTTCGCACGCTGGCGACGCTCGACGACGCCGTTCGCCAGGGCACTGACCTCGGCAGCGCGATGCAGGCGGCGCGCGTATGGAATAACCGCCAGGGCCTGCTGCGCAGTTGTATCAGTCGCCACCAGCACGGCGACTTTCACCGCATGCTGAAAGCCAGCGGCCGCGCCGATGCCGCCGCGAAAGGTCAGCGCTACGGCGACCCCTGGCAAATGGCGACCGATATCGTCGTCGGGATGGCTCGCGCATGAAGCCGATCGGCGTATTCGGCGGCACCTTCGACCCCATCCATTACGGTCACCTGCGTTCCGCGTTCGAAATGCTGCAGGCTCTGCGGTTTGGGGAGGTGCGCTTTATTCCCTGCGGCGACCCGCCGCACCGGGGTGTGACCTACGCCAATGCGCAGCAGCGCATGCGCCTGGTGGAATGCGCAATTGCGGGCCAGCCGGGGTTTGTCGCCGACGACCGGGAACTGCGCCGCGACGGGCCGTCATACACGATCGATACACTGCATTCGCTGCGCGAGGAATTTCCTGATCGCTCGATCGGTCTGATAGTGGGCATGGATGCTTTTCTTGGCCTGCCTGGCTGGCACCGGTGGGACGAGCTTCTTGGCGTCGCGCACATTGTGGTCGCACATCGACCCGGCTGGAAGGCGCCGGACATCGGTGTCCTGGGTGAGCTGATTTCCGAACACGGCACGCATCGCGTTGACGACTTGCACGACGCAACGCATGGAACCATCCATATTCACGCAGTCACGCAGCTTGAGATCGCGTCGACTGAAATCCGGGAGCTTGTTGGCGCGGGTCGCGACCCGCGTTTCCTGATGCCTGACGAAGTTCGCGACGCGATCCTGGACATGAAGATTTACTAATTACAGCGTTTACCCGAGGAGACAACATTTGAGCAACGCAGAGAACCACGCATGAACAGCGAAGCACTGACCGACCTGGTCGTCGAAGCGCTGGACGATGTCAAAGCCAAAGACATCGTGAGGCTGGACGTTCGCGACATGACCGTCGTTACCGACTACATGGTCATTGCGAGCGGCACCTCGAACCGGCATGTCAGAGCGCTTGTCGACAACGTCGCGGAGAAGGCCAAGGCGGCGGGTCGCCGCCCGATTGGCATCGAAGGTGAGGACGGGAGCGAGTGGGTGTTGCTCGACCTCGGAGACACACTGGTGCATGTCATGCTCCCGAAGGTGCGTGAGTTCTATAACCTGGAGAAACTCTGGTCGATCTCCCCGCAAGGGGATGCGACGGCAACCGACGGTTGAGCCGTGCATATCCGACTATTGGCCGTTGGTGATCGCCAGCCGTCCTGGGTGGACGAGGCCTTCGGCACCTACACAGAGCGCCTGCCGAGAGAATGGAAGTTCCGGCTCGACGTCATCCCCACCGTGCGCCGCAACAAGAACGACAAGTCGCGACAGGCCATGGAGGCCGAAGGCGAGCTGATTCTCGGCAAGCTGGAGTCGTCCGAGCAGGTCGTGTTGCTGGACGAGCGCGGCAAGCAGCTCAGCAGCAAGGCGCTGGCCGACCAGCTGTCACGCTGGCAGGCCGACGGCCGGGACCTGTGCTTTGTCATCGGCGGGCCTGACGGCGTCGCCGACACCTGCAAACGACGGGCCGATTTCACCTGGTCGCTGTCACAACTGACACTGCCACACGGTCTTGCCCGCGTGCTGTTCGCGGAACAGCTGTACCGGGCGCATTCGCTGCATACCGGCCACCCCTATCACCGTGCCTGACCATGCCGCAATGAACACGCCGCTCATCCTGCATCTTGCCTCGACGTCGCCACGGCGACGCGAGATTCTTGCGGCTCTCGATATCGACTTCAAAGTCGCCAGCGTCGATGTTGACGAAACCCCGCTCGACGCGGAATTGCCCGCCGACATGGTCGTACGCCTTGCGGTCGCCAAGGCCGGGGCCGCCATTGTCGACGCTGCGGATCTCGCCCTCGGTGCCGACACGGCGGTCGTCGTCGATGGCCAGGCCCTCGGCAAACCCGTGGACCAGGCAGATTGCCTGCGTATGCTGGAGCTGCTGTCGGGGCGTGGGCACAAGGTCGTCACGGGCGTCGCGTTATGCGGCGAGAACAAGACCTGGACGGCGCTGTCAGAAACAGATGTGTATTTTCGCGAAATCAGTCGCGACGAGGCGCTTGCTTACTGGCAAAGTGGGGAACCCCGCGACAAAGCCGGCGCCTACGCCATACAGGGGCTGGGCGGCGTGTTTGTCGAACGGATAGAGGGCAGCTATTCCAATGTGGTCGGACTGCCTGTATTCGAGACCGTAGCGCTGCTCAGCGATGCCGGGTTCGAGGTTTTGCGCAGACACGAGTAATGACAGACGAGTCCCAAAAAGAAGAGATCCTGATCAACGTAACGTCGAGCGAGATTCGTGCGGCGTTGCTTGAGAATGGTGTGCTGCAGGAGGTTTACGTGGAGCGCGCCGCGTGCCGCGGACTGATCAGCAACATCTACAAGGGCAGGGTGCTGCGCGTATTGCCGGGCATGCAGGCAGCGTTCATCGATATTGGGCTCGAGCGTACGGCGTTTCTGCACGCCTCGGACATCGCGAAGTCCGGGATGCCGGAAAATGGCGATGAGGAACGCAACATCCGCGAACTGGTGCGCGAGGGCGACGAGATCATGGTGCAGGTCGTTAAGGATCCGCTCGGAAACAAGGGTGCGAGACTGACGAGCTACATCACGCTGCCGTCGCGGCACCTGGTCCTGCTGCCGCTCGGCCACGCGGTCGGGATTTCGGCGCGCATCGAGGATGAGGGAGAGCGCGACCGCCTGCGCGGCATGGTCGAGGAGCTGCTTGCGGACCAGGACCTGCAGTGCGGCGCCATCGTCCGCACGGTCGCTGAGGGCGCTGACCAGGAGGCGCTGGCGGCGGATCTCCGCTACCTGCTCAGGCTGTGGGGTGTCGTTCAGGAACGGTGCAGCAAACGTAGTGTAAAAAGCCTGGTACACGAGGATTTGTCACTGCCGCTGCGCGTGTTGCGCGACATGGTGACCGGGGACGTCGAAAACGTCCTCGTTGACTCGGAGAGTGACTACGAGGCGATGCAAGAGTTTGCGACAACCTACCTGCCCGACGCGAAGCCCGATATCGAGCTGTACAGGCGGCGCCGGCCGATCTTCGACCTGCACGGTATCGAGGACGAGATTCGTCGGTCGCTCGACCGGACTATCCCGCTCAAGTCGGGTGGCTACCTGATCTTCGACCAGACGGAAGCGATGACCACGGTCGACGTCAACACGGGCGGCTATGTCGGTCACCGCAACCTCGAAGAGACGATCTACCGAACCAACCTGGAGGCGGCCGTTGCGATCGCCCGCCAGCTGCGGCTCCGCAACCTGGGCGGCATCATCATTATCGATTTCATCGACATGGAGGAGGAAGACCATCGCGAAAACGTCCTGCACGCACTCGAGCAGGCACTGTCACGCGATCACGCGCGTCACCAGATTACCCCTGTGTCACCGCTAGGGTTGGTCGAGATGACGCGCAAACGCACGCGAGAAAGCCTGCAGCACGTGTTGTGTGAGGACTGCCCGGCCTGCGAAGGGCGCGGTTTCGTCATGACGGCCGAAACGACCTGTTTCGAAATTTTCCGCGAGATCATACGCCAGTCACGCCAGTTCGAGTTTGACGAGGTCATGGTGCTGGCCGGACAGGAGGTCATTGAACTGTTGCTCGACGAACAGGCGCGCAGCCTGGCGGAACTGGAGGAGCAAACCGGCAAGTCGATTCGGCTGCAAACGGAGTCATTGTATTTGCAGGCCCAGTTCGACGTGGTGCTGATGTAGACCTGGCCGCATGCAACAGTTCTTCAGAAAATTACTCAAAATTTTTGCCTACACGGCCGCAACGATGGTGATTCTGCTGGCCATACTCGTGGGCCTGTTTCGCCTGTTTCTCCCGCGTCTGCCGGAATACCAGGACGACATCGAAAACTGGGCCAGCAACGCCATTGGCATGGAGGTGCAGTTCTCCGGCATGAACGCTCGCTGGGGACTTAGCGGGCCCGAGGTGGAGTTCTATGACACCGAGCTGATTCACCCGGATACTCAGACGCGGGCCATCGCCGCTGAGCTTGTCAGCGTCGGCATCTCGGTAAGCAGCTTGCTCTTCGACCAGGCCGTGCTGGTTGATCGTGTTGTGATTCGGGATACGAGCATCGAAGTTCGCCAGCTCGAGGACGGTGGTTGGTGGATTCAGGGCAACGCGCTGGATGAATTGCCGCAGGGGCAGGGCGGCGGAACGCGGCGTCTTGGTGAGATGGAAATCGTCGGCCAGGACATCGAGGTGCTTTTCCTTCAGCCTGGTGATGAACGTCCGCGGTATTTCACCGTGCCGCGCATGCAGGTCAGTATCGATGCGAATCGAATCGCGCTCGATGCCGGCGTCCGCCTGCCCGACGATTTGGGCGGAGGCATTACTCTGTCGGCGACACACATGCTGAACCTTCCCGAGGAACAGCGGGTCTGGGACGTTACGGTCGAAGCCGACGATGTGCTGTTGGCGGGATGGTCCGAATTGCACCCGGCTGTGCAGGGGCGAGTGCTTTCAGGCAGTGGTGACGCCGATATCTCGTTTGTGCTGGCAGGCAAATCGATGAGCAACGCGTCGGCCAGCCTGGATCTCGCCAACGTATCGCTGGTAACGGACCGGTTTTTTGACCTTTCAGGCCGCTTCGAACTCGACGTCTCGCGCGACGGCTGGCTGGTTGCCGCCGAGGAACTGCGCATTGCAACCAATGGTGACGAATGGCCAGAGTCATCACTGCGTGCCGAGGCCAGTACCGACGCCGAGGGCAATATCGTTGTGCTAGGCGCACGGGCGTCGTATGTAAACCTCGAAGACAGCGCTTTGCTGTTACCGCTCCTGCCTGAAAAGCAGCGCGAGCTCCTCCGCGGCCTCGCGCCAACGGGAGAAATCCGGGATCTTGACCTCACAGTTTCCGAGATTGGCAGCGAGCTTCCTTACTTTGAAATTTCCGTCGACCTCGACAATGTCGGTATCGCCGCGGACGACAAGCGGCCTGGCATTCGCGGCTTTAGTGGCTACGTCAGCGGGGACCGGTCGGGCGGCCGCGTGGAGATCCGGTCAGAGGACATGCTGGTCGAGCTGCAGCGCGTCATGGATGGGCCGATCGACATCGATGTTCTGAACGGGATGGTGATTTGGCGAAGCAGCGACGAGCTGACCCGCTTTACGACCGACAGCGTGCAAATTTCCAACTCGATTATCGACAGCCGCGGCAGCGGCGAGCTGTCGTTCTACAAAGGCCAGTCCGCCCCGGTCATCGACTACAACAGCTCGTTCAGCATAAGTGATGTGGCCGCGGCCTACCCGTACCTGCCGCACAAGGTCATGAAGCCCAAACTGCGTGAGTGGCTTCGAACGTCGCTCCTGCAGGGCTCGGTCTCGCGCGGCACACTGCGCATGAACGGGGCGTTGAACAAGCAGTTTTTCAGGGGCAACGAGGGCAACCTGCTCGTCGAAGGATCGGTGCGCGACCTGGCCATGCGCTTTCAGCCCGGGTGGCCGGTGATCGGACGGGCGGATGTCGAAATGGTACTCGACAATACGCGGCTTTACTCGGTGCGCAATCGCCTGGTTACCGCCGGCAACAGCGCCGTCGATAGCGAGGTGGAAATCGCGGACCTGTATAACCCGGTGCTGACGGTCAAGGCACTCACAACGGGCACGCTTGAGACGATGCGTCAATATGCCATGCAGAGTCCCCTCAACAAGCTCATGGGTGGACACCTCGAACGCGTGAGCGTTGCCGGTGAGGCTTCGTTCCAGTTCGACCTGACGGTGCCGCTCAGGCGGGCGAAGGACGCCGAGATCGATGGCCTGCTGCGCAGCAACAATGGTTCCTTGTCGATAGGAGGGTTCCCGGCGCCGATCGAAGACCTGATCGGCGAGGTGCGCGTGCAGCGCGATTACATTGAAAGCGATAATCTAGGCGGTCGGTTCCTGGGCCAGGAAGTGGATATCGCAATAGACCGGTCGGAAGACGCTGGCCTCTTTGCTGTCGCGACGGTTGAGGGCGTGGTCACTTCCGACGCGATCATCAACCAGCTCGGCGTTCCGCTCGAAGGCATGATCGAAGGTGCGTCCGACTACACGGCATGGGTGCTGTTCCCGCGCGGCCGACAGGAGACGCCGCAGCCGTTTACGATTCAGTTTGCCAGCGCGCTCGAGGGACTTGCGCTCAACCTGCCGGACCCGGTCGCCAAGGCGGCCGACGAAGCGATGCAGCTCAACGCCGACCTGCGTTTCATGCCGGGCGGAGAGAGTATCGAAGCGACAGGCGGGGCGGCGAACGGCCTTTCGTGGCACCTGGATTTCACTAAGTCTGAAGACACCTGGGATTTCGATCGGGGCGTGCTCATGGCTGGGGCCGGGGTCATGGGGCCGGCCGAAACGCGTGGCCTGCACATCCGGGGGACGACGACGACGGTGCGTCTCGATGACTGGCTTAGCGTGTCACGCGGCGGCGAGAAGGAAGTGGGCACAGCGGACCGTATTCGCTCGATAGAGCTTGCGGTCGATGACCTGTTCGCCATTGGCCAGCATCTCGAGGACCACCGGGTACGCCTCGATCGCAGCGCGCGGGACTGGCTCGTTCAGATTGAAGGAGAGGACATCGTCGGCTCGGTCTTTGTCCCTTACGACTTCGGTTCCGACCGCGCCATGGTTATAGAGATGGAGCGCCTGCACCTGCCGGGCGATGAGGTGTCGCCGCCGTCCGAATCGAACCTGGACCCGAGAAACCTGCCCCCGATATCGCTGAAGGCCGGAGATTTTGCCCTCGGTGGTCGCAACCTCGGCGCGGTCGAGGTAAATCTCGTACGCACCGCGGATGGGCTCGAGACCGACAAGCTGGAAGCGATCGACGAAACGTTCAGCATCGTCGGGTCGGGTCGCTGGGTGGCCGACGAGGCCGAGGAGCGCGGGAGCCGGACCTATGTGAACGCAACGCTGAGCAGCGCCGATGTCAGGTCGACGCTGGCGCGGCTGGATTTCGCGCAGGGCATCAGCGGCAAGAGTATGGAGATTCTCTTTGACATGAGCTGGGCTGGCGGGCCGCGAGGCAGTTTCCTCGACGTCCTTGATGGCGATGTGCAACTGCGCCTCGAGGACGGACAGTTGGAGGAGGTCGAGCCTGGCGCCGGACGAATGCTCGGGCTGATCAGTTTTGTGGCGTTGCCGCGGCGCCTGTCACTCGATTTCCGCGATGTCTTCAACAAGGGGTTTCGTTACGACAGTATTGCGGGCACGTTCAGCGTTGAGGATGGCACGGCGTCAACCTGCGACATGTCGCTTGAGGGACCTGCCGCTCTGATTGGCATCGTGGGCCAGGTAGATCTGGCGAACAGCGAGTACGAGCAGGGAGCCGTGATCACTGCCAAGGTGGGCAATACGCTGCCCATCGTTGGTGCCGTCGTCGGCGGACCGCCGGGTGCGGCAGCCATGCTCATCCTGTCAGAGATCTTCAAGAAACCCCTGCA
The DNA here is from genome assembly GCA_945787845.1 of uncultured Woeseiaceae bacterium. Classification (GTDB taxonomy): domain Bacteria; phylum Pseudomonadota; class Gammaproteobacteria; order Steroidobacterales; family Woeseiaceae; genus UBA1847. The sequence continues at coordinate 135,317 of CALZJH010000007.1, read as the reverse complement.
GTCGGTTGGACAGGTGTATTACGGCATCGCGGGCCCGTGGGATGAGCCCGCCATCGACGCGATCGACCCTGACCAGTTCGTGCAATATGGCGACCTGGCTAATTGTCTCGCGGAACCGGAGCAGCAATAACGTGCGCGTAGCGGCGATCCAGATGAACAGCGGTCCGGATGTGGCGGCAAATCTCGAACTTGCGGGCAGCCTGCTGGCCGAAGCCGCCAGCGATGGATGTGCGCTGGCGGTGTTACCGGAGAACTTCGCGCTGATGCCCGAGCGGGGCAAGGACAAGGCCAGGCATGCCGAAGAACCCGGCGACGGGCCGATCCAGGCGTTTCTCTCCGGTGAGGCCGCGAAACACGGCCTGTGGATCATCAGCGGCAGCATGCCACTGGTATCGCCGGCGATCGATGAAGATCGCGTCTACGGGGCCTGTCCGGTCTACGACGCGCAAGGCCAGCGGCAGGCGCTGTACCGTAAGATTCACCTGTTCGACGTCGACCTCGTCGACAAGCAGGAGTCATATCGCGAATCGAGCTCGATGTACCCGGGTAATGACGTGATCACCGTCGACACGCCGATAGGCCGGGTCGGCCTGACGATCTGCTACGACCTGCGGTTCCCGGAGATGTTTCGGCAGCTCGTGGACGCGGGTGCTACGGTGTTCACGGTGCCGGCGGCGTTTACGGCGACGACCGGCGCGGCGCACTGGCACACGTTACTGCGCGCCCGGGCCATAGAAAATCTGGCATATGTGATTGCGCCCGGGCAATATGGCCTGCACCCGGACGACCGTGCGACGTTCGGACACTCACTGATTTGCGATCCCTGGGGCCGTATCCTGGCAGAGCAGGCCGAAGGCAATTGCGTTGTCACCGCGGATATCGATCCCGAACTGCCGGCACGCCTTCGCAGTGAGTTTCCGGCACTCGCGAACCGCCGCCTGGTTTAATCGTAAAACACCGACGGACAGTACATTGAGTAATCACTCTTCAATCGACGCGGTCATGAGCCGCCTGCTGGAACCCGCGGGGCTGGGCGAACAGGCGCTGTCGACCACACTGGGCGGCCTGATGCGTGGCGGCGTCGATTTCGCCGATCTCTACTTCCAGGTATCGCGCCAGGAAAGCTGGACGCTTGAGGACGGCATCATCCGGGAAGGCAGTTTCAGCCTGGACCAGGGCGTTGGTGTGCGCGCCAACAGCGGTGAGAAAACCGGTTTCGCCTACTCGGATGAGCTGGTACTGCCGGCGCTCGAGTCCGCCGCGGGAGCCGCACGCGCCATTGCCCGCCAGGGGCAAAACAAGGCCGTGCAGGCCTGGCAACGGAGCGATGCGGCCATGCTGTATCCGCAGTCGGATCCAACGGCGAGCATCGACGACGAACAAAAAACGCGACTGTTGCTCGAGCTGGATGCGGCAACGCGCGCCATGGACAAGCGTATCGAACAAGTGATCATCAGCATGGCAAGCAGCCAGGACCTGGTGCTGGTCGCGGCTTCTGACGGCACAATGGCTGCCGACGTGCGGCCGCTGATCCGGCTCAATGTCAGCGTGATTCTCGAACAGGACGGCCAGCGAGAGCAGGGGTATGCAGGCGGTGGCGCCCGTGCCGACCTCAGCTATTTTCTCGACGGTAACCTGCCGCTCGAATACGCGCAGGAGGCCGTCAGACAGGCCGTCGTGCAACTCGAGGCACAACCTGCGCCTGCCGGCACAATGCCCGTAGTGCTCGGCAATGGCTGGCCGGGCATCCTGTTGCACGAGGCCGTGGGGCATGGACTCGAGGGTGACTTCAACCGCAAAGGCGTATCGGCGTTCAGCGGCAAAGTGGGCCAGAAGGTCGCGTCGGAGCAATGCACGATCGTCGATGACGGCACGATTGCAGGGCGTCGCGGCTCGCTAGCTGTCGATGACGAAGGCACGCCCGGACAAAACACGGTCCTGGTCGAGAACGGCATTCTGTGTGGCTACATGCAGGATAAACTCAACGCCAGGCTTATGGGTGTGGCGCCCACGGGAAATGGCCGACGCGAGTCGTTCGCGCACATTCCAATGCCGCGCATGACCAACACCTACATGCTGGCAGGCAAGCACGATCCGGAGGAGATTATCGCGTCGGTCGACAAGGGCCTGTACGCACCCAACTTCGGGGGTGGCCAGGTGGACATTACGTCGGGCAAGTTCGTGTTCTCGGCGAGTGAGGCCTACCTGATCGAGAATGGCAAGATCACCACGCCCGTTAAAGGGGCCATGTTGATCGGTGACGGTCCCGAGGCACTCAACAAGATCTCGATGGTTGGTCGCGATCTCGAGCTGGATACGGGTGTCGGAACCTGCGGCAAGGAAGGGCAGTCGGTGCCGGTCGGCGTGGGCCAGCCGACGCTCAAAATCGATGAACTCACGGTCGGCGGCACCGCATAACGGCGCAAAAGATTTCACATAAGTCGATTTTTTGCGTCTTCGTGTCCAACAATGTGAGTTACCTCACTTCATTCAACATATGCCTTTATTAAAGTTATCCCGTCTCATGGAGGGATACGACGATGGCATTCGAAAACACAATCACTGAATATGACATAGACGCCAACTCCCAGCTGTTCGTACAGGGATTACGCGGCGATGCCGGTGAATTTGAGCCCGACCTGGCCGTAGACGGCCTCTCGGAATCGATTCTTTCGCGCATTCTGGGTCTGTTCGGAGTCGGTCGCTCCTGAGCTGGAATCAACGGCTTACGAAGAGCGACACAATCTCGAGACCCGGCCATTGGCCGGGTCTTTTGCTTTTGAGCGCTTTACAACTGCTCCACGCTATGGAGAATAAATCGACATGTGGGTCGCAAAGCCAATTTATGAAAGCCTTCCGTACTTCTACCTCCTCGTCGGGGTAGTGTCGCTCGGGCTCTCCATGTACCTGAATTACTGGTACATGCCGACGATTTGCTTCGTCGTAGGTTTTGCTTGCCTCGTGGGCGGGCTCGTAGTGCTTTTGAAGAGGCGCGACTATCGGGTTACGGATCGCCGCGTGGGCACGCGGCAGGATTACTAAAAGCGCCTCAGCCCGTTACTGCTCGTTGACGACCGAGTCCTGGTCGTCGGTCTCGTCTTCTTCAACCGCATCGTCGAATTCGTCTTCATCGGACTCGTCAAACGATTCGTCCCGCATTTCCTCGGACGCCTGATGCAGTTGATCTTCGATTGCTTCCTCAGGCCGGCGCAGGTCGTGGTAGACGAGTTCGTGCACCCCCAAAGACACGGTATCGCCATCCTGTAGACGGTATTTCTTAACCTGTTTTTCACCAATGAATACGCCATTGGTGCTGTTCAGATCCTCGATGAGGCAGCCATCGTCGTCGCTGACCAGCTGCGCGTGGTGACGGCTGACGAACTTGCTCTTGATGAAGATTTCGTTGTCGGAGGAGCGACCAACGATGATGCGCCCGGGCGGAAACGTCAGTTCCTCGAGTATTTCGCCGTCGGTACGAACCTGGATGCCGGTCACATCGGAACTCTCTTCATCCTGCTGCTGAATCTTCTGCAGTTTGTTGTATATGCCGGTATTGCTTTCGTGCTCTTCCCAGTTCAGCTCCGCAATCGCCGACATAATGTCGTCGAAGTTCACCGAATGTCTTTCGTCGGCAAAAGCACACAGCAGCGCGGTATCGCACAGCGTGTTAATAAGGCGTGGCACGCCGCCCGAGTAGCGGTGAATTGTGTCGAATGTGTCACTCTCGAACAGCTGGCCGATGGCCCCCGCAACTTTCAGCCGATGCTCGACGTACTCCTGCATTTCGCGCCGATCGAGCGGGCCCAGGTGAAAGCGCAATCGAACTCGCTGAACCAGCTGCTTGAGGCCGTGAGTATCAAGCGTGTCGCGCAGCTCGGGCTGGCCGGCGAGGATGATGCGCAGCACCTTTTCCTTGTGTGTCTCAATGCCGGAAATCAGCCGAATCTCTTCCAGCACCTTGTGCGTGAGGTTCTGCGCCTCGTCAACGATAAGGACGACCTTCTTGCCGCTCGAGTACTGCTCGATAAGGAACATGTTGAGCATGTCCAGCAACTCGACCTTGCGCTTGTTGAAGGGTTTGAACCCGAACTCGGTGAGTACGGCCTGGAGAAACTGCGTAGGCGTCAGCTGGGTCTGGGAAACGACGGCATACACGACATCGTCGCCCAGTTCCGAAAGAAAGGACTGCAGCAGGGTCGTCTTGCCAGAACCAATTTCGCCCGTGATGACGACGAAGCCGTCTGCGAGCCAGATCGTCGACTCCATGTAGGCCTTGGCCCGGGCGTGCTGCTTGCTCCAATAGAGAAAGTCCGGATCAGGGGTGAGCCGAAAAGGTTGTTCCTGCAGATTGAAGTGACTTAGATAAGACATTTCCGATCAAGTTTACCTGCTTTTTCAGCCTGCTGTGTATGCCCCGGTCTCAGGTCGTAGCGCGGACTAGGTCACACTGCGACTTATTATGTCGACAAGTCGGTCCCGCTCGGCTGCCGATTCGGCGGTGACCGTAATATGGCCAAGCTTGCGGCCAGGCCTTGGCGCCTTCCCGTAGTCGTGCAAGACGCCCAGTTCCTGTGAACGAATGATGCCTGGAATGTCACCAATCAGGTTGACCATCCCCGCGTGGTTCAGGCTTGCCGTCGAGCCGAGTGGCCGGTTCATTACGGCGCGCAGATGGTTCTCGAACTGGCTGGTCGCGGAGCCCTCGATGGTCCAGTGCCCGGAGTTGTGCACCCTGGGGGCGAATTCGTTGGCGAACAGGTCATCTCCGCAGACGAACAGCTCGAGAGCCAGGACGCCGACGTAATCAAGGTGGCCCAGCATGCGCCGCACATAGGTCTCAGCACGATCTGCGAGTCCCGGTGCATCGATCGGTGATCGCGACGTCTTCAGGATGCCGCCTTCGTGAAAGTTGCGGCTCAACGGGTAGATGACGATGTCGCCGTCGACGTTACGAGCACCGATGCACGACACTTCAAAATCGAAATTAATCCATTGCTCGGCGATCAGCGGCTGTCCTCCCACAGTTTTCCAGGCCGTGTCGATGTCTTCGCGTTCGCGCAAGATAAACTGGCCCTTGCCGTCGTAGCCAAGCCGCCGGGACTTGATGACGACAGGCAATCCGAGTTCCTCGGTCGCGGTAACGATATCTTCACGGGAATCCACTGTGCGGTAACCGGGGAGCGGGATGTCGAGCTGGTCAAAAAGACGCTTCTCGTCGAGTCGGTCCTGGGCGTGGCGCAGCGCATTGGCGGGCGGGTATACCGGGACATTGTCGTCTATCTTGTACAGGGCCTCGACCGGGACGTTCTCGAATTCATAGGTAACGACATCGCAGGTCGCAGCGAGCTCGGCGAGCGCCTCGCTGTCGTCAAATGGCCGCTGCAGAACCTCGCCGCAGTCAGCGGCAGGTGGAGAATCGGATGGATCGACAAAGCGGCACTCGACGCCGAGATCGCGGGCCGCGTATCCCAGCATCTGGCCGAGCTGGCCGGCACCAATAATACCGATACGCATGAATTATGTTCTGGGGTCGCTGTCGCCCAGCACCTTGTCGGTCTGGCGTTTGCGAAAGGCGTCGAGCGCCTCGGCGACTTCGACGTTCTCGTTGGCAAGTATCGCGGCGGCAAGTAAGGCTGCGTTGACGGCGCCCGCGCGGCCAATGGCCATGCTGCCAACCGGGATGCCTGCCGGCATCTGCGCGATCGACAACAGCGAATCTATGCCGTTGAGTGCCTTGGACTGCACGGGAACGCCGAGCACGGGAACACGCGTCTTCGAGGCTGCCATGCCAGGCAGGTGCGCGGCACCGCCGGCGCCCGCAATGATCACCTTGAGACCACGCTCGACGGCCGAGCCTGCATACTCGAACAGGAGGTCCGGCGTACGGTGGGCAGAGACAACCTGCACCTCGTAAGTCACACCGAGTTCGTCCAGCGTTTCGGTCGCGTGGCGCATCGTCTCCCAGTCGGAGCGCGAGCCCATAATAATGCCGACATCAATACTCATCGGGGAATTGTACCTGTAATTCTATTTGCGGCGCAGCCGCTTGAGCGCTGCGTTGATCGGTTCCGGGTCCACGTGCCGCATGAGCTTGCCGATGTACTGTTTTTGCCGGCGTAGTGCCCCATGCGCTTTGATGCGGCGCGCCTCCTGCACGGCTTCGAGCAGGTCCTCATTGAGCGGTATCGACAACAGCTCGGACTCACGCAGCGTCACGAGATCCTCACCGAGTTTCTGCAGGGCGAGGTATTCGCGCTTTCTGGCGCTTTTACTGGGCTTTGATTCATCCACCGGCTAAAGTACCTGTCGCGCTCGGCTAGTGTTGGCCGAGATCCGGGGCCGGGAGTCTACCATGGGAAGTATTACAAAACGGGAATCGCTCGGCCGCGCCGAACTGGAGAGCCTGGTGACGCTGGCGCTCGATGAGGCGAAGCAGCGCGGCGTCGACCAGGCCGAGGCGGCGGCCAGTCAGGATACCGGTCTGTCCGCAACGGCCAGGCTGGGTGAGGTCGAGAGCATCGAGTACACGAACGATCGCGGCATCGGGATTACCGTGTTCAAGGATTCGCGCAAGGGCAACGCAAGCACCTCGGATATGTCACCCGAGGCTATCCGGGAAGCGGTCGCGAAGGCGTGTACATTTGCGACGCTGACCGCGCAGGACGAGTTTGCGGGCCTGGCTGACGCCGACCTCATGTGCCGTGATTTTCCCGACCTCGATCTCGATCATCCCTGGGCGCTTGATGCCGAAGCGGCGATTGCCATGGCGATCGAGGCGGAGGCGGCCGGCCTGCAAAGCGACAAACGCGTGAATAATTCCGAGGGCGGGACCGTGTCGACCAACCGGGGTACCCGCGCCTACGGGAATACGCATGGCTTTGTCGGAAGCTATTCGAAAACGGGTCATAGCATTACGTGTGTGCTCCTCGCCGAAGCCGACGGTGTCATGCAGCGTGATTACCACTACACGTCGGCGCGCAGTGCAGAGGATCTCGAAGCGCCTGCCGATGTTGGACGACAGGCAGCGACAAAAACGGTCGGACGACTGGGCGCGCGTAAGATCGAAACGACGCGTGCGCCGGTCCTGTACATTCCCGAACTCGCGAGGGGCTTTATGGGGCATGCCATTCGCGCAATTGCGGGTGGCGCACAGTACCGGCGGTCATCTTTTCTGCTCGATGCGGTAGGCGAAAAACTGTTCCCCGACTACGTCAATATCCAGGAACGTCCACACCTGGCTCGGGCCATGGCGAGCGCACCGTACGATGCCGAGGGCGTGGCGACCTACGATCGCGATATCGTTGTCGAGGGTATCTTGCAGGGCTACGTGCTGAGCAGCTATTCGGCACGCCGCCTCGGCCTGACGACTACAGCGAATGCGGGTGGCGCGCAAAACCTGATCATCCCGGGCGGCGGCAAGTCGCAGGAAGAGCTGATTGCCGAAATGGGGACCGGCCTGATCGTGCAGGAGCTGATCGGGCAGGGCGTGAACGGCGTCACGGGTGACTATTCACGTGGTGCCGTCGGCCACTGGGTCGAAAACGGCGAAATCGCGTTTCCGGTCCATGAAGTGACGATCGCCGGCAATCTTCGCGAGCTGTACCAGCGCATCGCCGCCATTGGCGACGATCAGGACCTTCGCAGCGGTATCCGCTGCGGCTCGATTCTCGTCGAAGAGATAACGATCGCGGGAGCGTAGTGATGGTTCAGCCGTCCATACGCTGTCAAGTTAAGGAGACGCCGCAAATGCTATCGATATCGACCGTGATTCGAAAGTAACGGGCGCGATGCCGGCCTACTCCGCGCTGCCGGCCTCGTCGAGCAGTTGTGACAGCGTCTTGCCGCCCAATGCCGTTCCCACGGCGTCGTCGATATCCTGACCGAGTGCGCTAATGGCATCGTCCCAGCGGGGATCCTTGTGCGACCCGGTCTCTCCTTCGACGCGGACGACATCAATAATGTCCTGCAGCCGGATGCGTGACATTTCCCGGCCAGGCAGCAATTTCTCTTTCTCGTTGGTCGTCACCAGCCCCTTGTTTTCGAGCCCGAGCGCGATCGGGGCGAGAGTGATGGTCGGGATGCGCAAGCTGCGGCCGATCGAGCGAAGGTCGACGCCGAGCACCGGCTCGCGAAACTCCTTGCCGACGAGATACATGATGTTCAGCGCCAGTCGCTCACGCATTTCGTTTGAGAGTTGCGGCTCACGACGGCCGATGCGCAGGTACGCAGGGTTCTGGAAGTAGAACGCGATTTGCGATCCGATAAGCAGGATCAGCCAGTTCAGGTACAGCCAGATCAGGGCGGAGATCGCAACCGCAAATCCCGCATATACTGCCTGCCGGTTTGTGGATGTGGCGATGAACGACGCGAAGACCATGGCGGTCGTCGTCCACAGGAAGCCGCCGGCCAACCCACCAACCAGGGCCGAGCGGAACCGCACGCGCGTGTTTGGCATGAACTTGTACAGGAAGGTGAAGATCGCGATTGTGATGACGTAGGGCATCAGGCGGTCGGTGACGGTGAATACCGGCGCCAGCGCCGCGCTTTCCTGGATCGTGACGACAAGTTTTTCTTTACTGAATTCGACCAGCGCCCTGAGCGCCAGTCCCACGGCTATCGCGCCGACGATCAGCACTGTGCTGTATTCGATCAGCCGCGTCCCGAAGTTTCTTGGCTTGCTGACGTACCAGACGTAGTTAAACGAGTCCTCGATCTTCTGCACCATTGAAATAGCGGTGTAGATGAAGAAGATGAAGCCGATGCCGCCAAGCACGTTGCTGTTAACGTTGTTGACGAGGTTCATGACGTAGTCGGTGTACTCGGCCCCCTTGGGGCCCAGCGGCTCGAGAAAGCCGTAAAGATGAGGTTCGATGTACTCGTGCACGCCGAACGCTTTCAGCGCGGAAAAACTGACGGCGATGAGCGGCACGACTGAGAGCAGGGTCGTGTAGACGAGACTCATGGCGCGAAGGTTCAGCTGGCCTGACGCGATATCTCGCAGGACGGCCCAGAGATTGCGAAGCACGCCCGCAAGGACACGCCCCGGCAGGCCGTACCTGTACAGCACATCGCCCCAGACGATGTTTTCGAATTTTGCGTAAAGGCCGGCGAACATCGTTGTATTGTACTCCGCCGCGGGATGGTTAGTGCGGGACCTGCGTCATCCTTTGCAACGCTTCGTTGTACTTGGCGGCTGTCTTCTCGAGGATTTCGGCTGGCAGTTCCGGCCCGGGCGCGGTCTTGTCCCAGTCGAGCGTCTCGAGGTAGTCGCGGACAAACTGCTTGTCGAAGCTTGGTGGGCTGATACCCACCTCGTAGCCATCAACCGGCCAGAAGCGGGATGAATCCGGTGTCAGGACCTCATCGATAATGTAGAGGCGCCCCTGCGGATCGAGTCCGAACTCGAACTTGGTGTCGGCAATGATGATGCCGCGCTCGAGCGCAAAGGCGGCGGCTCGCTCATAAATCTCGATCGAGATGTCGCGCACGCGGGTTGCCAGCTTCTCTCCCACGAGCTCCGTGACTTTCTCAAAACTGATGTTCTCGTCATGTGCGCCGGCTTCGGCCTTGTAGGCCGGCGTGAACAGCGTCTGCGGCAGCTTCTCGGCCTGCCGCAGGCCCGCAGGCAGATCGATGCCGCACACCCGGCCCGTGTCCTGGTAGTCCTTCCACCCCGAGCCGATCAGGTAGCCGCGGACGACGGCCTCGATCGGCAGAGGCTTGAGCCGCTTCACAACGAGTGCGCGCGTCTTGAGCTGTTCCTGCAGTTCGGGGTCCTTGATCACATCGGCAACACAAAGGTCGGTGAGCTGGTTGTCGACGATGTCGCTCATCATGCGAAACCAGAACAGCGAAATCCTGGTCAGGATTTCACCCTTGCCGGGGACCGGGTCCGGCATAACAACATCGTAGGCCGACAAGCGATCCGTGGTGACTATGAGCAGGTGGTCGTCATCGACACTGTAGATGTCGCGCACTTTACCGCGCCCGATCAACGGCAGCTCAGGAATAGCGGTTTCGAAGAGGACGTTAGCGGTATCCATGCTGCGATGATCGCCGTAAAGGCGCTTGCTCGCAAGCTGCGTGATAGGAATGCGGGACCAGTCGCGATACGATGCACGACCATATGTTCCTCGGAAAGACCATTGCCCTGATCGTCTTGTTGCTGGTTGCTTACCAGTTCTACCGGGGATTCAAAAACAGCGTCGACGCGTTTGCACGCCAGGGCGCCTCGTTGTCGGGCGTATCGGACGAGTTTGTGCGTGCGCTGTTCAGCGTCATGGGCCACCTTGCGAAGACGGACGGGCGTGTATCCGAGGACGAGATTCGTGCGGCTCGCCTGGTGATGCACCGGCTTGGCCTGAGTCCCGCCCAGGTTCGCCGTGCCGTTGGCTGGTTTGAGGATGGCAAACACGCCGGGTTTCCCTTCGTGCAGACCCTGCGTGAAGTACGGCGCGTTAGTGGGCGCGGCATGTCGAAGCGCACCCTGTTCCTGCGGCTCGTTCTCGAGGTCGTTCTGGCAAAGGACTCCCTCGCAAAGGAAGAACGTGCACGCATCTGGACGATCTGCAAGGAATTCGGCATCGGACGGGTCGAGCTCGCCCAGCTCGAGGCCATGATTCGCGCGCAAAAGAGCTTCAAGCGCTCGCCCGCCGGAGATGCGGATGCTGCGCGGGTGCGCGGGGCCTACGAGGCGCTCGGTGTGCCAAGCGATGCAAGCAATGACGACATCAAGAAAGCGTACCGCCGGCTGATGAACAAAAACCATCCCGACAAGATTTCGGGCAGCAACCCGGGTGCCGATGTCATGGCCGAGGCTGAGCGCCGTACGCGAGAGGTACGAGGTGCCTATGAAATGCTGAAAGCAAGGCGCTCAATAAGGTAGAGTATATTAGAAACTTCTTATAAGGATTCGCTGTGAAACCCCTGATCGCTCCCTCGATACTTTCCGCTGACTTTGCCCGCCTCGGCGAGGACGTCCAGGCCGTTCTCGACGCTGGCGCCGATATCGTGCATTTCGACGTCATGGACAATCACTTCGTTCCGAACCTGACGATTGGGCCGATGATCTGCGATGCCCTGCGCAACCACGGTATTGAGGCGCCGATCGACGTGCACCTGATGGTGGAGCCCGTCGATCGCATCATTCCGGATTTTGCCAAGGCAGGCGCCAGCTACATCACGTTTCACCCCGAGGCGAGCCGGCACCCGGACCGCTCGCTGGGCCTGATCAGGGAGCAGGGCTGCAAAGCCGGCCTGGTGTTCAATCCGGCCACGCCCCTTGACTGGCTCGAGTATGTCATCGACAAGGTGGACATGGTGCTGCTGATGTCGGTGAACCCCGGCTTCGGTGGCCAGAAATTCATTCCATCGGTCCTCGCCAAACTGCAGCAGGCGCGCAGGATAATTGACGACAGCGGTCTGGATATCCGTCTCGAAATCGACGGTGGGGTCAAAGTCGACAATATTGGCGACATCGCCGCAGCGGGTGCGGATACGTTCGTTGCGGGTTCGGCGATTTTTGGCAGCGACGACTATGCGGCCACGATCTCGGCCATGAAGTCCGAAATTGAAAAGGCCGGCTGACGCCGACCTTGTCAATCAGAGTTTGCGGTTGGGTCTCGCGCCGTAGACGACGATAGTCTTGCCGCTGGCGGAGACCAGGCCCTGTTCTTCAAGAACCTTCAGAACACGGCCGGCCATTTCCCTCGAGCAGCCAACGAGGCGGCTCAATTCCTGGCGGCTGACCTTGATCTGCATCCCGTCCGGATGCGTCATCGCATCGGGTTCGTTGCACAGGTCCATAATGGCATGCGCCACGCGACCCGTGACATCCACAAAGGCGAGGTCGCCCAGCTTGCGATTGGTGCGGTCGAGGCGCGTCGCCAGCTGTGTGGCCAGTTCAAAGACGAGTCCGGGGCTCTCGCTCGCGATCTGGCGAAAACGAGGGTAGGTCATCTCGGCAATCTCGCACTCGGTGCGTGTGCGCACCCAGGCGCTGCGAGTCGGTTGCTCGTAGAAGAGCCCCATCTCACCGAAGAACTGTCCCTTGTTCAGGTAAGCCAGAACCATCTCATTGCCGTCTTCGTCCTCAATCATGACCTCAACTGAGCCGTCGACGATGTAATACAAAACGTCCGGCAAATCACCGGCATGGATCATCACCGTCTTCTGCGGCACCGTCCGCACCCTGCAGTAGCTGAGGAAGCGGTTTATCGCCGGTACATCGCTCAGGTTTTTCGCTGTTGTCTGCATTCGTAATCCCTCGCCCATTCGCGCACTACTTTTAATACAGATTGCCGGTCAGGGCAAGATAAGTCCGTGTTTTCTCGGATTTTTCTTGCCGATTACACCCAATATGCCGTTTTTGTCATAACTTTGGCCGTCATCCGCATCAGACGCTTTACCGGCGCAGGTAAATCCGCCGCGCCCGCGTCCTTCGCATTCTCGCCGTGTTCCTCTTCCTCGTCACGCATCTGCTCGACGATGGCGCGGCTCTTCACATCCTCGGGAGGCAGGCTGTCCAGGTGGCTGTCCAGGTGTGCACACACCTGTTTCTCCGTCTCTGCTATGAATCCCAGGCTCCATCTGTCGCCGAGAATCCCGCTGGCCGCGCCGATCGCATAAGCGCCGGCGTACCAGAACGGGCTGAGTTTGCTGACGTCTTCGCCGAGCTCGTTAATACGTTCTTCACACCAGGCCAGGTGGTCGAATTCCTCGTCAGCGGCATGCTGCAGCTGCGCCTCGACCTGCTTGTCGCGGGCAACGGTGGCGTGTCCCTGGTAGAGGGCCTGTGCCGCGACTTCGCCGGCGTGATTGATCCGCATGAGCCCGGCAGCATGCCGTTTCTGGCGCGCGTCGAGGTCGGCATCGATGATATTCGCGGCCGGGTTGGCCCGCGCCGAGCGACCGGCTGGCGCTGCCACCGTTCGCAGGGCGTTGTTGGCGCTGGCCAGGAGACGGTCAACGGGTGTGAGTTTTCGCTTGTTCATGTGACAAATTATAGCGAAGCGGCGTCCACCAACGGTATACTCCGCAGCCTTTTTTGGCCGCAACACCGAATTCTTTAAGGAGATATGCATGAAATTGCGTACGTTACTCATCGCGACGGCACTGTTCGCACCGTTTTCCCTGATGGCCCAGGACGCCCCCGAAGCACCTGAGAGCCCCTGGTCCGGCAAGGCCAAGCTGGGTTACCTGGCAACATCCGGCAATACCGAGAACTCGACCCTGAACACGGGCTTCGAGGTTGGCTACACGGCGGGCAAGTGGGTGCATTTCTTTAACGCGGCGGCAATCAACGCCTCCGAGAACGAGGTGACCACCACCGAAGCCTACGATGCGGGCTGGAAGAGCGAGCGCAACCTGACCGACCACGACTTCCTGTTCGGGCGCCTGAACTGGCGCAAGGACCGGTTCGGCGGTTTCGATACCCAGTTCTCGCAGACGCTGGGCTATGGCAGGCGTCTTATCGATGCCGACAAGCACAAGCTGAACGCTGAGATCGGCGCCGGTGCCAGGCAGTCGACGCTGCAGGACGGCAGCACGGAAGACGAGACGATTTTCCGCGGCGGCCTGTACTACAAGTGGCTGCTCAGTGAGACCGCAGAATTCCGCCAGGACCTGACGGTCGAGGCGGGCGGAGAGAACACCTATACGGAGTCGGTCTCCGCGTTGTCCGCCAAGCTCCTGGGCGATCTTGCGCTCGTGGCCTCGTACACGATCAAGCACAATTCCGACGTGCTGCCACTGCTTGAAAAAACAGATACTTACACAGCACTGTCGCTCGAGTACACGTTCTAGGCTCAAGCTGCAGGAAAGCCCCCCGGTCTTGCCCGTAATAGGGTTTGCATTAGGTGGGGGGCTACAGTAGAATTTCGCGCCTTTCGCCAATCCAGCGAACGTACTTGCGTGCGCGGATGGCTCGCCGGGTAAAGGCAGGTCCGCAGGGACGTGACGGTAACCCGGTGAAAGACAAGATCATTCCCTTACGGAAATCAGAATTATGAAGACGTTTTCTGCGAAGCCAGCAGAGGTTCGCCGCGACTGGTACGTGGTAGATGCCACGAACAAGACCCTGGGTCGTCTGTCGACCGAGATCGCGCACCGTCTGCGTGGCAAGCACAAGCCGGAGTACACCCCTCATGTGGACACGGGCGATTACATTATTGTCGTGAATGCCGAGAAGATTCGTGTGACCGGTAACAAGTTGAAAGACAAGATGTATCACCACCATACGGGGTACATTGGCAACCTGAAGTCGATACCGCTCGACAAGCTCCTGCAGGAGCATCCCGAGCGTGCACTCGAGCACTCGGTGAAAGGCATGATGCCGCGCGGCCCGCTGGGACGTCAGATGTTCTCGAAGTTGCGTGTATTTGCAGGTCCCGAACACACCCACGCTGCACAGCAGCCGATTCCGCTGGAAGTGAACGCGTAAAGCGCGCTTCTCAGACTGAGTAGACATTATGAGTGACACGTTTTTTTACGGTACCGGTCGTCGCAAGACCTCGACAGCTCGCGTTTTCCTGAAGCCCGGCGAAGGTAGCATCACGGTTAACAAGCGCCCGCTGGACGTTTTCTTTGGCCGCAAGACGGCCCAGATGATCGTTCGCCAGCCGTTGGAGCTGACGCAGCTGGGCGACAAGTTCAATGTGGACGTCACGGTAAAAGGTGGCGGCACGACGGGTCAGGCCGGCGCGATTCGCCACGGTCTGACGCGTGCATTGATGGCTTACGACGAGTCGCTGCGCCCCAACCTGCGTCAAGCCGGGTTTGTTACCCGCGACGCACGTGAAGTGGAGCGCAAGAAGGTCGGCCTGCGTAAAGCACGTCGCGCCACGCAGTACTCGAAGCGCTAAGCAGTCACACGATCCTGTATTGGGGGATCGTCTAGTGGTAGGACTGCGGACTCTGACTCCGCCAACGGGGGTTCGAATCCCTCTCCCCCAGCCAAAAAAAGAAGAAGGGCCCCATTTGGGGCCCTTCTTCTTTTTCTTGGTTCGGGGAGTTGGAGATGAGAACCCCTGTTCGACAAGCGCAGCGGCGTAGCCGCATGCTTGGTCGCGAAGCGACAATCCCTCTCGCCAAGCCCTGAGCCGATTCGAGTCAATCCCTCGCCGCGCAGCGCGAGAATCCCTCTGGCTAAGTCCGCATCTCACGAACGCCGCTGTCATCCGCGATGAGAAGGATGTCGGCCGGCCGTTCTGCAAATAGCCCAACCGTTACAACCCCAGGGATGCGGTTAATGCGGACTTCCATGTCGATCGGATTCGCGATCTTCAGGTTATGAACGTCGATGATGTGGTTACCGTTGTCGGTAACAAAGCCCTCACGCCAGATCGGCTGACCCCGCATCTTGAGCATACGTCGTGCGACAAGCTCCTGGGCCATGGGCAGCACTTCGATCGGCAGTGGGAACGCGCCGAGCATGCCGACCAGCTTGGAATCGTCGATGATGCAGATGAAACGGCGTGCGGCCGCGGCGAGTACTTTCTCGCGGGTCAACGCGCCACCGC
The DNA here is from genome assembly GCA_945787845.1 of uncultured Woeseiaceae bacterium. Classification (GTDB taxonomy): domain Bacteria; phylum Pseudomonadota; class Gammaproteobacteria; order Steroidobacterales; family Woeseiaceae; genus UBA1847. Next base: position 119,799 of record CALZJH010000007.1, on the reverse strand, counting down.
CGCCCTTGATTAGCTGCAGGTGCTTGTTGCTCTCGTCGGCACCATCGATGTAGAGGTCGATGTCGCCGGTTTCGTTGAGCGTCAGGACGTCAAAGCCCTGTTCTTCAAGTAGCGCCGTGGATGCCTTTGAGCTGGAGACTACGCGGTCGATGCGCTCGCGAACCTCCGGCAACATTTCGATGAGGCAATTGACGGTCGAGCCGGTACCGACCCCCAGCGTCGTACCAGGCTGGATGAATTCCATTGCAGCCCTGGCGACGGCTCGCTTTTTCTCTATTGCGTCCATAGCCCCGTACTATAGTCAAATTGCCGCCGATTGCACATTGGCACAGCGCACAGTTTTGCATCCCCGGAAACGAAAAGAGCCCGCCGAAGCGGGCTCTTTTGCGTGCTTTGGAAGAAGGCCTCTTCCGCAGCTACGAACTACCGTTTCTTTCTGCGAGGTCCGCCGCGCTTGGTCCCGGGACCGCTGCGCTTCGTACCTGGACCACTGCGTCTTGTGGTCTTACGCCTGGTAGCTTTTTTCTTCGTCTTACGCTTGGCGACTTTCTTCTTCGCTTTGCGCTTCGTAGCCTTTTTCTTCGTCTTACGCTTGGCGACTTTCTTCTTCGCTTTGCGCTTCGTAGCTTTCTTCTTGGTCTTACGTTTGGCTACTTTCTTTTTAGCTTTACGCTTCGTAGCTTTCTTCTTGGTCTTACGCTTGGCGACTTTCTTCTTCGCCTTACGTTTGGCCTTCTTCTTCGTTTTCCGTTTGGCTACTTTTTTCTTAGCCTTTTTCTTGACCTTCCGTTTCTTGGCGACTTTCTTCTTCGCCTTCTTCTTCACCTTGCGCTTAGCTACTTTCTTCTTAGCTTTACGCTTGGCGACTTTCTTTTTCGCCTTTCTCTTGGTTGCTTTCTTCTTTGTCTTGCGCTTAGCAACCTTCTTCTTCGCTACGCGTTTCTTCGTAGCTTTCTTCCTTACTACTTTCCGCTTCTTCGCGACTTTGCGCTTCGAAGCTTTTTTACGAGACTTCTTCTTGGTAGCCATTGCTATCTCCGTGTCGGGTACCCGCGCTTGAGTATACGCAACAATTCCAAAAAATCCAGCGAGTTAGCGCGCCAGGAAAGCCTGTTTAAAACACGTTCGGTCGACGCGAGTGGCTAACGCAAAAATCGTATGTGAAGGCGCAACGTAATTTGTACAACGAGGGACGAACGTGGTGACCGAATATATTCATTACGCGTGTTCTGATTGTTGAACCTGAATACAGACGTCGGTTGCCGGCTTTGGGCCGAACTGACACGAGCTTTTGCGAATGCAAACTTGCCGGATTGCCATTTTTCCCTTGAATAAAAGGCTTACTGGGTATCGCTGACTACACGATAAAGCCGTATATCCCAAGGCTTTGGCGTAATTTTCTCGACTTCCTGGCAACGAAACGCAACGCCGAGCAACTTCGGGCGAATCCAGTGAGTGCGGTGTCGCAAAAAAGCGAATGCTCGGTCGAAGTAACCGCCGCCCATCCCGATACGGTGTGCATTCCTGTCGAATGCGACGGTCGGCGTAATCACCACGTCGAGGTTTCTCGGTGGCATCAGAAATCCGCGTGTCGGCTCCCAAATACCGAAATCGTTCTTTGCCAGTTCCGTGTCTTCGCGTATTTCGCAAAAGACCATTTGGCTCTGGTTGCGCAAAACCGGTACGAAAACGCGCTTGTTTGCGCGCCATGCGGTTTCGATGATTTCACGTGTATCGACTTCGTCATACATCGGCAGGTAACAGCCAACAAGCGCACTTGCGTAAAACTCGCGTGAGGTTGTGACCTGATTACAGATGGCAGTCGACGCGCGAGCGCGTTCGTCGACACTCATTGCGCGACGCGCCTGTAGCGCGTTACGTCGAAGTGAGTTCATTGGGCCGCATTCTGGTCATGGCTGGAGAAAGAGGCGCTTCCCGCCTGTGCCGTTACAAACCGTCGCTCTCGACACAGAGCAACAGGTGGGGTCAGCCGTGGCAGCAACAGGCTTACCGTCGAAACGGCCCTGCTCAAATGCTGCCGACAGTGCACGACCCCGAGGTAATAATTTAGGGCCGAAAGGCTTTCAGGTCGGTATCGAACACCGCAGGAAGCGCCAAGTCGAATATCGTGCCTTATTCGCGTATTACAAGTCGAGCTGTTGCGTCTCACTCAGGACTGTATCTACGCGATCCGAAATTAGTTTCAGGCGATCGCTAATGCCACCCTCGAGTTCCAGGTCGCGGGCTTTCGCATGGATCAGGTCGTTCGCCATGTTCAGTGCAGCCATGACGGCAATACGGTCAAGCCCAACAATGCGGCCGCTATCGCGGATCTCGCGCATCTTGTTGTTCAGAATTTCCGCGGAGTCGAGCAGGTCAGTGCGCTCTTCGGCGGGGCAGGCTACCTGGTATTCCTTGTCAAGAATGCGGACGCTAACCTGCGCAATTTGTCGGGTCATTCGGTGATCTCCGTCAGCTTTCTTGTGTCGCTGATGTCGTCATGTTTCAAGAACCTTGCTCCATTGCTTTCAGTCGGCCGATCATCGCTTCGACACGCGCGCGCACCTGTTCATTCTTCTGCAGCAGATTCGCGCGTTCCGACGTCAGTACATCCTGACGTTGTTTCAGGGAGCGGTTCTCGTCCTGCAGTTGGTCGCAAACGCGAACGAGCGCGTCGACGCGCTTTTCGAGACGCTTGAGTTCGTGTTCAAAAGTCGAATTGATGTTCTCAGCCATAGGCTCAATATAGTAGGGTTTGCCTGAATTGAAAAGGTTGGTCTTGGTATGAATGAAATGCTTGGCTTCGATGAGCTCGACGATGCGCTGCGGCGCTGCGGGGCCAGCTGGGATGCCGCCCAGACGCACGGCCTCCTGGCGGGCCGGCTGGCGGTCGCGGGCGTACCGGCGGGTCCGGAGTGGCTCCTGCAGGTTCTTGAGGGAACGGACGAGTCCGATGCGCTGCGCATGGAATGCCAGAAGATGCTGGATAGGCTTTACCAGGGCACATTCTGGCAGCTCACCGAAAGGCTGTCCGGCTTCAGCCCATTGCTTCCCGAGGACAACGCGGACGCGGGGACAAGAACGTTGGCCATGGCGCATTGGTGTGAGGGTTTTCTGCATGGCCTGGTTTCTGCCGAGCACGGCGAGGCGCTCAAGAAACGGCTGGCAGCCGAGCCCCTGTCCGACATAATCCGCGACATGCTGCAGATTACGCAGGCCGGCATCGACGAAGAAAGCGATGATGAAACCAACGAAGCGGCGTATGCTGAGCTCGTCGAATATATACGGGTCGCTGCCCAGCTGGCCTATGAGGAACTGTCCGAGATCCGGCACGCGGAAAATCAATGAAAAGCACGGAATTTGAGCGTCGGCGCAAGCAGTTGATGCGCATGGTTGGCACGGGCGGTATTGCCATATTGCCGGCTGCACCGGTACGCATGCGCAGTCGTGACGTCGAGTACCGCTACCGACAAGACAGCGATTTTTATTACCTCACCGGCTTTGCCGAGCCCGAGGCCGTTGCAGTGCTTGTGCCGGGCAGGCCGCAGGGCGAGTACCTGTTGTTTTGTCGCGAACGCGATCCCGCGAAAGAACAGTGGGATGGATCGCGTGCAGGACAAGACGGTGCCATCGAGAATTTCGGCGCCGATGATGCGTTCCCGATTGACGATATCGACGACATTATTCCCGGCCTCATCGAGGGCTGTGAGCGTGTCTACTACACGATGGGCATGTACTCCGATTTCGATACCCGTATCGCCGACTGGGTTAACTCCCTGCGCTCCGGTCTGTCGCGCGGGCTGCACACGCCGACCGAGTTTGTTGCGCTCGACCACCTGTTACACGATATGCGGCTTTACAAGAGCCGCGCTGAGATCTCGGCGATGCGCAAATCGGCGAAGGTGGCTGTCGAGGCACACAGGCGTGCAATGCGCATAACCCGACCCGGTATGTACGAATTCGAAGTGGAGGCCGAGTTTCGCCATGAATTCCGGCGTAGCGGCGCCTGGGTGTCTTACAATCCGATTGTCGGCGGAGGCGCTAATGCCTGCACGCTGCACTACGTGGAAAACGGTGATGTGCTGCAGGACGGCGATCTGCTCCTGATCGATGCGGGCTGCGAGCTCGACTACTACGCGTCGGACATCACGCGCACGTTTCCGGTCAACGGCAGGTTCAACCCCGAGCAGCGTGCGGTCTACGAAATCGTTCTCGAGGCTCAGCAGGCGGCGATCGAAAGGACCGTCAAGGGCAATCACTGGAACGACCCTCACGATGCTGCGGTACGGGTCATCACGAAGGGGCTCAAGAAGCTCGGCTTGCTTGACGGTTCCTTGCCCAAACTCATCAAGGACGGCGCTTACCGGCAGTTCTACATGCATCGCACCGGGCACTGGATCGGCATGGACGTCCATGATGTCGGGGACTACAAGGTCGGTGACGAGTGGCGAGTCCTCGAGACGGGCATGGTGACGACAGTCGAGCCCGGCATCTACATTCCAAACAAGCGCAATATTCCCAAACGCTTCCGTAATATCGGAATTCGCATCGAGGACGATGTGGCAGTGACGACCAAGGGCCCCGATGTGTTGAGCAAAGGCCTGATTTCCGACCCCGACGACATTGAGGCGCTGATGCAGGGCGCATGAGCAGCAAACACTACGACATTGTTATCGCCGGTGGCGGCATGATCGGCACGAGTCTTGCGATCGCGCTGGCGCCCCTTGGGTTGCGCGTCGCGATGGTCGAGGCGATTCCGAGGAAAGCTGCCGCGCAACCAAGTTTCGACGACCGGTCAACGGCGTTGTCGCGCAGCACGCAGCGGATGTTCGAGGCCATGGGATTGTGGCCACGAATCGTGGCGGCATCGACGCCAATTCGTAGCATCCACGTCTCGGACCAGGGCCGTTTCGGGTTCTCGCACATCGATGCTGAGGAGCAGGAAGTCGAGGCGCTGGGCTACGTCGTGATCAATCGGGTACTCGGCGCTGTGCTTCAGGACGCGCTGGACGCTCTCGAGTGCGTGGACGTCATTTGCCCGGCGCGCATTACGGCCGTTGAGCTGGCGCCTGGGGGCGCCACCGCCGTGCTTGATCTCGCGGAGGGCAAGCAGCGATCATTGTCTTGCGACCTGCTGATCGCGGCTGACGGCGCCAACTCGGCGGTGCGCGAAATGATGGGGATCACCGCGCAAAAGAGCAGTTACGGGCAACGCGCCGTGATCGGCAATCTGCTGCCGGAAAAAGACATCGAAAACGTCGCGTATGAGCGTTTCACGCGACATGGACCGTTAGCGGTTCTGCCGATCGCGGACGGCCGTGCCGCGTTTGTGTGGACCGTCTCCGAAAACGATGCGGAACGCGTCATGGCACTCGGCGACGACGCGTTTCTCGCCGAACTGCAGCAACAGTTCGGATTCCGCCTGGGCACATTTTCGAAAGTGGGCAAGCGAGCGTCTTATCCACTGGTTCTCAGCAAGGCACTACGCCTGACCGCGACGCGCAGCGTGTTGATCGGCAATTCGGCCCACGGTCTGCATCCCGTATCCGCCCAGGGATTCAATCTCGGCATGCGCGATGTCGCAGCGCTGGTTGACTGCATCGCTGATGCGTCCATCTGGAGTAAGAGCCCAGGGCTTTCTGAATCCGATCCTGCTGCGATCGCGGCCATGCTCGAGCAGTATGCGAGTTGGCGCAGGGCGGACCAGAAGAAGCTCGTGCGCTTTACCGACGGCCTCGTAAAGTTGTTCGGTAGCGAGCGGCGACCGCTGCGCGTGTTGCGAAACATCGCCATGCTTGGCTTCGACCTCGTGCCTGGCGTGCGTTCCGTGTTCGCCAAACACACGATGGGCCTGGCCGGGCGCCTGCCGCGCCTGTCACGCGGCGTGCCGGTCAAGTGAAAGGGCCCTACCGGATAGTCGTGGTCGGCGGCGGCGTAACGGGCCTGATGTTGGCGACGCTGCTCGCAAAAAGTCCGCAATCCGCGGCGCTCGAGATAAGCGTGCTGGACGCCGCGTCACGGCCTGTATTTTCACCGGACGACGAGGTCGCGTTGCGCGTATCGGCGATCTCAACCGGGACAGCGGCGTTGTTCGACTCGGTCGGCGCCTGGGAATACACGGCGGCGACTCGCGTCAGCCCATACTCGAGTATGCGTGTCTGGGATGAAAGCGACACGCCCGAAAGCTCGGGGGCACTGCGGTTCGGGGCCGACGAGTTCGCTCTTGAGCAGCTGGGGTTTATTGTTGAGAACGTGTTGCTGCAGGATGTGCTGCTCTACCAGCTGGATCGCACGGATGCGGAACTGAAATTCGACTCGCCGCTACGTGCGTTGCGCCGCAAGGCGCGTTGCTACGAGGTCGAGCTGCAGTCAGGCGAGACCTTGACGGCCGATCTCATTGTCGGTGCTGACGGCGCGCGGTCCTTCGTGCGCTCGGCCGCTGGTATCGAGGCGAGCGAATGGCCCTACGAGCAAACCGCCTTTGTCACGCACCTGCAGCCAGAGAAGCCGCACGAAGCAACGGCCTGGCAGCGGTTCCTGCGGGATGGCCCGCTGGGGATCCTGCCGCTCAATGACGGTCGCGTCTCGGTTGTCTGGTCGACGACGCCGGCACGAGCAAAGGCGGCACTCGCGGCCAGCGACGACGAGCTTGGTGCTTGCCTTGGCGACGCATCCGATTACGTGCTCGGCCGCCTGGACGTTGCTGGACCCAGGGGCGCTTTCCCGCTATGCGCGCGGCACGCCACGCAGTACGTGTTGCCGAACCTCGCGCTGATCGGTGATGCGGCACACGCGATTCACCCGCTCGCGGGGCAGGGCGCCAACCTCGGCCTGCAGGACGCCGCCGAACTGGCAGCCCGTGTCACAAAGGCGCTGGAGGAGGGTTTGCACCCGGGCGACCGACCGGTGCTGCGCCGCTATGAGCGTGCACGCAAGGGGGCAAATGCCACGATGCTGCACTTCATGACTGGCCTAAACAGCCTGTTTGCGACAGACTCCAAGCTTGTCGGAGAAATACGATCAGTCGGCATGCGGGCATTTAACCGCAGTGGCCCGATTCGAGAACGCGCCGTAAAGGTCGCGCTGGGCGTCGGCTAGGACGCGGATTGGGGGAACAATGAAGCAGCGATATGTTTACGTGCTCGCCGCGTTGCTGGCTGTTATCGGCCTGTCGGTGTTCCTGTACAAGTGGCAGGTTCTCGGCTTTCCACTCAGCGAAGACCAGGAGAAGCCCGTCTGGACCATCGAGTCCGCCGTGCGCTTCGACAGCGGCCCGGGGTCGATCAAGGTGCAGCTGCATGTACCGACGCTGACGCCCGGGTTCCGCATGCTCAACGAGAACTCGGTGTCGCGCGGTTACGGCTTCAGCCTTAACTACGGGAGTGGCGGCCGCGAGGCCCAATGGGCCATTCGGCGCGCGGACGGCGAGCAGACGATCTACTACCGCATCTCGGTGTACGAAGACGATTCTGTCGATGAGTCCGACACGACGCCACCTTTTCCACCGCTGCCCGTTATCAATGAACCGCTCAAGACCGCAGCCGACGTGCTGGTCGCCGACGTTCGCGACCATTCCGCGGACACCGCCTCGTTCACGACGGAACTGCTGCGCCGCCTGAACGATCCGTCGCCCGACCCGAACGTCGAGCTGCTGCTGTCGGGTGTGCGAAATGACGCCGAATTCGTCGACATCGCGCGCACGATGCTGGCTTCGGCGCGCATCCCGGCGCGCACGGTACATGGCTTCCCCCTCTCCGGTCGGCAGCGCAATGCATCGCTCGTGTCCTGGCTGGAGGTGCATGACGGTGACCAGTGGCTGTACTTCAACCCGGCCACCGGCGAACAGAGCCTGCCTGATCGTTTCCTCGTCTGGTGGCGCGGCAACGAGCCCCTCGTCAATGTCGAGGGCGGCAGCAATGTCCAGGTTGACTTTGCTATCCAGGAAAACCACCTGGACGCCGTGGCGATCGCCGAAACCCAGGCGGCCCAGCGTGGCGCCAGCGCCGTCGATTTCTCGCTCTACAGTCTGCCTATCCAGACCCAGGCCGTGTACGCGGTGCTGCTCATGATCCCGGTCGGCGCCCTGATCATGGTCGTGATGCGCAACATTGTCGGCATCGACGCTTTCGGTACATTCATGCCCGTTCTGATCGCGCTCGCATTTCGTGAAACCAAGTTGCTGTGGGGCGTCATCCTGTTTACGACTTTGGTCGCACTCGGTTTGAGTATTCGCTTCCTGCTCGACCGACTGCGCCTGCTGCTGGTGCCGCGCTTGAGCGCCGTCCTCATCGTCGTGGTGATGCTGATGCTAATTATCAGTCTTGCCTCGCATCGCCTCGGTATGGAGACTGGTCTGTCCGTGGCGCTGTTCCCGATGGTCATCATCGCGATGACGATCGAGCGCATGTCGGTGGTCTGGGAAGAACGTGGAGCGGCGGATGCTATGCGCGCCGGGCTTGGCAGCCTGGTCGTCGCGATCGCAGCCTACATATTTATGGGCATGGCATGGCTTGAGCACCTGATTTTCACGTTCCCGGAACTGCTTCTGGTCATCCTGGCGCTCGTGGTGCTGGCAGGGCGATACACGGGCTACCGTTTCACCGAGTTGCGTCGCTTCAAGGAGCTGTCGGTCGACTGATGTTTTCCGTGGCGCAAAACCTGCGGCGAAAAGGCGTGCTTGGGCTCAATGAACGTAACGCCGATTTCATCATGCAGCTCAATCCCCGGCGGTACTACCCCCGCGTCGACGACAAGGCATTGACCAAGGAACTGGCTCTCAAGGCCGGTATGGCGGTCCCCGACCTGTACGGCATTATCGAACATCAGTGGCAGGTGCGGCAGTTTGCCGAGATGGTCGGGGAGCTCAAGAGCTTTGTCATCAAGCCGGCGCAGGGCAGTGGGGGCGACGGCATCCTCGTTGTAACGGGCCGCAGCGAACGCAAGCGCGACAGTTTTCGACTGAGCAGCGGCGTTCTGATCTCCAAAGGCGAGATCGAACACCATATTTCAAACATCGTAGGCGGGCAGTACAGCCTCAGCGGCAATCGCGACAAGGCGCTTATTGAGTATTGCGTGCACTTTGACCCGGTTTTTGCCGACGTCAGCTACCAGGGCGTGCCCGACATTCGGGTTGTTGTATACCGTGGTTACCCCGCCATGGCGATGGTGCGCCTGCCTACCCGAGCTTCGGATGGCAAGGCGAATCTGCACCAGGGCGCCGTGGGCGCCGGCGTCGATATGGGCAACGGTGTAACGCTCAAAGGCGTGCTCAATGACGAAATCGTCGACGAACACCCCGATACGGGTGCGCTGGTTGCGGGGCTTGGGATCCCGCAATGGGAATTTATTCTCGAGACGTCCGCGAAAGGCTTCGAGGTAACGGGTCTGGGTTACCTGGGTGTCGACATGGTGATCGACCGTGACCGCGGGCCGCTGATTCTGGAGATGAATGCGCGGCCGGGTCTCAATATCCAGATCGCGAATGGCACCGGCCTCGCACATCGACTCGCGCGCATCGACGACATTCATGATGTGCTGGCATCACCACAAGAACGCGCTGCCATAGCGCGGCGGGAATTCAAGGTAGAACGGGGAAGTTAATGATCTCTTTTATACGTTTGCTTGTTATCGGTATGTTCCTGATTCCGGGCCTGGTCCTGGAAAGCCACGCGGCTGACGAAGAGGACGAGGGTAACCCACTTGCGTCGCTACCGCTGCGCCACATTGGCACCGCGATCACATCGGGCCGCATCTCCGACTTCGCCTTTTACCCGGGCGGGGACCACGAGTACCTCGTGGCGGTGTCGTCCGGCAACCTGTGGAAAACAGACAATGCCGGCATCACCTGGAATCCGATCTTTGACAACGAGGGATCGTATGCGATCGGCGTTGTCGAAATTGACCCCGGCGATACGCAGACCATCTGGGTCGGCACGGGTGAAAACAATGCACAGCGCAGCGTGGCCTATGGCGATGGCGTGTACAAGTCGACGGACGGCGGCAAGAGCTGGCACAACACCGGGCTCAAGGACTCCGGCCACATCAGCCAGATCTGGATCAACCCGGAAGACTCCGATGAGGTACTGGTTGCGGCACAGGGACCTCTGTGGAACGCGGGCGGTGATCGCGGTCTGTACAGGACGCTCGACGGCGGCGACAGCTGGGAGCGTATCCTCGAGATCGATGAGCACACGGGCGTCAACGAATTCGTCGTCGACCCGAATAACCCTGATGTCATCGTTGCGTCCAGCTACCAGCGCCGGCGTCACGTCTGGGTCCTGATCAACGGCGGTCCCGGCAGCGCGATTCACAAGAGCACGGACCGCGGCAAGACATGGACGAAAGTCACCTCAGGTTTGCCCGGCGACCATATGGGACGCATCGGACTCGCGACGGCACCAAGTGACGACGACATGATCTACGCGATCATCGAGGCCAGTGATGAAGAACGTGGTGTTTATCGTTCCACCGATTTCGGCAGCAACTGGAGCAAGCGTTCCTCGTACATGACCACGAGCCCGCAGTACTACAACGAGCTGGTGGTGGACCCGCAAAACGCAGAGCGCGTCTACTCGCTGAACACGTTCACGAACATGTCGGAGGACGGGGGCAAGACGTTTGCGCCGATTTCGAACCAGTGGCGTCACGTCGACGATCATGCACTCTGGATCGATCCCGACAATACCAAGCACCTGATTATCGGTGGCGACGGCGGCATCTACGAGTCGTGGGATCGCGGCGGCACCTGGCGTCACGTGCGCAACCTGTCGATCGCCCAGTTCTATCGTATCCAGCCCGACTACGACGCGCCGTTTTACAACGTGTGCGGAGGAACGCAGGACAACAATTCGCTGTGTGCGCCGTCGCGAACGACAGTCGTGCACGGCATCACCAATTCAGACTGGACGATGGTGCTCGGTGGCGATGGCTATGAGCCTCAGTTCGACCCGACCGACCCGGACATTCTCTACGCGCAGTACCAGTACGGCGGCCTCGCGCGCTATGACCGCCGTACCCAGGAGCGGGTCTACATCACGCCGTACCCGGAAAGCGGCGAAGACAACTACAAGTGGAACTGGAATACGCCGCTCATCGTCAGCCCGCACGCGCCACAGCGCTTGTACTATGCGGCCGAGTATCTCTTCCGCTCGGATGACCGCGGCGATAGCTGGCGCAAGGTCAGCCCGGACCTGACGCGTCAGCTGGATCGCAACCAGCTCAAGGTCATGGGGCGGGTCTGGGGCGTCGATACGATCGCGAAGAACGACTCGACGTCGATCTACGGCAGTGCGATCGGCATCAGCGAAAGCCCAATCGAGGAGGGACTGATCTACGTCGGTACCGACGATGGCGTGATCAACGTGACCGAGGATGGCGGCGCGAACTGGCGCAGAACGACGAAATTCGACCGTGTTCCCGACATGTCGTACATCGAGGATGTACTGTCCTCAGCACACGACATCGACGTCGTATACGCGGTCATCGACAATCACAAGCGCGGTGACTACAAGCCTTACGTCGTCAAGTCCGAGAACCGCGGACGAACCTGGAAGTCGATCAGCAGCGACCTGCCGGAGCGCGGCTCGGCGCACACGATTGTCGAAGATCACGTGAATCCGAACCTGTTGTTTGTCGGTACGGAATTCGGTCTCTTCTTCACGCAGGATGGTGGCGGCTCCTGGCACCAGCTGAAAAACAACTTCCCGACGATCTCTGTGCGCGACATCGAGATTCAGGCGCGCGAGAACGACCTCGTTGTCGGTACCTTCGGGCGCGGCATTTACATTCTCGACGACTACACGGCGTTGCGGACCGGTGCACAGACGCTCGATGACATCGAGTTATTCGGTGTGCGCGATCCGTGGCTGTACATCGAGGGCGACCTGTGGGATGCACGCGAAAAAGGCTCGATGGGCGCCGAGTTTTTCACGGCTCCGAACCCGCCGTTCGGTGCCGTCTTCACCTACTACCTGGAAGACGGACTCAAGTCACGCCAGGCGGCACGTCGCGAACGCGAGATCGAAATCGAGAAAGAGGGGGGCGATACGCCTTACCCATCCTGGGATGCACTGCGTGCCGAAGACCGCGAGCAGGATCCGGCCCTGTACATCATGATCCGGGACCCGGCCGGCAGGCTCGTCAGGCAGGTGCCGGCGGAGTCAGGCAAGGGCCTGCACCGCAGCGCCTGGGATTTGCGCCTGCCGCCGCCGGACCCGGTGAGCATCGAGCCGCCCGGTGAGCTGCCTTACTGGGTGCAGCCGCCGACGGGCCCGATGGTTCTGCCGGGCCGCTATACGGCACGACTCGCGATCGAACGCGACGGCATGCTTACTGAAACCGGCGACACGCAGTCCTTCACCGTTAAGGAGCTGAAGGCAAGTCCCGAAATAAGCTCGGATCGCAGGGCGTTGCAGGACTTCCAGCTGCAGGTGGCGAGCCTGCAGCGGGCGGTTGCCGGCAGCTCGGCGGCCATCGGGGAAATTCAGAACCGCATTGCGCACGTACGTGCCGCGCTCGTCGTGACCCCGTCCGCGGGTGAGGCCGAGCGGGACGTGCTGCAGCAATTGGCTACGCGACTCGCCGACATCAGTGTTGCGATTCATGGCGACAGCACGATCGCCAGCCGCAATGAGCCCGTACCGATGTCCGTCGCCAATCGTGCGGGATCCCTGTACGGCACACTCGTCTACTCGCAGTCGGCAGTCGGCGGTAATTTCAGGGACTCCTATGCCGTGGCCGCGCAGGAATTCAAAGCCGCATTGCAGTCGCTGCGCTTACTCGAGCGCGACCTGGCTGCGCTGGAGAATGCACTCGAAATCAAGGGTGCACCGTGGACGCCGGGCAGGATTCCTGAGTGGTCTGCTGACTAGGACAGAGGAATAGCGGCGAGTCGCTCGCTGCGCAGGTCTACTGCGCGGCGAGCCACTTGTCCATGCGCTGCTCGAGCAGGTCGAGCGGCAATGCGCCGGCGCCCAGCAGCTCGTCGTGGAAGGCGCGGATGTCAAAGTCGTCGCGCAGCTGCACCTCGGCGCGCGATCGAATCTGCAGGATTTTGAGCTGGCCGACCTTGTAGGCGAGAGCCTGGCCCGGCCAGGCGATGTAGCGGTCGATCTCATTGACGATGTCGTGTTCGGTCTTGGCCGCATTGTCCTTGAAGAAGTCGATCGCCTGCTGGCGGGTCCAGCCCTTGTAATGCATGCCGGTATCAACGACCAGGCGCACGGCGCGCCACATGTCATAAGTCAGCTGTCCGAAACGTGAATATGGATCCTCGTACAGACCGAGGTCGTAACCGAGGCGTTCGCTGTACAGTCCCCAGCCTTCGACGAACGCGGTGAAGCCCATGAAGCGGCGGAAATTGGGCAGGTCCCCGAGCTCCTGCTGCAGCGCGAGCTGCAGGTGATGCCCGGGCATGGCTTCGTGCACGCTCAGCACCTCGATCTCATACTTCGGACGGACCTCGGGCTTGTACAGGTTGACGTAGTAGATGCCGGCGCGGCTGCCGTCGGCCGCAGGCCGATTGTAGTAAGCCGTGGTCGTGTCAGGAGCGATCGAGTCTGGGATAGGTTTGACGCCGTAGGGCATTCGCGGCAGTCGCCCGAACAGTTTGACCAGCTCGGGATCAATGCGCTTGGTTGTCGCCAGGTACTCCGTGTAAAGATCCTCCGGGTCGTCGAAGTAAAACTGAGGGTCGGTGCGCAAGTGCACGAGGAACTCCAGGAAGCTCCCGTCAAAGCCGACCTCGACGATGATCTGCTGCATCTCGTCGCGAATGCGCTTCACCTCATTGAGGCCGATGCGATGGATCTCGTCGGGCGATAGCCTCGTGGTCGTGAAGGAGCGGCTGAGGTGTTCGTACCAGGCGTTACCGTTCGGCAATTCCGACAGGCCGATGCTCGCGCGAGCCGCCGGCAGGTACTTCCGGTCAAAGTAGCGGTCCAGTTTCCGGTACGCGGGCAGCACGGTCTTCTCGATAGTTGCCGTGGCGGCGGCGCGCAGACGCTCGCGATCGGCGGGCGAGAAAGACTCCGGCAAGTCGGCAAACGGCCTGAAGAACGGGCTGTCAGAAGGAAACTCAACCAGCTGGGCTGCGATCTGGTCCGGTATTCGTTGCATGAGTACCGCCGGCGACACGATACCTTCCTTGCGTCCCTTTTCAGCCAGTTCGATGGTCTGGTCTATGACCGCATCGATCTTGTCGAGCCGCGCGAGCCAGTCGTCGAAGTCCTGCACTGTTTCGAGGCGCAGGCGATTGGTGACACTATCGAGATTCTGCACGCCACCCTGGTGATCGAATGGCAACAGGTGGCCCTGGAACTGGTGTCCGTCCACATCGTCCTGCAACAGTCGACGGAACAGCTCGTAGTTGAGCTGATCCGCTGCGGACAGTGACCCGCGGTCAATGGCATAGGTGCGGCGCAGGAAATCGCGCGTCTCAATATGCTTGCGTTCGATGCCCGAGGGGCCGTTGTCGCCCCACGTCCGGTTGTAACGACGGTCGCCGAGGGATGAGGCCAGTAGCGGCGTATTCGCGAGCGTCCACTCCCAGTGCTCATCGAGCAGGTTTTTGAAGTCTGCCGTCGTATCCGCGGCGGTTGTTCCTGCAACGGACAGCCACAGCAACACGAACATCAATTTTCTCATGCCAAGCCCCTGATTCTCGTAGCGACGCATTGTTACTGGCCGTGTCGCTGCTGGCAACTGACAGGCGCATTGGCTATCATGCGGCCACTGATCTATAGCGTTCGCAGAAGAGACCCCGTTGGATCGGGGCGCCGAAGGCGCAACTCGCTCGGAAACGCTCAGGCAGAAGGACTGTAAGCGCTGATCAGCTCTGGAGAGAGGCCAGCCTGCCGCCCCTGTTTTTTTGTTTTAACGAACGGATAAGTCCTATGGGTGCAAAAACGCCGTACTACGACAAGCACGTTGAAGCCGGTGCACGGATCGTCGATTTCGGTGGCTGGGATATGCCGCTGCATTACGGTTCGCAGAAGGAAGAACATCACGCCGTGCGCCAGGGTGCCGGCGTGTTCGACGTGTCGCACATGACGATCGTCGACCTTGGTGGCGAGCGGGCCCGTGACTTCCTGCGGCACCTCGTCGCCAACGATGTGGGTAAGCTAAAGGACTACGGCAAGGCACTCTACACCTGCATGCTGAACGACGCAGGCGGCGTCATCGATGACCTGATCATCTACTACCTGAGCGATACCCGTTACCGCATGGTTGTAAACGCGGCTACGCGCGAAAAAGACCTGGCGTGGATTCGCGAGCAGGCCAAAGCGTTCGATGTCGAGGTGGTTGAACGTTCCGAGCTGGCAATGATCGCCGTGCAGGGGCCCAGGGCGCGCGCACTGGCTGCCCCGTGTATCGATGCTGAATACCGCGAAGCGGCCCTCGGGTTAAAGCCGTTCTACGGCATGGAGGCCGGCGAGTGGTTCGTTGCCCGCACAGGCTACACGGGCGAGGATGGCTGGGAGATCGTGATGCCCGCGGCTGATGCCCATGCCGTCTGGGACCGCCTGCTGGCAGCCGGCGTCGCGCCCTGCGGGCTCGGCGCACGCGATACGCTGCGACTCGAGGCCGCCATGAACCTCTATGGCTCCGATATGGACGAGACGATCTCGCCGCTGGACGCGGGTCTTGCATGGACCGTGGCCTGGGAGCCGGCCGAGCGCGCCTTCGTCGGGCGCAGCGCTATCGAGGCGCTACGTAACTCCCCGGACAGACAGCGCTTCGTCGGTCTGTTACTTGAAGACAAGGGCGTGCTTCGCAATCACCAAAGGGTCGTCGTCGACGGCGTTGGTGAGGGTGAGATCACGAGCGGCGGATTTTCGCCGACCATCGGGCGTTCCATCGCGCTCGCGCGTGTGCCTGCGGGCGACTACGACCGGGTCCAGGTGGATGTCCGGGGGAAACTTCTGAACGCGCGGATCGTGAAGACGCCGTTCGTGCGTAACGGGCAAGTACGCATCGATGTGTAATGCCGGAACAACAAAGCTAACGGGAGCAAACAATGAGTGAATTGCCGGGAGATCTCCTTTTTACAAACGACCATGAATGGCTGCGCCGCGAAGCCGACGGCAGTGTGACAATCGGAATTACCGACCATGCTGCGACGGCACTGGGCGACCTTGTGTACGTCGAACTGCCCGAAGTCGACCAGGATGTCGATGCCGGCGGCGAAATGGCCGTTGTCGAATCGGTCAAGGCGGCATCGGACGTCTATGCACCGGTCGCTGGCCGTGTTGCCGCTGTTAACGAGGATCTGAGTGACGATCCGGAGAAGATCAACGCGGATCCCTATGGCGACGGCTGGATCGTTCGCATGGCGCTTGCCGACGGCCTCGATGAGAGCGAGCTCATGACGCCGGACGCCTACCAGCAAGTCCTTGACGAGCTAGACGACTGAGAAAAGACTAATGCCGTTTATTCCACATACCGAGAAAGACACTCGGGAAATGCTCGCGGCGATCGGCGCCGACTCGATCGAAGACCTGTTCGACGAGATTCCCGCCGAACTGCGAATCGATCACCTGCATGAAGTGCCCGAGGCGCTCAGCGAGATGGAAATATCCCGCCTGATGCGCGAGCGCGCCGCAATGGACGGATCGCCGCTGTGCTTTATCGGTGCGGGTGCCTACGAGCACCACATCCCGACGGCTGTCTGGGACATTGCGACGCGCGGCGAGTTCTACAGCGCGTACACGCCGTACCAGGCCGAAGCCAGCCAGGGGACACTGCAGACGATTTACGAGTACCAGACCATGATTACGGAGCTGACGGGTCTCGATGTCAGCAACGCGTCATTGTACGACGGCGCCTCCGGTCTTGCGGAAGCCGCTCTCATGGCGGTGCGCGCCAATCGGCGCGTCAAGTCCGGCCTGGTGTTGTTCGCGCCTGGCGTAAACCCCGTGTACGAACACGTTGCCGAGGCGATCGCCGGCAGTCAGGGGCTGACCTTCGAATGGCTACCCGTCGATGCGACGACCGGCAACGTCGCGTTCGACCAGTTACCCGAAGGACGGAATCCCGTGGCCGTGGTGATGCAGCAGCCGACGTTCCCCGGCACGCTCGAGGATGTAGACCGCCTTACGGACTGGGCGCACGCAGAGGGCGCATTCGCGATCGGCATCGCCAACCCGATGACGCTGGCGCTGCTCAAGGCGCCCGGGCACTGGGGTGAGCAGGGCGTGGATATCGCCTGCGGCGAGGGCCAGCCGCTGGGTGTGCCGCTGTCGTCGGGCGGACCGTATTTCGGCTACATGACCTGCAAGCAGAAACATGTCCGGCAGATGCCGGGACGCATTGTCGGTCGCACGACCGACCTTGATGGCAATCCGGGCTTTGCCCTGACCCTGCAGGCGCGAGAGCAGCATATTCGCCGCTCGAAGGCGACCTCGAACATCTGCACGAACCAGGGGCTGATGGTCACGGCCGCGACAATCTACATGTCGCTGCTTGGTGTCGACGGCCTCGCACAGGTCGGACGCAAATCGCATGAGAACACGACCCGGCTCGTGGAGGGCCTGTGCGCCATCGACGGCATCGAGCGCTTGTACGGCGGTCCTTACTTCCACGAAGTGGCGCTCAAACTCGACCGGCCTGTCGCGCCGATTCTAAAGGCGCTGGCGGACAAGAACATTCTTGGCGGATTCGATCTGACGAACGACGCCGGGACAGACGCCTTGCTGGTCTGCGCCACGGAAACCAAAACCGCAGCCGACATCGATGTCTGCATCGCGGCCTTCGCCGAGGCGATGAACTGATATGTCGGGAACGATTGTCGCCAAGATTCGTTTCGATAACGGGATCTACCAGACTTACGGCGAGCTGCCGCGCATCGGCAGTCACGCGCCGGACGTGTCGCTCGTCAATACGAAACTGCAGAACGTCTCGCTGGCCAACTGGATGGGCAAGCGCAAGATCATGAACATCTTCGTCAGTATCGACACGAAGGTGTGCGCGGAATCCGTGATCAAGTTCGACAAGTACGGCGGCGGACGCGAGGACCTCGCGCTGCTCATGGTGTCTTACGACCTGCCGTTTGCCCACAAGCGCTTCCAGCAGCAGCACGGCCTCGAGCACGTGGAAGGCCTGTCCGCCATCCGGCACGCGGGCTTCGGGGAGAACTACGGCGTGCAAATCATGGACGGCCCGCTGGCCGGGATGTTCTCACGCGCCGTCGTCGTGCTCGATGAGAACAATACGGTCGTGCATCGCGAACACATAGAAGACATTGCCGCGGAACCGGACTACGACGCTGCGTTCCGCGCGCTGGGAATTGATATCAATGAGTGAACTGATTTTCGAAAAATCACGTGGCGGCCGCCGGGCATTTGCACAGGCGCCTGTCGAGGCCGGGTCGCTGTCGATCCCAGAGAAGTTCCTGCGCGACGACAAACCGCGATTGCCGGAAGCCTCTGAATTGCAGACGGTGCGTCACTACACGCGCCTGTCGCAGAAAAACTTCTCGATCGATACCCAGTTCTACCCGCTGGGTTCGTGCACGATGAAATACAATCCGCGCGCCTGCAACGCGCTGGCATTGTTGCCCGAGTTCGCCGGCAGGCATCCGCTTGGGCCGGTCAGCCATGGCCAGGGCTTCCTGACCTGCATGTACGAACTGCAGGAGATGCTCAAGGACGTGACCGGCATGAAGGGCGTGTCGCTGACGCCCATGGCGGGCGCACAGGGCGAACTCGCCGGCGTGGCGATGATCAAGGCCTTCCATGATGCTCGCGGTGACAACGAGCGGACCGAGATCATTTGTCCGGATGCGGCGCACGGCACGAATCCGGCGACCGCGACCATGTGCGGCTGCGTGGTGAAGGAAATCCCGACGCGCGCGGACGGCGATGTCGACATGGAGGCACTCAAGGCAGTCCTTGGGCCGAAGACGGCGGGCATCATGCTGACCAATCCGTCGACGCTGGGCGTTTTTGAGCGCCATATCAAGATCATCGCCGACATGGTTCACGATGCAGGCGGCCTCCTGTACTACGACGGAGCGAACCTGAACGCTATTCTTGGCAAGGTGCGGCCCGGCGATATGGATTTTGACGTCATCCACATGAATCTCCACAAGACGTTTTCGACGCCCCATGGCGGCGGCGGACCGGGTTCCGGTGCGGTCGGGGTGAACAAGCGCCTGCTGCCGTTCATGCCGATTCCCGTGGTAAGCAAACGGGAGGTCGACGGGGACACGATCTACGACTGGGCTGCCGAAGACGAAATCCCGCAGAGCATCGGCCGCCTGTCGGGGTTCATGGGCAATGCGGGCGTGCTGCTGCGCGCGTACGTCTACATGCGGATGCTGGGAAGGGACGGCATGGAGCGCGTCGCCGAGTACGCGACGCTGAACGCCAACTACCTGATGGCCAGGCTGCGCGATGCCGGTTTCGAACTGGCGTTCCCGGAGCGGCGCGCAAGCCACGAATTCATCGTGACGCTCAAACACGAAGCCAAGGAATTCCATCTCACGGCCATGGACGTTGCGAAGGCTTTACTCGACAAGAACTTCCACGCGCCGACCACCTACTTCCCTCTGCTGGTGCCCGAGTGCCTGCTGATCGAGCCGACCGAAACCGAAAGCAAGGAGACGCTCGACAACTTTGTTGCGGCAATGATCGAGATCGCGCGGGCGGCCCGTGAAGACGGCGTGGAGTACAAGGAAGCACCCTACACGATGCCGGTCCGCCGGCTCGACGACGTCAAAGCGGCGCGGGAACTGGACCTCAGGCACGTGCCGGAGCAGGCCTGACCCGTCTGCGCACACGTCTCAAGTGGGAATGAGACCTGTGCAGTCGCCTTAACGCCCTGATTCTGCTGAAATAGGGAACCGCTGTTCTCGAAACTAGTCGAGACTAGGGCAGGAGGCGTGCGGCCTCGCAACTACCAGGAAGACTATGACTCACGGCAGGATTCTCGCGGCGCTCGCCGCATTGACGTTAACTATGCCGGTGCTGGCCGCCGAGAGTACGGCATGGACCGAGACGCTGGAGCGTATCTCCTCCGGAGTCGTTTCGATTCGTGTAGACAGCACGCGCGCATTCGACACCGAGTGGAATACCTCGACCCAGGCAACCGGGTTTGTCGTCGACGCCGAGCAGGGCCTGATTCTGACCAATCGTCATGTCGTGACGCCGGGCCCGGTCATTGCCGAAGCCGTGTTTCGCAACAACGAGGAAGTGCGTCTGACGCCCGTCTATCGCGATCCTGTCCATGACTTCGGGTTTTTCCGCTACGACCCCGCAGACCTGCGCTACATAGAGCCTGTTGAACTGCCGCTGGCGCCGCGCGGTGCCGGCATCGGCGAGGAAATTCGTGTGATCGGTAATGACGCCGGCGAGCAGCTGTCGATTCTTGCCGGCACGATTGCGCGTCTGGATCGCAAGGCGCCTGAATATGGCCGCGGCAAGTACAACGATTTCAACACGTTCTACCTGCAGGCAGCATCGGGAACGTCGGGCGGCTCATCCGGATCGCCTGTCGTCAATATCGAAGGGCAGGTCGTCGCATTGAATGCCGGTGCGAACAATTCCGCCGCCAGCAGTTTCTTTCTGCCGCTGGATCGCATTGAGCGCGCGTTACATGTGCTGCAGGAAAACGCGGCCGTGACACGCGGTACGCTGCAGACGACCTTTCGCAATGAGCCCTACGATGAGCTGCGGCGTCTCGGCCTGACCGACGAATTCGAGCGGCTGGCCCGCGAGGCGGCACCGACCCAAACCGGGATGCTTACGGTTGAGCAGGTAATTCCGGGCTCGGCCGCGTCGGAAGTCCTGGCGCCGGGCGATATCCTGATTCGCGTGAACGGCGAGCTCGTGACGCGCTTCGTTCCGCTCGAGGCGTTGCTCGACAGTCACGTCGGTGAAGAGATCGAAGTGCAGGTTGAGCGCGGCGGCAAGCGCATCAACGCGAAGATTCGCGTCGACGATCTGCACTCGATTACACCGGACGAATATCTCGAATTCGGTGACGCCATTGTCAACCGCCTGTCCTATCAGCAGGCACGTCATTACAACCGACCGGCCGTAGGTATTTACGTCGCCAACCCGGGTTACCTGTTATCGCGGGCCGCCATTCCGCGAGGCGCCGTGATCGTCGAGGTGGCGGGTGAGGCTGTCAGCAGTCTCGACGACTTTGAGGCGGCGCTCGACAAGCTCGCCGATGGCGAACGAGCCCTCGTTCGCTACGTCACCATGGAAAACCCGCAGAACTCCATCGTTCGATTGCTGGAAATGGATCGCGTCTGGTTTCCTGCGCGCCGCTGCGCTCGCGATGATGCGCTCGGCGTGTGGCCCTGCCGCGACCTCGCCGCCGGGCCCGCACCGAAGCCGGTGGACGTCGGCAGCACGCGCCTGACGCGTTATAAAGACCCGATCGTCCAGTCCATCGCACCGTCGCTGGTCGTCGTGACATTCGATTTGCCGTACACGCTCTCCGGTGTCGCCGATCGCCATTATTACGGCACCGGGCTGATCGTCGACAAGGAACGTGGCTACGTCCTTGTGGATCGCAATACCGTGCCGATCGGAATCGGCGACGTCACTATCACGTTTGCCGGCTCACTCGAGGTCAGGGGCAAGGTCGAGCAGCTGCACCCATTACACAATTACGCCATCGTCTCCTATGACCCGAGGAGCATTGGCAGCACGCCGGTCCAGGAAGCCAGGTTTAATACGAAGACACTGCGCACGGGAGACGAAGTCTGGGTCGTTGGCATCAAGGGAGATCATCAGCTCGTGCACCAGCAGAGCACCGTGTCATCGGTTGACCCGCTTATGTTGCCGTTGTCGCGCACCCTGCGTTTCCGGGACTCCAACATCGAGGGCATTTCCCTGGTGAATGCGCCTGGCGATGTCGACGGTGTGCTGATCAACCGCAAGGGGGAGGTGCTTGCCACCTGGTCGAGCTTTGCGATCCAGGCGGGCGGCGATTCTGCACAGTTTAATCGTGGTGTCGGATCCGAGGTCGCCGAGCAATTTGTCGACATCGTGCGCGAAGGCAGACCGTTCTATTCGCTGGAGGCCGAATTTGTCTATGCGCCCCTGTTCGCCGCTCGCAAAATGGGCGTCGATGAGGAGTGGGTTGCGCGCCTCGAGGAGAATAACCCGGTACGGCGCCGCGCGCTTAGCATCACGCGCCTCGTATCCGGGACGGCGGCATCGGAACTGTTGAAAAACGGAGACATGGTGCTTGCCATTGACGGTGAGGTCGTCACGTCATTCCGGGAACTCGAACATGCCGTGCAAAAGCCCGAGGTATTGGTCACGGTCTGGCGCAACGGGGAAGCGCTGGAGATTCCGGTGCAGACGGCGGCGCTCGACGGCATGGGTATCGATCGTGCGATTTCATGGGCAGGCGCGCTCATCCAGGACCCGCATCGGGCCATGGCCGCGCAGCGCGGCGTGTCGACCGACGGCGTTTACGTCGCCTACTTCAGCTACGGTTCCCCGGCAACCCGTTACGGCCTCTGGGCAGGTCGTCGCGTTGTAGAGGTCAACGAGGTTCCGACACCCAATTTGCAGGCGTTTATTGATGCGGTCAAGGATATCGGCCACCGGGAATCGGTGCGTCTCAAGACGGTAACGTGGAACGAAACGGCCGAGGTGATTACACTAAAGCTCGACAACCAGTACTGGCCGGGGTACGAAATCCGGCGTACTGACGATGGCTGGAGGCGAACAGACCTTGGTTTATAGGCGCTACCACATGTTGCAGAGTGCCCTGCTGTTGGCAGTGCTCGTAATGTGTGGTGCCGCTGATGCACAAACGGTCTACAAGTATCGCGGCGAAAACGGCGAGTGGATCTTCTCCGACAGGAGGCCACCTGATGAGCGGAAGGTGGAGACCCATTCGGTCAGCCCGCGCGCCGAGCGGGGGGAGGTGAAGGTCACCCACGAATTCACCGGCGATGGCCTGGTCTTCACTGCTCGTAACCGCTATTACGCGCCCATGGAACTCGCGCTTGAGTTCCAGAGTATTTCCGGCGTCGACTATCCTCATCCGGATAAGGTCTTGCGCTGGCTGGTGCCGGCACGCAGCGAGCTCGTCCTGCTTGAACTTGCGACTTTGGGCACGCTTGAAACACCGTCTGTGCGTTATCGCTTCGTCTATCTGCCGGGCGACCCGGCTGCCGTGCACGCGAGTGGTGCCAGTTACCGGGTTCCGTATTCGGTCGGCACGAGTTATCCCGTGACACAGACATTCCCGGAGACCATTACGCACGTGACCCGCGACAGTATGCACGCTGTTGATCTGGCTATGCCGGTAGGTACGGATATCGTCGCGGCCCGGGCTGGAATTGTCTTCGATGTCGCAAGTACGAATTTCACGGGTGGCACCGATGCTGAACAGTATGCGCGCCTCGCCAATTTCGTGCGCATACTGCATGACGACGGCACTTTCGCGGTCTACGCGCATCTCAACTGGAATTCGATTCGGGTACGGCCGGGCGATCGCGTCACGGCCGGGCAGTACATTGCGGATTCCGGCAACACGGGATTCTCGAGCGGCCCGCACCTGCACTTTGCGGTGCAAAAGAACATGGGCTTGCGTATCGACTCCTTGCCGATCGCATTTCGCGGACGCAGTGCGGCGCAAGTCAGGCCGGCTATGGGCCAATTGCTAACCGCTTATCCCTAGTTACCCGCTGCGATCAGGTGTCTTCCGAGAGCTGACCCGCCAGCGCCTCCCACGAGGTGACCGGCATCTCACAATGCGTCCCAACGCAGCGGTAGGCAACGGTCTCGCCGTCCACGGGTTTGCGGTCGGCGAGAGCGCCGGGCAAGCCTGGCGCGTCGGCAGGGATGGCGAATACCAGACGCCGGGGCGCATAGACCTTGGCTGCAGAGTCGCGCCAGCGACCGATCTCGTCGGAATTGCCCCGAATGATGACGATCTCGGGGTGTTCCAGGTATTCCTCGAGGGCCGCAAGCAGGCTTACGTGTCCATGCGGGTACTCTTCGATAGCACGCCAGCCGGCCCGCAGCGTCTTTTCGGCCGCATCGAGGTAACGCGTTTCGCCCAGCAGAAAACCGAGGCGCTGCAACGCAAACGCGGCAATGCCGTTGCCTGATGGCACGGCTTCGTCGGCCAGTGGTTTTGAACGATGGATTAGTTGTTCACTGTCATTGGCCGTGAACCAGAAGCCGCCGTTATCCTTGTCTTCGAAGTGCTCCAGCAACAGGTCCGCCAGTTGCCGGGCAAACTCGAGGTGATCCGTGTTCCAGCGTGCCTGGAGCAACTCGAGCACGGCATCGAGCAGGAACGCGTGGTCGTCGAGGTAGGCCGCAAAGCGAGCCTTCCCGTCCTTGAAGCTGGCGAGCAGGCGATCGTCTTGCATCAGCTCGCGGCGCAGGAAGTCGACGGCGTCCGCCGCCGCATCCACGAGGTCGGGTCGTTCGAGCGCACGTCCCGCTATCGCGAGTCCCCGGATAGCCAGCGCATTCCAGGCGGTCAGCTGCTTCTCGTCCCGCGCGGGCGTAACGCGCGTTGCGCGTCTCTGCAGCAGTTTCTGTTTCGCGCGCTCGATGCTTTCGGCCTCCTCGTCGGTGACCTGCTCCCGCACCGTGAGGTGCCAGCGCCCTTCGAAGTTAGCATCCTGGTCGAGGCCGAAGCGCCGCGCGAAGATAGCGTGGTCATCGCCAAGCAACTCGCGAGTTTCGTCCGGGTCCCACAGGTAGTAAAGGCCCTCGTGGCCTTCGGAGTCTGCGTCGCGCGTGGCGTAGAAACCGCCATTGGCATCGCGCATATCGGCGATCATCCAGTCGGCCGTCGCATGCGCTGCGTCGGCAAACAGCGATTCCCCTGTCGCGATAGCGGCCTGGGCGTAATTGGCGAGTAACGGACCATTGTCGTACAGCATTTTTTCAAAATGGGGGATCTGCCAGTGCTGGTCGACGGAGTAGCGGTAGAAACCGCCCCCGACATGGTCGAACAGCCCGCCTTCGGCCATGCGTGCCAGGGTCAGTGCGGCCATGAACAGCGCCTCGACGTCAGGTTCGGCGTCGTTGGCCGTATCCCGCCAGTGCCGCAGCAGGCGATCGATGGTCGTTGGGTGCGGGAACTTGGGTGCTGAACCAAACCCGCCAAACTCGCGATCGAAGGTCTGCTCGAAGGTCGCACGCGCCTTTGCGAAGGGTGCGTCGTCGAAGGCCTTGTCGGCAGCGGCCGGTGCGGGCTCGATGCGGTCGAAAACGTCGAGCAAGCGTGCGCTCTGCTCGCGAACGTCGTCTCGCTTATCGGCGTAGTAGGACGCTATCTTCTTCAGGAGATCGCCGAACGCGGGCATGCCGTAGCGGGCCTCCTTGGGAAAATACGTGCCGCCGAAGAACGGCCGCTGATCGTCGCCGTCGAGGAACATGGTCAGCGGCCAGCCGCCACCACGCTGCGTGATGAGCTGGTGCGCAGTCTGGTAGATCTTGTCGACGTCCGGGCGCTCCTCGCGGTCGACTTTTACGTTCACAAACAACTCGTTCATGAGCGCCGCCGTGGCGTCGTCCTCGAAGGATTCGTGTGCCATGACGTGACACCAGTGGCAGGCTGAATAACCCACTGACAGCAGAATCGGCTTGCCGGTCTCACGGGCCACGGCAAAGGCCTCTTCGCCCCATGGGTACCAGTCGACGGGGTTGTCCGCATGCTGCAAGAGGTACGGGCTGGACTCTTTGGCGAGGCGATTTTCCATGGATTCCTCTATCATACCGATCTTTGAGAAGCGCAGAGCAGGTCTGGATGCTGACATACCCTGAGATTGACCCGGTCTTATTCTCGATCGGTTTCATCAAGATTCGCTGGTACGGGCTCATGTACGTCGTCGGCTTCGTGCTGGCCTGGTGGCTCGCGAAGCGTCGTTGCAGGCGCGCGGACTCGCCCGTCAATGCGGAACAGGTCGACGATCTCGTCTTTTACGCGATGCTTGGGGTCATTCTCGGTGGGCGTATCGGTTATGCGCTGTTCTACGGCACCGAGCAGCTGTTCTCTGACCCGTTCTACCTCATCAAGATTACCGAAGGCGGCATGTCGTTCCACGGCGGCCTGGTCGGCGTCATCCTGGCCATGTGGTTGCACGGGCGTAAGCTCGGCCACACGATGTGGCGCATGACCGACTTCGTCGCGCCGCTGGTGCCGCTTGGCCTTGGCTTTGGACGCATTGGCAACTTCATCAACGGCGAGCTCTGGGGGAAACCCACTGACGTTCCCTGGGGTTTCAACGTGAACGGCCAGGTGCTGCACCCCTCGATGCTCTACGAGTCCTTGCTCGAAGGCTTCGTGCTGTTCGCGATCATCTGGTGGTACACGGCGAAGCCCAGGCCTTACATGGCGCCGACGGGCCTGTTCCTGCTGCTCTACGGTGTCTTCAGGTTCATTATCGAGTTCTATCGCGTGCCGGATGCACACCTCGGGTACCTGGCCCAGGACTGGGTGACGATGGGGCAGGTTCTTACGCTGCCGATGATCGTTGTTGGCGCTATCATGATCGCCATGGGCTATCGCGCGACCTCGGAGGCCAAGGCCTGAATGCAGCAGTACCTGGACATGATGCGGCTTGTGCGGGACACGGGTGCGCGCAAGGAAGACCGAACCGGAACGGGTACGCTCAGTGTCTTCGGTCACCAGATGCGTTTCGACCTGTCGCAGGGCTTTCCCCTCGTCACGACCAAGAAATTGCATTTGCGCTCGATCATTCACGAGCTGCTCTGGTTCTTGTCCGGCGACAGCAACATCCGTTACCTCAAGGAAAACGGTGTCTCGATCTGGGACGAATGGGCTGACGAAAACGGCGATCTCGGCCCGGTGTACGGCGTGCAGTGGCGCAGCTGGCCGACGCCTGACGGGCGCAAGGTCGACCAGATTGCGCAGATCATGCAGCAGCTGAAGGAAACGCCGGACTCAAGGCGCATCATTCTCTCGGCCTGGAATGTCGCAGAGATCGAAAATATGGCGCTGCCGCCGTGCCACTGCCTGTTCCAGTTCTATGTCGCCGACGGCAAGCTGTCGTGCCAGCTGTACCAGCGCAGCTGCGATATCTTCCTGGGCGTACCCTTCAATATTGCGTCGTACGCGTTGCTGACGCACATGCTGGCGCAGCAGGCAGACCTCGGTGTTGGCGACTTTGTCTGGACCGGGGGCGACTGTCATCTCTACCTGAATCATCTCGAGCAGGCGGACGAGCAACTCGGACGAGAGCCGCTGCCGTTGCCGACGCTTGCGATCAAGCGGCGGCCACCGAGCGTCTTCGACTACACGTTCGAGGATTTCGAGATTCTCAACTACGAGGCCCATCCGCACATTAAGGCAGCGGTGGCTGTCTGAGTCCGATCCATGATCAGTATTATCGTTGCCGCGTCGGAGAATGACGTCATTGGCCGGCAGGGCGGGCTGCCCTGGCGCTTGTCCGGTGACCTGCAGCACTTCAAGGCGATCACGATGGGCAAGCCCATCATCATGGGGCGTAAAACCTGGGAATCGATCGGCCGGCCCTTGCCGGGTCGCCGGAATATTGTCATTACGCGGCAGCCTGGTTTCACAGCAGAAGGCTGTGACGTCGTCGCGTCTCTCGACGACGCGATCATCGCAGCGAGGGATGCAGAAGAGATCGTCGTGATAGGCGGTAGCCAGATCTACGCGCTGGCGATGCCGCTTGCAGAGCGCCTTTACCTAACGCGAGTGCACGCCGACGTCGAGGGCGACGCCTCGTTCCCCGCCGTCGACGCGACTCGCTGGTGCCTGGTCGCTGATGAGGCCCGCGAGGCCGACGATCGCAACGAGTATGATTTCTCGTTCCGTGTTTACGACAGGGTGACCTGACTACGAACGGTCCTTCTTTCGCGTTGGGTCTTTCTCCAGTACCGCAACGCGAGGCGGCAGGGGGGATACTGCCGCCTCGCGCTGCATGGCCTGTCGTTTCGCCCGGTTCGGGTTCTTGCACAAGCGACTCAATTGTTTATTGGCGTGGTCAATGTCGACAATTCGTTTGTTGTCTTTCATCGATTCGATCCCTGTGTAGCGCCATTTTCCTGGTCCTTACACAGATAAGCGCAATCGACACGCCAATTCCCTCACCGGGGCGGGATTTTTTTACTGCTCGTTCCTGGCGACCTGTTCCTGCTGCTGTACGGGCTCGACAACGGCAGCATTTTGATCGTCATTGTCACCGCCGCCCATCAGCATTGTGGCAGCAACGACACCCAGCAGGGCACCGCCAAACCCTCCGGCGGCAGCGGCTATCAGTGTCTGTGAGGGAGGTGGTTCGCTTGAATCGTCCATTATTTTCGTCCTTTGTTGTTTGTAATAGGTGCAAAACCAGTCTAGCCCGGCAGGTGACGGGTCGCCAGCCCCACGCCAGCTTGCTCCTTTCATTGCGGCGGCTGGCCCGATTTGCTATCAAGGTGGGGCAACCCATCAGACGCCGACAGATCGCATGACGCCTGCACCGACGGTGACCACATTACTAGAGAGATGGCGCTCTGGAGATTCCGGAGCGCTCGATCAGTTGACGCCGTTGATCTATAACGACTTGCGACGGATTGCGGCGAAGTATCTCAAGTCGGAGCGCCCCGGGCATACGTTGCAGGCGACGGCACTCGTCAACGAGGCATTCGCCCGCATGGCCGAATCGGACATGGCGTTCGAGGATCGCGCGCATTTCCTGGCGATCGCTGCCAGAACGATGCGCCATATCCTGACCGATTTTGGCCGTGCCCGGCGCAGTCAGAAGCGCGGCGGCGGGATTCCTCCGGTGACCCTCGCAGAGGATCGGGTTGCGGCGCCAATCTCTGCGGATATCGTCGACCTCGACGATGCGCTGCAAACGCTTGCGACGGTCGACGAGCGGAAGTCGGATGTCCTTGTCCTGCACTACTTCGGCGGCATGACCTACGACGAGATTGCCGTCGCAGTGGGTATCTCGGCGGCAACCGTGGATCGCGACCTGCGCCTTGCAAAGGCATGGCTGGCGAACGAATTGGCGCATGATTGACCTGGATCCAAAGCGCTGGCTGCGGGTCGAGGAGTTGTTCGCAGGCGCGTCCGAACTCGAAGCTGAAGTGCGCGTTGCCTACCTGGACGAAGCCTGTCGCGGGGATACCGAACTGCGCGACTATGTTCTCGACCTGCTGCGTGCCGACCCGTCGTTCGACGCCACCGTAGAGAAGACGATCGCCGACACTGCGGTGCGCGTATTCGCGGCCGACGACCACGATGCGGACGAAATGCGTGGCGAGATGATCGGCCCCTACCAGGTGGAGCGATTGCTGGGCTCCGGCGGTATGGGCATGGTCTACCTCGCAAAGCGGGCCGACGAGCAGTATGACCAACAGGTAGCGATAAAGCTCGGTCGCCATCGGCTTGTCGATCCCGACACCGTCCTGCGCCTGCGTAACGAGCGGCAGATTCTCGCGGATCTCGACCATCCCAATATTGCGCGGCTATTTGACGGCGGCACGACTGACGATGGCGTTCCGTACCTCGTGATGGAATACATCGACGGCATTCGGGTCGACACGTACTGCGATGTGCATCGCCTTGATCTGAGGCAGCGTCTGGAGATCTTCCAGACCATCTGTTCGGCCGTGCATTACGCGCACCAGAACCTCGTTATCCATCGCGACATCAAGGCAACCAACATCCTGGTGGCGGCCGACGGCACGCCGAAACTGCTCGACTTCGGCATCGCCAAGCTCATTGATTCGGCGGGTGACGTCACGGACGGCCTGACACGAGAAGGTGCCGTCATAATGACGCCCACGAATGCGGCGCCCGAGCAATTGCTGGGTGATGCGGTCACCACGGCGACCGACGTTTACGCTCTGGGCCTGCTGCTGTACCGCTTGTTGAGCGGGCATCCTGCGTTCGAGACTGGCGGACTGACGCCGACCGAGTTTGCGCGCGCCGTCTGCCAGCAGGATGTCGTCAGGCCAAGCCTGCGAGTGCAGCAGGCGCAGCGTAGCGTGGCTCGAAGCATCGTCGGGGAGGGGTCGCATGAACTGGAGGCGCTCGCCAGTGATCGCCGCACAAGCGTCTCACGGCTTCAGCGGCAGCTGCGTGGCGACCTGGATACGATCATTCTCAAGACCCTGCGCAAGGAACCAGAACGGCGCTACCGTTCCGTGATCGCCCTGGCCGACGATATCGGCCTGCATCTCAAATCCCTGCCCATTGTTGCGCGTTCCGAGTCCTGGCGGTATCGAGCCGGGAAATTCGTGCGCCGGCACTACGCCGCCGTCACGGCGTCGGTCCTGGGGGTCGCCATGCTCGCCGCGTTCAGCGTCGTGGTGTCGGTGCAGAATCGCAATATTGCAAGGGAACGCGATACGGCTCAGGAGGTTTCGAAGTTCCTCGAGGAAATCTTCAACGCGCAGGACCCGAGAGAGGCACGCGGTGCGAAGATCACCGCCGATGAGCTGCTCGCGACGGGCGCAGAGAGAATAGAGGAAAACCTGGGCAACAGGCCCGAGATTCAATCGACGCTGATGGGGACCATCGGTCGTGTCTACCGCAACCTGGGCGAGATTCCACTATCGGTCGACATGCTGGAAAGGGCATTGGCGCAGCAAGTAGACCTCTATGGTGAGGATTCCCCGACTGTCGCGGCGACCCAGAACGACCTCGCTCAGTCGCTGACCCAGCGTGCCGACTATGCCCGTGCCCGAACGCTGCTGGAGTCCGCGAAGGCGATCAACACACGTGAATACGGAGCGGTGTCGAAGCAGGTTGCGGAGAATCTGCGGAATCTCGCAAACCTGCACAATCGCAGCGGCGACCTGGACAATGCGCAGTCCTGTATTGAGGAAAGCATTGCCATCTATACACAACTCGCAGCGAATGCCGAAACCGATGCGG
This sequence comes from uncultured Woeseiaceae bacterium, assembly GCA_945787845.1. Taxonomy (GTDB): domain Bacteria; phylum Pseudomonadota; class Gammaproteobacteria; order Steroidobacterales; family Woeseiaceae; genus UBA1847. The sequence goes on along the minus strand of CALZJH010000007.1, from coordinate 88,950 downwards.
AATCCGACCCTGAGACACGCATCATGCTGGCGGCGTCGAAAGCGACGTTTGCCCGAATCCTGCAGGTAAAGGGTGACTACGACCGGACAGAGCTATTGTTGCTTGAGGCAATCGATATTGTGGCCGCAACGGGGCTCGAGGACTATCCGGCGACGGCGTATTACCTGCAAAACCTTGGTGTGCTGCAGCGCACCAAGGGAGATCTGGACGCGGCCAGGGAGACGTTGGACCAGGCTGTCGTCACGATCCGGCGGATCTTCGGCGACAAGCACGACCTGCTTGCCGCCACTTTGGTGCAACAGGGCATCGTGTATCAATTAACCGGGGATTTTGAGAATGCGGAGATTGTGCTGCGTGAAGCCCTGAAACTGCGTTCAGAAAGACGCGGTGAGTCTCACCCATCCGTCGGCTACGTGCTCGTCATCCTCGGCATGTTGCAGCACGATAAGGTCGACCTCAGCGCGGCCGAGGAGAGCCTGCGTCGGTCGCTGTCGATCTTCGAGGCAGCCTACGACGGCGACCACCAGAATACGGCATCCGCATTGACGGAACTCGGCGCCGTACTGAACTCCACCGGGCGACCCGAGGACGCACTCGAGCTGCTGCAAAGGGCACTCAAAATCCGCCAGGACGATTTCGCCGATGGTCACGCGCTTGTTGCGGGCACGCAGACTGAAATTGCGGATGCGTTTACGCGCCTCGGCCGCTACGACGAGGCGGAGCCTATCTTGCTGCAGAGCTACGCGGTGCTGGAGGATACTCCGGGTCGCCGGCAACGACGCGCGGTCAGGGCGCTGGCCCGGTTCTACGAGATGTCTGGGCGGACCCCCAGGTTGCCCGGCGAAACCTAGCGGCGAACCTACTCGCCTTCGACCTGCACGACGCGCGGCAGACGTTTATCCAGCCGCACGGCCGTCAGCTGCCGGCCCCATACGCAGCCCGTGTCGAGACTGATCAGGTCGGGCAACACAATGAGCCCGAGCGCCGACCAGTGGCCGAACACGATACGCGTTCCGTGCCACGCAGGGTCAGGAGCCTCGTACCACGGGATCATCCCTTTTCGTGCGCGCCACGGCGAGCCACTGAAGGCGAGTGCGAGGTGATGTGCCGGCGTGATCATGCGCATGCGCGTTAGGCAATTGATGATAAAGCGCAGTCGCGGATATCCTTTGAGCTTGCCCGCCCAGGCATTCGGCGTGTTGCCGTACATTTTGCCGAGCAATGTGCGATAGCCATCGGTTTGCAATGCGTCTTCGACCTCGGCCGCACGAGCGAGCGTCTTCTGTACATCCCAGGCTGGGTGCGTGCCCGCATGCACGAGTAGTGTCTCGAGAGTTTTGTCGTAGTGTGCCAGGGGGCGGTGCCGCAGCCAGTCGCAAAGTTCGCCACAGTCGCTCGAATTTAGCAGTTTCGTTAGCGACGAGAAACGCTTGCCACGGCGCACCGAACCGGCCTCGAGCGCCAGCAGGTGCAGGTCGTGGTTGCCGAGCACCGTGATCGCAGCATCGCCAAGACCCTTCACGAAGCGCAAGGTCTTCAGCGACTTGGGGCCCCGGTTGACCAGATCGCCGACCAGCCAGAGCGTATCCTTCGGCGGATCGAAATCGATCTCGTCGAGCAGCCGTCGAAACGGGTCGTAGCATCCCTGGATGTCACCAATTGCGTAGACCGCCATGAGCAGGTCCTAGTGCAACAGCCCGGGGACAGCGAGTGTGAAGGCCTCGATCGGTGCATCGAAACTCGCGCCCGTGTCGGATTCCATGCGATACAGGCCCTGCATCGCGCCGACGGGTGTTTCGAGAACCGCGCCGCTCGAATAGCGGAATCGTTCGCCGGGGTTCAGGTGGGGTTGCTCACCGACGACGCCATCACCGTTCACTTCCTGCACCTTGCCGTTGGCATCGGTGATGATCCAGTGACGGCTGCGCAAGGTCGCGGGAACACTACCGCTGTTGGTGATCGTGATGGTGTAGGCAAAGACGTAGCGATCGGCGTCGGGCTCGGACTGGTCGTCCACGTAGCTCGTTGCTACCTTGATACGAATATCGTGCTGCTCTTCATCCATGCCGGCATTCTAGCGTGATTTCTGCCGCAAGTGATTGCTCAGCGCGATGTAGTCGGCAATAGAGACCTGTTCAGGTCGTGCACCCGCATCGATGCCGACGGCCTCGAAATCGGCGTGGTCGGCCACTTTCCGGAGTGCGTTGCGCAGCGTCTTGCGGCGCTGCATGAAGGCTGTCGCGACGAGCGTAGATAATCCCGGCTCATCGGCGATGTCATACGTGCCGGGCGGCAATGGGTCCAGGCGCACCACCGCGGACCTGACATCAGGGGGCGGGGAAAAGGCCTCGCGTTCAACATCGAACAGCGATTCCACCTGCAGGTGGCAGCCGAGCATGATTCCCAGGCGGCCGTAGGCTTTGCTTCCGGGTCCGGCCGCCATGCGCGCCACGACTTCTTTTTGCAGCATGAAGTGCATGTCGAGAATGTGGTCGCGGGACTTGAGTAAATGAAACAGCAGTGGCGTCGAGATGTTGTACGGCAGGTTGCCAACGACGCGGATGTCATCGCCCAGTGTCTTGAAATCGAATTCCAGCGCGTCGGCTTCGTGCACGGTGACGTTGGGCTGGTCGTCGTACTGGCGGCGCAGGCGCGCGACCAGGTCGCGGTCGAGCTCTATCGCGTGCAGGTGCCCGGCATTGCGGGCGAGGGCATCCGTGATCGCTCCCTGGCCGGGACCGATCTCGACAATGACATCGTCTTTCGTGGGGTGCACGGCCCGGATGATGGCGTCGATCACACCCGGGTCGGTCAGGAAATGCTGCCCGAACCGCTTGCGTGCGCGATGCCTCGCCATCAGTTCTGCGCCATGCTGGCGGCAAGTTCGACGGCCGCGAGGAGGCTGCCTGGATCCGCGGTACCGGTTCCGGCAATGTCGAAGGCCGTGCCGTGGTCGACCGACGTGCGGATGATCGGCAGGCCGAGCGTTACGTTGACGGCGTGCCCGAAGCCGGCGTACTTGAGAACCGGCAGGCCCTGGTCGTGGTACATCGCCAGCACGGCATCCTTGTTGCCGGCAGCCGGCGTGAACGCCGTGTCCGCAGGCATCGGGCCGCGCAGCTTCAGTCCTTCGGCCCGCAGCGCTTCGAGGGTCGGCGCAATGACGTCGTTTTCCTCGCTGCCCAGGTGCCCGCCTTCGCCGGCATGCGGGTTCAGTCCGCAAACGATGATCTCGGGTTGGCTGATGCCGAATTTCTCGCGCAGGTCCTGGTCGAGAATTCGCAGGACTCTCTCGATAATCGCCGGGGTGAGATAGTCGGGGACGTCGCGCAGCGGCAGATGGGTGCTCGCCAGCGCGACGCGCAGGTCGCCTGCTACGAGCAGCATCACGGGATGCGGTGCGCCGGTAACCTCGGCGAGGAATTCCGTGTGGCCCGTGAATGCGACGCCACTGTCTGCAATAACGTGCTTGGCGAGAGGGGCCGTCACCATGCCGGCATAGTCGCCGGCAAGACACCCTTTGGCGGCGGCGCGCAGCCCACTAAGCAAGGTCTCGGCATTCGCCGGATCGGGCTTGCCCGGCGCGACGTCGACCGGAAACGGGGTATCGACAATACGCAGCCGCCCGTCGAGCTGCCGCCGATCGCCGATGACGATGAGATCATCCGCATAAGGGCTGTCGAGCAGCGCGTTACACAGTTCCGGGCCGACGCCGGCGGGTTCGCCGGCTGTGACTACGAGTGGTCTTGCCAGGGACACTAAATCCGCGTTTCAACGAACGCTTCGTCGCGCAGGCGCTGGATCCAAAGCATCGATTCCTCTTCGATCTTGCCTGCCTTGATCTTCTGGCTGCAGTTGGCCTGCTTCAGGTCTTCCGTGTTGTCGTAGACGCGGCGCTCCAGCACTTCGAGGATATGCCAGCCAAACTGCGTGCGGAACGGCTCGGAGATAACGCCGATCTCGCTGTCCTTGATTGTCTGTGCGAACTCCGGCGCATAGTTATCGGGGCTGGCCCAGCCGAGGTCGCCACCGAGATTCGCTGAGCCGGGGTCGTCAGACAGCAGCTTGGCCTGTTCGCCGAAGTCCTCGCCATCGCGAATCTTTGCAAGGGCTTCGTCGAGACGCTGCCTGGCCGTGGCGTCATCAATCAGCTCGTTAGGCATGATCAGGATGTGGCGTACCTTGGCCTGGTCGATCTCACTGCGTTCAACCGCACTGCGAAGATCGTCGACCTTGACGATGTGAAAGCTGCTGGCCGCTCGAATCGGCTCCGAAACATCGCCACGGCCCATGTCCTGCAGAACGTCAGTAAACAGTGTCGGAACCTGTTGTCCCTGCATCCAGCCGAGCGACCCGCCTTCGAGCGCGGTCGGGCCGGCCGAATGGCGAACGGCAAGCTCCCGGAAATCCGCCCCGTCCTGAATCTGCGCATAAATGGAATTCGCAAGCTCCTCGGCTTCACTCACCTGCGCCGCGCTTGCCCCTTCAGGCAGCGTCAACAGGATGTGCGACAACGCGTAGTCCGAGTTGGCCACGACGTTGCCCTCGAGGTCGGCAACGCACTGCTCGATCTCCCGCTCGGAGACGTTGATGCTGTCCCCGACTTCAATATTGCGCAGGTTATTGATCGTGATTTCCTCTCTCAGGCCGCGACGGAACTCACCGAAGTCCATGCCGTCCTGGGCAATCAGCCTGGGCATGTCTTCGAACGGCACACCGTTCTGCTGCGCAATCGTGGCGATCGCTCGGTTGAGGACCTCGTCTGACGTTGTCAGACCGATCCGCGCGGCCCGCTGCAATTGAATTTCCGAGACGATCAAGCGTTCGAGGACCTGTTCTTCGAGAACCTCGGGCGGCGGCAAATCCATGCCCATTTCCTCGGCACGTTTGTTGATCGTGTTCAGCTGTTCGTGCAGCTGGCTCTTGAGGACCACACCTTCGTTGACGATGGCGGCAACGCCGTCGAGAAACTCACCGGTCTCGGAGAGTTCGTCGGCAATAGCGACAGGCGCGGTGGCGAATGCGGCGATAGCGCATAAGTTTATGAATTTTAACAATTTTTACTACCGGAGATCTGCAGAATAGCCAAGAATACCACGTTCGAGCAGTTTGTCAGCTGCTGTGCCGACGCTCGTCATTCCTTTCAGTACCAGTTGCAGACCAAATGACGAATCACGAGTTCCATCGCGGGTCGAGATATGGCGGCGGGAGACCAGGCGCAGGCCCCAGCAACAACTCTCGTATTCGAGGCCAAAGAACTGCTCGAGAACTTCCTGGTCGCGGAACGAGAAATTGTAGCGGCCGACAAAATTCCAGCGTGTCGCCATCGGCCAGGACCACGACAGGTCGCCCTGTTCGAGTGAGTCGCGGCGGAAGCGGTACGCGAGGTTAAGCACCTTGTTTTGCGCCGGGCTGTACTGCAGCCGGGCCTCCGACTTCGTGGTGCCGCTGTCTCCGGTACCCCATTGGTGGCCGATGTCGAAATTCACATTCCGGAGCAGCCCGAACCTGATTTGTGCGATGTAGTCGGACGTCTCGAACGTGGATACCGGCATGCCGGGCAGGGCCACGTCGCGATCGCTGAAGTAGCGCGTCTGGCCAATCGTCGCCGTCATCATTTCGCGGCCCGTGTCGAGATCGAGGACGCGGGTTGTTACGCCGAGGCTGACCTGTTCCGTGTCACCAACCCGGTCGCCGCCGAGGAAGCGGTTCTTGCGGTAAAGCTGCACCAGGTTGATGTCGGGCGTAATCGTGTCAAAAACGGGTAGGCCGTCCTGGTCACGGTACGGAATATTGACGTATAGCAGGCGGGGCTCGAGAGTCTGAATCCGATTGGCAGTGGACATCGTGCGCTCGAGAATCAGACCCGTGTCGAGGCTCGTGATCGGTACGGTTCGCGTGGGCTTGGTCTCGGTCCCGGGCAAGCTGTCCGCCAGGTCATAACGAGTGTAGTCGAGCGCGACGGCCGGGGTCACGAACCAGCCTGGCCGTGCGATGGGAGCCTCGACCGATGGTGTGGCATTGAAGCGCCACCCGGTTACGCCGGTATTCCGATCGAAGTTGACCAGTTCGCTGTCGATGCCGAGCTTCAGGAAACTGACGGGCCAGTTTGCGGAGACGAGAACCTGCGGCAGGCGCCGATACGGTTCCTCCGTCGGCAGGATGGCATCGTCAATCGTCTGGTAGTCCTGCGCCTGCGCAAAAAATGAAACGCGCCGCGAGTGATAGTCGAAACTCACGTGGCGGTTCAGGTGCGTAATACTCGAGATGCTCAGGCTGCCGCCGAGGTCCTCGAAATACTGGCTGTCCGACACCTCACGAAAGTTGATGCGGTTTCGCCAGCCGTTGTCCCAGAGCGTTTGATGACCGAAGCGAAGCTGGTGGCGGGAATCGTCGATCAGACTGTCATCGGGGAGGTAGTCGGCGGTGACGGAGCCTTCATTGCGCGCGGTCAGATAACGAAACTGTGTTTCGAGCTGCAGACCGCGACTCGTCAGCAGCCTTGGTGTGATCGTCGCGTCGTAATTCGGTGCGATATTCCAGTAATAGGGCACCCGAATCTCGTTGCCGCTGCGCCCGGAGCTCCCGATTTCAGGCGTGAGCACGCCCGACTTGCGTGCGTCGCCAATGGGAAACGACATGTAGGGCAGGTAGAGGATAGGAACGCCCTTGAAACGCAGCTGCATCCCTTTTGCCGTGCCCACACCCTCGCGCGTATCGAGCACAATGGACTTGCCCTGCAACAGCCAGTCTTCGGACCCTCGGGGGCACGTCGTGTACTCCACGCCGCCCAGCGACAGCGTGCCGTTCTCATTGATCTCCAGCGCGCTCGCCGCGCCGCGCCCATCGCTACTACCCAGCGAGAACTCGGCGCCTTCGAAGCGAATGCGGCCGGTGCCGTAGCCGAACTCGGCTGACTGGCTCAGGATCTGCGTGCCCGGATCCTCGTAACGGACGCCGCCTTCGAGAAACAGTGCTTGCTGCTCGGGGTCGAAGCGGGCCGAGTCGGCGCCAGCCAGCTTGTCGTCGCGTCGCAGGAGCACGCCCCCGGTCATGCTGGCCGTTGGCTCGTCGCCCAACTGCGCGTCAATGGCGCCGGTTTCGAGCTGGATGGTCAGGGGATTGGGCAACACGCCCTCGCGCCACGACGAATTGACGTCCAGCGGCCGGCCGATCGAGGTTTCGCACACCAGCTCGTCCGCGGCCTGTGCTTGTGTCACGGCCAGCAGGGTGCAGGCAAGAATCAGTGATTTCGCAGACAAAACAGTTTTCGGGTCAGCCATGGGCCAGAGCTTGTGGTAACGGGATGTTATCAAGCATTGGGATTTGATACCTTCAATATTGATTAGATCGCCTCTTTTTCCCGAGGTGCTTCAACGCGTTACGGAGAACTGAAATCGAAAGTTCCACAGCCCCGGCCGATGCCCGCCTGGTCGCCCTGAAAGCCTGGATCGATGGCATCGACGCCGTCGCGGGCAGCCAGCCGGTCCCCGCGTCCGAGGACGCGAGTTTCCGCCGCTATTTTCGATTGCAGCTGGGCGACAAAAGTTTCATCGCGATGGATGCGCCTCCCACGCAGGAGGACAGCTTGCCGTTCGTGCGGGTCGCAGGATTTCTCGAAGCCATGCAGCTCAATGCGCCACGCATTGTCGAGGCCAATCTTGACGAGGGTTTCCTGTTGCTGACTGACCTCGGCACGCGCCAGTACCTCGACATCCTGCTGCACGATGCAACGACCGCGCCCCAACTGTATGCGGATGCACTGCAGGCGCTTGTCACGATGCAGCGGCGCGGATCGGCGTACCAGTCGCAGCTGCCTCCCTACGATGAAAAACTCCTGCGTTTCGAGCTGTCGTTATTCCATGACTGGCTGTGCGGCACGCACCTGGAAATTTCGTTTGATGACGCGCTGGAAGGTACCTGGCAGGACTGCTGTAACCTGCTCGTCGCGAACGCACTGGATCAGCCGCAGGTTTTTGTGCACCGGGATTACCACTCACGCAATCTCATGCTTACGGCTGAGGACAATCCCGGGATACTCGACTTCCAGGATGCCGTTGAAGGACCGCTGACCTACGATCTCGTCTCCTTGCTCAAGGATTGCTACGTGCAGTGGCCGACTAATCAGGTCTGGCAATGGGCGCTCGATTTTTACCAGGGCCTCGATGGTAAAACTCGCGAGCGAGTCGACGAGGAACAGTTCCGCCGCTACTTCGAACTCATGGGTGTACAACGACATCTGAAGGCTGCCGGAATTTTCGCGCGCCTCAATCACCGCGATGGCAAGGCCGGTTACATGGAAGATATTCCGAGAACGCTGTCGTACATCACGGAACTCGGTCCGCGTTACGATGAGCTGCGACCGCTTATCGACCTGATCGAGACGCGTGTTCTGCCCGGTCTGGAAGCCAAAGCATGAGGGCGATGATCCTCGCAGCAGGGCGAGGCGAGCGCCTGCGCCCGCTGACCGACGCGATCCCCAAGTCGCTGGTCGAAGTTCGCGGCGAGACCTTACTCGAACGCCATCTCCGGAATGTGCAGGTGGCGGGTATCCGAACCGTCATCATCAACCTTGGCTGGCTCGGTGACAGGATTGTCGAACGTGTCGGTTCCGGCGAGCGCTACGGGCTCGACGTCATCTACAGCGATGAGGGCGACAATATTCTCGAGACGGGTGGAGGCATCCACAAGGCGCTGCCGCATCTCGGCGACGAGCCGTTCCTGGTTGTGAATGCCGACATCTACACGGATATGCCCGTGCCGCGCGTGGAACTCGCCGCCGGCGATCTTGGGCACTTAGTGCTGGTGCCGACGCCCGAGTATCGCGACCACGGTGACTTCAATATCGAAGGCGGGCTGATTCGCAATGGTGAGCGCGCGCAGTACACATTCAGCGGCGTCGCGGTCTATCGACCTGAGTTCTTCGACGGGTGCGAAGCGGGGCGCTTCCCGCTAGCGCCGATGTTACGCGAGGCAGCAGACCAGGGGCGGTTGTCAGGAACATTGTACGAAGGGCTGTGGGCCGATGTCGGTACACCAGACCGGCTGGCCACACTGCGGGACTCACACTAGCTCGGGTGTTCTGGCTCGTCTCGGTCTTGCGATTGTGCTTCAGCTTCTTTCTCAGCGAGTCGGCGCTGAATCTGGTCGAGCTTGCGAGAACGGGCTCGCCGACTGTCACTCGTTGAAGAAACAAAGTAGATCAACGGAATCAGAAACACAGCAAGTGCGACCCAAAAAATCATGATTCTCCTTTGTTACTTGCCGGAACGCGCGCGTAGATCGGCAATGTATGCCAGCTCGTGCTTCGCGGCCTCGTCGTCCTGATCAATTTCCAGACACTCCAGGAACTTCGCTTCAGCCTCGTCAAGTCGCCCGAGTTCGATTAATGAGTACCCGATTCCCCGCTTCGCCCTGGCAAGTTCGATCTCTTGGACGTCGTCAGGGGAGAATGCCCTGGTGTTGTCTTCCGCTTCCAGGAACAGTGTCAACGCACCGTTCCAATCCCGCTGGAGCTGCCTGATGTGCGCCAGTTCTGACGTGTACAGTGGATTTACCGGCGACCAATGCAACGCACGCGTCAAGTGGAGTTCTGCCTCCGACACATTGCCCAGATCAAGACTGGCGTAGGCCGCAAGATAATGTGCTTCGCTGCACGGAACCTCCAGCACTTCTGCAGGTTGATCTTCCGACGCGGACTTCAATAGGTAAAAGAGCGTTTCCGCAGAGGTACGCGCAAAGTAGAGGCGCTTATCCGAGTCCTTGTAGGCAGCATCACAATCAGCGATGACAACGTCAAAATAGTCTTCTTTAGCGCGTTTCGCATTCCTGGATAACTCAACAACGCCAGCCTCAAGTATGTGAAATCCGTTGTCTACGTCCGGATCGGACGCAGCTTCAGGCGCAATGTCCTGCGTTGCGCAACCAGTGATCAGAGTAAACACCAGTGCTATGACTATTGTTCGCATTCTATGTCCTAAGTCCACCACCAAAACCAGCCGGACAGCCGCTTCCAAAAAAGGTCACCATAGCGAACCGCTAACAATCCACAGACAACCGCCACGACAACTACAAGAGCAGCCGCAGCGCGGTCCTGGGTAGCAAGACCAAAGACCAGTGTGCCGGTGCCACACATCAGGCCGAATACGAATCCACACCCAAACCGGATGCTGGTCTCTGCCTTGTCGGAAGATCTTGCCAATGCGGCGCAACTTTCAGCTAACTTGTCACCAGTATCTGGCGGCATTCCTGCGGATGCAAGAAAGGTGGCAGATAGCCAGGAGATACAGTGCAGCGCCTGGTTAGTGGTCGCCGCCGGGCTCTTCTGGCACCCAGGTAACATTGGAGTCTCTTAGTCCGAGACCCCCTCTGTAACCCTCTGGCAACTTCAGCGAGGGCTCTCCAGCCCAGCCCCTGGTTACATATAGGTTGTAGCCATCGCCAGATTTCTCGTAACCCACCGACTGTACCCAGATCATGTCCCAATCGCCGAGGTACTCGAGATCGTCAAGCGATCCCGGATATTCGCCTGTCCGAACCTTGTGGAGTTCTATGGCAGAAACGGCAGACTTGAAGTGCTGGTCTCCGAACTTCTCGTCGATGCCACCTGGAAATTCAAAATCGCACCCAGCGAGCATCAAGAGTAGGGAGACGGTGAGGAGACTACGCATGTCGAGCGCTCACAAACATTAATTCGTTACCCGAAAACGGGATGTAGTATTGCAAGAGAACACGGAGGCAATGCCTAGAGCCCCAGGTGCCGCTTGAAATGCGGCAGCAGCTTGTCGGCGGTCTCGTCGAGTTGCAGCTCAATACCGAGACGATGCAGGTCGGTCATCTCGAGCTCGGCATAGCCGCAGGGGTTAATGCGTGTGAACGGCTCGAGGTCGACGTCGACGTTTAACGCCATGCCATGGAAACTCGAACCACGGCGAATGCGCAAGCCGACGCTTGCGAGTTTGTCATCATGGACATATACCCCCGGTGCATCGGCACGAGCAGCGGCATCGACCTCATACTCAGCCGCAAGGTCGACCACACTCTGCTCCAGCGCCGTCACGAGCTTGCGTACGCCGATGTTGGCGCGTCGAATATCGATCAGCGGATACACCATGAGCTGGCCGGGACCGTGAAACGTGACCTGGCCGCCGCGGTCGATCTGGACGACCGGGATATCACCGGGCGCCAGCAGGTGTTCCTTGCTCGCATTCAGGCCCAGCGTGAACACGGGCGGGTGCTCGCAGAACCAGATTTCGTCCGGCGTCGACGCGTCGCGCTCATCGGTGAACGCCTGCATCTCGCGCCATAGCGGCACGTAGTCCTGGCGGCCGAGAAAGCGCGTCTTCACAGCGCCATGAGGACGTCCGTGTGGTTGCTGACGTCCTGGTAGATATTGTCGAGCTGCTGCTGGCTGGTCGCGGTGATCGTGACCGTAATCGACACAAAGCGCTCATTGCGGCTGAGCGATTCCTGCACGGCCTTTTCGTCAACCGCGCCGGCATGTTTTTCAACCAGCGCTCGCGCCGTAATGCGAAACTCTGGCAGGTTGCGGCCCATCATCTTGATGGGGAACTCGCAGGGAAACTCGATGGCAGATTCTTCAGTCATTGCTACTCGAACCAGAGACTGACGCTGTCCTTTGTACGCTGCCACAGCGAGCCCGTCGGGTTATCGTCGAGCGCGCGCAGTGGCGTGCTCAGGACCGGCTCTTCACCGAGCCCGATCTTCAGTTCCGCGACGGGCTGCCCGGCGGCGACCGGTGCCTCGACAATCGCGGGGATGTCGATCGTCGACACGAGCTGATCGTAGGAGCCGCGGCGTACCGTGATGTAAAGATCTTCCAACACACCGAGGCGCGATGTGAGATTGGCGGACTTCCAGACGCGCGCGGTTGTGACTTCCTCGCCGGCCTTGTACAGGAGGCGGGTTTCAAAGAACCGGAAGCCATAGTTCAGGAGCGCCTGGCTGCCGTCGGCTCGCGATTTCTCACTGGAGGTGCCCATGACGACCGATACGATGCGCATGCCGTCGCGTGCTGCGGAGGCCACGAGGCAGTAGCCCGCATCGTCAGTGTGACCGGTTTTCAGCCCGTCCACCGACGAGTCTCGCCACAGCAGCTTGTTGCGGTTGCTCTGCCGGATGTCGTTGAACGTGAACTCCTTGATCGCGTGCCAGGCGTAATAGTCGGGAAATTCCTCGATCATCGCCCGTGCCAGCGTGGCGAGGTCGCGGGCCGTCGTGACGTGACCTTCAGCGGGCAACCCCGTGGCGTTCCGGAAGTTGCTCGAGAGCATGCCCAGCTGCTGCGCCTGCTGGTTCATCATCTCTGCAAACACGCCTTCGGTGCCGGCAATGTGTTCGGCCAGTGCGACGCCGGCATCGTTGCCTGACTGCACGATCAGCCCGAGAAGCAGTTCTTCGATTGTTACGCGCTTGCCGACTTCCACGAACATCCGTGAGCCGGGCGTGCGCCACGCGCGCTCCGAGATCGTGACCTCGTCCGCGAGTTGAATCTGGCCCTGGGACAGGGCCTTGAAGACCACATACGTCGTCATGATCTTGGTCAGGCTCGCCGGCGCCAGCGGCGTATCGGGATCCAGCGAGGCCAGTTCCTTGCCGGTCGTGGCATCGATGACCAGGTAACTCTTGGCACCAACGATCGGCGGCGCCGGTGCGGGCATGGGTGCCTGCGCATAGGTGCTTGATACGAATGCAAAAATCAGTAAAACGGCGCAGGACAGACGTGTAGACATGAGGCCTCAGGCGGAATGGTGTTGGGATTGGGCGCGTATTGTACGCGGCTATTCGGCAATTAGGTACGGGTCGGTGATGCCGATGCCCTCGAGTTCCTCGACCAGCACATCGTATTGCACAACGTCGGCAACCGGCCCGATTCGCACGCGGTAGAGCGTGCGCTCCGGTGTGCGTTCCTCGTGAATGAACGCGTCCTTGATGCCGGCGAGCGACAGCGCGCCAAGCCGGCGTTCGGCGTTGGCACGATCGCCGAAGGCGCCCACCTGGACGTAGATCCGGTTTTCCACCACAGCGGGCGTGCTGAGGTAGGGTGCTTGCTCGCCGCTTGTCGGTGGCGGTGCTGACGGTTTGCTGCGGCGCACCGGCCGATCGCCAGATGGCTCATCGAAGTTGATGGCGGTCACTTCGACCAGGCTGGTGCCGTCCTTGATCATGTCGAGTTTCAGCGCTGCCGAATAGGAGAGGTCGATGATCCGGTTGTGCACAAACGGCCCGCGATCGTTGACACGCACGACGATGGACTTGTTGTTGGCGAGGTTGCGCACGCGGACATAGGTCGGCAGCGGCAGCGACTTGTGCGCGGCCGTCATCCCGTACATGTTGTAGACCTCGCGATTCGACGTCAGGTTGCCGTGAAATTTCTTGCCATACCACGACGCGACGCCGCGCTCCTGGTAGCCGGCGCTCGACGGCATGACGGTGTAACGCTTGCCCAGCACCTCGTAGACCGGCCCGTTGCCATAGCGGCTGCGTGGCTCGGGCCGCGGGATGGCGTCGCCGGGCAGGTCGGGAATGCGACTGCTGCCGGTTGGCGGACCGTCACCGCGTACCTTGTTCCCTCCGCAGGCCGCGAGAGCGAGTAAGGCGATCGCCAGTAGCGACAGCCTAAGCGGCATCGGCATCCACCTCGCGGGCGATTTCCTGACCAAGCTGGTGCGCCGCGAGTGCGTACATGACGCTCCGGTTGTATCGCGTGATCACGAAGAAGTTGTGAAAACCGACCCAGTGTTCGATGCCGTCCTCACCTTCGTACGTCAGCAGCTCCCCTTTGCTGTCCGCGCACAGGTCGGTCGCGAAGACGACGCCCCGTTTGCTCAGCGACTCGACCGTGCTGCTTGCTTTGAGCGTGTTCTTTGGTTGCGGCACGGGCCCGTCCCAGCGATTGCTCAGCGTTGCCTGGCTCGTGACGGCCTCATCCGAGCGCCAGCCGTGCTCGATAAAGTAGTTGGCAACGCTGCCGGCGACATCGGCCCAGTTGTTCCAGATGTCGCGCTTGCCGTCACCGGTTGCATCTACGGCGTAGGCGCGAAAACTCGATGGCATGAACTGCGGCCTGCCCATCGCACCGGCATAGGAGCCGACCGGTGTGGTCGCGTCGATTTCTTCTTCGCGCGCGAGGATCAGGAACTGCTTGAGTTCGTTGCGAAAGAATTTCTGGCGCGGCGGATAGTCGAACGCGAGCGTCGCCAGCGCATCGATGACGCGGTCCTTGCCCGTAATCCGGCCGTAGTAGGTCTCAACGCCGATAATGCCGACGATCATTTCGACCGCAACGCCGGTTTCCTTGTGGATGCGCTCGAGCATCTCGCGGTTTTCGAGCCAGAACGTTGTGCCCGCTGCGATCCTCTCTTTGGTGATGAAGATTTTGCGGTACTCGGCCCAGGTCAGTTTTTTCTCGGCGGGCGTGGAGATCTTCTTGATGATCGACTGTTTGATCTCGGCCTTACCGAGCACCTCGGCGAGCGCATCACGCTTGAAATCGTGGTCCGCAACCATCTCATCGATGAACGCAGCGACATCAGGACGCGCGACGTCGACGAGGGTCTTGTCGGCGGCTTGGGAGCAGGAAATGGAGAGGGCGAAGATTGCAGCGACTGCAAGTAAGCGGTTTTTCATCAGTGCGGCAACAACTTCCGGTGCGAGTGAATGGACATCAGAATACCGAAACCCGCCATCAGCGTCACCATGGACGTTCCGCCAAACGATACAAGTGGTAAAGGCACGCCGACAACGGGTACGAGACCCGTGACCATGGCCGTGTTTACGAACACGTAGACCATAAACGTCAGGCTGATGGACCCGGCCAGCAGCCGTGAAAACGTGTCGCGCGCCTCAACCGCAATAAACAGGCCGCGACCGATGATAAACATATAGAGGACAAGTAGCGTCAGTACGCCCAGCAAGCCAAACTCCTCGCCAAGCACGGCAAAGATAAAGTCGGTGTCGCGCTCAGGCAGGAACTCGAGCTGGGCCTGCGAGCCATTGGTCCAGCCTTTGCCAAACATGCCGCCGGACCCGATCGCGATCTTTGACTGGATGATGTTGTAACCGGCACCGAGCGGGTCACTGTCGGGATTGAGCAGGGTCAGGACGCGTTGCTTCTGGTAGTCCTGCATGAAATTCCAGAGAACCAGCGCGCCCGGGATGGCGGCTATGCCGAGGCCGAGCATCAGCCGAAACGACATGCCGGCCAGGACGATGACGATGACGCCGGATGCTGCGATCAGGAGAGACGTGCCGAGGTCGGGCTGCCTGGCGATCAGGACCGTGGGCACCCCGATCATGACCGCAATGATCGCCAGCTGTCCGAGGTTGGGCGGAATCTGGCGGTCGTGCAGGAACCACGCCGCCATCATGGGCACGCCGAGTTTCAAGGCTTCCGATGGCTGAAAGCGCACGCCGAAATCGAGCCACCGGCGGGCGCCCTGGCTGACTTCACCGATCGTCAGCACGAGGACCAGCAAAACGAGGCCGGCAATGTATCCCCAGGGCGTCCAGCGCCGGAGGAAGTCAGGAGGTAACTGCGCAACGATCAGCATTGCGATGAACGCGACACCAAGACGAATGGCCTGGTTCACCAGCAGCCGGTTGTTTTCGCCAACGGCACTGTAAAGAATGAACAGGCCGAAGCCGCACACGAGGAGCAGGGCAACGAGCAGCGGCCCGTCGATGTGCAGGCGACGCAGAACGCCGCCGAAGTCGGACAGCGGTGCGGCCCTGGGTGTAAACATGCGATGTGTTTCGTTAAGGCGCATCGTCACCATATCCCAGGTAGGCATCCATGACCGCTCTCGCGATGGGTGCGGCGACGCCGCTGCCGCTTTCGCCGTTTTCAACGATCAGCGCGACGGCAATGCGCGGTTCGTCCAGCGGCGCGAAGGCAATGAACAGCGCGTGATCGCGCTGTCGTTCCTCGAGTTCGGCGTCGTCGTACTTTTCGTCCTGCGCAATCGACACGACCTGTGCTGTGCCGCTCTTGCCCGCCATTTCGTAAGGTGCCCCGAAGCCGACGGCGCGCGCCGTACCGCGTGGGCCCTGCATCACGTCGTGCATCGCATCCAGGACGTTTTGCCAGTAGAAGTCGTTGCTGATTTCCACATCAGGCAATCGTTCAGGTTGGACCAGGCGACGTTCTCCGGTCAGGGCGTCTTCGACCGCGGCGACCATATGTGGTCGGAAGCGTTTGCCGCGCGTTGCCAGTGCAGCAGCCGCCGAGGCGAGCTGCAACGGGGTTGCGAGCATGTAGCTTTGCCCGATAGAGGCCGTCACTGTCTCGCCGTCGTACCAGCGACGATCGTCGCCGCGAAAATTGTTGCGTTTCCACTCCACTGAGGGAACCAACCCCGGCCGTTCGCCGCTAATATCGATGCCAGTTTCCGATCCGAGCCCAAATCGTGTCAGGTAGTCGTGCATGCTGGTGATGCCAATTTCGGTGCTGATCTCGTAAAAGTACACGTCACAGGACTGGGCGATGGCGTCGTGCAAATCGACGGGGCCGTGACCTTCGGGTTTCCAGTCACGGTAGCGATGTTCGATATTGGGTAATTGGAAATAACCGTGGCACACGGTCTTGCGTGTCAGGTTGGTTGCACCGGTTTCAAGTGCTGCCAAAGCAAGCACGGGTTTGATGGTCGAACCCGGCGGATAGGTACCCCTCACCGCACGGTTGAACAGCGGTCGATCCGGGTTCTCGCTCAGCTCGCGATACTGGGACGTCGACATGCCGACGGCAAACAGGTTCGGGTCAAATGCCGGGGCGCTGACCAGCGCCAGGATTTCGCCGTTCTGCGGATCAATCGCGACGAGCGCACCCCGGCGGCCGTCGAGTGCCTGCGTGGCAATGCGCTGCAGGTCGAGGTCGATGCTCAGGTAGACGTTTGCGCCGGGCATCGGCGTCTCGTCGAACGGCAGTGAATCGAGCAATTCACTGGTATCGCTCGGGACCTGGCGGCCGCGGGCGTTCGTGATCAGGTGACGATAGCCGGTATCGCCATGCAGATCCGACTCGAAACTGCTCTCGACGCCGGTCTTGCCCGTGTGCGAGGTGCCCGCGTAGAGAGCCGGGTCGAGTCTTTGCAGGTCGTCGGTACTCAACGCACCGACGTAGCCGACAGCGTGCGATACAAACTCTCCATCCGGGTAGTGACGGACCAGCCGCGGCTGAAAGTCGACGCCGGGGAAGCGCGGCCGCTGAATGGCGAAGCTGGCGATTTCCTTCTCCGTCAGGCGGAACTTCAGTGTCACGGGCTTGAAGCGTGGACCGCTGCGGCTCAGATCCTTGATGCGCGGAATATCTTCGAACTGGATGAGATTGATGGAGGCGAGCCGTTTGAGCGTGTCGTCGATATCAACGACCTGCTCGGGAATCAGTTCGAGCTGGTACGCCGGCAGGTTCTCCGCGAGCACACGGTCCTTGCGGTCGAAAACCAGGCCGCGGATCGGCGGCACGGGCTCAATACGCACCCGATTGCCCTGGGATTTCTCGGCGAACAGCTCGTGATCGACGACCTGTAGCTGGACCAGCCGTGCGATAACCAGGCCGAGCAGCAGAATCGACACGACAGCGGCGAGAACCACACGCGAAAGAAACATTCGCCGCTCGGAGTGGACGTCCTTGATCGGTGAGAGCAGGGTCGACATGCTCAATCCCCCGAACGCGACCGGTAGCGAACGCCCGACATGAACATGTAGAAGAACGGCCAGATCAGTGTGCCGGTGATGACGGGACCCCAGTAAGCGACCGACGGCGCTGAGACGGCTGCGACGCCGTTCACCCAGAACAGGATGAACTGGTAGAGCGCAAGCAACGCAAATACCGTGGCGGATAGTTGTGACAGCGGGAAGACCCGCATGAGCAGGTGAAAGCGAACCGTCGCAAACGTGATGACGCACAGCGCCAGCGCGTGCTGGCCGAGCAGTGTGCCGTACGACACGTCAAGCACGATGCCAACGATCCACGCGGACCCGACGCTCCAGGTCCGCGGCAGCTGCATGGCCCAGAAGATCATGAGCAAGGCCAGCCAGTCCGGGCGGAACGCCTCGATGGCATCCGGCAGCGGCATGATCGTCAGCATCAGGCCGACGATGAGCGTGATAATCACGGGTAACCGCCGCGAGGCGCTGTCCCTGCTCATTCGTCGGGTTCCTCGGTCTCAGTTGCGGACTCTGTCGCGTTCTCGGCCTCGGTGACGGGCGGAGCCGACCAGATCAGCATGACCTCGCGCACCTGGCCCAGCGCGGCGGAGGGCGTTGCGGTCACATCCGCAAACGGCTCCGACGGGATCCGGGTCACCGAGTCGACGACGGCAACCGGGTAGCCTGCGGGAAAGGCGCCGCCCAGGCCCGACGTGACCAGCAGGTCACCGGCACGGATGTCTGCATTATTGGGCAGGAACGGCAGATCAAGACGATCGATCTCGCCTGTGCCAACGGCAATGGTGCGCAGACCGTTGCGGTTCACTTCAACGGGGAGTGCATGGTCGGCGTCGCTGATCAATACAGCCTGCGCAGTCATGACGCCGGTCCGGATAACCTGGCCGACGACACCGTCCGCGTCGACGATGGCCTGGCCGTCGTAGACACCGTCGCGACTGCCTACGTCGATAACCAGATTGTGTTCGTAGGGATTCGCGTCGACCGCCATGATCTCGGCTACGCGAACCTCGTCCCGAACGGATTCGCGGGCGTCGAGCAACGCGCGCAGTCGAGCGTTCTCGGCTTCGAGCGCGGTCAGGCGCTGGAGACGCGCATTGGTCAGCAGCCGCTCGGCCTGCAGCCGCCCCAGTTCGAGTTCTAGTTGGTTACGCGAGGTCGTGGAGTCGCCGAGCCATCCCCAGAAGCGTACCGGCGCGTCGACGACAACCTGGAGCGGGTAGACAGCCGCACCAATCCCCTTGCGAATGCCGTCGAGATGATTCTGGCGATGATCGAGGTACATCAGCACGATGCTGACAAGAATAAGCACGAGGGCCCGCAGACCCAGCGCCGGGATGCGGGCTGGGTTCGTGTTATGTCCCCGGGACGTGGCCATGGTGACGTCCTGGGGTTATCACTCCAGTCCGAATACAGCTGGGCCGTGCTCGTCGATGAGCTCGATGACCCGCCCGCCGCCCCGGGCGACACAGGTCAACGGGTCGTCGGCGATGACGACCGGCAATCCGGTTTCCTCCATCAGGAGTTTGTCGAGGTCGCGTAGCATCGCACCGCCGCCGGTCAGGACAATGCCGCGTTCTGCGACATCGGCGCCAAGCTCCGGTGGTGTCTGTTCGAGTGCTTCCTTGACCGCCCCGACGATGCCTTGCAGCGGCTCCTGCAGAGCTTCGAGGATCTCGTTCGAATTCAGCGTGAAGCTGCGCGGCACGCCTTCGGAAAGATTGCGGCCCTTGACCGAAATCTCGAGGACTTCCTGTCCCGGAAACGCCGAGCCAATCTCATGCTTGATGCGCTCCGCTGTGGCCTCACCGATCAGGATGCCGTAGTTGCGGCGCACGTAGTTGGTGATGGCCTCGTCGAAGCGGTCGCCGCCAATGCGTACCGATGCCGCATACACGATGCCGTTCAGCGAGATCACGGCAACCTCCGAGGTGCCGCCACCGATATCGAGAACCATTGAGCCGCGCGCCTCGTGGACGGGCATGCCCGCACCGATCGCCGCGGCCATCGGCTCGTCAATAAGGTGCACCTTGCGCGCGCCCGCGCCCTCGGCAGACTCTCGAATCGCGCGCCGCTCGACCTGCGTGGAGCCGTAGGGCACACAAATCAGGACCCGCGGGCTCGGCCGGAAGTACCTGGATGAGTGCGCTTTGCGGATGAAATGCTGCAGCATCTTCTCGGTGACCGTGAAATCGGCAATAACGCCGTCCTTCAGGGGCCGAATCGCCGTAATGTTGCCCGGCGTACGTCCCAGCATGTTCTTGGCTTCCATGCCCACCGCTTCAACGATGCGACCACCCCGGCCTGAATCCTCGCGAATCGCCACGACGGACGGTTCGTCGAGCACGATGCCATGCCCCCGGGAGTAAATGAGGGTGTTGGCGGTGCCAAGGTCAATGGATAGGTCATTCGAAAAATAACCCAGGATATTCTTGAACATGCGGGGCGGGATCCCAAAAACGAATTAACGGCGTAATCTAGCAATGCGCACGACATTCCACAAGGCGGCGTGTATTATTGCGTCCCCGCCGCGGCGGGCCCCGGTAACCATCTAGAAAACAGCGGAAAAATCCCGTGTCACTCGATAAAGATCAGGTCCAGCAGATTGCGACGCTGGCACGACTCAAATTAAGCGACGACGAGTACGCCGAGAGCGTCGAAAAGCTCTCCAGAATCGTCGATTTCGTCGATCAGCTGTCCCAGGCAGACACCAGCGGCGTCGTGCCCATGGCCCACCCGCTCAATGTGGCGCAGCGCCTGCGCCCGGACGTCGTCACAGAGTCCAATGAACGGAATCGCTACCAGGAAAACGCGGCTGCGGTGACCGACGGCCTCTACCTAGTGCCCAAGGTGATCGAATGACGGATCTTCATAAGCGCACCTTGAGTGAGCTGGCTGGCGGGCTTGAGGCCGGCGACTTTTCGTCAGTCGAGCTGACGCAGGCGCTGCTCGACCGCATCGGCGCGCACGATGAAACGCTCAACGCGTTCGTCACCGTAACGGGCGATGAAGCGCTGGCGGCGGCCGAGCGAGCGGACGCGGCGCGGGCTGCCGGCGAGGGCGGTGCCCTCAACGGCCTGCCGATCGTCCACAAGGACATCTTCTGCACCGAGGGCGTGAAAACGACCTGTGGCTCAAAAATGCTCGACAATTTCGTGTCGCCCTACGATGCGACCATCGTCGAGCGCATGGCGGCCGCCGGTGCTGTTGTACTCGGCAAGGCCAACATGGACGAGTTCGCGATGGGCTCGTCGAATGAGACAAGTTTCTATGGCCCGGTAAAGAACCCGTGGGATCTCGCGCGTTCTCCGGGTGGCTCCTCTGGCGGTTCAGCTGCGGCCGTTGCCGCGCGCCTGGCTCCGGCCGCAACGGCGACTGACACGGGCGGTTCGATTCGCCAGCCCGCGGCGCTCACGGGCACGCTGGGTATCAAGCCGACCTACGGACGCGTGTCGCGTTACGGCATGATCGCTTTTGCATCGAGCCTCGACCAGGCCGGCGTGATCACGCGCTCGGCCGAGGATGCCGCACGCCTGCTCGGCGTCATGGCGGGCTTCGACGAGCGCGACTCCACTTCGATCGACGAACCCGTACCCGATTACGTCGGTGCGCTGGGTACATCGCTCGACGGCCTGAAGGTTGGCGTCGTTCGCCAGCACTTCGATGAGGGGCTCGACGGTGACACCGGCGCGCGTACCCGGGAAGCGATCGCCGTGCTCGAGTCGCTCGGAGCGAAGGCCGTCGAAGTTGACATGCCAAATATCGATCTCTCGGTGCCGACCTACTATGTCGTTGCACCCGCCGAGTGTTCGTCGAACCTGTCGCGTTTCGACGGCGTGCGCTTCGGCTATCGTGCGCCGGACCCTGAGGACCTGCTCGACCTTTATTGCCGCAGCCGCGGCGAAGGGTTCGGTGACGAGGTCAAGCGCCGCATCATGACGGGCACCTATGTGCTGTCGGCCGGCTACTACGATGCCTATTACCTCAAGGCGCAACAGGTGCGGCACCTGATCGCCGACGATTTCAAGAACGCGTTCGAGGATGTCGACGTGATCGCGGGTCCCACCACACCCACACCGGCGTTCAGGCTGGGGGCCAAGGTTGACGATCCGATCACGATGTACCTCAACGACATCTACACGATCGGCGCCAACCTCGGTGGTTTCCCCGCACTGTCGGTGCCGTGCGGCTTCGTCAAAGGCCTGCCGGTGGGCCTGCACCTCGTGGGGCACCACTTCGATGAGGCCACCCTGCTGCGCTGCGCGCATGCCTACGAGCAGACGACCACCTGGCACACGGCTTGTCCGGAGGCGTTCGAATGAGTGCGTGGGAAGTTGTCATCGGCCTCGAGATCCACAGTCAGCTTGCGACGAAGTCCAAGATTTTCTCAGGAGCGTCAACGGCTTATGGGGCGGAGCCGAATACGCAGGCCTGTCTCGTCGATCTCGGCTATCCCGGGGTGCTGCCCGTGCTCAACGAGGAAGTCGTGCACATGGCAACGATGTTCGGCTTGGCGGTTAACGCAAGCGTTGCGCAGCGATCAGTGTTTGCGCGCAAGAACTACTTTTACCCGGACTTGCCGAAGGGCTACCAGATCAGCCAGTTCGAATTGCCGATCGTGGAGCACGGGGAGTTGTTCATTACGGACGCCGACGGCAACGAAAAACGTATTGGCATTACGCGTGCGCATCTCGAAGAAGATGCAGGTAAGTCAATCCACGAGGGACTCGGTAAGTCGTCGGGCATCGATCTGAATCGCACGGGCACGCCGTTGCTCGAAATCGTTTCCGAACCCGACATTCGCTCGGCGAAGGAAGCCGTGGCGTACATGCGCAAGATTCACACGATCGTACGTTACCTGGGCATTTCGGACGGCAACATGCAGGAAGGCTCTTTCCGCTGCGACGCGAACATCTCGGTCCGGCCCGAAGGGCAGGAAGAATTCGGCACACGCGCCGAAATCAAGAACCTGAACTCGTTCCGTTTTGTCGAGAAGGCCATCAACTACGAGATCGAACGCCAGATCGAACTCATCGAGGACGGCGGCGAGGTCGTGCAGGAAACCCGGCTGTACGACTCGGACAAGGATGAAACGCGGTCGATGCGCTCGAAGGAGGAAGCGAACGACTACCGCTACTTCCCGGACCCGGACCTGCTGCCCGTTGAAATCTCTGCTGACTACATAGAGGCGGTCCGCGCCGAACTGCCGGAGCTTCCCGACGCGAAGCAGCATCGTTTTGTCGACGAATACGGCGTCAAGAATGACGATGCGGCGATCCTGACGATCTCGCGCCCTGTTGCCGACTATTTCGAAGCCGCAGCGAAAGCGACCCAGGCGAACGCACAGACGGTGGCCAACTGGGTTGTGGGTGATCTCTCGGGCGCGCTTAACAAGGACGGTCTCGACATCGGTGAGAGCAAGGTTTCGGCCGGGGAACTTGCGGGCCTGCTGACGCGCGTTCACGATCACACGATCTCGGGCAAAATCGCCAAGCAGGTCTTCGAGGCCATGTGGGCCGGTGAAGGCTCTGCCGATGATGTCATCGAGGCGAAGGGTCTCAAGCAAATCACCGACAGTTCGGCGATCGAGGCCGTCGTCGACAAAGTCATCGCAGCCAACCCTGGCCAGGTGGCCGAATACAAAGCCGGCAAGGAAAAACTGATCGGCTTTTTCGTTGGCCAGGTCATGAAAGAGACGCAAGGCCAGGCGAACCCGGGGCAGGTCAACCAGATCCTCAAAACCAAGCTCTCGGGCTGACATGTCGGCCGACAGCATCACACCGTTCGGGTTCGAGTCGTTACCCGTCAAGGGCGCACTGATTCACCTGTCGCGGTCCTGGCGGCGCATGCTGCGCGATCACGATTACGACGCGCTGGTCACCGAGACGCTCGGTCATTCCGCTGCGGCCGCGGGGCTCATTGCGCAAAGCCTCAAGTTCGACGGCGTAGTCACACTGCAGATTCAGGGCGCCAGCGCCCTGCAAATGCTCGTTGTTCAGTGCACGAGCGATCTGGACCTGCGCGGTTTGGCGTCGGCGAGCCCGGAGCACGCCGCAGCTAATTTTTCCGAACTCACCGCCGGCGCGTATTGCGCGGTCACCGTTGATGCGGGCGATCGCCCGTACCAGGGCATTGTCGAGATCGACGATACCTCGCTGGCGGCAAGCCTGGAACACTATTTCGCGCGCTCGGTGCAGGTGCCCAGTCACGTCATGCTCCTGGCCGACAGCGAATTCGCTGCCGGCGTTTTGCTCCAGCAGGTTCCGGGCCAGTCAATGGACGACGACGACTGGAAGCGCCTGCATTTCCTCATAGAAACCCTGTCACCGCGGGACTTCGAAGGCGAGGCCGGGCTGGAACTGATCGGCAAGCTGTTCGCAGAAGACGACGTCCGGGTCTACGAGCCGCGCCGCGTCAACTTCCGCTGCCGCTGTTCGGCACGCAAGACCGAGGATGTCCTGAAGATGCTCGGTGAAGACGAGTCGAGGGCCGCGTTGGCAGAGCAGGGCCGTATCGAGGTGATCTGCGAATACTGCGGGCATCGCCGCCATTTCGACGCCGTCGACGTCGAAAGGCTGTTCGCCGACAACGTCGTCCCGGCGCCGGACTCCGTCCAGTAAGAACCCCTTATTGCAAACCGCAAGGTACTTGACGTCACCATGACCCACATGTACCATGCTGTAACATGGTACATATGGGTCAGGAGGATCCATGCAGATCACGATCGATATTGAGAGCTCTGTGCCGCTGTTTGCGCAGCTGATCGCACAGATCAAGCAGGCGGTGCAGCAAGGCAACAAGAAACCGGGTGATGCCTTGCCGTCGATCCGGCAACTGGCCAACGATCTGAACCTGAACAACAAGACCGTCGCGAAGGCCTACCGGCTTCTCGAGCGCGACTGCGTGATCCAGACTCGCGGCTATCGCGGCACCTACGTACACCCTGACGCCAGGGAGAACAGCCTGGTCGATCTGAATGAACTGGTAACGGAAAAATTGAAGAGCGCGATTGCGGCGCTCAGGGCGAGCGGTGCGACGGACTCGGAAATCCGGGTCGCTTTCGCCGCCATCATGAGCAGCGGCGACGCGTGAGGACAAATTTATGTTAGAGCAAAATCTCTTTTCGATAGCGTTTCTCAGCCAGATCATCCTGGCTTCGATCTACATACCGTCGAGGATCGTTCGACGTATGTCGTTCGTCTTCGAAACGTATCCGCCGTCAACGCACCCGCTTCTGTATCCGAAACCTTTTGACGACTACATCAAGATGCAACAACGATACCGGGTGGCGAACTGGGTCATTGCCGGAATCGGGTTCTCGGTCCTTGCGGTCTCGATGTTTGTTCCGCGCGGCAGGGAAGTCATGAACGCCATGGCCTTCCTGTTCTTCCTGGTCCAGATTCTGCCGCTGATCTGGATAGAGGCGACGGTCCGCAAGGAGTTGAAACTGATGCGCAGCCTCAATCCGCGGACAACGCGCACGGCAGAGCTCAATCGACGCAAACTGTTCGACGTCCTGTCGCCGGCATTATTCTGGACGACGGTGGCCGTGTACCTCGCCTTCTGGGTTTTCATCGCGTGGTTTCGCCAGTTCGACTACCCATGGTTTGGCGGTTTCATCAACAACCTGATCATTACTGGCCTCAATGTCTTCTTCGCATCCATTCTGCTCTGGTTCATGTACGGCAAAAAGCTCAATCCACACCAGAGCACCGATGACCGGATGCGCATTACGCGACGGCTCGCCACGGTGATGTGCCTCACCAGTATCGCGGTAACGCTTTACGCGGTGATCACCATCTTTCTGAGTGCCGAGGATGCGCGTGCATTTCAACCCTTCGCGAGAAGCGTGTATTTTCAGGTGATAATCCTGCTGTCGGTTCAGACATACCGGGTGGACTTGCTGGACTTCGATGTCTATCGGGGCGATGCGCAGGCCACCTGACGAAACGGCATGGCATCAACAGAGTGAAGCAACGCTGAGGTGATCTGCGAATGTCCGATGTTCTAAAGGTCCTGATCGACGAGTTTGGGACCTCCGCCGTCGTCGGCGCAAACCTGCTTCGCGAACGCGCGACATCTTACTGGGATTCGACGCCGACCCGGGCGAAGTGCCTGGTGCGGCCGGGATCGACGGATGAGCTGGCCAGGGTCATGCGGATCTGTCATGGGCACGACCAGACTGTCGTTGTGCAGGGCGGCAAGACAGGTATCGTCCAGGGCGCGGTTGCAACGGCTGCCGATGTCATCGTCTCGCTCGAGCGCATGGACCGGGTTGAGAGCGTCGACACGTCGGATGGCATTGCGGTGGTCCAGGCGGGGGCCGTGCTGCAGTCGGTGCAAGAGCACGTTGCGGACCTGGGTTTCCTGTTCCCGGTGGATTTCGGCGCGCGTGGGAGTTGCACGATCGGCGGCGCGGTCGCAACCAATGCGGGCGGTATCAACGTGCTGCGCTACGGCATGATGCGCAATGTCGTGCTGGGCCTGGAAGCCGTGCTGGCTGACGGCACCGTGATTTCTTCCATGAACCAGATGTTGAAGAACAACACGGGCTACGATCTCAAGCAGCTCTTTATCGGCAGCGAAGGGACCCTCGGCATCGTGACGCGTGTCGTTGTGCGCCTGTTCCCGATGCCCGTGAGCCGCGACACCGCGATGTTCGCCTGCGAGTCGCTCGCTGCCGTCACTCGCCAGCTCAGCCTGCTCAAGGCGAACCTGGCTGGAACACTGTCCGCGTTCGAAGTCATGTGGGAGTCTTTCTACGCCTCAGTGACCGGCGAGGGCGGACCGGCCGCACCCCTCGAGCGTGGCTATCCCTATTACGTTATCGCTGAAGCGGAGGGCGCCGACCCGGCCGCCGATGCCGAGCGTTTTCAGCGCTTGCTCGAGGAAGGTATGGAGGGTGGCGATATCGTCGATGCCATACTGCCGAAGTCCGAAGCCGAGCGCCGGTCACTCTGGAATGTCCGGGAAGAATTCGACCTCGCGCTGCCGGCCTACCTGTACGACGTGAGTTTGCCAATACGGCATATGGAAACCTACGTCTCGCGCCTTGAAGAGCGCCTGCGGGCGTGGCGTGACGATGCCGAATGCGAGGTCTTCGGGCATATCGCCGACGGCAACCTGCATATTTTTGTAAAACCCTATGACAACGGCGCCCACCACGAAACCAGCGACGGCATCGTCTACGGCTGCCTCGACGGTCTCGACGGCTCGATTTCCGCCGAACACGGCATCGGCATCGACAAACGGCCCTGGCTCGGACTCAGCCGCAGCGCCGACGAGCTCAAGCTTATGCGCGAGCTCAAGCAGCTCCTGGATCCGCAGAATCTCCTGAATCCCGGAAAAGTCATAAACTAGCTTTCGACCCCGGCGTCCAGTGCGGTATACTGTCCGGCCTTAAATATAAATAAATCTTTATATTTTTATATGAAGGCTTCGACCAACAAACTGCTGACCCAGCTCAGGGCGCTGGCGGATCCTGTGCGGATGCGCCTCGTGGCCCTGTGCGGTGTCGCGGAATGCAGCGTGTCGGAACTGACCCAGGTCACGGGCCTCAGCCAGCCACGCGTGTCGCAGCACCTCAAGCAGCTGATCGCCGAAGGGCTGCTCGAGCGCTTTCGTGACGGGCACTTCGTGTTCTACCGCGTGCCGTCTGACGGCGAATCGTCGTCCCTGCTCCGGCGCCTGCTGGCGCTGCTGCCCGACGATGAGCCCGAGTTTGAGAAAGACGTCGAGAGCTTGCGCAAGCTCCGCGCCGACGATGAGCCGGCCCGTCTCACGGACTCCGTTGACGAGCGTCAACTGCACAAGGCGCTGGTGGAGTTGACCGTCGCGGCGCCACTCGGCAATTTGCTCGACGTCGGCTGCGGCCAGGGACGCATCCTCAAATTGCTCGCGTCGCGTGCCCACCGTGCCGTCGGTGTGGACATCGATTCGGATGCCCGCCGACTCGCCCGCGCCGAGCTGCTGCTGGCCGGATCGCCGAACTGTTCGCTGCGGCACGGCGACATGTACGCGCTGCCTTTCGAGGACCGCGCGTTCGATACGATCATCCTCGACGGCATCCTGGCCGAGGCCGAACGTCCGACCGACGTGATTACCGAATCCCTGCGCTTGCTCAAGAGCGGCGGACGTTTGTTGTTGCTATCCGCAACAGGACAACGCACAGCGGACCAGATTAGATCCGACTTTACCGACTGGGCGGCGCAGACCGGCTTACGCCTGGCACCGCCCCGGTCGATCCCCGACAAAAAACCGGGCTGGTTGCTCGGTGTGGCGACCTCATGAATATCAGATTCGACAACAAACCCAACGTCTCCTTCGAGTTCTTTCCACCGCACTCCGAAAAAATGGAGGCGACGATGTGGCAGTCCATCGGTCGATTGGCCGCGCTCGAGCCGAGCTTCATTTCCGTGACGTACGGCGCGGACGGCTCGACGCGCGAACGCACGCACAATGCCGTTGCTCGTATCATCACGGAGACGAATCTGCGCGCTGCGCCGCACCTTACCTGCGTCGGCGCGAGCCGGGGAGAAATCGACGACATAGCGCGTGAGTACTGGGACATGGGTATTCGTCACCTGGTGGCGTTGCGGGGCGACGCGCCGCAGGGCGCCGAGCGTTACGAGCCGCACCCGGACGGCTATGCCTATGCAGCGGACCTCGTCGAGGGATTGAAGAAGGTCGGCGACTTCGAAATCTCCGTTGCGGCGTATCCCGAAGTTCACCCGGAGGCCCCCGATGCGCAATTCGACCTCGACAACCTGAAGCGTAAGCTCGATGCGGGCGCCTCGCGTGCCATCACGCAGTTCTTTTTTGACACGGACGTCTTCCTCGACTTTCGCGACCGCTGCGCGGCCGCGGGAATCGACGCGCCGATCGTGCCGGGCATCCTGCCGATCACGCGTTTCCCGCAGCTCCAGAAGTTCGCCGCGGCCTGCGGTGCATCGGTTCCAGACTGGCTCAGTGAATGGTTCGCAGGACTCGAGGATGACGCGCAGACGCGCCAGTTGATTGCGGCCAGCGTTGCCATCAACCAGGTGCGGCGCCTCCAGTCTGAGGGCATTTCTGACTTTCACTTCTACACGCTCAACCGCTCGGAACTGGCGTTCGCCATTTGTCATGCGCTGGGTGTCCGTCCGCACAGCGTTGCTGCATGAGATTCATCGATGGAACGACAACAAAGAATTGACACACTCCTGAACTCGCTCGACGAGCGCATCCTCCTGCTCGACGGGGCGATGGGCACGATGATCCAGGGCTATGGGCTCGGCGAAGATGATTATCGCGGTGAACGCTTCGCCGACTGGCCGCAGGACCTGAAAGGCAATAACGACCTGCTGTCGATCACGCGTCCGGATGTCATTCGTGACATTCACAACGCGTTTCTCGAGGCCGGTGCCGACATTGTCGAAACGAACACCTTCAACTCCAACGCGCCGTCAATGGCGGACTACGGCATGGACTCGCTGGTCGCCGAGCTCAATACCGCGTCTGCGCGGCTCGCACGTGAATGTGCCGATGCGGCCAGTGCCGCGACAGGCACACCTCGCTATGTGGCCGGCGCGCTTGGCCCGACCAACCGCACGGCATCGATATCGCCGGACGTGAACGATCCAGGCTACCGCAACATCACGTTTGACGACCTGGCCAATACCTACGAAGTGTCCACGCTGGCGCTGATCGACGGGGGTGTCGATTTCCTCCTGATCGAAACGATCTTCGATACGCTCAATGCCAAGGCGGCGATTGTTGGCGTGAAGCGCGCGTTCCGCGCAGCGGGCGTCGAGCTGCCCGTCATGATCTCCGGCACGATTACCGATGCGTCCGGAAGAACCCTGTCGGGCCAGACAACCGAGGCGTTCTGGAACTCGGTGCGACATATCAAGCCGTTCATGATCGGCCTCAACTGTGCGCTCGGCGCGAGTGAACTGCGCCCTTACGTTGCCGAGCTCTCGCGCGTCGCCGATACGCGGGTCAGCGCCTACCCCAACGCAGGGCTGCCCAATGAATTCGGTGAGTACGACGAGACGGCCGAGGAAATGGCCGCGGTTGTAGGCGAATTCGCGGCAAGCGGTCTCGTCAACATGGTTGGCGGGTGTTGCGGGACGCGCCCCGAACACATTCGCGCGCTGGGCAAGGCAGTAGCGAAGCACGCGCCGCGCCGGGTGCCAGAGTTGCCGGCGCGCTGCCGCTTGTCGGGGCTCGAGCCGTTCAATATCGGGCCCGATAACCTGTTCGTGAACGTGGGTGAACGCTGCAACGTGACGGGCTCGGCGATATTCCGGCGGCTCATCGAAGCGGACGACTACGCGGCGGCCGTCGCCGTTGCGCGGCAGCAGGTCGACAATGGCGCACAGATCATTGACGTCAACATGGACGAGGGCATGCTCGATTCCGAAAAGGCGATGGCCACCCTCCTGAATCTCATTGCTTCCGAGCCCGATGTCTCGCGACTGCCGATCATGATCGACTCGTCGAAATGGTCGGTCATCGAAGCCGGACTCAAGTGCGTGCAGGGTAAGGCCGTGGTGAACTCGATCAGCCTGAAGGAAGGTGAGGAGTTGTTCATCGAGCAGGCGGAGTTGTGCCGCGATTATGGGGCGGCTGTCATCATCATGGCGTTTGACGAGCAGGGACAGGCCGACACCATCGAGCGCAAGGTCAATATCTGCAAGCGCTCCTACAAGGTTCTCACCGAACAGGTGGGATTCGACCCGTCCGATATCATCTTCGATCCGAATATCTTCGCTGTCGCGACGGGCATCGAAGAGCACGCAAACTACGGTCTCGATTTCATCGAGGCGACGCGGAAGATCAAGCAGTCGCTCCCGCACGCGCTCGTCAGCGGCGGTGTGAGTAATGTCTCGTTCTCATTCCGTGGTAACAACGTCGTGCGCGAGGCGATCCACTCGGTGTTCCTGTACCACGCCATTCGTGCGGGCATGGACATGGGCATCGTCAACGCGGGACAGCTCGCGATCTATGAAGACCTGCCGACCGCATTGCGCGATGCCGTTGAGGATGTTGTCCTGAACCGCACGCCTGACGCGACCGACAACCTGCTGACGGTGGCCGAGCAGTACAAGGACCAGAAGAGCGGTGTTGCAGCAAAAGGCGCCGACCTGTCGTGGCGCGAGGAGGAGGTGTCGAAACGCCTGCAGTATGCGCTCGTCAACGGTGTCGACGAATTCGTCATCGAGGATACCGAAGAAGCACGGCAGGCGACGACGCGTCCCCTCGATGTCATCGAAGGCCCGCTGATGGCCGGAATGAATGTTGTCGGGGACCTGTTCGGTGCCGGGAAGATGTTCCTGCCGCAGGTCGTGAAGTCGGCGCGGGTCATGAAGAAGGCGGTCGGACACCTGGTGCCCTACATCGAGAAGGAAAAGGACGGCGTAAGGAGTTCGAACGGCAAGATCGTGCTCGCAACCGTGAAAGGCGACGTGCACGACATCGGCAAGAATATCGTCGGCGTCGTGCTGCAGTGCAATAACTTCGAAGTCGTCGATCTCGGTGTGATGGTGTCCTGCGACAAGATACTCGATGCCGCAAGACGCGAAGGCGCCAATATCGTCGGCTTGTCCGGACTGATCACGCCCTCGCTCGACGAGATGGTGCACGTCGCAAGCGAAATGCAGCGCCTGAATTTCGAGTTGCCGCTGCTGATCGGCGGAGCGACGACGTCACCCGCCCACACCGCGGTGAAGATCGAGCCGTGCTACGAAGGGCCGGTGATTTACGTAAAGGACGCATCGCGCTCTGTCGGCGTCGCCCAGGCGCTGGTCGAACCCGGAACCCGCGACGACATTGTCGAGAAAACCCGCAAGGACAACGCCCGACGGCGGGAACAACATGCAAACAAGAAGCGCCTCAAGCCGCAGCTTTCACTGGCCCAGGCGCGAGATCGCAAACACGACATCGACTGGGCGACCTACTCGCCGCCGGTCCCGACGTTCTCGGGCAATCGTGTTTTCGACGACATCGACCTCGCGAAATTGCGCGACTACATCGACTGGATGCCGTTCTTCAATGCCTGGGAGTTCCACGGGAAGTTTCCGCAGATCCTCAACGACGCGACCGTCGGCGAAGCGGCGTCCTCGCTGTTCAATGATGCGACCGCGATGCTGGACCGAATCATCGACGAGAAGTGGCTTACGGCGCGCGCTGTACTCGGTCTTCATCCCGCGAACACCGACGACCACGATGACGTACTGGTCTATGCCGATGAGGATCGCACCAGCGTGCGGCATCGCCTGGTACACCTCCGGCAGCAGCGCGCCAAGGCGGAAGGCCAGGCTCAGTCCTGCCTGGCCGATTTTGTCGCGCCGGCAGGTAACGGCTACGCGGACTATATCGGTGCGTTCGCCGTCACGGCCGGTATCGGTATCGATGAACATGTCGAGCGTTTCGAGAAAGACCATGATGATTACAGTGCCATCGTCCTCAAGGCACTCGCAGACAGGTTGGCCGAGGCACTGACCGAATACCTGCATGAGCGCACGCGCCGGGAATTCTGGGGATACGCGGCCGACGAAGAACTGAGCAACAGGGAGCTGATCGCCGAGGCGTACCGTGGCATCCGCCCGGCGCCGGGCTATCCCGCGTGCCCTGACCACACTGAAAAGGCCAAGCTCTGGGAATTGCTGGACGTTGAGTCGACTATCGGCCTGCAGCTAACGGATTCGTTCGCGATGTACCCGACGGCGGCCGTCAGCGGCTTCTATTTCTCGCACCCGGATGCGAAGTACTTTGCCGTGGGCAAAATCGACCGGGACCAGCTCGAGTCGTATGCCGAGCGCAAGGGCATGACCATCGATGAAGCTGAACGCTGGTTGGCACCCAACCTGGGCTACGATCCCAACGCCGCGAGCGCTGCCTGATGATGCGGCCGGCGCACCCGCAGGGAGTGTCGCCGGCAGCACGTTAGCTCCCTATTGACCGGCGGCTGCGTGCCTGCGCAGTTCTTCGGCTTTTTCCTCGATGTATTGCAGGTCGCGAACCATCTCGCTCCATCCGTACCAGAGCGCGTAGTCAGGGTTTGCATGGAAAGCGCCCTGGAAGGCCCGCATGCGGTGCTTCAGGTGCATCTCGAACAGCCGTTGTTCGACGGACGTCGGCGCGTCGTGGAAGGTCAGCAAGTCCGGGAACGCGTAGGCGTAGCCTTCCGGTTTCGCAAGTAGGTCTTCCTCATACAGGGACGCGATGATGCGAATTGCCTGGGCCAGCAGGTGATCGGCTTCCCGAATTAGATCGTCGGCCTTGCCGAGTTCTGCCACGGTAAAGTTTGTCGAGTGACACTCTTCACAAACGGCGATCATCTTGTTGCGTTCGCGATCGAAGTCTTCCTGCGTCAGCCTGGCGACGTCGGCGGCTTTGACCACATCGAGACGCGCGGTCGGGTTGCCCTCGGGGTCGAGGACGCCGAGCGCCTGCAGGATCGTGACCTGGTCGGCCGCCCATTGCTCGTCCTCGGGTAGTGGCAGGCGCACCGCGAGGAAGCCCCATGCGGTACGGACTTCATGATCGCCATCGACCATGTGGCAGTCCTGGCAAGTCGGCGCCGGCGTGTTGGCGGGCAAAGTGCCGTTTTGCATCAACAGGTAGCGGATGCCGTGCTTGGATGCTGACCACATCTCCCACTGTGGGTGATCAAATCCCATGTGACAGGTCTGGCAGGCCTGCGGCTGCTGTGCTTCGACCACGGAAAAAGTATGACGCGTGTGGCAGGCATCGCAGGAGGCGTGGCCAAACATGCTGCCTTCTTCCTTGAGCTGTGCAATCTCGTCTTCGTTCTTTAGACCCAGCTTGTGGCAGCCGCCACAGCCCTTCATGCCATGCGACAGCGCCATGGGCAGCGCGTGCGTGGTCGGCATGGCTTCGACTGCGGCCCACGCCAGCGCATGCTTGCCTCTTGAGAATTCCTCGAAACGCTCTTCGTGACACTTGGCACAGGTTTCTGCCGTAATGGTCCGAAGCTTGGCAACGTCATCGGCCGACTTGTGTCTGCCCTTGTGGCAGTCGTTGCACGCAACGTCCTCTGTATGATGACGGCTGATCTGCCAGTCATTGACAATGTTGGGCGTCTCATCCCGATGGCAGTCGACGCAGTCATCAGCAATGGCAATCGGACTGGCCAGTGCTACTACAGCCGCAAGGCCGGCGGCTCTAAAGACGGATAGCATGACGCGGCTCCTTATAGAGGTGGTGTCCGGAATGGTTCACCGATTCTATGCCCGTGCTCATGAACGGGCAATGCATCCGCGGCTAGTACCTACGTCCTGTACTAGGGCGCACGCCGAGAAGCGGCCGGACAGTCACTGGCACCGTTTTGACGCTGAAAACCGCTTGCCCGAAGGACTTTCCGGACCAATCATTCTGAAACTGAGGGTTCCGTCATGCAGCGGGGTTGACAGGTAGTATCAGAATGAGTATTCTGTCTAACCATGAACAGAGCACGAACATTCGACCCCGGCACGGCGCTTTCGCAAATCGTTGATTTGTTTGCGTCCAAGGGGTACTCGGACACCTCGATGGAGGACATCGTGGAGACGACGGGCGTCAGTCGTTACGGCCTCTACGGCACGTTCGGCAATAAACGTGAACTGTTCGAACAGGCGCTCGAGAAGTACGCGGAAGGCATGGGCAAGCAGTCCTACCTGCGCCTGCTGGAGCCGGGAGCCTCACTGAACCACATCCGGGAGATTTTCAGGGAACGCGTCGCAGATATTTGCTGTGACGAGGAAAACAAAGGCTGTCTGTTCGTCCATACCGCCATGCAGCTGGCGCCGCAGGATGAGGAATTGCGAGGGGTCCTGACACGGTTCATGAAGCGCATGGCCAAGGCCTTCGCTATCGGCCTGGATTCTGCGAAAGGTCTTGGCGAGATCGATGAGGACGTCGACGTTGACGCGGCGGGGCTGCTCCTGACTAACACGGTGTTCGGTCTGGCCGTTCTTGGGCGTACGGGTTTCCCCAAGGAGGCACTGGACGGCATCGTTGATAGCGCGCTGAATTCGCTGCGAGCAAGGTCGCCTGGCTGACATTTTTTTGCCCATGACAGAACATTCATTCTGTTATGGGAAGTATCGAGAGATGCGTTTTTTTTGACTAAAACAGAACATACGTTCTGATATTCGCACAACGAGGAGAGAACCATGATGAACCGCAAAACTGCACTTTCACTGACGCTGGTCGGCCTGTTCGCTACCAATGTCGCATTCGCCATTCCCGGGTTCACGACAGATGCGCCGCAAAGCAGCATCGATACCTGTGTTGCCGAGGTTGCCAGCTATGCCGACTTCACGGATGCCGGGAGCGTCGTACACAACGTCAAGACCGAGGACCGTCGGGTATCGGGGCACAAGTTGAGAATCCAGACGCTGGTTCTTGGCGCGGATGGCGACACGGTTATCCGCGAGTACGCGGCGGCCTGCGCGATCAACGACCAGTCACAAATCAAGCGTTTCCAGATTCGTCAGAAAGGCGAGTAATGAAAGGCGGAGCTGCCGCTGGTCGTTATAGCGAGAGCGTGACGACCAGCGGCAGATGATCAGAGCCCATCCGTGCGCCAGCGTGAACGTCCTGTACTCCGATGTCTTTCGAGACGAGGACGTGATCGATGGGGATCATCGCAAACGGCATGAACGTCGGCCAGGTTGGCACGATCCCGAATCCTTTGCGGGCGTTCCGTAGTCCGGTTCGCTTTTCGAACGTACGGTAGTTCACATCCCACATGGCGGTATTGAGATCGCCGAGGAGAATCGTGCTGCCGTCCAGGTTCGCCAGGACCTCCTGCACGCTGTCCAGGTGAAGATTACGGGCCTCGAAAAACGGGGGCGATACCGGAATGGTCGGGTGGGTCGCGACCAGGTTGACCAGCTCGTCGCCAACGCGAAGCTTCGCAATAATCGTGGGGTAGGCATAGGGCGGGCTGTCGACGTGCGAGACCGACAGAAGCGGTATCCGTGAGAACACCGCGATACCAAAATTGCCTTCCCGCGCTTCTGCGTAGGAGTGGGGATACTCTGGTTTCAATGCTGCCAGTGCCGTCAACCATTGCGGTGACACTTCCTGGAAAACGATGAGATCCGGCTGTTCGGACTCGAGCATCCTGAATATTTTCTCGTGCTCAGTATTGGTTGACAGAATATTGGCCTGCACGACGCGCAAGGTTGTCGCGCCCTGATCTGGTGCCTTGCCCATGTACCACGGCAGGACGAAACTCGCATTGACAGCGACCGCGACGAGCAAGGCAATTGTGTAGGCGTGTTGGCGGAAGGCGGCCAGCGCCAGCAGCAGGAGGACCGACACCACGAAGTATTGCGGCCTGAAGTGCGTGAACAGCTGAAGCATGCTGTCATTCAGCGGAAGCGCGGTGACGAGCGAAAAGAGGACCGTGACGACGGCCACTGACTGCAAAATCCCGACCAGCGTCACGCGCATACCGGGCAGTCGGGGCGCTTGCTGACACCCAGGTGACGAAACTCGCTTGCCGTGCCGTCGTACAGGCGCAGCAAAGGCGCCGGCGCCGCAACCCCGGCAAGGAATTTCAGTGTCTCAACGGCCATCAGCGTGCCGATGACGCCAGGGACCGGTGCGAGCACGCCGTTGCCTGCGCAGTCGCCGAGCGATTCATCGGCTTCGGCGTACAGGCAGGCATAGCACGGGGAATCGGTGAAGTCGGGTCCGAAAACCGCAAGCTGTCCCTCGAAGCGAATCGCGGATCCTGACACCAGGCGGCGCGCTTGCGCAACGCAGGCCATATTGACCTCGAAGCGCGTAGCAAAGTTGTCACTGCCATCGAGCACGACGTCGACGGCACTCACTGCATCGTGCAGTGCGGCACCCGTGAGACGCTCGCAAACCGCCGTTACGCCGATATCCGGGTTGATCTTCTGCAGACGCGCGGCGGCCACTTCGGCCTTGCGTTCGCCGATATGACCCTGCGCGTACAGCACCTGGCGCCCAAGGTTGGTTTCATCAACCGTGTCGAAGTCGCAAACCGTAATCTGGCCGACGCCGCTCGACGCGAGGTAGGCAGCAGCGGCGCAGCCGATGCCGCCGACCCCGATCAGCAAGACCCTGCCGTCGGCAATGCGCTGCTGGCCTGCCGCGCCGACCTGCGGTAGTGCCAGGTGACGTGCATCGCGGGTCAGGGTCATGGTGCTGTCCGAACTCAGTCGTCGATCGTAACTTCGATAATATGGACCGCCTCGACCGGGACGTCCTGGTGGCCGCCACTGTTGCCGGTCGGGACGCCTGCGATGGCGTCAACGACATCCATGCCGGTGCTGACCCTGCCGAATACGGCGTAGCCGAAGTCACGAGTACCATTATTGAGGAAGTCATTGTCGCGCAGATTGATGAAGAACTGGGAGGTGGCGCTGTCGACGACGCCCGTGCGTGCCATGGCCAGCGTGCCACGCGCATTCGATTCGCCGTTATCCGCTTCGTTCTTGATGGGCGCACGCGTTTCCTTCGAGGACATGTTCTCGTCCATGCCGCCGCCCTGGATCATGAAATTGGGGATAACGCGATGGAAAATAGTGCCCGCGTAGTGGCCGTCGGTGATGTACTGGCGAAAGTTCTCGCAGCTAATAGGCGCTTTTTCGTCGAAGAGTTCGACGCCAATGTCGCCGTGATTGGTCTTGATCGTGATCATGATGTCTCGCTTGGTGAGTTGAGGGCGACTATTTACCATTCCGGCGAGCGGCTGTCACGCGCGGCAGGCCAGCCAGGTCATTATGGCAGCAAATATCGGTCCAGCCTTGCTGCATGAGCAACCCGGCAACAGCGGCCTGCTGTTCCGCGCCGTGCTCGATCAAGAGGACGCCGGTCTCCTTGAGTATCGATGGGCACTCCGCGGCCAGCGCGCGTATTGCGTCGAGCCCGTCCTTGCCCGCTGCCAACGCGGATCGCGGTTCGTGCCGCAACGCCAGCAGCGCCTCGTCATCACTGCGCACGTAGGGCGGGTTGGAGACGATGACGTCAAAACGCTGATCGCGCACGGGTTCGGTCCAGCTGCCGGCTTCGAGCACGACGTTGCCCGGAGCGTGCACGCGCACGTTCTCGCGTGCCACGGCCAGCGCGGCATCGCTGACGTCGACCGCCGTTACCTGGCACATTTTTCGTTCGCTCGCGATCGCGATGGCGATCGCACCGCTGCCGGTACCGAGATCGAGAACCTGCCATTCGGCCTTGCGTGGAATCTCACGCAGGGCGAGGTCCACGAGCAGTTCGGTCTCGGGGCGGGGCACGAGGGTCGCCGGGCTTACCAGGAGTTCATGCGACCAAAACTCCTTCGTTCCCATGATATAGGCCATGGGTTCTCCGGATTTCCGGCGCTCGACCGCGGCGCCAAAGCGCGCTGCCGTGAGGTCGTCGAGTTCATCTTCGGGATGCGCAAACAGGTAGCTGCGCGGCATATCGATGCTGCGGGACAGCAGGATCTCGGCATCGAGGCGCGGCGATTCGCTTACCCGCGACAGCGCCTCCGTTGCGTCTGCTATTGCGGCATCGAGTCTCATGATCGCGTACACTCGCCGATAATTTCCGTTGTAACTTCTTCGCTCATGAAAGTGTATTCCAACATTCTCGACATGGTAGGCCAAACGCCCATGCTCGAGGTGACTCATATTGACACGGGACCCTGCCGACTGTTCCTGAAACTCGAGCTCATGAATCCCGGTGGCTCGATCAAGGATCGTATCGGTATCTCGATGATCGAGCAGGCCGAGAAGCGTGGCGACCTCAAGCCGGGCGATACGATCGTCGAGGCCACCGCAGGCAACACCGGTATCGGACTTGCGCTTGTTGCCGCACAGAAGGGCTACCGACTCGTGATCGTGCTGCCCGACAAGATGAGCCAGGAGAAGATTTTTAACCTGCGGGCCATGGGGGCGGAGGTGATACTGACGCGTTCGGACGTGGGTCGCGGCCATCCGGAGTACTACCAGGACCTTGGGCAACGCGTGGCCGAGGAGCGGGGCGCGTATTTTATCAACCAGTTCGGCAATCCGGACAATCCGCTCGCTCACGAGACCGGGACGGCGCCCGAAATACTCGAGCAGATGCAGGGCGACCTCGACGCGATCGTCCTTGGTGTTGGGTCGAGTGGCACGGTGACCGGAATTGGCAGGTACCTGAAGGACCATGCGCCGCAGGTCGACATGGTGCTGGCCGATCCGGTGGGTTCGATCCTGACCGACTACGTCAATAAGGGCGAGATCGGTGAAGGCGGCAGCTGGCTCGTCGAGGGTATCGGGGAAGATTTCATCCCGGACATCGCCGACTTCGAGAAGGTCGTAAAAGCCTACGCCATCAGCGACGCTGAGTCGTTTGCTGCGGCACGCGAGTTGCTGCGCAAGGAGGGTATTCTCGCCGGTTCGTCGTCAGGCACTCTGCTGGCGGCGGCGCTCAAGTACTGCCGCGAGCAAAGCGAGGCCAAACGAGTGGTGACCTTTGCCTGCGACACGGGTAACAAGTATCTGTCCAAGCTATACAACGATTTCTGGCTCGAAGACCAGGGCTTCATCGAGCGCGAGACCTGTGGCGACCTGCGCGACCTGGTTGGTCGCCCCCATGGCGAACGCGCGACGGTTACGGTCGGCCCGACCGATGTGTTGACGACCGCGCATAATCGCTTGCGCAACGCCGGGTTCTCGCAGCTACCAGTCATGGACGACGGCAAACTGGTTGGCGTAGTGACAGAAGATGCGATTATCCAGTTTGTATACGGACATCCGGATCTCATGACCGCGCCTGTCCGTGACGCGATGGAATCGGCTTTTATCAAGCTCGACAAGTCGGAGAGCCTGAACAACCTGGTGGCGATGCTGCGCGTCCAGCCCTATGCGGCGATCATGGATGGCGAGGAATTCCAGGGGCTGATTACACGATCCGACGTACTCAATTACCTGCGCCGGCAGATGTAGGAATGATGAATGACTGACAAGAAGAAATTCGCGACGCGCGCGATACATGCCGGGCAAGCGCCCGATCCGACGACCGGCGCCATCATGCCACCGATCTATGCGACATCGACCTACGTACAGGAAAGCCCGGGTGTGCATAAAGGCTATGAATACTCGCGCACCCAGAATCCGACGCGCATGGCCTTCGAGCGATGTGTTGCCGACCTCGAGTCGGGAAGCCGTGGATTTGCATTCGCATCGGGCATGGCCGCGACGGGCACGATTCTCGAACTCGTCGACAGCGGCGACCACGTGATTGCAATGGACGATCTGTACGGCGGCACGCGCCGCCTGTTTTCAGGCGTTCGCGAACGCAGCGCAGGGCTGGCGTTTTCCTACGTCGACCTGAGCGATCTTGAAGCCGCGGCGGCGGCATTTCAGAAAAACACGAAGCTGGTGTGGATCGAGTCGCCGACCAATCCGCTACTGAAACTCGTCGATCTGAAAGCTATCTCGGCACTCGCGAAAAAGAGGGGGGCGCTGGTGGTTGTCGACAACACGTTTGCAACGCCCTACCTGCAGCGCCCGCTTGAACTTGGCGCCGACATCGTCATGCACTCGGCGACCAAATTCATCAATGGGCATTCGGACATGGTGGGCGGCATCGTCGCTGTGAACGACGACGGGCTGGCGGAGCGCATCGCGTACCTGCAGAACTCGATTGGTGCGGTCGCCGGGCCGTTCGACAGTTTTCTCGCGTTGCGCGGCGTCAAAACCCTGGATGTGCGCATGGAAAGGCATTGCGCGAGCGCCATGACCATCGCCGCGTGGCTTGAGCAGGACGACCGTGTAGAGAGCGTCCTGTACCCGGGATTGCCATCGCACCCGCAGCATGCACTCGCGAAACAGCAGATGCCCGGTTTCGGCGGGATCGTGACGTTCTTTATAAAGGGCGGGCTGGACGCCGCGCGCCGATTCCTGGAGCGTTGCGAAGTCTTTACGCTGGCCGAGAGTCTCGGTGGCGTCGAAAGCCTCGTCGATCATCCGGCAATTATGACGCACGCGAGCGTGCCCGCCGCAGAACGCGCCAAGCTCGGTATCAGCGACACGCTGATCCGCCTGTCGGTCGGTATTGAAGCCGTCGATGACCTGATTGCCGACCTTGACCGGGCTCTGGACAGCTAAGGACGCGGCGCTTTGTCGCCGCGTCCTTAGCTGGAAGACGACTAGTTGCCTGCCTTGATGAACTTGCCCTGCTTGTCGGTAAACGAACCGACAACAATCATAATAAAATCGATAAGCGCCCAGATTCCGAGTCCACCCAGAGTCAGGAGCTGCAATATGCCGGTACCCACCTTACCTACGTAAAAACGGTGAACACCGAGCACGCCGAAAAAGAAGCACAGCAGTAGTGTCGGGACAAATCCCTTGGAGCTTTCATCAGTCATGCCTAATCTCCTCGTCCTAGTTTTTGCCCCGGATAACAAACCAAGCGTCCATGACCGTCCCGGAACGAACCGGTCAGAAGCATAATCGTAACGATAAAAGTATGGATGCCGTCGATCGCCGCAACGAGAATCGCCCAGAGCGGTTCGCCCATCAGGAAGAGCACGACCGTCGCGACGGCAAGCCCGAGGTCGATAAATGCTTCCAGCCAGCGCTCGAGATAGAAATGCTGGATGCCGAGGACACCGAAGACCGCCGAGAGACTGACAGCGACGCCATAGCTCTTCTTCGATGGCGTCTCTGTTTGATCGTATCTCAGGTCCATGTGCCCTCCGGCTCCCGGTCGACGGCCAACTGCGAGCGAACCGCCTGCATG
The DNA here is from genome assembly GCA_945787845.1 of uncultured Woeseiaceae bacterium. Taxonomy (GTDB): domain Bacteria; phylum Pseudomonadota; class Gammaproteobacteria; order Steroidobacterales; family Woeseiaceae; genus UBA1847. Next base: position 47,526 of record CALZJH010000007.1, on the reverse strand, counting down.
AATTGTTGCTGCGCGGCGCTGGCTTGTCCCTCGGCGGCGGCCACGCAGCCCATCATCGCCAGCATCGACTCGGCCTGTTCCGTTGAGAATCGCTCCCTGTTCTTGTGAGCAAGCTTCTGCAGCTGTGTATCGATCAGCTGCGGCGCTGCGAGCAGGTGCGCGGCAGAGCCGAATAATTCCGAGGCCGCTTTGGGACTCATCGAGAAACTGGTCTCAAATTGTTCCTGCGCGACTCTCTTCTGTTCTGCAGTCAGGTCGCCGTCCAGCTTGGCCACACCGATGACCAGCAGTGAGGCAACGTGCAGCGGGTCCTCGATCGAATAAATAGGGTCCGCCGTAAGCTTCTTGGAGAATGCGCGCCGGCGATACCAATAGAACGGATTCAGGCCGCCGATATCGATTCCGAGGCGATCGAGCAGGTAGAAGACCGTGACGAGCGATCCCAGCAATCCAATGATTATGTGCATTTATGGCCCTCCCCAATCAGGCTTTCCATGCATTTTAGTCGCTTAGCGCGGCCAATTGATCGGCCTGGTACTCATTTATTAAAGGTTCTACGACCTGATTGAGACCCCCTTCAAGAATCTCATCGAGCTTGTAGAGGGTCAGGTTAATGCGGTGGTCGGTGACCCGCCCCTGCGGGTAGTTGTACGTGCGGATGCGTTCCGACCGGTCTCCCGAGCCCACGAGCAGCTTGCGTTTTTTGGCCTGCTCCGTTTCCTGGGCCAGGACTTGCTGGTCCAAAAGGCGGGCCTGCAGCAGCGACATCGCACGCGCCCGGTTCTTGTGCTGTGAACGTTCGTCCTGGCATTCGACGACGATCCCGGTCGGCAGGTGCGTCAGGCGCACGGCGGAATCCGTTTTGTTGACGTGCTGACCACCGGCACCGGATGCGCGGTATGTGTCCACGCGCAGATCCGCGGGATTGATGTCGACTGCCTCAACCTCGTCCGGTTCGGGCAAGACGGCCACGGTGCATGCCGACGTATGAATGCGGCCTTGCGACTCGGTTGCCGGTACCCGCTGCACGCGATGCGCGCCGGACTCGAACTTCAGCCGCGCATAGATGCTGTTGCCGGTAATGCGGCTGATGATTTCCTTGTAGCCGCCGTGCTCACCTTCACGGGCGGAAAGAATTTCCACGTTCCAGCCGGCGGCTTCCGCGTACTTCGAATACATGCGAAAGAGGTCGCCCGCGAAAATCGCGGCCTCGTCGCCGCCGGTACCGGCGCGGACCTCGAGATACACATTGCTGTCGTCGTAGGGGTCGGGCGGTATCAGCGCCCTCTGCAAATCGAGCAGCAGGGTTTCGCGGCGTTCCTGCAGGCCAGCCAATTCCTCCTGGCCCATCTCACGCACGTCCGCGTCCTCGTCGTCCGCCATTTCCTCGGCAGCCGCGATGTCATTGAGGATGCCCTCGTAGCGCTGGAACGACTGCACGACCGGTTCGACGCGGGCGTATTCCTTCGACAGATCACGAAACTGGTTTTGGTCCGAGATGACATCGGGATCGGCAAGCAGGCCCGCGATTTCCTCGAACCGGTCGCATACGGATTCCAGCTTGTTGCGAATGGATTCTTTCATCGTATGCGGCTTAGTCGTCATCCAGCCCAAACAACTTGCGCGCCGATGCAATCATCGCCAGGTCTTCTGCCTCGCCGGCCTTTCGCAAGGCGACGCTCGGCTTGTGCAATATCTTCTTCATCAGCGACGCCGTCGCAAATTCGATAGCGTCTTCGGCGGACTCACCCCTTGCCATGCGTTGGCGGGCCTTCTTGGCGACCTGCTTGCGCACGGCCTCGTTGGAGTCGCGCAGGGTAGCGATGATCGGGGCAACCTGCTTGGAGCGTTCGATGGCCGCATAGCGTCGAATCTCGTCATCGAGGAGACGGTGTGCTTCGACTGCCGCTGCTTCACGATTGCCCTGGCCTTCCAGGATGACCTTGTCGAGGTCGTCGATCGTGTACAGGTAAAAATCGCTGAGATCGCCGGCGCTGGCTTCGATGTCTCGTGGCACCGCAATGTCGCATGCGAAGATCGGCTTGCGTTTGCGTGCCTTGAGCGCGTTCGCGATCTGCTCGGTCGTCACCACGGGTTCTGTAGCGGCGGTCGACGTAATCAGGATGTCGGCTTCCGGCAGCGTGCCTTCGATCTCGGACAAGGGCAGGGCGAAGCCACCAAATTGTCCGGCGAGATCCCGTGCGCGCTCGACACTGCGGTTAGCGACAAACAGGCGTCCGATCTCGTGACTGACAAGGTGCTTGGCAACCAGCTCGATAGTCACGCCGGCGCCGACCAGCAAAGCGGTATGTTTCTTGAAGCCCGCGAAGAACTGTTGCGCCAGGTTGACGGCAGCCGAGGCGACCGACACGGGGCTGGCGCCGATCTCTGTGTCCGTACGAATCTTCTTGGCGACGGCAAACGTGTGTTGGAACAGGCGACCCAGGTTGCCACCGAGCGTGCCGGCCTGCTGTGCATAGCGAAAGGCATCCTTGAGCTGACCGAGAATTTGTGGCTCACCCAGGACCATCGAGTCAAGCCCGCAGGCCACGCGAAAGATGTGCCGGATGGCGTCTTCGTCGTCCAGCGTGAACAGGGATTCGGCAAAGTTATCGCCAAGCCGCCGATCGTCGTGCAGCCATTGTTTGAGTTGTTCGCGTCCGGTGTCTTCGCCAATGACGTAAAACTCGGTGCGGTTGCAGGTCGAAAGTAGTACCGCTTCGTCCACGCCATCGATCGCCGTCAGCCGTTCGAGCGCACGCGCGACCTCGTCACCCGCGAACGCGACTTGCTCGCGAATTTCGACAGGTGCCGTGTTATGGTTCAGCCCGAGTATTTGCAGCGGCATACGTTATGTTGTGGACCCGGCGGGCACTCAAGAAAATCGAAGTGCGTATGATAAGCGAACTGAACCGCGAGTTCCTTGTCTGTTTGAATGCCGCCTCTGGTAAACGGACGACTTATTATGCATGAATCCCAACGATGGCTCGCAGCCGCTGCGCTGTGTGCGTTAATCGCCATCAACAGCCCGGCTGTAGCGCAGGATCAGGACGACACGGATCCTGGCGCCTATATCCTGCAGGCCGAAATGGCGCTGCAGCGCGAGGATTACCGCGAGGCTGCTGAGGAATACCGCAAGGCCGCGGAACTCAGTGAAAGCCCGGACGTCGCCCGTCAGGCGGCCATTATGGGTATGACCTACGGTTTTGATCGCGAGGCTCTGCTCGCAGCGCGGCGTTGGCACAAACTGGATCGCAAAAGTACCGACGCACGCATTACCCTGGCCCAGCTGAGCTTTGTTACCGGGGATATCAGGGCAGCGCGCCGGCATTTCACCTACATCCTCGAGCAGGGCGATGAGCCTCCGGGCGAAAAGCTCGTGGCGCTGATTCGCTATCTTTCCGAGAAAGGCGATATCGAAAAGGCCGACAACCTCATGCGATCGCTGGCGCGGCCTTATGCTGATTCGTCACTGGCCCACTACGCGGTGGCAACATTGGCGCTGCGTGCCGGTGACACGGAGTACGCGTTGCGGCGCGCCGACCGTGCGATCGAACTGGACCCGGACGGGCTCAAACCCAAACTGCTGTATGCGCGCGTCCTGCTTGCGCATGGCGAGACAGAGCAGGCAATTGACTACATCGCACGCATTGTTGGCGATGATCCGGACCCGGACCCGGACGCACGCATGGAACTCGCTATCCTCTATGTCCTGGCCGATCGTGAAGACGATGCACTGAGCCAGGTCAACCAGGTGCTGCTCGAGCAGTCGGGTCGCATGGATGCGCTGCGTCTCGGTGCCATCATCCTCTTCCACAAGGGGAGCCTGGACGAGGCGTGGGATGATTTTCACGATCTGCTTGCGAGCGGTCGCTTTTCGATGGATGCCCTCTACTACCTCGGGCGGATTGCGGATTATCGCGATGAGACCGATCGGGCTATTCGCTTCTTCAGCGAGGTTCGACAGGGCTCGAATGCGCTGGAGTCGCAACGCCGGGCGGCTTACCTCATGACGCATCGCAAAGACGATCTCAGCGGCGCGCTCGCCCAGTTGGACGCTTTTGCGCAGGCGTCTCCAGCGAATGCCGTAGACGCATTGGTGTCCAAGGCGGAGTTGCTGGGGTCTGTCGATGAAAACGACGAGGCGATCCAGCTGTATGAAAAAGCGGTCGCGTTCCGTCCGGACGATACCCGGCCGGCGCTCGGGTATGCCGAGCTTCTGCTGCGCATGGGACGACTTGACGAGGCGCTGGAGCGTTACGCGGATGCCGCGCGCCGCTGGCCCAAGAGCGCCCTCACGCTGAATGCGTATGGCTACACGCTGGTCGACCGGACGGATCGCTACCGGGAGGGCGAAAAGCTGATTCGCAAGGCGTTGCGTTACGCGCCAGACAATCCGGCGATTATCGACAGCCTGGGATGGGTCTTGTTCAAGCAGGGGAACTACGAGGAAGCCCTGGTCGAACTTGAGCGAGCCTATAAGGGAATGCCTGACCACGAGGTAGCCGCGCACATTGTCGAAACGTTGTTCAGCATGGGCCGCAGGGACGAGGCGCTTGAACGCCTGGTCGAGGCTGAGGCCAGGGATCCGGACAGCGAATTGTTGGAAAACGTCCGCAAACGCCTGTTTGACGATGTGCCCTGACATCCGCCTGTGGTGCCTGCTCGCGGCACTGCTGGTGCTCGCAGGCTGCGCAGCGACGCCCGCGAGTGTGGACTTACCGCCGCTGGACAGCTGGGATGCACGCAACGAGGTCCTTGGCGGTATCCGGGACTGGGAGTTCAAGGGTCGGATCGCGGTCAAGGCCGGGGATGACGGGTTCAACGGCAAGTTCAATTGGGCGCAACAGGGCGATGCGTTTAATGCCACCGTGGGCGGGCCGCTCGGTATAGGGACAGTCCGGATCGAAGGTGATGGCAATAACGTGGTCCTGACGGACAAGGACGGCGTCGAGACGGTCCTGGAGGACGCCGAAGTCGAGCTGCGCTGGCGCTACGGCTGGACGATTCCGGTTGCCAGCTTGCGTTATTGGGCGCTCGGCATACCGGACCCGCGCTTGCCCGCTGAGACAGAACTCGATGAGACCGGACGGCTGACGCGCCTGGAACAAAGCGACTGGGTCGTGCAAATCTCGCGGTACCGGGACGCCGGCGGGCAGCCAATGCCGCGTATTCTGTCGGCGACGAACCCGGATACGCGCGTGCGTATGGTCATCGACCGCTGGTTGTTCTTCGAGCGTTGACAGCTACCGGGCCTCCCCGCACAATTGCGCCCCGCAACGCGGAAATCGGATAAGTGGGGCGTAGCCAAGTGGTAAGGCATCGGGTTTTGATCCCGTGTATCGCAGGTTCGAATCCTGCCGCCCCAGCCATCTAACAACCAGGGAGTCATCGTGGAACTGGGATCAATGGCGGTTTTTTCGGGCAACGCCCACCCGCAGCTCGCGCAGGACATCGCCCGCTACCTCCGTATACCGCTCGCCCGTGCCCACGTTGGCCGTTTCTCGGATGGTGAGCACCACGTCGAGATTCTCGAGAACATCCGCGGTCGTGAGACCTTTATTGTCCAGCCGACGTGTCCGCCGACCTCGGAGAACCTGATGGAATTGCTGGTCATGACTGATGCGGCCAGGCGGGCGTCCGCAGCGCGCATCACGGCTGTGATCCCGTACTTCGGTTTTGCCCGCCAGGACCGGCGCCCACGCGCTTCGCGCGTGCCGATCACGGCCAAGCTTGTCGCCAAGCTGATCGGCACGGCCGGAGTTGATCGTGTGTTGACCGTGGACCTGCACGCTGACCAGATCCAGGGCTTTTTCGACATCGCCGTAGACAATGTGTACGCGTCGCCGATCCTGTTAGCCGATGTCTGGAAGCACAAGTATCAAGACATGGTCGTTGTCTCACCCGACGTGGGCGGCGTTGTTCGCGCCCGGGCCCTGGCGAAGCGCCTCGGTGACGCGGATCTTGCCATCATCGACAAACGACGCGACAGGGCCAACCAGTCCGAGGTGATGAACATCATCGGCGAGGTCGAGGGCAAGAACTGCGTCATGATCGACGACATGGTCGATACGGCCGGAACCCTCTGCCATGCGGCCAGTGCCCTGAAAGGTGAGGGCGCCGTCAGTGTCGCGGCCTACATCACCCACCCGGTCCTCTCCGGCCCGGCCGTCTCGCGGATCGCAGACTCGAGTCTCGATGAGATGGTCGTCACCGACACGATTCCCCTGAATGAGGAGGCGCGCGCCTGCGACAAGATCCGGCAGCTCTCTGTCGCCGAAATGCTTGCCGAGACCATGCGCCGCATCAGCTACGAAGAATCTGTTTCGTCGCTGTACGTGGACTAGCCAATCGGTTAATATGCGCGCCCTTGCGCAGGTTGGTCGCGACCTGTGCGTTATCAATCGCTAGAACAAATCTAGCAAAATCAATTAGATAAGGAATACTGTCATGAGTGACGACTTTGATCTGATTGCGGAACTCCGTGAGGACCAGGGGAAGGGTGCGAGCCGCCGCCTGCGTCATGAAGGAAAAGTACCCGCAATCATCTACGGTGCAGGGCGTCCGCCCCGCGCACTGGCATTCGACCACAACAGGGTCATACAGCAGCTCGAGAACGAGTCGTTCTATTCGAGCATCCTGAATATCAAGGTTCGGGGCAATAGCCAGGCGGCGATCCTGAAGGATCTGCAGCGCCATCCCTCGAAGCCTGTGATCATGCACATGGACTTCCAGCGCATTGTCGAAGACGAAGAAATCAAGATGAACGTGCCGCTGCATTTCCTGGGCGAAGACCTTGCCCCGGGCGTGAAGACCGCCGGAGGCTCGGTATCGCGTCTCATGAACGACGTCGAGATTGTGTGTCTGCCGAAGTACCTGCCCGAGTTCATCGAAGTCGATATCTCGGAGCTGGAGCTCGACGAGCACCTGAGCATGTCGGATATCAAATTGCCTGAGGGCGTTGCGATCCCTGCACTGGAGCAGGGTCCTGAGCAGGACCGTCAGATCGTCTCGATCCATGTCATCAAGGAAGAGGTTATCGAGGAAGAAGAAGAGCTCGAGGCAGGCGAAGTACCCGTCGCAGGCGAAGAAGCCGACGGCGAGGCCGAAGCACCAGCAGGCGAAGAAGCCGCTGGCGACGAGTCCGAGAGCGACTAAGCTCATCTGCAAGCATTGCGAAAAGACCGCCGCTTGGCGGTCTTTTTGTTTAACATTGCCACGCCATGTCCAAACCGATTCGCATCATTGCCGGTCTCGGTAATCCCGAGGAGAAGTACGAGCGAACCCTGCATAACGCCGGGTTTTGGTTCGTGGATGCGCTCGCCCGCAAGTATGGCGGTCACTTCCGGTATGAAAAGAAGTTTGATGCCGACTATTGCCGTATCAACCTGTACGGTGAGGACGTGTGGCTGGTCAAGCCGCAGAGCTACATGAATTGCAGCGGCCAGCCTGTTCGCGGCGTACTCGACTATTACCGCCTGCGGGTCAATGAGCTGCTCGTGGCCCATGACGAGATCGACCTGCCGCCGGGCACGACCCGCCTCAAGGAAGGTGGTGGTCACGGCGGGCACAACGGGCTGCGGGACATCATCAAGCACTGCGGCGCCGAGTTTCTGCGGCTGCGGCTTGGCGTCGGTCATCCCGGCGAGAAGCACATGGTAACGAACTACGTGTTGAAGCGCGGGTCGAGCGACACGGAGGCAGCGGTGGAGCGCGACATCGACAAAGCTATCGACGTCATGCCGCTGCTCGTGGACGGCGATCTTCCCGCCGCAATGAAACAACTGCACACCAAAGACGAATAACAAATTATGGCTATCACCTGTGGCATCGTCGGCTTACCCAATGTCGGCAAATCGACACTGTTCAACGCCTTGACCGCGGCTGAAATCGCGGCTGAGAACTACCCGTTTTGCACGATCGAGCCCAATGTCGGCATCGTGCCTGTGCCCGATCCGCGTCTGCAGGCACTGGCTGACATCGTCAAGCCGCAGAAAATCCTGCCAACGACGATGGAGTTCGTCGACATCGCGGGCCTGGTAGCGGGTGCATCAAAAGGAGAAGGCCTCGGCAACCAGTTCCTGGCCAACATCCGTGAAACGAATGCGATCGCGCACGTAGTGCGCTGCTTCGAGAACGATGATGTGACGCATGTGTCCGGCTCGATCAATCCGATCGACGACATCGAGACGATTAACACGGAACTGGCGCTGGCGGATCTCGAGTCGGTTGAGAAGCAGCTCGATAAGGCAACGAAGAATGCCAAGACAGGCAAAAAGGAAGATATTGCCCGACGCGACGCGTTGGCCGGCATCAAGGCGCACCTCGATGAGGGACTGCCGGTTCGGTCGCTGCAGAAGACGGACCTGCAGAAGGACATATTGAAGAGTGTCCACCTGATAACGGACAAACCCGTCATGTACGTGGCGAACGTGGATGAGAATGGCTTTGTCGACAATCCGCACCTCAAGGCGGTGGAGGATTACGCGGCGAAGGACGGCGCCGAAGTCGTCGCCATCTGTGCGGCGATTGAGGCCGAGATTGCGGTACTCGACGAAGAGGACAAAGCCGAGTTCCTGGAAGACCTCGGCGCCAAGGAGCCTGGACTAAATCGCGTGATTCGGCACGGCTACAACCTGCTCGGCCTGCAGACTTTCTTTACAGCCGGGCCGAAGGAAGTGCGTGCCTGGACGACGCATGTCGGCGCTACAGCACCCAATGCCGCAGGCGAGATTCATACGGATTTCGAAAAAGGGTTCATTCGCGCCGAGACGATCAGCTACGACGACTACGTCACGCTGGGAGGCGAAAGCGGTGCGCGCGAGGCCGGCAAGCTGCGTCTCGAGGGCAAAGACTACATCGTCCAGGAAGGCGACGTCATGCACTTCCGGTTCAATGTCTAGGGGCCCTGATTTTGCGGTCTAGGCCAAGCTGCTCCTGAAGACATCCTGCAGGTCGTGCTCCCGCTGGCGGCTCTTTTGCCACCATCTGGCGGCCAGCAGACGCAATGCATCCACCAGCAGTCCCGCCAGGGCGGCACCCTTCAAATAGAGCCATGCGTTGCCGGTCGAACTGTCGACGTTCGACGTGCCGATGCCCAGGTAGGCCTGCACAAACTGCAGGTCGAGAATAATGGCGGAAACGACCGCGGCCGCAACCAGCGCAAGCGTGACGGCGAAAATATTGAGTATCTGTCGAATCATGACGACATACCTTTTGTAACGTTGCCCAAACGTATATACATTGTATCGCTTTATTATTTTGAATGTCTATACGTATTTTGCAGAATATGTCGAATTTCCGGCACGCGCGATTTCATGAAAGCCGTCGCGTCTTCGCGGTATCATCTTCTCCAGGCACCGAATCCAATCTGAGGGAAGACCATGGCAACGTACTCTTGTGAAAAATGTGGCATGAGCGTCAATGCGACCTGCGGAAAGTGTGACGCACCGCTTGAGAACGGCATGCTCGATGTCGGCGAGGGCAAGCAAGTGCAGATTTCGTCCTGCCCGAACGGTCACGGCAAGATCAAGTCGCCGCTGTGTTGCGGCCAGGACATGTCGTGCTCTATCGGCTAGCGCCGAACGAGGGCAGCGACCAGTTGTAGACGATTGCCAGGCCGCGCACGACGAGGCCGGTAACGACGGCGACGGCAAGCGCGACGTTATCGCCCAGCGCCAGGCGGTCTGTGAGGATGTAAGCAACGCTGGCCGCGAATGCGGCGGTTGCGTAGATCTCACGTGACAGGATCAGCGGAATCTCATTGCAAATAACGTCGCGGATCATCCCGCCTGTGACGGCCGTCGTGACGCCGAGCATGACCGCGACCAGCGCGCCCGTGTTGTGAGCGAGGCAGATCTCGGTTCCGAGGGCGGCAAACAGGGCGAGCCCGAGCGCGTCGGCCCAGATAAGAAGCTGACGGCGCCCACCCGGCTTGCGATGCGGCGCGAAGAACACGACCAGTGCCGCAATGATGGCCACGGCCACGTAACGGTTGTCGCTAACCCAGAAGACAGGCAGCCGGTCGATAATGATGTCGCGTATGGTTCCACCGCCCACGGCCGGCATCAGGGCGAGCACGCAGAAGCCAAAGATGTCCATGCGCTTGCGTGAGGCGGCCAGCGCGCCGCTGGCGGCAAATGCAGCCGTGCCCAGCATCTCGAGGGTGTAGACGAAGCTCATGCCGCGACTGTACCGGAAGCGCGGCTGCGGGCGTACAATATCTTGACAGAACGGGGCCGCACCGGGACAATCTGCGGCCCTCGCGGACCGGCGCGGTCTGCACCTAACAGACGGTGATGTAGCTCAGATGGTTAGAGCGACGGACTCATAACCCGTAGGTCGGTGGTTCACAAAACGCGACAGCGTTTTGGACGCCAGAGGCGCCCCGCAGGGGCGAGAGTCGCCCATAGGCGATTCGAGTCAATTCCACCCATCGGGTTAGGATGGGGGAAGCAGAACAATTCGGTGATGTAGCTCAGATGGTTAGAGCGACGGACTCATAACCCGTAGGTCGGTGGTTCAATTCCACCCATCACCACCAAATGAAAAAGGGGAGCCATTCGGCTCCCCTTTTGAGTTCAAAGATCTTCTACCCCGTCACCCGGTACGGCCCAAACTCCCGGGTCACATTGTCTTGTCGTCCCGTAACAGGATCAGTCGCATCAAAGTTAACTTCCGGAATCACTTCGGAACGAAACACTTCATTGCCGTGTTCGGTGATCAGGAAATACAGGTCGGGCGTCCGCTCACCGGGCGAGTCGACAGAGAATATTTCGGACACGGAAAACACGAACTCGGCCGTGCCGTCCTCGCTCAACGAAACCGAACCCAGTTTGTCATCGAACAGGCGGTCCTCATCGATCAATGTCACCTTGTATTCCGACCCGAAGAACGGCTGGCCTTCGGCGTTCTCGAAACGGGCAATTACCTTGAAGAGATCAGCTGGCATGGTCGTGTTTAACTCCTGTCATTGACGTCACCCTGGGTGTCAGGACAACTCGCGTGGTGCGACGAGTATTCCGTCTTCGTCACAGTATATAAAGTGGCCGGGCTCGAAGCGCACGCCACCGAACTCAACGACGGCGTCCACTTCGCCAACGCCGACCTTGCTGCTCTTCGCCGCATTGACCCCCAGCGCCTTCACGCCGAAGTCCATGCCGCCGATCGCGACGGAGTCGCGGATTGCGCCGAGGATCACGACCCCGGTCCAGCCGTTCTTCAGGCCTTTCGCGGCGATAAGGTCGCCCATCAACGCGGATTCCAGTGACCCGCCGCCGTCAACGACGACGACGGCTCCGTCGCCGGCCTCGTCCAGCAAAGCGCGGAACAGCTGATTGTCCCTGAAGCATTGCACTGTGCGAATCGGTCCCGAAAACTGCCGGATAGCGCCATAGTCCGTGAACTGCGTCGAGCAGGTTTGCGAGATGTCACCGTGATCGTCAAAGAGATCGGCGTTCGGGCGAGTAGTCATGACAAAGCGTTGCGCCTCGTGGATGATAGGGCTTGATGCGAACGTCAATACTAATAATATTCGTCGCGCTTGTCTGCGCGGCGTGCCAGCCGGACGATCCGTTTGTCGCAACCGAAACGACCATCAGCTCGCGGGGAGCCGCGATTCCTGCCACGTTTGTGCACCCGATCTCCGACGTCGGGCCCGACGTACCGCTGGTGGTCATGGCGCATGGGCATGGCGGGACCCGGGAGGAGGCCGGCGGGTTCACGCGCGTTGCGAAAGCACTGGCCGACAAAGGCATTGCGTCCGTTCGGGTCGATTTTCCGGGATGCGGCGACAGCACGGAGCCGTTCACGGCAAACACCGTGACGAACATGCTGGCCGATATTGGGGCCTCGCGTGATTTCGCCCTGCGGCAGGCACGTATCGACGCGGGACGCGTCGGCATTCTGGGCTACAGCATGGGCGGCAGGCTCGCGGTGCTGGCGACCCGCGACGAGCACTATGCGGCGGTTGCGGTCTGGGCGCCCGCCGCGACCGATGGCATGGACAGTATGGTCGACTTCCTCGGTGGCCAGAGTGCCTTCGAACGCTTGCGGGCCGAAGCCGAAGCGACGGGCTTCGTCGTGTTCGATACACAGTGGGGAGCGCGGCAACAGCTCAGCCTGAAGTGGTTCACCGACCTCGAGACCAGCAAGCCGCTGTCTGCCATTCGCGAATTCGACGGGGCGCTTCTCGTGCTGTACGGCAGTAACGACGAGGCCATTGATCCGGGCATCGCCCAGGCGCTTGTCGCAAGTGCCGAGCGGAGCCAGCCACTGGTTGAGGAAGCCGTGCACGGTGCAGGCCACGGCCTCGGTTTCTACGATTCGAACCCCGAGACGGCCGCCGAAGTGGTGGCCAAAACCGTGCGCTTCCTGGCGGACAATCTTTAGAGCTTGTCCATCGCCGCTTCGAGGGTTGCCACCGTGCGGTCGATATTCTGCAGCTTGTCGAGGCCGAACAGTCCCAGCCGGAACGTCCGGAAGCCCTCGGGTTCGTCGCACATGAGCGGCACACCGGCCGCGATCTGCAGACCGACCGCCGCAAACTTCTTGCCCGTCTGGATGTCGGCATCGTCGGTGTAGGCGACTACCACGCCCGGGGCACCAAAGCCGTCCGCTGCCACGCTCTTGATGCCTTTGCGTGCCAGAAGATCGCGTACCTTGCCGCCGAGTTCCACCTGGTCTGCAGCGACTTTCGCAAAGCCATAGGTCTCGGTCTCCAGCAGCGTGTCGCGAAAGCGCGTCAGCGCATCCGTTGGCATGGTCGCGTGGTACGCATGGCCGCCATTCTCATAGGCCTGCATGATTTGCAGCCACTTGGCGAGGTCACAGGCAAAGCTCGTGCTCTGAGTCCCGGCCATCCTGTCGAGCGCCTCGCTGCTCAGCATCACAAGGCCGCAGCACGGTGATGCGCTCCAGCCTTTTTGCGGGGCGCTGATCAGCACATCAACACCGCTCGCCTGCATGTCGACCCAGACGGTTCCCGAGGCGATGCAGTCGAGGACAAACAGGCCGCCCGCCGCATGCACGGCATCCGCCACGGCACGAAGGTAATCGTCGGGAAGCATGATGCCCGCGGACGTTTCGACATGCGGCGCGAACACGACGTCAGGCTTTTCAGCTTCGATCGTGGCGACGACGTCGTCGATCGGCGGCGGGACAAACGGGGCCTGCGCGCCATCGTGCTGGGGGCGCGCTTTCAGAACGGTGGCAGAAGCCGGAATGTCGCCCATCTCGAAAATCTGCGACCAGCGATAGCTGAAAAAGCCGTTGCGAATGACAAGACAACGCTTGCCGGTCGCGAATTGCCTTGCGACGGCCTCCATGCCGAACGTGCCGCTACCGGGTACGATGACGACCGCATCGGCGGCATAGACCTTCTTCAGGCTTGAGGCAATATCCCGCATCACCGCCTGGAAGGACTGCGACATGTGATTAAGAGACCGGTCCGTGTAGACAACGGAGTATTCGAGTAACCCGTCAGGGTCGATGTCAGGGTGTAGTGCCGGCATGGTTTTTCCTAGATCCCGAGTTTCTTGGCGGCCACAGATAGCATGGCAATCGCGAGCAGTATAAACAGCACGGCAATGGCGCGCCGCATAATGTGTGGGGCAATTTTTCCCTGCAACCGTGGCCCAATCTGGCCGCCGATGAGAACGCCGGGAATATCGTAGAGGAGGAGGTTCCAGGGCACCGCGGTCCAGCCACCTTGCTTGATGAGCTGCACGGCAAGCGTCGTCGACGCAAAGGCCACGGTCACGATGACCACGAGTACCGAGGTAGCCGCGGCGACGGCAACGGGCACGCCTTTGCGCGCGAGTTTCGAGATGGTTACCTCGCCGATACCGACAGACACCATGCCCGTGAGAAAGGCGCCAATGCCAGTCACAGCAAAACTCCTGGGCCCCAGTCTCGGCACCAGGTACGTATAGTCGTGCCCGTGCGAGTCGACGATGGTCCGCGTCACGTGATCGCGCGTTCCGGAATGGGTATGCGCAGGCGGTCGGTTGCGCCACATCACAACGGCGAGAACGGCCACCAGCACAGCATAACCTGCGAGCAACAGGCTCTCGTGCACGAGACTGGCGACGAGCGCTCCGGCCACGGCGACAGGCACCGCGACAATCATGATGCGCCTGGCCAGCGCGTAGTCGATCAGCTTCCGGCGGTAGTAGCCGATAAACCCGGAGAAGAACCCGAAGGTCTGCGTGATGAGCGCCGCGCTGATCGCCGCGATCGTCGAGTTGAGCACGTATTCGGGGCCGAGCAGCGGGAATAACAGGATGAAGATCGGCGTAAATAATGCAGCGCCGCCTATACCGCTGAGCATCGCGCACGTGGCCACGACGATCGACACAGGAAACATGAACCAGTAGAGCGTGAAATCCATTACGGCGGGAGTATACGGCTCCCCGCCTAATGACTCGACATCAACGCATCCTTGCTCAGCTTAAGTCGCTCGGTAGCCGAACTGCCGCGCGCGAGCGCCAAAGCAACGAGGATGGCGTCGAGGAGGGCGAGCTGGCCAAGCCTGGAACTCATCGGCGTAAACACGTTGGTGTCTTCCACGACGCGGCAGGGAAACAGGATCGACGCCGCGTCGGCAAGCGCGGACTCCGGGTTGGTAATGGCGACCACCGTCGCGCCTCGCTTTCGTGCAATGCCAGCAGCTTGTGCGAATTCCTGCCAGCGGCCAGTGTGGGACAGCAGCACAAGGACATCGTCGGGTTCGGCAATCGCTGCAAATTGCAGGATCATCGGTGTGTCCGTCAGCGACGCACAAGGGATTCCGAGTCGAAAGAACTTGTGGCAGGCGTCCCTGGCGACGTGCCCGGATGCGCCCAGTCCTGCGAATGCGATCTGTCTTGCCGCGGCCATCGCGCGCGTGGTCTCATCGACGGGCATCGACGACAGCTGCGACCGCATTTCGGCCAGGGACTGGATCGACGCGTCCATGACTTTCATGACGGCGTCCGAGGCCGAGTCGTCCGGATTTACGTCCCGATGGACATAGCTGCCCGGCGCGCTCAGTGATTCGGCGAGCCGAATGCCCAGCTCCCGGAACCCGCCCAGACCCAGGCGCCGGCAGAAACGCAGGACGGTTGGCTCACTGGTCTTGCATTCGCCCGCAATGTGCGCGAGCGTCGCGTCAGTCGCCTCTCTCGGGTGCGCGAGGACCCACTCGGCGACGCGCTTCTCGGACGGGCTCAGAGCGGGGAGGGCATTGCTAATTCGGGACAGCATGTAAGAAAATTACAGAAAATGGTCCGAATTATCCATAGAATTCGCTTGATAACGGCAAGAATGTAGTAAACTTACAAGAAATCTCGAGATTCCCATGGCCCAACTAGTACCCGCAGAAACGTTTGACCTGGTCATTTTCGGTGGCACGGGCGACCTGGCAATGCGCAAGCTCCTGCCGGCGCTGTACCACCGTGACCGCGACGACCAGATCACGCCGGACAGCCGCATCATCGCCGCGAGCCGCGGTGCGCTGAGTCGCGACGAATACCTTGCCCTGGTGGAGGAGGCGCTGCGCAAGAACCTTGCTGACGGGGAGTTCGATGACGCTACCTGGCAGACGTTCGCGTCCCGGATTCACTATGCCCAGGCCGATGCCTTCGAGCACGATCACTGGGCGCAGCTGGTCGACCTGGTGAACGGCGTCGGTGCGCGCGTCCGGGTCGCCTACCTGGCGACGGCACCCAGCCTGTTCGGTCCGATCGCAAAGGGCCTCAAGCACAACCACATGATCGATCACGCCAGTCGCATCGTTCTGGAAAAGCCACTCGGACGCGATCTGGAGTCGGCTCGTGAGATCAACGAAGCGATCGGCGAGTGTTATGCCGAGCACCAGATCTACCGAATCGATCACTACCTCGGCAAGGAGACCGTGCAGAATCTCCTCGCCCTTCGCTTTGGCAATTCGCTGTTCGAGCCCTTGTGGCGTCGCAGCGCGATCGACAATGTGCAGATCACTGTTGCTGAGGATCTCGGTGTTGGCGGCAGGGTGGAATTCTACGATCGGGTCGGCGCACTTCGCGACATGGTCCAGAACCATCTCATGCAGCTTGTCTGCCTGTTTGCCATGGAGCCGCCGTCAAGCCTCGATCACCACGCCGTGCGCGACGAGAAGATCAAGGTGCTCCGCTCGCTCAAACCGATATCACCGTCGGACGTCGGCACAAGCACCGTGCGCGGACGTTACACGAGCGGCGCCATCGGCGGCGAAACCGTGGCGGCCTATGTCGACGAACTGGGCGGCGCAGAAAGCACGACAGAAACATTCGTCGCGCTCAAGGTCGAGATCGAGAACTGGCGTTGGTCGGGCGTACCGTTCTACGTGCGCACAGGGAAGCGGCTCAAGGCCAAGCACTCCGAAATCGTCGTTCAGTTCCAGGACGTGCCGCACTCGATTTTCCCGGAGCAGCAGTTCAACGTGAAACCGAACATGCTGCGAATCCGGCTGCAGCCCGACGAGGGTGTGCAGCTTTGCATCATGGCCAAGGAGCCGGGTCCCGGCGGGTTCGACCTGCGACCGGTCGCGCTTGACCTGAGTTTTGCCGAGACCTTCGGCGTCCGTTACCCCGATGCCTACGAGCGGCTTCTCATGGAGGTCCTGCGAGGCAATCCAGCGTTGTTCATGCGCCGTGACGAAGTCGAGGCGGCGTGGCAGTGGGTTGATGGCGTGATCGATAGCTGGGAAACCTCGAAACAGAAGGTGGAGTCGTATGTGGCGGGTACCTGGGGCCCTTCGGCGGCGGCATCACTTCTGGATCGCGACGGTCGAACCTGGGTGGAGGACTAAGCAGTGAATGTTCATGAGTACGAAACACGTGCCGATGCGGCAATCGCCGCCGGGAAACGGATAATCAATGCCCTGCATCGTCGCCTGGAAACAGACGACAGCGCGGCTATTATTGTCAGCGGCGGCACGACGCCGGCGCCCGTATACAGTTACATGGCGCACAAGCAACTCGACTGGCACCGGGTACATGTCCTGCTGAGCGACGAACGCTGGGTGCCGGCGGATCACCCGGACAGTAACGAGAAGATGCTGCGCGATGCACTCGCACGCTCACGCGCTTCCTACGCGCAGATTGGGCACTATTTCGACGCCGGTGAAGCGCTCGACGATTGCTGCGTTCGCCTCGAAAAAGAATTCGCTGACTTGCCGTTGCCGTTCACGAGCGCGCTGCTCGGTATGGGCAACGACGGTCATTTTGCATCGTTGTTTCCCGATGCCGCGAACCTGCGATTCTCGCTCGACCTGCAGTCGCCGCGGGATTACGTCCCGGTCGACACTGCGAGCAGCCCGCATCGGCGGCTCAGCATGACGCTGCCAGCCTTGCTGCGCAGCGACGAAATTCTCTTGCTGATATCCGGCGCTGAAAAGCGCGCGGTGCTCGAGCAGGCCGCCGCACCCGACAGCGATTTGCCGATTGCGCACCTGCTGCGCCAGTCGCGTACGCCAGTCGACGTGTTCTGGGCGCCCTAGGTAACCACGTGGAAATACTATGACTTCGACCAATGCAACACTTATCCATGTCACCGAACGCATCGCGCGCCGCAGCCGGGATGCGCGGGCGGCTTACCTGGAACGCATGCACCGCGCAGCGAGCGAAGGCCCCGCGCGTGGCGCGTTGTCTTGCAGCAACCTGGCGCACGGCTTCGCCGCGTGCGGCAAAGACGATAAACAGGCCCTTGCGGGCGACGTTGTGCCCAACATTGCTATCGTCTCGGCCTACAACGACATGCTCAGCGCGCACCAGCCATTCGAGTCGTACCCGGCCATTATCAAGGAAGCGGCAGCGGCGAGCGGGGCTGTAGCCCAGTTCGCCGGCGGTGTGCCCGCCATGTGTGACGGCGTGACCCAAGGCCAGGACGGCATGGACCTGTCGTTGTTCAGTCGCGATGTCATCGCCCTGTCAACGGCGGTCGCACTGTCGCACAACATGTTTGACGCCGCGCTATGTCTCGGCATCTGCGACAAGATCGTACCGGGCCTGCTGATCGGTGCGTTGTCGTTTGGCCATCTGCCCGTTGCGTTCGTGCCGGCCGGACCGATGGTCTCGGGCCTCGGGAACAAGGAAAAGGCACGTATCCGCGAGGAGTATGCTGCCGGCAAGATCGGCCGGGAGGAGCTCCTGGAGGCGGAGTCGGCGTCCTATCACTCGCCGGGCACCTGCACGTTTTACGGCACGGCCAACAGCAACCAGATGCTCATGGAGTTCATGGGCCTGCAGCTGCCCGGTGGCTCGTTCGTCAATCCCGGGACCGAGTTGCGCGAATTACTGACGCGAGAGGCCGTCGGCACGGTTCTCAAGGGCACCAGCCTGGGCGACAGTTATCGGCCCCTCGCTGAAATTGTCGATGAGCGATCAGTCGTTAACGCGATTGTCGGCCTGCTGGCAACCGGAGGTTCGACCAACCACACGATCCACCTTGTCGCCATCGCCGCGGCAGCCGGTATCGCGATCGACTGGCAGGACTTCTCGGAGCTGTCTGAGCTTGTGCCGCAGCTGTGCCGCGTGTACCCAAACGGCATTGCCGACGTCAACCACTTTCACGCGGCCGGCGGTCTGGGCTTTGTCATGTCGGAGCTGCTCGGTGCCGGTCTCTTGCACGACGACGTCAATACAATCCTTGGCCACGGCCTGGGCGACTACTGCCGGGAGCCGCATGTCGAGGATAGTGCACTCGCATGGGCAAAGCCGCCGGCCACCTCACACGACGAGGATATCCTGCGGCCGGCCGACAACCCGTTCTCAGCCGAGGGCGGATTACGCCTGGTTTCGGGAAACCTCGGGCGGGCGATCGTCAAGGTGTCGGCCGTTGATTCAGAGCATCATGCGATCAAGGCGCCGGCGAGGGTATTCCACAGCCAGCAGGGGTTTGTCGACGCATTCAATGCGGGTGAGTTTGACCAGGATTTCATCGCGGTCCTCACCTGCCAGGGTCCGCGCGCAAACGGTATGCCTGAGCTGCACAAACTAACGCCATACCTGGGCGTCCTGCAGGGCCGCGGGTTGAAGGTCGCGCTTGTCACGGATGGACGGATGTCAGGCGCATCAGGCAAGGTTCTTTCCGCCATCCAGGTAACGCCCGAGTCGCTGTGTGGTGGCCTCATCGCCAAGGTTCGCGACGGCGACATTATTGAAATTGACGCGGGCACAGGTACGCTGTCGGTGACAGGCGTGGATATCGAAGAGCGAGAAGCTGATATCGTGACCGCGCCACAGTACGGATTAGGGCGCGAACTGTTCGGTGCATTCCGCGAGCGGTCCGGGTCCGCCGAATCCGGGGCGAGTCTGTTTACAGGAAATCCTTGATGCAGCAAACCAGCGGGAAGACGCTTCTGATCGGCGATATCGGAGGCACCAACGCGCGCTTCGCACTCGCGAATCCCGATGGTGTCGCCTTCTCTGAGCCGAGGACCTTGCAGTGCGCAGAATTCTCATCCTCGGTGGCGGCCATGAAACATTACCTCGACGAAGTTGCCGCGCCGGCTCCGGATGCCGTGTGTCTTGCAGCCGCCGGTCCGGTTATCGACGAGTCGATCAAGATTACCAATAATCACTGGAACCTGTCGGCTGGGGAAATCCGTTCTGACCTCGGGGTCGAGCGTGTCAGACTCCTCAATGATTTTGAGGCGGTGGCCTGGTCGATTCCCTACATAGACTCGCACTATCTCGAAGCGGTAGGCCAGGTGTCGCAACAGGACCTCCCGGACGGGGATTTCAAGGTTGCGATCGTCGGGCCTGGAACCGGACTCGGATCCGGCGGCCTGATGCGCTGCGACGGGCGCTACATCCCGGTTGTTGGCGAGGGCGGCCACATCGGCTTTGCGCCGAAGTCCAAGGTGCAGATCGAAGTGCTCGAGGTGCTGCGCGAAAAATTTGAACGCGTCTGCGTCGAGCGTCTCTTGTCTGGAAGCGGTATCGAAAATATCTACTGGGCACTGCATGTGCTGCGTGGCGACAACCGTGCGGCACTGTCAGCGGCCGACATCTTCAAGGCAGCCGAAACCGGCTCGGACCCGATTGCCGCGGATGCGACGCAGCTGTTTTTTGAGATCCTCGGGCAGGCAGCGGGCGACATCGCGCTCGTACTCGGTGCGCAGGATGGTGTGTATCTGGCGGGCGGCATCGTCAAGCGATACCCCAAGATGCTGCACATCAGCGGTTTTCGAAATGCCTTCGAAAGCAAGGGCCACCACCGTTCGATGATGGAGCGTATCCCGACGAAGCTGATTACCTACGGGGAGCCGGGCCTGCTCGGCGCAGCCCACTGCGCACTGGATCTTGTGAACCTGTCCTGATCCGAAGACAGGGTTTGGCAACAGCTTGTCGCTCAGTCTGCGGGCGCATGTCGCGCCGCGAGTTCCTTCTCCATATGCCGGACAGTGGCTGAGTCGATGCGATAGAAGAAGATCGCAATGATGCCAAGAATGGCGAAGACCGCCGGGAAGACGCTGAACATGAAGCGAATGCCATGCATCGAGGTGTCTGTCTGAATCTCGTTCGCGACGAATCCAAACCAGCTCAGGATGATGCCGGTAAGCCCGGCGCCAACGGCCAGGCCCATTTTGTGTGAGAACTGCACGGTCGAGAAGACGAGCGCGGTCGTACGGCGGCCGGTCTTCCACTCACCGTAGTCTGCGGTGTCGGCGTACATTGACCACACCAGCGCCGGGGTGGGCCCTGCCGCCAGCATGCCGAAGCAATTGACGGCAACCATCAACCAGTACTGATCGGCAGGGGTCACGTAGAACACGGCCATCGACAGCGCATTAAGCAGTGACAAGACGATCATCAGGCTGCGTTTTTCAAAGCGCTCACTGAGAAATCTCGTCATCGTTACGCCGACAACCATCGCCAGCAGGCCGAGAGACAGGAATACGGCTGTCTTGTCAAAGATCAGGAATAGCCGTGTGCCATCGTCGCCGACGTAGTACTTGAAGTAGTACAGCAGCGAGCCATTACGAACCGCGATATTGATCAGTGTGAAGATGCCTGTCAGGAAAAGCGCCATCCATGGGCCGTTCTGAAACAGTGCCCGCAGGTCTTTGCGAAGATCTGTTTTTGTTGTTGTCGGTATTACTCTTTCTTTCGTTGTTGCAAATGTCGTCCAGAACAGGGCGATCGAAACCACGGCAAAGGTAAGCATCGTGAGCTGGAAGCCACGTGCCTCGTCTCCGGCGCCGAGTATGTTCTTCATCGGCGTGACGAATGTGCCGACCAGCCAACCCGCGATGAACGCACAGAAGAAGCGGTAGCTGGCCACCTTGGTGCGCTCGAGTGATGAGGGCGATATGACGCCCATGAGTGCGGAGTAGGGCACGTTAATGGCCGTATAGGCGAGCATCATCGCCGAGTACGTCACGTAAGCGTAGATGAGCTTGCCGGTCTCGCCCAGGTCGGGGTTCGCGAACATGGCGTACCCGCACAGCCCGTAGGGTATAGCGACCCAGAGCAGGTATGGCCGGAACTTGCCCCAGCGCGAGTTGGTTCGATCGGCAATCAATCCCATGATCGGGTCACTGACCGCGTCAACGATTTTTGTGACCAGGAACATCGTGCCGACCGCGGCGGCCGAAAGGCCGAAGACGTCGGTGTAGTAGTACAGCAGAAAGATGTTGAACGTAGCAAAGAAGAAATTCGATGCCGTATCGCCAAGGCCGTAGCCGAGCTTCTCGCGGAATCTCAGCGATTCGAATTCATTTGACATGACTAAGCTCCCCCTGCCGGGAGTCAACTATACACTGCCACGTCGTGCTTCGAGCTTCATGCGAACCTCGTGCGCTTTCTCCTCGGTTATCGAATACGATGCGATCGCCCAGATCGCGATTGCCGAGGCGACACAGGGAACAATTGCATCGCTAAGTCGCATCAGCGTAATCGCCTCAGCGGTCTGGTTGGCACCGAGCTCAACATCGAAGCCCGTCCAGACGAGCAGGAGGCCGCCGCCCAGAATCGCCGCGGACTGGCCGAGTTTTACAACCCACCAGAAGATCGAGCCGTACATCCCTTCACGCCGCTCGTACGTGTTGAGTTCGTCAGCATCCACGACGTCGGCCACCATTGACGGCATGAGCGTGAACAGGCCGGCCAGGCCAAAGGCCATCAGCGGCGCAGGAATCAGGACCAGCCAGGGGTTGTCAGGCGTGTAACAGAACCACTTGAGCGCATAGCCGATCATCGAGACGCCGGTCGAAACATAGAACGCCCGGCGTTTGCCTATCTTGGTAGCCAGCCAGGTGACAATGCCAATGACAATGAGTGCCGACAGTGCCTGGACCAGGCCCGAATGCCCGACGAACACGGAGCCCGCCGCCTGATCACCCTCGAATACATAGTAGATGATCACATAGGACTGGAACGCCGCGATCAGGATGAAGCCGTTGAAGACGAGGAACGTCGCCACGCAAAGCTTCAGAAACGGTTTGAATGAAAGCGCTTTACCGAAACCGCGCAGGAAATCCATGATGACGTGGCCGATGCCACTGCCGCGTTTCCCTTGTCCGTCCTCGGCGCCGACATCCTTGAATCGCTCGCGCAGGAAAATCGCCGGAAGTATGCCGAGGCTGATCACGACGACGGCGATCACCATTGCGAGGTAGCCGGCACCGGTAACGACATCCCCGAACTGCGGCAGGAACATGATTGCCAGGAAATACGGCGAGATCATGTAGGCGATATTGCCGAAGAAATTCTGCACACCCATGAGGCGTGTGCGCTCGTGATAATCGGGCGTGAGTTCGTAACCGAGTGCCACCCAGGGCGTCGCATAGACTGTGTAGGCCAGGAAGAAGATCAGCGAACCAGCCAGGAAGTACCAGAAATACCAGCCTTCGCTCTTGCCGGGAGGCAGCTGCCACAAAAGGGTGAATACAATGGCGACGGATATCGCGCCGACGAAAATGTAGGGCCGCCGCCGACCCCAGCGCGAGCGCGTGTTGTCGGAGGTGTAGCCCATCAGCGGGTCTGTTAGAGCGTCCGTGAGCCTCGGCAGGGCGCCGAGCAAGCCAACGAGCGCAGGACTCATGCCGAGCCCGAGATTCAGCACGATCATCATGCGGCCGATAGCGTCGGCCAGCGTGTTGTTTACGAAGGCGCCGAGGCCGTAAATGACCTTGTTTCGAAACGGTATGCGATCTTGAGGCGCTGTTTCGTAATGCGTGGTGTCAGACATCGTGGCTCCCCCGAGACGTGCTTTTCTTATAAGTGTTATTATGCATCCTGTAACAGATTGACAGCGCTGTCAAATATTGCTATCAAGCGCTTCTTCTGACGCTACGCCGGATGGTTTCGGCGCGGCGGGGACGCGTGCGATAGGGCAGCAAGCATCGCATAACGCGGGTCCTTTGTGCATCAATCGTTTTTGAAAGGTCAATCATGAGTGCATCTGCAGCAGAGATGTTGGACAAGCGACAGGATATATCGCGTAGCGTCCAGGCGCTTCTCAACAGAATGACCCTGGTCGAGAAGATCGGCCAGATGAGCCAGGTTGAGGCTGGCCACGGTCATCCTCCGGACATTCTCGGTGACCGTCTGCGGGCGGGTCTTATCGGCTCGGTGATCAATGTCGTTGATGTGGAGATCCTCAACGAACTGCAGCGGATCGCGACAGAGGAAAGCCGACTCGGGATTCCGCTTCTGATTGGCAGGGATGTTATCCACGGCTTCAAGACCGTGCTGCCTATCCCACTTGGGCAGGCAGCGACGTGGAACCCGGATCTTGTCGAGCAGGGCGCTCGCGTCGCTGCACGCGAGGCCGCGAAGTCGGGCGTGAACTGGACGTTCGCACCGATGATCGACATTTCCCGCGATGCGCGCTGGGGGCGAATCGCCGAGAGCTACGGCGAATGCGTGCTGTTGACGAGTGAGCTCGGTGCAGCCACGGTGCGCGGATTCCAGGGTCACGACCTCGCAGAAAACGGGTCCATTGCGGCCTGTGCCAAGCACTTCGCAGGCTATGGGGCCGTTGAGAGCGGTCGCGATTACGCGACGACAAACATCCCGGACACCAAACTCCGGAATGTCTACTTTCGCCCGTTCCACGCGGCTGTCGACGCCGGGGTATCGACGTTCATGACATCGTTCTCCGATCTGAACGGTATCCCCGCGACCGGCAACAGTTACATCCTCGACGATGTGTTGCGTGGCGAGTGGGCCTTTGAAGGCTTTGTGGTGAGCGACTGGGATTCGGTTCGACAGCTGAGTATTCATGGCCTGACGGAAAACGACCGCGAATCGGCAATCGAAGCCTGCAACGCGGGTGTTGACATGGAGATGGCAGGCGACGCCTACAGTAACCACCTGCTCGGCCTGGTCGAAGACGGTGAGGTTAGCGAAGAGTCCATCGACATCGCTGTCTCCAGGATCCTGCGTGTGAAATTCGAACTCGGCCTGTTCGACAATCCGTATACGGATCCTGGGTCCTTTCCTGAGTATGCTGATGACAGGGCGTTGGAAGTCGCACGCGAAGCGGCCGAGCAGAGCGTTGTACTACTCAAGAACGACCATGGCGCGTTGCCGCTCGCGGTCACGGGCCTGGCCTCTGTGGCTATCGTTGGACCGCTGGCGGATGCGGGTTACGAGCAGCTTGGAACCTGGATTTTCGATGGCGACGAAAAGCTGAGCGTTACCCCGCTGGCGGCGATCCGGACGCTGGTGGGTGACGATGTAGAGCTACGGTACGTCAGGGCCATGGAGAACTCACGCAGCCGGGTCAATCCCGAGTTTGATGTGGCGGTTGATGCCGCAAGAGAGTCAGATGCCGTCCTGCTGTTCCTCGGTGAGGAGTCGATCCTGTCGGGAGAGGCGCACTCAAGGGCCGATATCGGTCTGCCCGGTGATCAGGTTGAACTCGTGCGACGCATTCGTGCCACCGGAAAGCCAGTTATCGCGGTTATCCTCGCAGGCCGACCGCTTACCTTGTCTGACATCGTGGATGAAGTCGACGCAATCCTGTACGCGTGGCACCCGGGTACGATGGGCGGACCGGCTATCGCCGACCTGGTCTTCGGTAACGCCACACCGTCCGGCAAGTTGCCGGCGACTTTTCCCCGGGTGGTGGGCCAGATTCCGATCTACTACAGCCAGAAGAATGGCGGTAAGCCGCCGACCAAGGACAACGTCGTTCACATCGACGAGATCGATACGTTTGCGCCCCAGACATCGCTGGGTATGAGCGCGTTTCATCTCGATACCTGCTTCACACCCTTGTTCCCGTTCGGACACGGTCTCTCGTACACCTGGTTTGGCTATGAAAATATTCGTGTCAGTGCCGACGAGATTGCGCTTGGCGAGAACATAACGATAAGCGTGGACATCTGTAATCACGGGGACATTGAAGCCGAGGAAGTGGTCCAGCTGTATACGCGCGACCTCGTCGCGAGCCTTACCCGTCCCGTCAAGGAGCTCAAGGGGTTCCGGCGAATTCGGCTGGCTCCTCGGGAGACGCGCACGATCAGCTTCGAGATCCATGCGGATGACCTGGCATTTTATGGTCGGGAGGGCCATCGGGTCGTGGAACCCGGTTTGTTCCATGCGTGGATCGGAGGAAGTTCGGACGCAGAGCTACGGACCGAATTCCGAATTGCCAAACCCAACTGAGTACTCCGCCTGCAGGAGAAATCTATGCCCAAGTTAGCCAGTCTATTTGCCGTACTATTCGTTTTTTCGGCATGTTCCTCGTCACAGGATGACACCCCACCTTCTGATGGAAACAGCAAGTTCATGCAGCAAACAAGCGATTTAATCAGCGGCGAAGTTATGGCCATGGCCTATTCAGGTTTCCGCGAAGGGCAGCACCCGGACCGCGGGATGGGCGCCAGGAATCCCAGCCGTGAGGAAATCCTCGAGGACCTCAATATCCTGGTCGACCACAACTTCGGCCTGATCCGCCTTTACGACACCGGGGAAAATACGGCGACGACGCTGGAGTTGATCGACGAGCACGACTTGCCCATCAAGGTGCTGCTCGGAATGTGGTTGCGAGCCGAAATCAGCAACCACGAAGGTTGTCCGTGGCTCGACGAGCCGATTCCCGATGCCGAACTCGCTGCCAACAAGATCGAAAACGCACGAGAAATCGAGCGCGGCCTGCAAATGGCCGAGCGTTTTGCCGATATCGTCGTGGCGATCAATGTCGGCAACGAGGCACTGGTCGAATGGAATGACCACATGGTGCCGCTGGATCAGGTTATTGCGTACGTGCGCCAGGTCAAAGCGGCTGCATCCCAGCCCGTCACGGTCGCCGATAACTATGAATGGTGGATCGCGGATGGTGCGCCGCTGGCGCGCGAGGTCGACTTCCTCGGCGTACACACGTACCCGGCCTGGGAAAACAAGACGATAGATGAGGCGCTTGCCTATACGATCGAGAACGTTGAGCGGGTTCATGCTGCGCTGCCCGAAAAACCCATCGCGATCCTCGAGGCCGGGTGGGCGACGGTAGCCGCGGAATTCCCGGAGCAGGCAAGCGAGGAAAACCAGGCGCGTTATTACAGCGAGGTCCTTGACTGGGCGACGTCTGCAAATATCACGGTGTTATTTTTTGAGGCCTTCGACGAGCCCTGGAAGGGTAACCCGGATAATGCTGACGGTGCCGAGAAGCACTGGGGCGTTTTCAATGTCGATCGTACACCCAAGCAGGTAATGCAGTAGGTTTGCGACAGCATGTCCAGCATCAGGAGTACTGCCCGTTCATCGCTGCGAGGACTGCGAACGTTTTGCGTTGCGGCGCGTTACGAGAGTTTCCGGGTCGCCGCTGACGAACTGTTCATCACCTCGTCTGCCGTGAGTCACCAGATCAAGGGTCTCGAGGAAGAGCTCGGCCTGCAGCTGTTTGATCGCGGGTCGCGTGAGCTGAAACTCACGGCAGTCGGCAGCTCGCTTTACGAGGAACTGTCGCCGCTGATCGAGCAGATCGATACGGCCGTGGCCAACTATCGCAAGTCGGGACGGCGTGCGTCCGTTCGCATTTCCGTCCAGCCATTCTTTGCGAGTGAGTTCTTCGTACCCCGCCTGAGCGAATTCACGGCGCAGCATCCTGATATCGATATCCAGGTGGGTACCAGCGACGAGAGTGCCGAAAAGCATCCGGCCGATGTGGATCTGTCGATTCGCCTGTTTCGTACACCGCCATCGGGGTATCGAGCTGATCTGCTGTTTCCGCTGCGCATGGCCCCGGCCGGTTCGCCTGCGTTCAAGAAAGCCATGGTCGTCGAGAAGAAGCGGATTAAAACGGCATTCCCGCTCATCGTGCACGAGACTCGGCCGAAGGCCTGGAAGAACTGGTCGAAGTCGACGGGAATCGCCCTTCCCGATGACAGCAAGGTCACCCGACTCGACTCGATGATAGCGGTCGTGCGTGCGGCGGAGCAGGGGATCGGTGCCGCGCTGGTGCCTGTGCCGATTGCCAACCTGTGGTTCGAGCAAGGCAGTATCGTACGCCTCTTCAAGAAGGAGCTGGTTGCCGATGTCTCTTACTACCTGGTGTCACGGGAAGACAGTCCCGAGACCAACCAGGCGATCGATGTCCTGCGCGACTGGATCCTCGAGAACTTTGCCGAGCGACCATAGATTTTTCTCATCTCCGGGCTGAATTTTTTCCGTTTGTCGAATGCGCCGGCCGGGCTTACTGTGCACGTGCCTGGCAAGGAAAGGACGACAGCCAGGCCTGTGCAGGAGTCCTTATCAAGGAGATACGCAATGATGAAGAAAGTGATATCCCGCCTCGACGGGATTGCGCTGGCGCTGGGTGGTGTCTCGCTGGCAGGCGCCTTTGGCACGCTGCCGTTCGGCGCGTTGCCCATGGTGCCGGATGAGCGAATCAACGCCGCCTGGGACGCGAAACTTCGGGAGGAGACGCCGAGAGAGTGCTCGAAGCTCGACCCGGATTGCGCGAACGCGGGCTGGGCGACATGACATGAAGACATTTACAGAGAGCTACTGAGAGCCGGGCAAAGCCCGGCTCTCTGCGTTTTGGGGCGAGATTCCTGAGTTTCGGATGGCAGCGCCGTCACTGTTACAAATTGTTACGTGTTTTCCGAAATTGACAACGCTGTCATTTTGACGTAGTAAGTACTATTATCGGTACGAAACTAACCCGTTCCGCGAACAAGACTTAATAAAGTCGGGGGAAAACCAAAATGCGTTTGCAGACTCTCATCGGTGGCTTTGTGCTGCTGCTCGCCGCCCTAGCGCTGGCTTCCTGCGAGGACGGCAACCGTCCTGTACCTTACTCCGAGGTTGACGTCGCGCCACCTCTCGTGGTGCCTGCGCAGTCCAACGTCAACATTTCAAATCCGACCCAGACCGTCGCCAACAACTTCGACGTATCGCCTGGCGATGCGCTTACCCTGGTATGGAGCGACGAGTTCGACGGCGCGTCCCTGGACCCGCAAACCTGGTTCTTCGAAACGGGTGACGGCAGCCAGTATGGAATTCCGGGCTGGGGCAACAACGAGCTGGAGTACTACCTGCCGGATAACGCACAGCTCGTGGACGGGAAGTTGACCATCACGGCGCGCAAAGAATCGATTGGCGCCTTCAACTACACCTCGGCACGTATCAACACGCGCGATCGCTTTGCCGTCCGCTACGGACGTATCGAGGCGCGCATGCGCCTCCCAGGCGGCCAAGGCATATGGCCCGCATTCTGGATGCTTGCGCAGGATAGCCCTTACGGCAACTGGCCTGCTTCCGGCGAGATCGACATCATGGAAGCCGTAAATCTCGGTGGTGCCGGCGGCAACACCGTTCTCGGCACCATCCACTACGGCACTTCCTTCCCCTCGGATTACGTGTTCAGCGGCGAATCTTATCTCGTACCGAGCGACGCGACGGCCGAGTTCCACACGTATGCCGTCGAGTGGGACGCTACGGAAATCCGCTGGTACGTGGATGACGTGATGTACGCCATGCGCAATAGCTGGTATTCGACGGGCGACTTTCCGGCGCCGTTTGACGTGCCGTTCTACCTGATCTTCAACGTCGCGGTTGGCGGCAACCTGCCAGGCAGCCCGAATGCGACGACGACGTTCCCCGTCACCATGGAGGTCGATTGGGTTCGCGTCTATTCAGGCGAGCCCTAATCTGACATCGAGCGACTGATTCAAGCGGCCGAACTCCGTTACGCATGACCATAACGAGAGCCGCGTAACAAACAAAAAACTTCAGGGATTACACCCATGCTATCTATCGCAGCCAAGCGTGTTTCACGAATTTCGACACTTCTCGCGTCGGCCATAGTACTGGCCGGTTGCTTCGGTGAAGGAGACGGCCCGACCCGGATCGCCGGCACCCCGGCACCGCCGGCGCCACCGATACCACCGGGCTTCTGTGACCCGATCTTCAACTTCGAGGACGCCTGCGGCGGTGTCTCCTTCAACAACTTTGAAGGCGGCGATGCGGCGATCATCGACAACCCCGACATGAGTGGCATCAACACGTCGGACAAAGTCGCGCGCATGCTCAAGTTCCCGGTAGCGGGCGGTGGCACGTTTGGTGGTACGGCGATGGCGCTGACCGGCGGTATCGATTTCTCCGCGGGCGAAGCCTTTACGATGAAGGTCTGGTCGTCACGCTCGGTGCCGGTCCTGTTCAAGTTCGAGGGGCTGAACCAGGAACGGTCGCTCGATCACAGTGGCAGCGGCATGTGGGAAGAGTTCTGCTACGACTTTACGGGCACCACGGCCGGTCCGGCTGCAACCGATCTCACGATTATCTTCGACATCACCGTGATGGGTGCTTCAGACACAGACCCCGCCAACTGGACGTTCTACTTCGACGACGTCGTCCAGGTTGCGGATTGCGCCGGTGGTGGCGGCGGCGGTACGCCCGTTGCGCTGCCAGTCACCTTTGAAGACGGCGACGCAGCATTCTACGAACTGACCGATTTTGGCGGCGCAGCCACGACGCTGGTTGCTGACCCGGCCGACGCCGCAAACACCGTGGCGAGCTCGGACAAGTTTGCCGGTTCCGAGGTATGGGCTGGCACGACTGTAGCTGAAAGCAGTGGCTTCGGTGCGCTGCCGTTCACGGCGACCGATACGAGCATGACGCTGCGGGTTTACTCGCCGGATGCGGCTATTCCTGTACGGCTCAAAGTCGAAGATCGGACCGACAATACGATTTCGGTCGAGACCGAAGCAATGACTACCGCTGCAAACACGTGGGAAACGCTGACGTTCGACTTCAGCAACGAAGCGGCAGGCACGGCAGCGCTGGACCTGGCGAATACTTATGACAAGGCCAGCGTGTTCTTCAACTTCGGCACTGACGGCAACACGGCGGGCGACAAGACCTACCTCTGGGACGACCTGGCGTTCGGCGGCGGTGGTGGCGGCGGTGGTGGCAACGCGCCGACCACGGCAGCACCTGCCCCGACGCAGGATTCGGGCGCTGTGATTTCGCTGTTTGCCGACGGCTACGCCAACGTCTCGATCGATGCGTGGCCGACCAGCTGGTCGTCAGTCACTTCCGTTCAGGATGTCACGATTGACGGCAACACGACCAAAGAGCACCTGGGTGTCGACTTTGTCGGCATCGAAACGACCTCATCCCAGGTCGATGCTTCAGGAATGACGCACCTCCACGTCGATCTCTGGACGCCGGATGCGACGGAAATTCGTCTCAAGCTCGTCGACTTTGGCGCGGACATGGCCTTCGACGGCGGTGACGATTCGGAGCACGAGCTCACGTTCGACACGAGCGGGTCGCAGGGCCAGTGGATCAGCCTGGACATCCCGCTGGGCGACTTCACGGGGCTGACAAGCCGCTCGAATATCGCGCAGTACATCATCGCGGCGACACCGCCGGGTGCGTCGACAATCTACCTCGACAACCTGTACTTCTACGACGACACAGCGACTGGCGGCAGCGCACCGACGGCAGCACCACCGGCACCGACGCAGAGTTCGTCGAACGTCATATCGCTGCTGAGCGGGGCGTTCACCGACGTGACGGTCGATACCTGGCGTACCGACTGGTCGTCGGGTGATCTGACCGACATCATGATCGACGGACAGGACGTCAAGCAGTACACGAACCTCGACTTCGTCGGTATCGAAACTGTCGCGAACCAGATCGATGCCACAGGCATGACGCACTTCCACGTTGATGTCTGGACGCCGAATGCCGACCAGCTGCGCATCAAGCTCGTTGACTTTGGTGCCGATGGTGGCTTCGATGGCGGCGACGATACTGAGGGCGAGCTCGTCTTCGACAGCATGTCGACACCAGCACTCAACCAGGGTCAGTGGGTCAGCCTCGACATTCCGCTCGCGGACTTCGAAGCGGTGGGCCTGACGACTCGTGCCAACATTGCGCAGTTCATCTTCGCGGCATCGCCTCCCGGAGACGTGACGTTGTTCGTCACCAACATGTATTTCTACAACGATGCCGCCCCCAGCGGCACCGTGCTGGTGACCTTTGACGAAGCCACGCCTCCAACGGTCAACGCCTTCGGCGGCGCCATCACGTCGATCGAAGCAGGTCCGGCGGGCGGTGACGGCAATGCATTGAAGCTCACGCGTGATGGTGGCGACGTGTTCGCCGGGGCCTGGGTGCCCGTTGATCCGATCCCGAACGACCAGGGAACGCAGACGATCTCGGCGCTGGTGTATTCGCCACTAGCCGGTATCCCGATGGTCGCCAAGGTGGAATTCGGTGACAACATGGGTACGGGCGACACGCAGGCGAATGAGGCCGTTGTTGTGGGTTGGCAGACCCTGACGTGGACCTTCACCAACCTGGCTGCGCCCAATGTCTACAACCGGTTTGTGATCCTGCCGAACCTGGGTGTTGTCGACACGGCGACCGACTACTTCATCGACAACATCACGCTGGAAGCCTCCGGCGGTGGCGGCGGTGGCGGAGGTGGCGGCGGCAGCGCCGATTTCGTGAATGGTGACTTCGAAACCGGAGACTTCACCGGCTGGGTGCAAACCCTGATCCCGGACGCTGTCGGGTCCATCGCGATAGACAACAGTGGGCAAGGCGGACGAACTGGCAGCGTGGCCAGGTTGATTACGGACGCAAACGCTACACAGACCAATGATGTGCTCATCAGCCAGGTCGCCCTGGCCGCTGGTACGGTCACATCGGGCGATTCAATCGATGTTTCCTTCGATCTGTATGGCACCCTGTCGGGTGCCGGCGGTGTCGTGTTTGTCGAGATAATATTCCTGGACGCCAATGGCCAGGATGTAGGCGGTCGGGATTTTGTTGGCCCGGCAGCGCCCTACGTTCCGACAACGACCTGGACGAACTATTCGGGCACTGTCATCGCCGGAACGGCCACGGGCGGCGGTCAATTCGATGTGAGCGGCGGTGTAACGCTGCAGCTGAAAGCCGCCTGCGGGGCCATCGATGGTTGTGGCGTAGACGCGTCGTTTGACAACGTCACGTTCACGGTCAACTAGTGGAGGTCGACAGAAAATGAAAACACTCGACATTCCTCAAGAATCCAATTTCAAAGAAAGAGTAGTCGCTATGGCGGTTCCAAAATTCAAACAAAACGCGAGCAAGCTCTTCGGCCTTCTGACCGTTGCGCTATTCCTTGCCGCTTCAATGGCTAGCCAGGCTCACGCCGCTGACGTGGTGACGACCTACAAAGATGAGAATGGCTGGAAGCTTCAGGTTAACGGTCAGGACTTCTACGCCAAGGGCGTGGTCTGGAGCTATTCGCCGCGGGGCCAGAACTATTCCTACAACCTCTGGGCCGAGTCGGACGACCATATTCGCAAGGTTCTCGACTACGACATGGGGCTGCTAAAGGCGGCGAACGTCAATTCCATTCGCAGCTTCGCGATGATCCCGCCGAAGTGGGTAACGTACATCTACAGAGAGCACGGCATCATGTTCGTCGTGAATCCGCTAATGGGCCGCTACGGCTACATGATCGGCGGCCAGTGGGTTCCGTTTACCGATTACTCGGACCCGCTGACCCGTGCGACGCTCAAGGCCGACATGCTTGAAATCGTTAACCGCTACAAAGACACCCCGGGCGTTTTGATGTTCGCATTTGGCAACGAGAGCAACTACGGCCTCTCGTGGTCCAGCTTCGAGATCGAGAACCTCCCGGAGGGTGAGCAGAACACGGCCAAGGCGCGTTACCTCTACAGCCTGTTCAACGAGGTCATCAAGGACGGCAAGCAAATCGCACCGCATGTGCCGTTCACGATCGTCAACGGCGATATCCAGTACATCGACCTGATCGCCGAGCTCATGCCGGACCTCGATATTCTCGGCAGCAACGTCTACCGCGGCTCGAGTTTCACCAGCCTCTGGAAAGACGTGGACGAGAAGCTCGACCTGCCGGTGATTTTCTTCGAGTTTGGGTCGGACGCATTCAATGCCCGCGACTACCGCGAAGACCAGGTGTCACAGGCGAAGCTCCTCAAGGCGCAGTGGCAGGAGATGTACAACAAGGCCTACGGCAACGGAGAAGAAGGCAACTCGATCGGCGGCTACGTCTTCGAATGGCGTGACGAGTGGTGGAAGTACCTGCAGGAAGAGAACCTCGACACGCAGGACAACAATGCCTCGTGGTCCAACCAGGCCTACCTGTTCGACTGGGCCGAAGGCCAGAACAACATGAACGAGGAGTGGTTCGGTATCGCCGCGCTCGGCAAGCAGAACGCGGATGGCGTCTGGACGGCACGTCCGAGAATGGCCTACGACGTGCTCGGCGAAATCTGGGGCATGGACCCGTACCTGAACAAGAAAGCGGCGTTCAACCAGGGCATCAACAATATCAACATGGAGTTCCTTGAGCTGAAAGGCGAGGTCCGTCAGCTCAAGAGCGAAAACGAAGAGGAAAAAGGCAAGCTCTCCTTTACAGGCGGCCGCGTCCAGGGTGAACTCGTCCTGCGCGGCAGCGATGAAAGCGTGCGCGTAGATGGTGAGAATGGCATCGACTTCTCGGACGGCCAGATGCTGTTCCTCGATTTCGAATTCCAGCCGGTCCAGGAGCTGGAGGGCCAATTCTCGCTGAACATCCTCGGCAATGTTGCTGACAAACGGCCTCTCGAGTTTACCTATGGAGATCGTGGTCTCCCCATTACCGGTTTCACAGTGGGCGAACTCGACGGCAACCAGTTCATTCGTGAGACAGAGTTGAGCACGGGCGAGCGCGTCGAGATCTACGACTTCGAGGCCACCTACCAGGGTGAGAACTTCGATATCACGGGCTTCTACCACACGCCGCGATTCCACTGGGGCTACGAAGGCGATTTCTTCGGCCTTGTAGCTGAAGCGACCGATATCTATGGCATGGATATCTGGAATGCGAAGGCACCCGAGGGCATCGAGATCCAGGGCAAGAACAAGTGGAAGAACCTGCGCCTCCTGATGGGCCCCGAGGTGTACTGGGGTGCCAACCCGAAATTCATCGTCAAGTACGATTTCGACTTTGGAAAGTTCGACGTGACCTTCATCCACTCCGAGGACGTGGCCCGATCCGGTGAAGGTGCAAGCGCGACCCAGGCAACCGAGCGGCAGTCAAGGCAGACGACTCTGTTTGCCGAACGGGAGTTCGGTGACGGCTGGAAGATTGAACTGGGCGGCATCATGGCGGCTACCGAAAAGGTCGATGACATCTACACACGCGTCGATGGCAGCGGCAATATTATCCTTGACCAGGTGGATCACGAGGATACGATGGGCTTCAAGGCCAAGTTGACCATGCCGCTGTTTGGTACCGAGACCTACGTGCAGGCGCATCACGCTGGCCTGGTGGCCGATGGCGGCCAGGTTCACAAAGTCTTCGGCATCAACGATCCCAGCCGTCTCCCGTATTCCGGGCTTGGTAACAAGCGCGAGTACGAGGCCGGCATGATCATGAATTTCGGCAACCTCATGGTGTTCCCGCGCCTGATGTATCGCGACAACCTCATCGATGCGAATCCGTTCATCGAAGCGTCGATTGGTCCGGGCGGCGTACTCAATCCCGGCATTACCCCGCGTGATCGTGACAGCGACCCGTTCGCCGTGCTCGGAAACCGTGAAGCTCGTTCAGCCGAGGTCGTGTTCAAATGGGATCCGACCGGTGCGAGTGAGTTCTACCGGTGGGATAACGACTGGCGTGAAGACGCAAAATTTGCCTTCGACTTCGGGGCCAATTACACGGAGTATCCGACCTTCACGGATGCCAACCTGTTCTTCCTGGAACCGCTTGGCGTCAACGCGTCATTTGGCCAGGGACTGCCCGCTGAGGATGTGTGGACCCTTTCGAGCCGCATGGTCTTCAACCCGAAACAGGGCCGGAAGTACATCACGCGAGTCGTGCGTGGCTTTGACCAGTCGACGGGTAATCCCGAGGGAGGAACGCGCGACTACTGGCAGTTCCACTGGAAGGCCCTGTTCGGCGGCAAGCATACGTTCGAGGGCTACTTCATGAAGGACGCGTGGGGGCCCTACGACTTCTACCGACAGTTCAACGTCACCTACCCGGAGCAGGTTAAGCTTGATTACTCAATCTTGCTGGGCGGTAACACCGGATCATTCGTGTCGGCTGTCGGTGAGAACGAAGCGACGCGCATCGGTATTCGCGCGCTGTATCGCTCGGGCGACGACGACTCCGACCTCAATCCGCTCATCGACGGGGACTACGTCTTCATGACGGTCCTGTACCTCACTTACCAGTTCTGATTGCCGCTCTCTGGTAGCCAAGGATTCAAAACTATGAAAAACCAATCTCGACACATCAATCGTCCTACCGCAAAGCAGTTCACGCTGGTGGCGTTGGTCTTGAGCTTATTTGCCATCGGCGGCTGTGAAGGCCCCAGTGACGGTGAGGGCCAGCAAATCAACGCCATTGTGCTGCCGACGGACACGCTGTTGAATCTTGCCTGCGCCGATGCAGGTATCGGCTTCGAGCTTTGCATTCTCGGGGACCCCGAGAATCCGTTTGCACAGGTTGCAACGCCCGAGTTCAACGTCAACAACCCGGATGCCGCCACCAAGTTCGAATTGGCAAACAATATTCCGGCGGGACCGACCGGGGCTAAAGCGCGTTTCTACCTTTGGGCTACGGCGTTGGCACGCTTCCCGTCCGGTGAGAACCAGTGGTATACGGCGCGTGCGTTGCATGAGTTGTACGACGCCAACAGCGATACGCTGATCCAGGAACAGGCATTGCGAGCCTATCGCTCCGTGCTGGACAATTTCTGGGGTTCGGTGACGTTCTTTACGTGCTGCGGCGGCGTATCGTTTTCCGTCAACCTGAATGAGCAGACGGCCGACGATCTGTATCGAACGGATTCGACCGGATTTGTTCGCCTGATACCGGGCGATCCGCTGAATGCGCAGGCTCTCATGGCCCAATGGGGATACACCTATCGTCCTGCGACGCCGCCGGACTACAACGACGGGCTGGTTACGATCAACGGAGGCTAAGCCACGAATCGTAAAGCTGTAGCCGCTGTTTGCAGCCTCCTGCTGTTGCCGGGTTCGGTAATGGCGGAGGCTGTGCCCGTTGAGCTTCGCGAAACGGCGAACGGTGGCTGGCAGCTGCTCCGCGGCGGTGAGCCTTACCTGATCCGCGGTGCCGGCGGGAGCGGTTCCCTGCAACGGCTCGCCGAGGCCGGCGCTAATTCGGTTCGCACCTGGGGTGCCGACGGCGTCGGTGACATTCTCGACGAAGCGCACAAGCACGGGCTGACCGTTACCGTGGGCATCTGGCTCGGTCACGAGCGTCACGGCTTCGATTACAGCGACCCTGCCCAGGTTGAGGCGCAACTCGAGGCGGCGCGCAAAGTCGTGCTCGAATTCAGAGATCATCCCGCGCTGCTGCTATGGGGTCTCGGCAACGAAATGGAAGGCTACGAGTCCGGTGACGACCCGGTCATCTGGGCCGCCGTCAATGCCCTGGCCGAAATGGTCAAGGAACTCGACCCCAACCATCCTGTCATGACCGTGACGGCCGAGGTCGGCGGCGGCCGCATCGAGAGCCTGCACAAACGCAGTCCGGCCATCGACATTCACGGCATCAACTCCTACGGAGGCGCGCTTTCAATCGCAGAGCGACTGCGTGCGGGCGGTGCCACCAAGCCCTACGTCATCACCGAGTTCGGACCTGTCGGGCCCTGGGAGATGCCGACCACGGATTGGGGTGCCCCGTACGAGCAGACGAGTACGCAAAAGGCGGCCTTCTACCGTCAAAGCTACGAAAAAGCCGTACTGGAATCGCAGGGTCAGGCGCTGGGTGCCTATGCTTTCCTCTGGGGCAGCAAGATGGAGGGCACGGCCACGTGGTTTGGCATGACGTTGGACAGCGGTGCGAAGCTGGGTGCCCTCGACGTCATGACAGAAATCTGGTCAGGACAAGCGCCTGCCGACCTGTCGCCGACGATCGAACCGATCGTTATCGATACCCCTCCTGTTCTGGATCCCGACGCCGTGGTCAAGGCAAGCACGGCGTTCGCGGATCCCGAAGGCAAGGCCGTGTCGCTGACGTGGATCATGCGGCCTGAGTCCGGTGAATACCTGACGGGCGGGGACTTCCGACCCTTGCTGCCTGACATCGAGGGTGTTGTCGTCACGGCCAAAGATGGAGAGGCGACGATCCAGATGCCGGCTGAACCGGGTGCGTATCGACTGTTCGCCTATGCTCACGATCCCGCTGGCAATGCGGCCGTCGCGAACATTCCTCTGCGGGTGAAAGGCGCGGCGAAACCGCGGATGCCCGTGCCAATTTACGAAGATGGCTTCGAATCGATGCCGTGGGTGCCTTCAGGCTGGATGGGCAACGTGGACGATCTCACGCTCGACGGTGATTACGCCGACGACACCCAATCCGGAACAGCGGCCATACGCATGCGCTATACGGGCACCTTCAACTGGGTCGGCGTTGCGTGGCAAGACCCGCCCAATAACTGGGGCGATGAGGACGGCGGCTTTGACCTGACCGGTGCCAGCGCGGTCGAACTCTGGGCGCGCGGTGAATACGGCGGCGAAAAGGTGACGTTTGGCGTCGGCCTGCTGGCATCGGATCGGGCCTATCCCGATTCGTCAATCCAGAAGACAGAGACGATTGCGCTTACATCCGAATGGCAGCGCTATCTTGTCAGTCTGGAAGGCGAGGACCTGTCCAGCCTGAAAACGGGCTTCGTCGTCACGCTGCAGGGACGCCGGTCGCCGGTCACCATCTATCTCGACAGCATCCGCTTCGTGCGTCAGTGAGCCAGCTACTTCGGCGCCGGTCCCGTGGATTCCCTGACCTGGATCGAACCCGGAATGGTCTCCAGTTTCGGCTTTGGCGGGTTGCCGCGTGCGCCATCGACTAACGCAAGCGAGGCCGTTGCGGCCATCGCGCTTAGAGGCTGTCGAATGGTGGTGAGAGCCGGATACAGCTGTTGCGCGAGCGAGATGTCGTCACACCCGGCAATGGACAGCTGACCAGGAACATCAATGCCGAGTCGTGTGGCCACTCTGAGTACACCCGCAGCCATATCGTCGTTCGCACAAAAGATAGCGGTCGGTCTGTCGGGGCGCCTCAGGAGTTTTTCAGCACATTCCTCACCCGAGCCGATCGAGTTGTCGCCATCAGCCACAATGCTTTCCGAGTACTCCAGTCCGGCTTGTTTAAGTCCGTCGCGATAGCCGTCAAAACGGTTGCTGACCGCCTTGTGGCGCTTGTTGCCCTTTATGAAGGCTATGTGCCGATGTCCGAGCGACGCAAGGAAGCGGGTCATCTCGGCACTTACCTCGCGGTCATTTGTCGCGACTGAGTATTCCTTGCCATTCCCGGAGCCGGTGGACAAGCGTACGCAGGGTGCCTTGGTTGCTTTGATCGCGTTCACGATCTTCGGCATGTTTGAAAGTGGCGCAGCGACGATGATGCCGGCAGGGCGAACCCGGCCGATAAGTTCCTGCAGGTCTTTACCAACGTTTCTGTTGCGGTAATTGCAGGGGTGGATCAGTAATTCAAAGCCTGCTGTGCGGCAGGCTTTCAGAGCACCTTGCTGCATGTTGATGATATAGCCCGCGCTCGGGGCCTGGTAAGCGCCCGGGTCATCGTAAACAAGGACGATAAGCCGCGCGCGGTGGCTGGCGAGGTTGCGCGCAGACGGGTTCGGGCTGTAATGGAGTTCCGCAATAGCTTTCTCGACTTTATCCCGGGTGACTTCACGAACGTTGGGCTCACGATTGACGACACGTGACACCGTCTTTATCGACACCCCCGCGAGCGAGGCGACATCATCAATCGTTGGTCTTGGCATAGTTCTAATTATTTGAGTGCCGGTATTTTGGTGGGCATAACACTAGTTCCTGAGTCGTAAGGCTGTCAATCACTGCTGGGAATTTACCAGTACTTGGGCTGGCCATCCTTGTCCCACAATCCCCAGTACGCGCCGACATCGCCTTCCGCGCCGACTTTCCACGATTCGTCAAACGATGAGAAATAGAAGATCTCAATATTCTCCTCTTCTGACCAACGGCAGGTGTCGACAAAGTACTTGACCGCATTCTCGAAAGAGGGGACCGCTGCGCCTTCTGCTGTGCCGATGTTGGGCCATCCGGTTTCACTAACGATGACACGCTTGCCGTTGGCGACACTGCTGACACGCTGATACATGTCTTTCATGTAGAGCAGCGCGTGTTCGGCCGGACAGCCTTCCCAGAACGGGTAGCAATTGGCCAGTAAAACGTCGCATGCATCCGTAATGCGGGGATGGTCAACAAATTCAAAATAGGCATCAACGTAGCCGACCTCGACCCCGGGTGCGCCTTCTTTTGCACGACGCATGTAGTCGAGAAGTTCGTCCTCGCTGAGGTCGCCACGCAATAACACCTCGTTGCCGACGGCGAGGATATCGACGTGACCTTCTTTAGCTACTCGAATCGCGTTCTCCAGTTCCAGCTCATTGTGTTCGTGATCGTCATCCAGCCAGATACCGACCATGGTCTTGAGACTTTTCTCGCGCGCAATGGCGGGAATCAATTCGTGCCCGTCAGTGCACGAAAAGGTCCGAATCCAGCGCACGTGTGGCTCGATAACGGCAAGGCGTTCGCGAATCTGCGCTTCTTCGACTACCGTTCCAGGCCCCTGGCCCTCGACATACGGACTGAATGAAAGCCCGTGAATCTTGGACTCGAGGATCTTTCGTACGAGACCTCGCAGGTCCTCGGTCGTCAATGATTTGATGTCGATGCCGGCAAGCGACATCCTGCGTTTGTAGTAGTTGGACATTTCCGTTCCTTTAGTCGCCGAAGAGCCTGTCCGCGGCGAAGGTGACTGTTATCTTCCGGATCCGACCGCTGCGCTTGAAGACATCGTCGCTGACATCGGCGGGTAGTGAAAGGCTTGCATACGCTGACTCGGTACCGTCATCAAACGTCACGAGAAGTCCTGGTTCCGCCTTGCTGTCGAGCACGTAGACTATCGGTACCTGGCACCAGGTAAAGGCGAGGCTTGACGGGGGCAGATCGAGATCCTGCCAGGCGTTGTCCACATCCAGGTAACAAAACGATCGATCATGAGCCTCAAACTCACGCGCACGCAACAGGGCGGGCTGAATAGACACCTCACCGTCGCTAACCCGAATTCCGAGTTCCCCAAAGCGTGTCAGAATTTCCTCCTTCACCTGACCCGTCATACCCGGTTGTCGCGCACCTGCATGCCTTGGCGTATGCGAGTAAGGGTCGGTCGGAAACGCGCCGTATTCGGCCGGAGTCTTGTTAAAGCCTATGCCGCGTCGTACGCGGTAGTAGAGGTCGCCGAGTCGTGTGAGGGTTGCCGAATCGGCGCCGCTGTCGCACGCCGCGAAGAAGTTCTCCTCGATGGCGAGCAGCAATTTCGCGACCATGTGCCAGTACACCGACCCGAGACCCTCGAAGCCGAACATTGTTCCAGACCGGCCCGTGAAAGCCTTGTGCTGGAATACGGCTTCATAGAGGTCGAGTATGGCGCGCCTCGCGGCTTTGTCCACGCCCGGGTATTGCTCGTGAACCTCGTCCAGCATGGCCTCGACATCGCCCGCATTCGTAAATTCCGCATTGAAGCGTAGCGTACCCTCGGCATCTCTCAGTACGATGCGGTTGTCGCCGCTATCGAGCATGTCGACCAGAACAGGAATGGCCTTCACGTCGTCCATCAATATCTGGTTTCTCTGCAGGAACCCGGGCAGGTCCCGGTCAGGATAGAGCATGAAGCTGTCCTGGTCCTCCCGGTACACTGCGCTTGCAAACAGCGCATCGAGAACATCGGCCGCTTCTGTTGCACTGATGGCGCCGCTGCTCAATACGGCAACCTGTCCCTCAAGCATCGGGTACAGGTTGGCCACATGCAGCGAGTCGCCG
Source organism: uncultured Woeseiaceae bacterium (assembly GCA_945787845.1). Lineage (GTDB taxonomy): Bacteria > Pseudomonadota > Gammaproteobacteria > Steroidobacterales > Woeseiaceae > UBA1847. The sequence continues at coordinate 6,211 of CALZJH010000007.1, read as the reverse complement.
TCGAAATCGGCTACGTTGTAGGCGTGATACAAACCGTCATCGCGACGGTTGGCTTTGATGCTGTGATCGACCATTGCGAGCGCATCGTCGAGCAACTTCGATACGTCGCGAATGTCCAGGTAGCGACTGCCGGTGAACACGCCGCGCGCGTACAGTGTCTCGCGATATTCGCTGGCCGCGGTTCCGAGCCTGGACAGGGAGCCATGTCGCAACCTGTCATCGATGTCCCCATTGCCGGTCGCGGCGCGTAAACTCGCGAGCGCAGTCGCCGTGTTGTCGAGCCAGTCAGCCACTTCGGCTGACAGGGAGAACGTCCCGGTTTCCTCGTTCAGCAGTTCCTGCAGGAAGCTCAGGTAACGGCGCATGTAATACAGCGTCACCATCGACAGTCCCTGACCGACCAGTGCATTGTTCGCGTCGTTCCATTCGGGGCGTTGCGTGTTCAGCCAGATGCCGCCATCGATCACAAGGTTGCCGAGCTTGGCAAGCAGTGGCACGAGGAGTTTCTCCAGCAGGTTGACCTGGTAGACATTGCCGTCGTCGTCAAGGACGAGTTTGCCGTCAGCGCCGAACGCATTGACACGTTCCCCGATCTGCTCCGCAAGTGCATCGTCGAAGACCACGGTGTTCTTGGGATCGTCGAGAAGGTCCTGCAGCGGCTTGATACGGTAAGGGACGTTCGCGTAGCTGAAGAGAGGCTCTCGCAGCAGGCGCCGCAAGGTGTCGGGATGAAAACTCCGCGACAGCTCCAGGAGCTTGAGCAGGTAGATGATCTGGTGATCACCCCAGTAGCCGATGTAGCTCCACGGATTGTCGGGTTCCTCGACTTCCCAGTCGATACCTTCCTTGGTGATGCGGTACGGGTTGTAGCCGTCGACTGTGGATGCATTGACGAACTTGGCGACCATATTCTCAATGAAGCCCGGAAAGCTAAATGCCAGCGCTTCCCAGTTCTGAAAAATGTCGCGCCAGTTGCCCTGGTAAGAGAGCAGGCCTTCCCCGTACTCGTCCTTGAGACGAATGGCGAAATGGTTCCACGGGCGGCTCGGGTCGCCATGCCGGCGGCCAAACGTTATCGGCAGGTATTCCAGCGTCAGCCTGTGCAGTTGGCGGTCACCGCGTTCTTCGATCGCGGCCAGTAGCTCGTCGAGTCGTAACCGGTCAGGCAGGCTGCGCAGCATGTCCTTGTTGCGTTCGAAAACCGGCGCATTAAATTGTCGGACCGTGCGCTGAAAATCGCGCATCGAAACGAAGTATTGATCATCGAAAATACCGCCACGCATGACATTGAACAGGACGTTTGCGTAGTGGTGCACGGAGACACGTTCCTCCGCCGTCGCCTGGAAGCCGTCCGCAGCGGCCATGATTCGTGCCAGTTCATCCGAACCTTTTTCTATCGACTCAAGAATGTCTGCTTCGGCTTTCTCGGGATTCTTCAGTTTCTGTCGCAGCGCAACCGCTTCCGCCTGGCTCTGCTTGGCATTCAGAACAATACGCCATTCGCTTGTGGCACCGCCCGCCAGTTTGCAGGCGTGATTGACAAGATAGGCCCCTCGGATGCCTCGTCGATGACGTTCCTGCTGCAGGCTTTGGCCCTTGAGGAATTTGCTGAGCTGGCCGCCCGAGACGAGGATCCTGGGATTGTCGAGTCCCAGGGAAAACGCCACCGTGGCTTTCAGCGATTCGCAGGGTTCGGCGCGATCGGAGATTCCCGAATACAGTGTCAGAAAGGCGAGCCCTGTCGACTCGTCGAGTTCCGTCCACTTGTAGGCGTCAACCAGGTTGCTCGAGTTGGTCTGCGTGAAAATCGGCGTGCCGGCCGGCAAGATGTTCTGCAAGCCGTCAACGATCTCGATATTCCGTGTCATGGCTCCGAGGTTCACCAGTTCAGCGTGACGTACGAAGCCGTACTCTGCGCTGGTCGACCATGTGTACCGGAATGCCAGCTTGAGATCGTGATTAATCTCCTCGAAACACAGCTTGTTGCCGAGCGTGTTCTTGTAGATATTGCAACTGGACTTGAATCGTCCACGCTGCTCACGATTGAACGGCTCCCAATAGATCGCTTTCGCGCCGCTGCCCACTCTCAGTATGGTGCGGGGGCCGGTGCTGTTGGCGCTATCGTGAAGCTTGTCGACTGTTATGTAGGGAAACAGAGCGGTCTCGGGTGACACTCTCCCTGCGGTCAATCCGCCGGTGGATGACGCAAACATCCAGTGATCATCGGCGGAGACGACGCTGACAAAAAACGGTGCCATCCGGTCGACGTTGTGAATAACAAAGTACCGCTCCCCGGCAAAGTCCAGGAACTCGCCCTGGACGTCGTCAGCATGCTCCGCGTTAGGTGGGTCCTTCTTACGGCCAACACTAGTCACCAAGTATCACCTCGCCGAACAGGCCGGCGTCAATCCATCCCCGGTCTTTGGGGCCGCTCGGAACGGACTCCGAGCCTATAAAGTTTTCCCGAAGTTCGCTGCCGTCGTTGTCGCAGTAGGCAACCATCAAGCCGAGAATTTTGCCGGCGACCAGTTCCATCGGCTGATTCTGCGAGGAGCGATCGACGTACGTGTCATCGTATATGTCGATGCCGATCTCCCAAACCAGCTTATCCGCCGTCTGCCGCCAGCGGCTTTGAACGTGATGCGTATAGTCCCTGGCCTCGCGGTCGGTACCGATGTCGATCGCACGGTTGTCGAGCGACATGTGGTACGCGAAGGCATTGTGGTTGAACTGGTGCTCGCCGCCCGAGTAATCCGCGTCGAGAAAAATCTCAAGACAGTCGTCGTCCCAGTATTGCTCTAGCGGGTCGCGATGCGCGTCGAACAGAATATCGTCGACGATCTCTGCGAGGATGTAGATTCGCTCCGGGGTCCACACGACCTTGAAGCGGCCGGAAAAGTCGTCGGCCGTATATTCCGGCCCAAGCCAGCGGTAGTTGATGTCACGCCACTCGGCACGCTTCCAGTCAGGTTCGCTGGCCGTGCCGTCTACCCGTATGTCAGTCGTTGCGCGCTGCGCAACGTAACTCGAACGCGCTTCGCTGTGGCCGGCATGGGCAGGCGGGGGCGCGAGTCCGGCGATGATGCTAGCCGAAACGATGCTGACCCCGAGGAATTGCGCAAAACAAGGCACTGCTGTATCCCCTCAACCCTTTAATGACTGGTGCGCGTTTGTTCTTGGTTTGTTATTGACAACGCTGTCATCTAGTATATCAGAGGATTCACTTTGGTCGTCAACCCATGTTGCAAATCTCCGGAAAGTTCAGCCTGGCACTTATCACCATGACCTGTATGGCGCTTGCGGGGTGCTCGCGTGACGCCGCGCCAGACGCCTCGATGTGGGCTATCAATATCGGTGGCGGCGCCTATCGGGCAGTCGACGGCGTCAACTACGAAGCTGACGCCGGGGACGCAAGCGGCACCGTTGCCACGCTTGAGGGCATCAAGGGATCCCAGGATGCGTTCCTCTACCAGACCTACCGTCATGGCGACGTCTCGATCGCAAGGTCCATGCCGAACGGAACCTACGACGTGACGCTGCACTTCGCGGAACCCGACGATGTGAGTGGCGGGACGCGCGTGTTCGATGCGGTCGTCGAGGGCAATGTCGTCATTGACGATCTCGATGTAATGTCATGGCGAGATGGAAAAACCCGCTCTGCGCTTACGGTAACCGTGCCGGACGTGGTTCTGGGCGACGGCGAGCTCAATATCGAGTTTGCAGCGAGCGCGATGCAGCCGGTGCTTAGCGCGGTGCTCGTCAGGCCGGCGGCACGGCAAGAGCGCGACCTGACGCTGGTCTGGAGCGATGAATTCGACACATTCGACACCACGCTTTGGAATATCGACATCTGGCCGGCTCGCGTCGTCAATGACGAGAATCAGGCCTACACCAACAGCCCCGGGAATCTGCGAGTCGAGGACGGCCACCTGGTGATCGAGGCGCACAAGGAATCACTGGACGATGCCGAATACACGTCCGCACGAATTCACTCACGAGGCAAAGGCGACATCTTGTATGGGCGCGTCGAAGTTCGCGCCATGCTGCCGCGCGGCATGGGCACCTGGCCGGCCATCTGGATGCTGCCGAGCGACCCGTTTCGCTACGCGACTCGCTGTGTGGAAGGCGACAAGTGGCAGGGCAGCGCCGACTGCGACGCCTGGCCCAATTCGGGCGAGATAGACATCATGGAACACGTCGGATACCAGATGAACCATGTGCATGGCACCGTGCATAACGAGGCCTATTACTGGGCCAAATGGGAGCAACGCAAGGGCCGCGTGCTGCTCGATGATGTCGACTCCGGGTTCCACGTCTATGCGCTCGAATGGTCCGAGGATCGTATCGACGTCTTTGTCGATGACACCCTGTACTTCACGTACGTGAATGAAGGGGACGGCTGGCGTTCCTGGCCCTACGACCACCCGTTCCACCTGATTCTGAACGTCGCCGTGGGCGGCATGTGGGGCAGGGCCGGCGGCGGTATCGATGACAGCGTCTTCCCGCAGCGCATGCTGGTCGATTACGTCAGGGTCTACGAATTCGTTCAGGATTAAGCGTTTTACGCGCGTCTCCGGGCCTCGTGGCGGTCTGCGATGCCCAGATTTGTACAAGAGGTTGACAGCGCTGTCAGTCTTACGTATATCTACGTATGCAGGCAGTTCTTGGCGGTCAGTCAGTTTCATCTGAAAGCACTGTGTAAGCTGCAACAAATAACAATTTCAAAGTTAAAACGTTACTAATCAATTAGTTAGATCTACACAAGCAAGCTTCAGGGGGCTCGAGCATGCAAAGACCTACATTCCGTAAGACACCTTTGGCCACCGGCGTGGCAATTGCGCTGGGTGCAGCTTTCGCGACGCCAGCGGTGTCTGTTGCGCAAGATGAGGAAGTCATCGAGGAAATCGTCACTGTCGGTATTCGTGGTAGCTTGATGCGCTCCATGGACGTCAAACGCGGTGCAACCGGTGTTGTGGACGCAATTTCCGCGGAAGACATCGGTAAGTTCCCTGACCAGAACCTGGCGGAATCGTTGCAGCGTATCACTGGTGTATCCATCGACCGTCAGCGCGGCGAGGGCAGCCAGGTGACGGTGCGTGGCTTCGGCCCGGAATACAACCTCGTGACCGTCAACGGTCGCCAGATGCCGACCCACAACGGCACCACTCGCTCGTTTGACTTCGCCGATTTGGCATCGGAAGGCGTAGCCGGTGTCCAGGTCTACAAGACAGGCCGAGCCGACGTCCCCTCCGGCGGCATCGGTTCCACGATCAATATCCAGACGCCTACGCCGCTCGAGGGCGAACCGACGCTGAGTCTCGCGGCGAAGAGCGTCTACGACATGTCGACTCGCAAGGGCGACGACATCACCCCCGAATTCTCAGGTATCTACCTTGATCGCTTCTTTGACGACACGGTCGGTGTTGCCATCGTAGCGTCCAAACAGGTCAGGAACAGTGGCGTCAACGTCGCAGGCACCGGCGGTTGGTATACCGAGCCGGGTGATGATGTAAGGACGGGCGGAAGCGTCAGGGTCGTCAACGACGAGAACCAGATCAACCGGCCGCAGACAGCCGACGAGACCTATTCGATCCCGCAATCGATGTCCTACCGCATGGAAGAATTCGAAACAGAAAGGACCAATGCCCAGCTCGTGCTGCAGTGGGCGCCGACCGACACGATTACTGCGAAGGTCGATTACATCCGGTCCGAATTCGACCTGGAGCGCTCCTACAGCGACCTGTCTGCCTGGTTCTCGAACACGGCCGCTCTGTCCCAGGCCAGTGAATGGACCGATGGTCCGATTGCCAGCCCGATCTACTACACAGAGACGAATGACAGAGCTGACTTCGCCATGGGTACCGGCGAGGATGGCTCGAGAAACCTGAACGAGTCCATCGGCTTCAATCTCAAGTGGTACCCAACCGATCGACTGTCGTTGGAAATCGACTATCACGACTCGTCTGCCGAGAGTGGGGCCAATGGTCCGAACGGCACGAGCGCGCTTATCACGATGGCCAGTTTCAACAAAGTTGGCCAGACCATTCTTACCGGCTATGAAATGCCGATTATGATCCTGGACCTGAACTCCGGCGGTGAGGCTAATCGCCCGCTGTACAGGGACGACATGCGGATCACGGGCAGCGTGTTCGGCAACGAGGCATCCTGGATGGACCTCGAGCAGGCCAAGATCGCCGGCAGCTTCGAGGAC
>CALZJH010000006.1 GCA_945787845.1 uncultured Woeseiaceae bacterium | reverse complement strand
GGAGAAAGAGCTGAAACAGCAGGAAGAGGCCGCTCAGGCGACGCCGACGTCGTCGTAGTCCTCGACGACCGGCTCCGTTTCCTCGAGCTGTTCGAGCAGGTTGATCGCAACTGCAACGAAATCGGTGTCTGTAATGATGCCGACGAGATCGCCGTTGTCGAGTACGGGCAGGCAACCAATCTTGTGCTTTTCGAGGAACAGCGCCGCGTGCCGCAGGCTGGCGTTGACGTCGACTGTCGCCACGTCGGTCACCATAACGTCTTCTATACCGATTTCGCTGGCGTGGATGCGAGACCCGTCGTCGCGCAGGAAGCTGTCCGTGGCTGCGAGCACGTTGGTCAATGATATGAGGCCGGTGAGCTTTTCACCCTCAAGAACCGGAAGATGGTGAATCCGGTGATCGTGCATCAACGTCCGGGCCTCGGCCAGAGTCGCGGACGGAGGCACCGTGATCAGGTTGGTACTCATGATTGCTTCGATGCTGAACATAGTTCCGTCCCTATTTATTTCTTTTTGAAATCCTCCTGACTTTGAGTCTATCCCCGGGGCCGGTCGGCGCCATTGCGAGAAACACGTACTGCAATCTTGCAAGTGCTTGAAAATGGGAGCCTTGGCGGCTGGTGCCCGAAATCAGTTGAGATTCGTTCGCAACGGTTTATGCTGTGGCCACCCGCAAAAATAACAATTAACGATTCAAGGGGTTACAAAATGCAACTATTCAAATGGGGAAGAATGCTGGTTCTTTCGACGGCGCTGGCGATGTTCGCGGCTCCGGCGTTTGCACAGGACGATGAAGAAGGCCCGCAGACGCAGGGTGACGACGCGCATTACATCACCGCCACGTATGTAAAATACAAGCCCGGCAAGCGCGAGCGCGCATTCGAAATTATCGCGGAACATTTCAAGCCGGCAGGCGAAAAGGCCGGGCTTCCGGGGCCGCTAGGGACACTGCACCTCCAGACCGGTGAGTGGGACGCGCTCTTCGTCTGGAAGATGGAAGGCGGTATGGCCGACCTCGAGTGGTATCGCTCGGAAGACGATATCAAGTGGTACGCATCGCTTGCTGAGCAGGAAGGTGGTGAGGAAGCGGCTGCAGCGCTCATCGCGGAATACCAGGATTGCGTGGATGAGGCCGAGACCGATGTCGGCCACTATCACGCACCGATGGACGAAGAAGAAGAGTAGTATTTGCACGACTCTATGCGGGGAAGGGCAGCTTCGGCTGCCCTTTTTTATGGACGTCTCCAGCCACCCACCGGGTTTAGGCTAGAATGACGCCTACTGACCCAAAGCTGCCGTCGAACGGTAGATGTGCGTCGCGACTGTGTACGTGAGCTTATTTTGAAAACTGTCCTCAAGAAACTCGCCAAGTACCTCGCTGCGCTGCTGCTCATAGCCTTTATTGCACTGGCAGCATCCATTCCAATGGCGCGGATGGAATGGCCCGGTGATCTACAGCAGGTGCATAACGGGCAACCGCTTGCAATCGATAATGTAAACCTCGTTACGATGGTCGACGAGCAAATCCTGGCCGATCGGCAGCTGCTGATCCGGAACGGGATAATCGAGCGAATAGAATCTGCTGGCGTCGCAATAGGTGACGAATATCGTCATATCGACGTCAAGGGCGCCTACCTGATGCCGGGCCTTTTCGACATGCATGTGCATGCGATGGACCGCAAGAACCTTGTTCTTAGCCTGGCCTACGGTGTGACCAGCGTGCGCAACATGGGCGGCTACCCGATGCATCTGCGCTGGCGGCAGGAACTGGCCGAAGGCCAGTGGCTGGGCAGCAATCTGTTCAGCGCGACGCCGACGATGAACGGCAAGAAAAACGCCAACCCGCTGGGGCATAAAATCGTTACCGAACCCGATAAAGCCCGCGAGCTGGTGCGCCGATATCACAGTCAAGGCTGGGATTTTGTTAAGGCCTATGCGCGTCTCGACGTGCCGGTTTACGAAGCAATTATTGACGAGGCGGGCAGGCTGGATTTTCCCGTCGCCGGACATGTGCCTTACCCGGTTGTCGAGACGGACTATCGGCTTGCGAAGCCAATGATGACACTCGAGCATACCGAGGACATCTTCCAGGGACCGCTCGAGTACCAGTACGACGACGATGCAGTCAAAGCCATTGCCCTGCAGCTCAAGGAAATGGACGCTACCGTCACGCCGACGCTAATGATCTTCGACCACCTGACCCGGCTGGCGAGCGACAAGCAAACGTTCCTCGATGAGCTGCCACTTGAATACCTGAATCCGATGATGAGGCGATTCGTTGACGCTACCGCCGGTGCGCGGTGGCTCGGCGCAAGCGAGAAGCTGCAGGTGAGCCTCGAAAAACGTAATTTGTATTTTCAATACATCACGCTGGTATTGCACGAAACGGGAGTCAATCTCGTGCTGGGAACGGACTGGGGGGCGATTTATGCGATCCCCGGTTCATCGACGCACGATGAGATCGCGCTATTGCAAGAGGCCGGTCTACCGGTGGAAGCGGTCTTGAAGATGGCGACAATTAATGCGGCTCGCGTCCTGCGCGTCGAGGACCGCCTCGGTAGCATCGTCGAGGGCAAGACAGCTGACCTTATACTCGTTGCGCACAACCCGATGACCGACCCAAAGTACTTGCGGCAGCCCCTGGCCGTTGTCAAGAACGGGCAATGGCTCGACAAGAATGACCTCGCCCTGCTCAAAGAAACGGCAAGCAAGCCCTCAAGTACGTATTTCACTATGGGACGCGTACTCGAATTCTTGATTGATTGAAAACGGCGGTACGGAAAACGGAAGATGAGGGCTGTCATCTATGACCACTACGGTGGTCCGGAAAAGCTCCGAGTATCGAGGATCGAGATTCCGGAGCCCAAAAAGGACGAGGTTCGGGTGAAGATATCGGCCTGCGCTGTGAATTTGTCCGACTGGGAATATTTGCTTGGATCGCCGTTCTATACTCGGCTGATTGGCGGACTGTTTCGCCCCAGATCACGAGTCCTGGGGTCAGACATAGTCGGGGTGATCGACAAGCTGGGCTCCGATGTTTCTGAACGCGAAGTGGGTCAGCGCATCATGGGCGATTTCGTCATGACCCGCGGTGGCTTCGCCGAATATGCGTGCGTACCCGTTGGCGAAACGGCAATTGTCCTCGATGGCCTGACAGACGAGGTCGCCGCGTGTCTTCCACAAGCTGGCGGTATCGCGGTGACCGGAACATCCGAGCTAAAAGGGGGCGCCAGACTATTGATCAACGGCGCCGGCGGCGGCTCGGGAACGATGGCTCTGCAACTGGCCAAGGCTGCTGGAGTACATGTGACGGCGGTGGACAATGACAAGAAAATCGAGTGGCTAAAATCCCTGGGCGCAGACGAGGTCTTCGACTATCGCAAGTTCAACTTTGCCGAATCCGGGAGGAAATGGGACGTAATTCTGGACATGGTAGCAACACGCGGACCCAGTGAAATTGCGAGAGTTCTTGCTGATGACGGAGTCTACAAAGCCGTTGGCGGCAGTGTACCCGTCCTGCTTTCTCTTGCAGTGGGGGGGCGGTTACGGTCCAGAAGGCATTCCATCGGCATTTTGACAGTACCGTCTGGAAGGGCGTTGACGGAGCACGTCGCTCGCTTGGCACTGGAAGGTCAGATCACACCGCATCTGGATTCTGTGCTCCCGCTCACGTCGGTTCCAGAAGCACTATCGCGCACCGGGCACGGCGAAGTAAGAGGAAAGATTGTAATCAGGCCATAGCAAACCTAAGTCTTGATGGGAGCGTGCCAGTAATCGGCTCGGCCCGGTCATTGTAGGAAAACGAAGAACGACTCCTTTGCACCCGGAAGCAGCCGGTCAAGAAATCTCGGGTAAAATGACGGCAACTGACCCAAAGCAGCCGTTGACCCGATGAATAATCGACCGAAGTATTAGCTATGCGATCCGAAGACGAGATGGTCGCCTATGCGCTCGAGGCGCCTACTGCGCTACTACGCTATTTGCCGGAGTTGCTCGCGGACTTGGAGGAATTGGGTAGCGATGCAGAGGCAATTGCCGGTGCTATCGATGATCTCGATCCAACAATATCGACAACCGTGGTCGATCTCGGGTGTGGTAAAGGTGCTGTCGCTGTTGAGGTTGCCGAAAAACTAAACCTCAAGGTATGTGGGATCGATCTGTTTGAACCCTTCATGGAAAGTTGCAAAGAGCTGGCTGAGTCGCGGGGCGGAGACGTCTTGGGTGCACTGGATCAGACGGTCTCCGTTATCCGGCAGTACGTCAAAACGGGTGGATACATAGTGATCAGCGACGGTTTTATCAAAGACGGTGGGTCGTCAGATTTCGCGGGCTTTGAGCAGTACGCTGATCACGACACGATGATTGCTCGACTAACTGCCTGCGGCGATACACTGTTACACGAGATCATTGAAGTAGATATTTGTGACGGGAATGAAGGCGAACTGATTACCGCGCGGGCTAAAGCGATTGCCACGCGACGACCTGAAATAGCTGCTGATGTCCTGAATTATGCAGAGACGCAGGTTGCTGAGTATGAATATATCGAAGGGAACTTTGTATCGGCAATATGGGTTCTGAAACGCACTCAATGATGTCCGCTTCTGGCTGAAACCAGCCACTGGGCTGTTAGAATGATGAACGACTGCTACTGACCCAAAGCGGACGGTCACGAATCATCTCCTTAGACGCCGTCTAAGCCTACTTAAGTACATCCCAGAATTGACGGAAATTTCTCGTCGGCCATAATATTCGGTTCGATAAAGGCAAACCTGACTAAAGTCAGAGACGCAAAGCCACGGGTCCTCGCTTCCTCCGAGAAGCCACCAATGACTCCCCGAAGGACCCCAAGATTGCCGGGCTGCCCATTGTGCACACGCGGCGAGAAATAGCTTCAAAGAATGCGGATGATTGCTGCGGGTGTTGAATCATCGTAGTGTTTTGGAGGTGTGTAATGAAATCTGCATTATTTTCAGTATTGCTAGCCATGATGAGCGTCTCCGCTTTTGCCGATCCGGCTATGGTCATTAGGTTCGATGGCGGGTGTGCCTTGATTGATGGTGATGGTGCAATAGTATCCAGCCCTGGCTTTGCCGTGCTCACAAAGAGCACTCCTGAAGTCTGGTTCGGGCAGTGCAGGGCAAAGGGACTGGACAATTCGACAGGAAAGGCCGTGCATTATGATGCGTACAACAATCCAGTTACGGCAATTACAGGTACACCCGTTCCGTGTGCGTTCGATGATGGCACAGGGATTAGGATTTCGTTCGACTGGCATGAGACCGTGTCCGCGGCCGGCAATGCCACGTTTACTTGCCTGATTAAGGACGACGTTTAAGGTGTGCGGCGCAGTTTATGATTTGCGTGACATTTTAGTGAACAGATTACCCCGCCCTCGGGGCGGGGTTTTCTTCGTCCGCTTCTGGCCGACTTCAGCCGTCCACCAGGTGCGGAGACGAACGGCTGGTTCACTTCGCATACCAGCCGGTCGCTTTGTCTGAGGTAGAATGACGGCTCCTGACCCACAGCAGACGTTCCGCATCAAAAAGTCAATGCCGGTCCTAGTGAAATTCGAGGCACGTACGGCTTGCATATTCGGCGCAGACTATTCGCAAAAAGGACGTCCTTTTGGGTGGTTATGAAATGCGGCGATGCCGCTATACTGACCATCACACACGCCCCTCCGTCGGCGGCGGGTGCACAGTCAGCAAGAGGATGAGTATCGATGAGTGTCGACCTATCGGGTAAGGGGATCAGGACCACGGCGATTCACGCGGGTGAACATCACGATACGGGGAGCACCTCTTCGGCCCCCGATCTCGTGATGTCCAGTACGTTTCGAGTCGAGCAGGAGCTCAGCTTCTCGGCGAACAATCTCGAAGGCGACGCTCCCTATGTCTACACTCGGTGGGCCAACCCGACAAACGACCAGCTCGAGGAAAAGCTGGCGGCGCTGGAGCGTGCGGAAGCGTGCATCGCCTTTGCTTCCGGCATGGCGGCGACCACTGGTGTGTTACTCGGCAGTCTCTCCAGCGGCGATCATCTGGTGATGTGCGACACGAATTATCCGGGTACCGCGGAAGTCGCGCGGCAGACATTGCCACGGTTCGGCATCGACATGACGCCAGTCGACACGTCCGAGCCGGGGAATGTCGCCTCTGCTATGCGTGATAACACGCGCATGATCTGGCTGGAAACGCCGTCGAACCCGCTGCTCAGGATAGCTGACATCGCGGCGATTGCCGGGACTGCCCGTGAGAATGGCGCCCTGTTGGTCGTGGATTCGACGTTCGCGACACCTATCGCGACGCGACCCCTGGAGCTGGGTGCAGACCTGGTCGTGCATTCGCTGACCAAGTACATCGGCGGCCACGGAGATGCCATGGGTGGCGCCGTTTGCGGCTCCCGAGAATTGCTCGAGTCTTTGCGGGCGGAGGCGTTGTCACATTATGGTGGCGTGATAAGCCCGTTCAACGCGTGGCTGATCCTTCGCGGTATGGCGACATTACCGATCCGCATGCGCGAGCACGCGGCGAACGCGATCGCAGTTGCCGAGTATCTCGAGCATCACCCTCGGGTAGAGGCGGTCATCTACCCGGGCCTTGAAAGTCACCCTCAGCACGAACTTGCGAAGAAACAGATGGACAACTTTTCCGGCATGCTGTCGTTCCGGGCGGCCAACAACAAGGAGGTGGCAGCCCGGATGATGTCGAGGCTTGACGTGATCCACTACGCCGTATCGCTGGGACACCATCGCAGCCTGATATATCTGCTGCAGACCGACGACTTGGCGCCGACATCGTACGGGCTCGAGGGCGCTCAACTCGAGAAGTACCGGGCCGTTGCGGGTGAGGGAGTGTTCCGCCTCTCCGTCGGCCTTGAGGATCCGGAAGATATTTGCGCGGACCTCGATCGCGTCCTGTAACGCTTGGCTGAGTGATACTGGATTGTGTTGTTACCCGACCGTCTCCTTCTGGCCGACTTCAGCCGTCCACCAGGTGCGGAGACGTACGGCTGGTTCACTTCGCATACCAGCCAGTCGCTTTGTCTGAGGTAGAATGACGGCTCCTAACCCACAGCAGCCATCTAAAATTGTTACCAGCCGAAAGGAGAAGTTGTGAAAAGAATTCCAGTTTTGTTTTGCCTGTCGTTTCTTGTTGCAGGCTGCGTCTCGTTTGTCGAGACGCTACCGGAAGGTTATGACGGTGCAACCGCAAAAATTGCCGATTCATATACGAACTTCGAAGGCTCGTCCGCGCACTATTTCACTTTCGCGATGATTGACGGGCAGTACATAGACAATAGTGGAAATCGGACGCGGATAGCTAATCAAGGGAAAGGATTCAACATGACCCCCGTCATGATGACCCATGACGTTCCGGTGAAGGAGCTGAATATCACATTAGCTGGGTACGTCTACTTTGCGACGGACGCGCAAGGCATGTTTGGTGACAGTATGCTGGTTGAAGGAGAGCTTACTTTTACTCCGGTTGCAGAGGAGACGTACACGGTCAAAGGCGAACTAAGCAAAGAAAAGTCGGTGGTATGGTTAGAAGACTCTGCGGGCAACGTGGTAGGTGAACGTTTTGATAATGCTGAGTGACCGCTACTGGCCGTTACCAGCCATCCAGGAAGTAAAGTAGCGAACGACTGCTGCCGACCCAAAGCAGACGGTTTTAGGCTGCTTGTTAGCTTAGAAATCCAAACGACATAAGAATCAATCCGAGGACAAGACAAACAAGCCAGAGCGCCGAGTTTAGCAACCTGACTATTCGTTCCAATTTCTTGGAACCGTCTTTGGGCAGGAATTGAAGCAATCCCGGTCTGTCGTCGCGGCTCATTGGGGCAAGTGAAAAGCCGAGGACAAGCAGGACGAGCCCCATAATAAAGACAACAGAATCCATAAGCAGATAGTTCCACAGACCAGACTTACATGGATACCCTTTGGTTGAATTATCGGTGCCATTGAGCGGCTGCTATTGGCCGTTAGCAGACCATCATCACTTCCAGCAAGCAGACATTCTAACGACCGCTCTTGAAACAAGCAGACGTTCACCACTGCGACAAAGCGAATGTCGAAGGAACATCAACTCGGGGCCGGGATGTGTTTTGCCAGCGTATTCCTGGAGTACCTGTTATTAGGTACAGCACATAACAAAAAGATCATTAAAAACATGGGCTTGATATAAGCTCCCTGGCAAGGTGCGCGGGATATACGGATATGAAATACTGAGCGCCGCGCCGATCCTATGGTCAAAGCCGGTATGAACATTCGACTCCTGATTGCACTGTTGCTCATGGCAACGACTTCGTTCGCTGCGGCCGACGAAGAGCGCGATGCGACGCAAATCGTCCGCGATGCCGTGAATCACTGGCGCGGCCTGTCTTCCTATACTGAAATGACCATGGTCATACACCGCCCCGACTGGGAGCGATCGATGACCATGCAGGCCTGGACCAAGGGTGATGAGCAGTCGCTCGTGCGGGTCATGGAACCGAAGAAGGACCGCGGCAACGGCACGCTCACCGACGAAAACAGCATGTGGACGTTCTCGCCCAAGATCAATCGTGTGATCAAGGTGCCGTCGTCGATGATGGGGCAGAGCTGGATGGGGTCGGACTTCTCCAACAAGGACGTCGCCCGCGCCGACGACATCATCGACCAGTATGACCACACGATCGAGTCTGTCGAGACGATCGACGACATGGCGGTGTACACGATCAAGTCGATCCCGCACGAGGAGGCGGCTGTCGTCTGGGGCAGCGAGGTGCTGACAATCCGTGACGACCACGTTGTCCTGGAACATGCGTTCTACGATCAGGACGGCGAACTCGTGAAGACGCTTAAGTCGTTCGAAATCGGCGAGATGGGCGGCCGTACCATTGCGATGCGGCAACGCATGATCAAGACTGACGACCCCGACGAGTGGACCGAGATCGCGGTCAACACCGTCGAGTACGAGCTAGACCTGAAAGACAGCCTGTTCACTCTGTCAAACCTTCGTAACCCACGGAACTGAAGGCATGAACATCGTCCTGCGCCTCGCATGGCGAAACCTGTGGCGGCATTCCCGCCGAACCTGGCTCACGATCGGGGCCATGGTGTTCTCCAACGTTCTGCTGGTATTCATGATCTCGCTACAGGTCAGTATGTACGGTCTCATGATCGACAACACACTGAAGGTCTTCAGCGGTCACATGCAGGTCCAGGCGCCGGGCTACAAGGACGACCAGAAGATGCGCCAGGTCGTGCACGACGTACAGCCGCTGGCGGCTCGCCTGCGCCGCGAACTCGACAGCGAAACGATCGCCGCGCGCGGCTGGGCGTTCGGTCTCGCGTCGAGCGCCGAGCGTAGCTACGGTATCGGTATCTACGGCGTGGAACCGGAGTTCGAGCCGCGCGTGTCGAACATTCCGGGGCTTATCGAACAGGGTCGTTACCTCGACGACAACAATGCATCGGAGATCGTCATCGGGACGATGCTGGCGCGCAATCTGCGCATTGGTATCGGTGACGAACTGACGCTGCTGGGTAGCGGTGTCGACGGCTCGTTTGCGGCGGCCGTCGTCAACGTTGTCGGTATCTTTGGCAGCGGCGTCAAGGAGATCGACCGCAACATTGCCCAGATGCCGCTCGGCGCATTCCAGGACATCTTCTATATGGACGGTGCCGGCCACCAGGTGGTGTTGTTGGCACCGGATCTCGACCAGGCAGAGTTCTTACAGGCTAGTGTCGAAGCGGCGGTGTCCGACAACGGCGACCTCGTGGTCCATGGCTGGGACGTGCTGCTGCCGGGTCTCAAGCAGGCGATCCAGGCCGACATGAGCAGCGCCTTCTTCATGTACGGCATTCTTGTGATCCTGGTTGCGTTCAGCGTGCTCAATACGCAGCTGATGTCGGTGCTCGAACGGACCCATGAATTCGGCATCGTCATGGCGCTTGGCCTGAAGCCGGGGCGGCTCGGCCGGCTCGTCATGCTGGAAACCGCCATGATGGGTTTCATTGGCATGATCCTGGGCGCGCTCGCCGGGGCGCTGTTTACGACGTGGTTTACCGTTAACGGCTTTACGTATCCCGGCATGGAAGAGATGGTCTCAAACTTCAACCTGCCGGGCCGCGTCTATCCGCGAGCCACGCTGGTCAGCATGTTTGCCGGCCCGCTGGTCGTATTCCTGTTCACGCTGGCCGCGGCCGTGTACCCGGCGCTGCGCTTGCACCGCCTGCACCCGGTCGAAGCGATGAGGACTAACTGATGCATATGTTCTTCGTGCTTAGCCGGCTGGCGTGGCGCTACTTGTGGCGCAATCACCGGCGCACCATCGTCATGTTGAGCGCGATCGCCATTGGCGCCTGGGCCATGATCTTCATGACGGCGTTAACGCGCGGCATGGTCGACCAGATGATCGAGGATGGCGTCAGCGTTATTCCCGGTCACGTGCTGATTCACGACCCGGACTATCTTGACGACCCGAGTGTCAACAATCGCGTCGCGCTGAATGACGCCGAACTCGACGAGCGCTTCGGCGATGCAGGTTTCGTGAGCTGGGCCAGCCGGGTTCGGGTACCAGCGATTGTCACGAGCGAGCGCGAGTCGCGCGGTGTGACCCTGCTCGGGATCGACCCGCAAGCCGAGCGCGGTTTCTCCTTCGTCGATTACGACGACGTGGACGGCCGGTTCCTCGAGGGACCGGATGACAAAGGCGTGGTGCTCGGCGCGAAGCTCGCCGACACACTTGAAACACGGGTCGGCAAGCGCGTTGTCCTGATGAGCCAGGACCCCGACAACGAAATCGCGGATCGAGGATTCCGCGTTGTTGGCCTGTTCCACGCCGAGATGGACGCGACCGAAGAATCGTATGCGTTTGTCGGCAAGCGCACAGCCCAGGACATGCTGCGCATCGGAAACAGCGTTTCCGAGGTCGTGTTCGTGGGCGACGACTATCGCGATGTGGAACCCATTTACGAAAAGGTCGCGGCGCTCGTCGACGACTCCGTGCGCGTCAGCCGCTGGACCGAGGTGGACACTTACCTCGGCACGATGATGGGCATGATGGACGGCTTCATGCTGATCTGGGTCATCGTGATCTTCCTCGCCCTGTCGTTCGGTCTCGTGAACACGCTCGTGATGGCCGTGTTCGAGCGCATCCGCGAAATTGGCCTCATGCTGGCGCTCGGCATGAAGCCTTCGATGATCCTCGGGCAGATACTCATCGAGTCCATGATGCTGCTGGCCGTGGGCCTGCTGATTGGCGATGTGCTGGCCTGGGCGACAATCAAACCACTGGAAGGCGGCATCGATATTTCTATTGTCGCCGAGGGCATGGAGATGTTCGGCGCTTCGAGTACGTTGTACCCGAGCTTCAATATCGACGATGTCATTCTCGCGAACGTCGTCGTCATGATTCTCGGTTTCCTTGCGAGCCTGTCGCCTGCGTGGCGCGCATCCCGCTACGAGCCCGTTGAAGCGATTACAAAGGTGTAAAGATGACAGCAGTACGTTGTATCGACTTGTGCAAAACCTACCGCCAGGGCGACCAGGACATCAAGGCGCTGGACCACCTCAGCATCGACATCGAGAAGGGTGAGTTCGTCTGCCTGATGTCGCCATCGGGCGGCGGCAAGACGACCTTGCTAAACGCCATCGGCGGCCTCGATATCCCCGACAGCGGCGAAGTCTGGATTGCCGACGAGCGCATCGACCAGATGAGCAAGGGTCAGCTGGCGGACCTGCGCCTCGCCAACATCGGCTTCGTGTTCCAGGCGTACAACCTGATCCCGGTGCTGAGCGCGCAGGAAAACGTCGAATTCGTTATGCAGGTACAGGGCATACCCGCCGCCGAACGCCGCGACAAGTCCCACGCCATTCTCGAAGAAGTTGGCCTCAAGGGACTCGAGACCCGGCGGCCGGCCGAGATGTCGGGCGGACAGCAGCAGCGTGTTGCCGTCGCGCGCGCGATCGTGTCACGGCCCGAGCTCGTGCTCGCGGATGAGCCGACGGCAAACCTGGACTCGAAGACCTCAGCGGAGCTCATGGAGTTGTTCACGGAACTCAACGAGCATCACAGCACGACCTTCATTATCGCGACGCACGACCAGCGAGTGCAGGCCTACGCGAAACGCCTGGTGCGCATGCTCGACGGCCGTATCGTCGGTGATGCCGAGCAGCATGCCGCGTAGTCTTGCACTTGTTCTCTTGCTGCTGGTGTCGGCGGCGGCGGCCGACGACCTGAAGACCGACTTCGGCGGCCACACCAAGTTTCGACTCGTCGGCCAGGGCTTTCCCGACAACAGCCTTTACCGGGACTTTGCAGGCGCGACTGCGCTCGACGTTACGGCGGACCTGCGCCTGAACCTGCAGCTCAATTCCGGACACTGGACCTTCGATGCGGCGTACCAGCTGGTCGGGCTGCAGGGCGACAGTCTCGAATTCAGCGGTGGCCCACCCAACGACGATCGCCGCCTGTTCAACTTGAGCGACGTCATCTCGGACAGCAGCGACAGTGCGATCCTGCACCGTCTCGATCGTGTCTGGATCGGCTATGCCAGTGAGAAAGCCGTCGTCCGGCTCGGGCGCCAGGCCCTGTCCTGGGGTAACGGTCTCGTCTACGCGCCCATGGATCTGGTGAATCCGTTCGACCCGACCTCGATCGACACGGAGTACAAGGCCGGCGACGACATGCTCTACCTGCAATACCTGCAGGATAGCGGCAACGATATGCAGGCGGCCTACGTGGCGCGCCGCAATCTTGTCACGGGCGATGTCGAGGCCGACGAGGCAACGGCCGCGGTCAAGTATCACGGCTTTATCGGCGCGGGCGAGTTCGATCTGCTGCTGGCGCAGAGCTACGGTGATGCCGTCGTCGGCGTCGGCGCCAGTCACGCGATTGGGGGAGCGGTCTGGAGTGCGGATCTCGTGGTCACGGATACGGACGCGGACACCTACGTCCAGTTCGTCACCAACCTGATGTACTCGTGGGTTTTCAAAGACAGGAACATGAGCGGCGCCATCGAGTACTACTACAACGGCTTCGGACAATCGGGCGGTCGCTACGATCCGCTGAGCCTGGCCGGCAACCCGGATCTCGCCGTCCGACTTGCACGCGGCGAACTGTTTACGGCCGCGCGTCACTACGCTGCGGCGAATGTCCTGATAGAGATGACGCCGCTATGGACGCTGAGGCCGACGCTGCTGATTAACGTGGGGGACCCGAGTGCGCTGTTCCAGCTCGTGACGAACTACAGCCTGTCCGACAACATGACGTTCCTGGCGAGTCTGAATATTCCGTTGGGCGCCAACGGCAGCGAGTTCGGCGGCATCGATACCGGTCTTCCGGATCGCTATCTATCCGTGGATGCGGGGCTGTTCGCGCAGTTTGCCTGGTATTTCTGATCCCACGACGTTGTAGTATGTCTCTTTAGGAGATCATTGATGCGACGTTTGGCTGTTACATTGCTTGCCGGCATGCTTGCCGGCGTTGTCCTGCTTCTCGCCGGGCAGCGCCTGGGCATTGTCGGTCAAGGCCCGGCGACTCACCCGGTGCGCGATATTGTCGATGTCGCGCCTATGGGCAGCGCCGAGGCGACCAGGCATCGCGATAATCACTTCATGGAACTGCAGACGATCGAGTCGCTGCAGGCATTGCCCAGCGAGTTTGATCGAGGCGAGGCACTGTATGCGCTGAGTGGTCGCAGCGATTCGGCTGGTCTGCAGAAGCTTGCGTTTGACGCGGGGCGAATCGCAGATCCTGTCTGGCGCGAGCGCGCACTCAGTATCGTGTTCTTCCGCATGACGGAAATGGATCCAAAGTCAGCGCTGGTAATGGCGCGAAGCGACAATTTCCAGGGCACGCGGAATATCGAAAAGCGTGTGTGGCGCACCTGGGCGCGAATGGACCTGATGGCTGCCATCGAGGCGGTCCGTGCGCTTGATGACGACCAGGAGTACGCCGCTGCACAAATGATTTACAGCGGTGTCGGCGGAGCCTATACGGCCGACGCGATGCTGGTCGAGAGTGAGCTGGGTGTCCCGCCATCCAGGTCGAATCGGGCAATCTACCTGCGAGACCTGGTCGACCAGTCACCAGAGAAAGCGCTCTCCCATGTGCTTGTATTGGAGTCGGAGAAACATCGCTTCGAACAAATTGAGTGGATCGCGCTGGCCCTGGCGAACGAGGACCTGGCCGGCGCCGAGACGTTTGCAGATTCAATTGATGACGTTGACCTGCGCAGACGGTATCTCAATGAGGTCTACGACAGGATTGCCCGTGTGCATCCCGAAGAGGCCTTTGAGAAGCGCTTTGTCAACCGCGGCAGTGGCGCACTCAGCGACAGGGAGAAGGCAGGATTCAAAAAGCTGGTCGACACAGACCTGGATCGGGCCCTGCGGCTGATGGGGGCCATTTCCGACGATGCCAACCGAGCGGAAATGGCGAAAATAGTCGCTATTCAGTATGCGAAGGAGAGCCCGACCCTGGCGCTCGAGTGGGCGCGAACAGAGTCCCAGAGCGAGTTTGGATCGCTGGTCCGCGAAGTGATCGCCAGCTTCGCGACGACAGATCCCGAGCTCGCGCTGACCGAAGCGCAGCGTATTGAGGACGGGCGCGACCGCAGCAAACTGACGCTCGAAATAATCAACGCCGTGCTTGAATTGTCGCCGGAGAAGGCCGCCCGTTCCGTCGACTACATCAAGAATCAAAGCGACCGCCAGAGAGCGGCGCAGACGGTCGCCCGCAAATGGCTTGAGGAAGATGCCATCGCAGCTGTCGACTGGTTGCTGGGCAGCGACCCGGAAATCCAGGAGGAGGTTTTCAGCATGGGGTACATCGTGGCGAAGCTTGATCTGGATGATGCCCATGTCGTAGTGACCTCTCTGCCGGCGAAATATCGCGGAGCCTGGGCTAATGGCGTTGCCAAGCGACTGGCCAGCGAACGTTCGGCCGAAGAGGCGATGCAGTTTGTCAGCCAGTTTGCCGGTGAGCCTGGTTTCGATATGCAAATGGCGCAACTCGTGTCCAGTATTGCCAGTGAAGACAGCGCTCTTGCCGCTCGATGGGCGGAACGGATACCACAAGGACACGCGCGAGATGCGGCGTTGTCGAATGTCGTCGCTGCCGAGGCGCGCCGCGATCCCGCGTCAGCCATTCAGAGATTGCAGCAGATTAACGATACGGACTTACGGCAAGTCGCCGCCGGTGA
The DNA here is from genome assembly GCA_945787845.1 of uncultured Woeseiaceae bacterium. GTDB lineage: Bacteria > Pseudomonadota > Gammaproteobacteria > Steroidobacterales > Woeseiaceae > UBA1847. The sequence continues at coordinate 208,423 of CALZJH010000006.1, read as the reverse complement.
CATAGTCAGGCGCTGGTACCGGTCGGAGCCTGAGGCCGCTTCACAGTGGCTGGATACGCTGCCGCGTGGCGCGGATCGCGACAACATAATCCTGAATACAGCGATGCAGATGTCGCAGAGTCGTGACGAGCAGCTGCGACTTATCGCGAGCATTGACGATTCCGAAAAGCGTCAGCAAGCGATGTTCATGCGCGTGATGCTGGAATCCAAGGACAACCCCGAAGAGATGGTGCGGCAACTGGAGTCAATGGACATGCCGGACATATTCCGGCAGCAAATAAAGGCCCAGATTCTGCGCGGTGCGGCCCGCGGCTACTAGGGAAAAACGAGAGTTCGACCGTTGCGAGGCGCGCGCTACTTGAGACTGGCGATCATGCGCCGGAATCCCGCTTCGATTTCGAGTTCAAAGACCGGGTCCTTGATGTGCTCGTACTCAGAAACATCGACGGTGTGAGGTTCGGCGTCGAGCATCTTGTCGATGCGCTTGAACAGGTCTTGTTCTTCCCACTGCATGTGATTGCGCAGCCGCTTCACGTACGCGGCCGTGTCCTCGATCATCTTCTCGCGGCGCACGGCAGCGCCGGCATTAATGGCCTCGACTTCGTCACGCAGGAGTGAGCCCAGGTGCGCAATGTCGTTGTGATCGTCGGGGACGTGGTCGAGGTGCTCCGACAGGTCGGGTCGATTCTGGCGCAGTTGTTCGTAGACGACGTCTTCCTTGGGATGATGTACCGCATCCGGGTATACCGTCATGTATCGCATGATCTCGTCGAACAGCTCGAAATCAGGGTTCTTGCCTGCGTCCATCTGCACGACGAGCTCGTCGAGCAGGTCCAGTACGACGGCCATGTTGCGGTGATCTTCCCGCAGCTCCGTCATGAGAGCTCTTGCATCCGTATCCATTACCGCAGTTTGACCCTCTCTGCACCGCGGCACTATCGGGAAAATCCCTTACGGCCCCCGGCGCAGGCTAGCGGGCGGCCGGAACACTCGCGAAATCGCTGGCTGCGTCAATATCCAGCATCGCATCGGCCAGCGCCGCTACGATGTTGTGGTTCGCGATAAACACCTCCCTGTTGACGTTCAGCAGGGTGGATATCTCGACTTCACTGAGCTCGCCGCGCGTCACCTCGTCGTAAATGCGCCGGTGCATGCGTTCCTGCACCGACTCGGATTTTGCCTTGATCTCGATGAGCGCCTCGAACCGCACAGGGGGGAGGTCCGACGTCCGCAGTGCATCCAGCGATTCGAAGAACTCTCGCGCGGCCTCGCGGAACTGGCCAAAGTACGCATTGAAACGGTCGTTTACCGAACCGCGGAACATCTGCAGGTCCTCGTACACGTCCTTCAGACTCTTGGCGGCATGCACCGCATTGCGAATCGACGGAATGATCTGGCTGAGTTGTTCGGACTCGCCGGGCTCCAGTGCCGAGCTCTGCAGTAACAGTGCCTGCCGCAGAATCTCGCCTTCGAGCTGCTTGATGTCGGCGTAGCACTGTTCATAGTCGACGCCTGGCGAAAAGACGCTGACTCCCTTACGGTCGTCGGCGCTATCGTAGAAAGAGTGATCGGCCGGCAGGTCAAAGGCCGCCTGGTTCAAGGCAACCGCCTGGTCGATCAGGCGCCAGGTCTCGCGCGTCATGTCTTCGAGAGCCGCCTCGGGAACGGCCGTATCGCCGGGTTTGATGTGCCGCAGCAGCGGTGTCTCGTCCTCCCGGAAGCGGCGATCGAGCCAGCGGCTGAGCAGCGGGATGGCGGGCAGGAAGATCAGGATGCCGATCAGGTTGAACAGGCTGTGAAAGGCCACGAGTGCGAACAACGGGTCGGTGAGGCCGATGATCTTCGTAATGAAGTGAATCAGGGGTTTCAGGCTGACAAACGCGATGGTGTCGGCCACGACGTTGAACAGCACGACAGCGGCCGCTACGCGCTTCTTGGCGGCCGACCCGGCGAGTGCCCCGAGAACGGCGGTGATGGTCGTACCGAGATCGGCGCCGATCGCCGTCGCGGCGGCGGCCTCGAGGGGTATGGCACCGGCATACAGGGCGCTCAGCGTGATCATGATGGTCGCCGAGCTCGACTGGATGACAGCCGTCAGCAGCAGGCCCGCCACCAGGAATACGATCAACGGGTAGCCGGCCAGGGCGGCGGGATCGAACAGCTCGGTCGCGACGAGCGCGCCTGACTTCATGAATTCGAGCCCCATGAGCATGAGGCCGAGACCGACGACGAAGTGACTCAGGCCGGCACGCCGGGTGCCCTCTGCTGACCAGACTACGCCGAAACCGCCGAGCGTAATCAGGGGCAGGGCGAGCGCCTCGATGTCCAGCTTGAAACCGATCGTGGCGACGATCCAGCCCGTCATCGTGGTACCGAGGTTCGAGCCGAAAAGAATGCCGAGCGCGCTGGCGAGCGACACGATGCCGGTGCCGACGAATGCGAGGACGATCAGGCTGACGACGGAGCTGCTTTGCAGCGCGGCGGTCGAGAGTGCGCCCGCGATAACGCCGCGCAATGGCCTCGCCGTGTACTGCCGCAGGAATTTCTTGAAAGAGCGGCCTGCGAGCCGGGTCAGCGCCTGCTCGAGCTGGTGCATGCCGAACAGGAACAAGCCCAGTCCTGCAGCCAGTCTCCAGAGGTCGAGTTCTTCAGTCACGTGCGCATTATATATCTGCAAAAAGAAAGGCCGGCGCCCGAAGGTGCCGGCCTGTTCTTTCTAGTGCCGGTCGTGCAACCGGCGTGGCACAGACACTCAGAAGAACTTGCGTGCCATGCCGAGGATGTCGTCGAGACCGCCCTTGCCGCTGACGGCACCAATCAGGTCGCCAAGCGATCCAAGACCGCCGCTCTGCGCGGACGTCCCGAGGTCCCGGCCGCCTGAGGTCTTCTTGCTCATGGCACCCATGGCCAGCGAGGCGAGAAGCGGCAGCGCCTTCTTGATCAGGCTGGCGTCGATGCCCGTGTCTTTCGACGCGGCTGCTGCGACGTTGCGGCTAACGTCCTTCGAGCCAAAAATATGGCCAAGGATGTTGTTGCCGTCAGCTCGAGTCTCTTCAGCGGCGAGCAATTCCGGGTTGTCGATGTAGCGGTCGTGACCGCCTGTCTCGAGAGCGCGCCGCAGTCCGGCGACGCCATCGTCGCTGGCCGTGTTCTTCTGCAGGCCACGCATCAGCGAGGGCGCGAGCGATTCAACCAGCTTCGATGTATCTGACGAGCCGAGGCCCACAGCTTTGGCAAGCTGGCCGACGCTGTCGCCGCCACCAGTCGCTTTTAACAGGTCCATAAGATCCATGGAGTTCACCTAATCCTTTAGTCGTCGAGCGGGATGCGAATTTTCTGGCCCGGGTAGATTTTGTTCGGGTCAGAAATAATGTCTTTGTTGGCCTCGAAAATCTTCATGTAGGCGCCGGCTTTGCCGTAGTAACGCTTGGCGATGCCGCCGAGGGTGTCACCGCTGACAATCTCGTAGATCTCGGCTTTCTCTTCAGGCTCCTCGGGCTTGGGCTCCGGGGCGACGAGGTCGTCGGCGACGACTTTTTCTACGCCCTGGATGTTGCCGGCGATCAGGATTGCCTGGTCGCGAGCGGCCTGGTTGGCGCAGTCGCCGCAGATCGTCACGGTCCCATCGTCGAATTTGACATCCAGGTTGCTGAGACCGTGGGTCTTCACTTCAAGATGATTCTTAATATTGTCGGCGGCTTCAGCGTCAGTGTCGAAAATCTGGCGGCCAACGTCTTTTACAAAGTCGAACAGTCCCATTACCTATCTCCCTTATTACTCGTATCGCAATGCTGCGACCGGCGCACTGCCGGTTGCGTGACAGTATGGACGCCTCGCGTGACCTTTTGGTCACAGGCGGCGTCTCTCCTGAATATCGGCGGTTCTTCTGGCGTTATACTTAGGACGCATCATGATGAGGGTGACGTAATGCGTAAGGCAACTATTTTCCTGCTGCTCAGTTTTATTTTCCTGGCGGGATGTTCGGTCAATCCGGTGACGGGCAAACGCGAGTTGGTGTTGATGAGCACCGCTCAGGAAATCGAGATGGGCAAGCAGAACTATGCGCCCATGCAACAGTCGCAGGGCGGCGCCTATGACGTCGATCCGGTGCTGACCGAATACGTGCAGCGAGTCGGCCAGAACGTCGCGGCGCAAAGTGGTGTCAACCTGCCTTACGAGTTCGTGGTGCTGAATAACGGCGTGCCGAACGCCTGGGCGTTGCCTGGCGGCAAGATCGCGATCAATCGCGGCTTGCTCACCGAGATGGAGTCCGAAGCTGAACTTGCCGCCGTGCTGGGCCACGAAGCCGTGCATGCGGCGGCGCGGCATTCGGCCAAGCAGCAGTCGCGCGCAATGCTTATGCAAGTCGGTGTGCTCGGCACGGCGATCGCCGCAAGCGATAGCGATTACGGCGGACTGATCGTTGGTGGCGCCAATATTCTTGCGCAGGCGGGTCTGGCCAAGTACGGGCGGAGTGCCGAGCTCGAGTCCGACTACTACGGCATGCAATACATGTCGAAGGCCGGTTACGATCCGCAGGGCGCGGTGGCGCTGCAGGAGACCTTCGTCCGGCTCAGCGAGGGTCGGCGTTCAGACTGGCTGAGCGGGCTGTTTGCCAGTCATCCGCCGTCGATGGAGCGCGTGCGGGCGAACCAGGCGACCGCGGCAGCCCTGCCGGCCGGCGGTTCCCGCGGCGAGCGGGAATACCAGGCGGCCCTGCGCAAGACCATTGCTCTCAAGCCGGCCTACGATGCTTACGACGAGGGTCGCAAGGCCCTGGCTGAAAAAGACATCCCGGCGGCGCTGGCAAAAGCCAACCAGGCGCTGAGCCTGTTCCCGGATGAAGCGCATTTTCACGCGTTGCGCGGCGATATCCGGCTTATGGAGGACAACTTTGACTGGGCGGTGACGAATTACAGCCGTGCCATCGATCGGCGCGACAGCTTCTTCTACTACCACCTGCAGCGCGGGTTGGCGAGAAAGGAACTCGGCCAGACCGACGCGGCCGTCAACGACCTAGAAAACAGCATCGCGTTGCTGCCGACGGCGCCAGCCCACTACGCGCTTGGCGATATCGCCAAGGCGCGCGGCAACAGGGCCGCCGCGATCGAGCATTACAAGGTCGTGGCCCAGTCCGGTGGCGAATACGGCAAGGCCGCGACGGGGGAGCTCGTACGGCTCGATATGCCGTCGAATCCGGGTGCGTACGTGAACCGCGGTTGCTCAGCGGACGGGAACGGAAACCTCATTGTGTCGGTCAGAAATGAGACCAGCGTGCAGGTCCGGGGCGTGCAGGTTGTTGTGCAGTACAACGACAGTGCCGGCCGCCCGGTGCAGAAACGCTTCAACGTCTCGGGAGAGCTCGCGCCCGGGCAGGTTGCCAGCGTGAACACAGGCATGGGTCCGTACACCGCAAGTTCCGGTTGCCCGGCAGAGGTCGTCGCTGCCGAGGTCGTCGAATAAGGAAAAGGGTCGTTTTATGAACAAGGTCGCGCTCGGAGTCGTTATCAGCCTGCTCGCCGGATTCGCGGTGGGGGCGTGGTTCGGCGGCGAGCAGCCCGCGGCTGACCAGCCCGTCGCATCACGGGCGGGCGCGCAACCTGCCGATGCGAGCGCCGAGGACCGGTTGTTGCGGCTCGAGCAGATCATTGCCGAAGAACGCGATGCCCGCATCGCCCTCGAAGATACGCTGGCGCTGCTGTTCGAAGAAATCGAGCGCCTCGATGGGTCCGGAGCCCGGGATTCGCTGGAACAGCAGGCCAGGGCCGAGCTGGAAGCCGAGGCTGAGCGCCAGCGCGAGGCGCGCAGGAACGAACGCAGGTCGGCGCGCGGGACCGTGGAGTGGATGAGGAATTACCAGGAGCGTCGTGTCGGGCGCATGGTGGAAGGCGGTTTCGCCGAAGATGAAGCGCGCCGGATACTGCAGCTCGAGTCCGAAGCCGCTTACAAGGCCCTGGAGGCGTCGTGGGACGCACAAAGACAGGGTGAGGCGCTGGACCCATTCGCAGCGGCCGGCGACCCGCAGTCTATCCTCCGTAGCCAAATCGGAGACGACGCCTACACGCGCTATCTGGAAGCCCAGGGCCAGCCGACGGCGGTTAGCATTACGCAGGTTCTCGATGGGTCCCCGGGCGGCAGTGCCGGGTTGCTGCCGGGCGACGAGATTGTCAACTACAACGGCGAGCGGGTATTCAGTGTTTCGGACCTCCGCAACCTGACGATGCAGGGCAATCGGGGAGAAGATGTTGTCATCGAGATCAACCGCGACGGAACGCGCATGCAGCTAACCGTGCCAAGGGGGCCGGTCGGTATTACCGGCACCGGCGCACCTGTGCGCGGCGCCCGGTGGTGGGGTGGCTGACAATTCCCGGGTGAGCGGTGGATAATCACGGCCACCGGATGCAGAATGGGGCATCGGGTCTGACAACACCAAGCAGATAAGCACTGCGGAGCTATTTTTACGCCCGGCAAGGCAGAAGGAGTGACGTATAGTAGTTCTATATGAGCGACTGATAACGCCGCCGGGCGTAAAAATAGCCCCGGCCCTTCGGGTTATGGCCAAGAAGGCGCCACTCTGTGTTACTTCTCGCTTATTTGGAATTACCAAACTGCGCTCGTCGCGCCTTGATTGGCGCCTTCTTGGCCATAACAGTGCTTATCTGCTTAGTGTTGTCAGACCCAAATAACAAGAGGTTGGAAAGCCCTTGAGCCGTCTTCGCTATACCGTACCCAATGGTTTCACCGCACTGAGCCTGATGCTTGGTGTCGCGTCGATCGTGACGTCACAGCTCGGCGAACTCGAGCTGGCGGCCTGGTTGATCGTCTGGTGTGGCTTACTGGACGTAATGGACGGCCTTTCGGCCCGCCTGCTGAAGGCGACCTCCGATTTCGGTGCCGAGTTCGACTCGATGGCGGATCTCGTCTCTTTTGGTGTTGCGCCTGCGGTGCTGGTACTCAATGCCGGTATGCAGATCGGCGGCATCGAGCTTGACTCGGACCAGTTCTGGGTGCTGCTCGTTGCCATCGGCGTCTTCGCGCTCACGGGCGCCATGCGGCTCGCGCGATTCAACCTCACCTCCGAGCAGCCGACGGCCGGCTGGTTCGCCGGGGTGCCGATTACCGCGGCCGGTGGCGGCATGGTACCGGCCGTCGTACTCGTACTGATACATCACCCCGATATCGCGTCGCTGCTGCCCCTGCACCTGTATCTGCCGGTGCTGATGTTCGTACTCGCTCTGCTGATGATTTCGCGGCTGCGTTTTCCCAAGGCGGTCAGACGCGACAACCTGGCGATGAACATCTTCCAGGGGTCGGTGATTCTCGTGGTCTACTACTGCGGCATCACACGCAGCTGGCCCGAAGTGCTGCTGATCATCGGCACCGTCACACTGATTTCGGGGATTATTGTCGGACGCATTACGCGCGAGTCCTGAAGAAAACGCCGGGTCTTCTGCCTGGTGACGTCGAGGAGTTTTATGCCAAACCGTTTCCTGTACTGGACTCTTGCGCTGTATTTGCTGCTGGCGAGTGCGCCCGGCCACGTCGAAGATAAACCGCTGGCGCTGGCGGAGTACCAGTCGTTTGAGGGGTTTGTCGATACCTGGTGGGATGAGGATAGCGGCCGCATGCTGGTTCGCGTCGATGCGTTCGATGCGCCGTTCATCTACCAGTCTTCGCTGCCGCGTGGCGTTGGCTCGAACGACCTCGGGCTCGATCGTGGTCAGCTTGGGTCGACGAAGGTGGTGCGCTTTCTGCGCAGCGGGCCAAAGGTGCTGCTCGTGGAGGACAATCTCCAGTACCGTGCGCGCAGCGACAACCAGGACGTGCGCCAGGCTATCGAAGAGTCATTTGCGCGCTCGGTGATCTGGGGTTTTACCGACCTCGATGACGCTGGCGCTTCCACGATTATCGATGCGACGGAATTCTTCGTGCGTGACGCACATGGGCTGGCGTCGCGGCTCGCCGGCGCGGGCGAAGGCACGTACGAGGTCGACGCATCGCGTTCGGCCATTTATCTGCCGCGCACGAAAGCGTTTCCCGACAACACCGAGGTTGAAGCCGTGGTCACGCTGGTTGGCAAGGCGACAGGACCGCACCTTCCGACCGTGGTTCCTGATACGACGGCGCTGACCGTGCATGTGCATCATTCCTTTATTCGCCTGCCGGATGACAACTACGAACCGCTGCCCTACGAGCCCCGTGCCGGCGTGATCGGACTGCGTTACGACGCGGGCGGGTTTGCCGACTACGCGACGCCGATCGGCGAGTCGATGGTGGTTGATTTCGGTCGCCGTCACCGCCTAGAGAAAGTCAATCCGTCCGCCGCCGTCAGCGAAGCCGTCGAGCCGATCGTCTATTACCTTGATCGCGGTGCGCCTGAACCTGTGCGTTCCGCGCTGCTTGACGGTGCTCGATGGTGGGCTGAGGCATTCGAGGCAGCCGGCTACAAGGATGCCTATCGCGTCGAGATGCTGCCCGAAGGGGTGGACCCGATGGACGTGCGCTACAACGTCATCCAATGGGTGCATCGCTCGACGCGCGGCTGGTCTTACGGATCCTCCGTCCTCGACCCACGCACCGGCGAGATCCTCAAGGGCCATGTCTCGCTCGGTTCGCTGCGCGTGCGGCAGGATTACCTGATCGCGGAAGGCCTGCTCGCGCCTTACGTCGACGACTCGGTGCCGCCCGAGATGCTCGAGATGTCGCTTGCGCGTATTCGCCAGCTGTCCGCCCACGAAGTCGGGCATACGCTGGGGTTCGAGCACAATTTCGCGGCCAGCACGCAGGACCGCGCCTCGGTCATGGACTATCCATTTCCGCTCGTCCGCATCACGGAGGACGGCGAACTCGACCTGTCCGACGCCTACGACGTCGGTATCGGCGCGTGGGACAAGCGGACCGTCTTGTACGCCTACGCGGACTTCGCGGATGGGGTCGATCGCGCCGCCGCGCGCCGCGAGATCATGGACGAGACGCTTGCACAGGGCTTCAAGTACGTCGGGGATTCGGATTCGCGTTCGGCGGGAACCTCGCATCCGGACGGTAACCTCTGGGACAACGGCGCCGATGCCGTTGCCGAGCTCGATCACATAATGCGGGTTCGCGGCATTGCGCTGCAGCGCTTCTCCGAGCGCAACATTCGTATTGGGCGGCCCCTTGCAAGCATCGAGGAAACCCTGGTGCCCGTCTACCTGCTGCATCGCTTCCAGATCCAGGCGGTGGGCAAGCTGATCGGTGGGCAGTACTTCACGTACCGCGTGCGCGGCGACGCACAGGCAAGCGCACGACCGGTTGCCGTGGCACGCCAGCAGCAGGCCATCGACGCGCTGCTGGGAACGCTCGAGCCGGGCGTTCTGCGATTGCCACGGGAGCTCGTGGATACCATCACGCCGCGCGTGCCGAACAGCCCGAAGTCACGCGAAACCTTCAGCGGCATGACAGGCATAAACTTCGATGCGATTGCGCCGGCACGGAGCGCGGTTGCCCTCACATTGCAGGTGCTGCTGGACCGGGGCAGGGCAGCCCGCCTCGAGCGCGCAGGAGCCATCGGCTTCGAGTCCGTGGTCCAGGGTCTCCTCAACGCGAGCTGGTACGCGGAACCCCTGAAAGGAGTCGAAGCCGCGATCCAGCGGCAGACGAATATGCAGGTGCTGTACGGCTTGCTGGGTCTTGCGTTCGATACCAGCGCCGACGCCGATGTGCGGGCAAAATCCTACGCGGCTGTCAGTGAGTTGCAGGACTGGCTGTCGCGGCGAGGCCCGGGTGACAGCGCCCTGCGTGCGCAGTACCGTTTTGCCGAACACGAAATTCAGCGGCTGATGGAAAACCCGGATGCTATGAAGGCACTCACTCCGACGGTCGTGCCGCCCGGTTCACCCATCGGTTAGACCTTCGAGCAGGTTGCCGCATATGACTACAACCGTCACCGTTCTCATTGTTTACCTGGGCATCCTTGCGGCACTGGCGATCTGGAGTCGCCGGGAAACGCATACGCTCTCTGGCTTCTACCTCGCCGGCAAGAAATTGCCGTACTGGGTGGTGGCATTCAGCACGAACGCAACCGGCGAGAGTGGCTGGCTGCTGCTCGGCTTGTCGGGGATGGGCTACCTCGTGGGGATGCAGGCTTACTGGGTCGTGGTCGGCGAGATCCTCGGCATCGGCCTGTCCTGGTGGGTCGTGTCGCGGCGGCTGAAGAAACTGGGCGACGAAACGGATTCGATTACGGTCCCCGACGTGCTGGCCTCGAAATTCCACGACAAGCTGCACCTGATCCGCGCGGCAGCGGTGTTGATTATCGTCGTCATGGTAACGACCTACGTCACGGCCCAGATGGTATCCACGGGCAAGGCGTTCTCAAGTTTCCTCCCGATGGAATACAAGACCGGCGTACTCGTTGGCTCGGTCTTCATCATCGGCTACACGTTTGTCGGCGGCTACAAGGCCGTGTCCTACACCGACGTCGTGCAGGGCGTCCTGATGTTGCTGGGGCTGATCGCCGTGCCGGCCGCCGCGATCATCGCGACCGGCGGGTGGGGCGAAGTAAAGACGTCACTCCAGTACCAGGACCCGGCGCTGCTCGACATGTTCGCGTTTGCGGGCAAACCGGCGCTGATCGGTATCGCCAGCTTCATCGCCATCGGCCTGCCGTTCCTCGGCGTGCCGCAGCTGCTGATTCGCTACATGTCGGCGCGCGATGATGGCGAGATCAAGAAGGCGCGCATCATGTCGCTCGTGGTTCTCTTTATTTTCACGTTTGGTGCCGTGACGGCCGGCGTGGCCGGACGTGCCCTGTACCCGGGGCTCGCGGATCACGAGACCATCTTCCCCGTGCTTTCGAGCAACCTGTTCCCGCCGGTCATCTCGGGCATGCTGCTCGTCGTGGTGCTGTCGGCGATCATGTCGACGGTCGATTCGCTGCTGCTGCTGGCGTCGTCATCGGTCGTTCGCGATACGTACCAGAAAATGATGGGAAGCCCGGACAGCGACGAGCGCCTGTCGAATTACGGCAAGCTCCTGACCGTTGTCATCGGTGTCATTGCCGTGTTGCTCGGGATGCGCGAGCCAAAAGTGATCTTCGATTTCGTGCTGGCGTCCTGGTCGGGTCTCGGCTCGGCATTCGGCCCGGTGATAATCGGTATTCTCTACTACAAGCGGATTACCTGGCTCGGCGTCCTCTGCGGCATGCTCGGCGGCTTCGCCATGAGCGTCATCTGGCTCATGTACTTCAAGGACGAATTCTACGGCCTGTACGAGGCCATACCGGGATTCCTCGCCGGTTTTATCCTGACCTTCGGTGTCAGTTACCTGAGCAGCGAAAAAAAATCGGCCTGATAATGTAACCAAATGGCTCTGGCCGCCCTATAAGCCTACAAGAACCTGATTTGAGGGTATGTCGATGCGTTATTTGAAGATTCTTGTGGTTGGCCTGTTGCTGGCGGTCCCCGCGCTCGCAGTCGCAGATGCGGAGGGCGTTCCGGGTGATGCCAACTGGTACTTCTACGTCGACCTGGAGCAGATGCGCTCCGGTGGTCCGGGCGAGCCGATGTATGAGTGGTTGCGCGATGAAGTGCTGAATGAAGTGAAGGCGGATGCCGGTATCGATGTGGACAAAGAACTCCACCGCATTGCCTCCTACTCGACCAGTTCAGACAGCGGAGTCATTATTTTCGAGGGTAAGTTCAGCCAGGAGACTCGCGATGTCGTCATGGCCTTTGTGGCGTCGGGTGGCGATATCAGTCCGCTGAAATCCGGCGGCAGGACTTACTACCATTTCGGCGGCGATGACTCGGTGGAGGAGGACGTGGTCTACGACGCCGGGAGCGTCGGTTTCAAGATCGATTCCCTGGGCGAGGAGTCATGGATTTCGCTGGATATCAAAAACAAGATCATCATTACGTCCACAGAAGATCACATGAAGGCGCTGCTCGATAACAAGGGCAGGGTTAAGGGCAGTCGCAGTGTCGATGGTGCGCTGATGGTTCTTACGGCCGAAAAAGCATTCGTCCAGGCCGGCATGAAATCCGGGATGCTCGACGACGAGGACTGGGACTCGAACATCCTGAAGAACACCGAGCAGGTCGCATTCATGATTGCGGCCGTGGCCGATAAGCTGGCCATCGAGGCGAAACTGATTACCAGGGAAGCGGAGATGGCCGAGTCACTGGCCAGCGTCGCGCGCGGCCTGATCAGCCTGATGTCCTTCGACGATGAGCTGGATGCGGAGACGGCGGCCGTGCTGCAAGGCACACGGGTCGAGGCCAAGGGCAACAGCCTCAGCCTGTCGCTCGCTGTTGCGCCGGAACTCATCGTCCGGACGCTCGGTGACTGACGAACTCAAACTGATTGCCGCCGCGAAAGCGGGGTCCGCGGATGCGTTCGCGGACCTCGTGCGTGGTTACCGGGAGCGCCTGCTGCGCTTCCTGCTGACGCGCAGCCCGAGCTACGCCGATGCCGAGGACGTGTTGCAGGACACGCTGATCGCGGCATTCCGGTACCTGCATTCCTACGATTCGCGCTGGCGCTTCAGCACCTGGCTGTATCGCATTGCGATCCGCAATGCGGCAAAGCTACGCGGCCCCGATCTTGCCGATGTCGCCATCGTGGGAGACCTGCGGGACGAGGAAAGCGATCCGCTGCAACAGTGCATCGCGGATTCGGAAACCGACAATCTCTGGCTCAGTGCGCGCGAGCTGCTCAATGACGAAGTCTTTGCGGCAATGTGGCTGCGTTATGCCGAGGACATGTCGGTCAATGACATTGCGAAAGCCCTCGATCGCTCAACATCGTGGGCCAAGGTAAACCTGATGAGAGGGCGGCGCGTGCTCGAAACGCACATGAACGGCGCTGCCGAAAAAAGTGAAGCCTATGGATAAACTTGCGAAACAACTTCGCGCCGATGCAGACCGTATCGACGTAGCCGTATCCGCTGAGCTGGATCGTCGCATCGACGCTTCCCTGCGGGCCGTAACCCCTGAGGCCGAGGTGCAGCGCCCGCCGCCGATCGCACGGCCGCCCCTCTTCTGGTGGGCGAGCACGTTGACGGGCATCGCCGCGGCCATTGCCGTGATCGCGATCGTTAACCTGCGAGCGCCTGAGCAACCGGTCGCACCCGAGCTCGATCTGGTCGCCACCGTTCCGCCGATTGAGCTCAAGGCCGAAACCGCGATGCTGACAGCACCGCTGCAGGAAGAACTCGAGCGCTTGCAGTCGGATCTCAAGAAAGCCGAGGAAAAAGTCAAGCGAGATATCGGTCTATAACTATCTATATTGTGGAAAACACGTATCTCTTCCGGTATGTTGATTAACGGGGAAAGAAGAAAAAAGACAAAAAAATAACCAACACCGGGGGTTGTACGTCGTATGCCGTTAGCCGTTGTCCTGATTCTGCTCGTCGTTGGCTCGCTCCTGTTTCACGTCTTAAGTCCCTGGACATTCACCGAGTTGGCTTCCAACTGGGGAATGGTGGACTTCACGGTCGACATCACGCTTTACGTCACGGGCTTCGTCTTCGTTGCCGTCAATCTCTTCATGGCGTACTGCGTCATCAAGTTCCGGTACCGCAAGGGCGCACGCGCAACCTACGAACCCGAAAACAAGAAGCTCGAAAGCTGGCTGACCGGGCTTACGGCGATCGGTGTGGCCGCGATGCTGACGCCGGGTCTGTTCGTCTGGGCCAAGTTCGTGGATGTCCCCGAGGAGGCACACGTTGTCGAGGCGGTCGGCCAGCAATGGCACTGGTCGTTCCGCATGCCTGGCGAAGACGGCAAGCTCGGCGAGGTCGATGCCGAACGCATAACGAACGATAACCCCTTTGGTATGGATCCGGACGATCCGAACGGGCAGGACGATGTCCTGATCCACAGTGCCGAGATTCACGTCCCGATCGATAAACCCGTCAAATTCCTGCTGCGCTCAAAAGATGTACTGCACGACTTTGCCGTGGCCCAGTTCCGCGTGAAGATGGACCTGGTGCCCGGCATGAACACGTTCCTCTGGCTCACACCCACGGTCGAGGGACGTTTCGAAATTCTCTGCGAAGAGCTTTGTGGCGTCGGCCACCACACGATGCGTGGTGCCGTAATCGTCGATAGTGCCGACGACTACGACATTTGGCTTGCCAATCAGTCGACCTACAGTGAGCTCAACGCAAAATCCGTCGGCAACGCGGATATCGGTGCAGCGCAATACGCTGTATGTGCGACCTGCCATGGTCAGCAGGGCGAGGGTATCGCCGCGATGAACGCCCCCAAGCTCGCCGGCCAGTCAGCCTGGTATCTCAAACGCCAGATCATGAATTACAAGCGGGGGCTACGCGGCACAGATCCCAGCGACACGTTTGGTCAGCAAATGATCGGCATGGTGGCGTCGTTGGCGGATGAGCAGGCCGTCGACAACGTGGTTGCACACATTCGTACCTTCCCGGACGAGCCGGTCGAAGCGACGATCGCAGGTGACGTTAACGCCGGCGCGGGCGAGTACCGCGTGTGTGCCTACTGTCACGGCAAGGACGGAGCCGGCGTGCAGGCACTCAACGCGCCGCGGCTGGCGGGCATGTCGGACTGGTATCTCGAACGCCAGCTGCAGAATTTCAGGAATAACGTGCGCGGTGCGCATCCGCAGGACTACTACGGGTTCCAGATGGGACTCATGGGTCAGTCAATTTACGATGAGCAGGCGATGACAGACCTCGTCGCCTACATCAACACGCTATAGGGTCGGTTCTATGTCTTACGTTGCAATCGCCGATCGTGATCACGAGCAGGAACATCACGATCCGCAGACGTTCATAACGAAGTACATCTGGAGTCAGGACCACAAGGTCATTGCCGTGCAGTACGGCCTGACCGCAATTTTCGTCGGCCTGATTGCCCTGGGGCTGTCGGCGATGATGCGCCTGCAGCTTGGTTTCCCGGACCAGTTCTCGTTTATTAACCCCGAGAATTATTACCAGTTCATCACGATGCACGGCATGATCATGGTGATCTACCTGCTGACGGCCCTGTTCCTGGGTGGCTTCGGCAATTACCTGATTCCGCTGCAGTGCGGTGCCCGCGACATGGTGTTCCCGTACCTGAACATGCTCAGTTACTGGGTGTACCTGTTGTCGGTCATCATCCTGCTTATCAGCTTTTTTGTCCCAGGCGGCTCAACGGGGGCCGGCTGGACCCTGTATCCGCCGCAGGCAATCATGCAGGGTACGCCCGGCACGGACTGGGGCATCCTGCTGATGCTCGCGTCGCTGGCCGTCTTTATCGTGGCCTTCACGATGGGTGGCCTCAATTACGTGACGACCGTGCTGCAGGCGCGTTGCAAGGGCATGACGCTGATGCGCATGCCGCTGTCGGTCTGGGGTATTTTCATCGCCACGATTCTCGGCCTGCTGGCGTTCCCGGCACTGCTCGTCAGCGCGATCATGATGCTGTTCGACAAGACGCTCATGACGAGTTTCTTCATGCCGGCCATTTCATCGATGGGCGCCGATCCCGGGTACACCGGCGGCAGCCCGATCCTGTTCCAGCACCTGTTCTGGTTCTTCGGGCACCCCGAGGTGTATATCGTGGCCTTGCCGGCCTTCGGCATCGTGTCCGATCTTCTATCGACACACGCGCGCAAGAACATCTTCGGTTACCGCATGATGGTGTGGGCGATCATCGCGATCGGCGGCCTGAGTTTCATCGTGTGGGCACACCACATGTACGTCTCGGGTATGAACCCGTACTTCGGCTTCTTCTTTGCGACGACGACACTGATTATCGCGGTGCCGACGGCGATCAAGGTCTACAACTGGGTACTCACGTTGTGGGAGGGCAATATCCACCTTCGGGTCCCGATGTTGTTTGCGATTGGATTCATCTTCACGTTTATCCACGGCGGCCTGACGGGCCTGTTCCTCGGCAACGTGACGATCGACCTGCCGCTCTCGGATACCTACTTCGTTGTGGCGCATTTCCACATGGTCATGGGCGTGTCGCCGGTGCTGGTCGTATTCGGCGCCATTTACCACTGGTGGCCGAAGATCACGGGCAGGATGTACAACGAAACGCTCGGCAAGTGGCACTTCTGGATGACCTTCCTCGGTACCTATGCGATCTACCTGCCAATGCACTATCTCGGTTTCGCGGGCGTACCGCGGCGCTATTTCGCGATGGGCAATACCGAATTCCTGCCCGACTCCGCGCAGGACCTTAATGCGGCGATTACGATGTCGGCGCTGTTTGTTGCGGCGACGCAGATTCTGTTCTTCATCAACATGATCTGGAGCCTACTGAAAGGGCCCAAATCGGACCCGAATCCGTGGAACGCGACCTCGCTCGAGTGGCAAACTCCGGATCACCCGCCGAAGCACGGTAACTGGGGACATGAGCTACCCGAGTGCCATCGCTGGGCGTACGACTACAGCGTGCCCGGATACGAGGACGACTTCATTCCGCAGAACGTGCCGCCCGACAAGGCGCCGGCCGGCCGTGATCACGGAGAAGATCACTAGTGGAAATCGGCCTCATAGCGCTGGCGATAATTCTGGCCACCCTGCTGGGGTGGTTGCTCAAGCAGTCGTTTAACACGCAACCCTGGGTGGCCGAAGAGATGGGCGAGACGGCGCATCACGGGCCGCTCGGGGGCAGCAGCAACACGCGATTGATTGCCCTGCTGACGCTGCTGGCCGTGGTGACTTCATTCTTCGCCTTGATCCTCAGCGCGTACGCATTACGCATGGAACTCGGCGACTGGGTGCCGATGACCGAGCCGCAGCTGCTGTGGACGAATACCGGCATGCTCATCCTCGCGAGCCTCGCGTTTCAGTGGACGCGCAACGGCGCGGTGCAGGGCATTGCGTCGCGGCTGAAGCCCGGCCTGATACTGACGGGTGCGCTCACGGCCGGGTTCGTCGTGGGCCAGTTCGTGGCGTGGCAGCAGCTGCAGGCGAGCGGGCAGTTGATTACCGACAACCCGTCAAATGCATTTTTCTATTTCCTGACCGGTGCGCACGCTGTGCACATACTCGGCGGAATGTACGTGTGGGCGCGCGCGACGACGCGCGTCATGTTGGGGACAGCCGAAGGCCGTGCGATCCGGCGCAGCATCGAATTGTGCGCGATCTACTGGCATTTCCTGTTGCTGGTCTGGCTAATACTGTTTGGCTTGCTGTTGTCGACCTGACAAATGACCTGAGGGGGTCTGTATGTCTGAAGCGGTACTGGATGGCGGGGCGCAAGAGGTGCCCGGAAAAGAGGGCCTGGTAGAAGACTGGGCGAGGGACAAACAGGTCTTCGGCGTGCCCTGGGGCAAGGCCATGATGTGGATCTTCCTCCTGTCCGACACGTTCATCTTCAGCTGCTTCCTCGTCGGCTACATGTCGGTTCGAATCGCGACCACGGACCCCTGGCCAAGCCCGTCGGAAGTCTTCGCCCTGCAGGCGTTTGGCTACGACGTGCCGCTGTTGCTCATCGCCATCATGACGTTCGTGCTGATTACCTCGTCGGGCACGATGGCGCTCGCCGTGAACATGGGTTACCGCAAGGATCGCAACAAGACCTTCTGGCTCATGGTCGCCACGGCGCTGCTCGGTGCGACCTTTGTCAGCATGCAGGCCTACGAGTGGACCAAGTTGATCTCGGAAGGCGTGCGCCCCTGGGAGAATCCGTTCGGCGCCGCACAGTTCGGCTCGAGCTTCTTCATGATCACGGGCTTTCACGGCATGCACGTGTCGGCCGGCGTGATTTACTTGCTGGTCATTGCTTTCCGCGTGAGGAACGGCTTTTACGAGAAGCGCGGCGGCAACTACGAGATCGTCGAAATCACTGGCCTCTACTGGCATTTCGTCGATCTCGTCTGGGTATTCATTTTCGCATTCTTCTACCTCTGGTAAGAGACAGGAGTCAGCGCTATGGCTGAAGAAGGACAACAACATCCGCTGAAGATCTACTGGATCATGTGGGGCGCTTTGTTCGTGCTCAGTGGCTTTTCCTATGCCACGGACTTCATGGACGACGGGGCGGTGCGTACCTTCCTGATCCTGCTGTTCATGATGCTGAAGGCCGGCGGCATCACCTGGATTTTCATGCACATGGGATGGGAGCGGCTGGCACTCAAGCTGGCGATCCTCGGACCACCGGTCGCCATACTCGTGCTCATCTGGCTCATGTCCCTTGAAGGGCTCTACATCGAGGACACGCGCGTCGAGTACTACGGCGAAAGCACGATGGAACCGGAGACGCCCGGGCATCACTAGCCGGGTGCCAATTTGACAGGTTAATTATTTGAAGCCCGTCGCATTTTCATCTTTCTCCGTGAGAATCTCTCGACTGCTGGCCACCTAGATATCCGCTACTTTGATGGTCGTTTACACACGAGCACCTCAGCCATGTGGATTGCCAACAAAATTGACGAGGCCTTGCCGGCCATTTACTTTACGGCTGGCGCAGCGCTGATTGCCGGCAGTCTCTATATCGGCCTGGACAGTGAATCAATGCTTGCCTATTTTATTCTCGGCGCGATGTGTATTGGCTGCAGTACAGTTATCAGTGATCTGCGGCACAAGGCGCTCTCCGGGCAGGATCGATCCCGAACCTGACATCGCGGTCGAACGTGCAGGACGGTAGTCTTCGTATCTGATCGGGGTGGATACGATCCGGGGCTGCTGATATACACTTCACTGCATGGATCTTAACCAGCTGACCGTTCCCTGCCTCGACGATCCGGCGGGCCATCGCATCTGTATTTATCACGCGGGCGAGAATCGCAGGTACCCGCCGTGGAGAATCGAGTAGTGCACGCCGTGATTTTCGACATCGACGGAACGCTGCTGCACTCTGCGGAAGTTGACGACGCGCTGTATCGCGAGGCAGTACGCGCGGTCCTCGGTGAAGTGCACCTGCGCTCGACGCTTCACGACTACCAGTGCATAACCGATACCGGCATCCTGCGACAGATCTGCGAGGACAACACCATTCCCCGGACCCAGGATCGTCTGGACCACATTCGTTCGCTGTTTGTCGAATTGCTTGAACAACACGTGGAGGCACATGGCCCGTTCCGGGAAATCCCCGGCGCCGGGGATCTCCTGAAAACGCTCATCGCATCGCCCGTCCATTCGGTGGCGATGGCAACCGGGGGCTGGCGGCAAAGCGCCGAACTGAAACTGCGCTCGGCGGGCATACACTTCCCCAATATTCCGCTGGTTACGTCGAACGACCACTATCAGCGCACGAGCATCATGGAGCTGGCCCTTGCGAGTCTCGGTGACGAGTTCGAATCGATCAGTTACTACGGGGACGGACCCTGGGATCGCGCGGCCTGCGCGGAACTGGGGTGGCAGTTCGTCGCGGTGGGCACCGAGCTCGCGGGCCTTGAGTCCTACATCGGTCACGCGCCGGTTTTCCGGGACATCCGTGCGATGCGCAAGGACGATATGGACGCGGTCTTCCACGTGCGCACGTCGGTGGTCGAAAACCACATGTCGGAAGATCAGCTCCGGGAGATCGGCATTTCGCGGGAGAGCATCGCGGACCTGCTCGAGCAGGGTGAACTCAAGGGCTGGTGCGCACTGGCGGGCAAGGAGGTTGTCGGCTTTTCGCTCGTGAGTGTGTCCACGCGCGAAGTGAATGCCCTGTTCGTGCTGCCGGATCACACCAGCCGCGGCCTGGGACAGGCTCTGCTCGACATCGCCGTTTTCAACCTGCGCCGTATTGCGCCGGGCACGGTACGCCTGCGCACCGATCCGGCCATGCCCGCTTATCGTTTCTACTTGAAACGCGGCTGGAAGGATACGGGTGAGACCCATGAGAACGGCGATGATGTGTTCCTTGAGCTGGAGTAATACATGCAGGTGCTAATGAGCCTTGTCGGAATCGCGACGATCTTCGGCATTGCGTGGCTGATGTCGACCAATCGTCGGGCAATCAGCCTGCGCGTCGTCGGTGGTGCATTTGCGGTCCAGGCAACCGTGGGCGCGATCGTGCTGTACGTGCCCCAGGGCGGCATCGTTCTCGACAAGGTTGTGAAGGGCATCCAGTTCGTCATCAATCAGGGCAAGCACGGGATCGAGTTCGTGTTCGGTACGCAGTACCAGGAGTCACTGGGTTTTACCGTCGCGCTGAACGTCTTGCCCGTCATCGTCTTCTTCGCCGCCCTCATGTCAATGCTCTACTACCTCGGCATCATGCAACGTGTGGTCGGCACGCTTGGCGGGTGGCTGCACAAGCTGCTTGGCACGAGTCACACGGAATCCGTCTCCGCCGTATCGAATATTTTTGTCGCGCATACCGACGCGCCGCTGGTGGTGCGGCCCTACCTGAAGGGCATGACGCAGTCGGAACTGTTCGCCGTCATGACCGGTGGCTGCGCCACGATCGCGGGCGCCGTCATGATGGGCTATGCCGAGCTGGGCGTGGAGCTCAAGTACCTGATCACAGCGAGTTTCATGTCGGCCCCGGGCGGGCTCATGATGGCCAAGATACTGATACCGGAGACCGTGCCTCACGACGAACGCCCGGAACCCGAAGAGGTCCCGGAGGAAGAACAGCCCGTCAATATTTTTGAAGCTATCGGTAACGGCGCGATGACGGGCCTGCAGGTCGCGCTCAGTGTCGGGGCGATGCTGGTCGCGTTCGTGGGTCTGATTTACCTGGTCAACGGTTTGCTGGGACTGTTCGGCGGGCTGGTCGGGATCGACGACCTGACCATCCAGTGGATTCTCGGCAAATTGTTCGCCCCGATTGCGTTTCTGCTGGGCGTGCCCTGGGGCGAAGCAGCAGCGGCCGGAAGCCTGATCGGGCAAAAGCTGGTCATCAATGAGTTCGTGGCGTACCTCAGTTTTGTCGAGATCAGGGACGGCCTGACGCCTTACACGCAGCTCGTCGTCACATTTGCGCTCTGCGGTTTCGCCAACCTCTCATCCATAGCTATCCTCCTCGGCGGTTTGGGCGCCGTGGTGCCCTCCAGGCGCCACGACATCGCAAGACTTGGTCTAAGGGCGGTCATTGGAGGTACACTGGTGAACCTCCTGAATGCGGCGCTGGCAGGCTTTTTCTTCGCCCTGCAGTGAATCAAGGACACTATGGCAAGAGCAATACTTCTCGTTCTGGACTCATTCGGCATCGGCGCCACTGCTGATGCCGACCGCTTTGGTGACGTCGGCTCGGACACCTTCGGCAGCATCGCGCGCGTGCGGGCTGAGGCCGGTCGGCCGCTAACGCTGCCCAATCTCGCAAGACTGGGGCTGTTTCATGCGGGTGCTGAGAGTACGGGCCATTTCGCCGCCGGCGTCGACGCCGATGTGGAGATTGTCGGCGCCTACGG
Source organism: uncultured Woeseiaceae bacterium (assembly GCA_945787845.1). Taxonomy (GTDB): domain Bacteria; phylum Pseudomonadota; class Gammaproteobacteria; order Steroidobacterales; family Woeseiaceae; genus UBA1847. The sequence continues at coordinate 187,126 of CALZJH010000006.1, read as the reverse complement.
CCATGCCGCCGAGCTGTCCAGTGGCAAGGACACCCCGAGCGGGCACTGGGAGATCGCCGGTGTCCCGGTATTGTTCGACTGGGGGTACTTCACCGACAAGACCAACACCTTTCCGCCCGAATTACTCGATGCATTGATCGAGCGTGCGAATCTGCCCGGTGTGCTCGGGAACTGTCATGCCTCCGGGACCACGATTATCGCGGAGCTCGGCGACGAACATGTGCGCACGGGCAAGCCCATCGTGTACACGTCGGCAGACAGCGTGTTCCAGATTGCATGTCACGAGGAAGCGTTCGGCCTCGAGCGCCTGTACGAGCTGTGTGATATCGCGAGGGAGCTAGTCGACGAGTACAACATCGGTCGCATCATCGCGCGTCCGTTCATCGGTGACGGTCCGGACACCTATGTCCGCACGGGCAATCGGCGGGACCTGACCACGCCGCCGCATGCGCCGACAGTGCTCGACAAACTCGTTGAGAAGGGTGGCGACGTCATCAGCATCGGCAAGATCGCCGATATTTACGCGCACCAGGGCATCACAAAGAAAGTCAAAGCCAGCGGTAACGCGGCGCTGTTCGACGCGACGCTTGAGGCCGCACGATCCGCCGGTGACGAGTCCATCATCTTCACGAACTTTGTCGACTTCGACATGCTGTACGGTCACCGTCGCGATGTGGAGGGTTATGCCGCCGCGCTCGAGTATTTCGATGAACGTTTGCCAGAATTGCTCGAACTCATGCAAGACGATGATCTGCTCGTGCTGTGTGCGGATCACGGCTGCGATCCGACCTGGCAGGGTAGTGATCACACGCGGGAGCACATCCCCGTGCTTGCTTACGGCAAGATGGTCGAAGCCGGATCATTGGGCCTCAGGGATACATTTGCCGACATTGGCCAGAGCCTGGCCACGCATTTCGGCCTCTCGCCGATGGACTACGGTACGGGCTTTATTCCTTCCAGGAATTAGGAACCCGGACGGCGATGACCTTGGCGGCCGTTGTCAGCGTGTCGCCTGAATAGAGCCGACACTTCACGATCGTCTTGCGTTCGCCGCACTCTTCGATGACGGCGCGCAGCGTCACTTCCTTGTCGATCGGCGTCGGCTCGAGGTAGTTCACATTGAGCTGGCCGGTTACGCACCAGATCTCTTCACCTTCGCCAACCTCGCGGCCTTCAAGCCGATAGTAATTTGCGACGGCCGTGCCGACCGAATGACAGTCGATCAGGCTGGCGATCGTGCCGCCATAGAGGTAATGCAGCGGGCCGGCACACTGTTCCGGGCGCGGCATGTAGGTGCAGACGCATTCGTCGCCGTGCCAGTGACTCTTGATCTGCAGACCGTCTTTGTTGGCAGCCCCGCAACCGTAGCAGTGATTGGTGGCCATCAGGTCCTGGATCGCTGTCATGCGTCGTTTCCCGCGGTCGTGCGATTGCACATCGTGCCGAGCCAGGCTCCGGCGAAGATGGCGACAACCGCCGCGACGATGAACCAGGTCGGATGCGGAATCATGGCGACATTCATGGCCGTCGCGATCAACATCAAACAGCCGATCAGGATCGCGAAGACGCGCGGCAACATCGTGCCGATTGCGCAGGCAGCGCAGGTCCCCGCCAGGGTGCCGACAAAATACGACGCGATGACAAATAAGAACGCGCCGAGCGGCAGTGTTGCAACGTAGGCTTGCATGGCCTCGAGATTCTTGGGGTCGAGACCCTCTGGCGGCGTGTACACGGCGTGCCCGACAAGCTGCACGAGCCAGACCGCCACCATCGCGATGACTACGCCGGCCACGCCGGCTCCGATATTTCTGCCCATCGTCTACTCTCCCTGGTTTCTTTCCTGCAGCGCGGCCTGGATGCGAGCGGCAAGCGCCGTCGCCTCCGCGGTAACACGATCCGTATCGATCGTGAGCATTTCGTGTTCCTTCATAAGAACCTTGCCGTCCACCACCACGGACGCAACGTCCTGTTCATCGGTGACGTAGACGAGGTGCGAGATGACGTCATAGGTCGGCACATGGTGCACGTCCTCGAACGCAACCTGGATGAGGTCAGCACGTTTGCCAATCTCGAGTGAACCTATTGTGTCACCGAGGCCGATTGCGGTGGCGCCGCCACTCGTCGCCATGCCCAGCACGGTGGTGGCGGGCAATGCCCGCGGGTCCATGCGATCGACTTTCTGCAGTAATGCTGCGAGCCGCATCTCTTCCCAGAGGTCGAGATCGTTGTTGCTTGCCGCGCCGTCCGTGCCGATACCCATCAGCACACCGGCTTCCAGCATTGCCGTAACCGGCGAGATCCCCGATGCAATCTTCATGTTCGACGTCGGATTGTGAATCACGCCGACTTTGTTCCTGGCGAGCATGGCAATTTCGTCTTCCGTCGGCCAGACGACGTGCGCAGCAATCGTCGGTCCTTCGAAGAAGCCGATCGACTCGTACAGTTCGATGCTGGTCATTCCGTAGGTGTCCTGCGAGTACTGCAGTTCAAACGGTGACTCGGAAACATGGATGCTGATCGGCACGCCATACTGCATGGCTGCAGCGCGCGTAGCCTTCAGTTGCTCGGCGTTCAGCGTGTAGTTGGCGTGGGGCCCGAAGATCGGCGTTATGCGTGAGTTCTTTCCCTGCCAGCGCTCGATAAAGCCATTGCCTTTCGCGATCGAGTCATCCGCGTTCTCCGCGTCGGGGCTGCGCTGATCGATGACCGTCGCGGATATCAGTGCCCGCATGCCGGAGCTCTCCACGACCTCGGCGATCGTGTCGGGGTAGTAGTACATGTCGACAAAGGTCGTCGTGCCGCCGCGAATCATCTCCCAGCAGGCGAGCTCGGTGCCGATACGGACGAACTCCGGATCCACGAACTCGACTTCGGCCGGGAAGATATAGTTCTGCAGCCAGTCCATGAGCGCGAGATCGTCGGCAACGCCACGTAACAGGGTCATTGCCGCGTGCGAATGACCGTTCACGAGGCCGGGCATGACGATGCGCTTGTCGCCTTCCAGCGTTGCGGCGGCTGAATACTTCGCTTCGATATCCGCACTGCTGCCGATGTCGAGAATGATGCCTTCGTCGATCACAATGGCGCCGTCTGCGATGACCGAACCCTCAGCATCCATCGTCACGATGTGTGCGCCTTTGACAATCAGGTCAACCTGGTCTCCCGAACCCTCGGCCGGCGTTTCCGGGGACCCGCATCCGGCGGTGCCTGCAACTAAAAAAAGGATTAAGAAACAGTGGCTTATTCTTGTCATAATTCCCCCTGTGGGCGCACAGTGTAGCATCGGAGAACCGTGAATCCCGAGCAAAAAAGAGCCGGCACGAGGCCGGCTCTTACGGTCCTGCACATCGCGTTGTGTCAGAACTTCCTGACGAAACGCAGGCCAAACTCGCTGGCGTCATTGCTGAGAATTCGCAGCACGTAGTCGCCCGTGTTCAGGCGTGCGTTGTCGTAGCGTTCGTCGGTCGCGTTGCGGCCATACAGCGCCGTGGTCCACATGCCATCGGCCGTGTGGTACGCGATATCGAAGTTGATCAGGTCGCGACTGTCGATCTTCGTCAAACGACCAGGATCGTTACTGGGCTCACCAAACATTTCGTCGCGGTAAGACCAGTCCGCTCGCACGACGATCTCGCCGCCATTGGACAGATCGAAATGGACTTCAGGGCTGAACGAAGCCGTCAGCTCTGGCGTCAGCGGTGCAACGGCCGTCGGCAGCGGGATGCCCGCTGTCGAATCGATGCTGACATCGATATAGCCGAGCGTTGCGTGGAACAGGAAGTTGTCCGTAATGTACAGCGTATTTTCCCACTCGAACCCGGTGGAGTCCTGGTCGACGATCGCATTAGTCGTGCTGAAACCGCCGCCACTCGTGGTGCTGATCTGGTAAGGCAGGTCCGAGTACTGTGTGAAGAACACAACCGCGCTCATCTGGAAGCCATCGAACGGCTGTCCCTTGATGCCGATTTCGTAGTTGATCGCCGTAATGTTGTCGGTGGGCTTGAAGCAGTCGTTATCGTTCCCCGGCCCATCGGCATCACCGAACAGGCAGAACGGGCGCGCCGGGTACTGACCGGACTGGTAACCGTTCTGGATCGTGCCGTACAGGTTCATGCCGTTGTCGAACGTGTAGTTCGCAGCGATTTCCCAGCTCAGCTCATCGAAGTCCTGAGAGTCGAGATACAGGCCGTTGCCGACGTTGGTTTCCGCGTCTTTCTCGTCTTCGGTGTAGCGCAGGCCGGCCGAAATTCTCAGGTCATCGCTGACGTTGAAACCGACGTTGCCGAATATTGCCGTGCTGGTTACGTCCTGCTGCAGGTAGAACGTTCCGGGGAACGTCAGGAACACGGTCGGGTCCTGGTTGTTCTCGCCGTCTTCCGTGAAGTAATACAGTCCTGACACGAAGTCCCAGCTGTCGAACGTACCGTTGACCTGCCACTCGACAGAGAGCTGGTCCGCTTCGCCGATCTCGGGGAAGGAGAGGAAATCGTCGATGAAGCTGTCGTCATCGAGGCCGGACTTGTACTCCGACTGGCGGGCGCTGGCGATGACCTTGGTGTTGTAAACGTCCGTGACGTCCCAGTCCATCGTTACAGCAACACCCGACGCCTTGTTCGTAACGAGAGCCTGGCTGGCCTGTCCCGTGTTGTTGTCGTAGGGGTCCAGGGATACGTCCGAGTTCCGGTATCCGGCCCCGTATACGGCGCCATTCGGCAGTTCGTCGATCAGCGTCGTGTAGGGACGCAGTCCGCCCTTGCCGTCATTCGCATCAGCTGCGATCGTGATCGTCGCGTCATCCGATACCTCGAAACGGAAAGCGACGCGACCATAGACTTCCTCGTTTTCGCCGACATCGACGCCCGCGTTCGGCAGGTTCAGGAAGTTGCCGACACCGCCGCGCTTCTTGAAGCCGCCAGTCAATGAGACAGCCACGTTGTCGCTGAGCTGGGCATCGCCGTAGAAATCGGCATTCAACCGGTTTCGACTGCCGACCTCGAGGCCGACCTTGGCGCCCGGATCGACGCCCGGTGTCTTGGTAATGATGTTGATGGCGCCGCCAATGGAGTTACGTCCGTACAGCGTGCCCTGCGGGCCACGCAGGACTTCGATGCGCTCGATATTGGAGATGCTCCAGTTCTGGCCGACCTGGCGACCCAGGTACACGCCGTCGACGTAGACGCTCACGCCAGGGTCAGTAGTAATCAGGTGATCCTGCAGACCAATGCCGCGAATGAACGGGTTCGACGACGAATTGTGGCCCGCCGAAAACTGCGTGATGTTGAGGTTCGGCACGAACTTGCCAATGTCGATAATGTCGACGATGCCCTGCTGTGCAAGCTGGTCACCCTGGAACGCGCTGACGGCGACCGGGACTTCGTAAATGCTCTGCTCGCGTTTGGCCGCAGTGACCATGATCTCTTCAATGAGGCCGTCGTCATCCTGCGCCAGCGCCACTGGTGAAATCGCCAGCGACGCCGCGACGCACGCAATTGCGGTCCTCGGGCTCCAAGTGTTCTTCATTATTGTTCTCCCGGAAGATAGTTAAGGTATTGTTAACGAATCTGGCAGAATCGTGTCGGCGAGTATACCCAATCGTATCTCTTGTTTGGCCGGAATCAGTACTCTAAGGTGAGCCAGTGAGTGCAACTGTTGACATACTGGATGCCATACCGTCTTACGACGCGCCGGAGGGCGGGCGCCTGGGCGATGCGGCTGTTGCGGCGTATCGGCAAGCCGGCGTGCTCGTTCTGCGTGACTTTGTGTCGTCGGATAGCTGCCGCAGGTTGCAACAGCGCGCGAACGAACTGGTTGCCGAGTTCGATCCGGCCGATGTGCGCAGCGTGTTCTCAACGACGAAACAGACGCAGCTCGACGACAGCTATTTCATCGACTCAGGCGATAAGATTCGCTTCTTTCTTGAAGACGATGCGTTTGACGAGTCGGGTGAGCTGCGCCAGGCGAAGGAGCACAGTCTCAACAAGATGGGCCACGCCATGCACGACCTGGACCCGGTGTTCGACACGTTTTCGCGGACACCCGAACTTGCCGAGCTTGCCAAGCGCCTGGGATTTGACGATCCGGTAATCCTGCAATCGATGTACATATTCAAGCCGCCGCGCATCGGTGGCGAGGTCGTATGCCACCAGGATTCGACCTACATTTATACCGAGCCGGAGTCCTGCATCGGTTTCTGGTTTGCCCTTGAAGATGCAACCCTCGAAAACGGGTGCATGCACTTCATTCCCGGCGGTCACAAGCTGCCATTGAAGAAACGCAATGTCAGGAAACAGGACGGCAGGCTGGTAACCGAAACGCTCGATGCAACACCCTGGCCCGAAGACCGCAAGGTCGCCGCCGAGGTGCCGGCGGGTACGCTGGTTATATTTGATGGCCGCATGCCGCACCTGAGCGCGCCGAATCAATCGTCGAAGTCACGTCATGCGTATACGCTGCACGTGATCGATCGCCGTTGTCATTACCCGGCGGAAAACTGGCTGCAACGCAGCGACCAATTGCCGCTACGCGGATTCGCATAAGGACAAGCATGCTATTCACGGATGTCATCAGGAAGAAACGCGACGGCGGGGAGCTCAGCGACGAGGAGATCCAGTTCTTCGTCGACGGCCTCGCAGACGAGAGCCTGCCGGCCGAGCAGGTCTCGTCGCTGGCGATGGCGGTGTTTCTCAATTCGATGAGTTTCGACGAAGCGGCCAAGCTGACGCTGGCGATGGCGGATTCAGGGACGGTTCTCGACTGGGACCCGGAAATCTACGGTGCACCCGTCGTGGACAAGCACTCGACGGGCGGTGTCGGGGACAAGGTCAGCTTCCTGCTCGCACCGATCCTTTCGGCCTGTGGCTGCTACGTGCCGATGATTTCGGGCAGAGGCCTTGGCCATACGGGCGGCACGACCGACAAGGCCGAGTCGATTCCGGGGTATAACGCGACCCCGGATCTCGATACGTTCCGCGAGGTCGTCAGGGACGTGGGCTGTGCGATCATTGGCCAGACGCCCGATCTCGCCCCGGCCGACCGCCGTTTCTATTCGATTCGCGACGTCACTGGCACGGTTGAGTCAGTGCCGCTGATCACCGCGTCCATCCTCTCGAAAAAAATTGCGGCCGGACTGCAGGGTCTCGTCATGGACGTAAAAATGGGCAGTGGCGCGTTCATGGAATCCCTGGACAAGGCCCGTGAACTGGCAAGCAGCATCATTGGCACAGCGGGCAGGGCCGGTCTCAGGACACACGCCGTGATAACCGACATGAACGAGGTCCTCGGCAGCACGGCGGGCAACGCCCTCGAGATCGAGGAGTCGATTCGGTTTCTCCGCAATGAGGTCCGTGAGCCGCGGCTCAACGAGGTCACGATCGCACTGTGCGCCCAGATGCTGGTGGTCTCGGGGCAGGCGACCGATCGTGCGGAGGCAGTGACGCGCTGCGAAGAGGCCGTCAGCAGCGGCCGGGCCGCGGAGAAGTTCGCCGCCATGGTCGAGGGCCTCGGTGGTCCCGGCGACCTGCTGGAGAATTACCAGGGTCATTTGCCCAAGGCGCCGTTCGTGCGGCCCGTCATTGCGCAGGGAATCGTACAGGCCGTCAACGCGCGCGCGGTAGGCAATGCCATCATCGAACTGGGCGGCGGACGCCGCGAGGTCGGCCAGGCGCTGGACCTGTCGGTGGGTTTCAGCGATATCGCCGCCATCGGCGTGGAACTCGACAGCAAAACGCCGCTCGCGGTCATTCACGCGGCATCCGAAGACGATGCGGCTATGGCGGAGAAAAACCTGCTTGCGGCCGTGTCGCTGGGCGATGAGGCACCCGCGGAGCGCCCGGTCGTCTACGAGATTTTGACCGGTTAGTGACGCCCAATGCGGTATGCTTGGGTAATTCAAGAATAAGAAGATCCGGGGGAATTCATGTCCAATCTCATCGGCATTGTCGGGATTGTCGTTATCCTCGCCATCGCGTTCCTGTTCTCCAGCAACCGCAAGGCTGTCAATCTGCGTATCGTAGGTGCGGCATTCGCCCTGCAGGTCGTAGTCGCAACCATCGTGTTGTACTGGGACGGTGGCCGAAGGGCTATTGCGTGGCTCAGTAACGGCGTCATGGCAGTCATCGGCTTCGCCAACGATGGCATCAATATGGTGTTCGGGCCGCTGGCTGATTCCGACATCGTCGGCTTCAGTTTCGCGATCAATGTTCTGCCCATCATCATCTTCTTCTCGGCTCTGATGTCGGTCCTGTATCACCTGCGGGTGATGGAGTGGGTCGTCAAACTCGTGGGCGGCTTCCTGCACAGAGTCATAGGTACCGGTGCGGTCGAGTCCATGAACGCCGCCGCCAATATCTTTGTCGGGCAGACCGAGGCACCGCTCGTCGTGCGGCCCTATCTGAAGGGACTGACCGAGGCGCAGATGTTCACGGTCATGGTGTCGGGGCTTGCCTCCATCGCAGGCACGGTGCTTGCCGGCTATGCCCTGATGGGCGCCGAACTCAAATACCTGCTCGCGGCCGCGTTCATGGCGGCCCCGGGCGGCCTGCTCATGGCCAAGATCGTGATGCCCGACGACCAGGTGATCAAGTCGGGTGAGCACGAGAAACTGATCATGGAGAAGAGCGAGCACAAGAACGTGATTCTCGCGGCGGCATCGGGAACGACCGACGGATTGCGACTCGCCGCCAATATCGGTGCCATGTTGATCGCCTTCGTCGCGCTGATCGCGCTCGTGAACGGTGTCGTCGGCTGGGTCGCAGGCTGGTTTGGTTACGACCTTACGCTGCAGATGATTCTCGGCTGGCTGTTTTCGCCGCTCATGTACCTGCTCGGTATCGACTGGGCCGAAGCCCAGGCGGCGGGTGCGCTGTTCGGCGAGAAGCTGATTCTCAACGAGTTCGTCGCCTTTTCGCACCTCAATGATTACCTGGCCGGGATGAGCCCGCGTACCGTCGCCATCTCGACCTTCTCCCTGTGTGGTTTTGCCAACCTGTCGTCGATCGCCATTCTGCTGGGCGGCCTTGGCGTGCTGGTGCCGGAGCAACGCGACCTGATCGGGCAACTGGGCATCAAGGCGGTGCTTGCCGGTTCGTTGTCGAATCTTATGAGTGCGGCGCTGGCTGGATTACTGCTGACGTTCTGACAAGTGACGCCGCGTAAGGTCATCATCGACTGTGATCCCGGGCAGGACGACGCCGTCGCCCTGTTTCTCGCGATGTCTGCGCCAGACGAACTCGAAGTGCTCGGCGTCACGACGGTCGCAGGCAACGTGCCGCTCGAACTGACGCAGCGCAACGCGCGCATGATGTGCGACATCGCGGGTCGAACGGACATGCGTGTGTACGCGGGCTGTGATAAGCCGATGAAACTCGAGGCGATCACGGCCGAGTACATTCACGGAAACACGGGCATCGATGGCGTGGATGTGTTCGATCCGAAAACGCCGTTGCAGGATATGCATGCCGTCGACTACATCATCGATACCCTCCGCAATGCCGCGAAGGGGACAGTCACCTTGATACCCACCGGGCCGATGACGAACATTGCGACCGCGATCCAGCGTGATCCCGCCATACTCGACGCCGTTGATCGTATTGTCTCGATGGGCGGTGCGATGCGCGAGGGCGGCAATCGTTCACCATCGGCTGAATTCAATGTACTTGTCGATCCGCACGCGGCGGACATCGTCTACAACTGCGGACGGCCCGTAACGGCAGTGGGGCTCGACGTTACGCACAAGGTGCTATCGACGCGCGAGCGCGTCGCCCGCATTCGCGGCGTGGGCAATAAGGTTGCAGAAGCCACGGCCGGTATGTTGAGTTTCTTCCATCGCTACGACACGAAGAAATACGGTTCCGAGGGTGCGCCGCTGCACGACCCGTGTACCGTTGCCTGGTTGCTGCGGCCGGACCTGTTCGAGACCAGGGTGTGCAATCTGTCCGTAGAGACATCGTCTGAATTGACGCTGGGGCATACGGCCGTCGACTTCTGGCACGTGACGGACAGGCCGCACAACGTCGAATGGACGTATGCGGTCGACGCAGAGGGATTCTATGATCTCCTTGTTGAACGACTCGCGCGGTTTGGGGGCTGAGGATGCCGAGTATCGCTGTCATTGGATCGGTCAATCTCGATATTGTCGCGAAAGCGGCGAAGCTGCCGGCGCCCGGCGAGACGATCACCGATGCAGAGCTCCATAGCTTCCCCGGCGGCAAGGGCGCGAACCAGGCGCTGGCGGCACAGCGGCTCGGCGCAGACGTCACCCTGGTCGCCCGCGTCGGAGACGATGCGTCGGCCGCCACAGCGCTTGCGCTGCTCCAGCATGGCGGCGTTGACCTGTCGAATTGCAGGCCCGTTCCGGGCAAGACCACCGGCACGGCACTCATTGCGGTTGCCCCTTCCGGTGAGAATCAGATCGTCGTGGCACCCGGGGCGAACCGGTCGCTAATGCCTGACGACTTCGATGTGCCGAACACGGACGCGCTGATTTGCCAGCTCGAGGTGCCTGTCGACACGGTCGCCTGGGTGGCGCGAAACTACAGCGGCTTCTTCTGCGTGAACCTGGCGCCCGCCATGCGGATTGATGCGGCCGTGCTGCAGCGCGCTGATCTCATCGTGGTCAATGAGACAGAATCCGAATGGTATGGTGCAACGCTCGCTGCTTGCAGCGGCATCCTTGCGACGACGCGTGGCGCGGGAACGGCTACGCTTGTGAGGGGTGGCGAGATACTCGCCGAGGCCACGCCGCCTGCGGTTGAGGCGGTTGATACCACGGGCGCGGGCGATACGTTCACGGCCGCCCTTACAGTCGCGCTGGTCGAAGGCATGCAGCCAGGTGATGCCCTCAGGTTCGCCTGCGCGGCCGGGTCGCTGGCCACGACGAAGATGGGCGCGCAGACGTCGCTGCCGACACGCGAAGAGGTGAATGCCTGTGGCGAATGACCAGGACTTTATTGATTTTGTCGTCGACCAGGTGCAAAACGGCTGTGAGCCGACGTACCGCCACATGTTTGGTGGCACGACCTTGTACCTGAACGGCAAGGTCGTCGCGCTGATCTGCGACAACCAGCTGTTCGTCAAGCCTACCAAGGGCGGTCGCGAATACATCGGGACCGTCGTCGAGGCGCCGCCCTACGAGGGCGCGAAGAACTCGTTCCTTATCGCGGACGAACTTGAAGATGCAGAGTGGTTGACCGAGTTGCTGGTCATCACGGAAAGAGAACTACCGGCACCACGGCCGAAAAAGAAACGCAAGACTAAGGGGTCATCATGAAATTTTGCAGGTTCATTCTTGTATTCGTTGCCTTCCTGTTTGTATCGGCACACGCCGAAGAAGAGGAGAAGATCGAACCGGGCTTCAACGAAGCCACCTTCAAAGGCCTTGAAATGCGCAGCATCGGGCCCGCTTTCATGTCGGGGCGTATCGCCGATATCGTGATCGATCCGAGCGACCCGAGTACCTGGTACGTCGGCGTCGGCAGCGGCGGCGTCTGGAAGACCGAGAACGCGAGCACGACGTGGACGCCCGTTTTCGATGACGAAGGCTCCTACTCGATCGGCTGCATTACGCTGGATCCGAACGATCCCGATACGGTCTGGGTCGGTACGGGTGAAAACGTCAGTGGCCGCCACGTAGCCTACGGTGACGGTATCTATCGTAGCCGTGACGGTGGCAACAGTTGGGAGAACATGGGTCTCGAGGACTCCGAGCACATCGGCATGATCCGTATTGACCCGCGCGACTCCAACACGATTTTCGTCGCCGCACAGGGACCGCTCTGGTCCGGTGGCGGCGATCGCGGCCTGTTCAAATCGACTGACGGTGGCGAGAACTGGCGCAAGGTGCTGGGCGACGGCCATGGCAACACGGACGAAGACGACCAATACACGGGCGTCAACGAGGTGCACATGGACCCGCGCAACCCGGACGTGATGTATGCCGTGACCTGGCAGCGACTGCGTAATGTGGCGGTCGTCATGGACGGTGGTCCGGGAACGGGGATTCACAAGTCGGTAGATGGCGGTGAGACCTGGCGGGAGCTGACCAGCGGACTGCCCGAAGGCATTATGGGCAAGACCGGGCTGGCGATCAGCCCGCAGGACCCGGACACGATTTACGCGACCATCGAACTCGAAAATCGCACCGGCGGCTTCTGGCGGTCGGATGACGGCGGCGAAACCTGGGAGAAGAAGAACGACTATCTTTCCAGTGCAACCGGGCCGCATTACTACCAGGAGATTTTCGCGAGCCCACATTTCGAGGGCCACGTGTACCAGATGGACGCGCTGATGCGCATGACCAGGGACGGCGGCGATACGTTTATACCGTTGCCGCATGAGTCCAAGCATGGCGATCACCACGCGCTGGCATTCCGCGAGGATGACGAGAACTACCTGCTGATCGGAACGGATGGTGGCGTCTACGAGAGCTTTGATCTCGGCGAGAGCTGGCGCTTCATCAACAACCTGCCGATTACGCAGTACTACAAGGTCGCGGTCGACTACGACGAACCGTTCTACAACGTTTACGGCGGTACACAGGACAACAACAGCCAGGGCGGCCCGTCACGTACGATGAACCAGGTCGGCATTCGCAACAGCGACTGGTTTGTCACGCTGTTCGGCGACGGCCACCAGTCGGCCGTCGATCCGACGAACCCGGATATCATTTACGCACAATGGCAGCAGGGCAACCTGACGCGCTACGATCGGCGCACGGGCGAGGCCATTTATATCAAGCCGCAGGCAAGGGAAGGGGAGGCGCCCGATCGCTACAACTGGGATGCGCCAATTCTCATCAGCCCGCACGATACGAAGACCCTGTACTTCGGTACGCAGCGCGTCTGGAAGAGCGACAACTATGGGGACAGCTGGACGCCGATCAGTGCAGACCTGACTCGCAACGAGAACCGTGTGCGGCAACCGATCATGGGTCGCACCTGGAGCTACGATGCGCCGCGTGATCTATGGGCGATGTCGCAGTTCAATACGATTACATCGCTGTCCGAGTCGCCGCTGGTGCAGGGTCTCATCTACGCAGGAACCGATGACGGCCTGATCCAGGTTACCGAAGATGGTGGCGCAAACTGGCGTACCGTGAGCAAGCTGCCCGGCGTGCCCAACCGATTCTTTGTCAACGACATCAAGGCGGACCTGCACGATCCAGACGTAGTCTACGTCGTTGTCGATGACCACAAGAGTGGCGACTTTGCGCCGTATATTCTCAAGAGCGATAACCGCGGCCGCAGCTGGAAGAGCATCGCCGGCAACCTGCCGGAGCGGCATGTGGTGTGGCGCGTGGTGCAGGATCACGTCAAACCCGGCCTGATGTTCGTGGGCACGGAGTTCGGTGTGTTCTTCACCGTGAATGGTGGCGGCACATGGACCAAGCTCAAGGGCGGTTCGCCAAATATGTCGTTCCGCGATCTCGTCATCCAGACGCGTGAGAACGACCTGGTTGGCGCGACCTTCGGCCGAAGTTTCTATGTGCTGGACGACTACACGCCGCTGCGTGACGTCAACGAAGATATGCTCAAGAGCGGTTCCGTGTTGTTCCCGGTCAGGAAGGCTGACTGGTACGTACCTCGGAGCCCGCTCGGATGCGACGGCACGCCGGGCTGCAAAGCCAGCCAGGGCGACAGTTTCTGGACGGCACCGAACCCCGCGTTTGGCGCCACGTTCACGTACTACCTCGCTGAAGAGATCCAGAGCAGCAAGGATGCGCGGCGTGAAGTCGAAAAGGAAAAAGAAAAGAACAACGAGGACGTCGTGGCCATCGGCTGGGATCAGGTTATTGCCGAGGTCCGCGAAGATGCGCCCGCCATGGTCTTCACGGTCAGGGATGCCGCGGGGGACATCGTCGACCAGGTTGTCGGCCCGGCCACGGCCGGCTTTAGCCGCGTCGCCTGGGATCTGCGCTATCCGTCGATCGAGCCCTGGGCGCCCGTACCCGAAGGTGAGGAAGATCACGAAGGCACGGGTGTTCTCGTCGCACCGGGCCGTTACTCGGTGACGATGCAGAAACGTGTCGACGGAGTGCTCGAGGATCCCGGCCAGACGCAGGCCTTCGACGTTGTGTCGATTCGTCCGGATCCGGTCATTGCCGGCAGCTCGCAGGAGCAGCGCGTGATTTTCGAGTCGAAGGTTGACGAGTTGATTCGAGCAGCATCCGGTACGACCGCCGCGGTTGATGCAGTCATTGGTGAGCTCGATGCGGTCAAGGCAACGCTCGGCCGTTCGACGACCGATGGGTCCTTGTACGAACGTGCGCACGCCATCCAGCAACAAGTACGCGAAGCTCGAGACGTCCTCGCCGGCAATGAACAGCGCGGTTACTACAACGACTACGAGATCATGTCCATCCAGGCACGTCTCTGGCATGCACGCTTCGATCCGGGCAGCAGTGCGCAGGGGCCGACGGCGGCACAGCAGGAGTCTTACCGCATCGGACGCAAGCTGTATGACGAAACCGTCGCCAGGCTGACGCGCCTCGTCGATACCGAGTACGCCAGTCTCAAGAACGCCATGGATGCGGCCAAGGTGCCGTGGACCCCGGGACGCGGGCTGCAGGAGTAGCGAACGTACATGACGAACCATACAGACCAGCGCTTTTCCTCACGCCTCGGGTTACTTCTGTGCGTCCTCGGCATTGCGGTCGGCACAGGCAATATCTGGCGCTTCCCGCGCATCGCCGCGCAAAATGCCGGCGATGACGGCGCCGGTGCCTTCCTGGTGGCATGGCTCGTGTTTCTGTTCGTATGGAGCGTACCGCTTATCATCGCCGAGTACGCCCTGGGGCGCAGAGGCCGTATGGGCGTCGTCGGAACGTTTGCGAAGATCGCGGGTGAGAAATTCGCGTGGATGGGCGCATTCGTCGGTTTCGTGGCGACGGCGATCATGTTCTATTACTCGGTCGTGGCGGGCTGGTGCGTCTACTACCTGATCAAGATGACCGTCGAGCCCCTTCCGCTCACCGCTGAGGCCGCGCAAGGTGTTTGGGACGGATTCCAGGCAGGTGGTTTCCCGGTCGCGTTTCACGCGCTCGCCATGGGACTCGGCGCCGTCGTCGTCTGGAATGGCATCCGCTCGATTGAGCGCGCCAACCTCGTGCTCATTCCTGCCTTGCTGCTGATCGTACTCATCTCGCTGGGGCGCACGCTGACTCTCGATGGTGCGTCAGAGGGTATTCGCTTCTTGTTTACGCCCGACTGGTCCACGCTTGCCCAGCCGCGGATCTGGCTTGAGGCGCTAACGCAGAACGCGTGGGATACCGGTGCGGGGTGGGGCCTGATCCTGACCTATGGCGCTTACATGCAAAGTCGCCACGGCGTGGTGAAGAACGCGGTCATCACGGGCGTCGGCAATAATATGGTTTCACTCCTGGCCGCCATCATCATCTTTGGCACGGTCTTCGCTATTCTCGGCGCCCAGATGAACAAGGCCGAAATACTCGAGGTCATGAAGACGAGCGGACCGGCGGCCACCGGGCTCACGTTCATCTGGATGCCGCAGCTCTTCGCGAAAATGCCGGCCGGCAACCTGTTCGCCATCCTGTTCTTCCTCGGGCTGGCGTTTGCGGCCTTCAGCTCGCTCATCGCAATGATTGAGCTGACCACCCGGGTACTTGTCGATCTTGGTATCGCCCGGCGCCAGGCAATCCTTGGCGTATGCACGATCGGCTTCACGTTGGGCATTCCGTCAGCAATCAACCTGGATTTCTTTGCCAACCAGGACTTTGTCTGGGGAGTTGGATTGATGATCTCGGGCGCGTTTGTCGCCTTTGCGGTGATACGCCAGGGCGCCTCGCGTTTTCGCGAGGAAAGTATCGACCACCAGGATCACGACTGGAGCGCAGGGCCTCTCTGGGATGTGGCGATTCGCTTTGCCATTCCTTCACTGGCGGTTGTGCTTCTCGGCTGGTGGCTCTACCAGTCCGCCAGCGTCTACTCACCGGATCGCTGGTTCGACCCGTTCGATCCGTTCAGTGTCATGACGTGCCTGGTGCAGTGGGGCATTGTCCTGGCCGTCTTTATCGGGCTCAATCGTTGGATGGTTCGTCGGACTTTGGGCGATGGCCAATGACCAGAGGCCAACTGGCGGCAACTAGGGCCTGTCCAATACTGCCCAGCCGTCACTGGTGCGGACGAAGGCGTGTTCGGATATGAAGTACGACCATTCGTTATTTGCAATCAGTTCACGTGCCAATGCGAGACCTTCGGCATCCTCCGAACCGGTGACCAGCAACACGTCGCGGGCGGGCACGAAAGTGACGATATCGCCGGCAACATCGAAATTGTCCCGCGTCCAGATATCGTCCGCGAGGAGCAGTGACGCCTCGTAGTTGCCGTCTGCGACTAACAGGAACAGGCTGTTGGTACCTTCGCGGGAAATGTCCGGCAGATAGTTCATGAGATTATCCACGGCGCGCTTTCGCAGTGTCGGTCCTGCAACGTCGAGAGCTTCGATATCCTCAGCCGATGCAAAGCTCATTCCGGTTTCGGAGTCAAACACGTACATCACGACAAGTTCGCGGTTTAGTTGTTCGTAATACAACGAGAGTGCGTCGTCCGCGTCGTAGTCCTTTGACTGGCTCAGCGCCGCTTTGACCTCGGCGACGTAGCCGTTGTCCTTGATGATCGGAAACAATCTACCAATGTCATTGCGGGGGGGCGGATACAGCGTATTGGCCACGGCGGCGACATATCGTTGCAGCACGTCGTCGAGCGCCTCCGGGTCGGCCTGGTAGTTCGTGTAGGCGTTGTCGAGGAAGCTGCGAGCCGTTTGTTCGTCGGCAGCAGTTATTTGGACCTCGAGGTCGCCGACGACCTCTGCGGTAGCGCCTTCGTAGGCGGCCTCGACGGCTTTCGCATAGCGAACCGTAAATTGCTTCGGCGTTAGCGGTTCAGCGGCTTGCAACGCCGCTGCGGCGAAAACGCCGAAGATAATGCTGAGCCTGAAGATAGCGTAGAGCGGATTTCTGTCCATAAGAAGAGAATATACCGGTCTTTCCGCAACAGCTCCAAGCAACCGAGTCGCAACCTTTCCTCAATCTTCTGCATCTAAGTATTACGTCGCGGAAACACTATCGCACTCGCATAGTGCTTTTTTTGCAACGATTGATACTTACTGATGGAGAGAGCTAATGAGAATTGAACTACGAAAGTGGCTGACAGTGGCGGCTGCAGTCCTCGCAATGTTCGGCTACTCCGCTACGGCGCTTGCGGCGTCAGGGGCATTCGAAAAGAGCTTCGCGGTTGCCGGTGACGCAATCGTCGATGTGTCCAATTTGAAAGGCACGGTTGTTGTTCGCGGCGGCGATGTCGACGAAGTGACGATCCGCGCCCGCATTACTGTCGACAAGCGTTACGCGCGAACAGATCCTCTAAAGGCTGGCAAGCTGATTGGCGAGATCAAGCGTTCGCCACCGATCGAGGCGGCGGGCAATCGGGTCACGGTTGCTGAGCTGGAGAAGCACTCACACCGTCGCTACGCATCGATCAGCTACGAGATCCTGGTGCCGCGCGAAGCAACGGTCTCCGTCCACTCTGTATCGGGTGACGTTCGCGTTTCCGGTATGAGCGGCGAGGTTAGCGCGACCTCAGATACCGGTGAAGTAACGGTTGCTGACTCGGGGCCGGACAACAGCGCTCGATCGAGCAGTTGAATCAGTCGAGATGAAACGACGCCGGCAGGAGTTCTCTGATCGAGAATTCCTGCCACTCGCCGCTGTCGTCGATGGCGAGTATCAGTGTCTCGTCGTCGGCGAACTCCCTGATTCTCTGACGGCAACCACCGCACGGGGTGCAGGGGCCTATTTCGCTCGAGCCGCCAACGACGGCGATCTTCACGATGCGTTTGCCGCCCTGCTGCACCATTGCGCCTATCGCGCCGGCCTCTGCACAGCTGCCCAGCGGGTAGGCGGCGTTTTCGACGTTGCAGCCCACGTGCAGATGCCCGTAGTTATCGACGAGCGCTGCGCCCACGCTGTATTTCGAGTAGCGGTTGTACGCATTCCTGCGCGCTTCCGTCGCGGCGTTGATCAGGTCCTCGTTTCCAATGGTCATCAGTTAGTCCGTGTTACGCATCGGGTTGTTCGGGTGAGCGGTCCAGTTGAGTTTAGGATCGCTGTCGCCGCTCGTTTGTTTCATCGTAATGCAGCTGTCGACAGGGCAGATGCTGACGCACAGGTTGCAGCCCACGCATTCTTCGTCGATGACTTCGAAGCGCCGCTCGCCGTCGACCGTGTGCGTGATTGCCTGGTGCGAGGTGTCTTCGCAAACCACGTGACAGCGACCGCACTTGATACACAGGTCCTGGTCGATGACCGCTTTTTCCACGTAGTTGAGATTCAGGTACTGCCAGTCGGTGACGCTTGGCACGGCCTTGCCAACCAGCTGGTCCAGCGAGATACCCTTGTCATCGAGGAAGGTGCTCAGGCCATCGACGAGGTCGTCGACGATCTTGAATCCGTACACCATCGCCGCCGTGCACACCTGCACGTTGCTGGCGCCCAGCGCCAGGAAGTCGACGGCGTCACGCCAGTCGGTGACGCCCCCGATGCCGGAGATTGGCAAACCGCGGGTCGCTGGCGACCGGGCTATTTCAGCAACCATGTTGAGCGCAATCGGTTTGACCGCCTCGCCGCAGTAGCCGCCGTGCGTGCCCATACCATCAGTCGTCGGGTACATCGTCAGCGTGTCGTGGTTGACGCCCATGATGGAGTTGATCGTGTTGATCAGCGACACGGCGTCGGCGCCGCCGTCCAGCGCCGCTTTCGCGGGCGGCAGTATGTTGGCGACGTTGGGCGTGAGCTTGACGATGACGGGAATCGACGATGCTTTCTTCGCCCATTCCGTGGCCATCTGGATGTACTCGGGCACCTGGCCGACAGCCGCGCCCATGCCGCGCTCCGACATGCCGTGCGGGCAACCAAAGTTGAGTTCGAACGCATCGGCGCCCGTGTCTTCGATTCTCGGCAGGTTGTCGGCCCAGGCCTTTTCGTTCATCGGCAGCATGACGGAAACGACCATGGCACGGTCGGGCCAGTCCCTCTTGACCTGCCGGATCTCGTCGAGGTTGGTCTGCAACGGCCGATCCGTAATCAATTCGATGTTGTTGAAGCCGATAACGCGACGTTCATTGCTGTGCAGTGCGCTGTAGCGAGGCCCGCTGACGTTGACGATTGGCGGTCCGTCTTCTCCAAGCGTTTTCCAGACCACGCCGCCCCAGCCGGCCTCGAACGCCCGATTAACGTTGTACGCCTTGTCCGTCGGCGGCGCGGACGCCAGCCAGAACGGGTTGGGCGACTCAATGCCGAGAAAAGTCGTTTTGAGGTCAGCCACTCTTTGCACCCCGCAGTTGCCGGTCAATATCGATTGCCGCCAGCTTGCCGTGCTGCACGGCGCTGACAGTCAGGTCATCGCCGCCGATCACGCAGTCGCCGCCGGCCCATACATGGGCGAGCGACGTCCGGTGGCCGTCGTCAACGACAATGCGGCCATTTTCCATCGCGATGTCGCCGATGCCTTCCATTTGCTGGCCTATCGCCTTGAACACCATGTCCGCATAGAGCACGAACGTGCCGTCATCTGTCTCGAACTCCACGCCAGTGACGTGATCGTCGCCGATTATGCGCTTAGGCGGCGCGCGGTGATGAATGGTCACGCCGCTGGTTTGTGCGAGCGCCTGCTCGAAGACGCTCGCGCTCATTTTCTCCGGGCCCCGGCGGTACACCATGTGCACCTGCCTCGCGCCGAGATGACGGCTCTGCACGGCGATATCGATCGCCGTCATGCCGCCGCCAATGACGACCACGGTCTTGCCGATCGGCATCCGGCTCTTGTCGTCAGCCTGGCGCAGTGCGGCGATATAGTCGATGGCATTGATGACGCCATCCTTGTCTTCGCCCTCGATGCCCAGGTCATTGGGTTGGCCCAGGCCGATGCCAAGGAATACTGCGTCGAACTCATCAACGAGTTCCGGGAGCTGCACATCTTCGCCGAGCGCGCAGCTGTGCCGCACCTCGATGCCACCCACCCCGAGGATGTAGTCGATCTCGATCTGGGCGAAGTCGTCGACGGTCTTGTAGGCCGCGATCCCGTACTCGTTCAGGCCGCCCGGTTTCTCGTCGCGATTGAAAATCACGACCTCGTGACCGAGAACGGCAAGACGATGTGCGCAGGACAAGCCGGCAGGTCCGCCACCGACCACGGCGACTCGCTTGCCACTTGCCTCGGCACGCGGGAACAACTGCGTGCGGGCATCGATGATCGGGTCGGTTGCGTAGCGTTGCAGCAGGCCGATTTCGACCGGCTTCTCTTCGTGCGTGTTGCGGACGCAGGCCTCTTCGCAGAGCACCTCGGTCGGGCACACGCGTGCGCACATTCCGCCCATGATGTTTTCGCGGAGAATGGTGCGTGCGGATCCCTGGATGTTGTCGCTGCGTATCTTCTGGATAAAGCTCGGGATATCGATGCCTGTCGGACACGCAGTGGTACAGGGCGCGTCATAGCAAAAGTAACAGCGATCGGCCTCGATCAATGCTTCCGAGCGTGAGAGCGGCGGATGCAGATCGGCGAAATTCGCCTCGATCTCGTCCTTGCTCAGGCGTCTCGGGCGTACGTCAGGTTGTGCGGATTCGGCGGTCATGTCGATTACCGCTTCACAGCAATCGGCTCAGCGTGCTGTGCCGCAATTTTCATGGCGTCATAGTAGGGCGCGAACGGTGGTCTGTCGACATAGCGTCCTGCGCCTCGCTCGACGTTCAGCTGGCCGTCGGCCCAGACAAGCTTGCCCTGGCTGAGCGTGTGCGATGCGCAGCCTGTAACTTCCATGCCTTCGAAGATGTTGTACTCGACCTTCTGGTGATGGGTCTTCGCCGATATCAGCTTGGTGGCCGCCGGGTCCCAGACGACGATGTCCGCATCGGCGCCGACAGACACGCTGCCTTTGCGTGGGTAGATATTGAAAATCTGCGCGGCGTTGGTTGAAGTCACGGCGACAAATTCGTTCATGGTGAGCCGGCCTTTGCCAACGCCGTGGTGCCAGAGCACCTCCATGCGATTCTCGACGCCGCCTGTGCCGTTCGGAATCAGACGGAAGTCATCCTTGCCCATCGCTTTCTGCTCTGCGCAGAAGCAGCAATGATCCGTCGCGGTGGTCTGGAGGTTGCCCGACTGCAGTCCGTGCCAGAGTGCTTTCTGGTGTTCCTCGCTGCGGAACGGCGGGCTCATGACGTGCGCAGCGGCCGTGTCGAAATCGGGATGCTGGTAGACCGAATCGTCGACGAGCAGGTGTCCGGCAAGCACTTCGCCATAAACTCGCTGGCCTTCGTTACGCGCGCGCGTAATAGCCTCGAGCGACTGGATGCAGGAGTTGTGCACAATATAGAGCGGTACTTTGAGAACCTCGGCAATGCGAATGGCACGATTGGCCGCTTCGCCTTCGACTTCGGGCGGGCGTGACAGCGGGTGCGCTTCGGGACCCGTTATGCCCTTCTCGAACAGCTCTTTTTGCAGGCGGAAGACAAGCTCGCCGTTTTCTGCGTGGACCGTGGGAATGGCGCCGAGTTCGAGCGCGCGCGAGAAGCTGTTCACGAGGATTTCGTCATCCGCCATGATCGCGCCCTTGTACGCCATGAAGTGTTTGAAGCTGTTGACGCCGTGATCGCGCACGAGCGTCTCCATGTCCTGGTAAACGCTGTCGTCCCACCAGGTCACGGCGACGTGGAAGCTATAGTCGGCCACCGATTTTTCGGCCCACTCGCGCCATTGCATGTAGGTCTCGATGAGATTCTGCTGCGGATTGGGGATCGCGAAGTCGATGATCATGGTCGTGCCGCCCGCAAGCCCGGCGGCGGTACCCGAGTAGAAGTCCTCGGTGGTTACCGTGCCCATGAACGGCAGCTGCATGTGCGTGTGCGGATCGATTCCGCCCGGCATGACGTACTGGCCACCTGCGTCGATCACTGTTGCGCCGCGAGGCGCTTCGATATTTTCGCCGACGGCGGTGATGACGCCGTCTTCGCACATTACGTCTGCGCGCAGACTGCGATCTGCGTTGACGACCGTGCCGCCCTTGATAAGAACTGTCATGATGAATCTCCGCTCTTGGCAACGAAGTAGTAAAGAAGGCCGCCGAGGATGGAGCCCGTGAACCACCCGTAGTTGTAGAACCAGGTGAAGTACTTGGCGAGCGCCAGGCCCATTTCCCCGCTGACAATTGAAAAGATCGTCAGGGCGACCGGAATAAGAAAGGCGATGAAGCCGGCCCGGTTCCAGGCCGGGTAGCCTGCGTCGTCCTTGTACAGCGCAATGAGGTTGTACTCCTGGTTCTTAACCAGGAAGTAATCGACGATCATGATGCCCGCGATTGGTCCGAGCAGGCTTGAGTACCCCAGCAACCAGTTTGAATAAAGGCTCTCGACGCTCACGTCGGTTTCGAGCCAGCCGAGTTTTTTGAGCAACTCCCAGCTCATGAGGGCAACGCCGATGACGCCCGTAATGATGACTCCGCGATCTTCGTTGATCACCTTGGGCGCGACGTTCTGGAAAACGTTGGTGGGCGATACGATGTTGGCCGCCGTGTTGGTGGAGATGGTCGCGATGATGATCATGATCATCGCGATGACGACCCCCACATCGCTGTCGATGCGGCCGATCAGGTTAATCGGGTCGGAAATAACTTCGCCTGTCAGCTCAACGGACGCGGCCGTGAGTACAACGCCGAGGCCTGCGAACAACAGCATCGTCAGGGGCAGGCCGATAATCTGCCCGATGACCTGGCTGCGCTGGTGGCGCGCGTAACGGCTGAAATCCGGGATATTGAGCGACAGCGTCGCCCAGAAGCCGACCATGGCCGTGAGGCCGGACAGGAAATACTTCGTGACGGGTTCGCCTTCGGGTCGCGTGGCCGGCGTGGCCAGCACCTCGCCAAGCGAGATTTTGGGCAAGGCCCAGACGAGCAGCCCGATGGCCACGATCAATAATAGCGGTGCTGCCAGTGCCTCAAGGCGTTTGATCGACTCCGAACCACGAATAACGACGGCGAGGTTTGCTACCCAGAAGATGAAAAAGCCTATGACTTCGCCGGTGCCGCCGAGCGCCTTCCACGCGGGGAACATCGCGGACAGCAGTAGGTGGATGGCGATGCCGCCGAACAGGGTCTGAATACCGAACCAGCCGCACGCGACCAGGGCGCGGATCAGTGACGGTACGTTGGAGCCGATGATGCCAAAGGACGCACGCAGTACGACCGGGCAGGGTATGCCGTAGCGCGTCCCGGGAAACGCATTCAGCGTCAGTGGAATCAGTACGACGATGTTGGCGATCAGGATCGTCCACAGTGCTTCCGAGACCGACAGGCCAAAGTACGCGGTCAGCACACCACCGAGCGTATAGGTCGGCACGCATATCGCCATACCGACCCAGAGGGACGCCACGTTCCAGCGAGACCAGGTGCGCTGCGACGCCTTGGTCGGCGCGATGTCGTCGTTGTAGCGGGGGCTCTCGAGCAGGTCCGTGCCGACGTCGAGCTCGATGTGTTCACCGACGGTCCTGAGCGTGCTGAGGGTCTGCAGTTCACTCATCGGTCAGGGGACCGTAGGTCTCCGGGCGGCGGTCGCGGAAGAATTGCCACGTATCCCGAACCTCGCGCACCATGTCGAGATCGATTTCGTGCACGAGCAGCTCGTCGTCGCCGTAGCTCGCCTGCGCCTCGATGGCGCCGCGCGGATTGACGATGTAGCTGGACCCGTAGAACTCACCCATGTTGTGCGTCGAAGCCCAGGGCTCCTCGGTACCGATGCGATTGATGGCGCCGATGAATACGCCGTTGGCCGCGGCCGATGCCGGTTGCTCGAGCTCCCACAGGTACTTGCTGAGTCCTGCCACGGTTGCCGAGGGGTTCACGATGTATTCCGCGCCGTTCAGGGCCAGCGCACGCCAGCCTTCCGGGAAGTGCCGGTCGTAGCAAATGTAGACGCCGAGCTTCAGGTAGGCGGTTTCGAACACGGGATAGCCGAGGTCGCCGGGCTTGAAGAAAAACTTCTCATAGAAGCCGGGATCGACCTGGGGAATGTGGGTCTTGCGATACTTGCCGAGGTATTTGCCGTCGGCGTCGATGACGGCGGCAGTGTTGTAGTACACGCCCGTCATGTGCTCTTCGTAGATCGGGACCACGATGACCATGTTGTACTTTTTCGCATACTCCTGCATGAGCTGCGTTGTCGGTCCATCCGGGATTTTCTCAGCCGCTGCGTACCATTTGCGATCCTGGCTCGGGCAGAAGTAGGGCTGGGTGAACACTTCCTGGAAACACAGCACCTGGACACCCTGTTTGCCGGCATCCTCGATGTACGGAATATGGGCTTCGATCATGCGGTCGCGAATCTCCGCGGGTCGCATATTGCCGTCGCCCTTGAGCGCCATCTGAATCAGGCCGCACTTAACCTTGGACATGAGTCCCCCTTCGGATGTTCTTGTTTTCTATACTCCAATCATAACAGCGAAACGGCCTGAATTAGTGCTAACAGGCCCTAGCGTGCCGTCGTCCACGAACCGTGCATCGGGCCCGGCAGGATGTACCAGCCGTTGCCCCAGTAACGTGCATACTTGTCGACGTCCGCCGCGCGGCTCGCCCGCGTTGCGGGCTCGGTGCAGGGCGGATGGAAGGAGCTGCGTGCGCAGGCGACGAAGTCGGCGAAGTCGTCACCGATAAGCATGATGATGCGGAAATTCTCCGCGATGGCTTCACGGCGGATCAGCTTTTCCTTCGTCCACTCGGGGCGTTCGTAGGACAGCGAGACGAACTCCGGCTCGACGTCGAGCCCCAGTTCCCGAATGCCGTCGATGACCGTCTGTTTCTGCGGACAGGCGGCTTCCTCGTCCTCGTACTTCTCGCAGGGACGATTCGTCAGGTAAAAAACCGCGACGTCTGCGGCTTGCGCTGCCTTGATGAACTCAATGACGCCAGGCACCGGCTCGGCTACGTGTTCACGATCCCACATCTCCAGCTTGCGATCGCTGAACGGGCGCTCGAACCCGACCTGAAAGGCGACGTTGTTGATCACGGTCTCATCGACATCGAGAATTACGGCAGGCGGCATATCGTCGGCGCCGGTCTGGCCGGGCAATGCGGACCACGACGTATCAGAAATGAAACGCTCCAGGTCGCGTGTCGCGACTGCGTAAACCTGCCGGGTCAGTGCCTCGTAATCCGACGAATGCTTCACCCAGGCATGGGCAAGATCCTTTTCGGGCACATGGGTGGGTACCTCGACGGCACAGGCCGCGAGCATTGTCAGGGCGGTCGTGGCCGCCAACATACGTGTCGTCATCATAAATTCAGGTTAGCATGCCAACATGAAAAAAATCACTGTACTGTTTGCCGTACTCGTATGGTTCGTTTCGGCCTGCGCAACGGCCCCCGCGACGCAGTCATCCGGACTGACGTTTTTCCACCTCAACGACACCTATCGCATCGACGCTGTCGAGGACCGCACCGCCGGCGGTATCAGCCGTGTCCTCACCCTCGTGCGCGAGGCAAAGGCGCAGGGCCGCGACGTACGCATCCTGCACGGCGGCGATTTCCTTTACCCGTCGCTCGAGAGCCAGCTCTGGGATGGCCTGCAGATGGTCGACGCAATGAACTTCATGCATGCCGTCGCGCCGCTCTATGCGGTGGCGGGCAATCATGAGTTTGACCCCCGCGGACCCGAGCAGCTCGTGGCAGCCCTGCATGCATCTCACTTCGAGTGGCTGGGCGACAACTATTCTCTCAAGACGGGCGATGCCGAGGCAGACGCGATGTTGCGTTCGGGCTTTGTTTTTCAGTCCGGCGACAAGACCGTGGGGGTGTTTTCGGTAACGCTGCACGGCGGCGACGGCGGCAATATGCGGGACTATGTCGACATCGACCCTGACTACCTGGAAGCGGCCGAGCGCGCTATTGCGGCGCTCGATGCGCGCGGTGTCGACCTGATCATCGGCGTGACGCATATTCACATGTGGCACGACGTCGAGATTGCGAAACTGCAGGCCGACTACCCGAATCTCGCGTTCATCGTGGGCGGGCATGAGCACGAGCTGCAGTACAGCAAGGTCGCGGACTCCGCGATCGTGATGAAAGGTGCATCGAATGCCAGGGTCATCTGGCGTATTGACGTCGATTTCACGGAGAGCGACGGCTACGTCGTGAATGAGCAAAGCGTCGTCATCGACGAATCGATCGCCTTTGACCCCGAATACGAGGTGCTGGCGAACAAATGGCGTGGACAGCTGGTCGCGAAATTCCCTATCCTCGAGGCACGTATCGGTACTGCGGCACACCGCATGGATGTGCGCGAGGAGACGATTCGCAGCAGCGAGACCAGCTGGGGCAATTTCGTCACTGACCTGATGCGCAAGGCCTTCGGCGATCCGCCGACGGACTTCGCTTTTATCAACAGCGGTACGCTGCGCATTGATGATTTTATCGAGGACGATATTCGCTTCGAGGATGTCGGCCGAACATTCGGCTTCAGCTCTTTCCTCAGGTACATGACCGTGACCGGGGCCGAATTCAAGCGCATTCTGGAGGCCGGTTATCGCGGCGGCCCGGAGGCACAGGGCTACTTCCCGCAGGTTTCCGGTTTCCGCGTTTGTGTCGATCGCAGCCGCAAGGAGTTCGATCGCATCGTCAGCTTGCAGGTCCCGTCGGGTGATGGCTGGCAGGAGATCGAGGCTGACCGGGAATACGTTCTCGTGATACCTGACTTTCTGTACGGTGGCGGTGACGGGTACGAGATTCCGAAAGATCGCTTTGCCTCACGGCCCGGATCGGAACTAAAGTACCTGGTGCTCGATGAGATCCTGCGCGC
Source organism: uncultured Woeseiaceae bacterium (assembly GCA_945787845.1). Lineage (GTDB taxonomy): Bacteria > Pseudomonadota > Gammaproteobacteria > Steroidobacterales > Woeseiaceae > UBA1847. The sequence goes on along the minus strand of CALZJH010000006.1, from coordinate 160,278 downwards.
CCAGGGGAGCGGTGAAAGTGTGGGTGAGGCGGTCACGCGGGAGAATCGCCGCTACCACGAACTGCTGGAAAGCAAGGAGCCCTGCTTCAATTAGGTAGTGGGCACCACAAAAAAAGGGCGGCCCGAGGGCCGCCCTTTCTTGTTACAACGCTAAAGTTCTAGAACTTGTAACGGATACCCAACTGCAGACGCCAGACGGAGTCGTCGACGTCGCGGTTTTGACCTTCGTCGTACCAGCGGGTGATCTCGTACTGCGCGGTGTTGTTGATCGCGTCAGGGTCTCTTTCGCTGATTTCAAGAACGCGAACACCTTCCTGGATGTCGCCGGTGTCGGCGTAACGCTTGTTGTTGTCATCCGAGAACAGGTTCAGGACATTCTCGATGTCGAGGAAGATCTGTACCTGGTGCTCTTTCCACAAGCCGATGTCTTGCGAGATGCGCATATCGAGGTCCGAGCTCCAGGGCGAGTTGAAGCCGTTCTTCGGCGCGATGCCACCGGCATACGCGCTCAGGCCTGTGGCGTCGAAGAAGTCGAACAGTCCGTCGATCTCAGCCTGCGACAGGTTCGAGAAATCCATCAACGGATCGGTCGGGCCTGTCGGGACATAGATCAGGATGCTCTCTTCGTCATCCGAATCGCCGAAGTACTCTTCAACAGTGTCGTCCTCATACGTGTAGCTGAACGGACGACCGGAACGGCGCTGGAAGAACATGGCGATCGAGGTCGCATTGTCGTCGCTCCAGTAGTGCTTGAGGCTGGCACGAAGCACAAAGTTGTGTTCGTTGGCCCACAGCGCCGGTCCCAGCGTGTTGTTGTTGATGGTGAACTTGGCAACTTCCTCGTAGCTCGAGCCGGCCGTTGAGCTGTTGACCGGGTTGCCAACCTCTGCGTCCAGCCATGCGTAGCCGAGGCCGATGTTCAGGGACGTTCTGTCCGTGAAGTCGAGATCGCGCGCCAACTGGAGAGAGAACGACTTGGTCGATCCCTCGACACCATTAGTCATCAGCACGTCCTGGTTGCTGTTGCGCGTATCATCACACGGTCCGCCGTTGGTGCCGGCGTTGCTGAATCCCTGGCGAATGCCGTTGAACGTCGCGGTACATCCAGGCAGCAGCGGATCTACTTCGAAGAACTGCTGGCGGCCGTCAGGCAGAAGTACACCGTTCGGCGTCAGTCGCAGGTCAACCCAGTCGACGGCATCTTTGTGATCCGTGTAGATGTAGTCAGCCTGGATCTCCCAGCCGTCAAGCCATGCGTTGTCGGACGACATGACATGGTTCATGCCGAGGCTCCAGCGGTGGTTGGACGGCAGGTCGAAGTTAGGATCGACCGCCGCAACCGCACCCGTGTTGGCATTGGCACTGTCGGCTGCAGCCTGGCGGATGCAGTCAGGCAGACCCGTGAACTGGCCGGAGCCATCGGTGACCTGCAGTACGTCAGGATCACTGGCACAAGCGGAGCTGAAGTCCGCACCAAAGCCGATCGCGCCACCAAAGTTCTGGTAAGCATTGGCAAAGTGCACGGTCGGGTCACCGCCACCGAATACTCCGTAGCCGAAGCTAAGCTGCGTCTCGCCGAGCGAGTTCGACGGCAGGTCCCATGTCAGGCCGACACGCGGCTGCACGATTTCCAGTCCGTCAAAGGTCTGCTGGTTCGAGAAACCGTAACGCTGCTGGAATACCGGGTTGGCGACCGGCAAATCGTCTGACTTGTACTCATCGAAGCGCACACCGGCGATCAAGGTCAATGCGTCGTTGATCTGCCACTCGTCCTGGAGGTAGAAGCTGTTGATGTCGCGTTCGAAGGTCGCGGCGGCGTCGGCGGCAATCTGGGTAAACGAGCCGTTCAAATTGATGCCGCTGGCCGTACCAGCCATCAGATCGGCGGTGCTGTCGAACGTGATCGTACCCGTCGCATTCGGGATGAACAGGTTGAAGATGTCGCGTGTTTCCTGCTCGAAGCCGAAGGTCAGCGTGTGATCGCCGATGACGTAGTCAGCCGACAGTTTGAGCTGGTCGACCGTGTACTGCAGGTCGTTGGCAGAGCGGAAGAAGCCCGGGCCACTGATCAGGGCGTTGTCGCCGTCGCCATCTTCGACCTGGATACGAACGATCGGGTTCGGATCCTGTGCTTCACCGCCACCGGCTGGTCCCTGGATGTCCGTCACGTCAAACGTCGAGTAACGGAACTCGGTCGAGAAGTTGTCGGTCCAGTTCGAGAAGACGCGCACTGACAGCGTGTCCTGCTCGATACCTTCAAACTCGAAGTTATCGCGGAACGAGAAGCCGTTGAACCCGAGGTCGTCGGGATCGAGGTTCAGTTCTTCGAGCTGCGTATACGTCAGCTCGGCGCGGTGATAGTCGTTGATATTCCAGTCGAAACGGGCAAACCAGCGTTCACTCGTCTGCGGCAGGGTCCTGACGATCGGGCCGACATCGCGGCCGTACTGGCTGGAGAGGATGCCAGCGATCTCGTTAGCTTCCGCCACCGTCAGCCAGTCTTCGTTGGCGAATCCGCCACCAATCGGGCCGGAGTTCTGTACGCCACCTTCGTCCGTCTCTTCATAAGCAACCGTGAAGAACAGCTTGTCTTTGATGATCGGGCCGCTGAAGTCAAAACCGAAGTTCTTGTCTTCGAACGGGTCGGTGATAACCGTGTCACCATTGAGTTTCTTGCCCGTCATGCCGTCTTCGTTGTACAGGTAGAACAGTGAGCCGTGGAACTCGTTGGAGCCCGGCTTGGTAACGATGTTGATGGCACAGCCCGTGAACTGGCTGTACTGCACATCGAGCGGGGCAAATTCGACGGATGCCGAGGCAACCGTGTCATAGGGGATCGGAAATGCGAAGCGTGCCGACGTGCCCGTGCCTTCGTTCAGGCCGAATCCGTCATTGGCGACTGCGCCGTCAATCGTGATGGCGTTGGAACGCGGTGCGCCACCCAGGCAGTTGATGCCCGAACCCGCACCATTGTCGGCACGACCGAGGCTGACGCGAGGGTCGATACGGATGACGTCGCGAATCTGGCGAGCGATGCTCGGCATGGCTTCGATGTCTTCGATGCTGAATGCCGTGCCGGGGCCAACAGCAAGTTGCTGTACGGCAACCGCCGAGGCGAGGACAACGATTTCCTCGATAGCCTCATCGGCAACACCCAGTGCAATGTTGAATTGCGCAGCCGCGGACAGGTTCGTGTAGACGTCTGTTACGCGAGCATCCTGGTACTGCGACGAGCGCACAACGATCGTGTACGGACCGCCGACGGGCAGGCCGCGAACGTTGAACGCGCCACTGTCGTTCGTCGTGACAGACCGGGACGAGCCGGTTCGTGTGTCAGTAATAGTGACCGACTGTCCTGCAGCAGGTCCGCCGTCAGGTGTCGTGACGACACCGCGGACTGCGGTCGTCGTTTCCTGTGCGTTTGACGCAACAGGTGCGGCGAGCAGCACGACGGCGGCAAATGCCGCGATCGAGACCTGCTTGAATGCCGCGAGAGTCGATCCAATAAATCGAGATTTGTGTTTCATTATTGATCCCCGTTATAGGAAAGTGCGAAAGCCTAGTGCCCCAATGTGACAATCAGATTTCGCTCGGCCATTTTTTGCCAGAGAATCGCCCCTGACGGCGCGAATCCAGGCAATTTCTTAATGTGATGTGGCTAATCTAACGCAGCGAAAATGCTTGCGCAATAAGGGTTTAAACGTGTTTGTGCGGGTTGATCCGAGGCGCGAGGGCGCGCCGCAGTCTGCGCGGCAGAAATAGCGTTACGAAGGGGTTACAAGCTATTGTTTTTCTGTCAGTTCGATCGTGGCGATCATAGGCCAGTGATCAGAGACGCCGGTCCGCGAGGCGCTCCGAAAACGCTCCGGCGTGCCGGCTTCTGATACCTGTGCCGGGTTTTTGTTGGCGATTGCGACCGATTTAGCGCGAATTCGAGTTGTTGCGTTTTCACCACGGGCAGGTGAGAACAGGATCATATCGAGGAACGACCAGGTGTCGTCCCGGCTGTAATAATGAGTGCCCGGGCAGTTGTTACAGCCCACGTCGTGCGCCAGCGTCCAGCCGGGGCGTGCGTAGCGGTCGAGCAGTCCCTCGCGTTCGTCCTCAGTGCTCGTCGTGTTGAAGTCACCCGCCGCGAACACATGGTGATTGTCGGGCAGCGCATCGCGCAGCTTATTCAGGTGTTCGTACGCGGCGACGCGCATGGGGGTGGGGTGAAACGGCGCAGGAAAATGCACGCTGAGGCCGGTTAGCACGGACCCGTCGGGCATCCTGAAATCCGCCTGTAAAACCCCGCGCGTGTCGCCCTGCCGATCCGGGAACTCGGGAAGGTGCAGCGGGTGCAGGACCGGGTCGCCGAGCAACGGCAATTTCGACAGGAAGGCGACATCGATGCCGCGCGTGTCGGTGCCCTCGACGAGTATGGCGGGCCGGTACCCGAGGTCCGCGAGATGCTCGGTGCGAAGTCGCTCGAGTACATTCACGTTTTCAACTTCCTGGAGCGCGATAATATCGGCCCCGCGGCCGTTGTTAACCTGGCGAATCGTTGTGGCCAGCACGCCGAGTTTGAAATCCAAGGCAGCGTCGCTCCAGTCCAAGTAGAGACATTCGTCGCGCCAGCTCTCGACCTCGATTTCGTTACATGCATCTGTATGTGCGTCGGTCTGTTTCGCGGCGAGCGGCAGGTAGGCCTTGTCGTCTTTGCCGGGGTCGTCCGTGTTGTCGAACAGGTTTTGTACGTTGAACGACATGACGGTGACCGCATCGTCGTCAGGTTCCTCATCGCTTGCCGGTATGCCAAGGTTAACCCGAAGTAGCAGGGCATTGCGGTTTTCGCCCGTCACGACGACAGTGCGGTGATCGTCGGCAAAGGCGACGGCTTCCGCGTTGATGAAATTGCCTAGACCGATACGAATCGGTTTCGTGTTAAACGCGTCGTACCAGTCCTGTCCCGGCCGGCGCAGGAAGTAATAGACGGCGCGATAGGTCAGGACGGCTGCTGCCCGATTGTCCTCGGAGATGTCCATCGCCGACGGCTGCCAATGCCAGTCCTTGGTCCTGGGGGCGAACTCAACGTCCTGGCGGCTGGGTTGAGGCAGTCCGCTGATCGTGCCAAGCCACCTGGCGGTCACTTTTTCGTCGTCATCCGTTCGCAGCGGAACCTCGTACAAGGCGGGCGGGATGTCGCGCTTGCTCAGGATCAGGACGCGCTCACTAGCGATGTCGATCGCTGCCGCTTCGGCGTCGCGTGGTCCGTCCGGGTAGCGAAACGACACTTCCCAGTCGACCGTGGTGCTTTTCTTGCCCGACTCCGGTTCCTTCAGAAAATAAAGTTTGCGTGACTTGTGCCGGGAGAGGTTGTCGCCAATGTCAGCGACCATCAGGTAAGGCTTGCCGTCCAGCTCGAAGGAGGCGAGATCTTCCCAGTCCTTGTTGGAGGATTTTTTTAGCTCGGTGCGGCCCAGGCTGGTGCCGGTCGCGTCGATGGCGTAGAGAAATTCTTTGGCGCCGCTGTCGTTGATGACCCAGAGGACGCCCGGTTCGCGCTGTGACCGTGCTATGCCGCTGGCTTCGCGAATCCTGGGGTCTTCAAGGCGGCCTGCCGCCTCAAATGCCAGCGTAGCCGGCTGTTCCGCGTTGGAACAGCCGGCCAGCGCCAGCAGTAATACTACCCGCCGACTTAGTTGCTGAAGTCGTAGCGGAATTCGAGGCCCCAATACCGCGGCTCGTTGACGAATGCCGTCAGGTTGAGGAAGTTGAGAGCGCCATCAACGACGATCTCGTCCGTGACGTTGCGACCGACAATAGCCATGTCCCACTTCGTGTTTGAAGTGCGGTAGCCGATGCGCACGCCACCGAGTGTGCGCTGCTCTGCAATAAACTCAACCGAACGATGCAGGAAGATGTTCGAATCGCTGCGGTAGTTCCAGTCGGTATTGACGTAGAGAACGCCGCCCGATTGCATCGGCATGTCGTACTGCATGATCAGGTTGGCAATCCACTCGGGTGAACGCGGCAACGGGTTGCCGTCGATCAATACCTCGGTCACCGGACCAAAGGGACCGACACGGCTGCCAACGACAGGGTCGAGGCCTGTGCAGGTCGGGTTGGATCCGCAGAGATCGTCGCGCAGCGTGCCGTCATCGATTTCCGTATCGTTCCAGCTCAGGTTGGCGATCAGGCGGAAGTTGTCGGACAGCAGGACCTCCAGGTCCGTCTCGATGCCGTTACCCAGAACCTTGTCTGCATTCAGAAGCTGGTTGACGTTGGCTACGCCGCCCGTTGCCGTCAGCTGGTGGTCGTCGTTCTTGTACGTGTAAGCCGCCCCGTTCCAGCGGGCCCGGCCGTCGAGCAAGGTGGCCTTGAAGCCGACCTCCACCGCGTGACTCGTCTCTGTCGTGGCGGAACTCGTGAAGCCGAAGCGACCGAGCGTCACCGGGCCGCGCGAGGCGTTGGCGACGCGTGCGTACCAGCTCAGGTCATCATTCGCCGCGAGGTTCAACGCAACGTCCCAGTTGAAGTAGTCGTCGCTGATGTCGATCGTGTCCGGCGGCGAGGAGGAGTTCGGTCCGGGTTTGACCTGGAGGAACTTGTCATCGTCAGTCCAGCGACCGCCGATGATCAGGTTGAGGGTGTCGCTCAGTTCGATGTCAAACTGGCCGAATATGGCGAATGACTTTGTGTTCTGCGTCACGATATCCGAGAAGTTCGCTTCGAAATCCCTGGACAGGACATCGATGTCTTCATCGAAGTAGAACACGCCGAACTGCGAGAACAGTCCCTCCCTCTGGGTCGCCACGCGCAGCTCCTGCGTGATCTGGCGATGGTCGTCGAGGCCGTCGCCCGTGGTGACGTTGAAGAACACCTGGCGGCCGAGCGTACCGATGTCGGCCGGATCAAATGAGAGCAGGCCGCCATCGACGTCTGCCGACTGGAAGTTGGTGACAGAGTCGTAGGCCGTGATCGACGTAATGGTCGAATCGCCGATAGTCCATTCCAGGTTGGCGGAGCCACCGATGTGATCGAGGTCCATGCCTGCCTGGCCGTCGTGGTTGGCAACGTCGACGTCGAAGTCGTCACGCAGGCCGGAAGTACCGAGCTGGATGGCGTTCGCGTAGAAGACCTGTGGGTGCGAGCCCTTTTGGTTGAAGCCGTGTGCCTTGAGCAGCGCGCGGAACTCGTCCGACGGTTGCCACAGGGCCTGTACGCGCATAGCGGTTTCGTCGAATTTGCCGAAGTCGTCGCCCGATGTGTTGGCGGCGAGATTGTCGATCCAGTCGTCTCTGCTCAGATCCTTGACGGCGACGCGCACGGCCAGCGTGTCCGAAAGGCCGCCGCCGACGGCGAACTCAAAGCCCATCGTATCGCGGGAGCCAAACGAAGCCGCTGCGTAGCCATTGAGATCAAAGCCCGGTTTTACCGAGTCGATCTTGATGAGTCCTGCGTTGGTGTTGCGGCCGAACAGCGAGCCCTGCGGGCCTTTGAGTACCTCGACGCGCTGGATGTCATAGAGCGGCACGCTGCGCAGGACGTTGTTCTCCAGTGCGACATCGTCAAAGACCATGGATACCGGCTGGTTGGCGTTGTTATCGAAATCGATGTTGCCAAGACCGCGGATATAGAAGCGTGGCTGCGTGCGGCCGTTCGATGACTCGATCTGGAGGCTGGGCACGCGACCCGCCAGGGCCCGGATATTCTCAGCCGAACCGAGGTAGTCCCTAACCGTGTCGCCAGAGATCGTCGAGACCGACGCCGGGACGTCTTCGAGGCTCTGTTCGCGTTTCTGCGCGGTGACGATAATTTCCTCGAGAACTCCTTCCATCTGGGCATTGGCAGGCACCGCCAGCAGTCCTGACAGGCCCAGTGCGACGGCGCTGGCCAGCGCCCGCCGGGTCAGGGAGCTCTTATTAATTGTTGTGTTCAAGCCACACATTGCTTGTCTCCTGGTTAAGCGTCTGCGCAGTATAGCGCCGTTGTCCGGGGTAGGTGTAGCATTCCTGCGAAAGAAATCGCGGCATCCGGCCCGGTTTTTCTTTGACGCCCATCTCGTGGACAATAGCGGGCTACAGCGCCTTTCTAACGGCCACTCATGCAGGGGGTAAAATAATAATGGCGACGGCACATATTAATGCGGCACCGGGCGATTTTGCGGACACGGTTCTGATGCCGGGCGACCCGCTGCGGGCGCAATACATCGCCGAGTCTTTTCTCGACGATGCGCGCCGCGTGACCGACGTGCGCAACATGTGGGGTTACACGGGCACCTACAAGGGCAGGCCGGTTTCCGTTATGGCGCACGGTATGGGTATTCCGTCCGCGTCCATCTACACCCATGAGCTGATCACCCACTATGACGTCAGGCGCGTCATGCGTGTGGGCAGCTGTGGCACCTCGCACCCCGACGTCGAACTTCGCGACCTGGTGATTGCGATGGGCGCGTCGACCGACTCCAGCGTCAACAGAATGCGCTTCGGCGGATACGATCTCGCGCCGCTCGCGAGTTTCGACCTGGTCGAAAAGGCCGTCGCCGCCGCGCGCGCCGCCGGTGTCCGACATCATGTGGGCAACATCTTCTCGGCGGACCTCTTCTATACGCCCGATCCCGACATGTTCGAAACGATGGCGAAGTACAACGTGTACGGCATCGAGATGGAGGCGGCCGGCATCTTCCCGATTGCGGCCGAGAACAACGCCGAGGCACTCGCCATCTGCACGGTCAGCGATGACATCCCGAACAACAGGCACCTGAGTTCGGAGGAGCGTGCGACGACGTTTGACGAGATGATCAGCGTGGCGCTCGAGACCGCCGTGGCAGGCGACGATTAGCTCGCAGCCCCCTGCGTATATAACTTTATAAAACAAAGTAGATCGAGAGTGCGCTGTGACAGGCATGCTTGACAGGGGCCTTTTCAGAGCAGATACTTCGTAAAACAAAGTAAATGAACCCGTGAAGCTCGAATTCGATCAAATGATTAGCGCACCCTGTCGCCTCGGTATCCTGGCAACGCTCATTCCCGGGCAGCCGGTGACGTTCACGGAGATGAGGGAGGCCACCAGTCTGTCCGATGGCAACCTTCACGTACAAACCAGGAAGCTCGCCGATGTGGGCTACATCGACATCAGCAAAACCGCCAGGGGAAGACGCACCGTGACAGAATTTCGCATCACAGATCTCGGCCGCGAGCGGCTTCGACTTCATGTTATGAAGTTACAGGAGATTATCGACAGCGGATCGAGCGCGGGTGGCTCAGCAGCGCGTGGCCGCAGGGCGGATGAATCGGCGGTATGGGCATGAGTCGTCCCAAGAGCATCGCGATCGGCGCCGATCACGGCGGGTTTGATCTCAAGGAGGTCCTTGCGGCGCATCTGCGGGCGGCGGGCTACCAGGTCAGGGACGTCGGTACTTCATCGCGTGAAGCAGTCGACTATCCAGTCTACGCTCGTGCCGTTGCCGAGGCGGTCTCGAGCGGCTCGGCGGACGTCGGGGTCATGATCGACGGCGCGGGTATCGGCTCCTGCATGGCGGCCAACAAGGTTCCGGGCGTCCGGGCGGCTTTGGCGTACGACGTATCCAGCGCACGCAACAGTCGCGAGCACAACAACGCCAATGTGCTCACGCTCGGCGCCGGGCTCATCGGCGCCGCCCTCGCCCAACAGATCCTTGATGCCTGGCTCGAAACCGAATGCACCGAGCCGCGGCATCTGAATCGTGTCGCGATGTTTGCCGATGATTCCGGTGCCACCGGCCTCTCCGAGCTGACGCTGTCCGACCAGGATATCGAGCGCGTGGTGGGCCGGCTGCACGAAATCCTGGGCCCCGTCTCCGTGGCCGAATCGAATGGAGCGTCGGTCAGCGACGACCCGGACGCAGCACGCGAGTTCGTGCGGCTCGGCGCGACCGGGCTCACCAGCGTTGCGCCGGTCCAGAGGCCGGGCGATATCCCCGGTGACCTCGCACGCTACATCGATCACACGCTGCTCAAGCCGGCAGCGACCGAGGAGCAGATTCGCAAACTCTGTGCCGAGGCCCTTGAGTTCAATTTTCGCTCGGTCTGCATTAACCCGACCTGGGTGGCGCTCGCGGCCAGTCTGCTGTGCGGCAGTGAAGTGCTGACCTGTACCGTCGTCGGATTTCCACTGGGCGCCACTGAACCGGCGATCAAAGCCATGGAGGCTCGCCGCGCGATTCGCAATGGTGCGCGCGAGATCGACATGGTGCTCAACATCGGAGCGCTGAAGAGCGGTGACGACGATCTCGTCCTGCGTGATATTCGCGCCGTGGTCGAGGACTGCGTCGACGGCGGAGCCGTCTGCAAGGTCATTTTGGAAACCGCCCTGCTGACGGATGACGAAAAGCGGCGCGCGTCGGAACTCGCGCGAAAGGCCCGAGCTCACTTTGTGAAGACGTCGACAGGTTTCTCGACGGGCGGGGCGACGGTTAGTGACGTGGCGCTCATGGCCGAAGTCGTTCGCGGCGCCGGCATGGAGGTCAAGGCGTCTGGCGGTATCAGTTCGTACGACGATGCGAAGGCAATGATCGAGGCCGGGGCCACGCGCCTCGGTGCGAGCGCCAGCATTGGCATTGTGCGAGAAGCAAAAGCAACGAGTGTTAGCGCTTGAGGAGTTGCATAGATGGTTGATTTAAGAGCATACGTTTTTCTGGATTCACTGCAGCCGCAGTTTGCGTCTTACCAGGCGACGATCTCGAAGGGCTATCTGCCCAAGGTGGGCCAGGCGAGTCTGTTCGTAGAAATTGCACCCGGCATGGCGATCAACCACATTCTCGATGTGGCGCTGAAGTCGACCGACGTGACGGCCGGCATGCAAATCGTTGAGCGCCACTACGGCATGCTCGAGCTGCATTCGGAAAGCCAGGCCGATGTGCGCCAGGCGGGGCAGGCTATTCTCGACGAGCTGGGTCTCGAGGAGAAGGATCGGCACAAACCCCGTGTCGTTGCCAACCAGGTGGTGCGCCATCTCGAGGACACCCAGACGATGCTGATCAACCGTTTTCGCTACGGCAACATGATTCTCGCCGGCCAGACCCTTTTTGTACTGGAGGTCGAACCTGCGGGCTATGCGGCGCTGGCAGCAAATGAGGCAGAGAAAGCGGCGGACATCAATATTCTTGATGTTCGCTCGGTCGGCAGCTACGGCCGCGTCTATATCGGTGGCGAGGAGCGCGATGTGGTCGTCGCGCAGGAAGCAGCGATACAGGCTATCAAGGCGGTTACCGGCAAGGTGACCAAGAAATAGATTCTTAAGATCCAACCGGGCCAGGGGCCCGATTCGCGAGGAGCAAGACGATGTCAGAAGCACTAGGAATGATTGAATGCCGGAGTTTCCCGGCCATGGTCGAGGCGGCCGATGCCATGGTAAAGGCGGCGAAGGTCGAACTCGTCAGCTACGAAAAGACCGGCGGCGGTTACACCACGGCTGTAGTTCGGGGTGACGTGGCCGCAGTGAGAGCAGCCTGCGACGCAGGACGCACGGCGGGGGCGCGGATTGGCGACGTCGTCGCAGTACATGTCATCGCACGTCCGCACTCCGGCGTGGATGCCACGATCCCCCTGGGTCGCGAGCCCGGCACGGCGAAGAAGTAATGGCCGCGCGCACGGTGATGTTGTGAAACTCGCCAAAGTACTCGGCAGCGTCGTGGCGACGGAAAAGGACGCCAAACTCGGCGGCCTAAGGTTCCTGATGCTGGGCCTCTGGGGACATGACAACAAACCGGCAGGCGGTTCGGTGGTGGCGGTTGATGCTGTTGGCGCAGGCGTCGGTGAAATGGTGCTCTTTGCCAGTGGTTCATCAGCCCGCCAGACCGAACGTACCGACAATAAGCCCGTCGATGCGGTCGTCATGGCAATCGTTGACAGCTGGGAAATCGAGGGTAAGGAAAAGTATCGCAAGGGGGAGAGTGACGCATGAGCCGTCCGGGAGGCAACGCCGGCCTTCTCAGCGACCGGCAGGTCGATATCATCGCTACCCGCCTTGCCGAGAGGATGTCGGGAGTGCCGGTGGCGAGTCCGGCCCCCAGGTCAACGGCAGCCGCGCCACGCCGCGCGCCGCTTAGCGCTCCTCGCGAGGCGCTGGGAGACGGCGTGTTTGCGACGGTCGATGACGCCGTCGATGCCGCGAACGTCGCCTTCCGCGAATTCGACGGCATGTCGCTCGAGGGCCGGCAAAAGATCATCGCGTCAATCCGCGAGTCGATGTTCGAACACGCCGAGGAGCTCGCGCGCCTCGCGCATACCGAAACCGGCCTGGGGCGTGTCGAAGACAAGGTCATAAAAAACCGCCTGGTGACGCGCAAGACCTCCGGCACCGAGGTGCTGACACCTCACGCGGTAACCGGCGACAACGGTCTGACGCTGACCGAATACGCTCCCTACGGCGTTATCGGCACAATCACACCGACGACAAATCCGACGTCCACAATTATTTGCAACACCATCGCCATGGTGTCGGCAGGCAACAGCATTGTCTTCAACGTGCACCCGAATGCGCGTGCATGCTCAATGGCGAATGTGCGCCTGATTCACCAGGCGATTGTGCGTGCCGGCGGCCCGGCGAACCTGGTCACCGCGGTCGCGACGCCAACGATCGAATCCGCACAGGAACTCATGGGGCATAAGGGCGTTCGCATCCTCGCAGTCACGGGAGGAAGTGGCGTGGTACGGCAGGCGATGACCAGCGGCAAGCGCGCGATTTGCGCCGGACCCGGGAACCCGCCGGTTGTCGTCGATGCCACGGCCGACCTCGATCACGCGGCTCGCAGCATCGTCGCAGGCGCTTCGTTCGACAACAACATCGTATGCGTCGACGAGAAAGAAGTGATCGCCGTCGAAAGCATCGTGGACGACTTGCTGCAACGCATGGGCCAGCACGGCGCACGGGTGCTGACTGAGAGCGAGTTGCACAAGGTAACCAACGTTATTTTCACCGAATACCCCGGGCGACGTCAGCGTGCGCCGCTCGAGAAAGACCTGATCGGCAAGAACGCCAGCGAAATTCTCGCCCGCGCAGGGATTGCGTCGCACGGCGATCCGAGACTGCTCGTCGTCCGCACCACTAACGGACATCCCCTCGTGTGGACCGAGCAGATGATGCCGGTATTGCCGGTTACCGCAGTGCCCGACGTTGACCGGGCTATCGAACTTGCCAAGGAAGCCGAGCACGGCTTTGGGCATTCCGCCGGCATGTACTCGCGCGATATCGATGCGCTCAGTCGCATGGCGCGGACGATCAATACCAGCATCTTTACGAAAAACGGACCGTTTTTTGCCGGGCTGGGTGAGGGGGGCGAAGGTCACACCAGTTTTACTATCGCCAGCCCGACGGGCGAAGGCCTTACCGGGCCGGTCGCCTTCAGCCGCTTGCGACGCTGCGTCATGGTCGATCACTTCCGTATCGTCTGAGGCTCTATGGTGCCGAACAAAAAGCGACACGGAGCACTCGCACTACTGGAATTCGAGAATGTAGCCGCCGGGATACTGGCGAGCGACATCATGGTCAAGCGATCGCCCATCGCATTGCTGCGCTGCGGCACCATACATCCAGGCCGGTTTCTCATTCTCGTCGGCGGCAGCGTCGCCAGCACCGAAGAGGCCTATACAGCGGGTCTGCAGGTGGCTAAGAGCCGCTCCGCATTGCGTGGCAAAGTGTTCCTCGGTGACGTTCACCCATCCCTGCACGACGCCGTACTCGGCGTCCGGTGTAATGTCGAGGGTGACTCACTGGCGGTTGTCGAAATGCGTTCTTCGCCAGCGCTGCTTGCGGCTGTCGATGCCGCGATCAAGAGTACGCCAGTCATACTTTCAGAAGTACGCCTTGGAGACGATCTTGGGGGGAATGCCCTGGCGCTGATGAGCGGCAATCTGTTCGATGTCGAAACGGCGCTCGATATCTGCAGCGAACGTGCCGACGGGCAGCTGCTGGCCCGGACACTGCTGCCAAGGCTCGACGCCGATCTGCGTTCGGTACTCGACCAGGGGACTCGATTCGAATCCTGCTCCGCATGGGAGCCATCGGGCGCCGAATACCCGGAGGAGATTGCATGCTCCTGGGACGCGTAATCGGCACGGTCGTGCCGGCCATGCTTGTGGACGAGCTGTCCGCGACCCCGTTGCTTTGGGTGCAGCCGCTGAGCAAAGAGGGCAAACCTGACGGCGAGCCCCTGGTCTGCGCCGACGGTACGCGCATGGCGGGGCCCGGGCAGGTGATCTACTGGGTGTCCAGCCGCGAGGCGGCGCTCGCCCTCGATCCGTGGTTCGTTCCCGTCGATGACGCGATTGTCGGGCTTGTCGACGAAGTGCACCGTTACTCGAAGAAGGAGCTGGACTGATGATACTTGGCCGCGTTACGGGCAACGTCGTCTCGACCATTCATCATCCTGTCGTCAATGGCCGTAAACTGCTGCTCGCGGAGCGCCTTGATCAACACGGCAAACCCACGGGTGGTTACATCATTGCCCTGGACGGCATCGGCGCGGGCAGAGGAGAGACCGTCCTGATTCTCGACGAAGGCAGCGGTGCCCGGCAGATCCTCGATGACGCCAGCGCGCCCGTGCGCTCAATGGTCGTTGCTATCGTTGACGAGATTGAGCTGGGCTCGAGCTAGCGAGCGTCAAAATCGTCGAGAAGGCCGGGTTCGATACGGGCGCCGAGCTGCTGAATAACCTGCGTTGCACAGTGCGTCCCGTACTGGGCACAGTGACTGAGCGGCAGGCCGTTGGCCCAGCCGAACAGGAAACCGGCACAGTACGCATCGCCAGCGCCCGTCGTGTCGACGATGTCCCTGACCCCGGCCGCCGCCTGCACGACCTTCTCGTCACCATGAATGATGACCGAGCCCTTCGCTGAACGCGTGATGGCAAACAGGTTGTTGTAGTTGTCGAGTGCTTTCAATGTGTCGTCGAAGTTCCGTGTCCCGACGAGCGCCATCACTTCGTCTTCGTCAGCGACGACGATATCAACCCCATCGCGAACAAACTCCTCGAAGGAATCGCGGTGACGCTCGACGCAAAACGAATCGGACAGCGACAGCGCCACCGACGTACCGTTCTTGCGTGCGATTTCGACGGCCTTGCGCGCGAGTGCGGGCCCCTCGGCGATGTCCCATACGTAGCCTTCCAGCAGGATCGCCTTGGGCGCGCCGATCGTGGCTTCGCTGATGTCGGCGAGGCCAAGCTCGAGGCAGGCGCCGAGGTAGGTTTGCATGGTGCGCTGACCGTCTTCTGTGATCAGTACATGACTGCGCGCCGTCGGTGCACCGTCTTCTGCTTTATCGAGGCGGATATCGATGCCGAGCGATTTCATGTCGTGGTTGAAGATACGGCCCAGCTGGTCGTTTCTCACCTTGCCGATATACGCGGCCGAGCCGCCGAGGTTGGCGAAGCCGGCGATGGTATTGGCAACAGACCCACCCGACATCTCGGTGGCCGGGCCCATCTGGTTGTATATCTCGTGCGCCCGGTCCTTGTCGATCAGCGTCATCGAGCCAGGCTCGGCACCGATACTGCCCAGAAAGGCATTGTCCACGTGTGCGAGCACGTCGACGATTGCGTTGCTGATGCCGAGGAGTTGTATCGAATCTGTCATGTAAGCGCCTGTCTGCCGAGCTAAAACGGCGCATAGCCTACCATTACGCGGCGACGAATTGATATGGCGAATTAGGACGTTAGTCGGTATCTTGATGTGTCGGCAGACTGGCTGCCGACGAGATGGGGATCGGCCTTGAATAAGAAAGAAACGGAGTAACGCGATGCGGCGCTCGGCAAGCCTGATGATTCCCCTCACGATCATCATTATCTATTACGCATTCTGGGTAGGCGCGGTCATCTTCATGCTGCGGCGTTTCCCGGCCTTGGTTGAATACCTGCCGCTGGGTGGTATCAGCGAGCTGGCAGCATCCGACGCTGCGTCATTCGAGCCGGTTTACACGCGGGTCGAGCGTACCGTTCTGTCCACAGCGGGACCGCTGCGCCTGCTGTTTGCAGCGATCGGGTCCTGCATCCTGACGATCCCGGTTTCGTGGGTGTATTTCATTACGAGTCGCGCGCGCCGCATCGACCAGTCCTTCCTGCAGACGATTGTCATCCTGCCGATCGTGGTGACCGGCATCGCGATGATCGTGGTCAACAGCCTGGCACTGGCTTTCAGCCTGGCGGGTATCGTCGCGGCCGTGCGTTTCAGGTTTACGCTGAACCAGCCTTCCGACGCGATGTACATTTTTGTCGCAATCGGTATCGGGCTCGGCTCGGGTATTGAGGCGGTAGGTGTCTCGACAGTGATTTCATTCACGTTTGTCATCGCCACGCTGGTGATCTGGAAGCTCGAATACGGCAAGACGCTTGCTGGCCCGTTCCTGACCATGCTGACGCGTCGCGACGCCGGCGAGGACGACTACTAGGATAGCGCCAGCAACGATGACTGATGACCCACAACAAAAACGCAGCCTCCTGCTCGTGCATGGGCGGGACTTCAAGCCCGCTGCAAAAACGTATCTCGAGCTATCCGCTGCCGCGATGCGCAAGGGCCTCGAGCGTGACTTCCCGGATTGTGTCGAGTGCTTCGACCGCCTGTCGATCGACCTTTCCTGGTATGGGGATCTCAATGCTGAAGTCCTGCGGCGCAAGAACAAGCACTATGACGAGGAACTGGATGTCGGTGACCGGCGCAACGTGCTGCGGGCATTAAGCGAAATCACGCCGCGAAAGAAATTCGGCATTCGGCAGTACGACAGGCTGCCGGGCAAGTCGGCGCTGCCCGAGTTCTTCATGGACGTTGGTGCGCCGCTGCTGGGCGCGGTCGGCTTCCGCATGCCGGTTATCGGCAAAATCGCGCAGGACTTTGCCGCGTACCTGGACGACCCCGAGTTCGCCAAAGAAGCACGCAAGCGCCTGCGCGAGAAGCTGTGCCGGCTCATGGATCGCGGAGACAAGATCATGCTCGTGACGCACGGCACCGGAAGCGTCATTGCGTATGACGTCCTGTGGGAGTTGTCGAACGACACCGAGACCTACGCCGAGTACGGTGGCTTCAAAGTGGACCAGTGGCTGACGCTCGGTTCACCGCTCGGGGACCGGGCTGTGCAGAAGCGGCTGCTCGGGGCGAAGGAGCGCGGCCAGGGCAGGTTCCCCAGCAACGTTATTTCATGGCACAACCTGGCGGCTGAAGACGATTACGCCTGCCACGACGTGACGCTGGCGGACGACTTCAAGAAGATGCTGGTGCAGCGGCAGGTGAGCGGCGTGCATGACTACCGCATATTCAACCTGGCCGTGCGCTACGGCAAATCAAACCCACACAGTTCGATCGGCTATTACATACACCCGCGCCTGGCCAAGATCCTCTCGACCTGGCTCGCCTAGGGCCTGTTAACAGGCCCTAGGACAGACACTTGTCGATAAGCTGGCGCCGGATTCTGTCCGGGCTCTCAATCGTCGCGAAGAACTCATTGAGGAAGCGCAAGGTGCTCTTGCGTCTGCCGGGCTGGAACAGCTCGTTTGCATTGATCAGGTCGTAAATCGCCTGCTTCTGGTCGAGGAACGCCTGCACGGAGGCTTCGATGTGCTCGTTATTGACGCAACGACCTCGATACAGGCGATCCTGAACGTTGCGCAGGTCGAATCGCGGGTTGGGTGACGAATGCGGTGCATCGACGATTCCCGACATGTCGAAGTCGTAAGGTATCGCCAACATCTGTCCCTTCTCGGCGCCAAACAGCACATAGTTGTGGCAGCAGGCTTCCCCGGGCGCGGCCCGTATCGGTGAGAAATCCGTATTACCGATCAGGAGCTGGTAGACGGAGCCGAGGTTGGTGTGCCGTGCATCGAGCGCATCGATCGTGGTCGGCTGTTCGTCGTTGGCGTCCAGGCCAATACGCCTGGCGACCTGGTCCTTGTGCTCGATCACGAAGCCCAATTCAACGCGCTCACGGTCGTTCTTGTCGGTGTCTACATAAATGATGCGCAGCAGGCGCACGCGAAAACTCGCGTCAGTGACCTGGTTCAATATGCGGTAGGCGAGATGCTCGGCCAGTAGCGCCTGCGTATAGCGGGCCGAGCCGTTGCGACAGTGGGTCACGAGTTTCATCTTGTCGGAGCCGGCGAACACCGTATTCTCGAGCGACGCCTTCTTGAAGTTCAGCCTGAGCGGGGCCCATTTGCAGACCTGCGCCTGACGCCGAAAACGACCGCGCGCCTGGATGCCGATCTCAACCGTGACAGACCCTTCAGCGGCGTCGTTATAGGTCAGCGTTGCGGACTTGTCTTCTTCTTTGGAGCGCTCCCGCATGATGGTCGTGAACGGCGCCCGGATCGTAACGTCGAGTACCTCATTGCTCGTGAACAACGGCGTGGTTTCGCCGACGCCGTCATCGGCGTGGGCGGCGGCGCCTGCCACGATGGCAATGAGAATGAGAGTCGTTCGAAGCCAATTCATTGTTGTTGATCTGTCGACTGCCCAGGTAGTCAAAGTCTAGCATAGCTACTACACTGACCATCTCGCCGACAGGGGTTACATAGCTTGCAAGCCACGCGCTTATCGTCGCTGATCACCATTACCGTTTTGCTCGCATGCGCAAGCTTGACGCACGCCGAGGACTGGCGCGCAGACGGTGTCGAACGCGTCGTTGCCATCGCCGATGTGCATGGCGCGTACGAGGCGATGGTCGAGACGCTCGGCAACGTCGGCATCCTCAATGACGACTCGGAGTGGGCGGGCGGCGAGGCGCACCTGGTGATAGTGGGTGATCTGCTGGACCGGGGACCGCGCTCACGCGATGCGCTGGATCTCCTGATGCGTCTCGAGGATGAAGCCGCCATGGCGGGCGGCAAGGTCCACGTGCTGATCGGCAATCACGAATCGATGAACATGATTGGTGACCTCCGCTACGTCAGCAAAGCCGAATACGCGGCGTTTGCCGATGACGAAACGCGGGACCAGAGAAATCGCTGGTTTCGTATCTGGGCCCGACGGGACGGCGGCAACCGTGCCAGTCAGCGGGACCGCTTCGACAGCGAATTTCCCGCCGGCTTTTTTGCATTGCGAGAAGCGTTCGGTCCACAAGGAGGGTACGGAAAGTGGCTGCTGCAGAAAAACGTCGTTGCGGTTATTAATGGAACGGCATTCGTGCACGGTGGACTGCCGCCGGAAGTCGCGGATATCGGGCTTGAAGGTATTAATCGTGACCTCAGGCAGGACCTGATCGACTACGTCGAGGCAGTAGCGACGCTGACGGAAGCCGAGGTGCTGTTGCCGACCGACGCGTTTTACGACCATGAGAGCATTGTCAATAACTACATGCCGCCACTGGACGCTCCGCGGGACGTTCTCGACGCGCTGGCCGCCGTCACGAGGCTGTCGGACGCCAGCGTCCTGCACTCCGACGGACCGCTCTGGTATCGCGGCAATGTTGCGTGCAGCGAGATCGTCGAGGCGCATCGGCTACAGGCTTCACTCAAGGCGATTGGTGCCGATCGGGTCGTTGTCGGCCACACGCCGACACCCACCCGGAAAGTCCTGCAGCGCTTCGACGGCCGCATCGTTGAGGTCGATACCGGGATGCTCAACTTCTACTACAAAGGCAGCGGCAGCGCGCTGGTTATGGAAGGTGGAGAGCTGCGCGTGTTCAGCCAATCCGGCGCGGACGCCTATGCGCCGATGGCGCACCCGCGCGGCGTAGGTCGACGGGCCGGATCACTGTCGGCCGAAGCGCTGCAGCGGCTGCTCGAGACGGGCGACATCGTCTCGAAATCCAGGGACCGGGCGACCGGGCGAACAATCGTCGAGGTCTCTGACGACACACGCACGGTCACGGCGACCTTCAACAAGCGGCGTGGCAAGGGCTTTTACCCGGACGTTGCGGCGTATCGACTCGACCGCCTGCTCGGTCTCGACATGGTGCCGGTTACGGCGTTGCGTGAAGTGGACGGCACCGAGGGATCACTGCAGTTCTTTCCTGAAAAAAGCAAGGACGAAGCGGAGCGCTCGTCCTCCGGCCGCGGGGGTAGCGCGCCCTGCGCGTTGCCGTGGCAGTGGGAGGCGATGTACGTCTTTGACGCCCTGATCTATAACGAGGGGCGCAGTTTGCACCGCATGCGCTACCTGCCGTCGAGGTGGAACCTGATCCTGATCGAGCACGAGGGGGCATTCAAGGCGGCAAGAGGCCGGCCACCGCACCTGGTCGCTGCGCCCGTGAAGGTCAGCGACGGCTGGCGCGAGGCCCTGGCGGAGCTCACCGATAGCGTGCTTGCTGAGCAGCTCTCCGACGTGCTCGACAAACGACGCCTCAAATTCCTCGCGCTGCGGCGAGACCAGTTACTCGCAGAATAGACCGGCTACTGCACGACGGCGATGCATTCGATTTCGACGCGGGCACCAAGCGCCAATCCGCTCGCGCCGAGGGCGCTGCGCGCGGGCGGGTTTTCAAAATAGGTCTTGTAAACGCTGTTCATCGCGCCCCATTCCGCCATGTCGGCGAGAAAGACCGTGCATTTGACGACGTCGTTCATGGACGAGCCGAACTGCTCCAGCACCGTCTTGATGTTGTCCATCGTCTGACGCGTTTCACCCTCGATACCGCCCTCGGCCAGCTCCAGCGTTCCCGGGATATTGCCGAGGTTGCCCGACAGGTACAGCGTGTTGTCGACGCGCACCGCGGATGAAAACGGCAGGTCAAGGTCCTCCATGCCGGGCATCTGCAGGTATTCGACGTCGGCTTCCTGGTGGTCGACATGGACTTCGCAGCCGCTCAGCAGGAACAGCGGCAACAAAAGGAAAAAGCGATTCATCTGCATGCTTGAGCGCCCTCCTGTTCTTGTTGCCGCTCAAACTACCACACGTTGGGCAAGCACGCAGTCGCATCCCCGGCGTATAATCAATGGCCTGCGGGTACACGTGGCAAGAGGGCAGGATGGGAAGGCTGACAACACACATTCTCGACACATCGCACGGCGGTCCGGCACAGAGCGTCGACATTCGTTTGTTCGCGATCGGCGACGCGCGCGAACTGGTGGCCAGCGCCACGACCAACGAGGACGGCAGGACGGCGCGTCCACTACTCGACGACGAGCTGATGGTGACGGGGACTTATGAGCTTGAGTTCGATGTCGGAGCCTATTTTCGCGGGCGCGGCGTGCAGCTGGCCACGCCGGCTTTTCTCGACACCGTGCTTATCCGATTCTCTGTGAATGGTGACGAGAACTACCATGTGCCGTTGCTGGTATCCCCCTGGTCCTACTCGACCTACCGGGGCAGCTGACGGGTATGTCCACGAACGCCATTCGCTTCATCCTGAACGGCGAGGTCGTAGAGACCGATGTCGTTGACCCGACGCGAACGGTCCTGCAATTCCTGCGCGAAGACCTGCATCTTACCGGGACCAAGGAAGGGTGCGCGGAGGGTGACTGCGGCGCCTGCACTGTCGTCCTCGTGGAGGTTGATCACAGCGGCACGGACGTCGAGTTGAAGACGATCAACTCCTGCATCCAGTTCCTGCCGACGATCGACGGTAAGGAACTGATCACGGTCGAAGGTCTGCGTGGCAAAGACGGCGGGCTGCACCCCGTACAGCAGGCCATGGTGGACCAGCATGGTTCCCAGTGCGGTTTTTGCACGCCGGGCTTCGTCATGTCGCTGTATGCCCTTTACCGGTCGACACCGAATCCATCGCGCCAGGAAATCGACGACGCGCTATCGGGCAACCTGTGTCGCTGCACCGGGTACCGGCCGATTATTGCTGCAGCACAGTCGATGCACGCGCAGGCGGACAGCTGGGACGCGCGCGAGCATCTCGATGCGCTGGCTCGTGTGCGGCGCGATGCTGACCTCGAGTTGGAAGCTGAGGGAAGGCATTTCTTTGCGCCTGTGGACGTGGCGTCGTTTGCTCGAATCTACGCGCAGCATCCGGACGCTACAATTCTCGCGGGTGGCACCGACATCGGTCTGTGGGTGACCAAGCAGCATCGCGAGCTTGAAACGATCATTTACACGGGTCGCGTCGCGGAGCTGCTCGATATGCGGACCTCCGACAGTCACCTCGAGATAGGCGGTGCCGTGTCGCTGACGCAGGCGATACCAGCGATCATCGAACAGTATCCCGGGTTGACCGAGCTGTTTCGACGTTTCGCATCGCCACCCATCCGCAACGCGGGCACACTCGGCGGCAATATCGCCAACGGTTCGCCGATCGGCGATTCGATGCCCGCGCTGATGGTGCTGGGCGCCAGTCTTGTCCTGCGACAGGGTGACGAGGAGCGAGAGCTCGACCTCGGCGGCTTTTATCACGATTACCAGGTTAACGATTTGCAGCCCGGGGAGTTTGTCGCACGCATACGGGTACCGATGGCGCACGACGGCGTGCTCGTAGCCAGTCACAAATGGTCGAAGCGTTTCGACCAGGACATTTCCGCTGTCTGCACGGCATACAGCCTGGAACTTGACGGGGATACGGTGACCCGCTTCCGCATGGCGTGTGGCGGTGTTGCGGCGACAATACGTCGCGCCGCAGAGTGCGAGAAAGCAATCAACGGTGCGGCCTGGTCAGAAGAAACCATCGACAGGGCCTGTGCGGCACTGGCAGAGGACTTCACGCCGATCAGCGACATGCGCGCATCGGCGGATATTCGTCTCGTTGCTGTCCAGAACCTGCTGCGGCGATTCTGGTTCGAAGCGCGCGGCGAGCTCGACGAAACGGTGTACACCTATGGTCGCTAGGGCTGTGGGCAAGGCGCTGCCCCACGACAGCGCGCACCTGCACGTCTCGGGCACGGCGGCCTACACCGATGACCTGCCGGAACCCCGCGACCTGCTGCATCTCGCGGTCGGCATGAGCACGGTCGCTCACGCCAAAGTGCTGGACGTGGATCTTGATGCCGTGCTCGCCGCGGACAGCGTCGTGGCGGTTTGCACGGCCGCGGATATACCCGGCGAGAACAACTACGGCTCGATCGTCAAGGACGATCCGCTGTTCGCCGACGGCCTTGTGCAATACGTCGGCCAGCCGCTGTTTGCCGTGGCGGCGACCTCCGTTGACGCAGCCCGCAAGGCTGCGCGCAAGGCGAACGTCACCTACGAGGAGCTGGAGGCGATTCTCGATCCGCTCGATGCGGTGGCAAAAGAATCGTTCGTCCTGCCGTCAGAAACGCTGGTGCGAGGCAGGCCCGACGAAGGGCTCGAGGAAGCACCGCATCGTCTGCGACGGCGCGTAAGCCTCGGCGGCCAGGACCAGTTCTATCTTGAGGGCCATATCGCCATGGCGATACCCCAGGAAGACGGCGGCATACTTGTCTACAGCTCGACCCAGCACCCCGACGAGGTGCAGGGAATCATCGCGCATGCAACGCAGCGCGAAGCCAAGGACATTGTCGTCATCTGCCGGCGCATGGGTGGCGCATTCGGCGGCAAGGAAAGCCAGGCGGCGCTGATCGCATGTCTTGCAGCGATCGCCGCCGACAAGACCGGCCGGCCGTGCAAGCTGCGGCTCGATCGCGACGACGACATGATCATGACGGGCAAGCGCCATGATTTCATCATCGACTATGACGTCGGCTTCGACGACAACGGCCGCATCATGGGCGTCGACTTCGAGTTCGCGGCCCGCTGCGGCATGTCGGCGGACCTGTCCGGTCCGGTCAACGACCGCGCGATGTTCCATTGCGACAATGCCTACTTTCTCGAGAACGTTCGTATTCTGTCGCATCGGTGCAAGACCAACACCGTGTCCAACACCGCGTTTCGCGGATTCGGCGGGCCACAAGGCATGTTTGCCATTGAGTACGTCGTGGACGACATAGCGAGGACGCTCGGCAAGGATCCGTCCGAGGTGCGGCGCGAAAATTTCTACGGTCATGACGAGCGCAACGTCACGCATTACCAGCAGGTCGTCGAAGACAATATGGCCGATGTGCTATTCGATCGGCTGCTTGCCAGCAGCGATTACGAGCTGCGGCGTGCAGGCATTCGTGAATTCAATGCGCGCAGCAAGGTACTCAGACGCGGCATCGCAATAACGCCAGTGAAGTTCGGTATTTCATTTACATCGACATTGCTAAACCAGGCCGGCGCACTTGTACATGTCTACAAGGATGGCACCGTGCAGCTTAACCACGGCGGCACGGAGATGGGGCAGGGCCTCTACATCAAGGTCGCGCAGGTTGTGGCCGACGAGTTCGGCATCAGCATCGAGCGCGTGCGTACGACGGCGGCTGATACGAGCAAGGTACCCAATGCGTCGGCGACGGCGGCGTCCAGCGGCTCCGACATGAACGGCAAGGCAGCGCAGAAGGCGGCCGCCAAAATTCGCAAACGCATCACGGCATTTGCGGCGCGCCACTTCGGTGTTTCCGAAGCGGAAATCGACTTCCGGAATGATGTTGCGCACATTGCCGACCGGATCATGGACTTTCCCGAGCTCGTGCAGCTCGCGTGGGCCAATCGTGTGTCGTTGTCAGCGACGGGCTACTACCGTACGCCGAAGATCAACTATGACCGCACGACGTTCAGTGGTCGTCCTTTCTACTATTTCGCTTACGGGGCGGCGGTGACCGAAGTCGTTGTCGATACGCTCACCGGTGAGAACCGGGTATTGCGCGCGGATATCCTGCACGATTGCGGCGACTCGCTGAACCCTGCGGTCGACCTCGGACAGGTCGAGGGCGGCTACATCCAGGGTGTTGGCTGGCTGACAACCGAAGAGCTGTGGTGGAACGACAAGGGTGAGATTGGTACCCACGCACCGTCGACCTACAAGATCCCGACCTGCTCCGACCTCGCTCCCGATTTTCGCGTGGAACTCCTGCAAAACGCGAAGAATCGGGAGAAGACCATCTATCGGTCCAAAGCGGTGGGCGAGCCGCCGCTGATGCTGGGGCTGTCGGCGTTCTTCGCCATTCGCGACGCGCTTGCTCACGACGGACGCCCCGATTTACAGGCCCCGGCAACGCCCGAGGCTGTCTTGCGCTCGCTGCGAGGTTCCGGCAGTGAATGAGTGGATCGAAGAACTGAGCGACCTCAGTGCGGCCGGTGAGCCGGCGGTACTCGTCACCGTTGCGGGCGTTCGCGGCTCTTCACCTCGGGAGATCGGCGCGAAAATGATCGTAACGGCGAGTGAGACGATCGGGACAATCGGGGGCGGTCAGCTCGAGTACCAGAGCACCCGGGTCGCGGCCGGTATGTTCAATGAAGATCGCCTCGCGCTGCGCAGCTTTCCGCTGGGTTCGTCGATGGGGCAGTGTTGCGGTGGGGTCGTCGAGATCCTGTTCGAACCGGTTGCAGGCGGCCTTCCGGCGTGGCTGCGTGACCTGGCTGCGCTGCACGGTCAGCGCGAACCTGCGGTGATCGCCACCCGCATTTCGCAGTCATCGCCGGCCAAGTGTGTCGTTACAGCCGATCGGGTATTCGGCGTCGACGAGGCCGACGCCGACGATGCGCTGGTCGCCGCTGCGCGCGCAACTCTCGAGGACAGCACGGGTGCGTGGCGCAAAGTGCAGGAGCTTTTTGAACCTGTGGTGATGTCGGATTTCAATATTGCCGTGTTCGGCGCCGGGCATGTGGGCGCCGCTGTCGTCAATACCGTGTCGGGCCTCGACTGCAACATTCGCTGGGTCGACAGCCGCCGGAATATCTTTCGTGCCCTTCCGGCCAATGTGCGCGCGATCGAGGCGCCCGAGCCCGCGCTCGAAGTCGCGGCGCTGCCGCCCGACAGTTACTACCTCGTCATGACCCACAGTCATGCCCTCGACTTCGATATCTGCGATCGGATACTGCGGCGCGGCGACGCGCGCTATTGCGGGCTGATCGGCTCAGTGTCCAAGCGGCGCCGTTTCGAGAAACGGTATCGGCAGCAGGGCCTGCCGCAGTCCGTCATCGATGCGCTGGTGTGCCCGATCGGTGTGAATGGTATCAGCGGCAAGAAGCCCGCGGAAATCGCGGTGGCGGCGGCTGCAGAGCTGCTCAGGATCAGGGAACGCACGGTGAACGCGGCCGCTAAGTATCCCAAGAACGTCCATCCGATAGGTCACTGACGTGGAAGCGTACCTGCTCGACTGGCTCAATCTCCTCGTGCGATGGCTACACGTCATTGCCGGTGTCGCGTGGATAGGCGCGTCGTTCTATTTCATCTGGCTGGACAATCACCTGGAGGCACCGCGCGACCCGGCCGACGATGCCAAAGGCGTGGGGGGAGAGGTCTGGTCCGTGCATGGCGGCGGCTTCTATCATGCGCAAAAGTACAAGCTGGCGCCGCCGCAATTGCCGGAGCGCCTGCACTGGTTCAAGTGGGAGGCGTACACGACCTGGCTGTCCGGCATGTTCCTCACGGCACTGCTGTACTGGTACGGCGCCGAGGTTTACCTGATCGACCGGTCCGTGGCCGACTTCTCCGCGCCCGAGGCTGTAGGCATTGCTATCGCATTCATCGTCGGCGGCTGGCTTGTTTATGACTGGCTGTGCAAGTCGCCGCTGGCCCGCGACACGCGCGTATTTGGCGCCATCCTGCTCCTCCTGACGGCGGCCCTGGCATGGGGTTTGTGTGAGCTGTTCAGCGGCCGCGGCGCATACCTTCATTTCGGCGCCGTGCTCGGCACGATCATGGTGGCCAACGTCTTCTTCGTCATTATTCCCGGGCAGAAGCGCATGGTCGCTGCGGCTGAACGTGGCGAGGCGCCGGACCCGATACACGGCGAGCGTGGCAAGCAGCGTTCGGTACACAACACCTATTTCACGCTGCCGGTGCTGTTCGTCATGACGAGCAACCATTTCGCGATGGCTTATGGGCACGATTACAACTGGCTGATCCTGATCGCGATATCGCTGGCGGGGGCGCTGATTCGTATCTACTTCGTAGCGCGCCACAAAGGCAAGGCGTCGCTGTTGCCGGTCGCACTCGCCGTCGCGATTCTGGTTGCGGTCGCAGTGGCCATTGCACCGCGGCCGCAGGCGGCCAGCGGGGGTGAGGTGTCGTTCAGCCAGGTGCGCAATGTCATGAATGCGCGCTGCACGTCCTGCCACTCCGAGGCGCCCGTCCATCCCGCCTTCCCGGTCGCGCCGCTCGGGATCGCGTTCGACACGGAAGAGCAGATCGTCAACGAGGCGGAGAGAATCTACCAGCAGACGGTGGTAACCCGCGTCATGCCGATTGGCAATCTGACGTCGATGACGGATGAGGAGCGGCAGATCATCGCCACGTGGTACCAGGGACTGCAGAGAGACTGATGACCGACTACCCACGAGACATGCGCGGCTACGGGCAGCATCCGCCGGATGCCAACTGGCCCGGCGGTGCGCGCACAGCGCTGCAGTTCGTCATCAATTACGAGGAAGGCGGCGAGAACTGCGTCCTGCACGGCGACTCAGCCTCGGAGGCATTTCTATCGGAGATCGTCGGCGCGCAGCCAATCGAAGCGGCGCGGCACATGAACATGGAGTCGCTCTACGAGTACGGGTCGCGGGCCGGCTTCTGGCGCCTGCATCGCCTGTTCACCCGCAATTCGGTACCCGTTACCGTATTTGGCGTGGCGATGGCGCTCGAGCGCAACCCGGATGCGGTCGCCGCCATGCGCGCGGCGGGCTGGGAAATCGCCAGTCATGGTTATCGTTGGGTCGACTATCAGCATGTCGATGAAGATACGGAGCGTGCCCACATGGCTACGGCGATGGAGATGCACGAACGTACCACCGGCGCGCGTCCCGCGGGCTGGTACCTCGGCCGATGCAGCCCCAACAGTCATCGAATCGCCGCGGAACAGGATTTCGCCTACAACGCCGACTGCTATTCTGACGACCTTCCTTACTGGGATTACGCGTTCGACCAGCCGCAGCTCATGGTGCCGTATACGCTCGATGCCAATGACATGCGCTTTGCCACCCCGCAGGGGTTCAACTCGGGCAAGCAGTTCTACCGCTACCTCAAGGACACGTTCAATACGCTGCACGAAGAGGGCGGTCGCATGATGTCCGTGGGCTTGCACTGCCGGCTTGCGGGTCGGCCGGGCCGCGCGGCCACTGTCGCGAAGTTTCTCGACTACGTGGCGTCGCAGGACGACGTCTGGATTGCCACGCGACTGGATATAGCGTCACACTGGCGGAAGGAACACCCGCCGCAGGAGACCAGCTAGTGGACTGTCATGATTTCATAGCGCGTTACGGCGGTATCTATGAGCACTCACCCTGGGTAGCCGAACAGGTCGCAGCGATCGCGGCGGGTGTGGAGGATTCCGGGCGCCTTGCCGAGTTGATGGCGGACTGCGTTGACAATGCCGCACGCGAGCGGCAACTCGCGCTCATCCGCGCACACCCGGACCTCGCCGGAAAACTGCAGGTCGCCGGTGAGATGACGGCGGAGTCGACCGCAGAGCAGTCCAGTGCCGGCCTCGATCAGTGCTCCAGGGTCGAGTTCGAGCGTTTCGAGGCGCTCAACGATGCGTACAAGGAGAAATTCGGGTTTCCGTTCGTGATGGCCGTGCGCCAGAGCAATCGTGCAGAGATTCTCGAAGCCTTCGGCACGCGGCTCAAGAACGACTACGACGAGGAGTTCGAAACGGCGCTGGCCGAGATACACAAGATTGCACGCCTGCGCCTCGATGCGCTGGAGGTGGACAAATGACGCACAAGGTGAGCCAGTGGGTGCAGCTCGAACAACCTCGGCTCGGGTCGCGGGTTACCTACGCAACGGATGAGTTCTTCGGCGCCAAAGAGCGCCTGATCGCGTCCGCGGACCCCGCGTTCATCGAGGACAAATATGACGATCACGGCAAGTGGATGGATGGCTGGGAGAGCCGCCGCAAGCGAGAGCCGGGACACGATTACTGCGTGATTCGCCTCGGTGTGCCCGGCGTTATTCACGGTTTCGATATCGATACGAGTCACTTTACGGGAAATTTCCCGCCGCAGGCATCGATTGAGGCCTGCGTCAGCAATGACGAGGTTCCCGAGGATGGCTGGGTGGAGCTGGTTCCCAAAACGGACCTGGCCGGCGACTCGCACCACTACCTCGATGCGCGCAATGACACGGTGTTTACCCACGTGCGCCTGCAAATTTATCCGGACGGCGGTGTTGCACGACTGCGCATCTTTGGCGAGGTGAAGGCGGACTTTACCGATGTCGACGGCTACGTGGATCTCGTCGCCGTCGAGCACGGCGGCAGGCCGCTCGCATGCAGCGACGAGCACTATGGCAGCGTGCACAACCTCACGGCGCCGGGCCGTGGCGTCAACATGGGTGACGGCTGGGAGACCGCCAGGCGGAGGGGCCCCGGCAACGACTGGGTGATACTGGCTCTGGGCCAGCCGGGCGTGATCGAACGCGCCGAGATCGATACGGCGCACTTCAAGGGCAACTATCCTGACCGGGTGTCCCTGGAAGCGGCACTGTTCGACAGCGACGACCACGCAACGCACGACTCCCCAAAATGGCAGACACTGCTTCCGGAAGCGAAGCTCAAGATGGACCAGCAACACTACTTCGACGACGCCCTCCTGGACGTCGGCCCGGTCAGTCATGTGCGGATGTCGATCTACCCCGATGGCGGCGTCAGTCGTATCCGGCTCTTCGGACAGGTTCATGGCTGAAGCCGGCGTACTGGCACTCAGACCCGAACCGCTGACGCGTGAGCGCTTTGCGCCCTATGGCGATGTGATCGAAGGCGTGCAGGACAATCCTCACGCGATGAACGAGGCGCGTTTCCAGCGTTTCGACGACCTCTGCAAGGTCGACCTGGCTGATGGCGACGTGGCGATCAGTATCGCGCGATGTCGGGCGCCGACGGCATTGCCGCTCCGGGTCGACATGGTCGAGCGTCACCCGCTGGGCAGCCAGGCCTTCGTGCCGCTGAAGCCGTGCCGCATGGTCATTCTCGTGGCGCCCCCCGGCGAGAGCGTGGAGGCAGATGATCTGCGGGCGTTTGTGAGCAACGGCCGCCAGGGTATCAATTACCATCGCGGCACCTGGCACATGCCGCTGATCGCGTTCGATGCGGGTCAGGATTTCCTGATCATTGACCGCGGCGGCGTTGAGGCAAACTGCGAGCAGCACATGCTCGACCGCTTCGTCGTGCTGGAGGCGCTGTAGTGCAGGCGCTGCGTGCGTCGATCATGCACTGTCTCGCCGACCCGGGAGAGGAGGCTGACGACTCAACCTGGGAGTATTTCGACGATGGCCTGCTGGTCATCGACGGCGGCCACATCGTCAATGCGGGCGACGCAGCCGCGCTGCTGGCCGATCTGCCCGCCGACATGCCGGTACGCGACTTTCGCGGCAAGCTCCTCGTCCCCGGTTTCATCGATTGCCACGTGCACTTCCCGCAGCTCGACATCATCGGCTCCTACGGGGCCCAGCTGCTGGACTGGCTGAATCAGTATGCGTTTCCCGAGGAAGCGAGATTCGCCGACCCGGACCACGCGCGGGAGGTGGCGCGCGCGTTTGTCGACGAAATGCTCGCCAACGGAACGACGACGGCGCTCGTGTTCGGCACAGTGCATGCACATTCGGCCGACGCCGTGTTCGAAGCCGCCGAGGCGAAGGGCATGCGCCTCATTGCCGGCAAGGTACTCATGGACAGCAACTGTCCACCGGAACTCCGCGACGATGCCGACACGGGATACACGGACAGCAAAGCACTGATCGAACGCTGGCATGGCAAAGGTCGCCTCGGCTATGCGATCACGCCGCGTTTCGCACTGACGTCGTCGTCCGCGCAGCTTGCGGCCGCCGGCCGTCTCGCGAGCGAATATCCGGATGTCTGGGTGCATACGCATCTTGCGGAAAACATGGAGGAGGTCGAGGAAATTGCCCGCTTGTTTCCCGACAGCCGCAGCTATCTCGATGTTTATGAGCAGCACGGCCTTCTGCGGGAGCGAGCCGTGTTTGCGCATTGCCTGCACATGGATGCACAGGATCGCAGGAGCATGGCCACCGCCGGTGGTGCGGCCGCGTTTTGTCCGACGTCGAATCTGTTCCTTGGCAGCGGCCTGTTCGACCTGTCGTCGATGCGCGAGGCCGGCATCCGCTGCGGGCTGGGGACGGATGTCGGCGGCGGCACCAGCCTGTCCTTGCTGAGAACAGCAAGCGAAGCCTACAAAGTGCTGCACCTGCAGGAACATGCGCTGCCGGCAGCACGTGCGCTGTACCTCGCCACGCTGGGTGCTGCCGAAGCGCTGTATCTCGATGACAAGATTGGCAACTTCACACCAGGCAAAGAGGCTGACTTCGTGGTACTCGACTATGAGGGAACTACCCTGACGAAACGACGTATCGCCGCGGCGTCGACGATTGAGGAAAAGCTGTTTGCGCTAATCACACTGGCCGACGATCGCAATATCGCGGCCACGTATGTCAATGGAGAACAGATTTGATGAGCCGACCTTGCCTTGCCCTGCTGGGTTTTCTGCTCCTCTTTGCGGGCTGCCAGTCTGTGCCGGCAGGCAAGCCCCCGGGATCCGGCAACGCCGTGGCGGCAACCGCACATCCGGTGGCGACCGATGTGGCACTGGCCGTACTCCAGCAGGGCGGCAATGCCGCCGACGCAGCCGTGGCGGCGGGTTTCGCCCTTGCGGTTGTCGAGCCGTCGATGAGCAACCTCGGTGGCCGCACGCAGATTCTCGTCAGGTCGCCGGACGGGCGCTACCAGGGATACAACGGAATGACCGAGGTGCCGGCCGGGTACACGCCGCCCGACGAACCGGTCTCGCAGGGATACGGGACCATCGCGACACCCGGTGTCGTCGCCGGACTCGCGCGCCTCCACGTCGAGCACGGGTCGCTCCCCTGGTCTGCCTTGCTGCAGGAACCCGCGAGAATTGCTCGCGACGGATACCACTTGACGCCTGGCGCCGCCGCGCGTCATGAGAACGGCCTCGAAAACTTCAAGGACAATCCGGGATTTCAACAGGCCTTCATCGAAGCTGACAACAGCGCTTATGACGCCGGTGACTTGCTGACACAACCGCAACTTGCGAGGACCATTTCGCGCCTTGCCGACGCCGGTGCTGATGATTTCTACCGGGGCGAGATCGCCATGCGGATTGCGGCGGACATGGCGGCAAACGGCGGCTACGTGACCGCCGACGACCTGGCCGGATACGAGGTTCTCGACGGCCGCTACATCACGACCGGCTATCGCGGTTACGACGTTCATTCGCTTGCAGCCCCAGCCGGCGGCGGTCTCGTCGTGAAGGCGCTCAACATCCTCGAAAACATCGACATGGCTGCGTTGACGGAGTCGCAATGGGCGGCCGTTATGAACCAGGCATTGTCGCTGACGATCAACAGCATGGCCGATGATCGGGCCGAGCTCGACCTCACCCGCGTCGCGGACAAAGCCTGGGCGGCGGAACAGGCTGCGTCCATTCGCTTGCCGGCTGCCGGTGGCGTGTCCGGCTCCGATTGGTTGCCTGCACGGAGTCGGCCGGCGCTCGCCTCAGCCACTGACTGGAGCGGCAGTCGCTGGGGAAATGACAGCCACCACACGACCCACTTCACGATCGCAGATTGCGAGGGGCGTATTGTCAGCATTACGCAAACCGTTGGGCCGTTGTTTGGGTCTCGCGTTATCACGCCGGAGCTGGGGTTCGTCTATGCCGCGACCATGGGCAGCTATCTTTCGGCAGCGGACCAGAAGCCCGGTTCGCGGCCCCGCACGACGATTGCGCCCACGGTCGTGACGCGGGATGGCGAGGTGGTACTGGCGCTGGGCGCGGCCGGCGGCATTCGCATCCTGTCGGCCATCGTCCAGACCATTTCACGGCATGTGGACCAGGGCCATGATCCGGCCACGTCGGTTGCCTTGCCGCGCGTCCATCCGGTACGCGGTGAGACGGAAGCCGGCGAACGCATAACGTACGGCGAGAAGATCAACCTGGAGATGACGCCCGAACGCGGCTGGCCGATCGAGATTGACGG
Organism: uncultured Woeseiaceae bacterium; assembly: GCA_945787845.1. Taxonomy (GTDB): domain Bacteria; phylum Pseudomonadota; class Gammaproteobacteria; order Steroidobacterales; family Woeseiaceae; genus UBA1847. Next base: position 127,380 of record CALZJH010000006.1, on the reverse strand, counting down.
CGAGCTAACGGCGGCCGGCTTCGAAACGGAGCAAGTCGAGCAACACGCGGCCTTCGGCCGGATCCACCTCGTCGCGCGTGACGGCGATGCCTGGCAGGGCGTCGCCGACCTCGACTGGGAGGGTACAGTCGCAGCAACGAGTTGCACGCGGTGATGCGCTACCGTTCAGAACTGACGCTCGCCCTGGTGTTGTTGTGTGCAGGTGTTGCGGCGCATGCGGAACCGTCCCGCGCCTACCTGAAGTGCCAGGAGAAACTCGAGAATTCCGCCAGCGTGCATCTGGAGCGCTCGAACAAGATTCGTGACAAGCACGAACGCAGGATGGCCGAGCTTCTCGAGCAGGCCAGCAAGCGAATCGATTCCGGCGAAGCGGAGACACTGCGCGCCGCCGTCGAACGCATCAGGGAGTGGCGGGGTGTCGAGCAGGCCAGGGCGACCTATGTCGACACCATCGTCAGTGAGGTAGCGAAACTGGTCAGTCCCGACGGTGCTGGATTCAAGTGTCTCGACCACGGGCGGGTGTTGAAGGTCTACATGGGTAACCAGCAGGCCTACGAGAAAGTGCTTGCGCATGTCGAGATGGATGTCGTCGACCGCATCGATCTCGAAAACCTTGCCCCCGACGAGGGACTTGTCATCATTTCCTACAATGCCACGGAGCCGATGACCAATGTCAGGATAAACCGCCTCAACAGTATCGGCGATAGCATCGAGTTCAAGCCGTTGCGCGCGGGACAGTACTACCGGGTGACCAGGGCGAAAGCCGGTTCCTATGTCTGGGACAATGCGTCAGAGAACTTTGGAGATGGTTACTACGGATTTCGCCTGGACCAATTCGACCTGGAGTTCGTCGTGCAGCCGGGGACAATCAACTACGTCGGCACGTTTCTCCTGGAATCCAGCGCATCGAAACGATTCTCTGCGTCGCTGAATGACCGTCTGGTGATTGCCCTGCACATGCTGGAGGACAGATATCCCGAGCTCATGGGGCGTTACGAAATAACAAACGGCCTTTATCCGGACGATCGATTTACCGAGTTCTACCTGCAGGAAAAGGCGTCATACCAGGAGGCTGCTCATGCGGTCGACTAGAATCATTGCGAGCACGTGCCTGCTGGCACTCGTGGGGCTGGCTGGCAGCGTAAGCAGCGCGCAGGAGACCGACGCTACAGCGCTGAGCTTCTATGACCTGTTTCGATCCGCGGCGGTCCGGTCGGTCGAGCTGTCACCGACGGCCGAATATCTCGTCTACCAGTCAGACCAGCAGGTTTATGCCGGCAACGAGGAACTCGGCTATGTCCTGATCTTCGATTTCAGTGACGATGAGCGCATCCGGGAAATCGCGTGGATCGGCGAGAACACGCTTGTCCTGAGAGCGTACAACCGCGACACCGGACGCTCGAGGTTGTATTCGAGCAAGCTGGGGCTGGACGAACATGGCGACCTTGCGGAGCTCGCCTGGGAGCGTCATCCGGTTCGGGGTTACCTGCATGACGCGCTCCTCGACGATCCGGACAGGGTTGTCTACGCCCGGTACCGCGACGACGAAGACGTCTTCGCGGTCGACCTTTACAGAATCAACGTCTTCGACAAGTCTGACCGCCTGTTTCGGGGACGCAACAAGATTGATACAGGGTCCGACGCGTTCGTCGAGTACGTTGAGGACCAGGCGGGCAACTACGTCGTCGGGCTGAGGCGGCAGAATGGCATACCCGAGATCTGGCAACGCAGCGTGGGTAGCGGGGAATGGGAACAACGCTGGGTCGCCAACAAGGAATCCAGTATCCATCCGGTGAGCGTGTCGCCGGACGGTCAAACGCTTTATGCGTTGTCGAATGTCAGTACTGACAAGGTAGCGGCTGTTGAATTTGATCTGCAGTCCGGCACGCTGGCGCGCGTGATCTTCGAACACGAGCGCTTCGACCTTGGCCGGATCCTCGTCGATGACGACCATCCCGTACCGTACGGCGTTGTTTTTTCGGAGCAGGGTCTGCTTCGCTATCATTTTTTGGCTGACGAGCGTCATGAGGAGTTCCTCGACCTGCAGGAGAAGTTCCCCGACAAGGGCATCGTCATCATCGGCCGCGCGAATGACGACAATGTCCTGCTTGTCAGCGCATCGACGTCAAAGGACCACGGCGAGATTTATCGTTGTGACAAACTGAGCGATACGTGCGAGATGGTCATCTCGCTATCGCCGTGGCTCGAAGGTAAGACCTTGAGCGATACGGTTGTCCTGGAGATCGAGGCCGAAGAAGGCCTGCTCGTGGACGCGTTTCTTACCTTGCCGGCTGCCGGCGGTGCGTCGGTTCCGCTTGTCGTGATGCCACACGGTGGGCCGATCGGTGTGCGCGACAGCCGCTACTATTCGAGCGACGTACAGTGGCTTGCACACAACGGCTATGCTGTGCTGCAGGTTAATTACCGTGGCTCGTCCGGATACGGCAGGGAGTTTGTCGAAGCGGGCCTGCGTGAGTGGGGGCGCGGCATCGAAGACGATATCGACTCGGCCGTGATGCTTGCACTGCAAACCCATCCACAGCTGGACCGCGACAGGATCGGCATCTTCGGCGCGAGTTATGGTGGTTACTCTGCGCTCATGAGCATCATTCGGAACCCGGAGCTGTACCAGTGCGCGGCGTCGTTTGCAGGCGTAACCGACCTGACGCTCTTGTTTGCACAGTCGCGGCTGTACAAGAATCCCGCGTTACGCGAAGAACTGATCCGGATCATTGGCGACCCGGACCTCGACTACGAAGAGCAGACGTCCAACTCGCCCGTGTATCGATACCGGGAAATCAGGCGCCCGGTATTCCTGGCCCACGGAACCCGGGACCGGATCGTCGACATTGAGCACAGCTGGCGACTGCGCATGCTGATGCGGCTGCAGGGAACCGATCCGGACTTTGTCGTTATAGACGACGTCGGGCACGGCTTTAATTATGTTAAAGAGGCAGAGCTTCTCTACGACCCGCTAATCCGGTTTCTCGACAAGCACCTGATGCCCTGATCCGGCCGCGAGGCCGCTTCCTGCCTTGCGGTCCCTTGTACACGGTATAGACTGAGTACAAATAAGGAAAATTCTGTTTCTGTAGGGGAGAAGGGCTTATGAGGTACTTGACGGCAGTATTACTCTGTCTTGTGTTGGCTGGCATTCAGCCGGCGGATGCCGGCGGCAGTCAGGACGCGGCACGGCTGATGGTGGTGACGCCCCAGGCGAGTCACGTCGGCACGTCGCAAGAGCAGGGCGTTCGCACGCGTCATTACGTGAACCGCGGCGAATTGCTCGCAACGACGCAATGGCCGCTCCAGTTCAGGATCGAAAGTGGCTCGGCCGTCGGCTTTGTCGCGAAGCGCGCACTCAACGACGAGCGTGAAGCGCTTGTCCTGACGGACCCGGATGAATGCCTCAACCTGAATTCGCTGGTCGACGACCTGATGTTGACGACCTTTGATTTTGAGTGCGCCGGAACTATCGAAGATGAACTCTATGTGGAAGTGCAGACCGAGAAGCACGACACGTTCGGCGTGTTCGACAACGACACGACGGGCAACTCGGCGATTCGTGCCCGCCTTGTTGACGATGAGGCATCTGCTCCGTCACCACGAAATACTCCCTACCTCAAGCTCTTTGACGGCAAAACCAAGGCCGTGGGCCCGAAGACCGGCGGCAGACCCGACCCGGCGGTGACGAAACCGGATGAACTCGATGGCTACGGGTACGGCGCCGACGACGATCTGTCGAGCCTCGTTGTAATGGTCGATGTTGGCGGCGCTCGCGTGTTCGACACGAACTTCAATCTCACCCCTGGCGTCATTCGCAACCTCGCGGGGTTCGTCAACACGGTCTCCGTGGTTGATCTCAATGGTCAGGACAACACCACGGTGACGGCCTACATGCATGTGCTGGCCGGTCTATTCGAGCCCATCGCCCTGATCGACACGGCCGTATCAGACCCTTCGCTCGACGGTTTCGAATACGCGCTCCGCGTCGATAGCGGCCCTGTGACTGGCATCAACCTCGATGAGCCGATACCGCCGGTCGCTGAATCGGGAAGCGCCAATGCATTCTACGACGAGCTTTTGTCGCAGTATTACCCGGTTCACGTGCAAATCCGGGCCGTGGTTGTGAACGGTGAGGCGCCCGACTACATTTACGACCTGGACGGAGATGGCGAATATACGGCACGCGATGTTGTACTCGCCGGATACGAGCTGGTGACGAATGAGGTGTCTGTCGGGCTGACACTCTCACATGAAAATTTGCTCTCTGAAGCGCCGGACTCCAAGTGCCCGCCGCGAACCCTGATTCATACAGACCTGGATGGCGACATGGACAGGGGTGAACTTCCGGAATGTCTGCTGACGTCAGGATCGACCCGCAAGCGCCGCGTTCCGCGTTAGTTAGCGACGCGGCCCAATAACTCGTCGCGCAGACGCGCAGCCGCAGCGCGTTCGTGTTCGAGGTCGAGCCGCAAATCGCCAGGATCGCGATCTGCCACAGCCCGGCCGGCGACATCGGCCGCCGCCTGGAGTTCGCCAGTCGCGGCAAGATAGTTGGCATGGCCAAGTGCGTAGAGCGCGTAATCGTAGCCGTCGAGACTCAGCGCGTCCTCGAACAGCGGGCCGGCCATCTCGGGGTTGGCGCTGCCCAGCGCTGCCAGGCCAAGCAGGTAACTTGCGGCTTTGTCCTCGGTTCGGTCGGGATCATCGGGTGGCAATGCCAGGGATCGTATTTCGGCCGCTGTTGCCTCGACGGCCTCGAAGCGACCAGTCTTGATCTCAAAGATTCCGCGCGCAAACAGGTGGCGCGTTGCGACCCCGGGTGACTCGGCTATGGCCGAATCGATCAACGTCGCGGCACGATCGGGATTACCCGCGTCAAGCTGCAGCAGCCCCAAAGTCGACAACATCGTGGCCGTGTACAGGCCTTCCTGGCGCATGGGTTCGTCGACGGCCTCGAGTATGTCGATCGCATCAGCGAGGCGACTTTGGCCACGAAAAACACCTGCAAGGTCGAACGCCGCATCGATGCGATGCTGCGCAGCGGCGTCGCCATTTTCGACCAGGCCGCGCCAGTGAGTTTCGGCCTCGTCGAATCGGTCCTGAAGATACAGGCTTCGCGCCAGGCCAAGTGTCGCAACGACAAAGCCGGGCTTCAGTCGCAATGACTCCTCGTAGGCTGCGGCGGCTTCGGTCGTGTCGCCGCGGAGCAACGAGAGGTTGCCCATAAGCGCATGCGCGTAAGGATCGTCGGGTTCCTCGCCGACGTAGCGATTCAATGCCTCTTCCGCTTCGCCCAGTTCGCCCACATCGAGCAGACGCTCTCCCAGGGCCATCCAGGCGGCAGAGTCGTAGGCGTGGACTTCTGCAAGCCGCCTGAACACGTCGATGGCAGCCTGTTCATCAAAAGCGAGCCAGTAGGCTTCGGCAAGTAACTGCCCGGCTTCCATATCGTAGGGGTACTTCTCGACGAGCTCCGCATAGATCTTGATGGCGCTCTCGATATTGCGTTCGTGGATGAACAGTGCCTTTGCACCGTCAACGTACAGACGCTCGCGATCCGTGAGCCGGGCACCATCCGGAATGGCCTCGAGTTCGCGATAGGCGAGTTCCGACTGTCCGGCTGCCTCAAGCGTTTCTGCCAGTCGAAACCTCGCCATGTGGTAGTCCGGGGCGATCGCCAGTGCGGCACGAAACGCGTCCTCTGCACGTGCGTAGTCAAAATCGATGACAAAGCCGAGGCCGGCGATGTAGGCCTCGTAGGCATCCATATTTCGAGTCGCGAAATCCGCAGTGAAGCGCTGTACGTTTTCCTCTGTGGGGATCTGCAATGCCCGCCGAATGCTCTCGGCCATCGCAGAACTTGCCGAGGCGGAGACCAGCTCGGCCGCGTCGTCCTCCACGAGACGCATCCCCTGGATTTCAATTCCGCGTTCAAGGTCGTCGATACCCAGCGTCAGCACAACGCCGTCATGCGTTTGCAGGTATTGCCCGGCAACGAGGTAGTCGATGCCAGCGTCCCGGGCAAGTTCAACCTGCGAATCGCTCGAGTCAGTGTCGCCCGCAATCCTGTTCCAGCGGTTGGCCGACAACACGATAACATGAGGTGATTCTGCGAGTTCATTCCTGATGAGATCCGCAATGCCTTCGCCGAGCCACGCGAGCTCCTCGGGACCCGATATCATCCTGGGCGTGCTGACCGCAACGATCGGATTCTGTTTGATCACCGCTCTGCCGGGGCGCTGCGTGGCAGGCATGACATAGTCGGTCCAGGCCCACCACAGGGCACCAGCGGAAACGAGTGACGCGAACAGCACGATACCGCCCCGGAGAAATCCTTCGCGGGAGCGGGAGTAGTGCGAGTGTTGAGTGCGCCTGATGCCCGCCGGCGTTATATCCAGCATCCATGCCAGCACCATGGCAAACGGGAAGCCCGCGATCAGCATGATGATCAGTGACCGCATAGCCCATCGTGGCGCTCCGAATTCCGGAAATACGATCGAGGCGACCTGGACCAGCACCCAGCTTGCCACGATATAGGCGCCGGCAGACCGGAACATACGGCGCCTGACTAATTCACGGAAGAATCCGTGTTCGTTCTGGTCGCTCTCGTCTCGGGTCATGGGCCAGCCTCAGTATTTTTCTATACTGATTCTAGCGTAACGGCACTAATGGGGTGGCGGCGCCCCGCAACTAGTCGGTGAGTTCAAATACCACGGTAACCGTTGCATTGAACTTCAGGTCAGCCGGATTGTACGTTTCCGCTGCGTCCGACTCGGCCGCCATGGCCTGCGCACGTGCCTGGTAGGGAACCGGGGGGCGTGGCGCAACAACGCCGGAGTTGATGCTGAGAACCGGGCCGAGTGTCGCGCCCAGTGACTCTGCGAGCTGGGTTGCATTCAACCTGGCGTCCTCGGCCGCTGCGCCTAGCGCGTCGCGATAGGCCTGCTTGCGCCGACTGCTGTCGAGCTGCGGTGGGGTCACCTGGTTGACGCCGGCATTGACCGCGCCCTCGATCAAGGCACCGAGTTTCTGGAGATCTTCGATCTCGACAGCAATCTGGCGGTCGGCAATGTAACCGCGCAACTCCTGCTCCTGCGTGTCGCGATTCCAGCGATAGTCCGGACGCACCGAGGCGCCCGTTGTGTCGACCTGGTCCCGATCGATGTCCATGCTATCGGTCATCTTGAGGACTTTGCTCGTGACCGCTGCGGCCTCCTTCTGAGCGGCCGCCAGCGTCGGCTCCCGGACAATGATCGACATCCGCAGCGTCGCACGATCCGGCTCGACTTCGGTGAATCCGCTGCCAGTGACTGTGACTGTTCTTGCTTGTTCTTCGGCCATAACACTTACGCTCAACACCAGGAGTAATACCGCCCACAGCGACTTGGTCATTTTCGGGTCCTCGATCTTATTCGTTCGAAAGGAGTTCGACATGCGCTTCGAGGTGAGAGTTCGCTTTCATCGAATTGGTGATCAGGCAGTACTTCTCGGCCTTTTCAAGAATAGTATGGGCCTTTTTCTCATTGCCGTCAGCAGGAATGGTCAAGGTTGCCCGGACCTTGAAACCCGTGAACTCGGTCAGCTTATTGACCTTGTCGAGTTCGCCTTCGGTGTCGCAGGTCAGTGTTATCCAGTCGAGCTTGGCCGTCCTGGCGATCGCCCTGAAGCTCAGGATAAAGCAGTCGGCGACGGCGCCGACCAGCAGCGTTTCCGGCGACCAGACATCGCCGGGCCCACCGAATTCAGGCGGCCCCGCCGTCTCGAGATCGGGCAGTCCATCCGCAGACAGGGTGACATTCGCGGCGCCTTCGGCCGTTGCGGTAACACGGTAATGGTGGGGGAGGTCTTGCATCGTCTGGCTCGCTGGGAACTGTGTGTACGTATAGTCCCGACTAGATGGGATTGATGCAATCGTTTCATAGTTTCGGATAACCGAGACAGGAGGGCTGATGCACGATATTCCTATCGATCATGTCATGACCCCTGACCCTGCGACCGTCAGTCCGCAAAGCAGTGCTGCCGAGGCGCGACGCCTGCTCGATAGTAATGTCATCAATCACCTTCCGGTCGTCGAAGACGGTCGCCTCGTCGGCATTCTCTCTTCTTCCGACTTTCTCAAGCTGCACCTGTTTGACGGCAAGCTGCCAATCTTCGCCGACGCAACGGTCAGCCAGATCATGGAGACCAAGGTGATTGTCCTGCAGAAGACGTCGACGTTACGGGACGCGGCCGAAAAGCTGTCGATCGGTGGATTTCACGCGCTGCCGGTTGTGGACCGGAAGAAGCGACTCGTCGGCATGGTGACCTCCAGCGACCTGATTGGCGAACTCGTCGCCAGGCTTGACGACCGGCGAGCCGGTTAGGTCATCCGACGGGCAGGTCGTCCTCTGTCTTGACGTGCGGTGCGAGGCGCCGCAGCAGCTCCGCCATTTCGGGGCGGTTTTCGGCCAGCTCGGGTATCGAGAAACCGGATAATTCATAGGGCAGAACCAGCCAGTCCCGGGTTTCGTGCACGTAATAGTCGGGCACTCTCAGGGTCTTCTCGGTGGGCCGATACCAGACAGTACCTACACGAATGTCGTGTGGCAGGTTACGGCGCGTCTTGCGGGCCAGCTGATTGATGACGGCCGTGACGCTTGATCCGGTGCTGTAAACATCGTCGATAATCAGCATCGAGTGGTGTGAGCACAGGTTCTCGAGCAGATACTGCAGCCCATGCACGCGAATGGACTCGCCCTTGTCGACCATTTGAGAGTAGCTGCGGGCGCCTGCATACGAGGTGCGAATGGCAATGTGATCGGTCTTGACGCCGAAATAGTCGAGCCCCTCCTGCACCGCGATGCCGACAGCGCTGCCGCCACGCCACAACCCGACGAGGAAATCTGGCCGGAAACCCGCCTCGCAAATGTTGGCCGCAAGCTGGAAGGAATCCTGCAGGAGGTCGTTCGCCGCAATAAATCGCTCATTCATTGTTGTTCTCGTGGCGTGCTGAGCTAGAATCAATGTCAGCCATTATAAGGCCGCTACGTGGTCCGCATTCAAGAGAATAACAATGGACAAGACCGTACTTTCCGCCCAGGACCTCCTCGAGGACTCCATCGAACTCGGCATTAAGGTGCTTGAGAGCGGCTTCAAGCCCACCATGATCATCGCGATCTGGCGCGGCGGAACGCCTGTCGGCATGGCCCTGCAGGAGACGTTGACCTATTGCGGCATCGAATCGGATCACATTGCCATTCGCACCTCGTCCTACACCGGCGTCGACCAGCGCGGGCATGTGGCCGTGCACGGGCTCAACTACATCATCAAGAAGATCTGTCACGACGACCGCGTGCTAATTGTCGACGACGTTTTCGATACGGGTAATACGATCAAGGCCGTGATTGAGGACCTGGGCAAGCGCGCCCGCGGTAATACGCCCGAAGACATTCGGGTCGCGGTGCCGTGGTTCAAGCCGAGTCGCAATGAGACCGACCTGTTGCCAGACTACTACCTGCGGGAGACGGATGAGTGGCTCGTCTTTCCGCATGAACTCGATGCGCTGACGCCGGAAGAACTCGAGCAGTATCGCCCGGGCATCGCCGCGATAGTGCACAACGTCAAATCGCCGGCCAAGTCTGCCTGATCCATGCGCAGAATCTGCGTTTACTGCGGCTCGAGTACGGGTAACGGCCCAGAGTACGCAGCAGCTGCCCGGGAGCTTGCCGATGTACTCATTCGGCATGATCTCGAACTCGTCTATGGCGGTGCCGACAAGGGCATCATGGGTATCCTTGCGGACGCAGTGCTCGAGCAGGGGGGCAAGGTACACGGCGTTATTCCGAAGATGCTCTGCGAGAAAGAAATCGCCCACGAAGGCCTGACCGAGTTGCACATCGTCGCGTCCATGCATGCTCGCAAGACCATGATGGCGGCCTTGTCGGATGGTTTCATCGCGATGCCGGGGGGGTTCGGCACGCTCGAGGAGATCATCGAGATTGTGACCTGGGGTCAGCTTCGCTTTCACGACAAGCCTTGCGGCCTGCTAAACATCAACGGCTACTTCGACCATCTGCTGTGCTTTCTGGATCATGCTAACGACCAGGGGTTTCTGAGCTCTGCGAATCGCGAGATGTTGTTGTGCGACCCTGACCCGGCCGGGCTGATCCAGCAATTCGAGCGCTATGCGGCGCCGCACGTCGACAAGTGGACGGCCTAGTGTCCTGTTTGTTTAGTTCGCTGACTTTCAGAGTGCCTGCAAAGCGCTAATGCAAGGCGCGGCCCGCCGGTAATGGCTGGCCCTTGCCAAGGGCTGCAACGCCGCAGTAGCGCTTTGCAGGCGTTCCCTGCGGGCGCTCCCGGCAGCCCGTCCTGCCATGTTGCAGTCGCTTGAAGTAGCCCGCTAATCCTGCACTCCTGCGCCTCGCAGGACGGGCTGCTGGAAGCGCTGAGAGTTAGCGAACTAAACGAGCAGGACACTAACGGAAGGTGATCTTTAGTTGCCCTTTGGCCGGTGCACGCAGATTCTGGCCATGCAGGCGGTAGCGCATGCCGAGTCGCCTGCCACGCAGATCACTGCCAACGCACAGCAGTAGCGGCGAGACGAATGCCTCCACAGGTTCCCCGACGGGGATATCACCGATTTTCGCAGCGACCTGGATCGAGTCATCCCTGAGCGATACGGCCGGGTAGCTCGCAATCTCATCGGGCGATCGATCGACAAAGCGATCATTGATTGCACGCTTTGGCAGAGTGTCGGCAACGAAAAGCGCAGTGTGATTCGGCAATGCGAGCGCCAGGGATGCGTCGACGATCGGCTCCTCGCCCTGGTTGTACACGACGAGCTGCATCTTTTCGGCGCGATCGTGGAAGAGAAAGTTATTGTCCTGGTGACGATACTTGTTCCGAATCTGACTCAGCTCCATCAGGATGTCTTCCAGTGAGCGATCCACGTACGGATCTTCGGTACCGTAGAGGCGGGCGTGTGTGAGGCGCGCTACCATCGTTGTCGATCCCGAGCTCGTCGACATGTTGCGAATGCTGAGCATCTCCTCGAGCTTGGCAGACGCCAGCGCTGAGGGCATGGCGGAAAGGTCGCAGGTAGGCATCAGGATATCCTTGTGAATAATTTCGCCCGGGAAGCCAACTTCAATATCGCTGGCTGAGACGGAGTCGCGGAACTTGTGTTCGAACAGTTCCATCAGTTGCCGTCGCCCCATCTTGATCGGCGAGTCCTTGACGCGCTTGTAGGCGTCGCCCCGCCGCAAGTTCTCGGAGAAGTCGGCGCGCATCATGTAAGGGCGGTCCTGACAATCGCCGATTTCGAAAACGCCCACGCGTTTGCCATCGAGCGATACGGGTTTGTACCGGATTCGAATAGGGGGTTCGATGTACTCACTCGCGAGCGCGTGATACGACGGTTTCCCTGAAAAGTCCATGCTGTCGATCGACCGCGCAATCTTGCGTCCCTTCTCGTCGAAGTCGACGCCCACGACGATATAGCGACTGCCCTCGACCGACGCATTCGCCATGGCGAGCACGTCAAGCAGGAACGAACGGATGTCGTCCTTTCCGTACGCGTGCCTTCGAAACTGGACACCAGTGTCCGGCGTCCCGGATCGGGCTATATTCAATAGACGGTCCATGGATGAGGTAATTTTTGCCCAATTATGTTCAACAGAACGCGACCCAATCGACAGTTTTGAGGCGCCGTCCAGGTTTTGGTCCCATTTACAGTGTCTGCGGCTTTCGCGACACTGCCGTCATGAAGCAGGAATCTGCCGCCATGGCCGCCATCAAGGGAGAGCCCCCGTCGTTGACGGTCGACGATGTTGCCCATGCCGTGGAAACGGCGTTCGGCCTCAGGGGGGATTATTTGCCGCTGGTCAGTGAGCGAGACCAGAACTTCATGCTGCGTTCCGCGTGTGGTAGTCGCTACGTCGTAAAAGTCACGAGCCGATTTGAGAAACCTGTGGCGACGGATTTTCGGATCGACGCGCTACGATACCTCGAGCAGGCAAATGACGTGTTTGTCCCGCAGGTTCGCCAGACGCTGGCTGGCGAAACGTCGTTCGGCATTTCTGATGAGCGCGGCACTTATCGGCTGCGAGTCGTGACGTGGGTGGACGGCATTTCGCTTGAGTCGAAGCCCCTGGATGAAGGCATCGCTCGTGATCTGGGTACGGCGCTCGCCCGGCTCGATCGGGCTTTCGACGGGTTCTCGCATCCGGGGGAGCGTCCTGAATTACTGTGGGACCTGCAGCGTGCCGCCGAGTTGCGGGATCTCTTGTCATGCATTGATGATGCAGATATCAGGGTCCGCGTTGCTCGCGCGGTTGATGATTTCGAAAATAGCGTACTGCCGAAACTACCCCGACTGCGAGCGCAGATCATTCACGGCGACGCTAATCCCGGCAACGTGCTGCTAACGGACAACGGTATCGGGTTTATTGATTTCGGCGATATCGTCAAAGCGCCGCTGATTTTTGATGTGGCAATCGCGGCGTCCTATCTACGGGTGCTCACATCGGACCCTGCCGACCTCATTGTGCCGTTCGTGGCTGCCTATCACTCGCACAGGCCATTACAGGCGCTCGAGCGAGATTTGCTTTTCGATCTGGTGAGAGCCCGCCTTGCGACGACGGTTACGCTGCTCTACTGGCGTCTGTCGGCACGCGGGCAGGACGATCCGTATCGACAAAAGGCGCTGGCTGACGAGGATGGCGCAGCACGATTCCTCGATTTGCTTGATGCGTTGGGTCGAAAAGCGTTTCTGGAAAAAATGTCTTTTATTCAATAGCTTAGCTTTTTTCCTCGGTACTGCATCACAGTATTTTGACCATATATCGCGCGACTGCGTGCCTGTCTTGAGAAGTAGTCGAAAGAATCCTGCGCCTGCGGACCCTAAAATTATCCCCGGGATTTCGTTAAATCAGGTCACGGTTCGATGAGTTTGGAGTTCGCATTATCTGGATTGCTGCTCTTCAGCGCGGTTTGCTATGCGCTGATGGGCTTGCGAATGGTAATGACCAAACGCGAAGTGGGTAGTGTCCCGATCGGCGTCCTCTTTGTGGTCATCAGTTTCTGGGTAATGGGTGGCGTTGTCGAGATGCTTTCCGAGAGCTTTACCCTGTTTTCCCTGGGTCGCACCGGTCACTTCATCGGCACCGCGTTCGTCCCGATCGTCGCCTATACCTGCTTTCGCGAGTACACGGGCGCGGAGACACCGGTATCGAGACTGGCACTGATGTTGATCATTCCAGTCGTCTCGGTATTGCTCGCGGCGACCAACCAGTATCACGAATTGATGTGGTACGGACCGTTCACCAACGACGCCGGCCAGTTCCTGACTCATCCGGTTAGCTGGGGGCCCTGGTTCCTGTTCGGGCACCTGCCATACAGCTATGCGGTATTTGGCGCGGCCCTGTATACGCTGGTGTCGCACAGTTCGGCCGTTGCCCCGGCCCATCGCCGTGGTCTGTTCCTGCTCGCCGCAGCCTGTATTGCTCCCCTCGTTGCGACCGCCGCCTACGATGTCGGTGTTGGATCCAATACGATTTCCTACGTACCAATCGTGTTCGCTGCCATGTTGCCGGTGTACGCGTGGCTGATTCTTGGCGAACAGATCATCGAATTCTCGCCGCTTGCCTACGAAACCGTATTTCAGAATATGCAGGACCCGGTCGTCGTTATCGACGACCAGCGCAGGATAATGGGCCTGAACCACACCGCCGAGAGTATGCTCTCCGTAGACGAGGCGCAGGCGCTCCGCGCGCCACTCGGGGATTTGTTTGGGGAAGATTCACCAGAAGTATACGAGGCGCTTGAAAGTGGCGAGCCGCAGAAGATGATGACGACGACCGGTCGCTTCCTTCATGTGCAGGTCTCACCCATCGAATCCAGTCGCGCGACTGCGCGCGGTGGCCACGTACTGATGTTTCGTGACGTCAGTGATGTCGAGAAAGCACAGACTGAGGTGCGTCGGCGTGAAAAACTTCTGCGCACGCTTATCGATCATTCGGTAAACGGTATCGTGCGGTTCAGCCGAACCGACGATGATAGCGGCGACACGGTGCTGCGCAGCATATTCGCGAACGCGGCCGCCGCGCGCTTTCTCGATTCGAACGTTGATGACCTGTTCGATTGTTCGGCCACGCAGGTGATTCGACGCGCGGTTAAAGGCATGGACGACAGTGATGTCGAGGATGTCGTGACGCGCTTCTCGGCATCGGCCGAAAGCGGCAAGAGCCTGGAGGTAGAAGTGCGCCAGCTTACCGGCGGGTCGGCACGTTGGCTGCGCGTTATCTGCGAACCTGTGGGTGATGATATTGCTGCAACGATTGTCGATATAACCGATAGCAAGGCCAAAGAACACTACATGGAATCGATCGCGGCGTCGGACCCGCTGACGGGGCTGCGCAATCGCCGTGGCTTCGAGCAGGATGCCGCAAGTCGCCTGACCGAGAGCAGCGACGATGCCAAGGGCGCACTGTTGTTCATCGACCTGAACGAATTCAAGGCAATCAACGATGAATTTGGCCATGAGATCGGCGACCAGCTGCTCAAGATCGCGGCAGAGCGTCTCATGAAGAACCTGCGGTCCTGCGACATTATCGGCCGCCCGGGCGGCGATGAGTTTGTTGCTCTGGTTCCGGATGTGACCTCGGAAGTCGCCGACAGCCTCGCGAAGCGCCTGACCCGGTCACTGGAAGAGCCCTACAACATCGGCAGCCAGAGGCTGGTCTGCAAAGCGAGTATTGGCCTCGCCCTCTACCCGGACAACGCAACTACGCTAACCGGTCTCCTCCGTGAAGCTGACCAGGCCATGTATCGGGCCAAGGCGCGCTGCCGCGGCGTCACCCACATTCGTGGCGACGATCTCCTCGAAAAAGCGATCTAGATGTCTCGCGCCAGCCTGGGGTAGCAGCTCGAGTAATAAAGTGGACGCATTTGCGGTCTCCTCAGCAAATAACCGGAGTACCGCATGACACGTTCATTGATCCCGCTGGCATTGGCCGCTGTTCTAACCTTTAGCCTCGTCTGCAGCACGGCGATTCGTCACGGCCACGCGGACGTGCCGATTGCCGCGTCCGCTGAGCAGGTACAACCGTTGGGCGTCGGCGATCCTGCACCCCGCTTTGTCGTTGCGGCGGTCGATTCCAGTCCGGTCGAATTCGATCCGCAGAACCTGGACAAGCCCGTCATGCTGCTGGTCTTCCGCGGTGGCTGGTGCCCTTACTGCAACGTGTACCTTTCAGAAATGCGCCATGTGATTCCCGAGATTCAGTCCCTGGGGATCGACGTGTTGTTCCTGAGTGGTGATCGACCGGAGTTGCTGTACGAGAGTCTCGAGAGCGAGGCGCAGGAAGATATTGCAGGGCTCCACTACACCATATTGTCGGATGCCGACGCACAGGCGTCGATCGCGCTCGGTATTGCTTTCAAGGCGTCGCAGCGCGCCATTAACTACGTCAACAAGAAAGGCGACGGTTACACCAAATCGTCGATGGACCGACATGGCGTTCTGCCGGTTCCTGCCGTCTTCGCCATCGGGCGCGACGGTGTTATCGCCTTCACATTCGTCAACCCCGACTACAAGGTGAGGTTGCCGGCGGACGAACTTCTGGCTGCTGCGCGGGCAATCGCTGCTGCAGACTGACGTCGGCAAGTGATAGGCTTCGTGCTGGCATTTTCAGGCACGGAGACCGACATGATTCCAGCCTTTTCCCGTAATCGCGAGTGGGGCGTATGAGCGAATCGAATTCGAAAAGCTTGCTCGCGGTTGTCGCAAAGATAGAGAAGAACGAAGTCGTCGCAGTGCTGCTGTCGTTCATGCTTGTCTTCGTCCTGATGACATCGTATTCGATCCTGAAACCGCTTCGGGATGCGCTGGGCGGCGACTGGGGCAATGTCGGTCTTGCCACCACCTGGACGGTCAACTTTGGGCTCAGCCTGCTCGCGGTCGCTGCTTACGGCGCAGCTCTGACTTTCTTTAGTTTCCGGAGAATGGTGCCCAGTGTCTACGTCTTCTTTGCGCTGACTTTCTTTGCCCTGTTCCTGGTACGCACAAACGTCTCCGACCCAACGTTAGTTAACAAAGGATTCTACGTTTGGGTCAGTGTGTTCAGCCTGTTCAACCTGTCGGTCTTCTGGAGTTTCATGACCGACGTGTTCAATAAGAGACAGGCCCGCAGGGTCTTCGGCGTCATCGCGGCGGGCACGACAGTCGGGGCGCTCGTCGGCCCTATCATCACTGCTTCTCTCGTTGATCGACTGGGTGCTAATGGGCTGTTGCTGATGTCGGCAGGCTTGCTGATCGTGCCGGTTTTCGTTATCCCGATTCTGCGGCACTTGAAGACATCGCAGCTGCACAACGAGGAAACAACGGTAGATCTGAGTGCACAGCAGGCACTCGGCACGAATCCGTTCTCGGGATTTTCGGTCTTGTTCTCGGACCGCTACCTCCTGTGGATTTGCGCTTTTATTCTTTTCTACGTGACGATCAATACATTCGTGTATTTCGAGTTGCAGGACCTCACGCGCGCATATTCACTCGAGTTTCGCGCCAAAGTCTGGTCCTGGATTGAGATCGCGACGAATGTCCTGACGTTGCTTACGGCAACCCTCTTAACCAGCCGGATAGTGAGCAAGTTCGGCATGCAAACCGCGCTGGCCATGGTCCCGGGTTTGGTGGCTTTGGGGATAATCGCGCTGGTGGCCTCGCCAGTCCTCCTGGTCCTGGCAATCTTCCAGATCGGCCGCCGTGTGGGCAACTATGCGATTACGCGACCGAGTCGGGAAATGCTGTTTACGGTGCTCGATCGGGAGAAGCGCTTCAAGGCGAAGCCCGTCATCGATGTGGTCGTCTACCGGGGTGGCGACGTCCTCACAGCATGGGTGTTCACGCTGCTCGCTGACAAGCTGGGACTGGGCCTTACCGGTATCGCCGTGGTCATCGGCGGTATTGCAATTGTATGGATGCTCGTGGCAATACGCCTCGGCCGTATTTATAACGAGAGAGCTGATATCAGCTAGAGACGGATTTCTTCAAATTCCCTGAAAGGAAAAAGACATGGGACTGCGAAATACAACAACGGAATGGGGTTCGCTTGCGAAAGGGCTGCACTGGATAATTGCAATCGGCATTTTCGTGCTGGTTTACCTTGGCCTCGAGCAGGCGGAAATGGAGCGGGGCGACGAAAAGGCCTTTATCAGGATGATCCACGCCTCAATAGCCACCGTTATCTTCGGTCTCATGACGCTGCGCATCGTCTGGCGCGGAATAAATGACTCACCGGGCCACCCTGATGGCTTTCCAGCATGGCAGAAGCTGTCTGCGACGCTCGTGCACTGGGGCCTGTACATCGCCGTGTTTGCGCAGTTGATCTCCGGGGTCATGACGATTGCCACGGCCGGTTCCGGCATCCCGTTCTTCGGCCTTTTCAAGCTGCACCTGCCGATCGCAAAGAGCAGTGATGCGCATCATTTCTGGGAGGAAGTGCATGAGTATTCGTGGCGGGCGATTGCGATCCTGCTCGTGGTGCATGTGATCGGCGCTTTGTACAACCACTTTATCCTGAAGAACGACGTGCTGCGCCGTATGACGCACGGCGGGGGCAGGGCATTGCCATGATCCTGGAGCGCACCTGATGAAGGAGACGCCCAGCTATGAGACGCACGAGTTGCGCGAATTCGCTCGCATTCTCCGCGGACGCCGCACCGTCGACCAGTACATCCAGACGCCGGTGCCGGACGAGCTCGTGCGCGAGGCGATCGAAGTCGCAACCTGGGCGCCGAACCACTATGTATCCGAGCCCTGGCGTTTCATCTTGCCGGGCAAGGAGACCATCGCACGTATCATCGACTTGTGTGCGGAGATGGTCGGTAGCGAGAAGGGTGCCGAGCTGGGTGAACACAAGCGCAATACCTGGAGCGAGAAGCCCGGATGGATCATCGTTACGTGCCAGCACAACGAAGATGAGCTTCGCGAGCGCGAGGACTACGCGGCATGTTCTGCGGCTGTCCAGAACTTCATGTTGTACCTCTGGAAGGCTGGTGTTGGATCGAAGTGGACGACGGGCCCAATTACGCGGGACTCGCGCTTCTTCCGGATTATCGGCGTCGAGGAAAAAGACGCGTTTGTTGTCGGTATGCTCTGGTATGGCTATCCGAAGATTACGCCTACGCAATCGCGCCAGGATGTGACCGAGGTGATTAGGCGCCTACAATAGGTGAAGGCAAGGGCTTTGAGTGCGAACCGTCGCGGGAGGGAAGGTGTCCGTCCGATACGCTCAGCTGCTGGTGAGGAATCGCTGGGCGATCCTGGTGACGCTGGCCGCCCTGATGGTGCTATCGATCATTGCGATTTCCAGGATCGAGTTCGATAACTCAATCGAATCCTGGTTTCTCGACACAGACCCGAGCCTCGCGATCTACGATCACTTCACCGAGACGTTCAGGTCAGATCAAATAGTCATCGCAGGCATCTTTGCCGATGATGTCCTCGCGCCTGACGTTCTCGCCGCCATAGACCGGATATCGGAAGCGGCCTCGCAGCTCAGGTTTGCGGACCACGTCCAGTCCCTGACTCACTCTGCTGCAGCGCGTCGCATTGGTGGCATCGATGCGCCCGAATATCGGTCGGCAATGCTCGCCAGTCCGCTGCAACGAGCGCTTCTCTTGTCCCCCGACAACTCGGCCACTGCCGTTGTGATCCATTATGCGCGCGAAGGTAATACGTTTGCGCACAAGCACGTGTTCGTAACCGGCTTGCGCAGCATAGTCCGTGAAGCGACAGCCGGCATCGACGTCGAATACGCGATCGCAGGCGCGCCTGTCCTCGGGGAGGCGGGTGCCAGGCGCAACAGCGAGGATCTGCAGATACTGGTACCCGCGATGATCCTCGTCATCGCGGTTTTCGCCTATGGCCTGGTTCAGAGCCTGCGGTTGACGCTGATACCGCTTGGCGTCGTCGGCATCGCCGTTGTCATGGCGCATGGGTTGATGGCAGCTGCGGGCTGGAAGATGACCGTGATCTCGGTCGTTCTCATTCCGCTGATTCTGGCCGTCGGGGTAGCGCACTCCATACACCTGATCGCGAGGTACGTGCTCAATCTCGAGAGCGGCCTCGGCAACAGGGCGGCCGTCATCGACAGCGTCGAGCGCCTTATCAAACCTTGCTTCTATACGAGCATCACCACGGTCATCGGTTTGTTGTCGCTGCTGGTGAGCGAACTCAAGCCCGTGCACGAGTTCGCAATCACTGCCGCCGTCGGCGTGTTTGCAGCGTTCGTCGTCAGCGTGACGTTCCTGCCCATCATGCTGCTCATGCGACGGACGATACGCAGCCGTCGATCCACTGTCGCTCGCTCAATCGTGCAGCGACTGTTGCAAGTGGTGCATATTGTCGCGTCGAAACATCCCCGGCGAATCGTGCTGCTCGCGCTGCTGACCGGGGTTGGCTTCATCTGGCAGGCGACCCGGGTCGAGTCAGGTCTCGACCCGATGTCCTGGATTCGTCACGACGATCCGATTCGCGTCGATACGCTGCGCATCGACAACGCGTTCGGGGGAGCGCTGTCGCTCGAGTTCCTGTTGTCATCACCCGAAGGCTTGCTCAATGAGCCCGAGGTTCTTCGGCGTATGGAAGGCCTGCAGGACTGGTTGGTGGCCAACACCACGATCGCACGCGCCACGTCAGTTGCAGACTTCGTCAAAGAGGCGGCGCGTATCGCGAGGGACGCGGGAGATGAGGGATTCGCTTTG
Organism: uncultured Woeseiaceae bacterium; assembly: GCA_945787845.1. Classification (GTDB taxonomy): domain Bacteria; phylum Pseudomonadota; class Gammaproteobacteria; order Steroidobacterales; family Woeseiaceae; genus UBA1847. The sequence goes on along the minus strand of CALZJH010000006.1, from coordinate 107,631 downwards.
CCGCGGACACGATTCCTGACCAACGAGTTGCTGGCCAGGCTGCGGGATGATGCGCAGCTCGACGCCTGGGTAACGCCGGACTTCACCCAGGCTCGAATCGCCGCCCGGGTTCCACTGACTTCTGCTCAGGAGATCATCGAAGAACTGCCCGCGATCGACCATCGTATCGCACAGACCTTCGGGGGATCGGGGGTGACCGTGGACATGACGGGCCAGGCGCTCCTGGCGAGCAGGATGCAGTCGCATTTGCTCGATAGCCAGCTGCGGAGTTTCTCCGTCGCCCTGGCCGTCGTGTCACTAATCATGATCGTGCTTCTGCGGTCGGTTGTGCTGGGCCTGGTCGCGATGGTCCCGAACCTGCTGCCGATTGCGATCGGGCTGGGTGCGATGACGATTCTCGACATTCCGCTCAACCCGGCGACAGTCACGATCGCCGCCGTTGCCCTGGGAATCGTGGTCGATGACACGGTGCACCTGATGACCGCATTCGATCGTCACTGGAGAAGTACAGGCCGGGTTGGAGCGTCTGTCAGGTCGATGCTGCTCGAGGTTGGCCAGCCGGTAATGGTGACGAGCGTGTTGCTTGCAACGGGATTCGCCACGCTGATCCTCGGCGGCTTTCTCCCGACACGCCAGGTTGGCGGCTTGATCGCGCTTATCGCCGCAGCTGCGCTGGTGTCCGACCTGATCTTCCTGCCCGCCATCCTGAGGTCCATTCCGGGAAGATGGTTGAGGGCGCGTCAGGAATCAGAACCACCTGGGCCGGCAAAGTAGTCCGACCAGTCCGACCGACGGCTCAAGGGTGTCGGCTTGATGTTCCCCAGCTGCGCCCCGCGAGCGACCAGGGTTTTCGTAAAGGTCTGGTAGGCGTTCTCCCCGACCAAGAATGTCCGTACCGGGTGGAGCTGTCCCAGGCGAATGCAGAGATCGTAGTGGGGATTGTGGCAGAGCTGTTCCTCGAGCGTGGCGTTCAGTTCCGGCGGCGGTTGCGATGGCAGCTCGAGATAAAGCGTGTAGGCGGGCGGCCCATCGCTGCCGTCCAGTGCGAGCATGGCGAAGCGCGGCTTCAGCTCGAACAACGCGAATACATGGTCGAGACAGGAAGCCACGAACGCTTCACTGAGTTTCTCGCCGAAATGGTCGGCCACATTGTCCGCTTTGCCCAGGAAGCGGAGACTCGGTATGTCCCTGTAGAACCCCGTGACCTGGACCTGGTCCCGCAGTGCATAGCGGTATAAGCCGCCACCGGTCGTGACGACCACGGTGTAGGTCGATCCTTCTTCCAGGGACCAGGCAGGGTGAACGTCGTCGCGCTCATCGAGGAATTCGAGAAAGTGGCTGCGAATGGCCAGCGGCCTGTACAAAGCGAGCGGCAGCGTGACGAAGGCCTCGGTGGCGATGAGTCCCTTTGCCTGCAGACGGACACCGGGGAACTCGGCGCACACGTCGGGCGTGAAATGGGCGGCGTGTGCATCGGCCCAGCAGCTGATTAGCCTGAGTTCCGGCCAGATCGCGGATGCATCGTCGGGGCCGAGCCTTGCAAGCTCGCGGCGGCGTGACGGGTCGGGGCGAATCCGCAGCGTCGTCGTAACCAGCCCCGCTGCCAGGTCGTCGAGCAGGCTCGTCCAGTTATCGCGCATGTAGCGCAGCAGCACCAGAACGTAGGTTGGGTGCCAGGCCGAGATCAGGCGCAGGTCACGGCAGTTCAGGAGCGCCAACAGCGTGAGGCGCCAGAAACGCCCCATGTCCGATTCGAGGCGCAGCGTCTCCGGCACGGCGAGCGTGCGGCCGACCAGGCGTTGCGTAAGCCCGCCCAGGTATGCGCTGTCCTGGTCGAACCCGATCGGTATGCTCGACGCATCCGTTCGGTCGCGTTGGGCCGGCGGCGTGAGGCTCCAGTACGCACGGCCTGCTGTCAGCGCCGGCATCTCCAGGAACAGGCCGGCTATCCACGTGGCCACACCGCGGCGAAATTCCGTCTGCAGCCTGCCTGTATAGGGAATCCATTTCTCCGCACCTGACGATCCGCTTGAGGGCTCGAGCAGGCGAACGGGTTCCGCCGTCAGCACACCGCCGTCACCGGCGGCGATCTTTGTGATCCAGGGCGCGAGCGCGTCGTAGTTGCGGACGGGTACGCGTTCGACAAATTCCTCCCAGCAGCGAATGCCGGCAAAATCGTGCGCGCGACCGAATTCGGTTTGCGCGTTGTCGAGCAGGTAGCGGCTGAGTAGCTGCCGCTGCGTTGCCTCGACCCTGGTAGCGGCGCGCCTGAACCTCAGGAACTCGGGCACGCTCGCAGCCAGCCAGATGTTATTGGCAATGGCAGCGTCGAGTTTCACTCGGCGGCTATCTGGGGAAAGAGCTTGCGCCCCTTGGTCCACATGCGGCGGCCGAGGCGGGTCAGTTTGTCTTCGGTCAGGACGGCGAAGCACACGAGTTCGTCACCTTGCTCGTGGTTAGGATTGCGCTTGGCAAAAAACGCGATGTGCGGGTCGGCGAGCCGGTTTTCCGGAATGCCGCGAAAACCCTCTTTCAGTACCGCGGGAGAGGCGAGACGCACCAGCCCGGAATCGCGACTGTAGTTGTCGCCAAACCGTGCGCTGGCCACCGTGTCCATGATTAACTGAATATCATCGGGAGTCGCCTCGTCATAACGCGGGTAGAACGAGGCGCTGTAGACGGGAAGGAATCGATACGTCCGATAACCGGATACCATCAGGAACCAGTACAAACAGTCCTTTTGGTACAGGCGTCGCAGGTAGTCGATGGCCCCCATCCAGTAGTAGCTGAGCGCCGAGTCATTCCAGGTCTCGCTGTTGACCACGGTGTCGCCGGAATAGACAACCGAAATTTCCTCGTCGGCAACGCGTACGTCATAGATATGCATGCTGGAGAATCCGCACAGAACCCCGGCGTCGCTGCGCAGAAGGAGCACCCAGTTCTTCTCGTCGAGATCGTCTGAGAAGACATCGAAGGAGACGCCGGAAAATTGCTGGCAAAACAGCTCATACATTGCGGCACGAGTGTCCTTGTCCACCGCGCTGCGCCTGACGATATCGCCCTTCACAGAATCGCTACCTCAAGGTGTGGAATCCGATTGTCGAGAGATTCGGCGGCGTCTGCGCCGTCTTCCCAGTAAACAACATAAAGCACACTGACATAACTGTGACAGGGAAATCGCTTGCGCACGACCGCTGTCAGCGGGTGCCTCTCCGCGAAGGAAATCATGACGTAATCAATACCGCGCTCTATTGCGTGCCTGCAGCTACAGGCTATCAGTGCCTCGAGGGTTTCGCCGTCACCCTCGGCCACGGCGACATGAGAGAGAAACGCGCTCTCTAATCTTGCCCCCGCGGTCGGAAGTCGCGGCCGTCCAAGCAATGGGGCAACCAGGTTCACGAAGGGACGTGCGCGGGCAAGCTGCCTGGAGTATCCGTGGATAACCGTTTGCTTGAATGCACGTTGATCCCACAGGGCGAGGCTGCCCAGGGTTTCGGAGTTTCGATCATTGCAGAGCAGGAAATCTGAAGGCGACAGGCCGCGGCAGCGTATCGCCGAGCGCAAGGTATCCTCACTCCATTTCGGATGAAACTGGTACCGGGAGCCATGCTCCTGGAGCCTCTCGGCAATACTCGGCAAACTACGCTCACTGCCGGATACGATGCGCCGCAATCCGTTTCGACGCCGCGCCCCGGACCGGGCCGGAATCGTAAACGTGACCATCTTCTCGAGTGGGCGGTAGGTGGGCATGTCGCCCAGCCCGGCCTCGAGCAACCGCCGCGCCGCGTGATTATCTTCAATGATCGTCGTCATGTAGAACGCCACGTTTCCGGCTTCGTGGAAACGATGCATGGTCTGGTAAGAGCCCAGCAGCAGCCTGCGGCGTGTCCGCAGGCCACCTTCCGCCCTCAGTTCACCGAAGTAGCCGACGCGCTGCTCGCGGCCGTTGACGTAGGTCACGAGCTCGAATCGTCCGCCCGAGCCGATCACGTGGCGGGGATCGCCGCCAAACGCGAGCATCATCTGATACTCGTCCCCGGAGATTCCGGCCGCGTGGAATGCATTCGGTTCCCGCTCGAGGGAGACCTGGATATTGCCGCCAACCGGGTTTTCCCTGAGCAGCCTGCGTAACTGTGCTTCGGTGTCTTTTGTGGCGGCCTCGAACGTTAACTCTGCTGGCATGCGTGCTCGTCGAATCAGCTGTACCCGAAGCCGGGTTCGAGTTGACCTGGCCAGCCCTCGTCGCCCAGCGGCAGATCGTTACGCTGCTGGACCTCGCGGCGCATCATGAAGTTAATCAAAGGAAACTGCCGCGCCATGAACGCATTGGAGCGATTCACGGGGTCTGCGAAACGCCGCAGAATATTCGGGATGGAATAGAATTCCGCGCGCGCCTTGATACACAGTTCCTGCAGTTCCTCGGGTTCGAGCAACTCAGGCTGGAACGGAATCTTGTTGTAGGTGTACGAAGGATCCAGCCACCAGGCGTCGTAAAGCAGGCGACCTTCGTCCTTGAGGCGTGCGTACAGCGGCGTGCCCGGAAAGGGTGTCAGGTGATTGAAGGCGGCCATGTAGAAGCGATGCTCGTTGGCAAAGCGGACGGTCTCGTCAAACGTCCTGGCCGTGTCATTGCCGTATCCGAATACAAACGTTGCGTAGAGCCGGATGTTGTAGCGCCGCAGCTTCTCCAGCGCGACCTCGTAGCCGCCGCCCATCGTGTTGAACTTCTTCTTCATCATGCGCAGCGTGTCCCGCTCGAGGCTCTCGAAACCGATCAGGAGTCCCTGGCAGCCGCTCCTCGAGATCAGGTCGAGAAACTCTTCGTCGTGTGCGGCGTTGATGCTAGCCTGTGAGACCCAGCGGATCTTCAGCCTCGCAAGCTCCCGGTAGAGATCCTTGGCTTCTTCGAAATTCGAGGTGATGTTGTCATCGACGAAGAAATAGAAGCTGTTGCGCTTCCTCGATTGCGCCACTTCTTCCAGGATGTGATCAATGGGTCGCCGCAACTGCGTCGCGCCGAAGTAGCTCTGTACGGCACAGAATTCGCAACGGAAATGGCAGCCACGCCCGGCCTCGATCAAGGTCACCGGCACATAGCGCTTGCCTTCGAAAATACTGCGGTCGATGCGCGTCATGGCAAGGTTGGGCCGGGCGTCTTGCCGGTAGAACCGCTGCAACGTGCCGTGACGGGCATCGTCGATGACGGTTTCCCACTGGCCTTCGGCCTCGCCGACGATGACCGCATCGGCATACAGTGAGGCCTCGTCCGGGCAAAGCGTCGCGTGGAAGCCGCCGAGCACGACGGGGACGCCTCGTTGCCGGTACTCTGTCGCGATCTGGTAGGCGCGTCTCGCCGTGTAAGTCTCGATGCTGATCGCGACCAGGTCCGTTGCTTCGTCGAAGGGAATGACCTCCAGCCTGTCGTCATAGAAGCGGACGTCGACATCGGGCGGAGTGAGGCCGGCGACCGACGCAGGCGCAAGCGGTTCCATCTGCCAGCTGCGAATGTATTTCTGGTCCCCGGCCCAGCGGCCGACACAGGGGTGGATCAGTGTCAGGCGCATGCGTGGGTTGACTCCGTTCACAGGCCTTATTGCGCCTGCACGGGTGTGGACTCGCGCTGCAGCAACTGCCAGTCGCAGGTATAGAAGCGATCCAGTCTGCGACCGTAGAAGCGATAGCCGAAATTCGCCGCCAGGTACAGGGCCTTAGAGATGGGCGTTGCGCGCATGCGCCGGGCGATGGACCCGTAGCTGTACACGTCGCGCCAGGTCTGCATGTTGCCTTTCTCGAGAGCGTCGATACTCATTTTTGCAGGCTGGAAGACAACGTGCTGGCCGTCATAGAGTTCCCAGTTCTTCGTGAGGATTCGACCCTGCTCATCGAGGCGCTCGTGCAGGGCGGTCCCCGGGAACGGCGTCAGGATCGCAAATCGCGGCAGATCAATTCGGGTGTCGATCACGAATTGGGTGGTCTCTTCGAACACGTCCGTTGTATCGCTGTCGAGCCCGAAGACAAAGGTACCATTGAGGGCTATGCCATGGTCATGAAAGCGCTCGATCCACTCCCGGTAGAGTTCGGGCGAGTTAAAGCTCTTGCTGACGTCTTTGAGCGCCGCCGGCGAGATGGATTCGAAACCGACGAGCAGCGCAATGCAGCCACTTCGGGCGCACAGATCGAGCAGTTTTTCATCGCGTGCGAGCAGACTGGTTGCGAGCCCGCCCCACTGGATTTGCAGCGGTATCAGTGCTGTGAACAACTCGGCCGCGTAGTCCTTGTCGGCGACCAGGTTGAGGTCGATGAAGATCGCGCGCTTCACCCCCGTCGAACGGATTTCGTCGATGACTTCCTGGACGGGTTTCTGGTAGGGCTTGCGGCCCCAGGCAAACGGTACAACACAAAAATCACAGCGATGATTGCAGCCTCGTGTGGCTTCGAAAACCCCGGTCTTGACATGCCGGCCGCCTGGAATCAGGTCCCGGCGCGCGCGGGGCCGGCCGGCAAGGCTGAGATCCGGCGCCTGGTCGTAGCGCTTCTGCAACTGCCCGGCCAGGTGGTCACGCAGCAGCTGCGGCCAGGTGTCCTCGGCATAGCCGACAACGATGGCGTCTGCGTGAGGAGCGGCGTCGTCCGGTATGAGCGTGATGTGCGGTCCACCCAGCACGACCGTCTTGCCGCGGCTTCGGAAGTGGTCTGCAAGTTCGTACGAGCGATTGGCCGTACCTGTAATCACGGTGATCCCGATCAGATCGACGTCCAGGTCTTCGGGAATCTCCTCTATGCCTTCATCGAACAAGACCAGCTCGTGTTCGATATCGGCAGGAATCAGTGCGGCCAGGGTCGGCAATGTCAGCGGTGCATACCGCAACGACTTACGGAAGATACCGCCGCGATGACGATATAGCGGGCCTTTCGGTGACAGCAAAGCTATTCGAAGCATCGTGTTTTTCTCTCGCTACATAGGAGCTGCAGCAATAGCTTGGTCCATTCCTGCTAGTATTGAGATGTTGATTCAATACAGCGAATCCGAGTGGTTTGACTTTAACACGCGGGCTTCGAGTAGTAACAATGAGAATCACCCTGATCCGGCCGAACATGTATGACGACCGCTCGTCGGACGCCATGGAGCCGCTGTGTTTCGCGATTCTGAAGTCTCTGACGCCGCCGGATATAGATTTGTCGTTTTTCGACGAGCGACTCGAACCCATTCCCGTCGATCATGAAACCGACCTGGTCGCATTGACCGTCGAAACCTACACGGCAAGTCGTGCCTACGAGATCGCGGACGGTTTTCGCCGTAGGGGAGTTGCGGTCGTAATGGGTGGTTATCACCCGACGTTCCTGCCTGACGAGGCGCTGCAGCATGCGGATGCTGTCGTCAAAGGCGATGCGGAAGGCGTATGGGAACGCGTCGTCGAGGATGCACGCGGCGGAACAATGCAGGGAATCTACGAGAACCCGTCGTTTCCGTCACTGGATCGGAGTATGCCGGATCGATCGATCTTCGCGGGCAAGAAGTACGCGCCCATTGGCCTGGTCCAGTTTAGTCGCGGTTGCCGGTTCAACTGTTCATTCTGCTCGATACGTGCGTTCTACGGCAGTAGCCTCAGGCACCGCCCCGTTGCGGACGTGGTCGAAGACATTCGCCGCTCCGGACGGCGCCATATATTTCTTGTTGACGACAACCTCTTCGTCGATAGCGAAATAGCCCGCGAGTTATTCACGGCGCTCATTCCCCTGAACATCAGCTGGTCTTGCCAGGTCTCTATCGATATCGCACGGGATACGGCGCTCGTGCGCCTGATGCGCCGCAGCGGTTGTATAAGCGCGTTGGTGGGTTTCGAGTCGCTGGATATCGGCAGCCTGAGAGAACTCAAGAAGCACTGGAACGTCAAGTGGCAGTCTTACGACGAGGCGATCGGCGTGTTCAGGCGTGCCGGTATCATGATGTATGGCACGTTCGTGCTTGGATGTAGCACCGACACCGTGGACTCTTTCGGCAAACTGGTCGAATTTTCATTGCGCAACAAATTCCTGCTGGCCAACTTCAATCCCCTGACGCCTATGCCGGGTTCGCCGTTATTCGAAACCATGAAAAGCGAAGGGCGGTTGTTGCATGACAAATGGTGGCTCGATCCGGAGTTTAGCTACGGTGACGCAACGTTTGAGCCGCGCGGCATGTCGTCCGACGAGCTGACGCGCGGGTGCTTCCGTGCCAGGAAGAGTTTCAATTCGACGAATTCCATCGTGCGGCGAATGCTGGATGTTCGGGCAAATATTCGCTCACCGTACAGGGCGGGTATCTACCTGGCAGCGAACCTCATTTCCCGTCGAGAAGTTCTTCGCAAACAGGGCCGCAGGCTCGGTTCGATCAAGCGAACGAAACCGCGGTTGGAGTCACAACCGTGAGGGTAACGTTTCTGCGTCCCAACATCGGTCGTCTGGCGAACGGCCCGTATATCGACGAGGGCCGGATGGAACCGCTCACGCTCGGCGTGCTGGCTGCCTATTCTCCGCCGGACGTCGAATGCCTTCTCTACGACGATCGGATGGAAGACATTCCGTTCGACGAGCCGACGGACCTGGCCGCGATCACGGTTGAGATCTACAACGCGCGACGTGCGTACGAGATCGCAGCGGAATACCGCAGGCGCGGGGTACCCGTGGTAATGGGGGGCTTCCAGCCGACATTGGTCCCTGACGAGTGCCTGCAACATGCTGACGCGATCGTTACCGGCGATGCCGAAACGATCTGGCCCGAGGTTGTCAACGATGTCCGCAACAGGGCACTCAAGAGAACGTACGTCGGCCACACGGAGTGCCCGCAGCCGGATGCCGTCTTGCCTCGGCGTGACCTGTACAGGGGAAAGGGCTATCTACCGGTAAGCCTGGTGCAGTTCGGACGGGGCTGTCGTTTCGCGTGTAAATTCTGCGCCATTTCAACGTTTTTCAAACGCACGCAGTGTGTCCGACCGATCGAGGACGTTGTCGCTGAGATCGAGAACCAGGACAGGAAGCTCATATTCTTCGTAGATGACAACCTGGTCTCCGATCACACGCGTGCGAAGGAGCTTCTGCGGGCGCTGGTTCCACTGAAGATTCGCTGGGTGTCACAGGGGTCCATCGATATGACGGATGACCCGGAGCTCATGGATCTCATTGAGGCCAGCGGTTGCCAGGGATTCGTTATTGGCTTCGAATCCGTGCACCAGGCAAGCGTTCGAGGCATGGGAAAGGCCTGCAACCTCAGCAAGAAATCCGCTGGCTGGGACGGTTACGCGCGGCAGATCGAGATTCTGCGCAAGCATCACCTGCAGACATGGGCTGCATTCACGCTCGGTCACGATACGGATACGCCCGATTCGATTCTCGATACGCTGCGTCTCGCGGAGGAACACAAGTTTTGTTTCGCGGCATTCAATATTCTGATGCCGTATCCATCCACGCCATTGTATAAGCGGCTGGAGTCCGAAGGTCGACTGTTGTGGGGTGGCAAGTGGTGGTTGCATCCGCTGTATCGTTTTAATCATGCAGCGTTCGTGCCGAAGAACATGACTCCTGACGAGCTCACCGATACCGTCTTCGAATGCCGCAAGCGATGGAATTCGACCGGGTCAATTCTCAAGCGCGTCTGGGATTTTGAGACCCATCTTAATTCCATGTATCGCCTCGGCACGTTTCTCGTTTACAACCGCCTCTACGCGAGAGAGACGATGACCAAGCAAGGCATGTTATTTGGCAAGAACACCTATTCCGACGTTAGACAGAGGGGGTCATTATGAAATCCGGATCATTGCTTACCCTGCAAATATTCTTGTGGGTGGTGTGTGCTTTTCACGTGGCCATTGGCCTCGGCTTGAACGTTTCGCCGGCGTTTCCGCAGATCATGGCGGGATACTACGGGGCTGAGGTGAATTTCACGCCGGCATTGCTCTACATACTGAAGCCATTGGGTGTGTTCATGCTCGTTGTCGGCTTCATGGCAGGAGCGGCGGCGAAGAATCCGCTCGGCAATCGCGCCATTGTCTACGGCCTGGTGTTGCTGTTCGCGGCACGCGGACTACAACGAATCGTATTTCAGGAGGAGATCGCAAACGCGGTGTCTATTGCGGCATCGAGAAACATCGCCAATGCCGCGTTCTTTCTGCTCATGGCCGTGGCACTGGCCGCGCTGCTCAGGATTGCGAACCAGCAAGCCGCACGCTAATCACGCGCGAGTTCGTCCGGGTGATGCACGAGATCGCCCGGCGCGATGAGCGGTCGCAGCAGGAATATGACCGTAACGACCAGGCCGACGGCGGCCATGATAATGACCGTTTGTCGGACTGTGCCGTCGTAAATCACGGCGGCCAGCAGGGCGCCACCGGCACCGAACAGGTTTTGCAGCGTACCGATGATTGACGATGCCACTCCGGCGATGCGCGGCAGCGGGTCGAGTGCGAGCACCGTGGCATTGGCCGCAAGAACGGCGATCGTGAACATGAACAGACACACGCACGACCACACCCACAGGAACGGGGCGCTATCCAGCCAGGCAATCACGGCAAGTTGCGCGCTTGACAGGAACATCAGCGCGACACCAAGACCGACGAGCTGCAGCTGGTCGAAGCGCATTACCAGCCAGCGATTGGCAAAAGAGCCCGCAAGAATGGAGATGCCGGCACACGCAAAGATCAGGCCGTATTGCTGAATGCTGAAGCCGTAGATCTCGACAACCAGTGCCGCCGATACCGCAATGATCGACAGGTAGCCCGCGGGAGGCAGCACGATCAGCAGCAGGCTGAAAATACTCTGCCTGTGTGAAAAGAACTCCCTGACGCTGGACAACAGCTGGCGTACCGGGTGCTCGTTGTTATCCGGGACATGTGTCTCGGGAATATTGGCGCGAATGCCAAAGATGATGAGCGCGGCGCAACCGGCAATGACGATAAACGGTGCGCGCCAACCCCACTGCGCGACGAGCACGGCACCGAGCGTCGGAGCGATAACAGGTGCGGCAGTGAATATCATGGTCATCAGGGACATGAGCCGGGCGGCGGCTTTGCCTGACGCCACGTCACGCACTATTGCGCGCGACAGGACAATGGCCGACGCGGCGCCAATTCCCTGGACGAAGCGTGCGGCGAGCATCACGTCGATGCTTTCTGCCGCCGCGGCCACCGCCGCCGCGATGGCGAAAATCGTCATGCCGACGTAGAGCGTCGGCAGCCGGCCGATGCGATCGGAAAACAGCCCGGCGGGAACCTGGCCGCAGGCCATGCCGATCATGAAAATGCCGACGATCTGTTGTCCGCGCGACAGGCTGGTATCCAGCGCGTCGACCATGGACGGGATAGCCGGAAGACTCAGGTCTACGGTTAACGCGGCCACGGCCGTGAGCAGGCCCAGCGTGATGATGAATTTCTTGCTGTTGAGATGGTCGCCGTTCAAGGCCGCGTAGCCTACAGGGTATCGGCGAGTATTACTTCGGAAAGCTGTTGTGTGCCGACCCAGTAGGCGAGCTCGCGCGGGTGACTGATATCCCAGACGGCGAGGTCCGCACGCTGGCCGGTTTCCAGCGTGCCGCGATCGTCGAGGCCAAGTGCCTGCGCCGCGACTCGCGTCGTGCCGGCGAGGCACTCTTCCGGTGTGAGCCTGAACTGACGCGCCGCCAGCATCATCGCAGTCCGCAGGCTGCAGATCGGCGACGTTCCCGGGTTGCAGTCCGTTGCTACCGCGATCGGCACGCCCATGTCACGCATGGCGTCAATCGGCGGCAGCTGCGTTTCGCCAAGCGTCAGGAACGCGCCCGGCAGGAGCAAGGCGACGGCGCCTGATGCGGCCATTGCAGCGACACCATCCGGCGACGTGTATTCGAGGTGATCGGCCGACAAGGCATTAAACTGTGCCGCCAGCGCGGCACCGCCGCCGTCGCTGAGCTGGTCGGCGTGCAGTTTGACCGGCAGTCCGAACTCCGCAGCACGCGAGAACAGTTTCGCCACCTGGCTCGAGGAGAAGGCAATCGACTCGCAGTAAGCATCCACGGCGTCGGCAAGCCGGCCCGCCGCGACCTCGGGGAGCAGTTCGTCGCAAATCAAATCGATATAGTCATCGGCCCGGCCCTGGTATTCGGGCGGCACGGTGTGGGCCGCGAGCAGGGTCGTGCGAACCGTCACCGGCGTCGCTTCTCCAAGCCGCCTCGCGACAGAAAGCATCTTGAGTTCGCTGTCGATAGCGAGTCCGTAGCCTGACTTGATCTCGATCGTGCCGACGCCCTCGGCTGCCAGGGCTTCCACGCGCGGCAGGGCCGCCGCGTACAGTTCATCGGCGGAGGCCTCGCGCGTCGCGCGTACCGTCGACATGATGCCGCCACCCGCTCGAGCTATGTCTTCGTAGCTGGCGCCGCGCAGCCGTTGTTCAAACTCGTCGGCACGATTGCCGCCGAAGACCAGGTGTGTGTGGCAGTCGATCAGGGCCGGCGTGAGCCAGCGCCCCCCCAGTGACCGTGTCTTGCGGGCGGGTTCATTCGGCAGGTCGGCCTGCGGGCCGAGCCACGCGATCTTGCGGTCTTTGACAGCCAATGCGCCGTCGACAATAACGCCGTAATCGTCGCCGGCCATGGTGGCGAGTTTCGCGTCTGTGAGCACAAGGTCCATTGCAAAGCACGGTACCATGCACTAACCTGTATATACAACTTAGAGAGGCGCGCATGACCACACTGTTTGCCCGAAAAGCCCTGCTTCCTGACGGCTGGCATGACAACGTGCGGCTGTCGCTCGCCGCCGGCCGCATCGAGGCCGTGGCTAGCGATGCCTCGCAAGACGGGTCTGAGGAAATACTCGGCTGCGTCATCCCGGGTCTGTGCAACGCGCATTCACATGCATTCCAGCGTGCGCTGGCGGGTCATACGGAAGAACGCTCGCCGGCGGGCCGCGACAACTTCTGGTCCTGGCGCGAGCGCATGTACGCGCTCGCCGGCCGCGTCAGTGCGGACCTGCTGACGGCCATTGCACGACAGGCTTACTGCGAAATGCTCAGGTCCGGCTACACCTCTGTTGCCGAGTTTCACTACCTGCACCGCGACCCGTTGGATGCCGCCGCGGTGGATACGATGTTTGACGCAATCGTCACCGCAGCGCACGAAAGCGGCATACGCCTGACCTACATCCCTGTGCACTATGAGCGCGCCGGATTCGAGGATCCCGAGCCGACCGCGCAACAGGCATCGTTCGCGATGTCGGCCGACGAATTTCTCGACCATTTCGATCGCGTGGCGCCGCGTTGCAGGAACGGAGTGAACATCGGGATTGGCGTGCACAGTCTCAGGGCCGTTAGCGAGGTATCGCTCGCCCGCGTCGCCGATGTGGCCGGGAAGTCCGGAGTGCCGATGCACATTCACGTTGCCGAACAGCAGCGTGAGGTAGAGCAGTGTTTCTCGTCTTACGGACGGCGCCCGGTGCGCTGGCTCCTCGAGAATTTTGATGTCGGGCCCGCATGGAACCTCGTGCACGCGACACACATGGACGACGATGAAGTCATCGCGCTTGCGCGGTCCGGTGCCGTTGCCGTGCTCTGCCCGAGTACCGAGGCCAATCTCGGTGACGGCCTGTTCCCGTTGCACGCCTATCTCATGCAGGGTGGCCGCATCGCCATTGGTTCCGACAGCCACGTCTCGATCAACCCCTTCGAGGAACTGCGCTGGCTCGAATACGGGCAGCGCCTGGTCACCCGTTCCCGCAACGTCGCGTCGCTGCGAGACAGTCATGTTGGCAGCGAACTGTTCTCGCGGGCGCTCGAGGGCGGCGCGTCGGCGGCGGGACAAGCGGTTGTCGGAATAGACGAGGGCGCGCCTGCGGACCTCGTTGCACTGAATGATGATGATCCCATGCTGGCGGGGCACAACGACGACTCGCGCCTGGATGCGCTGGTCTTCTCGGGCTATCCGCTGCCGGTCGAGCGGGTCATGGTCGACGGGCACTGGCGTGTCGAAGACGCCGCCCATGTCGAGCGCGAGCGTGCCCGCGACGAATTCGCGGCGGCATTGAGCCGTCTTGGGAGCGCGACATGAACGCAGCCAAGCCGCGCTACCAGCAGCTCAAGGACCTGATTATCGGCCGGATATCCTCTGGCGAACTGCAGCCGAGCGATCGCGTGCCGTCGGAAAACGAGCTTGTCGAAGCGATGAACGTGTCGCGCATGACGGCAAACCGCGCGTTGCGAGAGCTCAATGACGAGGGTTACGTTGACCGGATTGCCGGACGCGGTACCTTCGTGTCGGACTTTCGATCACAGTCCCACCTGCTCGAGGTACAGAACATTGCAGACGAGATCGCGGGTCGAGGGCATACGCATTCCAGCCGGGTCATTCGCCAGTCACGGCAGCATGCACGCGGCGAAGTGGCGCGCGCCCTGCACGTCGAGCAGGGCACTGACATTTTCCACTTGCTGCTCGTGCACTACGAAAACAAGGTGCCCGTGCAGGTCGAAGACCGTCATATCGTCGCAAGCTTCGCGCCCGGCTGCCTCGAACAGGATTTCGAACGGCTGACCCCGAGCGCCTACCTGACCTCCGTGGCGCCGCTGCAGGAGGCCGAGCAGGTCGTGCGCGCGAGCATGCCCAACCGCGCCGTAAGCCAGCACCTGGAAATGGCCGAAGGCGAGCCGGCGCTCGTCGTTATTCGGCGTACCTGGTCGAAAGGGCGCCCCGTGACCTTCGGCCGATTGCACCATCCGGGCAGCCGTTATGAGCTGACTGGACATTACACCCCACCGGGAACACTGCGATCGATGCCGGCCGGCGTCGTGCAGCTGGAGAAACTGAGACAATGAGCAGAACAATCAAGGCGCCAACGGGCGTCGAACGGAGCGCGAAAAGCTGGCTGACTGAGGCGCCACTGCGCATGCTGATGAACAACCTGGACCCGGAGGTTGCCGAACGGCCGCAGGACCTCGTTGTCTATGGCGGTATCGGCAAGGCCGCACGCAACTGGGAGTGCTTCGACAAGATCGTGGCGACGCTGCGTGAGCTCGAGGCGGACGAAACACTGCTCGTGCAGTCCGGAAAGCCGGTCGGCGTCTTCAAGACGCACGCCGACGCACCCCGGGTGCTGATCGCCAACTCCAATCTCGTCCCGGCCTGGGCCAACTGGGAGCACTTTCGCGAACTCGATCGCAAGGGACTCATGATGTACGGCCAGATGACCGCCGGATCGTGGATCTACATCGGCAGCCAGGGCATCGTGCAGGGGACCTACGAGACCTTCGTCGAGATGGGGCGGCAGCATTACGCGGGGGATCTCGCCGGGCGCTGGATACTGACCGCGGGGCTGGGCGGTATGGGCGGCGCGCAGCCGCTCGCCGCGACCATGGCGGGCGCGTCCATGCTCGCCATCGAGTGCCAGTCGGATCGTATCGACATGCGACTGCAGACGGGATATCTCGACACGCGTGCTGAGACGCTGGACGAGGCGATGGCGATTATCAATAAGGCCGTGACCGACAAGAAGGCCGTGTCGGTGGGCTTGCTGGGCAATGCCGCTGAAATCCTTCCCGAGATGATCAAGCGGGGCATTAGACCGGATGCCGTAACTGACCAGACCTCCGCGCACGATCCGGCAAATGGTTATCTCCCCGCCGGCTGGACCGTCGAGCAATGGTTCGAGAAACGTGAGAGCGATCCCGACGCCGTTGTCGCGGCCTCGGTCAAATCGATGGCCGTCCACGTGCGCGCCATGCTGGAATTCCAGAAACAGGGCATCCCGACCTTCGATTACGGCAACAACATTCGCCAGGTTGCGTTTGATGAAGGCGTCAAAGAGGCGTTCGACTTCCCGGGCTTTGTGCCGGCCTACGTAAGGCCATTATTCTGCCGCGGCGTCGGGCCATTTCGCTGGGCAGCCCTGTCCGGCGACCCCGAGGATATCTACAGAACCGACGCCAAGGTGAAGGAACTGATTCCCGACGACCCGCATCTCCACCAGTGGCTGGACGCGGCGCGTGAACGCATTCACTTCCAGGGCCTGCCATCGCGCATCTGCTGGGTGGGGCTCGGGCAGCGCGACAAGCTGGGCCTCGCGTTCAACGAGATGGTGCGTAACGGCGAGCTCAAGGCCCCGGTCGTGATCGGCCGCGATCATCTCGACAGCGGCTCCGTTGCCAGCCCGAATCGCGAGACCGAATCCATGAAAGACGGCAGCGACGCCGTTTCGGACTGGGCGCTGTTGAACGCCTTGCTGAGCACCGCCGGTGGCGCGACCTGGGTGTCGCTGCATCACGGTGGCGGCGTCGGCATGGGCTATTCGCAACACGCGGGTCTCGTCATCGTCTGCGACGGCACGGCGGAGGCCGACCGGCGCATTGGCAGGGTGCTCTGGAACGACCCGGCAAGCGGTGTGATGCGGCATGCCGACGCGGGCTACGACATTGCCATTGAATGCGCTCGCGAACATGGACTGAAGCTGCCGATGGTCGATACCGGGAGCGCATCATGAATCTCACAATCGATAACCAGCTCATCACGCTGGCCGTGCTTAGGCAGGCCTGGCTGGAACCCGTCGTCGTCGACCTCGGCGATACGGCGCGTCGCCGCATCGCCGAATCCAACGAGTTGATTGACGATGTGGTTGCCCATGGCGAGCAGGTCTACGGCGTCAACACCGGGTTCGGCCAGCTGGCATCGGTGCGCATCAGCGATGACGAGCTGGCACACCTGCAGGAGAATCTCGTGCGCTCGCATGCCGTGGGCGTCGGCGAGGATCTTGACGACGACGTTGTGCGACTGATTATGCTCATGAAGGTCATCGCGCTCGCCGAGGGATTTTCGGGAGTGCGACTCGAACTCGTCGATGCGCTGTGCGACCTGATCAACCACGAGATCTATCCGCGAATTCCGTCTCGCGGGTCGGTTGGAGCGTCTGGTGATCTTGCACCGCTGGCGCACCTGGCGGGGGCGTTGATCGGCGTTGGTGAGGTGCGTATCAACGGGAGTCTTGTGCCTGCGGCGATCGCGCTCAAGGAGGTCGGCATCGAGCCCGTGCGGCTGGCCCCCAAGGAAGGACTGGCGCTGCTCAATGGCACACAGGTGTCGACGGCACTGGCGCTTGCTGGCGTGTTTCGTACCGAGAATATACTGTCGGCCGCGCTCATGGCCGGGGCCATGTCATCCGACGCGATCAAGGGCAGCGATACACCCTTCGATCGCCGGATCCAGAGCGTGCGCGGTCATGGTGGACAGATCGCGGTGGCGGCGGTACTTCGCGATCTTATAAGCGGCAGCGAAATTCGCGCGTCGCATGCTGATTGCGATCGCGTCCAGGATCCGTACTCGATACGTTGCCAGCCGCAGGTGATGGGCGCCTGCCTCGAGGTCTTGCGGCACGTCTGCAAGGTCCTGGAAACCGAAGCCAATGCCGTTACTGACAACCCGCTCGTTTTCACCGACTCCAGGGCGGTGCTCTCCGGGGGCAATTTTCACGCCGAGCCCGTGGCCCTCGCCGCCGACTACCTGGCGCTTGCGATCGCCGAAATCGGTGCGTTGTCGGAACGGCGCATTGCGTTGCTGATCGATACAAACCTCAGCGGCCTGCCCGCATTCCTGGTCCGCGAGGGAGGCCTGAACAGCGGCTTCATGATGGCGCAGGTCACGGCGGCCGCGCTCGCGTCGGAGAACAAGTCGCACGCGCATCCGGCGAGCGTCGACAGCATTCCCACGTCCGCGAACCAGGAAGACCATGTCAGCATGGCGACCTTCGCGGCGCGGCGCCTGCATACCATGCTGGACAATGTTGCCGATATCGTTGCCATCGAGTTGCTGGCCGCAGCGCAAGGCATCGAATTCCACCGGCCGACCACGAGTTCGCCGGCGATCGAGGACGTAATGAGTGCCATCCGCGAATTGTCGCCGGTCTACGAAGAAGACCGCTCACTGTCCCCGGATATCCGGCGTGTTGCCGCAACCATCGACAACGGCGAGTTTTGCCACTACGCCGAGTCCGTATTGCCAAGCCAGTACCAATGATCGACGTCTTCAATTTTTACGAAGGCACATCGCCGCTACTGGTCAGCGTGCCGCACGATGGCATTCACCTGCCTTCCGATATTCGCGCGCGCATGACACCGGCCGCCGCGGCGCTGCCTGACACGGACTGGCATGTTGCCGAGCTCTACAGCTTTGCCCGCGAGCTGGGCGCCAGCATGCTGGTCGCCAACTACTCACGCTATGTCGTTGACCTGAATCGACCCGCGACGGACGAGGCGCTCTACGCCGGACAGGTGGCAACAGGGCTTTGCCCGTTGCAGACGTTTGCGGGCGAAGCGATTTACGCATCGACGCCAGTGAATGCCGACGAGGTGTCCGCACGCGTGGAGCGCTACTGGCGGCCTTATCACGACAAGATCAGCAGCACCCTCGCCCGGATTCGAGAGCGGCATGGTTTCGCGCTGTTGTGGGACGCGCATTCGATAGCCAGTGTCGTACCGCGGCTGTTCGACGGTGAATTACCCGAACTGAATCTCGGCACTAACGGCGGGCGCAGCTGTGCGCCGGAGATCGCCGAGCGCGTGGCCGACGTGGCGGCAGCCAGCGACTACAGTCACGTGGTCAACGGCCGCTTCCAGGGCGGCTACATTACGCGCCATTACGGGGACCCCGGGAACGACGTGCATGCGATGCAACTCGAACTGTCGCAGCGGGTCTATCTGAACGAGGCGACGACGGCTTTCGATGCCCGCAAAGCGTCCCGGCTTCGTGGTACGCTGCGGCCCATGTTGGAAGCATTCACAGGATCAAAAGAGAGTTAATAGTATGTTCAAATTCAACAGCTTACTGAGCCTCACTGCCCTGGCAGCCGTCTGTTCACTTGCCGCAGGCTGCGTCACCCCGGCCAGCTCGCTGAATCAGGAGGCCAGCGACGCCGTGCAGGAATTCCGAAACCAGGTCAACGGCGCCGACGTCTTTCTGAACCAGGCCGCCGGCTACCTCGTGTTTCCAAAGGTGTACAAGGCAGGAATCGGTGTGGGTGGTGAGACCGGGGAAGGCGTGCTGCGCGTCGGCGGCTCAGTGGTCGACTACTATCGACTGGCGGCCGGTTCCGTCGGCTTTCAGCTTGGCGCACAGGCCAAGTCCATCGTGATCGTCTTCATGACACGAGACGCGCTGGATCGCTTCCGTAAATCAGAGGGCTGGCGCGTCGGTGTTGACGGGTCGGTGGCGCTGATCGACATTGGCGCAGGCAAGACGATCGACAGCGACAACGTGCGCGATCCTATCGTCGGGTTCATCTATGGCTCCAAGGGCCTGATGTACAACCTGACGCTCGAAGGCACGAAGTTCACGAAGATCGAGCGGTAGCGGTCGCCGAAGCCGAACAATGAAATACCGATGGCAAACGATGCCGCTCATGATGGTGGCCGCGGTTCTCTTATTCGCTCCGGCAGTCGCCCAGGAGCCGAACGCGCCGTCACAGCCCGATGTCCAGCCGGCGGCGGCGCACATGTCCGAGGAACTGCGGGCATCGGTGTCCAAGATTGTCATCCTGGCGACCGAAGGGGCCAACAGCGAGACGGTGACCGGCACCTACAGAAACAAGACGCCCGGCTTCTTCGGCGGCATGGCAAAGGGGGCCGAGCTCGGCACGTTTCCGGTGGAGGTTGGTGGGGTGCCGATCGGCATACCAATCCCCATACTCCGTGAAATTGGCATGATCGCCGGTGCGATTACGGGCAAGTCCGAGCGCGAGCTCCAGGAATTTCGCGACCGCCTGACACAGGATCTCAGGGCTGAGGTGGACCAGCCGCTGACGAATGACGCGCTTGCAAACGATGTCTTCTGGGGGCTCAAGAACGTGTCGACGCTCGAGCCGAAGATCCTTGCCCTGACGACACCGATTCCGGAGGACACCGAAGCGGTGTTGTTCGTCGCCCTTACCGATCTCTCGCTCAACATCCAGGGCAACAAGGCCATCATTACGACGACCGCGTCAATGCGCCTCGACAATGCGGTCGACGGCACGACCCTGTATCGCAGGGAAGTCACGTACCAGGACCAGGATAAACTCTCTAACTGGGTCGACAACGACACGCAGCTTTGGCACGAGTACCGGAATTTCGCGCGGCACTACATCGGCCGCGAGATCCCGGCGTTGCTGTACGGACGCATCGACGTCAAGCATGAAGTGTCGCCCGCTGAGAGTGACTCTATCCGGGCCATCAAGAAAGACGTCTGGCGTGGCAAAACGAAATCGCGCACCCCGACGCTGGCGTGGAACAGTAGTCTCGACGACGCGAGTATCGAGCCCGCGAGTATTACGTGGGAGGTCGAGATCTACAGCCGGGAACGCCCGGTCTACAACGCCAGCGGGTTGCGAAGCACGAGCCATACGTTGACCGTGCCGCTCGCGGTATGTGGTGACCTCTACTGGAGTGTTCGACCCACCTACGAGACGAACGGCGTGTCGAAGGTGGGGCGCTGGATGCGCAAAGCCGACGGTAAGGGAGCAGGCAGCGGCAACGCCGGTAGAAGCGCGTCCGTTGCGCACGCCTATATCCAGGACTTCGCGTCCTTCGATCTCAAATGCCGGTGACGGTCTAGTCCTCGACGGTCATCGCTTTGAGCACCGCGTAGGCGTCACCGTCGGCGGTGATCACATAGCCTGAAAGCAGCGCGCCGGACGACACCGGCTCCGCCTTGACCACGCTCACCCCGTTCTCGGCGAGGACCTTTTTCGTCAGCTCATAAGCGACGTTGGCTGTTTCTGCGCTTTTGCCCGACCAGGCGTCGGAAGTTGGCTTGGCTCCCATCATTAAGACGGTGCTGCCGTCGCTGGTGCCGGCAATTTTGAACCGAAAACCCGACACTTCGACCAGTCGCTTGGCGCCGGACATCCCTGAACAATCCTGGGTCAGCTCGTAGGGCTTCTTGCAACCCATGCCGATCGCTGAAATATGTTCGACACCTTCGGCATCAGGAACGATTGCCGTCACCGTGCCGCAGGCCGCAAACAACAGTGCCGATAACAATATCGTTCCGTGTTTCCACGAAACGGACAGGTGGTTCTTCACAGGCAACAGCTTCTTCGTCATGCTATTCGTCTCCCTCTTGTGTTTCCGGGTCGTTGAATAAAGAGGCCATCGCTCGCTCGACCACCTCTTCGTTACTCTTGCGCGCCAGCGAGGACTGTTGAGACTGCGCCTGGGCGACGAGAATGTTGTTCCCTGGCTCGTAAATGGCAACGCGCAGCTCGAGCAGGTACCAGGTGATATCCCAATGCCAGTCGGCGGCGATATCGAAAATGTAGTCGCCGTCGCCCAGGGTGACAGACGCGTCTCGTGTCTCCACCCGGTAACCGCGTTTCTCGAGGTTCGACACGACCAGCGATCGCAACTCTTCGGCATTGCGCTCTTCGCCCGGGGGATCGAGGTGCAGCGCCACGATGTCGCCGAGATCACTGTCCGGCATCTGGAACCTGGACACGTTGGTGGTACAGCCCACGACCATCAGGCCAAGACAAAGAATCAGAACACGGTTAAGTGCCGTCATGCCGGTATTCCTTTGCAGCTAGTTGACAGGTCTCTCAATACGGCCCTGGATTTTGGCGCGCGCATCAAACTCTTCCTGCCATTCCGAACGATGTGATGCTGGCGCGATCTGTACGGCCGTGACCTTGTACTCGGGACAATCAGTTGCCCAGTCGCCGTACTCGGTCGTCACGACGTTCGCACCGGTCTCGGGATTGTGGAAGGTCGTGTAGACGACGCCCGGCTTGACGCGCGTCGTAATTTTCGCACGCAGCGTGATGTCACCCTTGCGGCTGGCCAGTGCGACCATCTCGCCGTCGCGGATGCCGCGCATCTCTGCGTCGGACGGGTGCACCTCGAGCAGGTCTTCGCCGTACCAGACGTTGTTGGCCGTGCGGCGGGTCTGCGCACCGACGTTGTACTGCGACAGGATGCGGCCGGTCGTGAGCAACAGCGGGAACTTGCGGTTGGTGCGTTCCTCGGTCGGCACGTAGTCGGTTTCGACGAACAGGCCCTTGCCACGGACAAAATTGTCGATGTGCATGATCGGCGTACCCATCGGCGCGTCCTCGTTGCATGGCCACTGCACGCTGCCGACCTCGTCGAGGAAATCGAAACTGACGTTCCTGAACGTGGGTGTGAGCTCCGCGATTTCATCCATGATCTGGGCCGCGTTCTCGTAGTTCATCGGGTAACCCATCGCCTGGGCCAGTTCCTGGGTAATGAGCCACTCGTCCTTGCCCTGCTGTGGCTCCATCACCTTGCGCACGCGGTTGATGCGGCGCTCGGCATTGATAAACGTACCGTTCTTCTCGAGGAACGAGGTGCCGGGCAGGAACACGTGTGCGAACTTCGCGGTCTCGTTCAGGAACAGATCCTGCACCACGATGCAGTCCATGTTCGAGAGCGCCGCCTCGACGTGGTGCGTGTCGGGATCCGACTGCGCGACGTCCTCGCCCTGTATGTACATACCCTTGAATTCGCCGGCGCAGGCCGCGTCGAACATGTTGGGAATGCGAAAGCCCGGTTCGGGGTCGATCGTCACGCCCCAGTGCTGTTCGAACTGGGTGCGCACGTCCTGGCCCGAGACGGGCCGGTAGCCGGGCAGTTCGTGCGGGAACGAGCCCATGTCGCAGGAGCCCTGTACGTTGTTCTGGCCGCGCAGCGGATTCACGCCGACGCCCGAGCGGCCGATGTTGCCGGTGGCCATCGCGAGGTTGGCCATGCCCATGACCATGGTCGAGCCCTGGCTGTGTTCGGTGACGCCGAGCCCGTAATAGATGGCGCCGTTCTTCGCCGAGCCGTAGAGGCGCGCGGCTGCCCGAATCGTCCCGGCATCGACACCGGATACTTTCGCGACCTCCTCGGGTGAATTTTCAGGTCGCAGGATCATCGCTTTCCACGCTTCCCATGACTCCAGGTCGCAGCGCTCCTGTACATAGGCCTCATCTGCGAGGCCTTCTTCGACAATGACGTGGGCGAGGGCGTTGATGATCGGTACGTTGGTGCCCGGCAACAGCGGTAGGTGATGTTCCGCCTCGATGTGCGGCGAGCGCACGAGGCCGATTTCGCGCGGGTCGACAACGATCAGCTTGGCGCCCTGGCGCAGGCGGCGTTTCATCTGCGAGGCAAAGACCGGATGGCCGGCAGTCGGGTTCGCGCCGATGACCACGATGACGTCGGCGTCCATGACGCTGTCGAAGGGTTGCGTTCCTGCTGAAGTGCCAAGCGTTGTCTTGAGGCCGTAACCCGTGGGCGAGTGGCAGACCCGCGCACAGGTGTCGACGTTGTTGTTGAGCATCGCCGCGCGCACGAGTTTCTGCACGACATACACTTCTTCGTTCGTGCAACGCGACGAGGTGATGCCGCCGATGGACTTGCGGCCGTGTTTTTCCTGGATCGTTTTGAAACGGTCAGCCGTGTACTGGATCGCTTCGTCCCATTCGACTTCGCGCCACGGGTCCGACGTGTTCTCGCGAATCATGGGTTTCATGACGCGATCGCGGTGCGAAGCATAGCCCCAGGCGAAGCGGCCCTTGACGCAGGAGTGGCCATGGTTGGCTTCGCCGTCTTTCCACGGCGTCATGCGCACGACCTGGTCGCCTTTCATCTCGGCCTGGAACGAGCAGCCGACGCCGCAGTAGGCGCAGGTCGTGATGACCTTGTGATCCGGCTGACCGTGATCGACGATGCTCTTCTCCATAAGCGTCGCCGTCGGGCAGGCCTGCACGCAGGCGCCGCAGGACACGCATTCGGAGTCGAGGAAGTCTTCGCTGATGCCGGCGGAGACCTTGGAGTTGAAGCCGCGGCCTTCGATCGTCAGCGCGAACGTGCCCTGGACCTCGTCGCAGGCGCGCACGCAGCGCGAACAGACGATGCACTTGGAGGCATCGAACTGGAAATAGGGGTTGCTGGTATCAACCGGTGCGTCGAGATGGTTCTCGCCGTCGAAGCCGTAACGCACGTCGCGCAGGCCGACTGCGCCGGCCATGTCCTGCAGTTCGCAATCGCCGTTCGCCGAACAGGTCAGGCAGTCCAGCGGATGATCGGAGATATAGAGCTCCATGACGTTGCGACGCAGCTTCGACAGGGCGTCTGTTTGCGTCCGGATTCTCATGCCGGCTTCGACTGGCGTGTGGCAAGACGCGGGGTAGCCTTTGCGACCCTCCACTTCGACCACACAGAGGCGGCAGGAACCAAATGGCTTGAGGCTGTCGGTAGCGCAGAGCTTGGGGATGTCCACACCCGATTCGCGAGCCGCACGCAGGATGCTCGTGCCGGCCCTCACAGTGGCGGGCAGGCCGTCGATTTCGACCTGGACGGTTTCGTCGGCCGCACTGGCCGGGGTGCCGAGGTCGGGTTGTCGTGTCTTATTCATTCCTTATCGCCTGATTTTTCTGGCCCAACGCGAAGTCTTCCGCGAAGTGCTTCAGCACGCTGCGAACCGGGTAGGGCGTCATGCCGCCCATGGCGCACAGCGAAGCGTCCTCCATGGTATCGCAGAGTTCCACCAGCAAATCGTAGTTCTCGTCACGATTTTCATCATTGATCATACGGTCAATGACTTCCACGCCCCGCGTGGAGCCGATCCGGCAGGGGGTGCACTTGCCGCAGGACTCGATCGCGCAGAATTCCATGGCGAAGCGCGCCTGCTGCGCCATGTCGGCCGTGTCGTCGAAGACGACGATGCCGCCGTGGCCAATCATCGCGCCGATTTCCGTGAAGGCCTCGTAATCGAGGGGCGTATCGAGCTGCGACTCGGGCAGATACGCCCCCAGCGGGCCGCCCACCTGCACCGCTTTCACGGGCCGGCCCGAGGCCGTGCCGCCGCCGTAGTTCTCGATCAGTTCGCGCAGCGTGATACCGAAGGACTTTTCGACCAGCCCCCCGCGCTTGATATTGCCGGCGAGCTGGAACGCAAGCGTGCCCTTGGAACGATTGACACCCATACCGGCGTAACGTTCGCCACCCATATTGATGATGTTGGGTACCGAGGCGAGTGTGACAACGTTGTTTACCACGGTCGGTTTGCCGAACAGGCCTTCATGGGCGGGCAGAGGCGGCTTGTAGCGCACGATGCCTTTCTTGCCCTCGAGGCTCTCGAGCATGGCCGTCTCTTCGCCGCATACATAGGAGCCGGCGCCGAGATGCAGTTCGATGTCGAAGTCGAAACCGCTGCCCTGAATATCCTCGCCGAGCCAGCCCGCGTCGCGTGCCGTCACGATCGCTCTGGACAGGATCATGTGCGTGAGCGGGTATTCCGAGCGCAGGTAGATGTAGCCCTTGTTCGCCCCTACGGCAAACCCGGCAACCGCCATGGCCTCGATCAGGCCGAACGGGTCGCCTTCCATGAGCATGCGATCGGAAAAGGTACCGCTGTCGCCTTCGTCGGCGTTGCAGGCAATGTATTTCTGGTCGCCCTCGGCGTCGGCCACGGTGCGCCACTTGATGCCCGCCGGGAAGCCGGCACCGCCGCGCCCGCGCAGGCCGGATTCAGTGACGGCATCGATGACCGCATCGGCACCCATGTCCCAGGCTTTTTCCAGCGCCTTGAAGCCCTGGTGCAACTGGAAGTCCTCGAGTGAGAGAGCCTCAATCAGCCCGCAGCGCCAGAACGTCCAGCGGTCCTGGTTGATCAGGTACGGCTCCTCGATGATCGGTCCGAGGCGCTTCTCGTGATCGCCGCCTTCGAGCAAGCCGGCAGCGAACAGACCGGGCACGTCGTCGGGTTCGATGTTTCTGTAGGCGATTCGCTGGCCGTCGACTTCCACTTCAACCAGCGGCTCCAGCCAGCAGGCGCCCCATGAACCGTTGCGCACGAGCTGGATAATGTCGCCGGCCTGCTTGGCCTGTTGCGCGATGGCCAGGGCTACCTCGTCGGCGCCGACCGAGACGGATGTCGTTTCACGCGGCACGTAGACTTTGACTCTACTCATTAGTCTGCCCCCTGCAGAGCCGCCACAAGCGAATCGAAACGTGCAGCATCGACACGGCCTATTGTTTTGCCGTTAACCATGACCGCGGGTGCGCAGGCACAGTTGCCGAGGCAGTAGACGGGTTCGATGGTCGTGTCGGCATCGACCGCCGTGTTTGCATGCTGCGTCAGCTCGCGGCTGCCCATGGCCTGGCAGGCTTCCGCCTGGCAAATCTTGACGATGTGTTTGCCCGGCTTCTCGGTGCGGAAATCGTGGTAGTACTCGACGACACCGTGCACGTCGGCGCGCGACAGGTTGAGCTCGCCCGCAAGCTGCCGGATCGTGTCTTTGGAGACCCAGCCATGCGCCTGCACAACCGCCTGCAGGATCTGCACGAGCATCTCGGGTTTGGCGTCAAAGCCCTGGACGATCCTCGAGATCGATTCGGGTGTCTGGTCAGTCATCAGGCAATCCGTTCCTCGCCGGCATAAATATTGAAATTGTCGCCGCGCAAAAATCCTATGAGCGTCACATTGAACTCCCGCGCAAGCTCGACTGCAAGGCTGGAGGGCGCGCTGACGGCGGCGAGCAGGGGCATGCCCGCGACAAGCGCTTTTTGCATGAGTTCGAAGCTCGCGCGCCCCGATACCATGAGCCCCAGTTCGCCGGCCGGGAGCTGCCCTGTGGACAGCAGGTTGCCGACGACCTTGTCGACCGCATTGTGGCGCCCGACGTCCTCGCGCACTACGACGAGTTCACCCTGTGAATCGAACGCCGCCGCGGCATGCAGCCCGCCGGTCTCATCGAAGGTGTGTTGCGCGGCGCGCAGGCGGTCGGGGACATTGACGACAACGCTGTGCTCGAACAGCCCATTGTTGTTTGCGAGTGGTGCAATACCCTGCACACGCAGCGTATCGAGCGATGCCTTGCCGCAGACGCCGCAACTGGAGGTTGTATAAAAGTGGCGTTCGAGCCGCTCGAGGTCGACAGCGACACCCGCCTCGAGTTCGACGCGCACCGTGTTGTCACCATTGCAGGGTTTGACGATTGCGACATCGTCCAGCGAACGGACGATGCCCTCGGTGAACAGGAAGCCGAGCGCCAGGTCCTCGTCGTGACCGGGCGTGCGCATCGTGATCGAGATGCTCGTGGTTTGCCGCTCACCGTCGACTTCATAGCCCAGGCGAATCTCCAGGGGTTCCTCGATCGCGACGCGATCTGCGGCGGTTTCGCGCAAATCGCCGCGCATCCTCACCACCTCGATTGGCTGACTGCGGACCGTCATCGGCATCGTTTCCAGCAACTGGGCCAAGCAGTATATCGCAGCGGCGCGGCCTCCAGCACGTAATGAGAATCGTTCTCAGAATTCGGCGTTTGCCGGCGTGAAAGCCGTTATGCGGACGTTCAGGAAACATGGTTAGAATGCGCGGCATCGATACCTTCACATTGTTCTCAGGAGACTTACGTTGAGCACTATTCCTCGCCGCAAATTCCTTCAGTTGTCAGCCGTCGCCGCTGCTGGCGTTATCGTTGCACCCGGCCGTGAAGCCCATGCCGGCGAAATGCCGCACCTGGCCGAAGACGATCCGATGGCAAAGGCCATGAAATACACCCACGACGCGTCGACCGTTGACCCGGCTACGCGCAACAACCCGGCCCCTGAACAGAACTGCGCCAACTGCGCGCTGATCCAGGGCAACGACGGCGACGCCTGGCGTCCCTGCAGCATTTTCGCAGGCAAGACGGTTGCCGCCGCCGGCTGGTGTTCGGTCTGGGCGCCGAAAGCCTGAGCGACCTAAAATAAGTTGCATTGGAAACGCCGGCTGACAAGCCGGCGTTTTCGTTTGTACAATGCGAACTCCCCACGGAGACTCGCCTTGTTTGAATCCCTGCAGGCCGCGCCGGCCGATGCCATCCTCGGTTTGATCACCGAGCACAAGAATGATCCGCGCCCCGAGAAGATCGATCTCGGCGTTGGCGTGTTCCGCACTGCCGAAGGCGAAACCCCTGTTCTCGACGTCGTGAAGCAGGCCGAACAGCGCATCATCGACACCCAGGACAGCAAGGCCTACATCGGTACGGCCGGTGACCCGGCATTCAATGCGGCGATGCAGGACCTGACGTTCGGGGATGCGGGTGACAAGGATCGCATCGCGACGATCCAGGCGCCGGGCGGCTCTGGCAGCCTGCGTGTTGCGGCCAGCCTGCTGCTGCGAGCGAACCCCGATGTGAAAGTCTGGGTCAGCGATCCCACATGGGCTAATCACATTCCGCTGCTGGGTGGAGCGGGCATCACGCTCGAGACCTACCCGTATTACGACACAGAGAAGCACGTCATCAGGATCGATGCGATGCTCGATGGCCTGCGCAAGGCCGACGAGGGCGATGTCGTGCTCCTGCACGCCTGCTGCCACAACCCGTCAGGACTGGACCCGTCCGAAGACGAATGGCGGGCGATCGCCGAGGTCATCGAAGCGCGCAAGCTGCTGCCGTTCGTCGATATTGCCTACCAGGGCTTTGCACAGAGCCTCGCGGACGATGCGTTCATCGTGCGGCACCTCGCGGATCGAGTGCCCGAGATGATCGTCTCGAGTTCGTGTTCCAAGAATTTCGGCCTGTACCGGGATCGCGTCGGCACCCTGTCGCTGCTGGCTGCTGATAAGAAAGCAAAAGACGTGGTGTACAGCCAGGTTAATAACGTCGTGCGGACGATCTACTCGGTGCCGCCCGATCACGGTGCCGTCGTCGTGGCCACTATCCTCAACGACCCGGACCTGAAAGTTGCCTGGCGCGTGGAGCTTGCGGAAATGCGCAGCCGCCTGCGCGAGATGCGCGTGCTGTTAAACGACGCGCTCAAAGAGAAAGCACCGGGCCATGACTTCTCTCACCTCGTCAGGGCGAGAGGCATGTTCTGCTTCCTCGGCATCACCGAGGACCAGGTCAATCGCCTGAAGCGCGACTACGGTGTCTACATGGTGGGTTCGAGCCGTATCAACACGGCCGGCATCACGGCCAGGAACGTCAACTACCTCGCCGACGCGATCGCTGCCACGCTGTAAGGCGGTTTATAGGGGGCTGGAATATTCTCTCGACGCCAAGAATCCTGATTGCCCTGTCTTGCCTTGTTTCATTGGCTGGCATCGGTTCCGCCAGTGAAACCAGCACTGCGAACGTTGATGTTCGTGATCAATACGGGATCTTCACTTTTGCTGACGAGCACAGGTCCGAGATTCCCGACCTCTATGAAGACGGGTCGAAGACCGGGTCGAAGGAACCGGAGATTGTGCAGGAGGGGAATATCGAGAAGCTCGATCCGGCGGCCTACCGGAAAATTCGGGCCCTCGCCGTCAACGGTGATCCCTACGCCAAGCACAATGCGTTTGTTTACGTCCTGGAAAACCCTGTTGAGCTTCGTGAGTTCGTTCCAGAGGCGCTAGAGTTTCTTCGAACCGCAGCCGACGCGGGAATTCCCATCGCGCAGTACAACCTGGGTTTCCTCTACAGAGCCGGCCAGTGGGTGGACAAAGATTTCGAGGAGGCGCTCCGTTGGTTTGAATCGCCGGCGCGGTCGGGCGACGTCAGGGCGCAGTTATGGTCGGGCATTACTTATCTGGAGCAGTACTATGCCGCTGACGAAGGTCCTGAGGCAGATCAGTTTTATGCCAGCGGAGAACAGTGGCTTCGAAGACTGCTTGAGTCGGACGAGCATTGCGCCGAGTGCCTCTTCGCAAAAGCGAGTTTGGGCCGTGCAGTAATCAGTAAATCGATGACTGACCCAGAAGGTTGGGAGCTACTGAAAGAGGCAGCCTTGGCTGGACACGAAGGTGCTGTTAAAACGCTTCGGACGATGGAGGAAATGCTCGTGGATTTCGAATCCAGGGGGTACGAACACGCCCCGGCGTTGCTGGCTGATCTGCGGCTGTTCCTGGAGTCGCTGGAGAATTCGAATACGGAAACCACCGATCATTGAAGGGGGGGGTTCTATGGGAGCCTCAACTACCTCGCCGACGCGATCGCTGCCACGCTGTAAAGCGAATCAATAGCGCGATCATGAATGGGATGCCGAATTTCAGGTAGTCGGGGTCCGACAGTTGTTCGAGTGAACGCGGCAGTCCGAAAACAATACCGGCCAATACGAGCCCGGTGCGATGCAGGATCTTCCACCTGCGCGGCCCGAGCGCCTTGCGCGGCCCGTCGAATGATGTGATCAGCATCAGGTAGAAGACGGAGTAGGTGCTGCCGCCGACCAGCAGGCTGAAGAACGGGTACTCGAGCTCGGGTTGCGAACCGAAACGATAAGCGATGAGGCCCAGATGCGTCGTCATGACGGCGGCAAACGCAACGCCGATGAAACGTCGTGACCGGAGCAGTGCCGCCGTCCAGTTCTGCCGCAGCAGCTGCTGCAATGGGCGTGTAACGAGTACGACGAGAAAAATAGCGAACGCGAGCTGCGCGGTGTGGCGAATCGGGATGATGAGGTCTTCGTCCGTCACTGCAGTACTGCTTAGCCACAAGAGCGAGATGCCGCCGGTGAGCAGGAGAGCAGCAAAGAACACCTGCCAGTTGCGCTTGTCCTTATTGCTCATCGCTTCTCCACAGAAGCTTGCTGTTGGCGCCGATGGCCATTCGCCGTGTCGTCCCGCCATTGAGTTCGAGTACGTAGCGCGCCGGTTCCGTTGAGCGATTCGAATTCAGCGTCTGCGGCGTCGCGTCGCGCACGATGTTGATCACCGAGCCGTCATCGCGCGCGAAAACGATGTCCAGCGGAATGTAGGTGTTCTTCATCCAGATCGAGCGAATATCAATCTGTTCATAGATAAACAGCATGCCCGTCGTCTCGGGCATGTCGCGCACGAACATGAGGCCGCGCCGCTGCTGGTCGAAATTCTCGGCCAGGTACACATCGAGGCTTAGAGTCTCGCCCGCATCGTTGACGACTTCCAGCGTGGCAAAGTCAAAAAGGCCGTCGAGGTCGGGCACGGTCCCGGTCTTGGTGGGTGTTTGCGGACTGCAGGCAGCGAGGGCGAGGCCCAGAATGGCGAGTGCGGCCCTCATTCGGCCGTCCACTTCGCGATGCTGCTGAATTTGAGGTTGCGGATATCGACGAACCCGTCGCCGTTGATCTCGCCGAGCGGCCCGACGCAGGTCAGGCTGCCAATGACATTGTGTGTACCTGCACTACCCTCCAGCGCTTCGTTGGTCGCGACAGTCGTCCAGCAGGTGTCGAGATTCGGCGTGCTGAAGAAGCGGCCGCTGCCCTCGACCGAGATGGTCACGTTGCTGTCGAACTCGGGCCCGGTATCACCGGCATCGAGGTCGGGCATCGCGATGATGATGGCCAGGCGTTCGCCGGCGACCTCACCCGAGAGCCGCATCCGCACGCCTTCGCCATCGGGGCGGGGCATGCTCTCGCACAGAAGGGCACTGTCGGGCCAGTCGAGCGTCGCGTTGATCGCGCCGGCCAGCATGCCCTGCAGGACGCCCACGTCACCGCAGCTCGATTCGATCTCAGGTAGCGGGGCCTCTGCAGGTACAGCCGGCGGCGCCTCCTTGCAGGCGACAAGGGCGGTCGTTGCCACGAGGAGCGTCGTTAACTGCCTTGGAAAACAGAACTTTTGGTCAATCAAATGCAATGGTTTCGGCCCGCCGTTGTCGGAATTGGGGTCGATTCTACTTAAACAGGCAGAATAATGAGCAAAAAAGCCCGCGACCTGTTGGCGCGCACAAGCATCATCACTAGAATGACACGCCGCATTTATCTCCGGAGCTATTAATGAGCGTCGCAGAACAATTCCAGAAACTCGAGGCTCACGCCAGCGGGCTGATCATCGGGCAGGCGCACCTGATCAACCGTATGCTGATCGCACTGCTGTGCGACGGCCACCTGCTCGTCGAAGGCGCCCCCGGTCTTGCCAAGACCCGCGCGATCAAGGTGCTGGCCGAGAGCATCGAGGGCGATTTTCATCGCCTGCAGTTCACGCCCGACCTGTTACCGGCCGACCTGACCGGTACGGACATCTACCGGCCGCAGGAAGGCACCTTCGAATTCCGCAAGGGTCCGCTGTTTCACAATCTGATCCTGGCGGACGAAATCAACCGCGCACCGGCAAAGGTACAGTCGGCGTTGCTCGAGGCCATGGAAGAACGCCAGATCTCGGTGGGTGACAAGAGCTACCCGCTCGAAGACCTGTTCATGGTCATGGCAACGCAGAACCCGATCGAGCAGGAAGGCACCTACCCGCTGCCCGAAGCGCAGCTCGACCGCTTCCTGCTGCACGTCCAGGTTGGCTACCCGAGCGTCGAGGACGAACGGCGTATTCTCATCCTCAACCGCGACGAGGCGAAGCAGGGCGAGCGCGATGCATTCCAGCCGTCCGAGCTGCTGTCTCGCGAATCGATCATGCAGGCGCGCCAGGACATCCTGAACCTGCACCTCGCGAAGGAACTCGAGGAATACATTGTCAACGTCGTTGTTGCGACCCGAAATCCGGGCGGTGTCGACCGCGCGCTCGACGGGCAGGTGCTCTACGGCGCCAGCCCGCGCGCCAGCATGGGCATCGACCGCGCCGCTCGCGCACACGCCTGGCTCGCCGGCCGCGATTTCGTTGGCCCTGAAGACATCCAGGCCGTGGCGCCGGATGTATTGCGGCATCGCCTCGTGCTGAGTTTCGAGGCCGAGGCCGACGGCGTCGACGCCGAATCCATCATCAAAGGCATCCTCGACGGAGTCGGGGTTCCGTAGGTCGCGCCGTGCGTCTCGACCACATCTACGAAGGTGCCTCCCCGGTCAGCGTCAGCCAGCCGGGCCTGATTCGTCTCGCGGGTCCCGCCCGCGCGATCGCGCTCAACGTGCTGCGCGTTAATTCGCTGCAGACCGGCGCCTACGTGTCGCGGTTTCGCGGTCGCGGCATGGAGTTCGACGAGTCGCGGCCGTACCAGCCCGGCGACGATCCGCGCAGTATCGACTGGCGTGTGACTGCGCGCAGCACGACGGCCTACACCAAGTTGTTCCGTGAAGAACGCGAGCGCCCCGTGCTCGTCGCCGTGGATCTGCGCTCCAACATGCATTTCGCGACGCAGGGATGTTTCAAGTCCGTTAACGCAAGCCGGGCGGCTGCGCTGTTGTCGTGGGCTGCTCACCACCGCGGTGACAGGCTCGGTGGCCTGGTTTTCGGCGACACGACGCACCGCGAACTCAAGCCGAGGCTCGGGCGTCGTGCGGCACTGCGTTTCGTGCACGAACTCGTCGAGCACCCGGACTGGACGCGCAGCGACCCTGAGCTGGCAAACCCCGATGCCCTGACGCAGGCCATGTCGGCGCTGCGGCGCGTGGCTCGCCCCGGCTCGCTTGTCGTCGTGATCAGCGACTTTGTCGGTTTTTCGCGTGCGGCGCAGGCCTACCTGTCGAGCGTCGCGCGTCACAACGAAGTGCTGGCCGTGTTCCTCAACGACCCGCTCGAACGCGAACTGCCGCCGCCCGGTCGCTACCGCATTGTCTCGCCGGACGACGAGCTCGCGATTGACACCTATGCGACGCCGGCCCGGCGCGACTATGCGCTGGCATTCGAAAAGCGGCTGCACGAACTTGAGGCCTTTTGCCAGCGTTACGGCGTGCACCTGATGCCGCTGTCGACGGACGACGACCCGGTGAGTGCGCTGCAAACGGCGCTTGGACGGCGGACGCACTAGATGAACGAGAACGCCCTGCCATTGCGTGACCTGCACCTGCCCGAGCCCATCGGATGGTGGCCGCTTGCGCCCGGCTGGTGGGGCGTCATTGCCATTGCGGGTGTCGTTCTCGCGTACGTGTTATGGCGCCTGTACCTGCGCTGGCAGGCCAATGCACCTCGTCGCTACGCGATGCGCGAGCTCGCGCGTTACGAGGCCGAGTACCTCGTGCATCGCGATCCCGTCACGCTGGGCAAGCAACTTTCGGAGCTGCTGCGTCGCGGCATGCTGGCCTACGCCCCGCGTGAGGACATCGCGGGACTGACCGGCGAGCAGTGGCTGGCCTGGCTCGACCAAGGCATGCCGCTGCCGTATTTCCATACGGAAGGCGGCAAGAGCCTGATGAGCCTGCCGTACCGGGATCCCGAGGGTGATTTTTCCGATATCGACGTCAGCGCGCTGCTGGCTGCCGTACGCATGCGGCTCAGCGTGCCGCTGCAGGGAGCCGCCTGATGTGGTCGCTGGCCTGGCCCTGGGCGCTGCTCGCGCTGCCGCTGCCATTGATCGCGCGCTGGCTGCTGCCAGAGGCACGCGGACTTTCCGAGGCCGGGCTGCGGGTGCCGAGCCTGGGCGGGTTCGAAACGCTCAGGGATCGGTCGGATGCCGAGCAATTACTCAACTGGCGCGTCCTCGTCGCCGTGCTGGCCTGGGGCCTGCTCGTACTGGCCGCGGCGCGGCCCGAACGCATCGGCGATGAACTCGACGTTCCCGTCGCCGGCCGCAACCTGATGCTCGCCGTCGACCTGTCCGGCAGCATGGACCAGAAGGACTTCGAGCTGGCGGGCCGCCGGGTGGATCGCCTGACCGCCACGAAGGCCGTGGCCAGCGATTTCATCTCGCGTCGCGAGGGCGACCGTATCGGCCTCATCCTCTTTGGCGAGCGCGCCTACCTGCAGGTGCCGCTGACCCTCGATCGCGACACCGTGAAGATCCTGCTGCTCGAAGCCGAGATCGGGCTGGCCGGGGAGAAGACGGCGATTGGCGATGCCATCACGCTGGCCGTGCGCCGCGTCCACGAACAAAAAGACGAGTCGGGCGACCAGGTACTCGTGCTCCTCACCGATGGTGCCAACACTGCCGGCGAAGTGCAGCCGCTCAAGGCGGCTGAACTCGCACAGCAGGTTGGGCTGCGCATTTACACGATCGGCATTGGCGCCGAATCGATGGACGTCTCATCGCTGGTCGGCGGACGCCGCAACATCAACCCGTCCGCGGATCTCGATGAAGCGACGCTGACGCAAATCGCCCAGCTCACGGGCGGGCGGTATTTCCGCGCAACGGATACGGCCAGCCTGCAGGACATCTATTCGCTCGTCGACGAACTCGAGCCGGTCGAGAAACCGGAGTCCGGGTTTCGGCCTGTGAAGTCGTACTACGCATGGCCGCTCGCTGCCGCGTTCGCGCTGGTGGGTCTCCTGGCGCTGGCAGGGCTGCTGCAACGCAGCGTGTCGCGTCGAGCTGTTGGAGGTGAAGCACATGCTGGCTGACTTCCATTGGCTGCGACCGGCCTGGCTGCTGGCGATACCGATCGTTGTCGCGATCGCCGTGTTGCTTGCCCGCCGCCAACTCGGCGCAGGCAACTGGCGTGACATCATCGATCCCGCGCTCATGCCGCACGTACTGTCGCGTACACCGGGACGCGGCGCCGATTATCGCTGGTGGCTGCTCGGCCTGGGCGGGATCATTGCTGCAACCGCGCTGGCTGGTCCAGCCTGGCAGCGCATTGACCAGCCCGTATTTCGCGCGGAGCAGGCGCTCGTGCTCGCGCTGGATCTTTCCCGCTCGATGGACGCGCAGGATATCGAGCCGAGCCGCCTGGCGCGCGCAAAACTGAAAATTCTTGGCATGCTCGAGCGCCGGCAGAGCGGCCAGACGGCGTTGCTTGTGTACACGGCCAATGCGTTTACGGTCACACCGCTTACCGACGACACCGATACGATTGCGGCGCTCGTCAACAGCCTGAGCACCGACATCATGCCGAGTCGCGGCAGTTATCCCGAGGTCGGCATTCGCAAGGGGCAGTCGCTGCTCGAACAGGCCGGCGTTGGCTTCGGTGAAGTGATGCTGATTACCGACGGCGGGTCATCGCCGGCGGCCGAGAAGGCGGCCCGCGACCTCAAGGAAGCCGGTTACTCATTGTCGATCCTCGGCGTCGGCACGCGCGAGGGCGCGCCGATACCTCGTCTTGCCGGCGGTTTCGTGGTGGATAATCGCGGCAAGATCGCCGTGGCGCGACTCGAAGAGCGCGGCTTGCGCGACCTCGCGGGCGCGGGCGGCGGTCGTTTCTCGGTTCTTACCGCCGACAACAGTGACCTTGACCACCTGTTGTCGGGCGAAGTGGCGGCGGCCGCCGCTGCGTCGGAAGACGGCTCGCTGGCGACCGACCGCTGGCGCGAGGAGGGCCCCTGGCTGGTGTTGTTGCTACTGCCGCTGGCGGCGCTCGCCTTCCGCAAGGGCTGGGTGCTCGTGCTCGTGATCTTTATTGCACCGCTGCCCCAGCCGGCCCAGGCGTCTGCATGGGACGACTTGTGGCTTACCAGGGATCAACAGGCGCGGCGCGCACTCGAAGCCGGCAGTCCGGCGGATGCGGCTGCCATGTTCGATGACACTGAATGGCGCGGTGTGGCCCGCTATGAGGCCGGCGACTATGGGGGCAGTGCATCCGAATTCGCCGAGAGTGGAGATGTACGCAATCTCTACAATCTCGGTAACGCGATGGCCCAGCAAGGCGAGTTTGACGCGGCGATCGATACCTATGAGCAGGTGCTCGAAATGGAACCCGATCACGAGGACGCAGCGTACAACCTTGAGCTCGTGAAGAGCATCAAGGACCAGCAGGAACAAGAGCAGGACACGCAGGGCGACGATCAGCAGTCGACCGAGAATCCCGGCGGCGACGGCGAGCAGTCCGACGGTGAAAGCGAGCAGAACCAGGAAGGCTCGGAGGGCTCATCGGAGCCGGAGCAATCCGACGAGAGCGACCCTTCGCAACGCGGCGAAGAGGAGATGAGCGAGGAAGACCTCCAGGCCCTGCAGGAAGAATTGCGGCGTGCGGCCGAAGAGGCAGAGCAGGGTGAGCAGCCCGAGCAGCTCTCGGATGCGGAGCTCGCGGAGCTCAGGCAGTTGCAGGAACAGGAACAGGCCATGGAACAGTGGCTGCGGCGCATTCCCGACGATCCGGGTGGCTTGCTGCGGCGTAAGTTCCGCTACCAGTACCAGCGGTACGGTAAGGACCAGGAAGGAAGAGACGTGTGGCCCGACGACGAGGTAAAACCGTGGTGAACAAACGCAGCGTATTCATCAATTGGGTACCGGTTACCCTGTTTATGCTGGTCTCGTCGCTGGCCCAGGCCGCTGTCACTGCGCGCGTCGATCGCCCGACGGTTGATCTGAACGAGTCGTTCACGCTCGAGGTCATCGTCGACTCGAACACGGACCTCGAACCCGACCTCACGATGCTCGAAGAAAACTTCTACGTCGGCCAGGTCAGCAAGCTGAGCAATACGTCCATCTACAACGGCGACATCCAGCGCAGCCTGACCTGGGCCGTCGCGTTGATGCCGAAGAAACTCGGCGAGCAGTTCATCCCGGCGATCAAGCTCGGGGATGAAGAGAGCGCGCCGGTGCGCATCGTCGTCAAGGAGCCGGTCAACGCACCACCGGGCGAGGCCGACGTGTTTGTTACGAGCGAAGTCGACCTGGAAGAGACCTACGTGCAGGCGCAGATTCTCTACCGGATTCGTATCTATCGTGCCGTCGCCACGCGCCAGCCCGCCTTGCGCGAACCCACAATTACCGGCGCCGAAACGCTCGCCGAGTTGTCGGGAGACGAACGGCAGTACGAGGCCGTACTGAATGGCCGCGCTTACAACGTCATCGAGCGGGTCATCGCCTTGTATCCGCAGGAGAGCGGCGAGATCCAGATATCGCCGGCGCGTTTCGAGGCGCGTGTACTGCGCGACGGCCGCATCACGGGGCGCAAGGTGTTTGAGTCACAGACACATACGATCAAGGTGCTGCCCATTCCAGCGCCACCGGCCGACTATCCCGACGCGACGTGGTTGCCGGCGCGCGGCGTGCAGCTGAGCGAGGAATGGTCACGTCCGCCCGAAGAAATGGAAGCCGGTGAACCGGTGACGCGCCACGTCACGTTGAGTGCGCTCGGACAGATCGAAACGCAGCTGCCAGCGGTTGAGCTGCCCGAGGTTGAGGGTCTCAACGTGTACACGGACAAGCCAGACCTTGGCCGCACGCATGAGGCCGGCGGCATTCGCGGAATACGCAAGGACCAGTACGCAATCATCGGCCTCTCGGGCGGTGATGTTGAGCTGCCCGAACTCAACGTACCGTGGTGGGATATCGAGGCGGCGGAGTGGAAGGTCGCGAGTCTCCCGGCACGAACCTTGACCATCAAGGGTGCGACGCTGGCACCGGTTGTCGAAACGCCGCCTGTCGCCGAACCCTTACGCGAGCCGGCCGCCGCCGATGCACAGTCGGCGTCCGAAGCTGTGGAGGCCGTCAATAATTTCTGGCAACGCGGAACCGAGCTGTTCGCAATTCTCTGGTTGCTGACGCTGGTCGCCTGGTGGTGGACGTCTCGGTCTCGACCCAGGCAGCCACGTGAGTCTCGCGAAGAAAAGGCGCAACCGATTCACAAGCAGCAGGCAGCGTTGCTCAAAACGGCGCGCAGGGCGGCGGCGGGCGAGGACGCCGCAGGCGTGCGCAATGCTTTGCTGGAATGGGGCCGCCTGCAATGGCACGGTGCCGCACCGCGCAGCATCGGCGAGTTCGCTGATCGCGTTGCCGCGCCGCTCTCCGATGAGCTGCGCAGGCTTTCGGCAGCGAGCTACGGTAAAGGCGACTCAAGCTGGGACGGCGCCGCGCTGGCCGATGCGTTGCGTTCGGTGTCTATTGTGGATCGCAGGCGCGATATCGCGGCGGACGATCCCTTGCCGCCGCTGATGCCGCCGGCGGTCTGACTACCAGTGCCCGGCGTTTTCCATCGACGCCCAGGGTTCCTGGGGCGGCAGTGACTCGCCTTTCTGCAGCAGCTCAATGGAAATATTGTCGGGCGAGCGCACGAATGCCATGTGCCCGTCGCGGGGCGGCCGGTTGATCGTCAGGCCGCCGTCCATGAGCTTCTGGCACACGGCGTAGATGTCGTCGACCTCGTAGGCAAGGTGGCCGAAATTGCGGCCCTCGCCGTACTCCTCGGGATCCCAGTTGTGCGTGAGTTCGACCTGGGCGTCTTCGTCCCCGGGCGCAGCAAGGAAGATCAGCGTGAAGCGGCCCTTCTCGCTGTCGTAGCGCCGCTGCTCGACGAGACCGAGCTTGTCGCAGTAGAAATCGAGTGACGCGTCGACGTCGCTGACGCGCACCATGGTGTGCAGGTATTTCATTGCCTTGCTCCGGGTTCGGCTTGACCTCACAATGTTCGTTTATCCAAAGCTCGTGGGCAACCTGAAACCTTGAACGGCATTCGCACCATAACGCTTGACCTCGACGACACGCTCTGGGAAATACACCCGGTCATCAAGCGTGCCGAGCAGCGCCTGTATGCCTGGCTTGGCGAAAACTACCCCAGGATCACGGAAATGTACGCGGTCGAGGATATGCGCGTCCTGCGTAAGCAGGTCCTCGAAGAACACGCCGACAAGGTGCACGATCTGACGTTCCTGCGACACACGGTGCTGACGAAGGCCGCAAGCGCCGCCGGATACACGGAGTTTCTCGTCGACGAGGCCTTCGCCGTGTTCGACGAAGTCCGTAACGACGTGGAGATGTTCCCGGAGGCACGCCCGGCGCTGGTCGCCCTGCGCGAGCGCTTCACGCTGATAGCCGTGACCAACGGCAATGCCGATCTGAAAAAAGTCGGGATCGATGACCTGTTCGACGGGCACATCAATGCGGCGATGGTCGGCGCGGCCAAGCCCGATCGCTCGATCTTCGACGCCGCGGTGGGCGCGGGCGGGGCGAGCGCGGGCGAGACGCTCCATGTCGGCGATCATCCGCTGTATGACGTGCACGGTGCGCGCGAGGCCGGGCTGCGTACTGTCTGGGTGAATCGCAACGGCAGCGAATGGCCCGAGGAATTCGCAGAACCCGACGCGATCGTCACGCATGTCGGGGAACTGGAGGCCATTCTGTCCCGTGACTGAACAACCGCTGCCGCTGATTATTTATGTGCCCGGCTTGCTGCCCAAGCCCGAGCCCGCAGCACATCGCGAGGCGCTGCTGCGCTGCCTCCTGGCGGGCGTACGACGCGTCGATGAGGAGGTGGCCAGGGCCATCGAAGCCCATGACAGCCTCTTCGAGGTCGTGTCCTGGACCTACGACTTTTATCGCGAGCACCGCGATATCTCGATCGACCTCGCGTCGATCGACGCGGTCATCGAGCAACGCACAGCCAGCCCCAAAGACGTCGCCGAGGCGACGTCCTTCAGACGGCGCCTGAGCCGCTGGATTTACAGGCTCGGTGACCTGATGCCGTTCCTGATTCCGCACGTGGCGAGCGAACGCATGGAAGTCCACCTGCGGGATCTGCGGCGCTACCTCGGCGACGACAACGGCATTGCGGCGCACGCCCGACGCATGCTCAAAGTGCCGCTGCAGGCGGCGACGCAGATGCACCGGCCTGTCCTGTTGATCGGACACAGCATGGGTTCCGTCATCGCCTACGACAGTCTCTGGGAGCTGACTCACGATGGCCGCGACCACGCGCTCGTCGACCTGCTGGTGACCATGGGCAGTCCACTCGGCCAGCGCTATATGCAGAGGCGCCTCAAGGGTGCGCAGAAGTCCGGCTACGGGCGTTACCCGAGCAACATCCGCCGCTGGATAAACCTGGCAGCCGTTGGTGACCTCACGGCCCTTGATCGCCAGTTTCTCGACGATTTCGAGGAAATGCTGGACCTCGGTCTGATCGAGAGCCTCGAAGACGAGGCGATCCTCACTTACTACCGCCTGGACGGGGAGCTGAATGTCCACGCCGAGTACGGTTATCTCGTCCATGAAAAAACCGCGCACACCATCGTCGAATGGTGGCGCGGCCTCGGTAATTAGTTAATCTCTAGCCGGGTTCCGCGGCCGGTTTGATCACGATATCGATGCGGCGATTGCGGGCGCGGCCGGCGGCAGTCTCGTTGCTCGCGACCGGGCGCGTTTCGCCATAGCCCGTCGCAATGAGCCGGTAGGTCGGGATACGCATCGCGTTGATCATGTATTGCTGCACCGACTCGGCACGTTCCTGTGACAGGGTCTGGTTCAGGTCGTCACCGCCATGTGAGTCGGTGTGACCTTCGATAATCAGTTCGCTGCGCGGGAACACATCAATGGCTTTCTCAACTTTCGCGAGCAGGTCGAAGTTCTGTGGCTTGATCTGCGAGGCGCCGCTGTCGAAGCTCAGGCCCACCAGCCGCATGATGACGGTGTCGCCCTGTCGGAACACGTGTGCTTCTTCGGGCGAGAACATCTTTTCAATCTGCTGGAACTGCTGCTTGACGCGTGCCTGCGCCTCGAGGCGCTGCACCAGTGCCGCGCGTTCGGCCGTTGCACCACCCAGACGCTCGTCGAGTGCACGGAGTTCCTCTTCCATGTCCGCCATACGAATTTCGTCGTCTGCCTTCTCCTGCTGCAGGGCCTGCAGTTCCCGGGCCTGGTCCTCGAAGTAGTTGACCAGTTCTGTCGTCAGGTTGTCGGGGCCGTTTTCCATGGCCGGGACCACGTCGGCGACGCCGGCAATCGCTCGCAGCGAGGTTTCCCACTGCAACACGAGTTGCTCCGCTGTCAGATCCTTGTCGCGGACCTTGCGGACGATCTCGGAAAGGTAGATGGCGTGCTTCGCCTCGTAGTTGGCCTGCTGGGCGAGGCTGCGCGGCAGGTCCGTGTCGTAGCGGTTTTCGCTGAGCTCACGCTCCGCATCGGCCAGCAGCTGTTTTGCTTTGCCCAAAGTGATCGGCGCGTAGCGACCCACGCGGGCACGGTCGGCATCCGCGAGCAGGCGACGGGTCTCGGAAAGATATTGCGCCTTGATAGCCACGAGTTCCGCTTCGCGGTACAGGGTCGTGGCCTCGATATCCCGGCGTTTCGCATTCTTGAGATCACCGCGCTCCATGAGCCGGATGGCCTCGGCGAACTTGCGCTGTGCCTGCTGCCACAGATCAGACGAGAGGTCGGGCGCGCGCGCGTTGGCCGCATCCTGGCGACTCTTCATTACCTGTGCCAGCGCAGTCCGCGCCAGGCGCGCCTTTTCGGTGGCCTCGTTGAAGTAGCGTGCTGCATCCGAGGCATTCGAACGCACGGTCTCGATGTTGCGGCCGCGCTCGAGAGCGACTTCCGCATCGGTGTACTCCTTGAGACCGCGCTCCCAGGTTCTTGGCGCCAGCAGTGCCGAATCGGCCGCTTCAGCGGCGGCCTTGGCCGCATCGGCCTCTTTGAAAAAAGTGTTGCGCAACTCGTTTTGCGCGGCGGCCTGGCCCGCTGCGAACAGCACCAGTCCTGCGAAGACGAGTTTTACGAAAGT
Organism: uncultured Woeseiaceae bacterium; assembly: GCA_945787845.1. Taxonomy (GTDB): domain Bacteria; phylum Pseudomonadota; class Gammaproteobacteria; order Steroidobacterales; family Woeseiaceae; genus UBA1847. The sequence goes on along the minus strand of CALZJH010000006.1, from coordinate 65,475 downwards.
GGTTTTCGCAACCATGTTATGGATTCCTCACGGTGTTTCCGGTCCGAAATCCGCCCAAGCGAAGGCAGATGAGGCCGATATTACATATGCGGGCAGGCGAAATCTGTGCGCCGTGTCCGTTAAGTCCCTGATTTTAAGCTCCAGCGCGACTATTTCCCACGAAAATAGTGACGTATTTCAAGTTTTTGCGCTATTCGTCCCCTTTGCGGATATTTTGTGTTCTGGCTCACAGTCTGTTCAGGTTCGCAGGCGTAATCTAAGCCCATGTCTGCCAAGTACTACACGCAATTCATCCTTACCGACACCGAATATCGCGGCGGTAATGAGTTTTGTGGGGTTGTGGAGCTCAACAGCCCGATGGCACACGACACGGACCGGCAGGATATCGAAGCGATTCTTGCCCGCAACTTCGACCTGCAGCAGAGCGCGGTGAAGTTGGTTAGCTGGTCCAGGCTGCACTGAACATTTGGCACTGATCACTTCTGGCGCGTCTTAAGATTTCCCCCTGACTCTCCCGGCTCCGGCCGGGATTTTTTTGCGCCGTGAATGTGCGACAATGCGCCCCGAAATGAGCAAAGCAAACGAAAAACTCCGCGGTATTCCCGTTGTCCAGAGCGGCAGCAAGTACCAGACCGACGCCGGCTTCTCGGCGATCAAGAACGGGCAAAAGCAGGGCCGCGAGGCCGCGCCCCTGGTGCGTGGCGACAAGCCGAAATGGCTGCGCGCGAAGATGCCTTCAGGCAAAGGCTATTCGGGTACCCGACAAATCGTTCATGAGCACCGGCTGAGCACGGTCTGTGAAGAGTCCATGTGCCCGAATATCGGTGAATGCTGGAACGCCGGGACAGCCACCATCATGGTGCTGGGTTCGGTCTGTACGCGCGCATGCCGCTTCTGTGCAGTGGACACCGGAAATCCGAAAGGCTGGCTGGATCCCGAGGAACCCAGGAACTCTGCGAAAGCGGTAAGCCTGATGGGCCTCGAGTACGTCGTAATTACCTCGGTGGACCGCGATGACCTGGCCGATGGCGGCGCGTCGCACTATGCGCAGTGCGTGCGCGAAATCAAGACACTGAATCCGAATACGGCGGTCGAGGCGCTCACGCCGGATTTCAATGGCGTGATGGAGCATGTCGAACTCGTCGTCGATTCGGGTCTGGAAGTGTTCGCCCAGAACGTCGAGACAGTGCGACGCCTGACGCACCCGGTGCGTGACCCTCGCGCCAGCTATGAACAGACGATTGCGGTTCTCAGGCACGCGAAGGCGCATCGGCCCGACGTATTGACAAAAACAAGCCTGATGCTTGGGCTGGGCGAGCGTGACAACGAAATACTCAAGGCAATGGACGACCTGCGCGCCGCCAATGTCGATATCCTGACGCTGGGCCAGTACCTGCGCCCGACCCCCAACCACCTGCCCGTGGAACGTTACGTGACACCCGACGAGTTCGAGGCGTACCGCCAGGAAGGCCTCGAAAAAGGCTTTGTCGAGGTGGTCGCAGGACCCATGGTGCGCTCCAGTTACCGAGCCGAGCAGGTTCTGCAAAAAAATAACGTCGGTATCGCTGTCTAGCGATACCCGCATTCTCAAGAGGAAATCATGGCTGCTTTTTTTGCCGAGTACGGACTGTTTTTGCTGAAGGCCATCACGATTGTCATCGCGATCGGGGCCATCATTGCTATTGCCGCAGCCGCGGGACGCAAGGCTTCCCACGAGGGCCTTGAGGTCGAGAACCTCAACAAGAAGTATCGGCAGATCGCGGATACGTTGCGCAATGCCGTCCTGAGCAAAGACGAGCGGAAGAAGGCGGCCAAGGCGCAGAAGAAACGCGACAAAGCCGAGAGCAAGGAGACATCGACCCGTCCGCGCAGCTACATCATCGATTTCAAGGGCGACCTGAAGGCGAGTGCCGTGGCATCGCTGCGCGAAGAGGTAAGTGCGATTCTCGATGTCGCGGGCGAGGGCGATGAGGTCATCGTGCGTCTCGAAAACCATGGCGGCATGGTCCACGAGCATGGGCTCGCTGCGTCGCAGCTGTCGCGCATTCGCGATCGTGGTATACCGCTGGTTGTTTGCGTTGACAAGGTGGCGGCAAGCGGCGGCTACCTTATGGCCTGCGTGGCATCGAAGATCTACGCGGCGCCGTTCGCCATCATCGGCTCGATCGGCGTATTGGCGCAACTGCCCAACTTCAATCGCATGCTCGACAACCACGGCGTGGACTTCGAGCAAATTACGGCGGGTAAGCACAAGCGCACGGTCACGATGTTCGGCAAGAACACGGACGAAGACCGCGCCAAGCTCAAGGAAGAGCTCGAGGACGTGCATGCCCTGTTCAAGGATGCGATCGCAAAGTACCGCAGCGACCTCGATCTCGACAAAGTAGCGACCGGTGAATACTGGTACGGCACGCGAGCGCTGGACCTGGGTCTTGCGGATGAGCTCCGGACCAGCGACGAACTGCTTGGCGAAAAGGCCGCGGACCGGGATCTTTATCGCGTCGAGTACAAGATCAAGCAGACTCTGCAGAAGCGCGTGATGGGCAACGTTGACGGCGCGATCGAAAAGGCCCTGGAGGCCGGCTGGCGCCGCAAACTCGAGTCCCGCCTGCCGCGCTAGGCACGGAACTGCCCCGGGCACCGCTGGTCGAACTTTGAGCAGGCCTGAGACCTGCCAAGGCGTTATAATCCTGCGAGATCCCAAGGAGTTTCCATGAGCAAGCATCGAGTCGGAACGTTAGCCACACTGCTTTCTGCGTCGCTACTGCTGTCGTCCTGTGCGTCTGCGCCAACGCAGCAATCGAGGGCCGAAATGGAGGCCGAGGCGACCCGGGCTTTCAACCAGATGCGCGCCAGCATGCCGCTGGTCACGGACCGCGAGACAATTGATTTCGTTGCGTGTGTGGCCCAGGCGGTCGTTGCCGTGCTCGAGCCACCTTATAACGATATCGAATGGGAGCTGGCTATCTTCGAGGCCGAGTCGGTCAACGCGTTCGCGATGCCGGGCGGCAAGATCGGCGTCCTGAGCGGCATTCTCAAGGTGACCGAGAACGAACATCAGCTCGCGGCCGTCATCGGCCATGAGATCGCGCACGTCACGGCCAACCACTCGGCGGATCGCGCGATGAACTCTGACATGACGCGAATCGGCATCAATGCGGCTGCCATTATCCTCGGCGGCGGTTACAGCGGTGCAACCTATACCGCACAACAGGCACTGGCCGCCGGCGCCGCGTTCGGCATCAGCCTCCCGTACAAACGCGGCCAGGAAACCGAAGCGGACGTCATCGGTCTCGAGTACATGGCGCGCGCAGGCTTTGATCCGCGCGAATCGGTGCCGCTCTGGCAGCGCATGAACGCGGGCGCGGAAAACCGTCCCGCCGAGTTCCTGTCGACGCACCCCTCGAGCGAAACGCGTATCGAAAACCTGATTAGCGAATGGCAGAAGACGCTGCCCTTGTATAACCAGTCCGTTGCGGAGGGTCGCCAAACCGATTGCGGTGGTGCCAGCCCGCGTGTTGCGCCCATCGACGTAGAGTGACGCAGAGTCTTGATCCAAAAGCGCGCCATTTTGCTTCTGCCACTGCTGGCGCTCGGCGGATGCGCGACGCTCGATGACCTGTGGTCGTCTTTGGGCAAGGGAAGCTCCGCGGATGCCGTGCCACTCGATGAGCGCCCGGTCCAGGACCCGCTGAATCCCAACATCTTTTCTCTTGAGTCGGCGGAGCAGTCTGTTATTGGCGAACCGCAGGTCGTGTTCGCGCGTGAACAAGATACCTTGTCTGACCTGGCGCGTACCTATGGTCTGGGGTACGACGAGATCATCGCGGCCAACCCGGACGTCGACCCCTGGCTTCCCGGTGCCGGCACGCCCGTCGTTTTGCCGACGCAGTACGTACTGCCGGATATCGAGCGACGCGGCGTCATTCTGAATATCGCGACCAAGCGTCTGTTTTATTTCCCCGCCATTGCAGAAGATGAGCCGCAACAGGTCATGACCTACCCGATCGGCATCGGCCGAGTGGGATGGGAAACGCCGCTGGGCGATACGACCGTTGTGTCCAAGGCGAAAGACCCGCATTGGTGGGTGCCGGCATCCGTGCGCCGCGAACATGCCGAGATGGGCAACCCGTTACCGTCGATCGTGCCGCCAGGCCCCGACAACCCGCTGGGACATCGTGTGCTGAAGCTCGACATGCCCGGTTACCTGATTCACGGCACCAACGCGCCCTATGGCGTCGGGATGCGCGTGAGTCATGGCTGCGTGCGACTGTATCCGGAAAACATCGAGACGCTATACTCGCTCGTCGATGTCGGCGAAGTGGTCTCGATAATCAACGAGCCTTACCAGTTTGGCACTCGTGGCGGAGCGCTGTACTTCGAGGCGCACGCACCGCTCGAAGATGACGAGGTTCCTGCCGAAAAGCGGCTCGCGCAGCTGGTCGAGGCACAGGTCGACGCCGGGGGCCAGCCGCTCAACGAACATCTGAGGAATTATGTCGGCGACCTGACGGTCGAGCCGAACGGCGTGCCCGTCGCGGTCGTGGAATACAACCCGTCGGAGTTCATGGCGAGGGCTCGGGTCGTTCACAACACCGTCGTCGAAGACCCGAACGCACCGACGCTCAGCGAAGTTCGCGAGATGATGGAAGAGGTCGAGGCCGAGATAGCCGCCGAATCCGGTGAAGCGCTCTAGCGCAGTGAGCGTCAAATATTAGGAGAACGACATGTCCTGGGATGTACTCGATTTCGCGGTATTCGGTGGGCTCCTCGCGGGCGTTGGCGGTACGTTCTGGCTGGCGCGACGCATGACCGAAAATGCTGCCTATAGAGCTGGCGTCGGTATCGCGCTGCTGGCGGCGTTCCTGCTTGTCTGGGTAAACGGTGCCGTGGGTATTATCGGGAGCTCGAATAACGACGCTAACCTGATGTTCTTCGGTGTGCTGGCGGTTGGCATCATTAGTGCGTTCTTCGCAGGTTTCCAGCCCGTGGGCATGGTGCGCGCAATGATTGCAACGGCGATCGCACAGGTAGCGGTTGCGGTCATTGCCGTAACCGCGGGTCTCGGCACCTCCGGACCGGGCTGGCCGGCGGACGTCCTGGTACTAACCGTGTTTTTTGCCGCGCTATGGCTGTTATCGGCCTGGATGTTTCAAAAAGCGGCGCATGATCGGGTTCCGTCAGCGGCAGAACCCCAGGCTTGACTGGACCGGCGGCGGATATTCGCCAACGATGCTTAACGCGGTCGCATCGCCTTCATAATGACGGTGTCGAACATCACCTGATTTCGGCCGCCGTCCTTTCCCTTATACAGTCGCTGGTCAGCTCGAACGATCAGGTCTTCCACGGTATCCGCATCCTTCGGGTAGTTTGCGATTCCGGCTGTAAACGTCGTACTGCCGGCACCAGGTAATTTGCGGGCGGCGCATGTGGCCGCAAACTCTGACTGCAGGCGTTCGGTCGCCAGCGATGCCGCTTCAACGGACGAGTCTGGCATGATAACCGCGAATTCCTCGCCCCCATAACGACACGGGATGTCGGCCGCACGAAAGGCTGTCTTCATGCTGTCCGCAAGGGCCTTGATGATCTCGTCGCCGACACTGTGTCCATGCGAGTCGTTGATCGTCTTGAAATGGTCGATGTCAAGCAACACGAGGTTCAGACTGTGCGACAGCCGCTTCGCGCGATTCAATTCGCGCAACATGTTCTTGTCGAAGAAACGCCGATCGAACAGTCCGGTCAGCCCATCACGCTTAAACTCTTCCTCAAGCAATTCGTAGCGCTGCCTGTAAGTCAGGATGTGAAAAACATCATGGGAGTTTTCCGGAACCACGCTGCCGTCTGATTTGTGTGGCCGCGTCAATAGCAGGTAGCCGCTTAGCATTACCGAGTAGATAACCCCTATCGCCGCCTTGCCGATCAGGCTGCCGAAGAGAATGCGCGAAACATCATCGCTACCGTAGAACGTGGCCGTCACAAACAGCACGGTGTCAAACGCGATGACGGTCAACATGGCCGCAAGGATGCGCGCAATGAGGAAACGTGAAAATAATCGGAAGAAGAACTCGTAAAGCACGATGATCAAGACGACATCCAGAATCAGCGTTGCAGTGCCGATGACGAACGCCCGCATGTTCCAAGTCAACAGGTGTTCGCTCGTGTACCCGGTGTCGACCAGCAGACCGCTGTCCAGGTGAAGTGTTGCAAGTCCGACAAACAGGCTGAGCGTCAGGTTGGCGGATACGATGCCGACGATTAGTGATCGTGTCTGCGCCGCGTCTTCGCGGATATAGACGAGCAATACGGCGAACAGCGTGGCTGTAAACAAGACCGCGGAACCCGGGCTAACGCTGACGCCAGGGAAAACCTCGATGTACAGGGCGGCTGCCAAAAGTGTCTGCAGGTACTGAAACCCGCCTAAGGTCACGTACAGCGGCGCATAGCCAAATCGCTTTCGGAGGCCAAAAAAGAACACAACCAAGCCGCAGACGACCACAGCTTCCGCGGCGAGAACAAGAATTTGGGCAATGACATCGGCAGACATTATGCAATATTAGCCCTCTGAGCCCTCTGCGCCCCGCAACTGCGTCACACTGTAGGGGGCTTGCTCGTAATCCCCTGAAAGCAGGTTCTGGTGGCCTAGTTCGCGAAGCAGACGACGGAGATGGAAACGGACACGTGACGCTTGTTCGGATTCAGGTACGAGTGCCGTTGGTCACCCCTGAATACCAGCATGTCACCCTCGTTCAGCAAGTGATGTTCGCCACCGGCAACTAGCTCGACCTGGCCGCGCTCGCAGGCCAGGTATTCTCGTGTGCCCGTCTTATGCGGAACCCCGACCATTCGTCCGCCCGGCGCGAGTTCCGTGCGCGTTATTTCGAGGCCGGGCAGCGTCTCAGGCACCAACGGCCTGAGCTTCGCATCTTGCCGTTTGCGTTCACGCACCTTTTCGGCGGGAACAAATTCGAATTCACTGCGTGGCGGTCCCACCAGCTCTTCGATCGAAACGTTGAGTGCACTGGCGGCCTTGCTGAGTACAGCGAGCGTCGGATTGGCAGTACCCGTCTCGAGACTTGCCCACGTGGGGCGGGGAACGCCGGACAGCCTGGCGATCTGCTGCTGCGACATATTGCGCGCTACGCGTAGCCGACGGATGTTGTCGGCGAGATTTCGGTTGATATCCGTCATGCCAGCAAAATAGCAATTTGCTATTTAACTAGCAATCTAGTTGTTTCAATAACCATCTGGACTGACACTGCGTCACATGAAAAGGAGGGCCCAATGATGATCCGACTAGAACACGCAAACCTGCACGTCCGCCACTTTGACGACGCGGTCCGCTTTCTGAAGGCAGCATTCCCCGAGTTCCATGTGCGCCGTGAGGCCGTCACGGACGGCCTTCGCTGGATGCACATAGGAACCGACGAGACCTACATTGCCCTTAGTGAAACCAACATTGACCAGAACCCGGGTCGGAAGCCGTACGACGGTAAGCCGGGTGTCAACCATCTCGGATACGAAGTCGACGACGTTGACGCGCTGCGACAAAGGCTGGCCGCAGCCGGCTTCCGGGACTCAACGTATCCGAACACGCACCCGCACCGGAAACGCGTGTACTTCTACGATGCCGACGGTAATGACTGGGAGTTTGTACAGTACTTGTCGGACAATCCGTTGGAGCGCAACGATTACGAGCTTCCGGACTCAGGGTAGTCGTGCGCAGGCCGCCGGCGCCTGAATCGCCCTAGCCGCGTGCCCCGTAGTAGGCTAGTACAAGCGGGTCGTTCGCGACGCGCTCCTCGTGAGCGATTAGTTTCGGCGCCAGGCGTTCCACAATGTCCGTAGGCACATGATCGAGCTGGCCCGACATGAGCCAGCGCGTAATACCACTCACCTTGAGATCGGCAACGGTCAGGCGATTGTCAGCAACATAGTCGCCGCCGCGGTCGAGCATTTCCTTCAGCCCTTCCAGGTATACGCTTATCCAACCGTCGGCAAGATTCCTGCGCGCCTCCTTGAGTGCGTCACCTTCGAGACCGAACGTGTGCACTATGGCGTGCAGCAGGTCTTCGATCGCGCCGAGAGCTTCATCGCAATACATTGCCTGCAGGTCATCCTCGGGATAGAGCCCCGCCTTCTTCCCGACGAATCGACACATCGCATTGCTCTGGGTAACTGTTGTGCCGTCAATCTCGAGTATGGGAACGCAGGTGAATCGGAAGTTCTTCCGCATCTCTCCAAAATCGGAAAACGAAATACGAATATCGTCAAAGTCAATTCCCGCGGCGTGAAAAGCGATGCGCACAGGTTCGGCACGTCCTCCGTCCATATCGAAATACGTGAGTTTGTAATCGGTCATCAGGTTTCTCCATCTACGTCGTAGTATCGTGAAAATTCGTCCGGGATGTTGTCGAGCGAAGGTGGCATGTCCTTGGTCACCCGAAGCTCACGCGAGTTATGCGTGTTCCAGAACAGGTAGGTCTTCCCGTCGTATTCCGGCAGCTGCAGGTCATGCAGCATTGCCGCCATGGCCTTGCCCGTGTAGGTCGTCTCAAGACTTAGCCCGAGCTCGTTCTTCGCCACGTCCACGCCTTTCACGGTTTGCTCGTCATACGCGGCATAGCCGCCGGCCAGGAAGTCGCCGCGCCACGCGAGATTTGTTCTGGCGGCGATTCCTACATCAAAGGACGCATCCACGCGATTCAGCATCATTGCCGTCTTTCGCATCAGGCGGCCGAGCATCTCCGGATTGCCGAATCGTTCGTCCACCACACACACAGCATGAACCGCGGTTTTCAGGCCCACTGCAGCGAGACCCAGCAGGAGCCCGACCGTGCTGCCCATCGTGCCGTTAGCTATGTAGACCCGGTCAGGGCAGGGCACTTCGCCGCTCGTGATCTGCTCCGCAAGCTCCAGCCCGGCATTGACAAAACCGACCGCGCCCAGCCAGCTCGACCCGCCGAGCGGGACGACCCAAGTGTTCCTGTTTTGCAGGTATTTCCGAAATAGTGGCAACGTCGGAATCGAACCACCGAATCGAATGATCTCCGTGCCGATGCGCCGGTGCATATTCAGTGCGAGCGGTACTTTTGGCGAGTATTTTTGGTGTGTAAGAAAGCAAGTGCAATCAAGGCCGATTTCCCTGGCGAGTATCGCGGTCGCCAACGCATGATTGGACCCGGCCGCGCCGAAGGTCGCGACGCGCGTCGCGTTTCGATCAAGCGCGCGCCGGAGAATATAGTCGAGTTTGCGAATTTTGTTGCCGCCGTAAACGGGGCTGCTTATGTCATCTCGTTTGATCGCAACTTGTCGAACTCCGGCCGGCGTGTGTATCTCCTTGAGTTCGACCGGTGTCGGCAGATCGGCAAGCTGTAGCTTGGGCAAGCGTCTGCCGAGCTCGGGATAGGCCGCTGACAAGGAATCACTCATATCCCGAGATTATCGAAGTGCATTGAGTAGCGCGAATGAATTAGTATTGGCCCACGCTTATCTGACCAGGTACGGAGACAGGTTTGTCAGATGCAGTTGACCACGGCATTACGGTCACCGAAATCGCAGCGATGGATCAACCCATCGATGTGTCGCCAGAGACCACGGCCGCCTTCGTTGGCCGTGCGCTTCGTGGTCCCCTCAATACACCCGTCCTCGTAACGAATTTCGGCGAATTCCGCCGACGCTTTGGCGACGTCTGGTCGCGTTCCAGCCTGGGTCCGGCGGTAAGACAGTTCTTCGAACATGGCGGCAAGCAGCTTTACATAGTGCGCGTTGCGAACAATGCGCGCGGCGCCATGATCTGTCTACCCGCGAGCGGGTCCGCGCTCGTGCTGCGTGCGGTCGAACCGGGGTCGAGTGAGTTCATCCGTGCCGCTGTTGACTACGACGGCATTGATGAGGAAGAAGATGACTCGCACTTCAACCTGACACTGCAACGCGTAAATCCGGGCACGGGCCTCGTTGAGGACCAGGAATTGTTTCGCAAGGTGTCCTACGAAGAGGACGCTGCGAAGTTCGTTGGCGATGTATTGCTCACCTCGACGCTGGCACGTGTTGAACAACCCTGGCCAATGCATCGACCGGAGCCGACGGTTGACGGCGGCGGTCGATTCGGCTCGACCTACGTCGATCACGCACAGGCCGGTACGGATGGGACGGAACTGTCGGACTATGACCTTATCGGGTCCCGCAAGAGCCGCAGCGGCCTGTTCGCGCTGGAGCAGGCTCCCAATTTCGATATTCTCTATTTACCGCCACCCGGGAAAGGCATTGATACCGGTCCGGCGGCAATACTCGCCGCCGAGCTCTATTGCCGCGAACGTCGCGCGATGTTGATTGTCGATCCCCGGGCCGAATGGGAAACCCCGCGGCAGGCAGTGCGCGGCACGCGTGAGCTGGGGTACGCGAGTCCAAACATGCTCAGCTACTTTCCGCGCATGGTGCAGCGACGCAGTGACGACATTGCGCGGCCGGTCGGCGGTGCAATTGCCGGATTATTGTGCAAGCAGGATCGCACCTACGGGCCGTGGCAGGAGCTGGACCAGCAGGGCCTGGGTCTGCAGCGGCATCTTGACCCAGCCGTCGAGTTGGATGATGAAGACCGGCACCTTTTGAATCGTGCAGGACTCAACGTTATCGTCGACGGCGCCGCACGCCGTTGCCGCGTCGCCGGTTCGGTCACGATGGGGCGTGGCAGCGAGGGGCACCGCCAGTTTGCGAAGCTGCCCGTGCGACGCATGTGCCTGCAGATAGCCAGCACCGTGTCAGCGGCGACGCAGTGGGCCGTGTTCGAGCCGAGTGACAAAAATCTGGCGCGCCGTGTTCGCGCGCAGGTGCTGACCTATTTCTATTGCCTCAACGATCTCGGCGCTTTTGCCAACGATCGTTTCGTCGTCGAGTGCGATTCGGGCGTCAGCGATCGGGTCGACCGTGATGAGCACGGCGTCGCGATACTCCTCGTATTCCAGCCTGCTGCTTGCGATGAATCTGTCTCGATGACGCTCCACCTGACAGCCGCGGGCTGCCGTGTGGGCAGCTCGGCCTTCGCACCGTCCGTCGAGGATTGCGCCTGACGCGTGTCATATAAGCGCCGCCCAGGTGCCACCAAGATATCGGGAGGGGGTATGAGAGACAGCGATGTCCTGGTTAACAACCCGCACGTATCTCGATCGGCACTGGAAGCCATGCACGGCCAGGTATTCGGCTGGGCCCTCTCCCGCTGCGATTTCGACCACGCGACAGCGGAGGATCTTGTGCAACAGGCTTATGTTGAATTACTGACGGGTAAGGCGCGTTTCGACGGCGAATCGTCGCTCAAGACCTTCGTCTTTGCCGTTGTGCAGAATCTCTCCCGCAATCGCTATCGCCGGCTGGCTGCACGCATGCGCCTGCTCGGCAAGGTGGCGCCGGGATCCGACGCAGACGTCGTGCAGGCCGAGGAACCGGGCGAGCATCGGGAGCTGTGGAACGCGGTGCAGGCGCTGCCGGCGCGGCAGCGAGATATCGTCGAGCTCGTGTTCTGCCGCGATATGACGATTGAGGAAGCGTCCGCCGTCATGGGCGTCACAACGGGAACCGGTCGTGTTCATTACGATCGCGCAAAGAAAGCACTGCGGGGCAGGTTGACCAATGAACAATGACATGACTGACAGCGAGCGCAGGTTGCGCGATGCAATGCAGCAGGGCCAGAGCGAGGCCGAAGCGGGGCGAGTCCCGGACTTCGACACGACGTGGGCCGCAGCGGAAGCGGCGGCGCAGCGTGGGCGCAGACGCATAACGGCCCTGGGCAGCCTGGCGGCCTCCCTGGCGCTGATCGCCGTCGTCGTGGTCTCCCAGATGCGGCCTGCAGAAATCGACTGGCAATTCGTCGATCCCGACGACTTTGCGAACAACACAAGTTGGGTGGCGCCGAGTGACGTGCTGCTGCCTGAACATCAATTTGACATATACCGGGATATTCCAGTGCTCATCGAGTCAACCGGAAGTGAAGAAGGAGCGTTGTTATGAAGAGGGGAATTCTGTGCCTGATGGTGATGATCAGCCTGTGTACTGGCGTGGCGATGGCCCAGGACAACAAGGATGTATTCAAAGGCAAATTGTTTGCACCAAATCTCATTCTTGAAAATCGCGATGCGCTAGATTTAAGCAAGGAGCAGTTCACGGCAATTCGCGACGCAGTTGTGGAAGTACAGGCGGGTGTTGCCGAGCATGAGTGGGACATGCAGGAGGCCTACCAGGCGCTCATGCTGGAGCTCGACAAGTCGCCCGTCGACGAGGACAGGGTTCTGGAATATGCCAGTACGGCGTTGCTGGCCGAGAACCAGGTCAAGAAGAAACAGATGGCCATGCTCGTTCGACTCAAGAACCTGCTGACCGCTGAACAGATTAGCCACCTGGAATCCGTGTACGGGGACCGTTAACCCGAACACCTGGACAGGACGGGGTAAGAACATGAATGTAAATCGCACTGTTTCATTGCTCGCATCGATTCTGCTCGGCGTCGCCGGTTGCGGCGGCGGTGGCGGTGGCTCGAACGAACCGCCTCCACCACCACCTCCGCCGCCGGTTACCAAGGCGGAGGCGTTCCAGCTGCTGAACCAGGCGAGCTTCGGTGCCACCGAGGCCGAAGCCCTCGACGTTATCGCCATGCGCCCGGAACAGTGGATCGATGAGCAGATGACCAAGCCCGCATCGCTGCAGTTGCCGTACATGCTGACGCTGCCGCCGCCACAGTTCATGGGTCAGCTGCATACGGATCGCGTCGACATCTGGTTCCGTAACGTTCTCCTCGGCGAAGACCAGCTGCGGCAGCGGGTCGCGTTTGCCCTGTCTGAAATCCTGGTGGTATCGCAACTGGGTGCGTTGCAGTCGCGGCCCTTCGCCGTGGCCGATTTCTACGATGTGCTCGCCGAAAATGCATTTGGCAACTACCGTGACCTGATCGAGGAAGTCACCCTGCATCCGGCGATGGGCGTTTACCTGAGCATGCTGGGAAATGAAAAGCCGAACCCCGCGCTTAATATCCGCCCCGATGAAAACTACGCTCGCGAGCTGATGCAGCTGTTCTCCATCGGGCTCGTCGAGCTCAACATTGACGGCACCGAAAAGCTCGATGCGAACAACCAGCCGATTCCAACCTATGACCAGGAGGTCATCGAGGGTTTTGCCCATGTCTTCACTGGCTGGACCTGGCTGGGTTCACCCACGTTCGGCAGCGGCCGCGTGCCGGTTGCCAGCCAGTATTTTCCGATGCAGCTGTGGCCCGAGTTTCACGATACGGGTGAAAAGCTTCTGTTGAACGGAACCGTGTTGCCCGCCGGTCAGACGGGTGAGCAGGATCTCGATGCTGCGCTCGACAACATCTTTGAGCACGACAACGTCGCACCGTTCATGGCGATTCGCCTGATCCAGCGCCTCACGACCAGTAACCCGTCGCCCGGCTACGTGCGGCGAGTGGCCGAGGTGTTCAACAACAACGGCTTCGGCGTCAGAGGTGACCTCGGCGCCGTCGTAAAGGCTATCCTGCTCGATCCCGAAGCTCGCCCGGATCTGCCCATGGAGATCGACGGCAAGCTGAAGGAACCTCTGCTGCGACTGACGCAGCTCTTCAAGGCATACGACGCCACCTCGCAAAGCGGCGCTTATCCGCTCGCCGCCTCGTACATCCTGTTCGGACAGGGGCCGTTGCAGTCGCCATCCGTATTCAATTTCTTCAGTCCCTTCTTCGCGCCGCCCGGTGAAATCCGCGACAGCAACCTGGTCGCGCCGGAACTGGAGATCGCGACTGAGTACCTGAATACGTTGTTTACCAATTACCTGTTCTTCCAGACTTTCGGCCTGAATCACACGAACCCGGATCTCGAAGAAGACCAGATCTTTATCAATCTCCAGGAAGAAATGGACGTTGCCGCCGACATCGATACGTTGATCGACATGGTGGCCGGAAAGCTCCTGGGTGGTGAGATCTCGGATACCTTGCGAACAGAAATGGCCGGCATGCTGGCCCGACTTCCGGAAACCGAGCCCGTGCTGCGAGCCGCGGAGGCTGTGTACCTCGTCGCGTCATCGCCTGAATTCGCGTACCAGCGCTAGGAGGAGAAGACACATGAAAACCCTGAATCGACGTGATTTTCTCCGCACCAGTGGCGCGGCCGCATTGTTTGCTGCGACGCCGGGGCTTGCCTATTCGCAGGTGGTTGGCGGTTCGGCCGCTTTCACGGACTACCGGGCCCTGGTCTGCGTGTTCATGTTCGGTGGCAACGATTCGTACAACATGCTCGTGCCAAACACGAGCGCGGAATACGAAGCCTATGCAACCTCACGACAAAACCTTGCGCTGTTGCAGCAGGATCTGCTGCCCATTACCCCGGCATCGTCCGGGATGCCGGACTTTGGTCTGCACCCATCGATGGGCGGCATCCAGGGACTGTTCCAGTCCGGCGATGCAGCGTTCGTGACCAATGTCGGACCGCTGGTCGAACCCACGACCAAGGATCAGTACTTTGACAAATCCGTGACGCTGCCGCCGCAGCTGTTTTCGCACAATGACCAGCAGGACCAGTGGACCTCGCTGCGCGGCAATGTGCCGAGCAAAACGGGCTGGGCAGGGCGCATGGCGGACCTGATTCGCGATGGCGTGGCGGGCCAGCAGATGGCGACCAATGCGTCGCTGTTCGGTTCCAACCTGTTCCAGTCGGCGGACGAAACCGTGGCCTATGTCATGGGTCCGAACGGCCCGCTGCAGTTCGAAGGGTTCTCGACAACGCCGGGCGACCTGCTCAACGAACAACGCCTCGCATTCAACCGTATTGTCGACGCCGGGTACGACACGATCTACGAACGGGGTTTTGCGGCCGTTCAGCGACGTGCTATTGACGCGGCGGATACGGTGACGACCGCGATCGACAATGCACCCACGCTCAATACCGTGTTCCCATTGTCGCAGCTTGGCACGCAGCTGGAGACAGTCGCACGCCTGATCGCGGTGCGCGACGAACTGCAGATGCAACGCCAGGTCTTCTTTGTGGCAACCGGCGGCTTCGATTCGCATGACAATCAGAACGAGGACCAGCCGGGATTGCTGGGCGGCATCAGCGAGGCGATCGCGGCATTCCATGCGGCAACGGTCGAGTTGAACATCGCAGACAGCGTCACGACGTTCACGCAGTCGGACTTCGGCCGCACGCTGACCTCCAACGGCGACGGCACGGACCACGCCTGGGCCGGCAACCAGCTGATCGTGGGTGGCGCCGTTAACGGTGGCGACCTCTATGGCAGCTACCCGGTACTCGAGATCGGTGGTCCCGAAGATGTGGGCGGCGGGCGCATGATTCCGTCAACCTCGGCGGACCAGTACGCGGCAACGCTCGCCCGGTGGTTCGGCATTCCGGAGGTCGACCTCGATGTGGTGGCGCCAAATCTCGGCAATTTCGTCCAGCGGGATCTCGGGTTTATGATCATCTGAACGATTTGAGACCACGCTGGTCTCTTGATCTATAGATTTTAGCCGGGGAAACCAAATGAACTTGAGATCTACAGCCGTCCTGGCTGCCGTATGCCTGTTGTCCGCGTGCGGCGACAACGATGAACCTGCTGTAAGCGAAGCTGTCGATGCCGGCACCGCGCTGCACGAGCTCTTCGACGAGCACTTCGAACGGAATCTCGAGATGAACCCGCTCAGTGCGACGTTCATCGGCGACTATCGCTACAACGATCGCATGGCGAACAGCAACAGCCCCGAATACCGTGCGGCGGCCGAAGCAATGGACGAGGAGTTCCTGCAACGGCTTCTCGACATCGACCGCTCGCAACTTGGCGAACAGGACAAGCTCAGCTACGACATCTTCCGCACCAACCGCGAGCAGTCGCTTGAGGGCAACCAGTTCCCGTTCCACCTGCAGCCGATCAACCAGTTTTACTCGATCACGAACTTCTTTGTGCAGCTCGGCAGCGGTTCCAGCGCGCACAGGTTCACGACGGTGAAGGACTACGAGGACTTCCTGTCCCGCGCGGATGACTTCTCGGCAATCATTGATCAGCTCGTGACCAACATGCAGCAGGGGATGACCGAGGGCGTGACGCAACCGCGCATCCTGATGGAGAAGCTGCTGCCACAGATCGACGCGCATGTCGTCGAGAACGTTGCGGACAGCAACTTCTATGCGCCGGTCCGAAACATGCCCGAGGAATTCAGCGATGCGGATCGCGAACGCCTCACCGCAGCCTACGAAGACAAGATCATGAACACGATCATTCCGGCGTATCAGCGCATTAGCAACTTCATCGGTGACGATTATCTCGGCAATGCACGTGAGACTGTCGGCCTGTATGCGCAGCCCAACGGCGTGTCGTGGTACGAGTACATGGTACGTCTGCGCACGACGACGGAAATGACGCCCAATGAGATTCACCAGGTCGGGCTCGATGAAGTTGCACGCATTCACGGTGAGATGCACAGCGTCATGGAGGAGGTTGGTTTCGAGGGCGACCTCAAGGAATTCTTCGAATACATGAATACCGATCCGCAGTTCTTCTTCGCCGAGCCGGAACAGCTGATCCAGGGCTATCGTGACATGTCGGATCACGTTTCGAACCTGTCAATGGCCTTGTTCGAGATCTTCCCGAAGACGGACTTCGAAGTGCGTCGCGTCGAGCCGTTTCGCGAGAAATCGGCATCCGGCGGTTCCTACCAGGCCGGCACACCCGATGGCGCGAGACCTGGCGTTTTCTACGCGAATGCCTACGACCTGAGCGCTCGGCCGAACTGGGCCATGGAGTCGCTGTATCTGCACGAGGCCATCCCGGGGCACCACTTCCAGATCATGATCCAGCGCGAAAACGAAGCGCTTCCGAACTTCCGCCGCTTTGGCGGGTTCACGGCCTTTTCCGAGGGTTGGGGACTGTACGCCGAATCGCTGGGTAAGGAGATCGGCGTATACACCGACCCCTACCAGTATTTCGGCGGACTCAACGCGGAACTCTGGCGCTCGATTCGACTCGTCGTTGACACCGGTATTCATGCCAAGGGTTGGTCGCGCCAGCAGGTGCTCGACTACATGTATGAAAACTCGGCGGTAGCCGAGGCGCGTGCCGTGTCCGAGGCCGAGCGCTTCATGGCGATTCCAGGCCAGGCTCTGGCGTATAAGGTCGGCCAGCTCAAGATTCGCGATATTCGCCATCGTGCCGAGGAACGACTTGGCGACAAGTTCAGCGTCAAAGCCTTCCACACCGAGGTCCTGCGCGATGGCGCCATGCCCCTATCGCTGCTCGAGGCCAAGATCGACCGCTGGATTGAGGCGCAATTGATGTAATCTGCGCGTATGAAACTCGATCGGTTCATTCGTGTCGCGATAGCGGTCGTCATACTGCTGGTCTTTATCGTCGCGACCGGCGCGTTGCTGTTCATTTCCGAATCCGCACTGAACGTCTGGGACCGGCTCAGGGCCGGTCCCGCATTCCTGCTCTACGCCTACGTCTGCATCATGCTGCTGCTGTTGCTTACGGCGCTGTGGCTGATCTGGCGCCTGGTGATTCGACGCAGGATCGCGCCAGAAAAGAAAGTCAGTGCGGCTCCGCTTTCGAAGGACGACATCGAGGCGCGCTTGCGCGAAGCAGAAGCCGTGGGCGTCGATGTCAGTGACGCCCAGGCAGAACTCAAGGAACTGGCGGCGCGCAAGAATTCCGTCCACCTGTGTTTCTTCGGCGAGGTCAGCGCCGGCAAGAGTTCACTGATCAAGGCCCTGGTGCCCGAAGCCAATGTCGTCGTCGACGTTGTGGGTGGTTCGACTGATGACGTGCGTCACTATCGCTGGCGAGACGAGAGCGGCGCCGAGATTCTCCTGACTGATGTACCGGGAATCGGTGGCCACGAGGATGGCCTGAGCGATATCGCTGTCGACGAAGCCAGGCGCGCCAACGTCGTGCTGTTCGTCTGCGACAGCGACCTGACCCGGCCGGAGGTCGCATCGATCAGGGCCTTGCTCGAGTTCGACAAGCCGCTCGTCATCGTGCTTAACAAGGCGGACCGCTATTCGGCCGAAGAGCAGGCGGCGCTGATGCAGCAACTGCTCGATCGTGTTGACGACGTTGGCGGAGCACTCGAACGCGATCATGTGGTCGCCGTGTCCGCCGGCGGCGAGGTCGACGTCATCGAACGCGGTGCCGATGGCCAGGAGACGCCCTCGCGGCGAACGCGACCGGCCGATATCGGCGTGCTGGTCGTCGCGATCAATCGCTTGCTGGCCGAGGAGGGCGCAAGCCTGGACGCGCGGCGTGAGCGCGCCGTGTTTCGTATGGCGGCGGCGCGCCTCGCCGAAGCGGAGGGCGAGTATCGCCTGCAGCGGTCCGAGCAGGTCATCCGCAGTTCGACGCGCAAGGCAATCGTCGGCGCGCTTGCGGCGATAAGCCCGGGCACCGACATTTTGATCCAGGGCTACATTGGAACCGCGATGACGCAGCAGCTCTGTAAGCTGTACGGGGCGGCGCCACGCGACCTCGATATCGAGGAATTCCTGTCCCTGAGCCAGAGCCGCGTGGGTCGCGCGTTGCCGCTGTCGCTGGCGGTAGCAGGTAATGGGCTCAAGGCATTTCCCGGGCTGGGTACCGTGGCCGGTGGTCTGGTGCATGCCGTGGCGTATGGATTGATATTCGATGCACTGGGTCGCAGCCTCGTGCTGACGCTGTCGAAGCATGGCGAATTGCTGCCGGACGTGGCGGCAAAGGAATTCGAGGAAGGAATCAGTGAGCATCTGGAAGCGGGCGTACGCCGCGTTGCCAAAATGGCCCTGGCCGAGAAAAAAGGCTGACGTCGGCGACGATGCGGGCACCGATCATCTCGGCCTGGCTCGCGAGAGCCTGCGCGAGCTCGTGCACGACTCACGTTTACCCGCTGGCGTGCGCGAATCACTCGCGCACGACTACGATGCGGTCCAGTCCATGCTTGACAAGATCGAACACGGGCACCTCCATCTCTCGGTCTTCGGCCGCGTCAGTACCGGCAAGTCATCTCTCCTCAACGCCTTGATCGGCGAAGAGCGATTCTCGGTCAGTCCCATTCATGGTGAAACACGGTTTTCCTCGATGCAGGCGTGGAACGAGGTCGAGGCCGGCGGCGTCTTCCTCATCGATACGCCCGGGCTGGATGAGGCGGGTGGCGAAGATCGCGAGGCGCTCGCAAAAGAGGTCGCCGGGCGTTCGGATCTCGTTATTTTCGTCCTCGATGGTGACATTACCGAAACGGAACTTGATGCCCTCAAGGCGGTGCTTGCCCAAGGGCGCCCTGTCCTGGTCGTCCTCAACAAGACAGACCTCTATACGACGGGCGAGAGCGATGCGCTCGTCGCGTCGATACGCGCCAAGACCGAAGGGCTGATCGAGCCCGACCACATCATCGTGGCGGCGGCCCAGCCGCGTGCGCAAGCCGTGGTCGAAATCGACGCGGCAGGCAATGAGCTTACGACGGAGCGCCAACGCGAACCCGACATCACGACATTGCGCGTCAAACTCTGGGACGTACTCGAGGCCGAGGGGAAGACACTGGCTGCGCTGAACGCGAGCCTGTTCGCGGCAGACCTGTCCGACCAGGTTGGACGACGTATTCTCGCGGCCCGCCGGGAACTGGGCGATCGCCTCATACGGACCTACTGCATTGGCAAGGGCATCGCCGTCGCCTTTAATCCTGTGCCGGTCGCTGACCTGTTTGCCGCCGCGTTCATCGACGTCGGGATGGTCGTGCACCTGTCACGGGTCTACGACCTGCCGCTGAGTCGCAAGGAGGCGGGCGGCATCGTGCGCGTCATCGTGGCCGAGTCGGCTGCGCTCATGACAACGGTCTGGGCGCTGCACCTCGTATCGAGTGCGCTCAAAGTTGGCACACTGGGTCTCTCGACCATTCTGACGGCGGGTGCACAGGGCGCAATCGCCTACTACAGCACGTACCTGGTCGGCCAGGCAGCCGACAAGTACCTTGCCGAAGGCAAGTCCTGGGGCGAGGGCGGGCCAAAGAAAGTCGTCAAGGAAATCCTCGATTCGCTCGAGCGGGACACGGTGCTCAGCGATGCGCGGCGCGAGATCCAGGCACGCCTCGGGCTGCGGTAGAGGACACTAAGTGGATCGTGAGACCCGCATGCGCCGTATCTGGGAGACCATCCAGGATATCCCGCGTGGTAGTGTGGCGAACTACGGGCAGATTGCCGAGATCGCCGGAATTCCGCGCGGCGCGCGGCAGGTCGGCTATGCCTTGCGGCATTCGCCGCAGGGCCTGGAACTGCCCTGGCATCGCGTCATCACGTCGTCGGGCAAGAGCGCGTTCGCCCCGGACAGCCACGCGTTCCGGACGCAGCGTGAGCGGCTCGCGGAGGAGGGTGTCGTGATGTTGAATGGCAAGGTGGATATGGAAAAATATCGCTGGCAGCCGGATCTTGACGAGCTCCTGTGGAAGCCGTCTTCTACCTGGGACGAAGATTGAGCATCAAGCGCAAAGCACGGTCTCATTTTCTCAATATGCTGCTGAGCCCGGGGTCGCGGCGCATGCAGCGCTCGGCGAGCGAACTGCGGCGCAGACTCACCGGATCAGCGCATGTCGTGTCGGCATTCCTGCAGCTGGACGATCCCTATTCGTACCTGCTGGCGTATTACCTGCCGGAGTTGCAGGCGCACTTTGACATCGAGTTGCGCGTGTACCTGTCGCAGGCACGCGGCGAGGCATACCAGCCCGCACCCGACATGCTTGCCGAATACGCGGCCACCGATGCGCAGCGGCTGGCGCGCGAACTCGGCATCCCGTTTCTCGATCGCGGCGCCGCACCGCCTGTGGAACATCGACGCGGGTTGTTGGACGAGCTGGCGTCGCATGCCGGGTCGCCGGACTTCTTCGATGAATTCAGGGACGTCCTCGAGCTGTATTGGCGCGGTGACAATGAAGCGGCAGCACGACGCTCCGACACAGGCGAGGCCGGATCCGCCGATCGGGAAATCGAAGCGTCCCAGGCGCTGCAGTCTCGCCTGGGTCATTACAACAGCGCGATGCTGCACTACGGCGGTGAGTGGTTCTGGGGCGTGGACCGGTTGCACTACCTGGTCCAGCGACTCAATGACGTCGGCGTCGAGAAGGACAGTGGCGGCAACAACAAACTGGCGGCCCTGCGCCAGGCGATGCAGGTGTCGCTCCCGGTGAGGCCGCCGTCGGCAGCGAAAGCGCTGCCGCCGCTCGAGTTGTTCGTGTCTTTCCGGAGCCCGTATTCCTACCTGTGCCTGCAGCGCAGCTTTGAGATCGCCGACGCGTTCGGCCTGGAACTGAAGGTGCGGCCCGTTTTGCCCATGGTTATGCGCGGCATGCAGGTGCCGCACAAGAAGTTGCTGTACATAGCGAAGGACACATCACGCGAAGCAGAGCGGCTCGGCGTGCCATACGGGAAGCTCGCCGACCCGGTAGGCACTGGCGTCGAGCGCTGTCTCGCGGTTTTTCTGTATGCCGAATCTGAGCGCAAGGGGCGGGAGTTCCTGCTCAACGCGGGTACGGCGATCTGGAGCGAGGCGGTCGATGTTGCGACAGACAAGGGCATGCGCAAGGTAACGGGGCGCACGGGCCTGTTCTGGCCCGACGTGCTGGCGGTCATGAAGTCCGACGACTGGCGCGCCCCGATCGAGGCCAACCGCGAAGCCATGATGCAGTCGGGTTCCTGGGGTGTACCGACCCTCCGGCTTGGCGACGAAGTGTTTTGGGGGCAGGATCGGGACTGGTTGCTGGTGCGCCATATCGAGGAAATGTGCGATACAGGAGACGGGATACTGGTATGACGATGGTAATTTTTTCACACGGGCAGGAAAGCGGGCCCTGGGGCACGAAGATCCGCGCGATGGCGGAGCTGGTCAAGGGCTTGGGGTGCGCCGCCGACAGTATCGACTACCAGGGCATCGCGGACCCGACCGAGCGGGTCGAGAAGTGCACCCGGGAATGTGCGGAAATCGACGACGATATCGTGCTCGTTGGCTCCAGTATGGGAGGGCATGTTGCCACTGCCGCAGCAGCGCAGGTCGGCGCGGTAGGGCTCTTTGTGCTGGCGCCGGCGTACTTCATGGAAGGATATGAGGAGCTGACGCCGCCACCGCCGGAAATGCCGATTTGCATAGTGCATGGCTGGCATGATGATATTGTGCCCGTAGACAACAGTATTCGTTACGCGCGTAGCTGCGGTGCGACTCTTCACCTGGTTGATGGGGACCACCGGCTGACCGCAAACCTCGATGAGATCAACGAGTATCTGCGGTATTTTTTAAAGAATATAATTACTTAAGTTAAATAGTTGGGAGGACAAGCATGAAATACTGGATTTTGGTTCTGAGTTTGCTGGTCATGGGATGCAGCGGCGGCGAGTCGGAAGAATCTGCCGTAACCGAGGCCGTAGAAGCGGCAGAAGAAGCTGCGGATTCAGCGATGGACGCAGCCGGTGACGCAGCGGATGCAGCTGAAGACGCTGCCGGCGGTGCAATGGACGCCGCGGGTGATGCGATGGACGCAGCCGGGGACGCTATAGAAGAAGGCGCTGATAGCATGGGTGACGCAGCTGCCGACGCCATGAACGACGCCAAAGACATGGCCGGTCAAGTTGGTGACATGATCGAGGAAAAAGCGGAAGAAGTTGACGCCGCGGTCGACGACGCTACCGACGACTAAAGTTCGAGGCGCAGGCCTTCGCTCGCGTAGCGGAAGCCGCGTTTCTCCACGGCGGCCTGTTCCGGGCTGCCGTCGATGAGCAAAGGGTTCGTGTGATTCATGTGAATGAATATCACACGGGCCCTTTCTTCTTTGCTCAAGTCCTGTAGCAGGTCCATGCTCTCGGCGACAAATGGGTGCCTGATCTTGCTCATGTCGCGCCCGCCCAGCTCACCGTCCTTGAAGAAGGTCGCGTCAACCAGCGCATAGTCCACGTCGCGAACGATGTCGCGAATGTCCGTCTCCCACATGGCCCACTTGTCGATGTCGGGAATGAACACGGCCGACTTGTCTGGACCGTCGATCCGGTAGCCTACGGTCTCCGTGTACTCGTCGCGATGCGGTACCAGGAACGGCGTGACCGTCAATCGTGAATTGAGCTCTACGGGCTGGCCGTCGGCCAGCTTCCGCAGTTCGATGTTCTCAAGACGTACAAGCTGGCCCCATGGACCATTGTTCGACAGGTAGTGGTGCATGCGGGGCATGGCGTAGACGGGTACTGCCGATGCGCCGACGGCTTCCCGTCCGAAGTGCATGAGCCCGGTGTAATGACCCATGTGACCGTGCGTGAGGAAAACGCCGTCGAGGGAATACTCGCCGTCGGGCGCCGCGACGTGCAGATCGTACAATTGTTCGCGCATATCCGGTGTCGCATCGAACAGGAACTTCGACTTGCTGCGCTCGTCGACCACC
Source organism: uncultured Woeseiaceae bacterium (assembly GCA_945787845.1). Lineage (GTDB taxonomy): Bacteria > Pseudomonadota > Gammaproteobacteria > Steroidobacterales > Woeseiaceae > UBA1847. The sequence continues at coordinate 42,077 of CALZJH010000006.1, read as the reverse complement.
GCGATCGAACTCGCCATGCGCCGCAGCGAGGGATCGTGCCAGGCGCGCATGCAATGCGGCTGGTAGCAATCGGTCTGGGGATAGCCGGCATCCTGGGCGATACCGAGCACTACTATTGACGTTGCATCGTCTGCCAGCACGGGGCCGCAGGAGAGAAGCGCTGCTGCCGCAGCCAGGTGAATTTTCATATCGCGATTATAGCGTTTTGGTGCGCAGGTCCGGCATATTGCCGCGCCGTACTTTTTTGTTTGTCAACGGCCTGTTGGCACCTTCTTTTGGGTAGACTTGTGCGCCATGAACATCGCAGGCTTATTAATTCGCCCGCTCTACTGGCTGGCGGGCAAGGTGTTCTCCATGTGGGCACGCCCGGCGATTCAGCCGGAGATTCCTACCGAACTGATAACCGACAGCGATGCCGAGGTCTGCTATGTCCTCGAAAACGGCGGGCTGGCGGATCTGCTCGCGCTCGAGCGCGCCGCGGCCATGCACGGCATGCCGTCGCCAACCCAGCCAATCGAGTTCTGCGGCCACCAGGAATACAAGAGTTTCATTGTCCTGCGCCGCATGGAGGGTTTCTGGTATCGCCGCCCACGTAAGACAGGGTCGCAGCGTCTGAAGCGCCTGATCGAGGCGGCCGAAAATGGCGACCAGGAATTGTTGCTTATTCCCGTCGCGATCTATTGGGGACGCTCGCCGGAGAAAGAGCGCTCATTGCTGAAGCTGCTGTTCTCCGAGAACTGGGACGTGATCGGCCGCACGCGAAAATTCTTTACGACGGTCCTGCTCGGCCGCGATACGCTACTGCGCTTCAGCAACGCGCTGCCGCTGCGAGCGCTCGGTGCTGAAGGACGGTCGTCCGAGATCGCGTACCGCAAGGCGTCCCGCATTCTGCGTGTACACTTTCGCAAACGGCGTGTTGCAACCGTTGGCCCGGACCTTTCGCATCGCCGCACGCTGATCAGGGAAGTGCTGCGTGCACCATCCGTACGCCGGGCGATCATCGCGGAGAGCGGCGACGACTTCCGCAAGCAGGAAGTCGCAAGGCGCAAGGCCGAGAAATACGCGTTCGAAATTGCCGCGGACATCTCCTATCCAACCATCCGCGTGGCCGTGCGGGTCCTGCGTTGGCTGTGGCACCGGATTTACGATGGCATCGAACTCAATCACATGGAGAAAGTGCACGACGTTGCCAGGGACAAAGAGGTGGTTTATGTGCCGTGTCACCGGAGCCATTTCGACTACCTGTTGCTCGCGTATGTGACCTACGAAGCCGGGCTTCACCTGCCGCACATTGCGGCAGGGATCAATCTCAACATGCCTGTGGTTGGCGGGATCCTGCGTCGCGGTGGCGCATTCTTCCTGCGCAGGAGTTTCAGGGGCAATCGCCTGTATGCGACCGTGTTTGATTCCTACATCCAGCAGGTCCTGAGCAAGGGCTACTCGATGGAGTATTTCATCGAAGGCGGGCGCAGTCGTACCGGCAGACTGCTGCAGCCGAAAGGCGGCATGCTCGCCATGACGGTCAATTCCTATGTTAAGAAACCACAGCGCCCGATCGTCTTCATCCCGGTCTACTTCGGCTATGAGAAGCTGATCGAAGGTGACGCCTTCATCAGCGAACTGGGCGGCGCACAAAAGAAGAAGGAGACCCTTGGCGGGCTCGTTCGATCGATCAAGTCGCTGCGGGATCACTTTGGCAAGGTCAGCGTCAACATCGGCGAGCCGATCGAACTTGAACCTGTGCTCGACCATGTGCATCCCGACTGGCGCGACCACGAGTCTGAGAATGGTGATCGCCCACCCTGGGTGGCCGGCGTCGTGGACGGCCTTGGGCAGCGAATCATGGAGAACATCAATGCTGCCGCGGCGGTGACGCCGATCAGCCTGTTGGCGCATGTGTTGCTCGCCACACCCAAGCAGGCCATCGGTGTCGAGGAGTTGCGTCGCCAGCTGGCGATCAGCCTCGAATTGCTGCGCCGTTTCCAGTACTCGGATCTCGTGACACTCCCTGACTGGACACCGGACGAAATTATCAGGCATGGCGAAAAACTCGATGTTATCTCGCGCAGCACGCATCCCATGGGACAGGTCATTCACATGGAAGAGCGCACGGCCGTTCTCATGACCTACTTCCGCAACAACATCCTGCATTTGTTTGCGGTCCCAGCATCGGTCGCCTGCTGTTTCATCCAGGGACAGGAGCTCCCGCACACGGAGTTGCAGCGCCTGATTCGCCTGATCTACCCGTTCATGAAGAAGGAACTGTGCCTCAAGTGGGACGACGACGACATCGATGACATCACGACCGAGGCGATCAAGTCACTCAACGACCTCGGCCTGCTGAGCTACGGCAAGCGCAGGAAGACGCTGGTCAGGCCGCCGGCCGGGTCAGCCAGGGCGTTTCAACTCCTCATGCTGGGCCAGTCCATGGTGCCGATGCTGCAGCGCTTCTACCTCGTCATTGCCATCCTCGTGGGCAACGGTTCCGGCAAATTATCCCGCTCGCGGCTGGAGACCATGTGCCAGCAGAGCGCAGAACGTCTCTCGATGATCTATGGACTGCATTCGCCCGACTTCTTCAACAAGACGCTGTTTCACGATTTCATCAAGATGCTGGAGAAACAGGATGTGCTTCGGCGTAACGGTGAGGGCACGTTCGAGTTCGATGACGACATTACGTCGATCGGCGCGGATGCGCGTCTCGTGCTTGGCGAGGAGATTCGCCACAGTATTCTCTCCCTGACCATGACGGGTGAGGGCGACGAGACGCCCTGATTTCCGCCAGAATATTGATTCATTTCCTTGCTTTGCGGCCGATAAACGTCTAAAAAAACACGATGATGCACAGGTTCACACAACGTTGGGCTCGCCTCGGCCGTCGCCGGGTCAGTGCCCTGTTGCTTATGGTTTCGCTGAACCTGGCGATCCTGCCCTGCGCGATGGCGCTCGAGGTGGCAGAACCTGCACACGATTGCTGTCCCTCAGAGATCCAGCTCGAAGCCTCTGAATGCTGCGCACTGGACGACGTCAACGTCGACGCCCGTACCGGTACGCTCAAACCTTTCGACTCTCCGGAGTTTGCGGCACTTCCGGCTATTGCAGCCACCCACGACCGCGACCCGACGTTCGCTCAGTATGTGCCGGTCGTCGAACCGCCCGGTCCACCCGGCAATCCGCCACCGCTTCACAAGCTCTTCTGCGTTTACCTGAGATAGCCAACCCCGCGCTGTAAACCCTTTCGGTTTTCCTCGCAGGAGTTGGAATCATGTCAGTCAGTCGCGGGCCAGTGCCCGTATACATCGCAATACTCGCGTTCACAGCCACGATGCTGTGGACACCTTTCGCCATGGCACAGCAGCGTGTCCCCCTGACCATTGCCGAGGCTGAAGACCTCGCCCGGGCCGGTGAGCCGGGGCAGCGGGCGCTCATCGCCCAGGCCGAGGCCAGGCAGGAACAGGCGGTTGCCGCCGGTAGCCTGCCGGACCCGGTGCTGCGCGTCGGTCTCGCAAACTACCCGATCGACAGCGGTAGCTTTTCGACCGAAGGAATGACGCAGGCGCAGCTGGGACTGCGCCAGTCGTTTCCCCGTGCCCGCGCGCAGGGGTCGGCGCGTTTGCGTGCCGAGGCCGAGGCGTTCAGCCGCGGCGCGGATGCGCGCGGCCGGGACGTGCTGTCTGCCACGCGCATCGCGTGGCTCGAGACGTACTACTCGCAACGGGCGTGGATGCTGGTCAGTGAGTCACGGCCGTTCTTCGCCGACCTGGTCACGATCACGCGCTCGATGTACGCCGTGGGTCGGAAAACCCAATACGACGTGCTGCGCGCCGAGCTCGAATTGAGTCGCCTCGACGACCGCCTGATCGAGGCGGAGCGTGCACGCTCGGAGGCGCAGGCCAGGCTCTCGCGCTGGTTGGGGCAGGACGCGTATCGCCCGGTGGCCATGAAACTGCCCGGCTGGGACGCCCCTCCGTCACTGGAAGTCCTGCAGGCCGGCCTCGACTCGCATCCGTCGATAGCGGCCGCCCGGGCCGGCGTGACGGCGCAGCAGGCCGGCGTAGAGATCGCCGAGGAAAACAAGAAGCCTGGCTGGGCGATCGATGTCGGTTACGGTTTCCGCGACGGTTTCCTGCCGGACGGTTCGCCGCGATCCGATTTCGTGAGCCTGTCGGTCTCTGTCGACCTGCCGTTCTTTGCCAGGAATCGACAGGATCGAAAACTCGCGGCCGCGCTGGGAAGCCGGCGAGCGGCAATTGCCTCCGAGGCGGAGCTCGTGGCTCGCCTGTCGAGTGAGCTGGACATCGAATATGCGCGCTGGACCGACCTGACGCGCAGGCTCGGGCTCTACGAAACCCGAATCCTCGAACAATCGAAAGGGCAGGCCCAGGCTGCGTTGCTCGCCTACCAGAGCGATACCGGTGACTTCTCGGACGTCATGCGCGGCTACATCGACGATTTGAACACCCGAATTGAACACGTTCGGCTGCAGGTGCAGCGCGCGCAAAGCCATGCGGTGCTGGCCAAGCTCGGAGGACTGGAATAATGAACTCAAGAATCGCAGTTATCGTCGCCATCGCGGTGACGCTGATGATCGGGATACTGGTTGGACGCAGCTGGGCGCCTGTGCAAGGCGGCGGCTCGGAAGAGGACTCAGGTCCGGAGGTTCTCTACTGGGTCGCGCCAATGGATCCGAACTATCGGCGGGATGAGCCGGGCAAGTCGCCGATGGGCATGGACCTGGTACCCGTCTACGCCGGCGACGAAGGGGCGGAGCGCGGTGTCGTCTCGATCGACCCAACGCTGCTCAATAACCTCGGCGTGCGCACCGCCCTGGCCGAGCGGGGCACGTTGCCCCGCAGGATAGAGACGGTCGGCTACATTGGCTACGACGAAGACACGCTGCAGCACGTGCACACGCGTGTCGATGGCTGGATCGAGAAACTCGCGACCACGGCGACCGGCGATCCCGTGACGAAAGGGCAGCTGCTGTTCGAGCTGTATTCGCCAACCCTCGTGAATGCGCAGCAGGAACTCCTGGCGGCACTCGCGAGCAACAACACCGTGCTTCGCAATGCGTCGCGCGACCGCCTGACGGCGCTCGGCGTAACCACTGCGGAAATTCGGCGCCTGGAGAAGGAGCGCGAGGCGAGCCAGCGGGTGCGCGTCTATGCGCAGTCGGATGGTGTGATCGCACATCTTGGCGTCCGCGAGGGCATCTTTGTGACACCGGCCACGGAGGTGATGTCGGTTGCGCGGCTTGATCGTGTCTGGGTGCTGGCCGAAGTGTTCGAACGCCAGTCCGCATGGGTGGAACCCGGCCAGGAAGCGACCGTGGAGCTCGACTACCTGCCGGGCAAGTTACTGCGCGGGACGGTCGACTACGTGTATCCGGAACTCGACCCGCAAACGCGGACGCTCAAAGTGCGCCTCCGCTTCGACAATGAAGGCGAGACTCTGCGACCCAACATGTTTGCGCGTGTTGTTATCGACGGATCTGCGATCGACAACATCGTCCATGTGCCTCGCGAGGCCCTAATCCGTGGCGGCTCGTCGAGTCGCGTCGTCGTCGCTCTCGGCGACGGCCGGTTCCAGTCACGCGAAGTTCTCATCGGTATCGAGTCCGGTGATCGCGTCGCGGTGCGCAGGGGGCTCAAGGAGGGTGAGCGGGTCGTAACGTCGGCGCAGTTCCTGATTGACTCCGAGTCGAATATCGACGTTGCCCTGGAACGCATGGAGAGCGCACGGTGATTGCTGCACTCATCCGCTGGTCGATCGCGAACCGTGTTCTCGTCCTCATCGCAGCGTTTATCGTCGCTGGGGTCGGCGTCTGGTCGGTTAAGGAAACCCCGGTCGATGCACTGCCGGACCTGTCCGACGTGCAGGTCATCATCAAGACCTCGTATCCCGGCCAGGCTCCGCAGGTTGTCGAGGACCAGGTGACGTATCCACTGACGACAGCGATGTTGTCCGTGCCGAAAGCGGTCACCGTGCGCGGCTATTCGTTCTTTGGGGACTCGTACGTCTATGTGATCTTCGAGGACGGTACCGATCTCTACTGGGCAAGGTCGCGAGTGCTCGAATACCTGAACCAGGTATCGACAAGCCTGCCGGATGCAGCCAAGTCATCCCTGGGGCCCGATGCAACGGGCGTGGGCTGGGTGTTCGAGTACGCGCTCGTCGATCGCAGCGGGCAGCATGATCTTGCGCAGCTTCGCAGCCTGCAGGACTGGTTTCTCAAGTATGAACTGCAGACCGTGCCGGGCGTTGCCGAGGTGGCGACGATCGGCGGCATGGTGCGGCAGTACCAGGTGGTCGTGGACCCGGACAAGCTGCGTGCCTTCGGCGTGACGCTGGCGAAACTCAAGCAGGCGATTCAGCAGGGCAACCAGGAGACCGGTGGCTCCGTCATCGAGATGGGTGAAGCGGAGTACATGGTTCGCGCGACGGGCTACCTGGAGGGCATCGACGACCTCGCCGCGATTCCCCTGGGCGTGAACGAGCACGGCACGCCGCTGCTGTTGTCCGACGTTGCGGAGATTCGCATTGGCCCGCAGATTCGGCGCGGCATCGCAGACCTCGACGGAGAGGGCGAGGTTGTCGGTGCGGTGGTGGTCATGCGCTGGGGCGAAAATGCCTCGGCGACCATCGACGCGGTGAAAGAGCGGCTGGCCGAACTGGAGAAGAGCCTCCCGGATGGTGTCGAGATCGTCGTAACCTACGATCGTTCGGCTCTGATCGAGCGGTCTGTCGATACGCTCAAGAACACCCTGGTCAAGGAGTTCCTGATGGTGGCGCTGGTGTGCGCCATCTTCCTGTTCCACTTGCGCTCGTCCGCAGTCATCGTGCTGAGTCTGCCGCTCGGCGTGCTGGTTGCGTTCATTATCATGCGGGCACAGGGAATCAACGCGAACATCATGTCGCTCGGCGGCATCGCCATCGCGATCGGTGCCATGGTGGATTCGGCCATCGTCATGATCGAAAACGTGCACAAGCATATCGAGAAGGAGGCGCTCACAGAAAACAATCGCTGGCGCATCATGGCGGACGCAGCAGCCGAAGTCGGTTCGCCGCTGTTCTTTTCGCTGCTCATCATCACGTTGAGTTTCCTGCCCGTGTTCACACTCGAAGCGCAAGAGGGCCGTTTGTTTGCGCCGCTGGCTTTTACCAAGACTTACGCGATGGCCGCGGCGGCCTGTCTGTCGATCACGCTTGTGCCTGTCCTAATGGGCTACTTCATCCGCGGCAAGGTTATCCATGAGGGCAAGAACCCGGTGAATCGCGGTTTGATAGCCGCATACCGGCCCGTGATCAGTGCCGTTATTCGTTCGCCGCGTGCAACGCTGGTACTTGCGGCGATCATCCTCGTGATCGGCCTGTGGCCGGCGACGCGTCTCGGTTCCGAGTTCATGCCACCGCTCGACGAAGGTGACCTGATGTACATGCCGACGACGTACCCCGGAGTGTCCATCGACAAGGCGCGGGAGATCCTCCAGCACACGAACAAGATGATCAAGAAAGTGCCCGAGGTGAAGCGTGTCTTCGGCAAGATCGGACGCGCGGAAACGGCGACGGATCCGGCGCCGCTGACAATGATTGAAACCGTTATCCAGCTCAAACCACGCAGCGAATGGCGTGAAGGCATGACGCCCGAACGACTGCGTGCAGAGCTGGATAGATCCGTCCAGTACACGGGCCTGACGAATGCCTGGGTCATGCCGATCAAGACACGCATCGACATGCTCGCGACCGGCATCAAGACGCCGGTCGGTATCAAGGTTGCGGGCCCTGACCTGAACGTCATCGAAAGCATCGACAAACGGCTCGAACAGATTCTCGAGACGGTACCTGGAACCGCGTCGGTGTATTCCGAACGCGTCGTAGGTGGTCGCTACGTGGACGTGGATATCGATCGTGAACGCGCCTCGCGGTTCGGGCTGAATATCAACGACGTGCAGGACATTATTCGTTCTGCGGTCGGCGGGATGAATGTCACGCAGACCGTCGAAGGACTGGAGCGCTACCCGGTCAATGTGCGCTATCCGCAGCGCGTACGCGACTCGGTGCAGCAGCTGCGACTGCTGCCTATCGTCACGCCGGCCGGAGCGCGTATCGCACTCGCCGACGTCGCTGACGTCAGGGTGGTGGACGGACCGCCCGTGATCAAGAGCGAAAATGCACGGCTGAATGGCTGGACCTACGTTGACATCGTCGATCGCGATCTCGGGTCGTATGTCGCCGAGGCGCAGCAGGTCGTCGCCGATTCGATCGAACTGCCGCCGGGATATTCCCTCGCGTGGTCGGGGCAGTACGAGTACATGGTCAGGGCCCAGGAGCGCCTCACGGTCGTGGGACCCATCACGCTGGCGGTTATCCTGCTGCTGCTGTTCATCAACTTCGGCCGCTTTACCGAGGTTGCGATCATCATGGGCACGCTGCCAATGGCTCTCATCGGTGGTCTCTGGCTTCTTTACCTGCTCGGGTACGATTTATCCGTTGCTGTCGGCGTTGGCTTCATTGCACTGGCAGGTGTCGCCGTCGAAATCGGCGTCATCATGCTCGTTTACCTCAACCAGGCGCTGGAGCGACGAACGATCGCGACGCGAGCCGACGTGCGAGCCGCAGTGATCGAAGGTGCATTGCTTCGCATTCGCCCGGTGATCATGACGGTCGCCGCGACTATTGGCGGCCTGCTGCCAATCATGTTCGGCAGCGGCACGGGCTCCGAGGTCATGCGCCGCATTGCGGCGCCGATGGTCGGTGGTATGGTCAGCGCGACCTTGTTGACTCTCGTGGTAATACCGGCGCTATTTGTTCTCTGGCAGCAGCGGCGCTATGCGCTACGGCCGGATGATCCAACCCTTTGATGGGCTTGCGGAAAGCCCCGGCCGGGGCCGGGGCTCGATTATCGATCGTCCGCTTATGGCTAGTACGGAAAATCGACCATGGCGCGATACCCGTAGAATTCGCCCATCGGAATCGTAAATTCCGGTTCGCCATGGAACGGGCTCATCCACGGCCGGAAGACTTCCATTACCGCCGTGACGCGCTGATACCGGCAGTTGTCGAAGACCTCGGTTTCGCCGCTGACCTTCGCGATGTAGACCGGGTTGCCGGTCTCGTCGAAAGCAAGACCCATGAAGGTATAGGCGAACCTGCTCTTGCCAACGCGTTTCCAGTTACCGCGCAGGCCACCGATAGAAACCGCGGATGCGAAAGGTTCTACACCCACGAGCTCGGGGATGTCCGGAAACGAGGGATCGAACGTCGGGAACTCGAAATTGTTGGTGCCCATTTTCTCGGAATTGCCCGTCACAGTTACCGAATATCCCGTCAACCGCGTGTCACCGGGTGCAAAAACCCCGAACCAGGTGCCAAGGTTCGAGCAGCCTTTCTCATTGTCCTCTGCGAGCGCGATGCCAGGAACCGAAAATCCCAGCAGCAGGATGCCGAGCAATACGCCACGTAAAATGTCAGTGCGCATGATTACCTCCAAGCCGCATATGCGGCTCTGCCCGGAGCCTCAAGGATCTGAACGATTGCCTGGCATGCGGCTATCCAGCACCTTTTCACCTGTTCAGTGAGGTCGCCCATCGGCAGGTAAGGCTCCGCCGCCGACCTCTGGGCGGGCGCGGAATTGGCCGCATGGACCGCCGTTGCCTTGCCGTGATGGCAGGTACCGCAGAAGGCACGGGCTGCCGTCCGAGACGGCCGCGCCTACGCCAAGCGCACATAATCTACAAATAGGCCAGGGTGCTGACAATCCGGGACAAAGACTATTGACACAATTCCGGACAATCACTTTTTCGAGTTCTCGCTGTATTCTGTACCGACTTGTAGGATGTATCCGACGCTGGGAGCCGACTCATATGCAAAGCAAGACTGAATTCATCGCAGGGCTGTTCGTACTCGCGCTGTGCGCGTTGGTGGGTGGGAGTATAAGCCTGTACGAGAACGTCGATTTTTGGCTCAACGGCCAGGCAGCAACCATGGAATTGACTGACCCCGACAAGGAGGTTGTATCGTACAAGGACGTGCTAAGCACGCGGACTCTCGACATCACCTATGTCAGCGACGCGGGCAGGGTCGATATGCCGCAAAAGGCCGTTTCCAACGACGTGGCTGAACGCTTGCTTGCCGGCGAGAAAATTTCAATCACGTACATGACGAATAACCCCAACAGGATCTACTACCGATACCAGCGTCCGTCGCAACCGTGGATCTGGTTGATTATCGGGTTTGCCGTGCTTGGTACGGCTATCTACGCATTGAGATTGAGGAAGCGCGAACAGGGCGAATGACCTTTTACGCGCCGCAGTGGTTCGCAGGTCGACGGCACGCTATAATCTCACTTTCTAGCCTGGTAGACGACCTCGCATGGAGTCATCCGGAGAGGCGGCGTTCGTTCCGCATGAGGACGTTCAGATCGCCGTTATCGTTCCCTGCCGCAACGAAGCAGCCGCCATTGCCCGGGTAGTAGAGGACTTTCGAGCAGCGGTTCCCACCGCGACCATCTTTGTCTACGACAACAACTCTGACGACGACACCGCGAAGATCGCTCGCGAAGCTGGCGCAATCGTTCGCAAGGAAGCGCTGCCCGGCAAGGGCAATGTGGTGCGTCGCATGTTCGCCGACGTCGAAGCCGACATTTATGTTCTCGTCGACGGTGACGCCACGTACCATGCCGCGAGCGCGAGCAAGTTGATCCAGAAGCTGGAAGCTGAAATGCTCGACATGGTTAACGGCGCGCGTGCCTCGGCCGAAGACGACTCGTATCGCCCGGGCCACCGTTTCGGCAATGCTCTCCTGAGCGGCATCGTCGCCACGATTTTCGGGAATCGTATTTCCGACCTCCTGTCCGGTTACCGCGTGTTTTCGCGACGCTTCGTCAAGTCCTTTCCTGCTCTTGCGGGTGGCTTTGAGATCGAAACGGAACTAACGGTGCATGCTCTCGAGCTGCGCATGCCGATAGCCGAGATCGAAACGCCTTACAGCGCGAGACCGGAAGGCTCCGAAAGCAACCTCAACACGTTCCGTGATGGCTGGCGAATTCTCAAGACGATCCTGTTGCTCACGAAAACTGAACGACCGCTGCCGTTCTTTGGCGCCATCTTCGCCGTGCTCGCAGTGGCTTCAACCGTCCTTGCGTGGCCGCTGGCGCTTACCTACCTGGAGACGGGCCTCGTACCGCGCCTGCCGACCGCCGTGTTGTCCACCGGTCTCATGCTGCTGGGCTTCCTGAGTCTCGCCTGCGGCCTCATCCTCGACACCGTGACGCGCGGCCGCCAGGAAATGAAGCGCCTCCATTACAACAGCATCGCGCGGCACCGCGGCGGCCAATGTGATTAGTCGGCTGCTGCCGGGATTTGCCGTTGTTGGCACTATCGGATTCCTGGTTGATGCAGGAATTCTCACGACCCTTATGGCCGGTTTCGAAATGCACCATTACGCGGCACGCGCGATATCGTTCCCGGCCGCGGTCACCACGACCTGGTACCTGAACCGCCGCTGGGTGTTCGACCGGCGGGCAGTGCGGATGAGCGGCCGGGAATACATGTCCTACGTCGTCGTGCAGGTGATCGGGGCGATGATCAACCTGCTCGTGTTTGTCGCCGTGATCGAGCTCATCGCCGGTCTCAAAGCGATTCCCGTGATCCCGCTGGCGCTGGGCGCCGGCGTTGCACTGCTTTTCAACTTCGGCGCGTCACGACGCTTCGTGTTTGCAGACTATGAACGCACCTGACAACAGCTACAGCGGTCGCGACAACCTTGAGGCCATGAAACAGGCGACCCGGTACAACGCTTTCCTGGTCAACCTCATACGCAGCAATGCGGCCGGCAAGCGCGTACTCGACCATGGTGCAGGTGCGGGGACGTTTGCGCGGCCTGTCGCGGCCAGCGGTCTCAACGTTGTCTGCATGGAGCCGGACGACGGGCTTCGCGATGAGCTTGCACAGTCCGGGCTCGGGGTCACGGCATCGCTGGCCGACATCGAGGAAGGCTCTGTTGACTACGCGTACACGCTCAACGTGCTGGAGCACATCCGGGACGACGGCCAGGCGATAAAAGAACTGTATCGATGCCTGAAGCCCGGCGGTCGCCTGCTCGTGTATGTCCCCGCGTTCCAGGTCCTTTACAGCCAGATGGATACTCACGTTGGCCACTTTCGTCGGTACCGGCGCAAGCCGCTCGTGAAGCTGCTTGAAGCGGCGGGCTTCGAGGTGATGTCGGCCCGCTACGTTGATAGCCTCGGTTTCCTCGCCACACTCGTTTACAAGCTCATCGGTGACAAGTCTGGCGGCGTGAGCCCGGGCAGCGTCGCGCTCTACGATTCCGTCGTGTTCCCCGTGAGCCGCGTGATCGACATCCTGACGCTCGGCAGCTTTGGCAAGAACCTCGCTGTCGTGGCCGCGAGAACACATTCGGAGAGGTCGGTTGACTAAGCCCGGCGAGACCAGCATGCAATGGTGGGGCGGCGTGCTGCTATGGCTCGGCGCGACGGCGATCAGTATGTTCCTGTCGCTTCTCGTCTTCGAGGCCGCGTATATTGACGGCGAGTACATCCCGACCGGCAACGACTCCTTCTATCATGCGCGCCGCATGCTCGACACGGCGGTCGGGGCCGGCTTTTACCAGTTCGACGCGCGCATTGACGCGCCGGAGGGGATCTGGATTCCCTGGCCGTGGGCGTATGACTGGCTGATGGGCAAGGCGGCCGCGCTCGCCGTCTGGTTGCGCCCCTCGACCGACCCGATGGGCTTCCTGGTGTACGTGCCCGTGGCGTGGCTTGCCGTCAATGCGGCGCTGTTCCTCGCGGCCACGCGCCAGGCCGGATTGCAGCTCGGTTACAGCGCATTGGCGATGCTGGCGTTCGCCATCGCACCGTTCGTGCAGCTCATGCATATGATCGGCAAAGTCGATCACCACTTCATGGAATTCACGTGCGTCCTGCTCGTAACCTGGCTCGGCCTGCGCTGGTTTGCAAAGACTGAGGACAGGGTTGCGGCGATCGGCCTCGGTATTGCGCTGGGACTTGCACCGGGTTTCCACAACGGCCTGTTCGTCCTGCAAATCCCGGTGCTGGTTTGCGCGGGCATCCTGTGGCTGCGCGGTTCGCAGTTCTCACGATTCAACCTGCACGCGCTCGCAGTCTCACTGATGCTCGCGACCCTGCTTATCGTCGTCCCGTCTGCGCCATTCCGGCAGGGCATGTTCCAGTTCGGCCTGCTTTCCGGCTTCCACCTGTATGTCGCAGCCTGCACGAGCGTCGTGCTGGTGTTCATCGGCCGGAAGCGCTTCGACAAGAAATCCCTGGGGTTACTGGCCGCCATCTGCGTGCTGCTCGTGTTGCCGATTCTTGGGCAGGTGCTGCACGGTGCAGCGTTCGTCTCTCGCGACCTTTCCTTCCTTGAAAACGTGATCGAAGCGACAGACCCGTTCACGCTGATGGGTCAATTCGGCGTCTCGTGGACAGCCGCGCACTATAGCTGGCTGCTGCTGCTAGCTCCGCCATTGCTCGTCTGGTACCTCTGGCGCGCCACCCGGGAAAGCCAGCCTCGCGAACTGTTCTTTGCGGTGACAAGCGTATTCGGTCTCGGCTTCATGCTGATGCAGTTCCGCTTCCACTATTTTGGCCTGTTTGCACTCATCGTCGGTACGGTGTTCGTCGTGCAGCGGCTTGCCGCGCAATACGACTGGCATCGCGGCCTGGTATTCGTCGCCTTGCTCGGTGGAATTCTCGTCGCCTATCAGCCGCCGCTGCGCGGCAAGCTGTTCGATGTGTACGCGCTGGGCGCCGCTCCCATTTATGAGCGAGCAAGGCCTGTATTCCTCGAACTCGGCGAGCGCTGCGCCAAAGACCCGGGCGTTATCCTCGCGGACAAGCACGATGGCAACTACCTGCTGTTCCATACCGACTGCAGCGTGGTCAGCAACAACTTCATGCTGACGACCGACGACCTGCGTCGCGTCGAACAATTCGACGAGATGATGCGCATGACGCCACAGACGCTGCGCTCGAGCTCGACCGACATCAAGTACGTGCTGATCCGGGCATGGGACTTCTACGTCGTGCGTGACGGTCAGATCGGGATTGCCGACGGCTTCCCGCTGGTCTCGGCGCTCATGAATGGCTCGAGCCTGCCCGAAGGTTTCGAACCGATCCAGGAAGTCTGGGTCGAGAAAGACGGGCAGCCGCTACTGTACGCCCGAGCATTCGCCGTTCACTAGGTCCTGATCCGGCAAGGAAAGCAATGTGGTCCGACACCGCAGTATTCTAACTCTGATATTGGCAACGATTGTCAGTTCCGGATGCGTCACCAGGGAGGGCGTTGGCATGTTGTCGGACCCGTACATCAGCACAATGATCGTGGATCATACTCAGCTGGCTGATGCGGAATCCGACACGACCTCGAGCGCATCAGGTACGCCGGTCACCGGTGTCATTGTCGTAGGTACCGTTTCGGCCTATCGCGAGATTGCGCCGAAAGACACTGAGTCTGAGTACGAAAACTATGCCAAGTCGTTCGAACGGTGGGAAGTCGATCGCCAACCCGATCTGAGACTGGAGGATTTTTCCAGCAACATCAGAGGATGGACCAGGGTTAAGCTATTCCACGTCCCGATGGTTCTGGCGACGTATGTTAAGGCGCTCGTCCCCGCAGAGGGGGCTGAGGATGTCGATTTTGAACCCGCGATTTCCACGTTTCTCTTTCAAAGCGGTCGAGACCTCGTTGCTGCCCGAACAAACTCCGACGGTGCATTCGTGATTGAAGCGCTTCTTTGCAAAGATCAGCCCGGTTATTACGAATGCACCAAGCGCTACAAATACGGGCTATTTGATTCAAAGACTGGCCAGAAGCTCAGGTTGGATTTTAAGCGAGCCGATGGAGGACCCTGGATTGATCCGGAAACCTTCCAGGTAGTTGACTCACCTCCGGAATAGCAAACTGGACAACAGGAAATACAGGAAGCAGGACGCACCCCGCTGGCAACGCAGACTGGTCATCGTTCTGAGTGGACTCTTCGCGGCCACGGTGCTGCTGTTCGCGGCGTGGGCAGTAATCCTGTTCCTGGATTCCGCCTAGCAGCGTGTTCCGATCAGGCGTCCAGATCGGGAATCAGCTCGCTCTCAAGCATGGCAATCATGTCCTTGAGCAGGAGCTTGCGTTTCTTGAGTCGGCGGATGCGGAGCTGGTCGACCATGGGGTCTTCCTGCAGGCGATCGATCAGGTAGTCGAGATCTCTATGGCTTACCCGGAGTTCGCGCAATCGCTCAAGTTTTGCAAACGATTCGGTATCGATCTTGTCAGCCATACGGCCATGCTACTCGCTGTCAGGCAGTAGTGCCAACCAGTCACGGTCGGCCGCACCAATCACAAAAAAGAACGGGTTGAGGATGTCCTCTTTTGCATTGTATTTCATGGGTTTGCCGTCAAGCGTCACGACGCTGCCACCGGCCTGTTCGACGACCGCCTGGGCGGCTGCGGTGTCCCACTCGGACGTCAGGCCCAAACGCGGATACAGGTCGGCGCCGCCTTCGGCAACGACGCAGAATTTAAGCGAGCTGCCCATTGGCACCATGTCGTAATCGCCGACATTTTCGAGGTACGCGTCGAGACTTGCGCCGCGATGCGAGCGGCTGCCCACGATTCGTGCGGGCGAGGCGCTTTGCGCAGCAACGCGGATGGCCACGGGCTCGCCATCGCCATCGCGACGGCTTGCGCCAACGCCCTCGCAACCCACGTAGGTCCGTCCAAAGACGGGTACATGCACGACGCCCAGGATCGGCCTGTGATTCTCGATCAGGGCGATATTGACCGTGAATTCATCGTTGCGACTGATGAACTCTTTAGTGCCATCCAGCGGGTCGATAAGCCAATATCGCTGCCACTGGCTGCGCTCCGCAAAATCCGGGAGCCCCTCTTCTTCCGAGATGACCGGGATGTCCGGTGTCAGCGATTTCAGGCCCGCATCGATCCAGCGATGCGACGCCAGGTCCGCCTGCGTAAGCGGTGATTCGTCGTCCTTGCTTTGCACGTCAAAATCCGTCGAGTAGACTTCGAGGATCGCGCGGCCGGCATCTTCGGCGAGCGCCACAATGGGTTCAACGAGTGACTTCAATTCCATGTCTTGTTCCTGCTGACTAACCGGGCGCGCAGTATAGCAATGAATTATGACCCGCAAACCGCACTCGAGCGCTGTGAGACGCTGATGCTCGACATGGATGGCACCATTCTCGACCTGGCGTTCGACAATTACATCTGGAAGGACCTCGTGCCGCGCCGGTACGCGGCGGAGAACGGCCTGACGTTCGAGGAGGCACGCGGGCGCCTGTTCGAGAAGTACGCAGCTGTGCAGGGTGATCTCGAATGGTACTGCCTCGATCACTGGAATGACCGGCTCGGCATCGATGTCGTCAAGATTCACCACGACGTCACGCACCGCATCGGTTACCTGCCCGGCGCGCTGGAGTTCCTCAGGACCATGCACAAGCGCGAGGTCCGCGTCCTGCTTGTCACGAACTCACACCCGGACACGCTCGCCCTCAAGGATGCGGTGACGGGACTGGCCGACTACTTTGACGGTCTCTATAGCTCGCACGCATTCGGCCACGCCAAGGAATCGCAGTCGTTCTGGGAGGCACTGCGGGAGGAGGTTGAATTCGACGCCGAGACGACGCTGTTCGTCGACGACAGTGAGCCTGTGCTGCAGAGTGCGGCGGATTACGGCGTCGGGATGCTGTTGCGCGTTACGCGTCCGGACACGTCAGCCCCGGCCGCCCGTGGCTCCAGCTTCCACGGCGTCGAGGGCGTCAGGGATATGCTGCCCTAGCTTCTGCGCGACCGCTGGCGCTGGCCCTTTGAGTGCTTGTTGTGATCCTTGCCGCCAGGCCTGCGCCGTGGGCCGCCGCGCGGTTTGCGTGGCCGCCGTTTCGGCATGACGATCTCGGGGAGATCGTCCGGGTCGTAGTTCGCGAACGGAATCTTGTGGCCGATGTATGCCTCGATATCCGGCAATGACACGGCGTAGGTTTCGCAGGCCATACTGAGTGCGTTGCCCGACGCACCGGCTCGGGCTGTGCGGCCGATGCGGTGCACGTAATCCTCCGCGTCCTGCGGCAAGTCGTAGTTAATGACGTATTCGACATCCGGGATATGCAGGCCGCGCGAGGCGACATCGGTCCCGATCAGGACCGGCAGCTCCCCGCTCTGGAATTGCATGAGCATGCGCAGGCGCTTCTTCTGCGGCACGTCACCCGAGATGGCCGCGGCATGAATGCCGTTGGCCTCGAGTACATCCTGCACGCGTTCGGCCTCACGCTTCATGTTGACGAAGATCATGACGCGGACTTCACCGATTTCCTTCACCAGGCCGACCAGGAGCGGCAGCTTGTCCTCGTTGGCCGGGTAGAAGATCGCCTGGCGTACGCGGTCGACTGTGACCTTGTCCGGCTCGATGCGAATCAGCTCCGGCTCGTTCATGTGCTCGTAAGCGAGTTCCATGACGCGCTGCGACAAGGTTGCGGAGAACAGCATGTTCAGGCGCTTGTCCGGTTGCGGCAGGCGCCGCAGCAGGTAGCGAATGTCCTTGATGAAACCGAGGTCGAACATGCGGTCCGCTTCGTCGAGGATGGCGACCTGGACAAAGTCCAGCTTGAAGACGCCCTGCTTGTAGTAATCGATAATGCGGCCCGGGGTACCGATGAGCAGGTCGACGCCGTCCTGCAGGATTCTTCGCTGTTTCTCGTAATCGGTGCCGCCGAAGGCTAGGCCGATTTTGAGCCCGGTGTGCTTGCCGAGTACCTCGGCGTCGTTGGCGATCTGTACGGCCAGTTCCCGGGTCGGAGCCAGCGCAAATACCCGCGGTTGGCGCGTTTCGCCGGTATCCACTTCGGAGGTCATCAGGCGCTGGTAGGCGGCGACCAGAAAGGCTGCGGTCTTGCCCGTGCCGGTCTGCGCCTGGCCTGCGACATCGCTGGGCCGCAGCGCGATCGGCAGCGTACTGGCCTGTATGGGCGTACAGAACTCGAAGCCGGCATCACGGATACCGGCCTGAATGGATTCATGTAACTCAAGGGAGTCGAATCTGAGGTCGCTCAGATGGTTTTCAGACATAAAAATAGAACCAGAAAATATGCGTTAAATGCTTGCAAAATGGCTCGCGAAGCGTTCAAATTGGCCTTAATTCGACGCGACACTCGTCGCACCCGCCAGTTTCGCTTTCAACGATCCAGAAATAATCCGGATAAAATCCGGAATTCATCGGCAGTAAAGCTGCGACATATTGCCTGATAGACAAGGCAGCGTCACCCGTTTTCGAAATGTCCGTTCCCAAGCCTGGCTTGCAACGGGCAATTCCATACCCAAAGTAGATATTTTTCTGAAGGAGTTAGCCGGTGAGCGACAAGATTGTGCACACCTCGGATTCGGCATTTGACGCCGATGTATTAGAAAACAGCAAAGCGGTATTGCTCGACTTCTGGGCCGAATGGTGTGGCCCGTGCAAGATGATTGCACCGCTGCTCGATGAGGTCGCAGACAAATACGAAGAAAAGCTTGACGTGGTCAAGCTCAATGTTGACGAGAACCCGAATGTTGCCCAGAAGTTCGGAATTCGCAGCATACCTACCTTGATCTTATTCAAGGATGGCGCCGTACAGGCGCAATTGATGGGCGCGATGCCAATGCGTCAGCTCGAAGAGTTTCTGGACACTAATCTGTGAGAGGGTACTTGGGTACTTCAAATAAAACACGCCCGAATAAGTCGGGCAACAAAGGGAAAGGAAATCCGAATCGCCGCAGGCGTCGTCGTCCGCAAAATGACATGTATCCGGACGATGAAGGCAGCCTTGAGGTAATTCCGCCCGAACAGCTCGAGGCCAGCAAGAACGTGATGAACCTGACGGAACTCAAAACCCGTCCGGCCGCGAAGCTCGTTGAACTTGGTGAGTCTCTCGGTATCGAGAACATGGCTCGGTCGCGCAAGCAGGACATGATCTTCTCGATCCTGAAAGCACATGCGGCGCAGGGTGAAGATATCTACGGTGACGGTGTCCTCGAAATTCTGCAGGACGGCTTCGGCTTCTTGCGCTCGTCCGACAGCTCTTATCTTGCCGGCCCTGACGATATCTACGTCAGCCCGAGCCAGATACGTCGCTTCAACCTGCGCACGGGCGATACGGTCTCGGGCCTGATCCGTCCGCCGAAGGAAGGCGAGCGCTACTTCGCGCTGCTCAAAGTCGGCCAGATCAACCACGATGCACCTGAGAACGCGCGCACCAAGGTTCTGTTCGAGAACCTGACGCCGCTGTTTCCGAAAGACCGTCTCGTGCTCGAACAGGGCAACGGCAGTACCGAGGATCTCACAGCGCGCATCATCGACATGGTTGCGCCGATCGGTAAAGGCCAGCGCGGCCTGATCGTCTCGCCGCCAAAGGCCGGTAAGACGATGCTGCTGCAGAACATTGCTTCCGCGATCTGTGCCAACAACCCCGAAGTCGACCTCATGGTGCTCCTGATCGACGAGCGTCCTGAGGAAGTGACCGAAATGGAGCGCACCGTGCGTGGCGAAGTCGTATCGTCGACATTTGACGAGCCGGCCAGCCGCCACGTTCAGGTTGCCGACATGGTCATCGAAAAGGCCAAACGACTCGTAGAGCACAAGCGCGACGTCGTCATCCTGCTCGACTCGATAACGCGCCTGGCGCGCGCCTACAACACCGTGGTACCGAGCTCAGGCAAGGTTCTTACCGGTGGTGTCGACGCCAACGCATTGCATCGGCCGAAGCGCTTCTTTGGTGCTGCGCGCAATATTGAAGAGGGCGGCAGCCTGACCATTCTCGCGACGGCCCTGGTCGACACGGGTTCCAAGATGGACGAAGTGATCTACGAGGAGTTCAAGGGCACGGGCAACATGGAGATCCACCTGGATCGTCGTATTGCCGAAAAACGCGTATTCCCGGCGATCAACATCAACCGCTCGGGCACGCGAAAAGAGGAGCTGCTCACCGAAGACGAGGAACTGCAGAAGATGTGGATTCTCCGCAAGGTGTTGCATCCCATGGACGAGCTCGCCGCGATTGAGTTCCTGCTCAACAAGCTGCAGGACACGAAGACCAACGTAAAATTCTTTGAGGCAATGAAACGCTAGATCGGGAGATTATCGCATGCGCACAACCCAGGCTTGCTTGTTACTGATTGTCAGTTCTTTGCTTCCACAGGGCGCGCATGCGCTGGACGCCGAGTCCATCCTCGCGAAAGCCCGGGAAATGCAGCTCGCCCGCTGGGACGGTGTAGATAACTACACCGTCGAACAGTCTGTGGCTGGCTCGACGATAACCATCGACTACATTCGCGTCGACGAAACCTCGTTTCGTATTGCACCAAGGTCGGGCCTTGCCGGAATGTCAGCTCAGGATGGCGATGGATCGATCGTCAATTTCGACGAGATGCAGGACATCGCCAGGACAGCGAAGTATCTCGGCACCGAATCGGTCGGTGGGCGTAACGCCTTTCACCTGAAGGCGGATGATGTCGAGCATGTCGAGGAATCCGGTGACGAGACCATTGTTTTCGACATGTTCGAAATCTGGCTGGACACCGACGAGTACGTGCCGCTGAAGATGATCATTCATGGGACCGCGACAACGCCCGAAGGCACGCGCGAGGTCGTGATGGAGAAGGTGGACACCGACTACCGCAAGGTGCCCGGCAGCAACCTGTACGAGGCTTACCACCAGGTGACGACGGTGAGTGGCGTTCTGGATGAGAAGCAGCAGAAGCAGCTCCAGGAAGCCCAGGTACAAATGGCCGAGATGGAGCAGCAGCTTGCGAGCATGCCGGAGGGTCAGCGTCAGATGGTGGAAAATATGATGCGGCCGAAAATCGATATGATGAAGCAGATGGCTGCAGGCGGCGGCATGGAGATTGTCACCGAGATCAGGAGTATCAAGGTGAACAGCGTCGCAAACTAGCCGCGCCTGTCCAGCCAGCGGCGCGCTTCGAGTTCGTCGCTAAAAAGGCGACCGTTGACGAGTCCGCGATTCAACAGCACTGATTCGACTAGCTGGGTCCTCTCGTAGGCCGCGGGGTTTAGCTGGACCCAGGCAATGTGGTGATCGATAGTGACTCCTGCCTCGAGGAAGATCGCCTGGTGGTCTATCGCATCGGCGAGCTTGAGCGGGCGATCCATGTTGGTCACACCCAGGATGGTCAAGCACCCGTGTTCCTCGCAGGCCTTGATGATGTCCTTCCACATTTGCGCAATTGACTGCCGATCCGGCAGGCCCGTGACATGCACCTCGATGATCGAGTTGACATATTCAATGGTGTATTGAGCGACCATACGATCAGTCTAGACCCGAACTACCGACCTGTCGAACTACCGGAACGGTACAATAAGCTGCGTTTGCGACCGATTTCGGTTGCTGCAACCGTCTAACGGTGAAATACCCGGAGGGGTGCGTACATGGCGGTCTGGTTGGAAGACAAAAAGCTTGTAAAACAGCTGCTTGCCGGCAATGAGCGAGCTTTCGACCAGTTTTTCAACGAGAATTTCAGCCGCCTGTATCGCTTCTGTCTCACGCGCCTGTCCGACGATCCGGATGCGGCACGAGAGGTTGCCCAGATCACGCTGTCCAAGGCCGTACGCAAAATACACACGTACAAAGGCGAAGCCGCGCTCTTCACCTGGCTGTGTTCGATCTGTCGAAATGAGACCAGTGACTGGTTGGCGAAGCAGGGGCGGTACCGCGAGCACATCGTTCTGACCGAGGAGTTTCCCGAGGTGCAGGCTGCCGTCGAATCATTCCGCATCGTCGAACCGCCGGGACCGGATCAACACTATCGCCGCGTCGAGCTCGTGCGGCTCATCCAGGTCGCGCTCGACGCGCTGCCGCCGAAGTACGGTGATGCCCTTGAGTGGAAGTACATCGAGGGCTACTCGGTCAAGGAAATTTCGGCGCGCATGAACATTGGCACCGAAGCCACCCAGTCACTACTGGCGCGCGCCCGGCGGGCGTTCGCCGACGTCTATTCATCGTTGACCGACGGCATGAACCGGCAACAGAGCGAGTCAGTGAAACCATGAGTGATATTGAGCAAGATAGCCTTGAACAACTGCTGAAGCAGGCGGCCCCACGCCCTGTCCCCTCACCCGGCGATGAGGCCATGGCGCGAGCGGCGGTTCGCGACGAATGGCGACACGTGACCGCCGGGCGTCGCTCCCGCCGGCGCGTGGTGCAATACGCGGTCGCAGCGACCGTCCTGCTCGGCGTCTTCGGCGTACTCAATGTTTTGCGTACGCCGCCGGTCGACGCCGTTCGAGTCGCGTTGATAGAGAAGAGCATTGGCTCGGTATTTGTACTCGGCGACCAGTCGGAATTGCATGAAGTGACCAACGAGATCGCGCTTTACCCTGGCCAGACGATTGTTACCCGGGACGATGCCGGACTGGCGCTCGCCTGGGGCAATGGCGGTTCTTTGCGTGTTGGCGCAAATACCCGCATCGAATTTATGGACGACGAATCGGTTTTTCTCATTTCAGGCCGCGCTTACTTTGATTCGCTGCCCGAGGCTGTCGTCGCCGGAATCGATGGCCGCGATACGCCCGCGTTTACATTGCGAACGGAGCTCGGGGACGTGTATCACGTCGGGACGCAGTACATGGGCGAAGTCGTCGGCGATGCGCTGATTGTCAGCGTGCGCGAGGGCGAGGTTCTCGTGGACGGTAAATTCCACGAACAGAAGATATCGTCGGGCCACCAGGTGCTGATGGCCGGCCGCCAGCTGCCGAGCGTGTCGAACTTCAGTCGCAGCGGCGAGGCCTGGGAATGGGTGCACGCGACGATGCCGCCGAGAGAGGTCAAGGGACAGACGGTGTACGATTTCATGACCTGGGTGAGCCGGGAACTGGGCCTCGACTTTCATTTTGACGATGAACTGGTCGAGGTCGCCAGAACAGCTGAGATTCGCGGAGACTTCAGAGCAGGAGCGAACGACGCCTTGCGACAAGGGCTCCTGTCAGCCGCGCTCGACTGGCAAATTGAAGAGGGAGTGATCTATATCACCGAAATTCAGTAACTCGCTGGGTTGCAGCATTGTCGCTGCGCTGTGCCTGCTGGCGTTCGGTACGCCAGCGGACGGGCAGGATACGGCCTACGCCGGGCGACAGGTAAGTAGCGTCATCGAGGAATTTCGCGAGAGTGGCGTAAAGCTCGTCTACAGCACCAACGTCGTAACCGACGATCTGCACGTCGCTTTCGAACCCGAGCCCGGAACGCCGCTCGAAGTTCTGCTGCAAATCCTCAGGCCGCATCACCTGACCATCCTCGAGGAGCCGGGGCTATACGTGATCGTCCGTGACGCTGATCGTGCTGCGCCCGATGAGAAACCAGCCACAGCTACCCGGGCGGCCCGCCCGGATATCGAAACCGTCATCGTCGCTGCGAGCCGTTACGAAATTTCGCGCGACATCGCTGCGTCGTCGTTTTCCATGGATCAGCGTTCTATCCAGAACATGCCCGACATCGGTGAGGATCCGATTCGGGTCAGCCAGCGATTGCCGGGAACAGCGGCCAGCGGCGCCTCTGCCGTCGCCCATTTCCGGGGTGGCGAGCAAAACGAGATCGGCATCATGCTCAACGGGCAGTGGTTGTTCGACCCGTTTCACATGCGCGACTACCAGAATATATTCAGCGCCATCGACGCACGAGCCATCGACGGGGTCGAGGTGTACACGGGCGGTTTCCCAGTGCGCTACGGGGATCGCATGAGTGGCATGGTGCTGATGGATTCCCTGGATGCCGATGAATCCCGCCACCATGAAATTGGTGTCAGCGTCTTCAACACATCATTCCTCACTGCCGGACGCGAGGGCGATCACAACTGGCTGTTCTCCGCCCGCCGCGGAAACCTGGATCTCGTTATCGATCCGAAATTCGGCCAGCCATCCTACTTTGACGTGTTCGGCGAGTACGGCTTCGAGCTTTCGCCGAACATGCGACTGTCGGTAAACGCCCTGTTCGCACACGACCAGGTTGAACTGGTGCTCGAGACGGACCCGGCGGAACGCGAGGCGATCGTCAGCGATACGCGGAATGCCCAAGTCTGGTTGCGCATGGACAGTAACTGGTCACCGACACTGGCAAGCACAACGGTATTGTCGTTCGTCGACTATTCGAACCGCCGTAGCGGCGCGGCGAACGACCCCGAGAAGATGATCGCTGCTGTGCGGGACGATCGCGACGTCAGGCAGGTTGGCCTGCGCCAGGACTGGGTCTGGAGTGCGTCATCGCAGCATCGAACCCAGTGGGGCATCCACGCTGTATTTGGTGAAGCGGACTACGTGTATGACGGCACCGCCAGGTACTTCGGCTTGCAGGAACTGTACGGCGTTCCCGACGTCAATCGAACCCTGTCGGCGAGTCCGGACGGAGGCAGCTACGCGCTGTACGTTTCCGATCGCTGGCAGGTGTCGGACCAGGCGACCCTGGAATGGGGGCTGCGCTGGGACGACCAGACTTACACGGACCTCGGGTCCGACTCGCAGTTGAGCCCGCGATTCAGCCTGCTCTGGCATCCGCGTGAAAATCTTGAGCTGCGCCTCAGCGTGGGCAGATACCACCAGTCTCAGCCGATCCAGTCACTGCAGATCGAGGATGGGGTCACGGAGTTCTGGCCGGCACAGCGGGCCGATCACATTATTGCGGGAATTCGCTTCCTGGCAGGCAACGACACGGCGCTTCGGGCCGAAGTCTTTCAAAAGGAAATTCGCGACCTGCGCCCGCGCTTCGAGAATCTATTCGACCCGCTGGGTGTCATGCCGGAACTGCAGGCAGATCGCGTCAGGCTCGATCCTGCGCGTGGCAGGGCGCGCGGCGTTGAGCTCTCGGCCGACCGCACAAGCGGGTCCTGGAACTGGTGGGGATCCTACACTTGGTCGACAGTGAACGATCGGATCGACGGCCGCGACGTCCCGCGGAGTTGGGACCAGCGACACGCGGTCCAGGGCGGGTTTGGCTGGCATAACGAGAGATGGAATTTCTCGGCGGCTGCGAGCATCCATTCCGGGTGGCCGACAACGGACCTGGCCCTGGTGTCGGAAGACACGGCTGTGCCGGGCCCGCGCAACGCCGAGAGATTGCCGACGTTTGCCAGTCTGGATCTTCGCCTGAGTCGGACCTTCGACGTCAGGCGAGGCACGTTGCTGGCATTTATCGAAGTGTCTAACGCCACGAACCGCCGCAATGTGTGCTGCATCGACTGGGATCTCGATGAAGATGAGGCGGGAAATCAACAGCTCGAACACAGTCTTGATTACTGGATGCCGTTGCTGCCGGCTGTCGGCATTCTCTGGGAGTTCTGATACACCCGAAGGTGCGCGTCCGCGGCACCGGATCGCTCGATGTCGGGGATGATCTCGATACGTAAGGTCGGTTCGAGATGCCGCAGGATAGACACCTCGCTGTCGTCGCAGCAAATGATGCGACTTGCGCGCCGGTAGATCGCCTGCGCCAGCGCACCCGTGCCGCCCTCAAAGTCGCCGCGATGTGTCAGAACGAACGGTATCGACCGGGTCAGGGTAAGCAGCAGTCCGGCCTGGCCAGCCGCCATGTCGTGAATATGCACGATGTCCAGCTGTGGCATCTGGCAATAGGCCATCACGGCGGAGCGGACGACGGGCCCGACCACGACGTTGTCCATGGTGCTGAGGCGCTCCGCCAGCGTCGCGTTGCGCACCAGCACGTGCTGTGCGACACCTCTTCTTTGCAGGCCTTCAACGAGACTTACGAAGTTCTCGCCCGAGCGGTCGAAAGCTTTCCTGAGGTTGATATGGCCGATGACCAGGTCAGTCTTCCTCATCGTCGTGTACCAGCCCGAGTGTCATTGCAAGCGGCGCACCTTGCGGATGATCGAGGATAAGTTGCGAGGCTTCGTTTCGAACTGCCGCAACGGGGTCCGTGAGCAGGCTGAGTGCGATATCGAGGGCTTCGGCATCCGGCACGCCGGCCAGCTGGGTGAGGCCCAGCGTCCTTTCGCGGGGGTCTGCGCTCCGCGTCTTCGCGAACGCGGTGGTCAACGACGCACCTGGAAGCGCAACGTCGATCGCCCGGACTGCTTCGTCACCCGGCGAGAAAAGGTACAGGCGATGGCCGTCCGGGCCTTCGACGAGCATGTAGCTCTGGTGCTTGTATTCGCGATGAATACGTTCGCGAAGCGTCTCGTCCGCCTGGGCAACACCGGAAAAAAGCAACGCGAGGCCGAGAACGGCCCCGCATTGCAGTGCTGTTTGCCACCTAGTCATCAACTTCCGTCAGGAAGCAACTTTCGATGGCCGTCTGATTCCAGCTTTCTTCGCGTGCGAGCACCTCGTATTTGAAGGTGTCGCTTTGCTCGAGAAACTCGTCCGGAATCGTCATCTCAGTGACATCAGGGGGAAGGATGACACTGAGGACACTCGTGAACTCTTCTCCGTCAGGCGTCTCGAGTTCGGCTTCGACGACGACCTCGTAATTGATGATCGTGATATCGGGAGAGTTCTGCGGGTCACCCAGTGACGGGTGCGTCAGCGCAACCTGGGGCCACGCGATAACGTACTCGTCGGCATCGATGACCGGCGCATCGTAACCAGGCTCCTCGTCGTCGCACTGCA
The DNA here is from genome assembly GCA_945787845.1 of uncultured Woeseiaceae bacterium. Lineage (GTDB taxonomy): Bacteria > Pseudomonadota > Gammaproteobacteria > Steroidobacterales > Woeseiaceae > UBA1847. Next base: position 15,431 of record CALZJH010000006.1, on the reverse strand, counting down.
TGGCCGCGGCAACGCCATTGACCGTCGGCGCGGGTGGGGCGGGCATGGCATGCGTAATTTCGGTCTCGCTTTCCAGTTCCTCACCATCAAGAGTCACACCCTCGACTTCGTAGGTGCCCTCGGGGAAACGATGGAAGAACTGCTCCGGCGCAAGTTCATCGAAGGTTGGTTCGGCGCTTTCGAAAAAGATCTCCGTCACACCCTGCCGGCGCAAGCGACCTCGCGCATGCACATTGAGTATGGTGCGCTCGTTCATATCTTCGATCTGCATCCGCTTCCACGGACCGCCGTCGACCAGCGCATGGATGCCGAGGTCGCCATCGGTGTTGTTGAGCTCGAAGAAGACTTCCGCGACGTCCCAGGGAATCTCGTCTTCGTCGTGATCGTCGGCGAACGCTGGTGCGACCAGCAACGCGGCGACGCCCGTTCCGATACACAGGTAGTTGGTTTTCATGTTTATCTCTCCTGACTGTTTGGGGGCTACCCGGTAAGACGGTCAGGAGGAGAAAAATCGGTCGCGTCAGGCTAATCCAGGAAGGTCACGACGCCGCTTTCTATCGAATACTCGGCCCCGATGATCAGTAGATCGCCGGACTTCACGAGTTCTTCGAGAATGATCGATCCGTGGTGCAGGCGCTCGACAGAACGAATGACGTTGGCGATCACGGCATCCTGCAGCGACACGTGCTCGTTCTCTTCAAGAAGCGGCTCGACGGCAGGTCGGATGCGGTCCACGATCGCCCGCAGGTTTGGCGACCGATGCGCCTGCTCCCTGCGCAGTTCCTTGAGGGTCGCGTCAACGGCTCCGCAATTGCTGTGTCCGAGCACGACGACCAGCCGGGTTCCCAACTGTGCCGCCGCATATTCGACGCTACCGACTTGCGACGGCGCGACGACATTTCCGGCCACACGAATGACGAACAAATCACCCAGTCCCTGGTCGAAAACGAGCTCTACAGGTACACGGGAGTCGGAACAGGCGAGCACGATGGCGAAGGGGCTTTGCCCGGTGACAAGTTCAGCTCGCTTTGCCTCGCGTACGGCTTCATCGATCTTGCTCGTGCCGGATACAAAGCGTCGATTACCGTCTTGCAGGCGCTCAATGGACTCAGTTGCAGAAATCATGTCCAGACATTACCACCGATAGAGGAAGACGGGTGTACCAGCGGCGAAGTGTGACTCTTCCATCGCAAGCTCCACATAGCCATCGGTGCCCGTCAACGCCGTGAAGTCACCGGACGTGTTGGTCTTGACCGGCATGGCAAGGACCTCACCCGCCGCACTGGAGACGAGGCGCACCGGCTGGAAGCAGGTCAGCGCGGGCTCGAAGCTTACGTCGGATGTCAGCGTAGCGAACTCGGGTGGTCGAGAGTTTGCTGCCGATGCCTTCGACAGTGCCGGAATCACGTACTGTCGACAACATACCAGCGCCGACACCGGATTGCCCGGCAAGGCAAACACGGCCTTGCCGCCCGGCGCCGTTCCAAACCACATCGGCTTGCCTGGGCGCTGGCTGATCCTGTGGAAGCTCACTCGAACGCCGAGCTCGGCGAGGACTTCGGGCACGTAGTCGGCTTTGCCCATGGAAACCCCGCCGCTCAGGATCAGCACATCCGCCTCCCGCAAGTGCCCGGCAATGCGTTCACGCAGCACGTCGCGCTCGTCGACGAGATGATCGTGCGCGCAGTCGGAATAGCCGTGTTGCGCCAGCAGCGCCTGGATGGCCGGACCGTTCGATAATCGTATCTGGTGTGGTTCGATGGGAGCGCCCGCAGCGACGAGTTCATTGCCCGTGGATATGACACGAATGACGGGCAGTCGGCTAAGCTCGACGCGGGCCAGGCCGGCCGACGCGATAACAGCTATGTCCGCCGGTGCAATGCGTTTGCCGGGCCCAAGCAGGTGACTTCCCGCGGCATGATCCGATGCGCGCGGGTGAATGAACTGCTGCGCCTGTGCGTTGTAACCTTCTTCGAGCGTCACAACGCCGTCATTCACACCTATGCGTTCAACCGGGATGATGCAATCTGCATTGGCCGGGAGCGACGCGCCCGTCATGATTTCTATGCAATGTCCCGGCGCGAGCTCGACGGCGGCATCGCCGGCCATTTGTGTGCATTGAATGGCAAACTGGCGTTGACCGCTCGCGAAGTCCGCATGAGCGATTGCGATACCGTCCATCATGACGCGGTCGAAAGGCGGCTGGTCGCGCTCGGCCCTCACAACCTGGCGTAGTACGCGCCCGGCTGCAAGAGACAGGTCGACAGCCTCAGCCGGCAGCTCCGGCATGGCGGCCAGAATCCTGTCGAGCGCCTCGGCTGTGGTCAGCACTATGCACGCTCCCGCGCGATCGCTCGGTGCCCGATGTCGCGTCGGATATAGGCGTCTTCCCAGTCAATCTTGTCGACCGCGGCGTAGGCGTCCTGCGCAGCTTCCGCAACGGTGTCGCCGAGGCCGACGACGCACAATACGCGCCCGCCGCTGGTGACAACCTTGTCGCCATCCATTGTGGTACCCGCATGAAAGACCTTCTGCGTGTTGCTGTCGGCATCGTCGAGGCCCGTGATGACCTTGCCCTTCGCATACCTCCCCGGATAGCCGCCTGCCGCCATGACGACGCCGAGTGCCGCGCGCGTATCCCAGGAGGCGTCCCGCTCCCGCAAGTCGCCTTCGAGCGTCGACAGGCAGATGTCGACGAGATCGGACTTGAGCCGGGCCAGGACAGGCTGAGTCTCGGGGTCGCCCATGCGGCAATTGAATTCGATGACCTTGGGCGTGCCGTCGTCCATGATCATGAGTCCCGCATACAGGAAGCCGAGGTAGGGATTGCCGTCTGCTTTCATGCCGTCGAGCGTTGGCTGGATAACTTCATCCATGATGCGTTTTTTGATGTTCGCCGTGACGACCGGTGCGGGGGAGTAAGCGCCCATACCGCCCGTATTGGGGCCGACGTCGCCTTCGTCGCGCGCCTTGTGATCCTGAGAGGTGGCCAGCGGCAAGACCGTGTCACCGTCCGTAATTACGATGAAGCTCGCTTCTTCGCCATCCAGGAACTCCTCGACGACAATTTTCGCGCCTGCTTCGCCGAAGCTGCCACCGGCGAGCATATCGGTTGCCGCCTGTTCGGCTTCTTCGAGCGTCATGGCGACGATAACGCCTTTGCCGGCCGCGAGGCCATCGGCCTTGATGACGATCGGCGCGCCCTGTTTCCGGATGTAGTCAATGGCCGGCTCGAGTTCCGAGAAGTTCCCGTAGGCAGCTGTCGGGATAGCGTGCCGCGCCAGGAAGTCCTTGGTAAACGCTTTGGATCCCTCGAGCTGTGCCGCTGCGGCGGTCGGCCCGAAGCAGGGCAGGCCCAATGCGTTGAACCTGTCGACGATCCCGGCCACGAGGGGCGCCTCGGGCCCAACGATGGTCAGGTGGAGACCTTCGGTCTGCGCCAGCCTCGCGAGCGCTTCGATGTCGTCGGCGGAAACGTCGACGTTGCGTACTTTGTCCTCGCGCGCGGTGCCGGCATTGCCGGGCGCCACGAGGACCTCGTCGACGCGCGGCGACTGGGCGCATTTCCAGGCCAGCGCGTGCTCGCGGCCACCTGAACCAATTATGAGAATTTTCATTAGTGCCGGAAGTGTCGCATACCCGTAAAGACCATCGCGAGACCGTGCTCATTGGCAGCCGCGATGACCTCGTCGTCCCGCATCGAGCCGCCGGGCTGGATGATTGCCGAGATTCCGGTTTCCGCGGCCGCGTCAATGCCGTCGCGGAACGGGAAGAAGGCATCGGACGCCATGACAGAACCACCGACCTCAAGGCCTTCGTCCGCGGCCTTGATCGCCGCGATTTTCGTTGAGTAGACGCGGCTCATTTGGCCGGCGCCAACACCGATGGTCATGTTGTCCTTGCAGAAGATGATGGCGTTGGACTTGACGTATTTAACGACGGTCCAGGCAAACAACATGTCCTGGACCTGCTCGGAACTCGGTGCTTTTTCCGTAACGACCTTGAGGTCGTTGGCTGTAATGACCCCGAGGTCGCTGGTCTGTACGAGCAGGCCGCCGGAAACTTTCTTGAAGTCGAATCCGCCGGCTGCGGCATCCGACCATGGGCCGGTTTCGAGCACGCGGACGTTCTTCTTGGCTGCGCAGACGTTGGCCGCATCGGCTGCGATCGTCGGCGCGATAATCACTTCAACAAACTGCTTTTCGATAATCGCCGCCGCCGTCCTCGCATCGAGCGCGCGGTTAAAGGCGATAATCCCGCCAAAGGCCGATGTCGGGTCCGTCCTGAACGCCTTTTCATAGGCCTCGAGGATGTCTCCGGCGACGGCAACGCCGCAGGGGTTGGCGTGTTTGACGATGACGCAGGCCGGGCTCTCGAACTGCTTGACGCACTCGAGCGCCGCGTCGCTGTCCGCAATATTGTTGTAGGAAAGGGCCTTGCCCTGCACCTGCGTGGCTGATGCCAGCGAGCCCGGAGCGGCCTGTTGATCGACATAGAACGCCGCTTCCTGGTGGGGGTTTTCGCCGTACCGAAGTCTTTCGGACAGTCCGCCGGAGTAAAGGAACCGTTCGCCCAGTACGTCATCGCCAAGCGATGCGGAAAGGTATTTGGTAATCGCCGTGTCGTAGCTCGCCGTATGTGCATAAGCCCTGGCGGCCAGTCGCCGGCGGTCCTCGAGTTCCAGGCCACCGCCCTGCAGTTTTCCCAGAACCGAGTCGTAGTCGTCCGGGCTGACGCAAACGGCCACGCCGTCGTGATTCTTGCTGGCCGCGCGAATCATCGCGGGACCGCCGATATCAATATTCTCGATGGCGTCGTCGATCGTGGCGTCCTCGCGGGCAATCGTTTGCTCGAACGGGTAGAGATTGACGACGAGCAGGTCGATCGGCTCGATGCCATGTTCATCCATGACGGCTTCGTCGGTGCCGCGGCGGCCCAGCAGACCGCCATGAATCACGGGGTGCAGCGTCTTGACGCGCCCGTCCATAATTTCGGGAAAGCCGGTCTTTTCGGATACCTCGACGATCTTGAGGCCGGCTTCACGGAGCTGGCGGCAGGTGCCCCCGGTTGACAGCACTTCGACGCCGAGTTCGGCGAGGCCTTTTACAAAAGGAACCAGTCCACGCTTGTCAGAAACACTGACCAGCGCGCGTCTTACATTGAACATGTTCTATCCTGGGGAAGGGTTACTGAATTAGTGAGTACGATCTGAGTTTCTTGCGCAGCGTGCCTCGATTAATGCCGAGGATTCCTGCAGCCTGGCTCTGGTTACCGTGCGTATAGTCCATCACGGCTTTGAAAAGCGGGCGTTCTACTTCGCCAATAACGAGATCATACAACTCGCCGGGTCGGTCACCATTGAGTGTGGCGAAATACTGATCGAGGGCATCTTCAGTGTGTTTGCAGAGTGGCTTCTTGCTGGAGTTCAGGTTGGTTTTTTTGTTCTTTTTCTGTGCCACGTTGGTCCATCCCCGAGAAGTACTGCTCCGTCAAACGTAGTTGTTCCGAAGCGCTGTCAACACGCACCACCCGATGCCGATATGTTTCGGCGTTTTCCAGGTTTTCGCAGTACCAGGTCAGATGTTTGCGGGCCACCCTGACACCGGTGGTTTCCCCATAAAACCGGTGCAGTTCGTCAAGGTGGTCGAGCATAATATCACGCAATTCATTTTTTTCTAGCTGCGTATTTACCGCAACAGGATCGAGCGCGGCGTTAAGCTCGCGAAAGATCCATGGATGGCCTTGCGCGCCCCGGCCGATCATCAAGCCGTCAGCATTCGTTAGGCGCAAAACCTCAAGCGACTTCTTAACTGTGGCGATGTCGCCGTTGGCGATAACAGGGATCTCGACATTTTCCTTCACGCGCGCAATCGTCTCGTACTCGGCGTCGCCTTTGTACCGATCCGCGCGAGTTCGTCCGTGGATGGCCAGCGAGAGCACGCCGGCATCCTGCGCAATTTTTCCGATCTGGACCGCATTGCGATGCTCCCGGTCCCAGCCTGTCCTGAATTTCAGGGTTACCGGCACGTCGACAGCGTTTACGACGGTACTGAGAATGGATGCGACGAGCTTCTCGTCCTGTAGTAGCGCCGATCCCGCCGCCTTATTGCACACTTTCTTTGCCGGGCAACCCATGTTGATATCGATGATCTGTGCGCCGCGCTCGACACACGCCTGCGCGGCGATCGCGAGCTGGTCCGGTTCGGAACCGGCGATCTGCACGGCAACGGGTTCTGCGTCGAGGTCCAGGTCAAGTCGATGCCGCGATTTCGGCGTTTGCCAGAGACTCGTATCCGCCGTGGTCATTTCCGAGGTCGTCATGCCCGCGCCATAACGTCGGCAGATGCGCCGAAACGGCGCATCGGTCACGCCGGCCATGGGTGCGAGCACAAAGGGGCTTGTGAGCGTGTAGGGGCCTATGCGGAGCGGCTGACGTTGCTCGGCCACCTTACTTGAAGCCGTCGTCCTTGCAGCGCAGCTGGGCATCCGCTGTGCGGTAGCAGGCCCGGAGCCTGAAGCTCGCAGCGGCAATATCGGGTGATTCGATGGTGATAACGGCATTAAATGTGTTGCCGGGCTCAACCAGCTTGCGCGGATCGAGGTCATTGGACAGATAGTCTGCGGGGTCGAGAACGCGGCTGCCTATAGTCTCTTCGAACCGATCAGTCAATGAAATGCCAATCAACGGGTAGGGGAGAGGCTTGTCAGACTTGTTGCCGACACGTGAATAGATCGTCAGGTTTTCGTCACCCTCGTCGGTGCTTCCCTTGGTGGCTTCGAAGCGCCAGCCTGTAATGTCCCACTCGGGGGACAACGGCCTGCCGAGGGCACGATAGAGTGGCCCGATCGCATTATTGAACGCCGGAATCGTCGCGAGCGTATCGCGAGACTGGTGCACGTATTGCACGCCAAGGATAAGCAGTAGCAGAATGACGCCGGCGATGAGTCCATAGCGACGGCCGCCGGTGTGGTGTTCGGTCTTCTCCGTTTCGCGCCGTGCGGCAGCGATGCTGGCCAACGCTTCCGCCGCTACGGCGGTGTCTACCTCTGTCGGGTCAAGGTCCCCGGACGAGCGGAAGGCTTCGCCTTCCATGATTATTGTTTCAAAGCCGGCACCCGTGTCCTTGAGCGCTTCCTCGGCCTTGCGCTTTTTCGCTTTCTTCTTGTCTTTTCGTGCCTTGCCCTCGGCGTCGGCCTCGGGAATGATGATGGTCGAAGCGAAGCCGTCCTCGTCTTCGACGGCAAGTGCGAGCAGATCCTGGTCGATCTGCAGGTTGATTGTTTGTTCCTCTTCCGTCATTGGCGGCACGTTGTATCGATCATCCGGATCGCCTTCGTCAACGATGCCCGGCTCCTGGTCTTCGCCGTCGTCCTCGTTGAGATCTGCCGCCGGTTCCTCTTCGAGGTCTGCCACCAGTTCGTCGTCGAGGTCTTCCAGAGGCACTGCCTCACCCTCATCCCGGGGCTCTTCGTCCCCGATCAGCTCGAGTTGCGTGGCGCCTTCAGGCTCAGATTCCTCGACCGACTGGAACATCGTATCAAGATCCGCTTCGTCGACTTCATCGACCAGGTTTTCGTCGAGCAGGTCCTCGAGCTCGAGGTCGTCGTCGTTGCTGTCGGCGAGCAGCTCGTCGAGATCGATGTCGTCCTCGACGGGTAGTTCCTGCTGCGCGTCGAGGGCTTCGTGCATGCCGCTCAGGTCGATGCCCATTGCCTCGGCCTGGATTGCGAACTGGGAATCCATGTCGAGCGGTTCGTCGAGGTCGACATTTTCCAGGTCAACATCCTCGAGATCGACTTCCTCGGTCGCGGCCTCGATGGCTTTGGCGACGTCGTCGTCGGGTAGCTCGAGATCCTGCGGTACGTCAGGTTCGTCCGCCAGGTCGGGCTCGCCGAGCGCGTCGATCACGACATCGGCCGGCGCCGCCACAGCCTCAGCGAGGTCCGCGAATTCGCCGAGAATATCGTTCCACTCATCCGGCTCGCTCAGGTCGAGATCTGCCCGGGGCTCGACCTCAATGGCTTGTTCGGGGTCCTCGGGCTCAGGGTCCGGCTCCGGGTCTTCAGTCGCGAAATCGCCCTCGATATAGCCGTCGTCATCCAGTGCAAAATTCTCGGGCAGCGGCGTGTTGTCGTCAAAGCGAATTTCGTCGACAGACGTTCTGGTGAAGTCGTTGGCTGGTTCCTCAAAAATCTCGGGCGCGTCGACGACGGCAGGCGTTTCGGTCAGGAACTGATCGATCGGTGTCGGCGACTCATCCAGAATTTCATCGATTACGAGGTCGCCCGAAGCCGCCTCAGCCGCGGGCTCGTTGGCAAGCGAGTCTGCAACCAGGTCAGCAGCAGGGTCAGCGGCCAGTTCGGCTACCAGGTCGTCGGCCGCGGCCTCGCCAATTTCATCGTCATCCAGCACGCGCCACTCGACGCCCGTGTCCTCGATGCGAATATCTGAGCCAGCCAGCTCATCCAGTGTTTTCAAGAGGGCGGCGCTTTGCTTTGCCGAAATGGACTTGGGGAGCCCGTTACCAGGGGCTGCCTCTGGTTTGAGTTCCGGTAAAGCGGCATCGGCATCGACGGGAACCTGCTGCTCGGGCATGGTTTCCGACAGGTAGGCAAGTGCATTGAACGCGTTGCCGCAGCCGCCGCAACGGACTTTTCCGGCGGCCTGCTTCAGAACATCCGCCGTTACGCGAAACGCGGTGCTGCAATCAGGGCATTGCGTATACATCTAGTCGTCTAACCGTTTCAAACCTGTCAATCGTGACCATATCTGGCCGTCCTGTTCCCTGAAAACGGGTTCATCGAACGCGATCCAGGGCCTGTAAGCCTGCATTACATCGTCGGCTTGTTCACATAATACGCCCGACAAGGCAAGGATACCGCCCCCCGCCAGCAGTGATGTGATGGAATCGGCAAACTGGACAAGCGGTCCGGCAAGAATATTCGCGACGACGACGTCAAATTTCCCCTGAATACCGTCCGGGCTGCCTGTCACGCGCAAATTTTGATCGACCCGGTTGTGGGCGGCGTTCTGCTGCGTGGCGATAATAGCCTGCGGGTCGATGTCCATTGCCGTTGCTGACCGGCAGCCCAGCTTCAGGGCGGCAATGGCGAGAACCCCCGAGCCGCATCCGTAGTCGAGCAATCTCTTGCCGGCGAGATCGAGACCGTCCAGCCACTCGAGGCACATTGCCGTGGTTGGATGCGTGCCCGTTCCAAACGCGAGCCCGGGGTCGAGGTCGACGACGACCGCCGCCGCCGCATCGACCGTGTCGCCTGTCGGGCAAATCCAGAGGCGTTCGCCAAACCGCATGGCACCGAAGTCCTTCAGCCATTCGCGCTCCCAGTTGCGGTCGGCCAGTTCCTCGATATGGTGCGACGGGAGCCGTTCGATACCAAGTTCGGTCGTGAGTGCAGTGCGAAATGCCGCCAGGTCGGTGCCGCCGGAAAACAATCCCGTGACACGCGTGTTCGACCACAAAGGCGCTTCCCCGGGCCCCGGCTCGAGGACAGGGTCATCTCCGGCATCGGACAGAGTGACCGAATGGGCGCCGTGCCGCAGGAATGCATCCTCAACGATAGTGGGATCCAGCGCGTCGAGGTCCATGACGAACTGCCGCCATTGCACCGTCTTCTGCTCCGTCAGGTCAGCCCGAGACGTTTCTCGAGGTAGTGAATATCCGTTCCACCCGCCTGGAAGGCTGCGTGCTGGAAGATTTCCTGGTGCAGCGGCACGTTGGTCTTGATGCCTTCGATGACGATTTCCGACAGTGCGTTCTTCATGCGGGCGAACGCCGCATCCCGGTCTTCGCCATGCGCAATCAGCTTACCGATCATCGAGTCGTAGTAGGGCGGTACCTTGTAGCCGCTGTATACGTGGCTCTCCATGCGAATGCCCGGGCCGCCGGGCGAGTGCCAGAGCGTCACGAGTCCAGGCGATGGCATGAAGGTCTTCGGGTCCTCGGCATTGATACGACACTCGATCGCGTGGCCCAGGATCTTGACGTCTTCCTGCTTGATGGTCAGTGCCTCACCGCTGGCAATACGCAATTGCTCGCGCACGATGTCGACACCCGTGATCATCTCGGTCACCGGGTGTTCGACCTGCAGGCGTGTGTTCATCTCAATGAAGTAGAACTCGCCGTCCTCGTACAGGAATTCGAACGTACCGGCACTGCGGTAACCGATCTCCAGGCAGGCATTCACACAGCGCTCGCCGATGCGTTTGCGCTGCTCTTCCGTGATGCCCGGGGCAGGGGCTTCCTCGATAACCTTCTGGTGGCGGCGCTGCATGGAGCAGTCACGTTCGGCAAGATGGATCGCATTCCCATGCGTGTCTGCCAGTACCTGGAACTCCACGTGTCGTGGTTTTTCCAGGAACTTCTCCATGTACACGACATCGTTGGCGAAGGCGGCACGCGCTTCGGCCTTGGTTACCGTGATGGCCGCGATCAGCGATGCTTCCGCATGCACGACGCGCATACCACGACCGCCGCCGCCGCCGGAGGCTTTGATGATGATCGGGTAGCCGATCTCGCGCGCGAGCCGCATGTTCTCATCCGGGTCGTCGCCAAGCGGGCCATCGGAGCCCGGGACGCAGGGGACGCCAGCCGCCTTCATGGCCTTGATGGCTGAAACTTTGTCGCCCATCAGGCGAATCGAATCGGCTTTCGGCCCGATAAACGTAAAGCCACTCGATTCACAACGCTCGGCAAAGTCGGCGTTTTCCGACAGGAAGCCGTAGCCCGGGTGAATACCCGTCGCGTCAGTGACCTCCGCCGCGCTGATAATCGCGGGCATGTTCAGGTAGCTGTCGTTCGACTGCGGCGGGCCGATGCAGACCGTCTCGTCGGCGAGCAGGACGTGCTTCAGGTTGTTATCCGCGGTCGAGTGAACGGCAACGGTCTTGATGCCCATTTCCCGGCAGGCACGTAAGATACGTAGCGCGATCTCGCCGCGGTTGGCTATTACAATTTTTTCCAACATGTCGACGGACTCGCTTAGTCACCCTGGCGCTGGTCGATGACAAACAATGTCTGTCCGAACTCGACCGGTTCGCCATTCTGGATTCGTATCGATTTGACGACGCCAGAGACGTCGGCTTCGATCTGGTTCATCATCTTCATCGCTTCGATGATGCAGAGCGTGTCGCCTTCATTCACGCGATCACCCACCTGCACGTAGGGGGCAGCACCGGGTGACGATGAGGAGTAGTAGGTCCCGACCATCGGTGCGGTGACCTCGTATCCGTCTTCCTCGACAATCTCCGCCGGCGCCGCGGCAGGTGTTGCCGCTGGTGCAGCTGGTGCCGCGGCGGGCGCAGCCGGCACAGCCACTGGCGCCGCCGCCACTGCGGGAGCTGCGACGGGTGCGTGCGCGGAGTACCTGCTGATTCTTACCGATTCCTCACCTTCGGTAATCTCGATCTCCGCAATGCCGGATTCGTCCAGTAGTTCGATCAGTTTTTTTACTTTTCTAATGTCCATCTTTAGCCCTCGGCTCGCCCGACGTACTGGCTGGCGGCCTGCACCGCCAGTTCGTAGCCATATGCCCCAAACCCAAACAGGCAGCTATTCGCGATATCGCTGAAGTAGCTGTTATGCCGAAATTCTTCCCGGGCAAACGTATTGCTCAGGTGAATCTCGATAAACGGAATCTGAACCGCGAGCAGCGCGTCGCGCAATGCAATGCTCGTGTGCGTAAACGCCCCCGGGTTCAGGATGATGAATGCAACGCCGTCGCTGGCGGCTTGCTGCACCCGGTCGATCAATTCGTGTTCGGCATTACTCTGGAAGCACTGCAAGCTGTGACCCAATGATGTCGCCATCTCTGTACAGCGCGCCTCAATGTCTTCGAGACGATCAGCACCGTAGACATCGGGTTCACGTGAGCCCAGCAAATTGAGATTGGGGCCGTTGACGAGCAGCAGATCGGACATTTTGTTGTCGTTTTGGCGAGTTTGCCGAAGATGGCGGAAATTCTAACCCTTTTTTCCGATTTTTGTGCAAATTTCGGAGTCAGAGCAGGTCGAGTGCGGCGCTGGCCTGGTCCTTGCTGATGTCGTCTTCGTCGAGGCGTGACAGGATGGTGACGATGTCGTCCAGGTGGTTCTGGTGCAGCTCGCCGAGATAGGCACCCAGAAGCTCGCCGTCGCGCGCCACAATCATCGTGAATGGCATGCCGATAAATTCGACGCCCGAGGTTTCGGCGACGGCCATCGCGTCCTGCTGACCCGTGAGAATCGGGTAGTTGAACTCCACTTCTTCGGCGAACTCGGCGACGAGGTCGGGGAAATCAACGGCGATGCCGATGATCTGAAAGCCGTCATCACCGTGTTCTTCCTGGAAGGCATTAAGCAGCGGGATTTCCCTGCGACAGGGCGCACACCAGGTTGCCCAGAAGTTGATCAGGCGGTGCGTGCCGTCCCAGTCGGAGAATTCGCGGTCGACCCCATCCACATCGGGAAGCGTGAAAGCGGGGTGCGTGACAGGGTCGGGCATCGCTGGTTGTGGCGGCGCCTGCTGTATTGCAATTTCTGTGGGGATGCGTGCCGCATAGAACAGCGCGCCGGCCATCAGAGCGACCAGCGCCGTCGCGAAAATCAGCATTACTCGTGGCACAGACTTACTCCGTTTGATCAGCGGCGGATTCTAACTGAGCCGGCATCTCGACGCTCAGGACTTTCGACACCGGCAGGTAGCACAGGCCGTCTTCCTTGCAGCCCTGGTAGGTCAGTTCGATATCCACGGAGCGAACGTCGGTCTCCTGCTGAGCGAGCCTGGCGGCTCCGCTTGCCTCGATATAAAAGACAGCCTGTTCCCCGAACCACTCATCAACGATCGTTTCGCTCACACTCCACTTGTCGTCGAGCGGTTCACCGTCAACGTCGACGCCGTCTGAAAGCGACCGCAGGCCAATTTTGTCTTTGTACAGGTAGTAGCCCGGCAGCATCTGGACCCGGAAGTAAAGGGTGTTGTCCTCTGCGAACGCGTCGGGGAAGAACACGTCGTCCGCCGGCAGCGGCTGGTCGCTGCTCTGTGACGAGAACACGGTCGACGTGGACGGGCGCTCGAGCGAAACAGCCGGCTCGGGCGGCTCGGCGTCAGCACAACCCGAGAATAGTGCCGCCAACACGGCCGCTGTTGTCAGCGTTGTGAGGTGCTTGGTCATCAGGTTCCTTCGATTCGGGCCAATGCTGAAAGTTTCCTGGGGAATTGTGCTTGAAAAACCTATGCGTATCCCTATTATTAGCACTCCTTGCGGCCGAGTGCTAACAGCGCCCGGCCCGAAAGCCGAAAAAATACGGTTTTAAATCAATAGTTTATAGGAGATATGCACCATGAAGATGCGTCCGCTTCATGACCGGGTCATCGTTAAGCGCATGGAAGAAGAGCGCACATCGCCCGGCGGAATCGTTATTCCTGACGCCGCGGCTGAAAAGCCCATCAAGGGCGAAATCGTTGCTGCCGGAAACGGCAAGATCCTCGAGAGTGGCGAAATTCGCGCCCTCGACGTCAAGGTCGGTGACACGGTTCTGTTCGGCAAGTACGCCGGTACGGAAGTCAAAGTTGAAGGTGAAGATCTGCTCGTGATGAAGGAAGACGACATCATGGCGGTCATCGAAGGTTAAAAAGGAAATATAGACATGGCTGCTAAAGAAGTACGTTTTAGCGATGACGCTCGCCAGAAGATGTTTGCTGGCGTCAACGTTCTCGCCAACGCGGTTAAGGTGACCCTGGGTCCCAAAGGCCGCAATGTTGTGCTCGACAAGAGCTTTGGCGCACCGACCGTCACGAAAGACGGCGTCTCGGTTGCAAAGGAGATCGAGCTCGAAGACAAGTTTGAAAACATGGGCGCCCAGATGGTCAAGGAAGTCGCTTCCCAGACGTCTGACGTCGCCGGTGACGGCACGACAACTGCAACGGTTCTCGCCCAGGCGATCCTGCGCGAAGGCCTCAAGTCGGTTGCTGCCGGCATGAACCCGATGGATCTCAAGCGCGGTGTTGATAAGGCATCTACTGCTATCGTTGCCGAGCTGGAGAAGCTGTCGAAGCCTTGCGAAGACCAAAAGGCAATTGCCCAGGTTGGCAGCATCTCCGCCAACTCGGACATGGAAGTCGGCGAGATCATCTCCGATGCCATGCAGAAGGTCGGTAAAGAAGGCGTCATCACGGTTGAAGAAGGATCGGGTCTTGCCAACGAACTGGACGTTGTCGAAGGCATGCAGTTTGATCGCGGTTACCTGTCGCCTTACTTCATCAACGACGCAAACAGCCAGCAGGTCGAGCACGACAACCCGCTGATCCTGTTATTCGACAAGAAGATCTCGAACATCCGCGATCTGCTGCCGATCCTCGAGGGCGTTGCCAAGGCCGGTCGTCCGCTGCTGATCATCTCGGAAGACGTTGAGGGCGAAGCGCTCGCTACGCTGGTTGTTAACAACATCCGCGGTATCGTCAAGGTTGCTGCCGTCAAGGCGCCGGGCTTCGGCGATCGTCGCAAGGCCATGCTGCAGGACATCGCGATCCTGACGGGCGGCCAGGTGATTTCGGAAGAAGTCGGTCTCTCACTTGAGAAAGCGACGATCGACGATCTTGGCCAGGCCAAGAAGATCCAGATCACGAAAGAAGCAACGACGATCATCGATGGCGCAGGCAAGGCAGATGACATCAAGGGTCGCGTAGATCAGATCAACGCTGAAATTGCAGAGTCGTCGTCGGACTACGACAAAGAGAAGCTGCAGGAGCGTGTTGCCAAGCTGTCTGGCGGTGTTGCCGTCATCAAGGTTGGTGCTGCGACCGAAGTCGAGATGAAGGAAAAGAAAGCACGCGTTGAAGACGCGCTGCATTCCACGCGCGCCGCTGTTGAAGAAGGCGTTGTTCCTGGTGGTGGTGTTGCCTTGATTCGTGCCGTCGCCAGCATTGCCAAGCTGAAAGGCGACAATGCCGATCAGGACGTTGGAATCTCGATTCTGAAGCGCGCTGTCGAAGAGCCGCTGCGCCAGATCGTTCGCAATGCGGGTGGTGACGCAAGCGTCGTTCTGAACGCTGTTGCCGAGGGCAAGGGTAACTTCGGTTACAACGCTGCCACAGGCGAATACGGCGACATGATCGAAGCCGGTATCCTGGATCCGACGAAGGTCACGCGTTATGCGCTGCAGAACGCTGCCAGTGTTTCGGGCCTGCTGCTTACGACCGAAGCAATGGTCGCTGATGCGCCGCAGGACGACGCTGGAGCTCCGGCAATGCCGGATATGGGTGGCATGGGAGGCATGGGCGGCATGATGTAAGAAGCCGCTTGCTTCTCGCAAGAACAAAAAGGCCCGGCATTGCCGGGCCTTTTTTTATTCGCCGGTTATCTTGCTTAAACGTGGGTCGTTGTTCTTTTCTTCGGCGATCTCAAGCGATTGCATGAATTCGTCGAATTCGGCC
>CALZJH010000005.1 GCA_945787845.1 uncultured Woeseiaceae bacterium | reverse complement strand
ACGGTTCCCGAGACATCGACCGACGGCGCCATGTCGCGCAGCTCTGCAGCAGCGACCTCGACACGGGCTGGCGGGAACGCGAACGATTCGTCCTGGCTCCACACCGGGCCGGCGGCGAGCGCCAAAAGCGACAGCACACCGCATTTTCCAAGGCCTTTGATAATCGCTTTCGTCACGGTGTCACTTGCCGCTGTCCCCACGTCAATTGTAACAAGCTCGGCAGCAGCAACAGCGTAAACAAGGTTGATACGGCCATACCGCCGACAATCGCTGCCGCCATGCCGCGGTAGATCTCGCTGCCGGCGCCCGGGATGACCAGGAGCGGCAACATGCCGAACAGGCTGGTCAGCGTGCTCATGAAGATCGGGCGCAGGCGATAGCGCAGTGCCTGTCGTACGGCGTCTGCGCGATCAAGGCCGCGGGCCTCGGCGGCACGCGTTTGCGCGACGAGCAGAATCGCGTTGTTGACGACGAGCCCGATGAGGATGATAAAGCCGATCATGCCGAGCAGGTCCAATGGCTGAAAATTGATCTGGTTGATGATTGTTATGGCGAGCACGCCACCGACGGCAGCAAGAGGGATTGAAATGGCGACAAGAATGGCATCCTTCAGCGACCGAAACAGGCCAGCCATGATTAACACCAGGAGACCAATGGCGATAAGGAAGTTTGCACCGAGCGTGCTGACGGCACGCTCGAGATCCTGCACGCTGCCGGCGTACTGGATCGTGCCATCGGACGGCATCAGCGCCCGCAGCTCGGGTTCGATATTCGTTTTTAGCTCGTTGACCAGAGCCTCGAGCGACATGCCGTCTGGCGGATTGACGATCACGCTATAGATGCGTGCGCGATTGATGCGTGTAATCTGGGATGGCGACGGTGAAATCGAAATGGACGCAAGCTCCCCAAGCGGCACGATACCGCCTGCCGGGGTTGCGACGGGCAGTGCCGCCATCTCCTCGGGCGTGTCGAAGCGCGTAGTCTTGAGGTAGATATCGACGCGCTCACGCCCCGTAAAGTACTCGCCCAGCCAGACGCCCTGGCCGAGCTCCATGATGACGCGAGTCAGGTCCTCGCGATTCCAGCCGACCTCGGCGAGGCGCGCGTCATTAGGTGTGAAGCGGAGCTCGTTGGCTTCCGCAAACGGGTCCGGCTGCGGCTGTGCAGAGGCGCCCGGCATGCGCTGTGGAATCAGGTTCATGGCCCTGGCCACCGCTGGCTTAAGCCCGTCGATGTTGGTCGAGGCGAGGCGCATCTCGACACTGTTCGAGCTCTCGAAGCCGCCGAACAGACTGCGGCGCAAGGTGAAAGCGAACATGTCCGGCACGCCCGACACGATCTCGTTTTGCACGACTGCCTGAAACTCGTCGAGGTTAGTGCCGTCGACCGGGTTGATCGCAAGCCAGCCGCCGCTACCGCCGGGGAACGACCACAGGAAGTAGTCGCGTATGGCCGGTTCCTTTTCACCTTTCAGATGGGGTTCGAGCCGACCAATCAGTAGCTGCGCAATCTCCCGGTCAGCGGTTTCCACATTGGTGCCAGGCGGGAAAAACAGGAAGCTGTCGACCGTGTCCCGCTTGACCGGCGGCAGGTAATTACTCTCCGGCCAAAGCAATATCGTAAAGAATATTGAGCCGGCCATGAGCCCGACGATCCAGCCGAGACGACGGGTCTGCGTGCCTGTGACCTCGATGATACGGTCCGCGAGCCGATCCCAGAGCCAGTACTGGCCCGGTTGGGTCGGTAGTACTCTCATCCAGTATCGTGATGCGGTCGGCAGGATCGTGATCGCGACGAGCAACGATACGACGACACCGATCGCGATGGTGAGCGCGAGGTCGGCGAACATCTGACCCTCGACATCGCGCAGGAACATGATCGGTATGAAGATCGCCACGGTCGTTGCCGTGGAGGCGAGCAGCGCGCCCCATACCTGTGAGGTGCCGTTGTCGCTCGCCTCGGCTGCCGGCTCGCCGCGTTCACGCAGACGCACGATGTTCTCGAGCACGACGATCGCCGCGTCGAGCACCATGCCCGTCGCAAAGGCGAGACCGGCCAGCGAAATAACGTTGAGCGAACGGCCGGCCAACGACAACACGACAAATGTCGTCAGCAGTGAAATCGGGATGGCGAGGGCGATGATCAGTGTCGCTCGCCACTGGCGCAGGAACAGCCACAGGACACCGATGGCGAGCAGGATGCCGGCCGCGAGATTGCCCGTGAGCAAATTGATCGAGCGCTTGATGTAGACCGACGGGTCGAAACTGTAGGCGGCGAGCAGGTTACGATCTTTGAACTCCGTTGCGTTGAGTTCGTTCATGTGCTGCTTCACGCCGTCCAGCGCCTCGAGCACATTGGCATCGTTGGTTTTCGAAATCGAAAAGCGCGCCGCTGAACGGCCGTTGTGGTAGATGAAACCTTCCCGCTTCGGCGGACCGTAGTTAATCGTCGCAACGTCGCCCAGTTTGATCGGTAGCCCTTCGCGCCAGTCGAGGATCAGGCCCTCCAGCTCGTCGACGTCATAGCGTCCTTCGACGCGCAACGTGTAGCTGCGCCGACCCACATCGACGACGCCGGACGAAATGTCGGCTGCGCGCCCAATACGATCGGCGGCGCGAGCAATGTCGATGCCAAGCTCTGCCGCTTTGTAGGGGTCGACGACGATTTGCAGCTGGTCGCTGGCGTTGCCGCTGGTGTCGAACATGCTGACCCGCGATACGCCGTACAGGCCCGACACCTCGGGCCTGATTACCTCGCGCAAGTATCGCTTGTTGCGAACCAGGTCCTGTTCGTCACCCTCGAGTTGCTCAATGAAATATTCGATGAGCTGGTCGTTCGCATCACCCCATTCACCCATGCTGACGTTGGGTCTGTCGGCATTGCCGGGCAACGGGCGCAGGCGGTTCAGGCGGCTGATGATATCGATCAGGGCATGCGTCATGTCGGTCTCGAGTGCGAACTCGAGCTGGATCCACGAGAAATTCGGCATGCTCCATGCGCTCATTTCCGTCATGTTGGGCGTGCCCTGCAGCACCTCTTCAATCGGGACCGTGATTTCCGATTCAATTTCTCGCGGCGACGCCCCAGGCCAGGCGGCAGCCACGGTTACGACGGGTTTCTCAATCTGCGGCAGCAGCTGCGCC
Organism: uncultured Woeseiaceae bacterium; assembly: GCA_945787845.1. Lineage (GTDB taxonomy): Bacteria > Pseudomonadota > Gammaproteobacteria > Steroidobacterales > Woeseiaceae > UBA1847. The sequence continues at coordinate 193,188 of CALZJH010000005.1, read as the reverse complement.
GGGATCCGGAATATCGAGATGATGCCAAGCAGGACGACGACCGCCGCGACAATGGCTACGGCGGAAGGATTGGCAAGACTGGCTCGTGTCAGCCGCATTGACCCCCCTGGTCGCGCTTATTATTTGTTCAAGCCTCAGGCTGCAGATACTTTTGGACCGCCAGGGCCTGCCATTGTTGCACCGGAATCAATGACAGGACGCATTAGAGCACGTCAGGTCTCGACCGCCTAATGTCCGGCGAACTGGCGCTCGAGAAGCCTGCTCGCGAACCCGGTGCCGCTGAGCTTGTCGATCCCATCGAGTGAATACGGCTCCCCGGTGACAATGGAGCGTGCGGCAAGAAGCCCGCTCCTGACAGCCGGCCCGATACCCTCGCACATATCACGGGTTGCGAGACCGACGGCGTCGCCCACGATGTACGCATTGCCGTCGCTGACGGCATCGACTTCGCCGCGCACATAGTAACTGTAGCCGCTGGGATTGTAGGCATCGTAGCTGACAAGGCCGCGCTGCTTCAGTTTGGCAGTAAACCTATCCCAGTACTCGCGTACGTGCCCGTTCTTGTGTTTCAGTTGTTCGGCCATGCCGCCGAGGCCGACGTTGATGTAGCCATCGGCCTTGGGAACGTACCAGGCGTATCCGGGCAATCCGCCCTCGAAGAACCACAGGTGGCACATCGGGTCCTTCCAGTCATAGGCGAACTCCTGTTCATAGGTTGCGGTCTGCAGGGCGCCGTTTCGCGGCGCGCGTTCGCTGAAGAGCGCGCGATACACGGGGCAGGCGGTGCCGCCGGCGCCGACGAGGTACTTGCTGCGAAACGTGTCGTCTATGACGTAGTCGCCGTGGTCGCGCTGTATCTCGCGAACCTTGTGTCGCAATACCCTGGCGCCGGAGCGGCGCAGCAGATAGTCGTCAAACTCGTAGCGCCGAATCGAGAATTGCTGTGTCGCGGGCTTCGCGCCGAGGACCTTCCAGTGCACTTGCAACGCGTCGAACATCATGATGCTGTGTGGATAGTCGCCAGGATCGAGCTCGATGTCATGCAGTGCTTCCGGTGTGACCCAGCCCGCACACAGCTTGGTGCGGGGGAAGGCCGCGCGATCAAGGATGAGCACATCGAGGCCGGCCTCGCGAAGTTTCCACGCAGCGGTCGAGCCTGCGGGTCCGCCGCCTACAACGATGGCGTCGGCCGTCTGCACGTTAGTGTGTATCCGGTGATCGCGAATACTGGTATGCGCGCGTCCAAGGGACTTCGTTGTTGCCGCGCGGCGTGAACACGACCTGGTAGAGCTGCAGCGTGCCGGACTCGAAGCCGGCGGAGGAGCCGGCCAGGTACAGGCGCCACGCGCGTACGAATTCTTCGGAGTACATATCGGCCACCGTGTCAGCCTCGGCCTCGAAGTTCGCAAGCCACGTGGCACAGGTGCGTGCGTAATGCAGCCGGAGGTTCTCGACGTCAAGAACGGAGAACTTGTGCGGCTCGAAAACGGACGTCATCTCGCCGAGGCTCGGAATGTGGCCGCCGGGGAAGATGTGTTTGAGTATCCACGGGTCGGGCGGACTCGAAAAGCTGCGTCCTATCGAATGGACGAGGCCGATGCCGTCGTTCTTCAGTACCCGCTTGATGAGCGCGCCGAGCGTTCGAAAGTTGGCGAGGCCCACGTGCTCGAGCATGCCGACCGAGACGAAGGCGTCGCAGCGTTCATGGATGCTGCGGTAGTCGTCCTCGACGAACGTCACCCGGTCATCCAGATTCAATGCGGCTGCGCGTTCCCTCGCATAGGCGACCTGCTCCCTGGAGTTGTTGTAGGCGATCACTTCGACGCCGTAATGCTCGGCCATGTGCAGGGCCAGTGCGCCCCAGCCGCAGCCTGCCTCGATGACCTTCTGCCCGGGTTCAAGTTGCAGTTTCCGGCACACGTGATCGAGTTTAGCGACCTGTGCCTCGTCCAGCGTGGCCGCCGGCGTGTCGTAGTACGCGCAGGTGTAGACCATGCGCTCGTCGAGCCATAGCTTGTAGAAATCGTTGCCGAGGTCGTAATGGTAATGCACGTTGTGCTGCGACCGACTGAGCGAGTTGCGCCGTGATGCGTGCAGCAGCGATCGTAGCCTGGGAACGTAGTAACTGCTTTCATTGCGTTGCGAGACCGCAGCCGTGATCTCGTTGACAAAGGCCAGGAAATCGCCGTGGATGTCGATAAGCCCGTCGCTGTAGCACTCGCCGAAGCCAACGGACGGAGAACGCAATAGCTTGAACACGGCAAGGCGGCTGCGAAACTCCATGCAGGCGACGGGGTGCGCTTCAGTCACACGGAATTCGTCGCCGTTCCAGAGCCGCACCGAGACGCGCGGATTGCCGACGGACTTCATTATCCAGCGAACCAGGCCGCGATCGATGCTGCGTTGTTCGAGACTGTAACGGGTGTCGACGCTCATCCGAATCACCTCTCTATGGAAGCTTCCGAAGCAGTTTTGCATGTGATCGAGGCACTGGCAATCAGGGGTTGCCGATGGGTACCGGCGGCTGGCCCCCTTTTTCCCTTGCGACGATATACTGTCGCCAACGAAAAGGAGACACAGATGCCCGCCACGTTCCGCCAGGTCTCGGCCACCTTTCTGCTGCTGACAATGACTGCCTGTGCCACGGCCCAGACGCCGCCGTCGAGCGACACCGTGCGGGCCGCCGTCGATGAGCACACCGCGGCCGCGGGCGCGGCCATGCTGGGTGAGTTTCGCGAGTTTCTGTCGCTGCCCAACATCTCCCGTGATCACGACGACATCATGGCCAATGCTGCCTGGATCGAGCGTTATATCGCGCAACGCGGCTTCGAGTCCGAAACGGTCACGGCCGGACGTGCGCCTTACGTGATTGCGCGGCGCATGATCGATGATGACGCGCCCACGGTGCTGGTCTACGCGCACTTCGACGGCCAGCCGGTGGCGCCGGAGAATTGGGCCACGCCGCCGTTTATGCCGGCGCTCAAGGACGGCGACACGGTGCTGGACTGGGACGCGGCGCTCGTGGGCCGAATCGATCCCGAGTGGCGAATCTATGCGCGCTCGGCGGGCGACGACAAGGCGCCCGTGATTGCACTGATGCACGCGATCGACGCCCTCGAGACGGCCGGTGTGCCGATTCGCGTCAACGTCAAGCTGATACTGGATGGCGAAGAAGAGGCGGGCAGCCCGACGCTCGAGGACATTCTGGCCGAGCACGCGGGCAAGCTCGATGCCGATATCATGGTGTTCTGCGACGGCCCCATGCACCAGACCCGTCGCCGCCAGCTGGTGTTCGGCGTACGCGGCAGTGCAACGATGCACCTGACCACCTACGGGCCGTTGCGCCCGCTGCACTCCGGTCATTACGGCAACTGGGCGCCGCATCCGACCGATACGCTCATGCGTTTGTTGACCACGCTGAAAGACGAGTCCGGTGCGATTACGGTCGACGGTTACCTGGACAACGTGCGCCCGATCTCCGCTGTTGAGCATGACGCGATCGCCGCGTTACCGCGTATCGACCAACAACTTGCCGACGAGTTGGCACTCGGCCGTGTCGAAGGGGACGGCAAGCGGCTCGAAGAGCTGGTCATGAAACCGGCAATCGTCATCAAGGGCTTTGAGGCTGGTGGCACAGGTGCGCGTTCGCGCAACATCATCGTGCCAACCGCGACCGCCTCGCTGAACCTGCGCCTCGTGCCCGACCAGACGCCGGATGAAGCGCGCGCCGCGCTGGAGGGCCATTTCCGGGCCCAGGGATTTCATGTTGTCCATGACGAGCCAACGCTCGACGAGCGCCGCACGCACGAGAAAGTGCTGCGCGTGGACTGGCGGGGTGGATATCCGGCGTTCCGTTCATCGCTCGACAGTCCCGCCGTGCGCCGGCTAACGGCTTTGCTGACCGGGATCGACGGCCAGGCACCGCTCATGACGCCCACGATGGGCGGCAGCCTGCCGATCTACCTGTTTGAGCGCGCGCTCGACATGCCGATCGTGATCCTGCCTGTGGCCAACCATGACAACAATCAGCACGGGCGTGATGAGAACCTGCGCATCCAGAATCTCTACGACGCGATTGCTGCTTATGCTGTTGTCATCTCAGGGTTCGATCGCGAGCAGTAAACTCCGGAGCGCGGCTACAGGTCGCCCTCCTTGTACCCGGGCCGGCCGGGTAGCGCACTCGCTCTGGTGACAGCGCTGGCGCTGGCGATGAGAGCGGGGTCGCGATAGTACAGCAACGTCGTGGTCGAGCGGCCGCCGCACACGATGAGGTCGATGTGAAAGCGATCATCGACACGCCAGCTCTGCCATTCCGAAGGCCGGTAGTAGCGGCTGCCAGGTAGTGAGTAATTAAACATGCAGCCACGCTCTCTTGCGTCTGCCTCGGAAATCGTGCGCGCGACGCCACCGCCATACTTGGACCGCAATATACGCGCAATCGAGTCGACACCATCTGCGTGGCCGCGAATCTGGTAGTAGCCCTCGGTCATGCCAAAGCGCGCGTCGCAGGCGTAATAGACCGTTGCAGGCGTGCCGAGAAGATCGACGTCAAATTGCAGCTTGCCGCTGTACGCTTTGTTGAAGCGCACGTTGCGCGGATTACCCCCTATCGGTTTCTTGCGCTGGTACTCGGCGAGCACGACATCGTTGCATGGCGAACCAAACGTATTGCCGCGAAACGCCGCGGTTCCGGCCGGGACAATGCGCCGCTCAGGCACTGACGGCGCCTCGACAACGGGCGCCGTGTTTACGTCCTCCCTCTGCACGGCAAGCTGGGCTGGTTGCAGGTCGACATCGGGCAGTTGCGCAATCACCGAGGCCGGAATTGCGAAATTGATGTTCTGTGCGACTTCGAGCGACGCGACAATGATGCCGAGAACGGCGCCATGTTCGTCTGTTACCGGTCCGCCGCTGCTGCCGGCGCTAATCGGCGCCGATACCTGAATGTACGATCGACCGTCAATCGCGCGTTCGCCGCTCGCAAGGCCCGGCGTAATTGTGCCTTCCAGCCCAAACGGACTGCCGAACACGTAAATCGGCGTACCCGGCCGGATATCCGTGCCCTCAGCCAGGGTAAGGCCCGGTACGTCGACGGGCCCGATTTCGCCGATCGCCAGGTCGATGTCCCGGTCGAATTTGACGATGCGGCGGATGTCGAACTGCTGGCCGCCGCACTTGGCCGTGGCGTTCTGCAGCCCGGCAATAACGTGCGCATTGGTGACCAGCAAGCCACTGCCGCTCAGCACAAAGCCGCTGCCGCGGCTCACGTTGCTGCCGTCGGTTGCGACCGCGACAATGGTGCAAACAGACCCGTTGACGGTGTCGTAAAGTTGCTCGGTGTCAGCCACAGCCGTCTGACCTGCACTTTGCGCGTACGCGCTGCCCGGAGTGCTGATGATGGCAGCGAGACCCGCGGCGATAAGCCACGCAGGCCTGCGCCTGCATCGTATTGCGTTGTCCGTTCTGCGGTTACGTTTGGCTGTTATCACTGTTGTTGCCTCCCGTCCGTTGTGTTGTTGTTAATTGCCTCGCGACCGGCGTGGCAGATAGTCAATGCGTTGTACTCTGCCTTCGTCCACATACAGCACGGCGGGGAACTTTCCCCAGCCGCGGTCGTAAACCCATTGTTCGGTGATCGCGTATCCAGCGAAACGCGTGAAGCCCGTCAATACCGCGGTGCGCACGGGGACCTGGGTCACGATGCGTCGGGAAGGCTCTCCGCAGAGCGCGATCACCTCTGCAGCATCCGCGCCGACATCGATGAAGCGGCCGTTGCAGCGCAGGGATCCGTGAGCGTCGGCGGTCCCGGCATACAAAGTTACAAGCAACGCCGCTAATACGGTCTTCTTGTACATAACTATTAATATAGACCATCGTGGAAACGACGTGTTCCGCATTATGTCAAAACGTCGGACGAAACCCACGCGTGACTGCGTGCGCGAGTGACCGATGACGCCAGGATCCCAGGTGCGCCGCGACGTCGGACCTCGTGGTCAGTTCAACGCGACAACTTTCGGATGCACAAGCCTGTCGAAGTCGCTGAACGCGAGTTGCACGAGCTCGGTATGTGAGCCGGCATTGAATGCGATCTCGTCGTCCTCGGCGAGCTCCTCAGCGACGAATACAGGCATGTCGTAGAGGTTACCGAAAGGCGGCATGGCGCCCACCTCGCAGTCCGGGAACAGGCTCTCAAACTCGCCTTCGGAGGCGAGCTCGGTAGTGCCGACTCCGGCGGCATCTTTCAGGCTGGACAGGCTGACGTGCATGGAAGCAGGAAGTACAGCCATCGCGAACTCACCGTCGACCTTGACGATTACCGTCTTGGCGAGCGCCTTCCCTGGAATGTGTGCGCTTGCGGCAACTTCTTGTGCCGTGTACTCGGGTGAGTGGCTGATGGTCTTGTACTTCACGTGGTGGCTGTCGAGAAAGCTCTTGAGTTGCTGTGAAGGCATAGTGTCCACCTCGATTGTGATCCACAGTACCGTCAAAGTATACGCCTCCCACGACGGCCCCGGCGGCGACGACAACGGCGGTTTATACTTACTTGGCCGCTACATCCTGCCTGCCCGAAAGCCCACAGGTCGTCGACGTCGCCAGGGATGGCCTATTCCCGGTTCGGTACGCTAGAAGTCGAACCTCAGGCCGATCGACGGAACGTCGAGCCACTCATTGAGTTTGTAACGCTCCCAGTCGGCAGTCAGTGACCATTGCTCATTGAAGCGCCACTCCAGGCCGAGTCCGAACATGGTATCGGTTCCGCTCTCCCGGTCGCTGACGTCGCCGGTGCCGCCGCTTATGACACGAACGTCGAGGTCCGACTCCCACCAGAACGCGCCGCCACGCGCGACCAGCGTGAAGCGATCCGGCTGTACCGGCCACCTCAGGACAGCAGCGGCGAACCAGCCGTCGCCCTGGTAGGGGTGGACGCTCAGCGTGTCACTCAGTATCGCGTTGATCTGCGTGGGCGCGACCGATGCACCGAACTCAGTGACCACCTTGCCAAGATCGGCATATCCGGCCTCAACGGCGAAGTAGTCGTTGAAAGCGAAGCCACCGTATCCTTTCCAGGCGGTTCCCGAATCGTCTACGCTCGGGTTGTCGATGCTCCAGCCCAGGCTGGCAAGATCCTGCGTCAGGTCGGTTGCGCTGTAATCGAGATCCAGCGACCCGATGCTCGCGCCGAGGTACCAATCGCCCTCAGCACGAGCCTCGTTCAGCGGCATCGCCAATACAACGAAAGCGGCTGCGAAAAGGCCAATCGTTTTCACGGCCTTGCCGGTTGCGATATCGCGCCTTCGGCTCAGGAAGGCGGTCAGACCTGCGAAACCGATGAGCAGCAGCTCGAACCAGCCGATACTACCGGTACCCTCACTCGTTCCCCGGATCACGAGGTCGACTACGTCAATCACAGTTACCTCCTCGGAGTCAGCGTTGTTCTCATTAACGGGATCGGCAACATCTGCCACGATCGTTGCACTCAGTGTGAGTGTCATCGGCTCATTCGGCGCAGTGACGATGATTGTCGCAATCACAGATGCGCCGGCCGCGAGATCGCCAATCGTGCAAGTCACGGTCCCTTCGCTGACATCGCAGGTCCCCTGATCGATTGCAACGGACACGAATGTTGCCTCGGGCGGCAGTATCACCGTGATGACGACACCGGTGTTGTCGCTCGGGCCGTCGTTGGTCACCGTAACGGTGTAGGTGACCTGCTCGTTGATCATCGGCGAAGCCGGCGACGAGCTGGTGGTGACCATCATGTCGGCCGACGGCGGGTTCACCGTGGTGCTCTCGATCGCCGAGTCGTTGCCCGGCGTCGGATCTTCTTCGTTGGCGACTACGTCGACGCTGTTTGTGATCGTCGACGGTTCGGTAACAATCGCAGGTTCTACGACGAGCGTTACCGTCGCGTTGCTGCCATTTGCGAGGTCACCCAGGCCGCACGCCAGGACGTTGTTCATATCGGGCATGGCGTCGCACTGTCCGGCACTCGAGGTGGCAGACAGGAAGGTCACCTCAGCGGGCAGCGTGTCCGTCACGGTTACGCCTGTAGCGGTATCCGGGCCGTTATTCTCGACCGTGATCGTGTAGGTCAGGTCGGGACCGCCAGAGAATACCGGGTCGGGCGTATCGATCTTGCTAACCGCCAGGTCGGCCTGTGCCGGTCCGGCTTCGGGAACCACGGTCGTGCCTTGCTGCGCAATGTTGTTCGCCGAATTGGGGTCGGTTTCGTTGGCCGAAACGCTGACTGAATTGGCAATGCCGCCGGTAACCTCGACGACCGGGCTCGTGACGATGATCGTCCCTGACGCGCTGTCGTTGGCCGCAAGGTCGCCGAGTTCGCAGGTCACGACAACGACGTCTATAAACATCGATGTTGTGCATGACGAGCCCTGGTCGAAAGCCGCCGAAACAAACGTCACCTGCGCATCCAAAGTGTCCGTGATGATCACGTTAGTGGCATCGTCCGGCCCGTTGTTGGTGGCGACAATCGTGTACGTGACGTCTTCGCCACCCGTGACCGGGTCGGGGCTGTCCGTCTTGGTAACGCTCATGTCGACGGACGGCAGGGCACCGGGTACGAACTCGTCCATGCCGATGTCAACCGCACTTCCCGCCGGCCGCGACTGCAGCTGGTAGTCCACGGTAGGGACACCAGGGGCATTGTCGTCGCCCATGTCGATCGTCGGCGAGTTCTGGGTCTGCATCGGGTCCGGGTTGATTTCGGTAATGTCGACGAGCAGCGGATCGCCGGCAATGTTGCTGCCCGCACCGAGCTCCGTGCTCGAGGCGATTGCAAAATAGGCGCTCGCATCCGGGAAGCCCGTCATATCGGTGATGTTGTTGTTGAAGAAATTGACGACGGCCGGTATGTCAGAGAACGGGTCATTGTCGACAAAAAGGTCGAGCCCGATGACATTGGCCCCGGTGTTGCCGTAAATGATGTTGTTGTAAACCTGTGCCTGGCCTATGGAGCCACCAACTGTCAGCAGGCCACCGGCACCGCGATTGTTGGATTCGTTGCGGAACAGCGTGTTGTTGGTAAACCTTATGGTTGCACCGTCATTCGATTCGAACGCGAAGCCGCCGCCATCGATGCCCGCCACGTTCCAGGCGAAGCCGGTGTTCACAATGTCGAGCGCAATAAAGTTGCGCCGCACATAGAGGCCTGCTCCGCTGCCGCTGCTGGCCGTGTTCCTGATGAAACCGCCGATGCTGATGTCGATGTCAATCGCCGCGATGTCCGCGCCACCGCCGTTACCTGAGCGGGCAATATTGTCGTTGAAATCGAAATCGTCGATTGTCACCCACGAGACCCGCTCGAATACGGGGTCGGCAGGGTCGAGACCCTCGACCTCCAGTCCGCCGCCGTTCGCAGCATCGTTGGTGAAGAAGCTGACGTTGAAGATCTCTACGATTCGATCGCCTGTGGCCGCCACGTGGGCGCCACCACCGCCGAGGCCTGCACTATTGGTATCGAAGGTGACGTCGAAGATCTGAATCGGAAACTCGGCGCCGGTTTCGGAGCGTATGAACAATGCACCGCCGTTGCCGTCCGCCGCATTGCCCTCGAAGACACTGCCCGAGACCTCGACACGGGGGCTGTTTACGTGAATATTCAGGGCGCCGCCATCGTCGCCTACATTGTTGCCGGCGACGATAGTGATGCCCTTGACGACGATTTCCGCCCCGAAATCGTCGCTGGCGCCGGTCGTGTCGATGAACAACATGCCGGCATTGTTAGCGTTGTTGAAGTCGCGACCCAGAATCCGGGTATCGGAGTCCGAACCGTCGATCGTCAGCGACAGCCCCTCGGTTGATGTAAAGGTCAGGGGCGTCACAATGTCGTAAATCGACGCCTGGTCGACAGTGTAACAGCCTGCCCCGGAACACACCCCGACGTTGATGACATCGTTCTCGCCGTTCGACGCCGCTTCAGTCAGCCGTGCCTGAAACTCGGCGGGGTTATTTACATCGAAATTCTCTGCTGGCGCTAATAGTGGCGCACAGAGCAGCGCCACAGCACTTATCGCGCTGAGTCCTTTGCCCAACATGATCCTCTCCCAGTGACTTGACCTTCTAGTACCTGCGTCCACTGGGCACCGGCGGCGCTCAGCGATCGCCGGAATTCATGCTGTATCTTGTGGTGGCCAGGCCATTTGCCAGTTTCGGAAAATACCTATATTGGTGGCCATCTGACCGAGAAGCGTGACAAGGACACGCTGCGCGACGTTTGGAGAGGGTATATTCTGGGCGCATCGTTACCACCCTGGACTTCCTCCCGGCCACAGACATGATTCGAAGCTGCGCTATAACAGTCCTGTTCATTCTCGGCCTGGCCACGTCATCAGCGTCCGCTTACGAGACCGACCAGCACAGTAACCGCGACCAGGAAGTCGCGGACTCCACCGTATTACTCAACGCTAAGGTCAACGAGACCATCAGGGAAATATCGACGGAGTGGTCGAAGGACCACGACGAGATGGCATTCGTTGACGAGTTCTACGGGCGGATAGGCGGTATCCACTACGTCGACAAACTCGAACGTTGGGCAATGACGTCGCCGGACGTGGAGAAGCTCGACACAGAACGCTATGACTCTATCTATTCCGGCTACCCGCTCTGGTCGTTGCGCGTGTCGACGCTGTTTGGTATCGGCAAGACCATTCGGCTGAACGACGAACTCGTCGGCACCGACAAAATCGGCCACTTCATTTCCCAGGGCCGCAAGTTCTACAAGCGCTACCTTGACCTGGGTTCCGAACGGGAGGCAGCGAAACGTTCGGTGCTGACCGAGAAGGCAATCTTCGGCCAGGCCACAACAGGATCATTTTCCAACGCCGACCTGGTGGCCAATTTCGAAGGCTATCGATTTTATCGCAGCCTGTTTGAAGACGACTTCATACCGGGCAAGCCGGCGATACTGAGGTGGAATGATGGCCGCTGGCAGGTGCAACGCGAGTTTGACTGGGCGGACCACGTTAACGCCTTTTGGGATGAGGCTCTCAACCCCAATCAATATTCCCGGCTGCCGCGTATTTATGTGCGTCGCCAACTTGTCGCGATGTGCGATGCTTTCTGGGCACAACCCGATCTTTACATTGCTGCGGAACGCGCCGAACTTTCGGAGCGCTATGCACATATCGGGCTGATCGAGAATAGTGACCTCAGGATGGATGTGCTTTGTACCAGCGAAGCACTAAAGCTGGTGCCGACTGCGAAGGCCGCACACTGACAGTTCGCTTCTGTTCAAGCGAAAGTAGCCATTGCTCGCGACGCTTACGCCTGCCCGTTCGGCGCGCCCAATTTACGGATCATGGCAGCACGCAATTCTTGCCAGTCGATGGGCTGCGTCGTATCGATGGTCACGGTTCGAGCACGTTCCTCGAGGGTCAGCGGCTCGCGGCTTTGCATCTGCAGTTCAAGGACGTTCACATCGGCCTCGGAGATCTGTCGACCGCTCCTGGCGCGTTGGACGAGGCGCCGGCCGATTTCGTCGTCCGGTGCACTGATGTCCAGCCAGACGGGCTCGACGCCGTGTCGCCGGGCAAGCGCGGTGAGCCGCTCCCGGTCGCTGTGACGCAGGAACGAGGCGTCGACAATCACATTGAGTCCCGCGACGAGCAGCCCGTCGGCAATCTCGAGTGCGCGTGCATAGACATCGGATTTTGCGTCGTCGGTGTAAATTCCTGTGCCAACACCTGACTCGCTGCTTTGGTCTTCACGCAGGCCGAACAGCCGCTTTCTTTCGACATCCGAGCGCACGCGCAGCGCCGGAATAAGCGGGAGCAGGCGGTCCGACAGCGTCGTCTTGCCCGACCCGGACAGACCATGCATCGCCGCGATTTTAGCCGGCTTGCGATCGATCCAGCGTAGCGCGACGTCGACGTAGTGCTGCACTTGATCGCTGTCGTTGCGGAGGGCGGCGACCTTGGCCCGAATCATGCAGTGGTAGACGAAGTACAGGCCGTACAGCGCCATGCCCACATAGTCGCCCGTGCATTCCAGGTAGCGATTGAGAAACACATATGCAAGGTCCCTGCGCTTCCGGGCGATCAGGTCCATGGCGAGGAATGCGACGTCATTGATGACGTCGAGGGTTCTGAGGTCGCGGCTGAACTCAACGCAGTCGAACGCCACGATGCCCGTGTCGAGCCGCACGAGATTGGCCAGGTGCAGATCGCCGTGGCATTCGCGCACAAAGCCGTTTTCGTGGCGCTCGACGAGCATCGCCGAACTCTCGCGAAGCTGCTGCTCAGTCCAGTCCCGGATGCGCCCAAGCTGACCCGCATCGGCGAGCACCTCCAGTGGCGGGAAGTTCTCGCGCATCGGTGTACTCACGCGGTCGATTGCACTTGCCGCGCTGTCGAATGACGCGATAGCCGCGGAGGCATGGTTGGCAGCGATGGTATTGGCCAACGCGTGCACGTCCCGCGCGCGCAGAAGACCCGCATCGAGCTGCGCGTCGAGCCGTGCGCTCTGGGGGAATTGGCGCATCTTCACCGCATACTCTATGGGAGGTCCGTTGCCATCGATCACGGGACTGCCATCCTCATCGCAGATCGCAACGACGCCAAGGTAGAGCGTCGGGGCCCAGTTGCGATTGAGGCGCAGCTCTTCTTCGCAGAAATGCCTGCGGAGTTCGAGCGTGGTGAAATCGAGGAAACCCAGGTCAACGGGCTTCTTGATCTTGTACGCATAGGGCCCCGTCAGGACGACCCACGAAATGTGGGTCTCCAGGATCTCGAGATCGACCACGGGATGGGGGAATGCGTGTTGGTCGAGGTCATAGGGGTTCAATGGGCAAACCTCGTGAGCAGGAATCGATACGGCCGCGCCGCGTCGTCACCTGCATAGTCAACGCCGATCCTGGGACCGATGACGAATTCGTGGTCGGCCACGGAGAATCCCTGATCTTCAACCCACAACCGATCGCCAAGGAGACTGACGCCACTGAGCCTGGTACGGATGCCCAGTGCCTGCGACAGGGATCCCGGTCCGGCCAACAGCTTGTTCCCGGCAGAAGCCTTGCCTCGCCGCGAGCGCATTTCATCGAGGCCGGCTAACGGCTCGCCCGCGCGCAACAACACGGCTTGCGGGTCATCTCGCTCGCCCGTGACGACGTTGCACAGGTGGTGGATACCATAGCAAAGATAGACGTAGGCGATGCCGCCCTCGAGGTACATCGGCTCGGTCCGCGCGGTTCGACGGCCGGCGTACGCATGGCTGGCCCTGTCTCCCATGCCGGCGTAGGCCTCGGTTTCGGTGATGATGGCCTTCGTCAGATGCCCGCCGATGTGAGAACAAAGCACCTTGCCAAGAAGATCGCGAGCGACCTCGACGACGTCGTCGCGCCTGTAGAAACTCGCGGAGAGCTTGTTGAATGACACGGCCGATGCTCTTTATGCTGCTTTGTCCCGAAACACGCCGGCGATACACCTGCCACAATTTCCGCAATTGCCGTCGCGCGTCAGATTCCAGGTAGAGAGCATATACCAGTCACGACCTATCAAGGTCTCGCCACAATCCGGGCAGTAGGTGCTCGACCCTTTGAAATCGTGCACGTTGCCCGTGTAGACGTGATGCAGGCCGGCTTCAATTGCGATCGCGCGCGAACGCGTGAGTGTGGCCTTGGGCGTCGCGGCGATATCGCGCATCTTCCAATCCGGGTGAAATGCCGAGAAGTGCAACGGTACGTCGGGACCGAGATGGTCCATGATCCAGCCGGACATGGCCTCGACCTCGGCTTCGGAGTCATTCTCGCCCGGGATCAGTAGTGTCGTAATCTCGAACCAGATGTCGGTCTCATATTTTAGGTACAGGAGCGTATCCAGCACCGGCTCGAGGTGTCCGCCGCAGATCTTCCAGTAGAAGCGATCAGTGAACGCTTTTAGATCGACGTTGACGGCATCGATGTGATTGAAGAACTCCTCGCGGGGTTCTTTAGTCACATAGCCCGCCGTCACGGCAACATTGAAAATGCCTTGCTCCCTGCATGCCCGCGCAACATCAACCGCGTACTCGAGGAAGATCACTGGATCGTTGTAGGTGTAAGCCACGCTGCGGCAGTCTTTCTCGATCGCGGTGTTCACAATCCAGTGCGGCGTGGCACTGACCTGCAGCCGGTCGAACTCGCGCGACTTCGAGATATCCCAGTTCTGACAGAACTTGCAGGCGAGGTTGCAGCCGGCAGTGCCGAACGACAGGACGCGCGAGCCCGGCAGGAAGTGATTGAGCGGTTTCTTCTCGATGGGATCGACCGCAAAGCCGCTCGAACGGCCGTACGTCGTGAGAACGATTTGATCGTTGGAGCGCCCACGCACGAAACACAGGCCGCGCTGGCCCTCTCGCAGCTTGCAATACCTGGGACACAGATCGCATTGCAGTCGCGAATCCTCGAGCCGGTGCCAGTAACGGCCTGTCGTGCCCGAAACAGGGGTTGTCGTAATCATAATCGCCTCATAGGAATATTGGGGCGTGCGTACCCGCTGTCAATGGGCAGGCACCCGTATTGCTACCTATTCCCAGCACGATTTATGGGCCTAGAATAGTCTTATGGTGGGTCAGGAGGCTGCATGATGACCTTGATCCGGAACCCGGCCGTCGCGGGCCAGTTCTACTCCGGGAACCCCCAGGAACTGAGAGCCACCGTTGCGACGCTGCTGGACGAGACGCAGGCAAAGGACACGCCTGCTCCTAAGGCACTGATCGTGCCGCACGCCGGATATATTTACTCCGGCCCGGTGGCCGCCAGCGCCTACGCCCGACTGCGGCCTTATCGGCAGCAGTACTCACGCGTCGTCCTTCTCGGCCCCTGTCACCGCATGCCCGTGAATGGGCTGGCCTTGAGCAGCGCCGAGGCCTACCGCATGCCAATGGGCGACATACCGCTCGACCATGTGGCGGTGGCAGATCTCGAGATTCCGGGTGTACGAGTCCTTGACGCAGCACACGCCAGCGAGCATTGCCTCGAGGTGCATCTGCCGTTCCTGCAAGCCGTTCTCGGCGAGTTTGCGGTCGTGCCCATCGTCGTCGGTGACGCGGCTCCCGAGCTCGTGGCGGAACTGCTGGATGCACTTTGGGGCGGACCCGAGACCCTGATTGTCGTCAGTTCCGATCTCAGCCACTACCGACCATATTTTAATGCCCGCGCAATCGATGCCGTGACCTGCGATGCGATAGAGAATCTGGACGCCGCGCGACTCGATCACGACATGGCCTGCGGCGCGACGCCGGTGGCCGGCCTGCTTCTCGCCGCACGGCAACACGGACTGGTGGTGACAACGCTCGATCTCCGCAATTCCGGCGATACCGCGGGTGAGCGAAATTCTGTTGTCGGCTACGGCGCCTGGATGTTTGCGTAATGAAAATCCTGACTTGTCTATTGCTCATCGTCAGCTTCGCTGTCCAGGCGGATGACTACGCCGCGGTGCGGCAATCCATGATCGACGAACTGCAGGTCTACGCAAAACTAGCGCGCGATACTGACGCTTCGCGTCTGAGCGATGCGGTCTTGAGAGCAATGAATACGGTCGAGCGCCACCGCATGGTGCCGGCCTCGCAATTGCCTTTTGCGTACGAGAACCGCCCGCTGCCGATCGGACACGGGCAGACGATCTCGCAACCTTACATCGTCGCTCTCATGACCGAACTCATCGAGCCCGATGCCGACGATGTGGTTCTCGAAATCGGTACGGGCTCCGGGTACCAGGCCGCCGTACTCGCCGAACTTGTTGAGCATGTTTACAGCATAGAGATTATCGAGGCTCTGGCGACCCAGGCGAAACATCGTCTCGAGTCCATGGGCTATGACAACGTCACGACAAGACTCGGCGACGGTTACTTTGGCTGGGATGAACACGCGCCGTTCGATGCCATCGTCGTCACCGCGGCGGCCAGCCATGTACCGCCACCTCTGATCGAACAGCTCAAGCCGGGTGGCCTGATGATCATTCCCGTCGGCGGCCGGTTCATGACGCAGACCTTGCTGTTGCTCGAGAAGACGGATGACGGTGAGATCATCACCCGACAATACGGTGCCGTGCGCTTCGTACCGCTGACCGGCAAGCACTAGACAATCACGTATGCGCAGCGTCTACCCCGCAACCCTGCTCGTGTCGGCGGGAGCGATTGGCTATGAGCTGTTGCTGATGCGCGTACTGTCTATCGTGCAATGGCACCACTTCGCCTACATGATTATCAGCCTGGCCTTACTCGGCTACGGCGCCAGCGGTACGTTGATCGCTCTCAACCGTCATCGACTGGAGAAGCGATTCGAGACCGCCTTTGCGCTCAGCGCGCTGCTCTTCAGCATCACCATGGTGCTGTGCTTCATACTCAGCCAGCGCGTACCGTTCAATGCGCTTGAGATCGTCTGGAATCCCAGGCAGTTTCTTCATTTGAGCCTGCTTTACCTGCTGTTCATGGTCCCGTTTCTCTTCGCGGCCTCGTGCATTGGGTTGGCATTCACATGCCGGCGCCTTGCGATCAGCCGAATCTACTTCTTCGACCTCATCGGTGCAGGCCTTGGCGCACTGCTGATCATAGGCGCGCTCTTCGTACTGATTCCGCAGAACGCCCTTATCCTTCTGATGGTGCTGCCGTTGATGGCCTCCTTCGTCGTGGCGAAAGAGGCCACGGCGCGGACCGCGCTGTTCGCCGCGCAGTTCGTGTGGCTGGGACTATTCCTGACAGGAATCCCACAAACACATCTCGACCTCCGCATCTCCGAATACAAGGGATTGAGCCAGTCGCTCGAAGTCGTCGACAGCCGTGTGCTGCATGAGTCATCGAGTCCGCTGGGCCTGATCTCGATCGTCGAAAGTCCGACGGTACCGGTGCGCCACGCACCGGGCCTGAGCTTCAATACGCGTCACATACCGCCCGAGCAACTGCAGGTCTTCACGGACGCAGACGGCATGAGTGCCATCACGCGATTCGGCGGCGACCCTCTGTCAATCGCTTACCTTGGCGATGTCACGGCAGCGTTGCCGTACGCCTTGCTCGACGCGCCCAGGGTGCTCGTTCTCGGCGCAGGTGGCGGCAATGATGTGTTGCTGGCCCTTTATCACGGTGCCATAGCAGTCGATGCGGTGGAGCTAAACCCGCAAATGAGCGAGCTTGTCGCCGATACCTACGCGGAATTCGCCGGTCATATCTATGCCGATGAGCGCGTGCGCCTTTTCACACGGGAAGCGCGTGGTTTCGTCGCGCAAAGCCCTGACGCCTACGGCCTTATTCACATCGGTCTGCTTGATTCCTTCGGCGCATCGGGCGCAGGCGTGCAATCTCTGAACGAGAGTTACATCTACACCGTGGAAGCCATGCGCGATTACCTGGCGCATACCGCGCCGGGAGGCATGATCGCCATCACGCGTTGGCTCAAACTTCCACCGCGGGACAGTCTGAAACTTATCGCTACGGCGCGCTTAGCGCTCGTTGCTGAGGGTGTCGACGAGCCAGCGGCTCATCTTGCGATGATTCGCAGCTGGAACACGAGCACGCTGTTGATCCGCAGTACGGCATTCACCGTCGACGACATAGCGGCGATCAGGTCATTTTCGCGGTCACGTTCATTCGACACGGTCTGGCTGCCGGGAATGCGAGGTGACGACGCAAACCGCTTTAACCGGCTGGTCGAACCCTACTTCTATGAAGGCGCGACGGCGCTGCTCGGCGATGGCGCCGACGAATACATGGCCAGTTACAAGTTCCACATTGAGCCTGCGAGCGACAATCGGCCCTACTACTTCCACTTTTTCAAATGGACTACGCTTCCAGAGGTATTTGCGTTGCGCCGGATGGGCGGCGCGGGGCTGATTGAGTGGGGTTACCTGATTCTCGTCGCGACGCTTCTGCAAGCGGCGATCGCCGGACTTTTTCTGATTCTGCTCCCACTCTTAAGCGCTCGGCGGGACTGGCCGCGGGGAACAGGCGCGCGCATGGGCGGTTACTTCCTGCTCCTGGGGTTCGCCTTTCTGTTTATCGAAATGGCATTCATCCAGAAGTTCATACTGTTCCTGAGCCATCCCTTGTATTCGATTGCCGTCGTGCTGAGCAGCTTCCTGGTGTTCGCGGGTGTTGGCAGCGCCTGGTCGGACACCGCCGCGGCGTTGCTCAAGGCACGCGGCCACGAACCAATTCCGATCGCCGCGAGCTGCATTGCGGTGCTGGCTGTCGTTTACGTGATCATTCTGCCGATTGCGTTCGATCGCTTCATCGGGTCATCGGACATTCTTAAAATCGTTATAACGAATGTGCTCATCGCACCGCTCGCCTTCACGATGGGAATGCCGTTTCCACTGGGTCTCAAGCGCGTCGCGGCCTTTGCGCCGCACTTCATCCCATGGGCCTGGGGCATTAATGGCTTTGCATCGGTCGTCAGCGCAGTGCTCGCGACATTGCTTGCAATCCAGTTCGGATTCAATGCGGTGATTGTGCTGGCGCTGGTCCTGTATGGCACTGCGGCGCTGCTGATTTCGAGGGGCTTTCCAGCTCGCGCCTGAGCGCGATCGGCTCGAGCTAACCATCTTGCGGAAAGCACGTATTCGCTCTGATAGCCTATGGGCGCATATCCCTTAAGACACATCGGAGGCACTATGGACGAACTCAACGAGCTGATCGCGGAACTGAAGCAAAAGCGTGACGAACTTCGCGTACAAATGAATCTGGCATCCAGGGAGCTCCAGGACGAGTGGGATGAACTCGAGGAGAAAATGGGTGAGCTCACGGACAAGGCGAAGCGTTTCGCCGACGATGCCGACATCAAAGAGACCGGGTCCGGCATTGCCGAGGCCGCCGGCCGGCTCGGCAAGGAAATCAAGCTGGGTTACGAACGGCTATGGAAGGCGCTCAAAGACTGAGCGTTGCGAGCTCACCGCGAGCTTCCATCTCTCGGACAAGGGCGAGTTGCCGGGCGAGATCTGCGAGCACCTCTTTCTGCATCACACTGAACTCAGGTAGCTCGCGCAGTCCGTCCATGTGCGGGCTTTGTTCGACCTGCATCATCCATTGAGCGCGCATTCCCGAGTCTACGCTTGCTCGCAGTGTTGCCAGAGCCTGCTCGACCTTGCCCTGCCTGACGTAGATTTCGGCGTCGAGGAAACCGAAGGCACGCGCGCTCAGCCCCGGCTGGCCGGTCACGAGGTCGAGTATCGCAGCCAACAAGGCCTCTGAGCACACGTATTGTCCGGTCCGTTCGTAGGCAAGCGACAGGTTCATTGCCTGGAAGATGTTGGTGCGTTGCACGTCGGGCTTGGCCTGGCACGACAGTCCCGGCCAGTCGACCTCAGCGAATGCAATCGCTTCTTCGTAGCGGCCGAAACTGACCAGCGTCACGAGCGATGCATTGTTGCCCGGTGCGATCGTCTGCAGTCGGCGCGCAATAGCCACGGCGCGCTCCTCATCGCCGCGGAACCGGTACAGGAATGCCAGGCCGGCGTTCGTGCGGAACTCGTCCGGTGCCCGTCTCGCGCCTTCCTCCAGCCAGTAGGCGGCGTTTTCGCCGTCTCCCAGTGACAGGTACGCCATGCCGACCCAATTGAATGCGCTAAGGAAATCGGGATCAATCGCCAGGGCTTTGCGATACAGGCGCAGACCCTCAGCCAGGTCACCGTTACTGCTGTGGGCTTCGCCGAGCGTCACGACGATAACCGGTGACAGCGGATCCAGTCTGCGCGCCTTGCGCAATATCGGAATAGCTGCGCCTGGATCTCCGAGGCCGTAAATGAGTATGTCGCCATACCAGTGAAACGCCTTGGTGTTGTTCGGGTCCAGTGCAATCGCGCGGGACAACGCGGATTCCGCGCCGCGAACATCGCCCTGCAAGCTGCGCAGGAGTCCGAGTGACGCATAGGCGGCACCAAAGCGGTCATCGAGATCAATGGCTTTTTCGATCGCAGGCCTGGCCTTTCGCAGCGCTTCGTCCAGCGTCAAATGCCCGTTGTAATTCAAGAGCAGGTTGGCATCGGCCAGGCCGAGATACGCGGGCGCGAAGCCCGCATCGAGATTGATCGCCGTCTGGAAGTGTGCGACCGAGGTAGTCAACGCCTGCCGCGTCCGCAGTGCCATTTGTTGCTTGCCAAGCAGGTAGGCCTCCAGCGCTTCCAGATTCTCGGTAGGAAAGCCGGGAACACCGGCTTTCTCTCCGTCGGCTAACACAGCGTTCAGGGCATCGGCGATGCTACGTGCTATTTGCGACTGGATGTCGAAAACGTTTGCCGCCGTGAGTTCGCGCTCATAAGTTCCCGACCACAGGTGCGAGTCGGTGGCCGCGTCGATGAGTTGCGCCGAGATTCGAACCTGGTTGCCGGACTTGCGGACAGAACCCTCAAGGATGTGTGCTACGCCCAGCTGCCGCGCTATCGTTGGCGCATCGAAATTCTTGCCTTTGAACGAAAACGATGACGAGCGGGAGATGACGGACAACTCCGGAAATTCTGCGAGCGTACCGAGAATTTCCTCCGACATGCCGTCGGAAAAGTACTCCTGCGCCGGGTCGTCGCTCATGTTGTCGAACGCCAGGACCGCGATCGATTTCTCCACTATTCGATCCGGCCACCACGTGAGCCACGCGAAAACAAGAACCGCCGCGACAAGCATCGACATAATGACGAAATTCAACCTGCGCCCGCCCAGGGCGGTTTCCGCACCTGAGGCTTCACCCGCGTCGCGCGTGATACCGGACTCCGTGATCTCGAAAAACCACGCAAGAACCAGCGCGATCGGCAGGCCGATTGCGAGCATCGCGAGTACGAGCGGGCCGACCCAGTCGGGAATCTCGATCAGGCCCGACACAACCTCCGTCACCTGCAGGATCAGCCACGCCGACACCAGGTAAAGGGCGGCCATGCGCAGCACGTTGCGCCGCCGCAGTTCGGACCAGAATTTCACGAACCAGAAACCATCGGGTATCCTCGAGTGAAAACCATACTGCCAGAATCCGACCGCTGCGTAAGCAGGCATAATGGCCGCATCGACAGCAGGATTCTCGCCGCCCGGGAGACGCCATGGCCCGTATTGAAAACCTCAGGCTGGCAGACGCCGGCCGCCGCCGCAGAGCGACGTTTACCGTGCGCGGCACCCTTGTCTGGGAGAATACCGACGCGTCGCGCAATAACGCAGAGATTCGTGTGAGTTTTTTCGGCCAGGATCGCGGTGCTGACGAGCGCATCGCCAATAACGTCGTGGTGGCGGTCAAAGGCCGGTCCGGCCGTGTCGCCGAAGGCAGAGCCGTGTGGACGCTGAGCGCAGTCGAGCCGACCCGCACCGATTTCGTTCTGCTTAGAGAAAACACCAACGATGTCGGCGCAGGCCGTGGTTTCAACGAGGACAGGCCTGGCCGCGACGAGGTTTACGCAATGGCCGTCATTCGTGACCCGGCCGACGCCACGAACATCTCGGAGTGGGCGCGCTCGAATACGGTAACCGGGCGCTACTAGTCCGCGACCCGTCGCGCTAAGGCTCAACCTCCGGGAGAGATATCTCCGACCTGCGGAGAATCGCAAGCAACCGGTTTATCGGGTCTCCATGCTGTCGCTGAACGTCGATCAATCCCTCGTCCGCGTCGTGCAACAACTGCACGGCGGCATCGAGATCAGTAACGCTTGCCCTGGTTTCCAATATCTCGATGACCGTATGAGCCTGGATTCCCGGGCACACCCGTACAACATCTTCTCTTGTAAGCGTAGCCACGATATATCCTCCGGACCACCACCGGACAATTGACATTAGCACCGGCGGAGCAGCTACACGATACGGTGGTTTGCCTAAGAGGAAGCTCGCATTTACAGCCCGTCTTTTTTGAGCCAGAGTATAGAAGCGTTTGGCGTGTAAGCCCCCGGGGGGAACCAGGATTTCTCACATCAATCACACCCGACGCCGGTTACTTGCCGGACTCTCTGCCGGTGCGGTAATGACATCGATGGGCTTGCCTCGCTTTGCGATGGCATCGAACTCGACCGGTGCACCGAATGCGTCTTCGCCCTTCGAACTCGCGCGGGACGAATCCTTCTGGCGCGAAATTGCGACCTACTACGATCGTACCGAGGGCATCCTGAATCTTGAGCATGGCTACTGGGGGAAGATGGCACGTCCGGTGCAGTCCGCCTACCTCGATGCCATGCGCATGGTAAACGCCCAGAATTCCTTTTATGCGCGTAAGGACTTTGACGGCGACGAGGCGGTGGCGACCCGGCGGATCGCGAATGCGCTGGGCGCACACGAAGATGAAATCGTCATCACTCGCAATGCGACTGAAGCCTGCCACAACCTGATTCGCCAGTACCGTGGACTCGGAAAAGGCGATGCGGTGTTGCTGGCCGATATCGACTATCCGGGATTCAAGACGCACATGCACTGGCTGGCCGAAGGGCGAGGCGTACGTGTCGTAGAGATCAAGCTGCCGGTGCGTGCCACGCAGCCGGAAATACGTGATCTCTACTTCCAGGCCTTTGAGGAAAATCCGAATCTCAAGCTGATGCTCGTTACTCATGTTTCTAACCAGCACGGACTTGTCGTACCCGTGGCGAAGATCACGGCCGAGGCTCGCCGGCGCGGTATCGACGTTATCTGCGACGCTGCCCAGTCCTGGGGCCTGCTTGATTTCACAGTGTCAGACCTCGGAGTCGACTGGGCCGCATTCAATTTGCACAAATGGATCGGCGCACCGGTCGGGACCGGCGCGCTGTATATCCGTCGCGGCACGCTCGAGAAGATCGCGCCATACCCGGGCGAACAGGATCCAGACAACACTATCGTGGCCAGGCGTGTTCATCCGGGCACATACAACTTCGCGGCCCGGCTGGCGATACCGGCAGCACTCGATTTTCACGAGCAACTCGGGTCTGCCGCGAAAGAGGCGCGACTGCGTTACCTGCGAAGTCTGTGGACTGACGCGGCACTTCGCATGCCCCATATCGAGGTACTCGGTGGAAAAGATGAGGCGTCGTGGACCGGTATCGGGTCATTCCGGCTTGCCGGCAAGCGCACCATCGAGGACGCGACGGCGTTGCAGCTGCGCATAGAGAAGGATTTTGGAATATTCAGCGTGGTACGGAAAGGCCTGGCCTCGGGCGGATGCGTACGCATTACGCCGCAGGTATTTAACCGTGCCGACGAGCTAGGGCGTCTCGTCGATGCGCTTAAAGGCCTTGCGAAATAGGCAGCGTCACTTTCGACTCATTCGGCCATGACTCTTTCCAGGGCCTCCGGATCCCGCCAGCGCTCGCTCCTGAGACGCCACGCATAGACCACGGCAATCGCCAGGATCATCACGACGAACGCGAGCCATGACACTTTAGGACTAAACCCGAACACGCGGATGATGAAAAACTGCGCGACCAGCATCGCCCAGTGCAGCGTGACCGACGCAACCATGAGCCAGCGCGTATCGCCTGCACCACGCAGTATGCCGCCCGAGACGAGGACGACCGCGTCGGCGATTACGTAGCTGGACAGGCCGATCATCATGAACGCGGACAGGTTTCGAATCGCCGAGAAGTCGCCGGACGGCGGTGCGAACACTTCGACGAGGGGAAAGCGAAACAGAATGTAGGTCATGGCCAGAAAAACACCATAGGCCAGGGCGACTACGAACGCCGCGGTCATGACCTCGTTCGTGCGCGCCATGTCTCTTGCGCCGACGAAGCGCCCGATCATGCTGATGATGCCCACGTGCAGCCCGATCATCGGAACGAAGGACAGGATGTCCCAGTTAAAAACGATGGCGGCCGCGGCAGCCTCAGCGACGCCGTAGGACTGGAACATGAGCAGAAACAGGTTGAACGCCGCGACGTTCAGGAACAGTTCCAGCCCGGACGGAAACCCAAGCCGCCAGAAACGCCGCAAAATCGGGATTTCGAGCGAGAACGACTGGAGCACGCCAAAGCGCTCCCTATGCTCCTTGCGAAAGTAGAAGCTGACGAAAAGCAGGAATGCGAGCAGAGTTGCGACAACCGTGGAGATGCCGGCCCCAACAATCCCCAGCGCAGGGAATCCGAGTTTGCCGAACACCATCACGTAGCAAAGCGGTATGTTGATGATCAGACCAAAGACATCACAAATCATGACGACATGGGTCCGGCCTATGCCGGCGAAATACGACGAGATACAGACCTTGGGCAGGGTGATCAGCGCGCCCGACATCAGGATCAGGTAATACGTCCGTTCCAGTTCGACCTGGGCCGGGTCGTGTCCCATGCCGGCAAAGATGCCGGCGACGAGGAACGTGATGAGCGTCAGAAACGGCGCACTCATTACGGTCATGATCAAGCCCTGCGTGACGACCTTCGGGCATTTCTTTGGCTCGCCGGCGCCCAGGTACTGCGCGGCCATGGCATTGCCGTAGGAAAACAGCCCGACAAAGAAACAGAACGAAAAGAACGATGCGACGCCGCCGCCCAGCGCCGCGGCCATGTGCACAGGGTCGATCTGCGACATGAAATAGCGGTCCGTGAAAATCATCACGGCAAACGTGCCCTGGGATACCACCATTGGCAGCGCGAGCCGCATGAGTTCGCCCAGGGTGCGCAGGCTGAAATGCTGAGTGATGGCTGCCACAGGTTCGCCCCGATTAGTCGCGCAACGCTTCGCGCACCGCGTCGGGATAGGGTGCTGGTTCGCCAATGGGCCAGCCGCGCTCGATGGTCAGTGCTTCAATCCGCTCAATGCGCGCATCCGTAGCGGGGTGCGTCGACAGGAACTCGGCGAGCTGCAGGCCCTCGGCGTCGTCCCTGATGATCTCGAACAGGCGCGTGGCGCCCCCGACATGCGTGTACCGGTCCTGCACGAGTTGCAGCGCCAGTTCGTCGGCCGCGAGTTCCTGCTCGCGGCTGTATTGGTTGAGAATGACATCGCTACCGACGTTGACGGTGTTCGGGTCAAGGCCGTTGCCGGAAAACGTCGACAACGCCAGCTGAATCAACATTGCGCGGCCCGTGCCGAGTAAGGGGTCGCGATGATGCACATGGGCGATTTCGTGGCCCAAGACCATTGCCAGGCTGTTCTCGTCCTCGACGGCCTCGATGAGGCCATCGAAGACGAAGATATAGCCGCCCAACGTGGCAAAGGCATTGACCATGTCGCCTTCGACGACGAAGACGCGGAGTTCCAGCTCACGCTCGCTGCCCAGCTGGGCGTGCATGTCCCTGACGAGGTCGCCTACGTAGGCTTGCAACACCGGGTCGCTCTCAACGATATCGCTCTCAACCAGCAGGTTGATGTAGGGCTCGATGAAGCGACGTTCCGATTCGATGCTGATCAACCGGAGCCAGCGATCGGCCGTCACGAACAGGACAATGATCGAGGCAAGGAAAAGCGCGGAGCCTATTGCGAACCAGCGCAGGAAGCTGGCGATCTTCGCCTGCTCGTCTTCACTGACTGTATGTACGTATTCAGCCATGCCCAATTCTTGTGTCCAATATGCCGCGTTCCCCGGCCTGGAAGCCGGGGCAGGTCAAAAGTACTCGCGATACTAGCGTTTTAAGCTTGCGCTAGCCGCCTGCAAACGTGCTTCCGATCATTTCGAAAATCGACTCCGCGCTGAAGAGGATTTTGCCGGCGATGGCGAGCAACGCAACATCCGCCATTGCAGATGCGCCGAGCAGCCAGGACATGCGAATGTCCCGGTACTCGTCAACGCCGCACTTCCTCCGTATTCGAAACAGGTGGTACTGAACAAAGTACCGCGGCAGCGTTACGATCCAGATACCCACGATGACCATGATAACAATCGCAATATCGTTCATCGTGCCCGCCGATTGCTCCCACATCTTCCATGATGTCATGTTCAGTACAATCGCCAGGACAAATATCTTGGAAATCAGGATCTGCGTTGAAAGGGGCGTGAGCCACGCGTTCACCTTGTCGTTGTCCAGCAGGAGCTGCAGATCATGTTCCTCGCAGGTGTCATAAATCCGGCGGAGACCTGATGCGATTGTGCCCGCAGTCTTGAACAAGCCGAAGTGGGCGACGCCGACAAAGCCAACAAACAACAACAAGAGATAGTTGATGAATACGTAATAAAACAAGCCTCGAAGCGCCCAGACAGACGGTTCTGTCAGCTGGCCTCCGGAGAATGGCACCGAACGAATCGTCGCTGAAGCTTCGTGAGTCGCTATAACAGCATCGCGCCACGGAACATTCATGTACCAATGTGGGGGATACGACTGGATTTCCACGGCATATCCGACACTGCCGAGGGTGACGAAGATAATCACAAACCAAACTGAAAAAGCGCCTTTGGCAAGCGAGGGTGGTGGCTCGGACACGCCAAGTTGTGTTGCAAGCTTATCGGCACTCAATAGTCGGTCTACATTACTGCTGTAGATCAGGAAGAACACGCCTGCAATGCAATAGGCTTCGACCAGAACGACGTAATTGACCAGATTCGCAACGTCGCTGAAGAAGA
The DNA here is from genome assembly GCA_945787845.1 of uncultured Woeseiaceae bacterium. GTDB lineage: Bacteria > Pseudomonadota > Gammaproteobacteria > Steroidobacterales > Woeseiaceae > UBA1847. The sequence continues at coordinate 166,781 of CALZJH010000005.1, read as the reverse complement.
ACTTCAGGCATTCCTTGTTCGCCCTGAAACAGGAAAGCCTGTCGATACCTTCGGGGACCAGGCGGTCGTTCATTGCCGCGAACCACGCCTGCACAACGAAAACCAGAAAGAATACGATCACGTAGATCGTTACGGCGAGGGCAATCGGCCTTTGAATGATCTGCAGCCTTGTGTGCTTCAGGAATTCCGGGAAGAGAAACCTTGGTAGCAGATTCAAGCTCTTCCTAAAGCCCGAGTATCGCTCAAGCCCGGCAGATACCATCGTGTTCAGAAATTGGCGTGCGTTCATTCTTATTCGTCGAAGAATTTGTAAATGTCGTCGAAGACTTCCGGGTGCGTCATGAATAGCAAGTGCCCACCGCCCTGGTATCGGGTAATTCTCGATACACCGATGGCATTCGCAAAGTCTTCCAACTGCGCGACAGAAAAGACCGGGTCTTCAGTTCCAATGTAGAACGACACGCGCTCGGAATCAACGAGCAGGCCTTCCGCTGGCTTCCAATTGCGAATGTCCCGGGTATGTGCGCGTGATATGTCAGATTCCGGAATGACGATATTGTCTCTCTCCTGCTCGACAATTCTGGCAATGTCATCAGTGAGGTCGGGGTCTCTGAGACCGGCCCGACCGAATAACAAGGTACGGTAGTACTCCAGCCAGACTTTTCTACGATTCAGTGAACAGGCGCGCAGTGATGCTGCCAGTATGTCGCGAGTGCTGCGCAAAGTTGTGCGCATGCCTCCAGCCTTTGGCGGCGCAGGCGAAATGACCGCCACTCTGACCTCTGGCGACTGAATCTGTTGGCTGGCGAGAATTGCGATTGGGCCTCCCGTCGAATACCCCAACAGCCGGATCGGCTTTCCCGAGTAGATATTTGCCAGCTCGGCGATTTGGCGCGCCGCGTGCTCGATCGAAAGCGTGTGGTCCAGAGGCAGACCATCGAGACCCGGAAATCTGTAGTGGGCAAGGGCGTACCCGGACTCTTTCCAGGCATTGGTGGATTCAAATATCTCGACAGACGCCAGCGCGCCCGGGATGAGAATCACGATCGAATCGGCGGCCTCGATTTCAGCCTTGTCATAGACCAGGGCCGATACAGCGCCCTGACTCGGCAGTGATGTATGCGCGCAGCCGATGCTTAACGTCCCGAGAACAATCGTCGAAAGTGCATTACGTAGTCTGATGGCTGGATCCCGATGATAGTAACGCTTTGTTGTTGCGGGCTATTGGTCGTCGGCCCTCGCGAGGGTCATCGCCAGAATCTCGTCCAGTCGCTTGTTGATACGACGAAGCTCCTGGTGGAAATCGTGGCGCGCTTCCGCCTGATCTGCCGCAAGCAGCCCCCTGTAACCAGCCAGCTTCCACCCTGATTCATACAGCGTCTTTGAAATCGACTCGGCCGAGAACACTCTCCCCTGGAGCAGCTCCTGTTTACCGCTCTTCAGGCATTGCGCAAGAAAAGCGTTCTTGTCGTCGAAGGCATCCGGGCCGGCGATAGCGAGAACGCTCGCCGCCACGCGATAGGCATCGACAAAAGAGCGCAGTACGGCATGGGCGACGAGGAGTCGGGCCTCGTCAAAGGCCTTCTGCATGCCTGCGTCACCATCTCGAATGGCAACCTCCCAGTCGGCAAAACGATCCTGTGCGCGCTCCTCGATTTCCTTCCGGTAGTTGGCACGCCGCGGCAAATAGAACTCGAACTTGAAGAGCTCCCTGAGAACGCTGGTGCGAGCGAAGAACGTCTCATGCGGGGCGTCCGTCTCGGACGCCGCGTCCAGCAGCGCAATCTCGACAAAGGCGTCGAGAATAAAGTAGTGGATCGCCGTGTTGCGATAGTAGGCGGCATTCAGGTGCTGGTCGGGACTGATTGTGTAGAGCCTCTCGGTACCCTCGTCAAGGTAGCTGACGATGCCGGTCTCGTGGAGCTCAGCAAGGGTTGCGCGGACGGCATCGGCATCCTTGAAGTTCGAGCGGCCTACGATTTCAAGGCGTCGCTGCCGGATCAGCGTCGCTCCGGCGCGGGCCAGCGCCTGTATCTCGGCGAGATTCTGTGCGCGGTTGCCGCCGGCGAGAAGGATCAGTGTCACGATAGCCGTGGCCGTGATCGGCGTTGCCGCGTTCATGCGGACGGCGACTTCAAAAGCCAGCGTCGGTACGAGTATTTGCTTTTGCTGGTCGTCAATGCCGGCCTCGAGTTGTGCCGGTTCCACCAGCTCGCGGATTGTCAGTCCCTCGCCGAAGCGCAAATGTATCTGGCCTCTTGAGCGGCCACGACGCAGGAAACGGAGAGGCCAGGTGATGCCCTCCGGTTTCTTCTTCTGGCCGCGCTGTTCGATCGAATAATCCTCGACCTCGGTAATCTGGTCGTAGGCGACGCTGACGGGAATGAAAGTCACGTCGTACAGGCGGGTTCTCAGAATCGACTCGAGCACGTAATTGAACAGGCCGAAGCGCGGCGGCAGCAGCTTGCCGGTACGCGAGCGGGTACCCTCCAGCGCCCATAGCAGCGAGAAGCGTTTTTCGATGAGGTAATCGATATAGCGTCGAAACGTCGCTTTGTAGATCTCGTTATCCTGGAATGCACGTCGCAGGAAGATAATTCCAGCGCGACGGGCAAATGCGCCGAGGCCCGGCTTATTCAGATTGATACCCCCGAACGTGAGCGGCAGCGGCAGGTTCGCATCGAACATCACCAGCGACAGGGCCATCGTATCCAGCATCGACTTGTGGCTGATCAGGAATACAACGGGCCGGGAGCCAATGGTCTCAGCAACCCTTTCGAGTTGCGCCGGGTCAACATTAATCTCATCGTGATGGTGACTGCGACACGCAGACCGATAGAGCGCATTCATCATTTCAAGCGTGAATGGTGTTTGCGTCGCCGCCATTTCCCGCAGGTAACGTGCAGCATCTCCCTGCACGTCCTGTATCGACCTGTCGCGTTGCTGCGCGATATTCGCGATGAGGTTTCTAAACTCCGCGTTCGCAAAAACTTCGCTCTGGAGGATGCGCGGCACCTTGTAGCGCGCTCCGCGTACTGCACGCTCCGACCGCTCCAGGACGATGAGCGCCTGGTTGACAATAAATTCCGACAGCCCCGTGTCGGCTACGCTGGTCTCGGCGCGGGCAAACCGATCCTGCATATCGTCGAGACTGGCGCCGTCGCCGACTACGTACGCAATCCTCTCGGGCCGAAACTTCGCGAGCCAGCGTCGCCGCAACATCCCGGGCTGTGTAATGCGGCCATAGAAAAGATCGCGCAGCGAAAAACGACCAGCGGTGCGCTCTTCGGGCAGCCATGCGATGCGCAGCGGTTGCAGCCATACGGCACCACCATGTGCCGATATGGCGTCCAGCCAATCCTTACCGCGGCCTCTCGGGAGTTCGATGAACGAATATGCCGGGGCCGATGCCGTTGTCGGGCGACTGGCTTCTACCCATTTGCGCAGGAGTTCGGCCTCGAAGTCATCGCGGACGTCGAGCAGGAACGCAATTGCGCCGCTTTCGGCTTCTGGCCAGGGTGAGGTCATCGTCTTCGCACTATTGTTCTTATTGCTTGATGCAACAGCCATTGTTGTTGTCCTTGCTGATGATTATCTTACCCCATACCGGTGGTTGCCTGCGTCGGGTCCGAAGCAACGGAGTCAAGCCGCATGCAGTAGACTGCCTTCGAATCACTTAGTGGTGCAGGGAACACGATGCGTGCACAGGTCATTTTCGGTCTTATCCTCGCCGTACCCGTCGCAGTGCTGCTCTACCTGCTTTTTGGTCCGGCGTTCTGGCGATGGCGCCGGAAGAGGCGTCGCGCACTGGCACCACCTGCCGGGCTCGAAGCCATGCTGACCCGCAACGTCTCGCTGTACGCAGCCATGCCCGTCGAGCTGCGGCGCCAGCTGCTCGGTCACGTCAACGTGTTCCTCGCCGAGAAGAATTTCATTGGCTGCGGCGGACAAGAGATCAATGACGAGATTCGCTATACGGTGGCGGGCACGGCCTGCATCCTGCTGCTGAATCGAGAGCCGGAATACTTCCCCGGCTTCACGTCGATTCTCGTGTACCCGGACACCTTCGCAAGCATGGACGTGCAATACGACGGGCCGGTCGAGGTACATGAGCGGACCGCCCGGGCGGGCGAGTCCTGGCATCGAGGCCCGGTCGTGCTTTCCTGGGGTGATGTGATTCGCGGCGTCACTGATCCCGTCGATGGCTTCAACGTGGTGCTGCACGAGTTCGCACACAAACTCGACGAGCAGGACTCCGGCACCGACGGCCTGCCGGAACTACACGAGCTGGATCACTACGCCGAGTGGGCCGAGGTGCTGAGCCGCGAGTACGAGGCGTTAGAGAAGCGCGCTGCTCGCGGGACTAACCATGTGCTCGACGACTATGGGCTCGAATCGCCGGCGGAGTTCTTTGCGGTTGCGACCGAGTCTTTCTTTGAGAAGGCGAAAGTGATGCGCGCCCGGCTGCCAGACCTCTACGAACAGCTGCGTCGCTACTATCGCGTGGATCCGGCTACCTGGAATCATTGAACCCGGTTGCGCAGTTACAAATTGGTACAAATTCTCACACATTTGAAACCTGTTTGAGTTCTCCGGCGGATACTGTCAGGCGTTCAGACATAACGCCTGACTTAGGAGAACATCATGAACCGAGCGATACAGGCGGCATCTATTCTTGCCGTTACCCTGCTTTTACCCCTCGGCGCAGCTGCCGACCACCATTCGCGGACAATTACAGAAATCGTTGCAGCTAGTGGCGGGCAATTCGATAAGAACGACGACGACTTCGACATTCTCCTGAATGCCGTAATTGCTGCCGACCTGACCGAGGCCCTCAACGATCCGCAGGCGGATCTGACCGTATTCGCGCCGACCGACGATGCTTTCATTCGCCTTGCCCGTAATCTCGGTTACAGGGGCGGTAATGAAGGCGACGCGTACGGGGTGATCGTTGCCGCGCTGACGGAGTTGAGCGATGGCGACCCGATACCGCTGCTGAAGAACATTTTGCTATACCACGTGTCGGCAGGCTCCAGGTCGAGTGACGCGGTCTCGACCTCCGGCGGCATCGATACGTTGCTCCCCGGTGCGACGATCTTGCCCGCCAGGACCACGTTGCTGGACAACGACCCGGATCTGAAAGACGCCCGGATTATCACCGCGGCAAGCGACATCGAAGCCAGCAACGGCATCATCCACGTGCTTACTCGGGTGATGATTCCGTTGGACATCCTGAACCCGGACAGTTCGTCATTGCCGACGATCACAGAGCTCGTCGTGGCGAGCGGCGGGGAGTTCGATGACGACAAAGCAGATTTTGATATCTTGCTGAATGCCGTTCTGGCCGCCGGTTTGGCGGATGCGCTGAATAACCCGGACGACAGCCTCACGGTCCTTGCGCCAAACGACAAGGCGTTCATCAAGACGGCGCGTGATCTGGGTTTTCACGGCGATGATGAGGGCGGTGCCTTTGCGTTTATCGTTGCCGCGTTGACGGAGCTGGGCGGTGGCGATCCGATCCCGCTACTGCAGGCTATTCTCACATACCACGTAATTCCCGATGCACAAACCAACAAGCAGGTGCTGGAGGCCGACTTTGTAGAAACCTTGCTTGGCGCGGGAATCTACCCGGATGCGCTCAAGCGAACACTGGGCGACAACGAGCCTGCACTCCGCGATCCGTTCGTCTATGTGTTCAAGTTTGACAATATTCGCGCGTCGAACGGGTTCATTCAGACCATCGGACGAGTGTTGATTCCGGTCGATCTCTCTACGCTCTGATCGATCTCTCCCCACTCGATCGAAGCAAGGCTCAAGGCCGCGACTCTCAGGCCCAAAAAAAAGGGGTGCTCAAAACGAGCACCCCTTTTCCGACGTCGACCCTCGCGGGTTAACTGCGGTTGCCCAGAGCGTCTCGAATTTCTGTCAACAGCTGAACCTCGTCTGACGGTTTAGCGGGTTCTGCCGGCTTCTCTTCTTCCTGTTTCTTCATCTTGTTCATTCCACGAATTACCATGAAGATCGCGAACGCGACAATCACAAAGTCGAGAATGTGGTTCATGAAAATTCCGTAGTTAATTGTCGGTGCCCCGGCTTCCTGTGCGAGCGCAAGCGAGTCGTAAGCTTTATCGCTCAGATTGATGTAGAGCTGGCTGAAATCGACGCTCCCCATCAGCATTCCGATCGGCGGCATAATGACGTCATTCACGAGTGAACTGATGATTTTGCCAAACGACGCACCAATAATGATGCCGACAGCCATGTCGACCACGTTGCCACGCATGGCAAATTCTTTAAATTCCTTAAGCATTCTGTATCCCCTGTAAGAAAATGAGGCTCTTGGCCTTCTCGAGTACGGCGGGATATTAGCGGTGAATCAGCGGGTTTCTGGAAATTGCAACAATCGTTGACAATCTTGGCGGGCTCAGTGAGTGAGGCGTTTAATCTCTTCAAGCAAATCCTGCATAGCCGCCGGTTTGCGGAAGAAGTGCGAGAAAACGCGCTGCTCTTCCTCACATAGCTTCGTTGCGGTCAGTGCGACGATAGGCTTGGTGAAGCCTCGCTCACGGAGGACCCTGGCAGCCACCACGCCGCCCACACCCGGCACGTTACAATCCATCAACACGACATCAGGGTCGTAACGCAGTGTTTTCTCGATCGCCTCAGCCGTATCGTGGCTGGTGATAAGCCCATAGCCCGACCTGTGCAGATAGTGTTCCATCAGGGCCACCATGTCGTCGTCGTCATCGCAGATGAGCACGCTGACGGCCTTTGTCGCACGGGTCCCATCACCGGGAGTGGGCAATACAGCAAGCTTGTCGGCAACATCGCCGTGACCTGCCACGACAGGGACATGAACGCTGACCGTGCAGCCCTCATCACGAGCCGAATCCAGTGATACCTCGCCACCCATGAGCTTAACCAGCTGCAGGGTAATGCTAAGCCCAAGCCCGGCCCCAGCGTGCTGTCGTTGATCGCCACGCTCAAACGCCTGGAAAACGCGTTCCTGGTCTTCGAGGCTGATGCCGGGTCCAGTGTCACTGATCGTGACCACGAGCCGCCCGGCATTGTAAGCGACCAGTAGTTCCACGCTTCCTTCTTCGGTGAATTTGACCGCGTTACCAAGCAGGTTGATAAGGACCTGTCGCAGCCGCGTTTCGTCGGCATGCACGATTGAGGGGACATCGTCATCGAGACGGACGGCGAACGATACCCCCTTCTCGGCGGCCATTGGCGCCATCATTGCGGCGATGTCGCCCAACAACTCGTACAAATCGAAGTCCTGATTGACGAGTTCTATTTGTCCTGCATCGAGACTGGCATCGTCGAGAATTGCCTCAACCAGCGAGTTCAGGTGCTTCGCGGATCGCACTATAGTCTCGACACCCTTCTGCACGTCGTTGTTGCTGCTTGCGGGATCGGCGGCAAGTTGCGCGTAATTGATGATCGATGACAACGGAGTGCGGAACTCATGCGACATCATCGCCATGAAGCGACTCTTGTTGTTACTGACGCGCTCCGTCTCGCGGCGTTGGTGGTCCAGCGACGCCTTCGCCTCCACGAGTTCGCTGATGAGTTCCCGTTGTCTGGAAATCAGGCGCTGTTGTCGGCTTTGCAGAAGTCGCAGCTCGTTCATGGCTTGTTGTTGTGACTGGACCGACGCGTGGTTGCCGTGTACATCGAGAATCAGGATGTAGGTTTCGCCATGCTGCGGGATGATGTGCGCGCTGACTATTGCACCACCCGGTAGTTGCAGGAAGTCGAATGCGAGCTTTTCATCCAGGGGAATGCCGACCAGAAACGGGGCAATATCACGAACGTCCATGCCCACGTTGGCCTCGTCAAAACCACACCAATCGGCCTCGCCCCATTTGCTGACGAGGCGATAGTCCTTATCCAGCAGTGCGCAAAACGGGCGCGCCTGTTCCAGATAGGTGCCCTGCAAGTAACCAATAACGAGCGGGGGCAGTTCCACTGTCAGCCCTGTAAGTCCCGGTTGATGATAAGGCGCGAGAGGCGCTTTATGGCGTCATCGACATCTTCACCCGTCTTCGCGCTGGTGGAGTAGACGCTGTCGAACGAAGTTCGCAGTTTTTCTATACGTTCCTCGCTGAGCTGGTAATCGGCCACCAGGTCTTTCTTGTTGACCAGCACTACGGCAGGGGCTTCGTCGAATCGTTCGGAAACCTGCGTCCGCAGATTCTCAGCAGATCGCAAGGTCAAGGCACGGGTGCCATCGGCGACAAAAATGAATCCGCTTGCGCCACGAAGATAGGCAAACTCGCGCTCGTCAAATTGGTCTGCCCCAGCGACGTCCCAGATAACGAGTTTGTGACTGACCTGAAGATCGTCGATCTCGAGGTCCCTGGTGTCGATTTTGACGCCGACCGTGCTCAGGTACTTGTCCGAAAAATGATTGCTGACGAAGCGCTCGACGACGCTGGTCTTGCCAACCGCAAAATCTCCGACAACACAGATCTTGCTTGTAACAGGCGTCATTCTTGCGGCCCCGTTTCCTGCAGGAAAAGCGTTACTCGGGCGAGTCGACCACTATCGTCAGATGCTGCCTGGTCCCCAGCCGTCGGTACCCGTATATCGATGGCCTTTACTGTCAGGCCGGCGCCGGCAAGCATCGCGCCGATTACCTCCGCGCGCTGCCGCGCCAGCAGCCTGTTCGATTCCACACTGCCAGTCGCGTCGGTCTCTCCGTGCACCGTCAGTAGGAGTTCGAATCCGCTTTCCTGTGCGGAAGCATTTAGCTCGGCAAGTGCTTCGGCATGCGTCAGCAAGGTGTCGCGCTGCCCTGTGGCAAATTCAATGCCATTCTCAAAAAAGAACGCCCTGTCGTCGAGTTCGGAGACGCGTCGGCGAAGTCGGTCCTCAGCGGAGTTGACAACCCCGCGCGTATCGATCGCTCTGACCCCGGCGAGCTGGGCGTAACGCATCTGGAAATTATCCAGCCAGTCCGAGTCGGCGCTACCGTTCACAATCAAAACGCCGTCAACCAGGCGGAACTCGATCGTGTCCACGGTGCCGAACATCTCTCGGGCGCGAGCTTCGATCAGCGCCGGCTCAAGCGATTGAAAAGGGCGCATGACAGCGGTAACGCTATCGATGGGGATATCTACTTGTGACGCCACCTCGGCGATGGTCCGCGCAAACGGGTCGCGTAGGCCGCGGATCTGGATCATGCCGTCATCGCGGCTGATCTCGGTCAGGTGAATGCCCGGGGTCGCCTGCAGCGCAGCCGAGAGGTTCTCGACCTGACGTTCGGCAAGCCAGCTGCGATAGCCGAAAAATGCGATGGCGGCTATCAGTGCCAGCCCGAACAACCAAAACAGTGGTTTGTGGTTCTTACTCTCCGGCTCAAGGTGCGCCTCGAATCGCAGGCAGCGCACAAGGTCGTCTTCGACGTCGGGGACAGTCGATGTGTCGCCCTTATAGTCGCGAATCACGTCACCGTAGCGGAAGTGCAGCCGTTCGAGGATTGCACTGAGATCGCCCCTCAGGCGTTTCGGCGGCACGCCACGGATGACACAAACGAGCAGCGCATGCGGGCCATGCACTGCCCACAAAGTGAAGTCACCCATGTCGGCCGACTCCAGGCGCCCGGTACGATCGGGTGAAAACGACTCTTTTACGAAATCCTGAATGGCCGTAAACATGGCCGAGACAGCGTCGCTGTCCTTGATCTTTGAAGCCTCGTGGTGGACATGCCCGATCAGGAGACCGTTCTCCCGGCTTATCAGGTAGGCCTGCTCAACCCTGAACTGCAACGTCTGCTGCAACAGGAATTCACCAAACGGCACGCCGGCCCGCGATGCCTGCCAGCGCCACTTGAGTCCCCGAGGAGTGAAGCTGTGTTCGACTGCGGTATTGATCTGCTGCCCGAAGTTGCGCAACGCATGCATGATTGACTTGCGAATGGCCGGTCCGATAACCGGGTAAAGCGCGTCACCGTAAGTTTGCGGGTCGTCCTTGAATGCTTGCTGCAGACATTCGCCTACGGGCTCGGTAAGCGAGTCTACGAGATCGTCACCTTGCCGGTGGCTCTGATAAATCGCTTCGGGCAGGACATCCGCGACGTCGGCCGTGCGGACCTCGCGGCGTTCGACGCGCGCGGCGATCGAGTCCAGTGCTTGTCTCTCCGCACCGAATAACAATTCTTTTAACTGCTCGAGGTCACTCATTGGCGTATAGCAAAAGATCCCGGCTTAAGCGTCAGGCAGCTTCAGATCCTTCTTGAGTCGCAAGGCCATTTCCGCCAGCAGGTCGGCCATGTCTTCGCGGGCGAGTTTGGCATCCGCGAGGTTGCGGGTTTCGCCGCTCAGAGACTTGCTCAACTGGTCATGCACGTCGCTAACCATGCCCGACAGTTCTTCGCTTTGCTCCTGCAAGCTGCGACGCAGAGTCTGCGATTCCGATTCGATTCCTTCCTCGAGCTCGGCGCACCATGTTTCGACCTGTTTCGAAAGCTCCTTGAATTCACGCGCACTCGACTTGTCGTCCTTGCGTCGTGCCTGCCGCTCCTCTTTGAACTGTTCGCCAAGTTTGTCCAGTTCGCGCTTCGCGTAGGTATCGAGACGATCGACGCGTTTTTCCAGATTTTTGGACATGACTTCGATACTGCGAGTCAACCTGTCTTCGAGATCGGCGAAACGCTGCTCGTAGTCGCGCATCTGCCCACCGAAGAGGATCTCACGGATCTTGTCAACATTGCCCTCGGTATTATCGAGGTCTACCTCGGGTGCCTTTCGAGTCTGCTTCTTTGCCATGCTCTTCTCTTCCTCTGGCAACCACGTCTCAGGGTTGCTCTAGCTGTCGGTTTTTTCCAGTCGATAGCCGTGTTGGTATATCGCCGATAGTTTCCAGCCATTCTCGTCGCACAGGTTGAGTTTCTTACGCAGGCGACTCATGTGTGTGTCTACTGTCCGGGTCGACACAGACTTGTTGTCTATTCCCCAAATTGTCTCGAGGATATGGCTGCGCGACAACATTTTCCCGGGATTACGAAACAGGAAATACGCGAGTTCGAACTCCCTGTTCGTCAGGTTTAAGGCCTCGCCACGTAACTGGATCGACTTCCCGCTCGTATTAAACGCGTACGGCGCGACCTCGAGTTGATTGCCGCCGGGCACAATCCCTGCACGACGATTTATAGCGGCGAGCCTGGCGACGAGCTCGGCCTGCCTGATCGGTTTGACCAGGTAGTCGTCCGCGCCGGCTTCAAGACCTCGCACAATACTCTGCTCTTCGTTCTTCGCCGTAGCGATGACGGCCGGTGTGAAATCGGCCATCTCGGCACGCAGTTTTCGCAAAACTTCGATGCCGCTCAAATCAGGTAGCACCCAGTCGAGCAGATACAGATCAAAACTCTCGCGTCGAACGGCCCGAAGAAAACTGCCGGCGTCCGCATAACAGTCGACCGAGTATTCAGCGTTGGTCAGCCAGCGACGCGTCAATTCGGCCTGATCGACATCATCCTCAAGTATCGCGACTCGCAATGTAACCCCCATGCGCATGCCCCCAGGCTGCCGCATGAGTATACCGGGAAGGTGCGCAAGTACTTAGCAATTCCCAGACATTATATCGAATTGGCGATCTGTTCCGTGCGTTAGTGCACATCGACGTTGCGCAGGTAGTCGGCCAATTCGGCGACGAGGCGGCATATTTCCTTGGAACCTCGCTCGATGGCGGCCTGTTCGAGGCGCGCGCCAATGCGCGACACCTCGTCCAGACCATAGGCCGACCCCGAGCCAAACAGGTTGTGGCCGGTTACGCGAATCGTATCAAAGTCATGATGCCGGAGCGCTTCCCGCAGCTTCTCAATATCACTCTCGCGATTTTCGAGATACCGGCCGACCAACTTGCGAGCAAACGGGTCGGCTATTTCTATCGGAATAATTCTATTCGCGTTCACACGATTCACCACTTTAATGTTACGTCTAGTCTAACTACCCACTCGTGTTACCTGCAAAGGCAACAGGGGCATACGAGATTCGGGCTAATCGCCGTCTTTACGAAGCTGCGAGAGCCAGTGTTCCATTTGCTTGCCGGCAGCCTCGCGTCCGCCGAGGCCGAACGACAGCGCAAACGCAACGGCGATCGAGCCAAGTACAAGTCCAAACGCCAGGTTGACGATATCATCCGCTATGCCCATCGCCCGCAGGCCCATCGCCAGGACGAGTCCGAGGATAGCAGCTCGCAGAATTCCCGCGAGAGCGGTTGCAGACTCGCCGCTGACGCGGATGACTGCCGCATGAGCGATGCCTGCGATCCAGAAACCGGCGGCCAGAATAATCCCGCCGAGCAGTACTTGTCCGGCAAACTCGATCAATGTTGAGACCAGATCCGAAACCTGCGCGAAACCGAGTCGATTGGCGGCCTCCACACCAGCGAACAGCATGATAAACACGCTAACTACGCGACCCACGAAGTGCGACAGGTAGAAACCGTCCGCTTTCGTGGATGCGATGCCGAGTTTTTGCGGAAGGTCGTTGGCGCCAAGGCCGTCGAGCATGCGAGAAACCAGGCTAGAGAGGAATCGCGCAATTACGAACGCGATGCTGAGTATGATTACCGCAGCAAAGATATCGGGTATTGCGGCCATAAATGCGCTGAGCATTTGCGTCGCAGGTCCTGAGACCGCCTCAATCTGCAACGTGTTCAGAGCAGCGACCAATGCCGGGACGAAGACGAAAACAAATACCAGCAGACCACTGAGCTGCGAGAGGCTGACGTTGCCGCTCAAGCCAGCTTTTTCGCCAAGGCGATCGAAACCGACAACCTGGAGCAGGTTCTGTACAAGATCACGCAGTATGCGGGCAACAAACCACCCGACCAGGCCGATGACCGCCGCAGCGAAAATGTTCGGCAGCATTCCGAGGATCTTGTCGACCATGCCTTGTACGGGGACGAGCAGCCCGTCCATTTTCAAGGTGCCGAGAATCGCTGGCAGGAACATCAGCATGATCAGCCAGTAAAGGACATCGCCAATACTGTCGCTAACCGGTTTCATTTCGGCTGCGGCACTGACTTTCTCGTCAAGCGTTGTCTTGGATAGCGCCTTCGTCGTCAGCGAACGAACAACATTTGCCAGTACCCAGGCCAATAGCGCGAGGACTGCGCCTGCGAACAGGCTTGGTCCGAACTCAAACACCTTGGTAACCAGCGCGCGCAGCGGTTCCGAGACAATCTGCAGGTCGAGAACATTGAAGAATGCAATAAGGACGAGGAACATAACCACCCAGAAAACGCCGGTAGCGCCCCAAGACTCGGCATCAATCTCGCTGTCCGTGTTGCTTGCGATCCGCTCATTCAGATTGGCCATGTCAAGCACGCGCCGCGTACCCGCGCGAAACACGACGGCTACGAGCCAGCCGACTGTGAGAATACCAAGGGCGGCGAGCAAGGTAGGCAGGGTGTTGCCCAGCGTCGCCTGCAGCGACTCAATGATTGTTGTGAAATCCATGTTGCATCTCCTTCCAAAGCAATAGACGGCTACAGCCCCGCGCAGAAATGGCGGGGCTGTCGTCGACTATCAGTAGGTCACCACACCGGGCAGCTTCTTCGCCTGCGCTACCCAGTCGCTAACGACTGCGGCGGATGGCGGACGGCGGACCAGGTTCTTGGCTTCATTGACCTCGGCCATTTTGGCGGCGAGGTTCTCGGCGTTTCGATGCTTCAGCTCCTTAACCGTATCAACGCCGGCGCACTCAAGAAGTTCTGCGTACTGGCTGGCCACGCCGTTAATGCGAAACAGGTCGGCCATGTTGACGCACTTGAGAATGCGCTTTTCGCTAATGCCTGTCGTCTCGGCAAGTGCCGCCCGCGACTTCTTGTCAGCGCCCGCTTTCAGCAGTCCATTAACGGACCTGATGCCGGCTGCCCGCAACGCCTTGCCGAGTTTCGGGCCAATGCCCTCGATTGATTCAATACTTTTTGCCATCGTTCTGTCCTTTCTTTTGTGATCCATAGTTGAGTTGATTGGTGTGACTAGCGAAACAGCCCGCCAAGTTTCCCGGAGCCGAGTTTCAGCAAGTCACCAAGATCCGTGTCGCCGTCGCCATCAGCATCGAGCATTCCGGTAAGCGCCGACATGACACCGGGGCTGCGCGCCTCGATATTCTCGGATTCGCGATTCAACATTTGCGCGAGGTCGCTACCCTGGACATTGCTGCCAGCCTTGGCCTTGCCGACGGCGCCCAGTACCAGCGGTGCAAGTCGTGTCAACAGGCTCGCGGCCTGGCTCTTGTCGACGCCGGTGGCAGATTGCAATGCAGATTCCGCGACGCCCTGTTTTGAGCCAAGGATGTGGCGAAGAATGCCCGCGCCGTCCTTGCCGTCGTCCTGTGAGAGAAAGCCGGCAGCGTTGTCCAGGACTCTACCGTCGTGTTTTTGGGTGAGGGCTTGTGCCAGCCCCTCGCCGTTGTCCTGTTGCGCGCTCTTTTGCAGCGCTCCCAGGAGCATGGGTAGCGCAGATTGAATCGCGCTCTTCGTGGCTGCCTTGTCTTTGCCGAGCTGCTGGCCGATTGTCGCAACCGCATTGTCGTCAAGTGATGAAGTAATCATATCGAGTAGGGATGACATTTCGATCTCCTGCCTGTTGAGTTCTTAGCGAAGAACGAAAGTGAGTTTCATGTTGACGCGGTATTCTTTGACCTTGCCGTCTTTTACGCGGACCTTCATGTCCTTTACCCATGCGCCTTCAATGTGATCGATCGTCTTGCTGGCACGCTCGAGACCTGTGTTGACTGCGTCCTCGAAGCTCTTCGACGACGTTGCCGAGATCTCTGCGACTTTTGCTACTGACATGACTTCCTCCAAAAATAAACAGGGTTGTTGCAACTCGCTGTTGCATCGTGCCGTGCATTCTGGGGGGCATGGACCTGACGAACAATGGCGTGCGGGCGATTGTCACAGTTGTTCACAAATGCCACGTCGATGACTCGAGACGGCAAATGTCAACGATTGTTACAGTGCGACGCGCGTACCGTTCTGCTGCCAGGTGAAAATTCCGTGCCGATGGGGGTTGTGAGTGGCCTGGGACTTTATCTCTAGCCCAGCGGCCCGCAACGAGTGAAGAGACGGCCGCGCGAGTGAATCGACTCGCCGCTTACTTGCTGCACGCTTCGCTGGCCAGGTAGTCGGCGAGCCTGGACACTGGCGTTTGTGGCGCGCTGTGTGAGTTCACGACGCGCACGTCTTCGGGAAGGTTTGCGACAGCCCACGCGGCGAACCAGCATTCGGTGATGGCACGATTAGCGCGCGGTACCGCGGTGTCGGAGTTTGGCACGTGCACGTCGGACACGAAGAACCAGCCCTTGTCGACGGCCCAAACGCCGAGCATGCTGTCTGCGTGCGGCCCCGGGCCCATGGGCATCAGCCGCACGCGGTTATCCCCGCTGCCGATGATTGTGTCTTCCTTGACGGGTATTGTCTGAATATCAAACGCATCATCGAAAAACCCTGTGAGCTCCGCTGGAGCAAATACGAGCGCGCCACTGTCAGCAAACGCTGTCGCACCACCGCTATGATCGTCATGCGCATGCGTCAGGGCGACCGCGTGTATCCGCCGGCCAGGAAACGTCTCGCCAAGGAACTCGATGAACCGGCGGGACAGGCCATCGTTGCCGAGACCAGGAACGAGGTCGGCTGGGGGCAGGTGGTGAAACTCGACCCAACCGGCCGGTGCATCGCCCGCAACGAGCCCCTTGCTGGTGTCGACGACGAGGTGCTGGAATCCGGTGCGCACGCCGCGAACCAGATACACACCGTCCTCGAGTTCGATGAGTCTCATGTTGATCACCGACGGCCATCGGTCGCCATCGACCTCGACAGGCGCCTCGCCTGCAGTGCGCTCCCAGATAGCCGCAGCTTCAATCGAGTCCAGCATTCGCCAGCGACCCGTGCCGCGAAAGAACTCTTCGTCGTCAACGACGATTTTCAGTGACGGTGTATCAGGTTCTGCCCAGTCCCACAGCCAGTCGACATCGACTTGCCCCCGCAAAGGCATATCGGCCGACGCCGACACGCGTGCGATCCGATCACCTGTCCTCGTTACCTCGAGTCCCTCGATGTTTCCATCCCCGGATTCAATCTCAGCGGCCAGCTGCCGGGGGTCCATGCGTCGAATGCGTGCTATCTCGTCATCGATTTCCGCGCCATGGAATTCAACATCGGGCGACGTCCTGTTGACGATACGTACGAGATCGGGCGGAAGATAGGCGACGGTCCAGTCACCGTCCATGTCAGGGTTCGACTTGCCCGATCCCGAGAACATGACGCGGCCGGTGTCACCTTCAGTGATCACGCACCACGACGTCGGATAAAATTCGCCGGCTTTCGGACGAAGGCCTTGGTAGCGGGCGCCGAGGTCGAACGCACCGTCGAGACAGAACTCGGTCGTCTCGTCGGCGTGTGTCGAGAACGCCAGCACTAGCAGGCAGTTGGCAGCGAGCAGCGTAGCCCGGTTTTTTCTGACCATGCTGCATCCTAATGCATCACACTCGCGGCGTGCTGGTCGACTGAGACCAACCGTGCGAAATCTGCGGCAGGCAGCGCCGTCTGTGCTATCGCCGCCGGCTATTCAGTGCCGGTGGCCGCAACTGGGGTCGGTTTGACCAGGTAGTGCGCCAGCGCCGGCAGCAACGTCAGGGCCCCGAGCATGTTCCACAAGAACATGAATGTGAGCATCAGCCCCATGTCAGCCTGGAACTTGATGGGCGAGAAGATCCAGGTGCCCACGCCAATAGCCAGGGTGATGCCGGTGAACCCGACGGCCATACCGGTCGTCTGCAAGGTCTTCACGTAGGACGCATACACTTCGGTGCCACGTTTCAGATAGGTGTCCATCTTGCTGTAGATATAGATGCCGTAGTCGACACCGATACCGACACCCAGCGCGATGACGGGCAGGGTTGCGACTTTCACACCGATACCGAGATAAGCCATGAGCGCCTGACCGAGTACCGAGGTAAGGGCCAGTGGCAAGACGATGCACAGAACGGGGCGCCAGCTGCGGAACGTGAGAAACACGAGGAAACTGACAACGCCGTAGACCAGCGCCAGCATCTGGTACTGGGCTTTGCTGATAACGATATTCGTCGCCGACTCGATGCCCGAGTTGCCGGCCGCCAGCAGGAACTGAATTTCCTCGCTGTTGTACTGGTCGGCGAAGGCTTCAATATCTTCCACTACCGCCCGCAGTGTCTCAGCCTTGTGATCGTTCAGGAAGATCAGTACGGGCACCATGCTGCAGTCCGTGTTGATCAGGTTGGTCGGCACGAGCGCCAGCGAGTTGTTGAGGATGTAGCGATTGCGGCTCAGCGTGTGCCACTTAGGGTTGCCCTCGTTCATGGCCATGGTCACGCGTTTCGATATGTTGACCAGGGAGATGACCGACTGCACTCCCGGTGTGTCGCTCATGACCTCCTGGAAGCGATCGATTGCGGCTACGGTTTCGTAGTTCCCGCAGGCCTGCGGCGCCGTCTGAACCATCGTGACGAAGACGTCAGTACTCGTGGAGTAGTTGCCGGTCAGGTAGGCATTGTCGAGGTTGTAGCGCGAGTCCGGACGAAGCTCAGGCGCTCCCGGGTCCAGGTCGCCGATGCGCAGGTCCTTGCTGCCATAGATGCCGACCGCGAACAGCGCGAGGGCGATCACGATGGTCGCAGGCGCGAACGGCGGCTTGGCGAAGCGCGCGATAAACGGCCACAGCCGGGACGGGTTTTCCTGTCGCTGCTTGACGTAGGTCATGCAGTAGTTGGTGAGCCCTGTGTAGGACAGCAGCACCGGCATGAGCAACAGGTTGGTAAAAATGAGCACTGCAACGCCGATGCTCGCGGTCAGCGCCAGTTCCTGGATAACCGGGATCTCGATGACCATGAGCGTCAGGAAACCGATCCCGTCGGAAATCAGTGCAATGAATCCGGCGATATACAGAGCCCGGAAAGCACGCCTTGCGGACCAAAGTGCGCCGATTCCGAAGAAGAAGCGCGCCGCAACGTTGTTAATGATCTGTACGCCGTGACTGATCCCGATGGCGAAGACCAGGAAGGGCACGAGCATCGAATACGGGTCGAGGCCGAAGCCCATTGTGCGCAGTAGTCCGAGCTGCCACACGACGGCAATGGTTGAACACAGCAGCGGTATCAGCGTTGCCCAGTAGCACCGCGAGTACAGAAGCAGCAGCACTTTGGTAATGATAAACGCAACCGCGAAGAACAGCGCCACCTGCGTAGCGCCTTCGATGAGATCGCCAACGATCTTTGCAAACCCCGTGACGCGGATTTTTATCGTGTCGGTCTCGTACTTGTCGCGGACCAGGCTCTCGATACTTGCGGAGAAGTCCCGGTAGTCGAGCCGTTCGCCGGTTTCAGGGTTAGTGTCAGTCAGCGGCGCGATGATTGTTGCTGACTTGAAGTTGTTCGCAACGAGGCGGCCGACCTGTCCGGAGCGCAGGACGTTGGCCCTTAGCTGCTCCAACGATTCCGGTGAGCCGTCGTAGTTATTTGGAATGACCGTGCCCCCGCGGAAACCCTCTTCGGTGACTTCACTCCAGCGAATGTTCGGTGTCCAGATCGACTGCAGGCCGGCACGGTCGACGCCCGCGATGTAGAACACCTCATCGTTAATCTGCTGCAGCGCTTCCTGGAACTCCTTGTCGAAGATGTCGCCGTCGGTTGTCTGGACGATGATGCGAATCGAGTTGCCGAGGCTCGCGAGGTCTGCGCGGTTATCCAGGTAATTCTGGATATACGGATGCGACGTCGGGATCATCTTCTCGAAGCTGGCGTCGGGCCTCAGTTGCAAAGCCTGGTAACCGAAGAACAGTGTCAGCAGCGCGAACACGACGATCACCACAACGCGGTTCCCGAACAGCAGACGCTCAGCGAGCGGCGCCGTGGCGCCATTCAGGCCCGTGACATCCTTGCGTGCGTCACTCATGGTTAATCCCCGAGACGATGGAAATGCCGCCAAAGCCGACCAGCAGCACACGTCCGTCCGGCGCGAAAGTGACACCGCCGTAGACCCTGTTACCTTCGGTAGGGACTACGCTGAAACTGCTACCCGCATCGGGGCTTTGTAGCACCGCGCCGGCCGCGCCAGCGAGAATGACGGAACCATCATCGCCTGCTGCGCCGCACATCAGGGTGCGGTTGTCGCCGGTTTCAACCCGAGTCCAGGTCACTCCCTGGTCCACGGACCGGAATACATTGCCGCGCAGCCCGTAGATCAACAGGCTGTCGTCGTTGGCAGCGACGGCGCCGAAGTACGAGCCGGTATAAGTCGCATCGACACGCTGCCACTCATTGCCGTCGTCCGGCGAACGCAGCAACGTGCCGGCCTCGCCGACGACGATGACAGTCCCTGACGGCGTGCGCGCGATATCGTATAGATGATAGTTGTCGGGGTTTTCGAGCCGGTTCCCTTCGACCGTCCAGGTTTCGCCACCGTCGCGGGTGCGCAGGAAGATGCCGTAAGCGCCGAGCACGTAACCGTCGCGGTCATTGGCAAACCAGACATTCAGCAGCGGTGTTGTCATGCCGTCATCGATCGCCGCGCTTGCTTCATCGAGCGCAAACATGGCGTCATCGAGCACCCACTCCAGTTCTTCCCGGGCGTCGGGAGGGGCGTTATCGACCGTGACCTGTAGCTCGGCAACACGCCGCTCTATCGCACCCACCGACAAACGCGCGACATCTGATCCTGTGAGCTTGACCTGCCAGCTCGTTCCGTTATCGGTCGAGTGCAGCAGGTAGCCGTGGTGCGCCGTTGCCCATGCCTGTTCCGGGCCCGCGAACGACACGGCCGTGATCGCGAGAGAGACGGGCACATCGGCGTGCACCCAGCTCAAGCCGTTGTCGTCCGAGAACAGGATGTGGCCCGCCTCACCGACAACGACGAGGCGCTTGCCATCGTGCGCGATGTCGAGCAGCAGGCCCTCGAGCGCCAGGTCAGTCTTCAGGGCCGGCAGCAACGAGTATTCGGTCTCCCCGACAGCGCTCGTCGCAAACCCACCGAAGACACAGAGCAGGACCGCCGCACATGAGGCGACGGTCCTGGATGCCTGTTTGCGGCTAGCGAACACCGGAACGACGGAGTGCCGCTGGCGTGTATTCGCGCTCGGATACCTTGTAGTCCCACTGGTACTGGTAGCCCTTGAGCTCGTTCGCCAAACCCTGCGGCAGATGCCGTCCGGAGATCAGGTCATGCGATGTCTCGAGTGCGTACCAGGGAACCTTGACCTGGTAGTGCGAGAGGTTGTGCGCTTCTTTAACGCGCCACAGTTCGCCACGGCCGTCGTAAAGGTCCCCAATGCTGATCTGCCACGTATCCTCGTCCACATAGAAAGTCCGGCGCGCATAAATGTGCCGTTCGCCTTCCTTCAGCGTGGCGTCGACGACCCACACACGATGCAGTTCATAGCGCAGGTATTCGGGATTGAGGTGGCCCTTCAGGACGACGTCCTTGTACTTGAGATTCTTGTCGAGCAGCCTGTAAGCGTTGTACGGAATGTACATTTCCTTCTTTTCGATGAGCTTCCAGTCGTACTTGTCCGGCGCACCATTGAAGAGGTCAAGGTCATCGGAAGTACGCAGGCCATCCGAAGCCGTGCCCGGTCCGTCGTACTTGACGTCGGGTGCGCGCCGCACGCGCCGCTGGCCGGCGTTGTAGATCCAGGCTGCCCGCGGTTCGACGATCTGGTTGATGTTCTCGTGAACGAGCAGAACATCGCCCTCAAGTCGTGCCGGCGCCTTGATGGCCTGTTTGAAGTAGAACAGGCGGTTTTCCGGGGAATCCGGCAGGTAGTTCGCAAAGGTCAGCTGCTCGTCGAGTATGACCGGACTGAAGGCGCCATTCGCCTGCACGGGAATCTGTGCATAAACGCGCCGCACGCTGCCACCGCGATAGCGCAGTACGTGGTTCCAGATGATCTCGATGCCGGACTGCGGAATCGGGAACGGCAGGTAGGAATCGGCGTTCGCCAGGCCATTGCCACCGTCGGTCGTCGTCGTGTCCACGGCGTCCTGCTTGTACGCGGCGTATAGCTCGTCGGGATAGGCTGCCGAGCGACGGCTCTGGTAGACCGGCATCCGGAACGTGTCCGGGTAGCGTTTCAGCAAAGCA
The DNA here is from genome assembly GCA_945787845.1 of uncultured Woeseiaceae bacterium. Classification (GTDB taxonomy): domain Bacteria; phylum Pseudomonadota; class Gammaproteobacteria; order Steroidobacterales; family Woeseiaceae; genus UBA1847. The sequence goes on along the minus strand of CALZJH010000005.1, from coordinate 145,649 downwards.
ATCTGGCCCGGGGACAGCTTGTCCTGGTACTGCTCGTAATTGGCTGCCGTGATCGTGAACTGCGGCTGGTCGTCCGGGAACGGGTCAACCAGCGGTTGACCTTCGACATAGCCGGCCGGCAATTCGGTGATGCCGCCCGTCCAGGCCGGAATCGTACCGGCAGCGTTACCGGCGCGCACTGCGCCCATGGGTGTGAGTTCGTCGCCGCCAAGGCTGTCGGCCTGGGCCTGTGTGAGTTCTGCGAGCGCGCCCTGTGTCATCAGTCCGAGCGCCGCCAGCATCGAAATTTTTGTAAGAGTTCTCATGTGTTTATGCCTCTGGAATTCAATATTAGAAACTGACGGAGACTGACAAGGATACGAAATCGCGGTCCTCGATAGTATTGTAATCACCGCCCGAGAACGTTGTGTAGTCGATCGCAGCAGTGTAGCGGTTCAGGTACTCGGCCGTCAGTCCCAACGACAGCGCCTTGGCGCCTTCGTTGAAGTTGCTGTTTGGAGAATAGCCGTCAACGTCTTGTGACCAGGCGAAACGCGGCGTGAAGTTCACGCCGGCGAAGACATCGTTGTAGGTCAGCGATGCGCGTACGCGGTAGCCCCATGATGAGTCGGTGACATAGCCTTCCGAGGTGCAATTACCCACATTGGTGTTCGGTGCATCGACACCGGCAAGCGCATTGCCGGCTTCGCAGGTAATGAATTGTCCTGGCGGAAGTGGCGGCGAAGGTAGCGGTATCGGGTCGAAATAGCCCATGCCAAAGATCGGCGACCGGCCGTAACGCTGTACAGACTGCTCTGGCAGGTCGTCCACCCAGTTTGCGCCAATTTCCGCAGCGAAAGACAGGCGGCTTGCGCCGAGGACCTGGTCAAAGAAGCGGATGAACGTCACCTGCGCCTGGGTAACCGGCAGGAGGTCAAATCCGGAGATGGGTGATCCCCATCCATTGACTGCAACATCAGCCAGGATAATCGGCGTCACAGTCGACCAGGGTGCTAGCCCAACCGCGCCTTGCAGGATCTCGGTTGTATTGATTTGCACGGGGAAGTCAGGCCTGTGACTGACCTCGCCGGAAATCGCGAAGCCGGCCAGGTTGGTCGCGAAGCTCACGCCGAACAGCTCGATGTCCTCGGGGAACTCGGCAAAGTACTGCGGGTTGCCACCGCCGAGCAGGGCGCCGAGATCCTGGCCGTCACTCAGCGGGATAAATGGCGGCAGCGGGTCAGGGAAGCCCGGCGGTATCGCACTTGACGGCACGCCAGGGTTTGCAGAGCTGAAACCGCCGAGATAGGGAATGCGGCTGTGGTAGTTAATGTAGTAGAGACCGAACTCGGAACCGGCGAGTCTCTCGGCGAAGTAGCGCAGTGCGATACCGTACTGGCCGCTGTCGTCGGGCTCGATGTCGGGGCGCCGTGTGATGTAGAGGCCGACAGTTCCGAGCATTTGTACCTGGTCGCTGAGCGCATTGGTCAGCGTGACTACATTACAGCCGGTAGCCGCGACGTCTGCCGACGAGAAGTACGTGCCGCAGCCATCGATGACGGTCTTTTCCCACTCGAGCTGGTAAAACATCTCAACGCTCAGTGCGTCGGTCAGGCCGGCAGACAGCGTGAACATCGAGACGGGCAGCAGCCCTTCCTTGATTTCTGCGCCGGGCCGACGGAACGCTGAAACGTCGACCGGGTTGATCGTGTTGATGCCGTTCTGGATGAAGGTGCTCTCGCCCCAGCTTGCTACCTGGCGACCAAGCCGCAGGTCGACCGGCAGCTGGTTCTCGCCCAGGTAAAAGGTGCCGTAGACAAAGGCATCCAGCAGTTCTATGCCGGAAGCCTGAGCAAAGTCGTCGAAGCCGCTGTCTTCGAGCTTCTGATTCGGCGTGTAAAAGTTCGCGGAGTTGCCGTGCGGGCGCTTGCCGTTGGCAAGCTCCTCGTCGTACCAGTACTTGCCCCGCAGGAACAGGCCGAAGTCGCCCTTGCGGAACTCGACGTCGTGTACGCCCTTGAGAATCAGCGAGTAGATATCGCCATCGTTAAAGTTGGCATTGCCGTCGTCACCGGTCCCGGTGGACGCTGTGCCAATGCCGGGCGCATTACCCGGCGTGATCAGTCGTGGTTCCTGTTCCTCCAGGCGCCAGCTGGAGCCCAGCGAAATCTGTGAATTGATGCTGACTTCAACGTCACCCCATTGAAACTCAGCTGCGGTTGCAGGAATACTCAGCGCGCACGACGCTAGCAGCACCCCAATAGATGCCGTTCTTAAATGCCCGTTCATTTCGACATAACCCCTGAATTGGACTTGGTCTTATTGGAAGGCCACAATCCCCCGCGCCGATCCTTAAGATCAGGTCACGAATGGCCTCAGATGAGGCTATTCGCTCATATTGGGGCCAATTTCGTTATTCGGAAAAACCGAGGGTTGGCTGCGGTCTTTGATGCGTCAACTAAGGTGTGCCTGGATAGTGGAACAGGCCCGGCCGGGAGGGCAGAATGTCACGAGGACGCTACGATGAATGAATCGATCAAACACCGCTTTTCTCTCAGGTTCGCCGCTCTGGCGATGGGGCTTTTTGCCACCGGTGCGAGCCTGGGTGGTGAGCAGGCCGAAGTCATCCGGTTGTCGGAGCCCGTGGTGCAGACGGCGGACTCGGAGACTTTCGGGTCGCCGCTGGACGAGGCGGTACCTGCTGTGTCACTCGCGCAGATCGCGGGTGATGGCGAGCGCTTTGTCGGTCAGTCAGTTCGGGTCGAGGCGCGAGTCTCCGAGGTGTGCCAAAAAAAGGGCTGTTTTTTCATCGCCCAGGAAGGCAGCAGCATCGTCAGGATCTCGTTCAAGGACTACGGATTCTTCGTGCCGACGGATATCAGCGGCAAGCGCGTGATGTTCGTCGGCGAAGTCGTCGCGAAAGAGATCACGCCTGAGGCCGCCGAGCACTTCGCCGAGGATGTCGGCAAAAAGGCACCGGTCATGGAGCCGGGCATGGCTTACGAGATTGTCGCAACCTCTGTGAGGGTGCCGCGCGGCTAAACGTGCAGCTCGATGAGGTCCCCGTCGGCGACGAGATGCTCGTGCCCGACCTGCTGCCCGTCGAATACCTCTGAGCCCCACATGCGCGCGAATTTCAGGTCCCGCGCGATGTCCTTGTGTACCAGCTTCGCGACGTCGAGAACCGTGTCGCCGCGGCGGACGGTGAATGGCTTATCGTTGTCAGCGGGCTTGCCGGGTGATTTCGTGTAGACGCGGACGACCTGCAATGCCTTGAACAGGAATGGCCCCAGCTCGCCAAGGCCGTCTCCGGTCTCGGCCGACATTGTCAAAGCCGGGTAGCGCAGCCCAAGCAGCTCCTCGAGGATCTTGACCTCCTCCGGATCCGGATCGAGGTCGCTTTTGTTCGCGATGAGCACCGTCGGCAGGTCCATGCGGAAGGGATCGTCGTCGTTTTCATCCTGCATGGCCACCGGTTCGAGCCCGGGCCAGCCTGATCGAAGAAAGATCTTTTTCTCAGCGAGCCGCTCAAGAACCACCGGCACCTGCTCGAGACACTCGGGGTCGGCGACGTCGATCACGAGCAAAACGCCGTCGGCATGCTGCAGCGTGTTGACCAGCCAAGGCTCCATGAATTCGCTCGACACGGGCGGCAGGTCCACGAGCTGGAAATGGATGTCCTCGAAAGGGAGCATGCCCGGGATCGGCAGGTGGGTTGTGTAGGGGTAGGGCCCGACGTCACTGTGCGATCCGGTGAGGCGCGCATGCAGGCTCGACTTGCCGGCATTGGGCGGGCCGATCATGCACAGCTGCGCCGCACCCTCGTTGCGGACGACGTGCGACGGGCCGCTGCGTTTGCCGCCTTTCTTTGGACCCGTGAGTTCCTCGGTCAGCTGCTTGATGCGGGTCTTGATGTCGGACTGCAGGTGCTCGGTCCCCTTGTGCTTGGGGATCGTCCGCAGCATTTCTTTGAGGCAGTCCAGGCGCTCTTTGGGTTCGCGGGCCTTGCGGTACGCTTCTTCCGCTTTCTTGTACTCGGGTGTGACGTTGGTGGGCATGATCCGGCCGAGAAGGTATTCGTAGGCAAATACTATCGGTGCAGCGGGGTGTTCGATAGTAGGGATAACTGTAATATCGGGGGCTGCCGCTCGAGGCGAGGGGATGAGGACGCACGATGCTGAATGTCGAACACCTGGTCAAACAGTACGGGGACCTCACGGCCGTTGACGATGTTTCCTTTGAGGCGAAGCCCGGGGCGGTGTTCGGCCTGCTCGGTCCGAACGGTGCGGGCAAGTCCACGGCCATCAACTGCATTTCGGGATTGTTGACGCCGACGACGGGGCACATCGCGGTTTCGGGACATGACATCGCGCGAGACGGCAAGGCCGCCAGGCGGTCGCTCGGCGTCGTGCCGCAGGAACTGGCGTTATACGAAGACCTGCCGGCGATCGACAATCTTCGTTACTGGGGCAAGGCCTACGGGCTGCGCGGCAAGCCGCTGGAGAACCGCGTCGCTGACGTGCTCGACTGCATCGGTCTCGCCGACCGGGCCCGCGATCTGCCAAAGAAGTTTTCAGGCGGCATGAAGCGTCGGCTCAACTTCGGCTGCGGCGTTGTACACCAGCCCAAGGTGTTACTGCTCGATGAACCGACCGTGGGTGTCGACCCGCAGTCGCGCTCCAAGCTGTTCGACCTCGTCGAAGCAGAGCGCGACGCAGGAGCCTGCGTGCTCTATACCACCCACTACATGGAAGAGGCCGAGCGCCTCTGCGATTCGCTGGCAATTATCGACCACGGCAAGATCATCGCCGAGGGCACGGTCGACGGGCTGAAGGCCCAGCTCGGCGCACGCGATGCGCTGCAGCTGTATGGCCAGTTTCCGGCCGATAAGATCGGCAGCGCCATCGGCTCGTTGGCCCGCGACATCAGCGATCTCGAGATTCTGAGCCAGGACGAAGGCTCGCTGCTCCTTACGCTGTCGGCGGCATCATTACACTTGCCGCGCATCTTCGACGTTATCGGCCAGGCTGGCGGCAGCGTCAGCGAGACGAGTCTGCGCAGCCCGAATCTGGAAACGCTGTTCCTGTTGCTCACCGGCAAGGAGCTGCGCGAATAGTAATGGGCTTCCTGTTCGCATCAGTCAGGAAAGACCTGCTCCGCTGGATGCAGGACCGGATGGCGTTGCTGATCTGGCTCGGTATACCGTTTCTGATTGGCGGCCTGATCACCCTGATGATGGACGGCGGTAGCGGTACACCGACCGGTACGCTGCTGATTGCGGACCAGGATGATTCACTGCTTAGCGGCTTCGTCGTCGGCGCCTACAGCCAGGAACAGCTGGGTGAGCTGATCATCGTCGAACAGGTTACGCCCGAAGAGGGCGAGAGACGCGTCAATGACGGTGAGGCCAGCGGGTTCCTCATCATTCCGGAGGGCTTCCAGGATGCGTTTCTCAATGAGACTCCCGTAACGCTGACGCTCAGGACCAACCCGGCGCAGACCATTCTTCCGGGCATCATCGAAAACGTGACTGAGGTCTTGTTAGATGCCGGGTTCTACGCGCAGCGACTGCTCGGCCCCGAGATCACGGCAATCATGGACTCGGCTAGCGACGCAACGCCCACTGACGTCTTCGTTGCCGGTATTTCCGTCGACATCCAGCAGAAGGTCGACGCCATCATGCCCAGGCTCTCGCCACTGGCTATCGACCTGGTGGTCGTCGAGCCGCCGCCGCAAGAGCCGCAGCAGGACATCGGCTTGTTGTTCCTGCCGGGTGTCATCCTTATGGCTGTGCTGTTCGCCGCCAACTCCCTGGCGGCGGATTACTGGGTTGAGCGAGACAAGGGCACGCTGCGCCGCCTCGTGTCGGCGCCGGGCGCGCTGTCGGGATTCGTGGCGGGCAAGGCCATCGCAGCGCTGCTCGTGATGGGGCTTCTCGTCTCGATTACCCTGGTTGTCGGCTTCACCTATCACGGCATCGCCTGGTCGAAGTTCCTGTCCTCATTGCTGTGGGTGTCGCTTGGTGGTGTTGGTCTGTTCGCCTGGTTCGCCGCGCTGCAGATGCTGTTCCCGAACAACCGGGCGGCAAACCTGATTACGACGGTTCTCCTGTTTCCCCTGATGATGGCCGGTGGCAGCTTCTTTCCGCTTGCGGCATTGCCCGACTGGATCGCGGACCTTGGCCGCCTGGCGCCCAATGGTTTCATCGTCGACCGGCTGACGGGCGAGCTGACGTCTGCAAGCGCCTGGTCGATCGACGCACAAAGCTGGCTCGTATCGCTCGCCATTACAGCCAGCGGCCTGGTATTCAGCGTCTGGCGCCTGCGCAGCGGTTTTGCGCGGAGGTGAGGCGATGAGGAACATCCTGTTTATCGCCTGGCAAGATATTCGCAACTGGTTGCGAGACGGCTCGACGCTGATGTGGCTGTTCCTCATGCCGCCGGTCTTCTTCTATTTCATCGGCACCGTTACGGGCGGCTTTTCATCGACGACAAGCGGCGCCCAGGCAACGCCGATTACGGTCGTGGCAGATGCACCCGGGTTTCTCAGGGAGCAGGTCGACCTGCGGCTCGTCGCCAATGACTTCGCGCCGGAATGGGTCACATCGATCGTGCCCGAGAATGAGGCGGACGCACCGGCGCGGACGCTGACATTCGACGCGAACGCCAGTGCGCAGCTGCTGGCCGACGAAGCGGTAAAAGTGAGCTTCGATACGCGCGCCAATTCGCTGACGCGCGACTTTGAAGAAATCCGCATCCAGCGAGCGCTGTACACGGTATTGGCCGACATCATCGTGGCGGAGGCGACCGTGGGTTCGCTGGGCAGTGAAGCGCTCGCCAGCGTCAACAATGCGCCGCGAGTCTGGCAGCTTGACGTCGCGCCCGCAGGCGAACGACAGGTTATCCCGTCGGGTTTCCAGCAGGCTGTACCCGGCATCCTGGTCATGTTCACGTTACTGATCCTGTTGACGAGCAGCGGCACGTTACTGGTGCAGGAAAGAACGCAGGGCCTGTTGCGCCGGCTCGCATCGGCGCCGATCTCACGGGCTGAGGTCATTGCCGGCAAGTGGCAGGGACGCATTGTGCTCGCCGCCATTCAGGTCGCTGTCGCGCTGGTGTTCGGCACCTTCCTGTTCCAGATGGAGTGGGGACCTGACCTGGGCATGGTCATTGTCGTGTTGCTGGCATGGGGGGGCTTCTGTGCATCGGCCGGATTGTGGCTCGGTACCGTCGCAGGGACCGAGGCGCAGGCGGGCGGCATAGGTGTGCTGACGGCCAACCTGCTGGCCGCGCTTGGAGGTTGCTGGTGGCCGATCGAGATTGCCCCGACATGGATGCAGTTCCTCCAGAAACTCATCCCCACGGGCTGGACCATGGACGCCCTTCACAAGCTCATCAGCTTCCAGGCCGGTGCTGCGTCCGTGATCCCGAATATTCTGCTATTGATCGCTGCAACGGTCGTCTTCGGCGGTCTTGCCGCACACCGCTTCCGCTACGAGTAAGCGGCTTCCTGACCTATGATTGCCAAAGTTCTGCTGCACATTCCGATCGTTCTGAGCTTTGCTGTCCTGGGCGCGCACTTCCTGCGCTATGGTCATGCGATCGGCGTCATCGGCTCGCTGGTCCTGATTGCGCTCTTGTTCCTGCGGCAGCCGTGGGTCGCGCGTCTTGTTCAGGTCGCACTGGTACTCGGCGCTCTCGAATGGGTGCGGACCTTGTTTAGCCTGATGCAGGTGCGTGCTGCGATGGGTGAGCCGGTGACGCGGATGGTCATTATTCTTGGCAGCGTCGCGCTGGTGACCCTTGTTTCGGCACTGCTGTTTCAAACCAGTCCTCTGAAAACGGTTTATCGCCTGAATACACAGTAGCGACCTGCGCGTGCCCGCCTGACGATGCGACCGTGTAGTAGAGCGTCCGGCCGCCAGGGTGCAGACGCGGCATCAGATCGCTGTTCTCGCTGTTGAGTGCCTTGATCGGGACCGCTTCCTGCCAGCCGTCGCTGGTACGGAAACTGTAGTAAAGGTCGCCGGGAGCAGAGACATTCGTCGCGCGAGCCGACGCCTCGAAGATCATTTCGCATTCGTTTTCAGCAACCCACAGATTCCATTCGCCGTGGATACTGTTGACGGCGCGGCTCAGGATTCTCGGCTCATGAAACCCGTCGCCTGCGGCCGTGGCCGAGTACAGGTCACCCTGACCAAATCCGCCGTCTCGGTCGGACGCGAAGTAGAGCGTCCCCGATGCGGTCATCACCGGCGAAAACTCTTCGGCGTCCGAGTTTACGGGCACGGCCTCGAGCATCCCGTTGGACAGGTTATACCGCCAGATATCGTCATCGCTTTTTTGCTCCCCGCTGGTCACCGGGCGGTCGGAGACGAAGTACACCCATTTGCCGTCAGGTGATACAAAAGGGTCGCTGTCCGAGTATTTTTGTGAGAACGGCGCGGGAGCGGGGTCGCTCCAGGAACCTCGGGTATGTCGTGACCAGTAGATCGTGAGCCGCGATGTTGGCTCGCCGCCCCAGGTACCGTTCCATGCGACCCAGTACGCCGTCTTGCCATCGGGAGAGAATGTCAGCCCGAGCTGGTTCTCGAGACCCGATTCAAACTGACTCGGAGCCGGCCCGGCTCCCGGTAGTGAATCTGGGCCAAGTGCACATCCGACCATCAGACAAATGGTCGATCCGGCAAACACACACCAAAGAACCCCGGACTTGACTATTATCTTCCAATCCATCTGTGTCGTCAGGCGAGACCGCCAAGCACTTTCCTGAGGTCTCCGAGCAATTTTCGCAGAGTACCTGTCAGTAACACAAACTCCGCATCGAGCCTTGCAAGTGGATCCTCGTGATCCTCACCGTCATCGTCCATTCCGAGGAACTTCAGCTTGGTGATAATGCCCTTGTCGCTGAGCACGAAACTCATGATGTTCTCGTAGACGAGTTGGAGATGCGTCAGGCGCATGCCGTGCGCGACATGGTCACGAATCGAACGGTCACTCAGGTCGAAGTTAGTCCAGCGTACGAGCGAACCCGTATCGGCCGCGTCCTGCATACGGCATTCCCGGCCAACGCTAAACTGGCTGGGCGCGCCACCGAGAAACACCTTGGTCAACAGGTCGTCGAAGGGCTTTCTATATTGCAGGGGCTTCAAGTTCACGCGATCGCAGGAGGCCTGCAGCCGCCTGAGGAATCGCTCTGCCGCCGATTCCTGCGCCGCATCGATGCCGAGCATCTTCTCCTTGATGTCGAAGTACCCCCAGATCCTGTCTGACTTCAGCATCGATTTAGGTAGCAGCTCGTCGCGTGCTTCAGCTTTCAGCCGGCGCTTCTCGCGCGGGCTGGGGGCTTCCTGTGTGCGTTCGCGGTACTCCTCGATACGCGCCTCCAGTTCTTCCCTGACGACGGCATGTGGAAGTACTCGAGACTGGCTGCGCAACCTGATCAGGTCGGCGCCGTTGACGCGGCGGGCGAGTGAGTCGCTTGTGTCGGCGTCGACAGGAATCCAGCCGGAGCTGCGTTCCGTGAAAGGGCCGCAGGGCTCGAAGCCGGCTTTCTCCAGGTCCTTCGACAGGGCCTCTTCGCTCGCGGGCCAGTCGCCCTCGAGGCTGTAAAAACGAACGTTTCGAAACATGCGGAATTAACGTGATCGGAAAGGCGGCGCAGTATCACCGTTTAGTGGCTCCATGTCACTATTGCGCGCGCGGTGCCGCAAATTTTCCCGGTAGCGGCCGCCGACGCGCCAATTTTGTGACCGAAGTAGCCTTTTGCGCGGGCAAACCCTTGTATTTTAAAGCCTATACCCCTGTAGCAACGACACACGCACGGGCACAAATATGGGCAGGCAATTTAACATAGCGTTCAAAGGCGAAGTCGCGGATGGTTTTTCACCCGACGAAGTTCGGCGCCGTTTCGCGAAATCGACCAGGAGCAACGCGAGCGTTCTCGATCGCCTGTTCTCGGGCAAGGCAGTCACGCTCGCCAGGAACATGCAGTTGGAACGTGCCCGGGCGACGATCGAGCGCCTCAATGCGATCGGCGCCGTTGTCTACCTGGTCGACGAGGCCGGCACCGCAACGCGGTTCGGGACAGCGGCTTCCGCGAATGATCCTGTGGCGGCCAGGTCGCCGGCACCCACGCCCGAAATCGTTGTGGACGAGTCATCGGGCCCGCTTGATCTCTCCGCTACGGCAAAGATCCGGCACCTCTCGCAGATAACCGAAAAGCGCGTCGTCGAGAAGGACACGCCGGCCAACGCACGCAAGACCCGGTGGCGGTACCGCTTCGACACCTTCATGGCCAAGGGTGGCGGCAACATCTTCAAGGCGCTGACGGCGGTCTTCGTGGCGGCGTTCCTGCTTATCGGCGTTCTGCGCGGTGTCCTCCTGATGTTTGCCCCCGACATTGCCCAGCAGCACGACGTTGGTTTCCTCGGTGGCCTGTACATCACGTTCCTCGAAATCACCGACCCGGGCAACATGGCCCAGGACATCTACTCGGGCGTCGGTTACAAGGTATTCGCCATACTCGCAGGCCTCGCGGGCATCGTGATGCTGTCGGCGCTTATCGCGTTTATCACGACGGCGATGGACCAGAAGATTTACGAACTGAAGCGCGGCCGCTCAAAAGTCATCGAGAGTGGCCACACGCTGATTCTTGGATGGAGCGAGCAACGCATCGCCGAGATTATTCGCGAGCTGGTTCTTGCAAATGAAAGTGAGAAGGATGCGTGTGTCGTCATTCTTGCCGACATGGACAAGGAGGATATGGACGACATCCTGCGCCTGCGCGTCAAGGAAATGGCGACGACCCGTGTTGTCACTCGTAGTGGCGACGTCGCATCCATAACCAATCTCGACATGGTGTCGCTGGAGTCCTGCAAATCCGTCATCATACTTGCGGACTGTGACGACACCGACACGGCTGAAAGAAAGGCGTCGAGCGACGCCAAGGCTATTCAGACCGTGCTCGCCACGATGGGCAATGAAATGGAGAATGAGGACTTCGGCGTCGTTGTCGAGATTTTCAATCCGACCCATCGCGAAATTGTCCGCTCCAGTTTCCCTGATCACGTCATCACGGTGAACACGAGCGATATTCTCGCCAAGCTACTGGTGCAGACGTCCCGATCGGTTGGTTTGTCTACGGTGTATAACGAAATCCTGTCGTTCGACGGCTGCGAGATGTACTTTTACGACGCCGACTGGGGCGGCTGCAGTTTTGGCGATATCGGTTACTGCTTTCCCGACGGCGTACCGATCGGCATCCGCAGCGACGATGGCGGCATCACGCTGAACCCCGATGCGGGTCTGATGCTCCAGCCAAGCGACGAGATTCTGATCATTGCCGACGACGATTCGACCATCGAGTTACTTGACACGCCGGTCGCCGCGCCCGTGATGCACGCGCTGTCCGGCGAGCGCCAGGAACAGCGGATCGAGAGAGAGTTGATGATCGGCTGGTCCTTCAAGTCGGCCGCAATCATCCGCGAGTTCGCCGATTACATTGTCGAGGGCAGCCAGATTCATGTTCTGCTCAGGCATCCCACTGCCGAACAGGTCGCTGAAATAGAGGCGCTGGACGAGGAGATCGGCTCGATCGATGTTTCGCTGCTCGAGAAAGACTGCCTCAGCATCGAAGACCTGATGTCGGTCAAGCCGTTCGAATACGACAACATCATCATTCTGGCGGGCAATGCTGTCGACGACACCGAGGTTGATGCGGCGCGTGTCGACTCCGAGAACATCGTTGCACTGCTGTTGCTGCGACGGATCTTCAGCCAGTACTCGGACGAAAGTGCCACCACCAAGCTGATCACCGAGATCCTCGATTCGCAGAACGATGCGCTCGTCGCCAAGGCCGGTGTGCAGGATGTGATCATCTCGAACCGGCTGGTGAGCATGATCATGGCGCAGATCTCGGAGAGTGCCGATATCGAACGTGTCTACGATGACATTTTCCAGGAAGACGGGTCGGAAATTTACCTGAAGCCCGTCAGCCTCTACTTCGCGACCTTACCGCCCGAAGCGACGTTTGCGGACATGATGGCCATCGCTCAACAGCGAGGCGAGATCTGCATCGGCGTGAAGACCATGGCCTATGAAAACGACAAGTCGCGCAACAACGGCATCCAGTTGATCCCGGAAAAGACGGCGGTGTTCAATCTGCAGCCCGACGATAAACTGGTCGTGCTCGCCGAAGACGAACTCTAACGGCTGACGTATCCCCACACGACCTCGTTGCCTTCATTGGGCCGCGATGGGATGTTCTGCGACAGCAGCAATGAACAGACCGCAAAGGCCGTTCCGACGAGGAACACGGCCGAGTGGGACACAACCCATACCAGGCCCAGTGCGGCCGGCACCACAACCGCAGCAATGTGATTGATCGTGAACGAGACGCCTGCGGTGCTCGCGATATCTTCGGGGCTCGCAATCTTCTGGAAGTAGGTCTTAATCGCAATCGCGAGTGCGAAGAACATATGGTCGATCACGTACAGCCCCGCGGCCAGGTACGCGTTCTCGACGTACGCATAGGCGGTAAAGACCACGACCAGTCCGACGTACTCGATGGTCAGCGCCCTGCGTTCGCCAATCTGGCCAATGAGGCGCCCGATGCGCTCCGCAAACAACCAGTTGAACACGTAGTTGATAAGAAACAGGGTCGTAACCTGCGCCGCGGAATACCCGAACTTCTCGACCATGAGGAAAGCCGCGAACACCATGAAGATCTGCCGTCGTGCACCCGAAAAGAACTGCAGCGCGTAGTACAGCCAGTAGCGCTTCCTGAGCACCAGCGTCTGCTTCTGCTTGTGTTTCAGCTGGAACTGGGGAAAGCCAAGCCGCATAAAGAGCGCAAGCACGAAGCTGATGCTACCGGCCGCAACGAACAGCCAGACATAGTCGACGTCGAGAGGCGCCAGGAGGACCCAGAGAGCACCATAAACGGCCAGTGATGTAATCGAGCCGACCGAGATCAGCTTGCCAAAGGCCTGCGGCGCCTCGGCCTTCGAGTACCACTGCAGTGCCAGGGACTGGTTCAGGACCTCGAAATAATGGAACCCGATCGACATCAACACGGTGGTCAGGTAGAGCCCTGTCGCGTGCGGGAAAAACCCCGTGAGCGCAACGCCGATTCCCAGCAATGCCAGCGCCAGCACAGCGAAGGTCTGCTCCCTGAGGACCAGCAATACGAACACTGTCGTGAAAGCAAGAAAACCGGGAATCTCGCGCAAGCTTTGCAGGATGCCGATCTCAACGCCAGTGAAAGCCGCTCTTTCGACCACAAAATTATTGAGCAGCACCGTCCACGTGCTGAATGCGATCGGCATGGCGATCGCCATCAGGATCAGGAGCGTATGCGGGTTCTGCCAGTGACGATGCATCGACGCAGCTTATTGAGCCGCATCGATGCCGTCAATCGGCCAGCGGGCTCAGCCTGGGCCGTGCAGCTGCGCCACCACGTGCCGGATGGCCCGGTCCTCCGGGTCGATCTCGATCTCGAAGCCCAGGGACGCCATAAGTTCGAGCATCCTCTTGTTCTCGTTGAGAACCTGGCCTTCCATGACCTCGAGCTCACGGTCCCGCGCGACCTCCATCAGGTTGCGCATCAGGTGGTGTGCAATACCTTTGCCGTGCCATTGATCCGACACCACGAGAGCAAATTCGCAGCTTCGCTTGTCCAGGTTGGTCGAGTACCGCGCGACCCCGATCTGCTCGTCTCCTTCGGGCGTCTGCCGCACGGCGGTCAGGGCCATTTCATTGTGATAGTCGATCTGCGTAAACCGCACCAGCATTTCCTGGCTGAGTTCATGAATGGAATTCATGAAACGGAAATACTTCGATTCCTTCGACAGCTCTCGCACGAACTTCGCTTCGCTCTCGGCGTCTTCGGGCCGAATCGGGCGTATGACAATGTCGGTGCCGTCGTTCAGCTGGACCTTTTTCACGAGGTGGGCCGGGTAAGGGTGTATCGCCAGGTGGTGGTACGGATCGGTGGATGGCTTCGGAAACTCGACCATGATGCGCGCATCCACGGCAACGATTCCCTGGTCGTCGATGATCAGCGGATTGATGTCCATCTCCCGAACCCACGGCAGCTCGCACGCCATTCCAGAGATGCTCAGAAGCACGTCGACGAGCTGATCGAGGTCAACCGCCGGCATGTTGCGGAAGTCACCGAGCATCTTCGACACACGTGTCTGGTTGATCAGGTCCATAGCCAGGCGATGGTTGAGCGGTGGCAGTGAGATAACCGAGTCGCCCATGATCTCGACCGTCGTCCCGCCGCTGCCGAAGCTGATGACCGGTCCGAACACCGGGTCGCGAATAATGCCGATCATGAGTTCGCGGCCGTTGGAGCTGCGGTACATCTTCTCGATGGTTACGCCGTCGATAGTGGCGCCCGGCACCTTGCTCTGCACCTCGTCAACAATCTGCCGGTACACGCTGCGTACTTCGTGCGCCGAGTTGATGTTGAGCCTTACACCGCCCGCATCCGATTTGTGCGAAATATCTGTCGACAGGATTTTCATTGCGACCGGGAAGCCAATTGACTCGGCGACGATCAATGCCTCGTTCGCGGAACGCGCAACACCGTTGCGAACCGTCGGGATGTGGAACGCATTCAGCACGGCCATGGACTCGGGCTCGGTCAGCGTGTGGCGTTGTTCGTTGAGGACCGCCTCGATGATCAGGCGCGCGCCGTCAACGTCGGGCGCTACCTTGCCCGTGCTCAGCCGCCCGGGCGTCTGCAACAGCATGCGTTGATTACGGTTGTAGCGGGCAAGATAGGAAAACGCATCAATCGCATTTTCGAGTGTCGTGTAGTTGGGCAGGCGGGCCGCATTGAAGAGCTTGCGGGCCTCTGCGATCTGCGCGCCGCCCATCCAGCTCGTCATGACGGGCTTGTCGCTTTTCTCGGCAGCCTCGATCACAGCCTGGGCAACCTCCGTCGGCCGCGTCATTGCCTGTGGCGTGAGAATGACGACGGCGCCGTCGATGTCCGGATCCGCAAGGCAGATGTCGAGCGTTTGTTTGTAGCGCTCGGGAGGCGCGTCACCGATCAAATCCACGGGGTTGCTGTGTGACCACACCGATGGCAGAACCTCGTTGAGCTTTGCCATGGTTCCGTCGGAAAGTGTGCTCAGCTCGATGCCCTGGTCGACAGCGCGGTCCGCGGCCATGACGCCGGGCCCACCGCCATTGGTGATGATGACGAGGTGTTCCGAGCGCCGCCGGTGATGGCTGGACGACAACGCCCGTGCGGCCGAGAATAGCTGGCCGATGGTGTCGACCCGCAGCACACCCGAACGGGACAGCGCGGCCGAAAATGTATCGTCGCTGCCGACGAGCGCACCGGTATGCGATGCTGAGGCCTCGGCACCGGCGGCGTGCCGCCCCACCTTCAGCGCGATCACGGGCTTGATGCGCGCTGCCGCGCGCAGGCTGCTCATGAAGCGCCGGGAATCGTAAACACCCTCTATATAGAGGAGGATGGCCTTCGTCTTGGGGTCCGTGACCAGGTAGTCGAGATAGTCCCCGAAATCGAGGTCCGCCGCGATGCCGGTCGAAACGACCGTCGAGAAGCCGATCTCGTTCTGGGCCGCCCAGTCGAGAATGGCGGTGCAGATGGCCCCGGACTGAGAAACAAGCGCCAGGTTGCCCGGCACCGCATTGTTGTTGCCAAACGTGGCGTTGAGACCGATGTCGGGGCGAATAATGCCGAGGCAGTTAGGGCCCATGAGGCGGATGCCGTAGCGGCTCGCCATCTGCGTTACCTGATCCTCGAGATGCCTGCCCTCAGGACCGATTTCGCGGAAACCCGCCGACAGGATGAGCATCATCCTGATGCCACGCTCCCCACAGGCCTCGACAATCGCCGGAATGCTTGTCGCCGGCGTCGCGACCACGGCGAGATCAATGGAGCCGTCGATCTCTTCCAGCGACTTGAAAGCAGGCTGTCCCTGGATCACGTCTCGCTTGGGATTCACCGCGTAGATAGGGCCCTCGAAGCCCGAACTCAGCAAATTCTTGAAGACAATGCCGCCGACCGAGTCTTCGCGATCGCTGGCGCCAAAGAGGATGATGCTCCCGGGTGTGAACAGGGGGGCGAGATAATGAGTATTCACGGCAAATCCTGCGCTAGATTCCTTTAATTGCAGTGACCTTTTACACTGCATTGGCAAGCACAGACTATTAGGGAGAACCACGTGCGAACCGCGTACATCACGCACCCGGCCTGTCGCGGCCACGACACGGGCCCCGGACACCCGGAGAGCCCATCGCGGCTGTTTGCGATCGAGGACCGCTTCGTTGAGAGCGGTCTCGACAGCATCCTGCGCTATGTCGATGCCCCGCGCGTCAGCGACGAGCAGCTCCTGCGCGTACACCCGCAGGGCTATATCGATGCGATCCGCGCTGCGATCCCGGAAACCGGCTACGCGCGGCTCGATCCCGATACCGTCGTCGGCCCCGGGTCGCTCGAAGCTGCTTATCGCGCGGCCGGAGCGGTCATAGCGGCGGTCGACCTTGTCATGGCCGGCGAATTGGAGTCGGCATTCTGCGGCGTTCGGCCACCCGGGCATCACGCCGAAAGCACCCAGTCGATGGGGTTCTGTATTTTCGACAATATCGCCGTGGGCGCCGCGCACGCGCTGGCCGCGCACGGCCTCGAAAAAGTCGCGATCGTGGACTTCGACGTGCATCACGGCAATGGCACGGAGGAGATCTTCGAGCACGAAGACCGGGTACTCTTCTGCTCCACGTTTCAGCACCCGTTCTATCCGTTTACGCCGCTGCGGGAAAACACGCCGAATCGTATCTGCGTACCGCTGGAGGCGACCGCGAAGAGCGACGAGTTTCGGGCCGCGGTCACCGATCACTGGTTGCCGGCATTGACCGCGTTCGAGCCGCAGCTGGTTTTTATCTCGGCCGGCTTCGACGCGCATCGCGACGACGACATGTCGCACGTTGCGTTAACCGACGCCGACTTCCGTTGGGTGTCGGAACGGATTATGGACATCGCGAATGCGTCGGCGTCCGGCCGGGTCGTTTCGGTGCTGGAAGGCGGCTACGAACTCAAAAGTCTCGCGCGCTGCGTCGAATCGCACATCCGCGTGCTCATGGATTTACACGCTTAACATGAACGAATCGTGGATAGAACGTTGGCAGGAAGGCCGAACCGGATGGCATGAGCCGTCTGGCAACCGCAATTTGCAGGCGCACTGGAAATGGTCGGGCAGGCGCGTGCTCGTGCCGATGTGTGGCAAGACCGTTGACCTCCTGTGGCTGGAAGAGCGGGGCAACGAAGTGGTTGGTGTCGAGTTGTCCGAAATTGCTGTCCTGGACTTCTTCGAGGAGAATGGGCTCGAGTACGAGTCTGTCGATGGCAGCCTGCCGGGATATCGTGCCATGGGGCGTCAAATCACTCTGTACTGTGGGGACTATTTCAACTTCACCGACGGACCGTTCGACGCGCACTACGATCGCGGCGCGCTCATCGCGCTGCAGACCGATTTGCGGTCACGCTATGCGCGGCATACCTCGTCGTTGCTCGCGGATAACGCGGCGCAACTGGTCATTACAGTCGAATACGATCAGGCCGTTTGCGATGGTCCGCCGTTTTCGCTGGTTTCAGAGGAGGTAACCGGCCATTGGCCGCGCCTGCTGCGCCATGCGGTGATCGACGACACTGAAAATGCGCCGCCCAAGTTCCTCGAGGCAGGGCTCGAGGTCATTCACGAAGTTGTCTGGATAACGTCATGACAAGAAATACTCTCAGGCTGATGGTGGTTTTATCTGCGTTGCTGCTTGGCAGCGCGGCGATGGCCCAGTCGGTTAAGACTGAACACACTTACAAGCTCGATGACCCGGACACGCGGGTCCCGGCATCACTCGACGATGTCGCATGGATGGTCGGTTCATGGTCCGGCGAAGCGTTTGGCGGGACCTTCGAGCAGGCCTGGAATCCGGCATCGGTAGGCAGCATGGTGGGCATGTTCAAGCTCATCAACGATGGCAAGGTCAATTTCTACGAGTTGTTGCTGCTCGTCGAAGAGGAAGGATCGCTCAGCCTCAAGGTCAAGCATTTCACGTCCGAATTCACGGCCTGGGAAGAGAAAGCCGATTACGTGCATTTCCGCCTGGTCGGGGTTGGATCCGGCGTCGTCCATTTTTCGGGGCTGAGCTTCTATCAAGTCAGCGACGACGAAATTCACGCCTATATAGCGATGCACAACCAGGACAAGGTGTGGGAAGAGAAGCTCGTATACCGGCGCAGCAAATAGTCATCCAGCGGTCAACTAAAGCACTGGCTCCAGGGGCAACGCCCGGTTCAGCCATACACGCAGGCGCTTGAACCGGCTTACGGCCATGTCTGGGTTGAACTCGAGCGTCGTTTGCCAGCTGTTCGCCGGATCGATGTCGTGCTCGATGCTGGTGGTCAGCTGCAGTGCGAGCTCGATACTGTCGGCCAGCATGCCGACCTCGGTGTTGAGGTTGGCCGAGCGCGGGTCGAGATTGAACGTGCCAATGAATACCGCCTTGTCATCGATGACCATGCTCTTCGCGTGTATGGCGAACACCGGATTGCGTACAGCGAGATCCGGAAAACGCTCAATGAGTTCATCCCTGATCGCAGGATAGGGTTTGAACTCATACAGTTCGACGCCGGCCTTGAGCAGCGCTTTGCGCTGGCCGTGATAGCCGCTGAAAGCCTGGATGTTGTCGGTTGACGCCAGGGAGTTGGTCGAGATTCGTATGCGCACGCCCCGGTCGACAAGTTCCTTGAACAGCTCGATGCCGCCCTCGGGCATAACGAGGTAGGGCGACTGGATCAGGATAGAGGACTTCGCATTTCTCACGGCGTCGATCAGCTGTTGCGTCGACTCGCCGCCACCGCCCAGGCCATGTTCTCCCGAATTCTTGCCCGGGATATCGCTTATGAACGACACGTCTTCCCATGACATGGCGTCGACTATCGATGGAAACTTGCCGGGTGCGAGTGTAATGGCCTGGCGAATCTGGGGTTTGAAGTTCTTCGGGTCGGATGCATACGCATGCAGTTCGCGCGATTTCTCGTCAATGTCCATCGCCGTGATTTCGCGGCCGATGTCTTCGAGCAGCACCTCCACGGGATGTGCAAACTCGCTGTCCCAGAACTCCTCGAAATTATCGGTCATGTCCGCGACGGCGGGCCCGAGTAACAACACGTCGCGATCCCGGAAGTTGTACTCGTGATCGAAATCGAAATATTCGTCGGCCATGTTACGGCCGCCCGTGATGCCCGCGGCGTTGTCGAATATCGCCGTCTTGTCGTGCATCCGCTGGTTCACGTCGCGAAACTTCGTAAACGCGTTGCCCATGCGTTCCCAGAAGTTCACGCCGACCCGAAGGTTGGGATTGTAAATCCGAATGTGGGCATTCGGATGTGCCGACAGGAGCAGCAGGGTCTTGTCCTCGGCATCGACAAGCGTGTCGTCCACGAGCACGCGGACACGCACACCGCGCTCCGCCGCGCTCAGCAGCTGCTCAGCCGCCAGCGTGCCGATATTGTCGCTGCTCCAGATGAAGTACTGGACGTCGATCGTTTGCGTGGCGTTTTGCGTAAGCCACGCACGCCCAAGCAGGGATTCTTCCCCTTTCTCCAGAATGTAGACGCCGGTTTTGTCGGCCATGCGTGCTGCGCACTCGGGACAATTCGTGGTAAGCCACGCGGGCAGGGTTTGCGCCGCGGCCTGTGTACACAACGAAAGAACCGCCAGTAATAGAGCCGCCAGGTTGCTCCGGTATCTGCGCATAAAGCTATCCTATAGTGTTATGGTGCAAACGGAAATTTTTTGGACGAGGGAGAGCCAATGAAAATCTGGGCCATAGCGAGTGACATGGCGTCCAGGACCCCGCCAGAGAGAAATCGTTACGTTGATTTCCTGCGGGCTCTGTCCATTATCTTCGTCGTCATCGGACACTGGTTGATTGCCACTGCGTGGTACGTGGATGGCCAACTCACTCCGGGCCACTTGCTGAAGTCGCACCCACAAACACAATGGCTCACCTGGCTGTTCCAGGTCATGCCGATCTTCTTTATCGTCGGCGGCTACTCGAACGCGGTGTCACTCGAGAGCGCAAAGCGCAAGGGGCAGGGTTACGCCGACTGGCTCGCGGCGCGCCTGCACCGACTTGTCACACCCTTGCTGGTTTTGATCGTCACATGGGCGGGCGTCGCGGGTGTGATGAAACTCATGGGCGTGACCAAAGGTGTCATTGTCTACACCTCGCAGGCGGCGCTCATACCGACGTGGTTTCTCTCCATCTACATTACGCTCGCGCTGTTGGCGCCGGTCGCATACAAGTTCTGGCGGCGGTATGGATTCCTGTCATTCTGGGCGCTCGCATCGGTTGCCGTCATCGTCGACGTCCTGTTCTTTGCAGCCGACATTCGCTGGCCAGGCTGGACCAACTACGTCTGGGTCTGGCTGGCCGTGCACCAGCTGGGTTTTGCGTGGCGGGACGGGCGCATGGGTAGCATCACCAAGCTGCTTGTTTATTCCGCGCTCGGCTTCGGCACCTTGTATACGCTGGTTCGATGGGGGCCCTATCCCCTTGCGATGGTTGGTTCTCCCGATGAGGGACTAAGCAATACCTTGCCACCGAAAATTACGTTGCTGGCGCTCGGCATGTTCCAGTTCGGACTGTTACTCGCGCTCGAGGGGCCAATGAGGAAAGCGCTTTCGAGCCTGCGCTTGTGGACTGCGACGGTACTGATCAACAGTATGATCATGACCGTCTATCTCTGGCACATTACGATCATGGTGATCTTCGGGTCGGTGCTCTACCTCTCCGGCGGTTTCGGCTTTCACATCGAGCCTGGCACGGCGGACTGGTGGCTGACCCGGCCTCTCTGGATTGGCGTACTCATACTGCTGTTGATCCCGGCGGCGCTGGCGTTGTCGCCGCTGGAGCGGCGCTCGCGTAATCCCGAAAGCCCGGTGCCGTCCGGGGCCAGACAGGTTGTCGGCGCCATCATGACGTGCCTCGGCATAGCTTTGCTTGCCATGTGGGGATTCGGCGGCGCACCGATCGCAGGTTTTGGTGTCGGTGCATTCGTGCTGGTCGTTGCCGGCGCCGCCACCAGCGGCCTGTTGACCAGGTAGGTTCCCGACGAGCGGTCGGATTCTTCCGACCAACGGTGAAACTCTGACAAGCGGTCTCTCTCGTCCGACGGGCGACGTTCACTGCCGTCTCATCATTTCCTAGTATTGAAGCGTGGGGAACATCTAAGGGATGAGATTATGTCTAGTGACAACACGACAAGCAGCAAGCTGCAGAAAGCACCTGTAAGGCCCGCCGTTCGCGGCTACGACAGGGTTGCCAGCACGAAGCCGCCTGCCCCGGAAATTGTGACGCTGGAAATCGATGAAAACGATGACTTCGGAAGCGATCCTTACAATCGCACCGGGTCCCATTGTGTACTCAAGCTCGGCGACGACGCCTAGGTGCTCAGTCGGCCCAGCGGCTCCAGAAGTGCAGGCGACTGTGACTGACGCGCAGCGCCGCGAGCACCGTCTGCTCGTCGAGCACATCGCGATGCGGCACGCGAAAGGCCGTCTCAAGGTCGCCGAGGTGCCGTGCGTGACGGCGAATGGCCAGGTCAGCCATGAAGTAGCCGTGGTTCTCGAGAATTCTCGCTTCGGCGCGGGTGAAGGAGTCCATGTCCGTCCGCATCTCGCCGATCAGTGAGTCACAAATCTGCTCGGAATAGCCGTACCAGTCTTCCTCGAGTTTCCCTGTTTCCTGCTCAAACTCCTCGCTGCAGTTCTCGCAAAAACTTGCCTTCTTGCTCGCCAGCCTCCAGAACGCGCCGCTCGGCTTGTCGGTCACGCGGTGTGTGCGGAGGTAGCAATCGTCCTGCTCGGCGAGCGCGCACGGTGACGGTCCTTCGTCCCTTCGCAACGTCTGGTAACGACGATTCAGGCGCCTGATAATCGCACGCCTGCGTAACGCACCGACCTGGTTTCTGCCAATATCGACGTAGCGCATGATGCGTGAACCGAACCACTTCGGTACCTGAAAATCGAACGGCGTCCCGGCATCCGATACCAGTACGACCTTGTTGCTGTTCCAGACGGGTTCCATGCCGGTATTGTCATACACGCCCCCGTCAGTCAGGTGCGCGATCGTCTTGCCATTCTTCTTTATCTTTATCGGGCCGAAGATGGGCGGAAAGCACGCCGATGCGGCAACGGCTTCCGCGATCGTCATGTCGGCCGGCGTCGTATGCGTGCCGATCTTCTCCGCTGTGAACCGCCAGGGCGTGCCCTTCTCGATATTGGTAGCGAGGAAGATAAACTCGATCCCGCCAGCGTCGCGTTTAGGCAATTCGACGAGCCGCCGTGCTCCGATCCTGCTGCGAAACGCCCGTTCCAGCCCGCGGGCGCGCGGCGCTGGCCAGAACCAGTTCCATGCAGCGTGGCGGACGAACAAACCGGTCCGAATATCCTTGCGAACCATGCGGCGAAAGGGCGCCGACACTTCGGTCTCCCAGTCGTCAAAGGCCAGTCGTGTCGCGCCGCGCTCCAGCATCCGGTGAGACAGGTGACCGGCCAGGATGCTGCCACCCGATACGCTCGACAGGCGAGTGATGTTTTGCAGGATGCCGAGCTCGTGAAGGCGTCGCGTTACGCCAAGGTGAAACAGGCTGGCGCGGTAACCGCCGCCGGATAAGGCAAGACCCTGCCCCTTCAGTTTCCTTGCCGCCACTGTCCGATGCCCTCAACTGGCCGTCACGCCCTGTAAATATCTCATATCTTTAGGGGTTTGCCGCTATGGTTTCGACCACAGCATTAACGGACCATGCGGGAAACGATCAACCTACTGGCTAATAGTGAAAAAAATATGAGCAAGCAAGTCTATTCTTTCGCCGACGGCGACGGCAAAAACAAGAAGTTACTGGGTGGCAAGGGCGCGAACCTCTGCGAAATGACACAAATTGGCATCAACGTGCCTCCGGGCTTCGTTATCACAACCGAGGCCTGTCTCGACTACCTTGATAACGACGGCCTGCCCGAGGGCCTGATGGGCGAGGTACGGGACCAGATCACGTTGCTCGAAAAATCGACAGGCAAGACGTTTGGCAAAGGCCCCGATCCGCTGCTCGTGTCGGTGCGTTCGGGTTCCGCCCTGTCGATGCCAGGAATGATGGATACGATCCTGAACCTGGGCCTCAACGACGAGACGCTGGCTTGCCTGATCGAACAGACCGGTGACGAGCGCTTTGCCTACGACGCGTATCGCCGCTTCATCCAGTTGTTCGGCAAAGTCGCGCTCGGCATTGACGACGAGCACTTCGACGTTCACTTTGACGCGGTCAAGGAGCGCGTTGGCGTCAAGGCCGACGTGTCGCTCGAAGCGAGTCATTTGAAAGAGATTAGCGCGCTGTTCCTGAGCGTCGTGCGCGAGCAGGCCGGCCGCGAGTTTCCGACGGACGTCGTCGAACAGCTGCAACTTGCCGTCGAGTCCGTATTCCGATCCTGGATGGGCAAGCGCGCCGTCGACTATCGGCGCGAATTCAATATCACGCCTGACATGGCGAACGGTACCGCGGTAAACATTTGCACCATGGTGTTCGGCAACAAGGGAGATGACTGTGCCACGGGCGTTGGCTTTACCCGCAACCCGGGCACAGGTGAAAACGAGATGTTCGGCGAATACCTGACGAACGCGCAGGGTGAAGACGTTGTTGCGGGCATCCGCACGCCGAAGCCAATCGTCGATCTCGAGAAAGAGATGCCCGAGCAGTACAGGCAGCTCGTCGATTTGCGCAATACTCTCGAGTCGCACTACAAGGAAGTACAGGACTACGAGTTCACGATCGAGAAAGGCACGCTGTACTGCCTGCAGACCCGCAACGGCAAGATGAACGCAGCCGCTACGGTCAGGACCTCGGTTGAAATGTTCCGGGAAAAATTGCTGACGCGTAACGAAGCGTTGCTCCGTGTGCCGCCCGACCTGCTCGAACAGTTGCTGCATCCGACGCTCGATCCTCAATACTCGGTCGCGGCGATCGCTTTCGGACTCCCTGCGTCACCTGGCGCTGCAGCCGGCAAGTGCGTCTTCGATGCCGACCTTGCCGAGAAGCTCGGTAACGCGGGCGAGGAAATTATTCTCGTCCGTGAAGAAACACGTCCGGAAGATATCCATGGCTTCTTCGCCGCACAGGGTATCCTGACGAGTCGCGGAGGCAAGACCTCGCACGCGGCCGTTGTGGCTCGCGGCATGGGCAAGCCATGCGTAGCTGGCGCCGAAGGCATTACCGTCGATGTTGCCGCTCGCCTGGCGCGTGTTGGCGAACAGATTATTCACGAAGGCGACGTCATTACGCTTGACGGCGGTACGGGTGAGGTTTTCCTCGGCGCGATCGAGACCATCCCGGCGCACTTCTCCGATGAACTGCGCGAGCTCCTCGCCTGGGCGGACGAAACCGCTGAACTGAAGGTCATGGCGAATGCCGATACGCCGGCAGCCGCGAAGACTGCGCGTGAATATGGCGCAATGGGTATTGGCCTGTGCCGTACGGAACGTATGTTCAACGCGGTGGATCGCCTGCCAATCGTCATCGATATGATCCTCGCCAACAACGAGGAAGATCGAAAGGTCGCGTTGGAGCGACTGATGCCGTTCCAGCGCGATGACTTCGTGCAGCTCTTCAAGGAAATGGCGCCCGACCCGGTCACGGTACGGCTGCTGGATCCGCCGA
Organism: uncultured Woeseiaceae bacterium; assembly: GCA_945787845.1. Classification (GTDB taxonomy): domain Bacteria; phylum Pseudomonadota; class Gammaproteobacteria; order Steroidobacterales; family Woeseiaceae; genus UBA1847. Next base: position 120,920 of record CALZJH010000005.1, on the reverse strand, counting down.
TGCACGAGTTCCTGCCGACCGAGCACGACCTGATGGAACAAATCGAGAATCTCGAGGTGTATCGCAAGATCGTACGCGGACGCCAGACGGCGATGTCGACGTTGGATCATGATGTGCAGCTACCTGCCGCGTTCGAAGAAATGAACGAGGACTTCGTCAACAACGCGCTCGCCCACAAGGAGCGCATGCTGCGAAAGGTCCGCGAACTAGACGAAGTGAACCCGATGCTTGGTCACCGCGGTGTCCGCCTGGGTATTACGTACCCGGAGATCTACGAGATGCAGATCCGGTCGATCCTCGAGGCCGCCATGCAGTGTGCGGAAGACGGCGTTGACGTGAGGCCGGAAATCATGGTGCCGCAGGTGATCACGCTGCAGGAAATCGTGCACGTGAAGCGCACTGTCGATGAGGTCGTGCAGAAGCTCGAGCAGCAACACGACAAGAAGCTCTCGTTTAAATTCGGCACGATGATCGAAACGGTACGCGCCTGCACGCGCGCCTGGCATCTCGCCGGCGTTGCCGAGTTCTTCTCGTTCGGTACCAACGACCTCACGCAGGCGACGTTCTCGTTCTCGCGTGAAGATGCCGAAAACAAGTTCCTGCCGATGTACAACGAGGCGGGGGTCCTGCAGGACAACCCGTTCGAGGTACTCGATACGAAGGGCGTCGGCAAACTGATCAAGATGGCCGTCAAGGGCGGTCGCGAGCAACGAGAAAAGCTCAAGATCGGTATCTGCGGAGAGCAGGGCGGCCACCCCGAGTCGATACAGTTCTGCCACGATGTGGGCCTGAACTACGTGTCGTGCTCCGGACCGCGTGTGCCGGTCGCGAGACTGGCGGCAGCACAGGCGAAACTGCGGGATGGTAACGATACTTGATCTGAAGATTCCGCCAGTCGCGCAGTTCCTGATGTGCGCCGCGCTCATGTGGACTCTGTCTGCGGCGTACACGGGCGGTGCGTTCGTGTTGCCCGGTGCGGCAGCCGCCTTTGCCGTTTGCGCGGCTCTTGGAGGTGGTATCGGCATAGCCAGCGTGGCCGCGTTCAGGCGGCACAGCACCACGGTCGACCCGACAGCGCCGGACAAAACGAAGGCAATCGTCACGGACAGTGTTTACAGGTATTCGAGAAACCCCATGTACCTGGCCCTCGTGGTCACGCTGGCCGGTTGGGGTTTGTTCCTGCAGAACGTCGCTGCCCTGGCCTTACTGCCGGTGTTTGTTGTCTACATGACGCAGTTCCAGATCAAGCCCGAGGAGCTGGTCCTGCAGGCTCGGTTCGGACCTGACTATGACGATTACATGGCCACTGTGCGGCGATGGATTTGAGCACCGCTGTGAAAACTAACGAAAACGATTAACGCAACCCCTGGAGTCAACACAATGTCCACGCGACTAGACCTGTCAAAACTTAGCCTGATGGATGCCCTCGACCTCGCCAAGCTGATCGAAATGGAGGCATGCCATCGCTACCAGATGTTCGCCACCCAGCTCGGCCGCACCGGCGGTTTCGACGCCGGCGCCTTCTTTGCCTCGATGGCCGAAAACGAAGCCAAGCACGGTCAGGAGCTCGAAGCCCGCCGCAAAGAGCTGTTCGGCGACACCCCTTCAAAGCTGACGCTTGACGACCTGTACGACGTCGAAGCTCCAGACATGGGCGCGCCGAGTCGCGGCATGTCCACTGTCGACGCGTTCAAAGTCGGGCTCGAGGCCGAGCAGAAAGCCTACGACTTCTACGATCTGGCTTTGCCCGGTATTACAGATCCCGACGTCGTAGAGCTGTTTACCGAACTTCGCGACGAGGAGGCCGAGCACGTTGAGATGCTAAATGAAGCAATGAAGAAGCTGCCCGAGGTCGCCGGCTCGGCGGTCGAGTTCGACGTCGATGAGACGCCGATGCTTTAGGGTCTTTCGGGTGGCTAAGCCAAACGTCCTGTTGTACTTTGCCGGGTAGGACGGAGGCACGATATGGCACAAGTACTCATTCTCTATTCGACGACCGACGGTCATACGATAGAAATATGCAAACGCGTGACGGCGGCGCTCGAGCAGGCGGGCGACAGCGTGGAGATGCTCGACCTCAAAGACGGGCCGTCGCTCGAGGGCCGGAGTTTCGACAAGGTCGTGATTGGCGCCAGTATCCGCTACGGCAAGCATCAGCCGGCCGTCTATAAATTTATCCGCGACAACCAGGCCGTGCTCGAGGCGCACCCGAATGCGCTGTTCTCAGTGAACGTCGTGGCACGCAAGCCCGAGAAGAACACACCGGAAACCAATCCCTACCTGCAGAAGTTTCTGAAACAGATCGACTGGCAGCCGCAACACCTAGGCGTGTTTGCCGGCAAGATCGCCTATCCGGAGCTCGGCCCCTTTGACCGAACGATGATTCGCTTCATCTTATGGATGACGAAAGGCCCGACGGACCCGACCCAAACCTACGAGTTCACCGACTGGGACAAAGTCGATGAGTTCGGGCGGACGGTCGCTGCGTTATAGATACTCCGCGTAGGCGGAAACGTACTTCGCTGCATTGTCGCCGGAAATAACGACGGCGGTGCCCTTGTGGGTGTTGCCCCACTCGGTGGCCGCGTGCAGGAGTGCGCCGGTGGTCGGCCCGACCATCACGCCATCGCTGCGTGCGACGCGGATTCCAGCGGCGAAAGCCTCGTCATCGGTCACGGACACAAACTCATCGACGACGTTGCGATCGAGGATGGCGGGGAAATGCTCTTCGGGCAATCCCGTAACGCGCTTCAGGCCCGACAGCTTGTGATGCCGGCTGGCCGGCTCCACGCCGATGATCTTAATGTTCGGGTTACGTTCTTTCAGGTAACGGCCAACGCCGGTAATCGTGCCGCCCGTACCCACACCGGCAAAGAAATAGTCGATGCGACCGCCGGTCTGCTTCCAGATTTCGGGGCCTGTCGTATGGTAATGCGCTGCAACGTTGAGCTCGCTTTCGTACTGGTTGGGGCTGACGTACTTCCCATCGTACGCCGCGCTTTCGACCATGCTCTTGACCACTCCTCGAGCGCCCTCGGAAGGATAGATAGGGCACAGCTCGTCCTCGACCTCGATGAGCTCGGCGCCAAGGAAGCGGAGCAGAGCCTTCTTCTCCTCCGGCACGCCTTCAGGGACGGCGATCTCGATCGGATTGCCCTGGGCGTTGGCAAGCGCAGCCAGTGCGATGCCGGTATTGCCGGCAGACGGCTCGACCAGGGACTGGTCTTCGCTGAGCTGCAGCCCGCCGAGCATAAACGCCGCCGTACGATCCTTGATCGAGCCGAACGGGTTCATGCCCTCGAGTTTTACGATCAGGTCGAAATCAGCATGCGGATTGAAGCGACGGCCAAGGCGAACCATGGGCGTCGGGTTATTGGGACCGGGGATCAGCTCCGCAATGCTGTCATGGATAGAGTCCTGGTCCGGAAATAGCGTTTCGACGTTTGCATTCATAAGACCGTCGAGTCTATATAGAGCGCCATGGAGGACAAGACGATCGCCAGACGCTTTCGTTATACCCGTATGCGATTAGTGCATATGCATCGGGCTCTCTTAAGCCTGGCCGGTATGGCGTTGTTCGGTGACTGTTTCTTCTAGAACTCGGACAGGCTCAATCCGGCGGCATGCCCGGACGACCAGGCCCACTGGAAGTTGAAACCGCCCAGGTGACCGGTCACGTCCACCACTTCGCCGATGAAGTAGAGGCCGGGTTGACGTCGTGCCTCCATCGTCCTCGAGGACAATTCGTCGGTGTCGACGCCGCCCAGCGTGACCTCCGCGGTCCGGTAGCCTTCGGTCGCGGCGGGTTTCAGGATCCAGTGATGCAGCCGGTCTCCGAGATCGCGAAGCACGTCATTGGCAATTTCGACCAGCGGTGTATCGGCATGCGCAGGCCACCAGGCGCCCTGCAGTTCGTTCACAAGAGCACGCGGCAAGTGACTGGCCAGTGTGGTTCGCAGCAAGCCCCGCGGTTGCTCCGTCTTTGCGGCCAGCAACGCCTCGGCAGCGTTGGTGTCGGGCAAGAGGTTGAGTTCCACGTTGTCACCGGGATGCCAGAAGCTCGATACCTGTAGCACAGCCGGTCCGCTCAGGCCTCGATGTGTGAAAAGAACGTCCTCGGTAAACGACACTCCATTGACCGTAACCGTGCAACGGGCGCTGACACCGGACAGCCGGCCGGTCAGGTCGTGCATTGGGCCGGTGAACGTGAAAGGCACCAACCCGGCGCGGGTATCGAACACCTTGAGTCCAAACTGTCGTGCAATGTCATAGCCAAGACCCGTTGCCCCCATCTTGGGGATGGAAAGGCCACCCGACGCGACGACCAGTGACTGTGCCGAGAACGCTCCCGCTGCACTGTCGACCTGGTACTCCTTATCGTGCCTGACGCTCTGAATGTCACACTGCGTCACGATGTGGACACCGGAGTCGTCGCATTCGCGCTGCAGCATCGCGACAATGTCCTTTGACGATACGTCGCAGAAGAGCTGGCCGGCCGTCTTCTCGTGGTACGCAATACCGTGCTTCTCAACGAGCGCGATGAAGTCATGTTGCGTGTAGCGCGAAAGGGCGGATTTACAGAAGTGCGGATTGTGAGACAGGAAGTTTGACGGCTCACAGTAGAGGTTGGTGAAGTTGCAACGACCGCCGCCTGACATCAGGATTTTCTTGCCGATCCGGTTGGAGCCCTCAAGGACGATCACCTTCCGGCCGCGCTGGCTGGCGGTGATGGCGCACATGAGTCCGGCGGCGCCGCCACCAATTACAAGGACATCGGCTCTCGTCATGCCGGCAGCATAACAGGCCTATATACGGACGAGGTCCCCGATTGATTCCTCGTTGAGTTTCCGCATGCGTTCCATGAGTGTTAGTCGAGATTTCTCCTCGGCGAAGATCACTTTCGTCGTAGTGTCACCATTTTCCTGTACCGAGTTTATGAAGCTGTGCAGGTGGCCCATGTCGACGGCAATGACATCGAGACAAAGCAGGCCGTCGCCGGCCATGACGGCAACGCTAAGGACTTCAGGCCGCTCCAGGAGTTTGGGCTTGATGATGGCGGTCGCCTGGCCCGGCGCAGAAATTTCGACGCTTGCACGCACTTTGAATCCCATGGACTCGTAGTTGAGCACGTCCGCTGAATCGTTCAGGACGTTCATGCGCCTGAGAGCAGTAATGCGCCGTGAAACGGCCGTTCGCGACAGGTGAACTTTCTGAGCGAGTTCTACCGTCGTCAACCGGGTATTAACCAACAACGCAGAGAGTATCGCCACGTCGTATCTATCCAATTCTGGACCGCGCCTCTTCATCCCCACAGTCTCCCCCTTGCGTATATCCGCAACTGCAAGGGTTCTGACCGTACAAATTAGCGACAGGTTCCCTTTACCTTGTGACGAATTTGCGACGATTCATAATGCGCACGATACGCGCGCGCACCGATGCATAAACGCACGATTCGCAACAACCAAAGTCGCTTGCGATGACTCTTAGTAAATGACGATTGCGTTTTTGCCGGAGGGGTGTGGTATGCAAGGGGAATTGAAACAGGTAGCAGACCTGGCATTGTTTGCGAAGATCGTGCAAACAGGCGGCATTTCAAGGTGCGCTGCTGACCTCGGAATGGAACGCACGACGATTAGCCGTCGGCTGGGTTCGCTGGAACGTAATCTTGGCGTCAAGCTGCTTGATAGAACGCCAAAGCATATAGCCGTCACAGATGCCGGGCGACGTTGCCTCGAGCAGTGCGAAATACTGCTGGAGTCGGCGCAGAATGCGCAGTCCCTGGCGACTATCGGCGCTATTATCGCCAACAAGGCGCCGGTTGTCGTCGGCGCGCCACCTGACATCATCGATCGCTACCTCGAGCCACGCCTCAGGGGTTTTGAAGCGGATAACCCTGGCCTCCTGATTGACCGCAAACCGGTCACTGTCTGGACGGAGGAAGCCGTCGAGTCCGTGGACATCGGCATTGCACTTGCGCCTGTAACTATTGTCGGCGGATGGACGAACACGATTGCCTATGTCCGTCAGTCAATTTTCGCCAGCGTTGAATACGCATCGGTGCACGAAACGATTCGCTCACCTTTTGACCTCGAGAAACACGACTGCATTGTTGATGCGACTGATCGCGAGACCCATTCCTGGCGCTTCGGTCGTGACGACAAAGTGACGACGGTAACGGTCAATGCGAAGTACACGATGTCAGGCTTGCTCGAGGCACGCGAGGCAACGCTCGCCGGACTCGGCATTGCTCGCCTGCCGCAGTACCTTTGTGAGCCTTACCTGCGTGCAGGTAGCCTGGTCGACCTGACGCCCGACATCGAGTCGGCGGGCAGGGAAGTGATCGTAATCAGCCCCCGTCAACGGCAGCGTAAAACCGGCACGGCGGCGCTGCGTATGCACCTGGAATCGGCGTTTAACAAGCAGGTGATCTGATCCGCCCCAGGAAGACAAAAGGGCTTACACGCATGTAAGCCCTTTTTCTTGCAGCCCAACGAGGCACGCGGTTTGCTACGAGGATTCTTCGATCTTCTCCAGATCGCTGGCCTCTTCCTCGATCGCCTCGACTTCCTCGAGGATAGCCGAGACTTCCGGATCCGTCTCCTCGGTGGCGACCAGGGGTTTCTCACTCGCGACGCGAATGAGTTCGATCTCGACCCCGCGCTGGCTCTGTGCTTTCAGCCAGTTCTCATACGGTTCTGCCGCTATAGCCGACGCTGAAAAAAGCCCGCCGCAAATACACACCAATAGTAGCCTTTTCATTCTTACTTCCTCCGCTGTTATCTAGTCCGTTCTTTCGTGATCCCAAATCCCCTGCTCGTTGATCGCATAGACGAATCGATTGATATCCTGGTAGCCGTTTCGATGAATCGTGTTGTCGTTCTCCAGCAGCCAGACATCTTCGTCAAACCGGATCGCGAGCATCGCGTGATGGGTGGCACGCTGCGATTCCCTCCCTATGACAATACGCATGTCCTCGGCGTCAACGCCGAGCTCTCGTAGCACAAAATATTTCGCGACCGCGAAATCCTCGCAGTCACCGCCACGATGCAGAAATTCAGTCAGGGTCTCCCATTGATTACCCGCTTTGGCTCGCGAGCTCACGCGGTCGTCCTTGTAGCGGTGCCTGTTGACGTAGCGATTCACCAGGCGAATCCGCTGCTCGAAACTGAGGTCGGCGCTTTTCAGCAGGACATGTCGGAGCCCCCTGAGGCGGCGTGTGCAGGCTGACTCGTCGCCCAGGCACTGGTGAATTATTTCGCGTTCCGCCTGATGTCGGTCCAGCGTGTCCTGCCAGGCGGACCAGTAGGTGGCGGGTGCAAAAAAGTCTTCTGTGGTCTCGAACGAGTACAGCGCCTGTCCGAATGCGTCTGTGGACACAAACGTCACCAACATTGCCGCCAGATAGACTTCGAGCCTGCGCCGCATTGTGTCCCCCGAAACGTGTTGCTTATCTCAGTGTCCAGCAGGCGTCCTGGGTGTCAAGCATTTGCCCGAGAACGCACGGGTTGTGCGTCAATAGCAGACAAAAAGCGGAATTTGCAGCTTGCTATATAGGTCTTAATAGACGGGCTCTGAATTGCCAAGCAGAGTTGAGATGATGACTGTTGATCGTTGCAAAAATGACACGGTGAAATACGCACGACTTTTGCCACTTGCGTGTTTATGGCTGACTGCATGCACGCATACTCCCGTTGCCGCGCCCGGCTCGACCGACGAGCTGTTGTCCGGGGAAGTGTTGTTTGGCGAGACCGTCGATGTGTCCGATATCCGGCCAGATGAGATCCTCGCATTGAATGATGAGATGCGTGATTACGTCGCCTCCAGGGTGCAAGGCGATCCGCAGGCGCGTTCAAGGCTGAGAAAGCTCATCCGCGGCATGATAGACGACGGTCTGCTGACCCTGGAGTACAACGCAAACCTCACGTATACGGCGATAGAGACGTTCGAAAATCGTGAGGGAAACTGTCTTTCTTTCTCTATCCTGTTCGCCGCGCTTGCGCGCGAGGCAGATCTGGAGTTGACGTTCCAGATGGTCGACATCCCCCCAAGCTTCAGAGCAGATGGCGAGATGATAATCCTGAATAATCACATCAACGTCCTCGTCAAGGGGGTCAGGCAAGACGTCAATCATGTCGGCCGGTATGTGGTGGACTTCAACACGGCCGAATACAATGGCAATTACGCGACAAAACAAGTGGCCGACAACTACGCGATTGCGCTGTATTTCAGCAACGTGGCCGTCGAGTCGATGCAGGAAGGGGATTCAAGAAAAGCCTTCCGGTTTCTCAAGAAAGGGATTGAAACGGATCCTGACATACCGGGGCTATGGGTGAACCTCGGTGCCTTGTATTCACGCCACAAGCACTACGACATGGCAGAAAGGGCGTACCACCAGGCTCTGACAATCCAGCCATCCAACAGATCGGCCCTGACGAACCTGGCGAGCGCGCTTCTTCATCTGGGGAGAGAGGAGGAATCCAGTTACTACTCAAAGAAGGTGGCGTACTACAGAAACCGGAACCCCTACTATCACCACTACCTCGCTCAAATTGCCTACCAGGAGAACGATCTTGAGGGCGCGATGACGTACCTCGCGGACGCAATAAGGCTAAAACCCGATGAACACCAGTTCTATTTTCTGCGGGGACTCGTTTACGTCAAAATGCAGGAATATGACCTGGCGGCCAGGGACTACAGGAAGGCAAGAGACACGGCTGAGAAAGCTCAACTGGTCTCCGGATACACCAGGAAGCTGCAGGCGTTGGAGTCGAAGCTACGCTAGTTCGCGCGCTTTACGCGAATGCTGCGGCTGCCCGATTTCTTTTCCAAGAGAAACGAATTGAGACTGGCCTTGCGAACGATCACCGACTCACCGCTCTTGAGGTGCATGGGCTGGTTGTCGAGCTGTCGCCAGATTTGTCCATTATCGAGAGTCACGACCAATTTCCTGTTTGCTGATCGTCGAACTTCGGTAACGGCTGCTTCAACCTGGTCTATTTGTTCGATGGCCAGCGATGTCTCAACGATTCGTTTTGCGTCCGCATCGTTCCTGCCAAACAGCGACTGTGCATCAGGGACCGCGTCGGATTCGGAGAGTGAATCCACAAGCTTGTCATAACAGGCGACCCGCTCCTCGATAGCCTCGATCGGCCGGCACTGGGTGAACGCCTCTTCACCCGCAAACGCGGGCTGGGCGAACAGAAACATTAGTAGTAGTAGAGGTTTCTTCATTAGTGAAAAGACCCCCAGGGATTCCCCTGGAGGCCTCCTGTTGCTGTCGAAAAGATGTCCTAGAAGCTGATGGACGCCCTTCCGTAGATGTAACGACCCTGAGTGTCGTAGCTGAATTGAAGCGTATTCATGTCATCGTAAGCGGTGACATACGGCGGCTCTTCATCAGTCAGGTTACGAATACCAACCGTAAACGTCATGTCCTTCCAGTTGTAATAGCCCTGGAGGTCAAGATACGTAATCGCATCGGCAACGTTCGACAGATTCGCGGGAGCCGCGTCAATGTCATCCGTTTCGCTCATGTACCTGGCGGTAAGGTTAGCGCCCCAGTCGTCACGCGTTAAGGTGACGCCGTAGTTCACTTGCCACTCGGCGAATGCAGCCGGGTTACCGAAGGCGGGATCGCCGCCGAAGAATCCGGCCAGCTGGATCAAATCCCCACCCGCGAACGGCAGGTAATCGTATTCGCTCAGGTAGGTACCTGTGACACGGAAGTCGAGCAGCCCGATACCCGTCTCGAGACCATAGTCAACCTGGAAGTCGATACCACTGGTTTGATAGGTAGCGAGGTTGGCGTTGGTCTGGAGGACACCCGAAATTTGCAGATTCGAGTTGCGACGCGTCGGTGCTGCCGGCGAGGGCGTTTCGTCAACACCCGGGAAAGCCGGCCCAACAATCAACGCACACAAGGGATCAGAGAACCCGGCACTTGCATAGCAAGCTGAGATGACTTCTGAAGTCGGCGCAGTGCCAACCGCATCGGTAATCTCGATGTCGAAGTAGTCGATCGAGACCGTCAGATCTTCAAGGAAGCTCGGCGTGAAGACGAGACCCGCAGTGAGTGACTCGGACGTCTCCGGCTGAAGGTTCGGGTTACCGCCCTGCAGCGTCGTTGCCTGGAATGTCGCCAGGTTGAAGTCCGGGGCGAGCCCGTCGGCCTGGCAGTTTGCAACCGTGTTGGCATCCGTACCGGATGTGCCGTAGTTACGGCAGGGATCGGTATAGGACTCCGCAGATTGCTGTTGACCAAGGAACAGTTCGCTGATGTTCGGTGCGCGGAACCCTTCTGAGAAGGTGGCACGCAATCGGACATCCTCAACCGGGGCCCATTCCAGAGCTACCTTGAATACCGTGTCGGAGTCGTTAAGGAAATCGACGTCAGTCCAGCGAGCCGATGCTTCGAGTGTCAGCAACTCAGCCATTGGCGCGCCCGAAAGTATTGGCAGAACGAGCTCACCATAGACTTCATCAACCTGGTATTTTCCGCCCGTGACGTTACCCGGAGTGAATGCAATGGCGCCAATCGCAGCACCACCATCCGGTTTGGATGCGGCTTCCTCACGACGATTCTCGTAACCGAACGCCCAGCCAATGTTGCCACCCGGCATTTCGAAGTCACCGAAATCACCAGAGAAGTTGACTTGGAATACATTCAGCGTGGACTCGTTCTTGGTGTTTACTCCAACGAAGCCATAGGCAACCTGCGCGTCGGTCATGCTGTCGCTGATGAAGGGATTGAAAACCCCTGGACAACCGTTCGTCGCGGCGGCACACAAGGTGGGATCCATCATGTTTTCAATGTTCGGGCGGTTCGGTCGACCTTCGTTCCGCCGGCCGTCTTCCCATTTCGCGAGGGTGTAGTTAACGTCCCATGTCCAGCCATTTTCAAACTGACCGTCAAGTCCGGTTCCGATACGCCAGGTATTCACGTCCTGTGTAAACCGGCGACCACCTGATTCCGTCAAGCGTCGGGAAGTCGCTACATCCTGCGGCGCTGTGCACAGAGGATTGCTAGCGCACAGTGCATCGCCAAAGGGATTGTCAGGATGCTCCTGTGAAGTGATCCAACCACCAAATGTCCCCACAGGGGCCAGCAACTGGTCCGATTCACGGTTCGAGAAGTTCATTTCCAGGCTGGCATTAACCGCGCCCAGCACCGGGGCATCGAACATCTCATAGTTCACGGCTGCGTAGGCGCTGTAAACATCCTGTGGCGTCGTCAGGTAGCTAAGTGCAGCAAAGTTAAACGCATCGCGCGCGGCATCAAACGGCCTGACCGTCACGCCGTCCGCGTCCAGGACATGGCCACCGATAGCCGAATCAGCGCCCAGCGGCGTGAACTGCGCGGGTGTTGTTGTCGGGCTGCCGCCGCAGATCGTCTGGACTCCGTCGTCGAAGAACGGGCACGCCGAGAAGGCTCGGTCGCCCTGTCGGATTTCTTCCCGCTTGTTGACCTGTGCGCCAAGAACGAAGTTGCCCTTTTCGAAAGTGGTGCCAAAAACCACTGACCCATTGAGCATCTCGCCGTCGCTTTCGTCGGTGATGTCATAGCCGAACGACACATCGACGCCCTCGAAGTCTTTCTTGGTGATGATATTGACGACACCGGCAATGGCATCAGAACCATACACGGTCGACGCCCCGTCGCGTAAGACCTCGATCCTCTCGACCATCGCAGTCGGGATCATGTTGAGATCAACAAAGCCATTAACGGAGGCCGACGCAAAGCGCTTGCCATTGACGAGCGTCAAGGTGCGGTTGGGTCCCAGGCCGCGCAGGGAAACAGTTGCAATACCCGGGTTACCGTTATTGACGCCGGCGCCGAAGTCACCGCCGTTCACAGCGGGCATATCCTGGATGAAGTTTTCCAGCGTCAGGTTGCCCGACACGGCGAGGTCCTGCTCGGTCAGCACCGAGATAGGGCTGATGCTGGACGTGTCGCTGCGTTTAATACGCGAACCCGTAACGACGACTTCTTCTAACGCAACCTCGTCGTCGGAGGTCTGTGCAAAGACGGCGTCAGGAATTACCAGCGCTGCACAACACGCCAGTATCCAAGAGTGGCTGGATAACCAGTTTGGTTTCCTCATAAGAAATCTCCCCACTTTTGATAGAGTTAAGAACACGCTGCACGAACTGCGTACAGCACATGGGGCGATTCGAGCACTCGGGATAAGTGTTGTATATATGACGCACTACGCGTCACGCGGTATTAATGCAGCGTCGTTTTTGCAGTGTTGCAATAGCGCCGCGATGCAATCGGATTGCTGCTGCCGCAGCCAGGAAAAAGACCTGACTGCAGCTGGCGATACAGACGAGCAACGTGGTGATATCGCCGCATCGTTATCAGTACGATGCGGAAAAACAGCCTGTTGCTAATTGCACACATGTATCTGCGCAAGAAACGGCCTCCGCTTTTTTCATGAATTGCCGTCATTCGGATTTTGCCGTGACCGGGAGCACACTCTATTAATAGGGCATGCCGGACTTGCAGCCAGAAAACCTGTTTCGACAGAATGCAATTGATGCGCTGGCGACGAGAATAGAAGGCAGGCCTGTCGCAGTGATGCCCAGGCCCTGGCTGTGGCTGGCCCTGATTTGCGTGGCGTTTGTTGTGGTCACTGCGTGTTTCCTCTGGGCAGCGGACTATGCCCGCAAGGAGACGGTTCGGGGGTGGTTGGTTTCTGTGCCTGGCGTGGTTAGCCTGTCCCACAGCGAGTACGCGATGGTTGCAAGCGTGGCGCACACAGCCGGCGACTTTGTACGGCGTGGTGACCCCGTCGTCGTGCTCTCGGAAGAAGCGGTCCTCGGTGACGGTTTGAGCGCGGCAGGAGAGGCGATCGAGCAATTGCGAATGCAGCTGGTCGGCACCGAGCACCGGGAGGCGCTCATTCGTGAACAGTTCGTCGCAGACTATCGGGCCCTGGACGATCAGGTACACGGACTTGACGACGAAATGCAGGCCGTAATCAGCCAGCGCCGTGTGCAGGACGCGCGCGTAAAACGCAAAGCTGAAATGCAATCGGCTCTTGAGGAAGCATTCACGCGCGGCGCACTCGCGAAGCTTGAACTGCGGCAACGCAGGGACGAGCTGGTTGAGCTGCAGCAGGCTGCAGCACGCCTGCGGCAAGAAATAAGCTCCCTCAAGCGTGAGCGCCAAAGCCTGGTGGCGGCGCAAGACCGGCTCGGCATGGATTTCGAACGCACCGTCACCAGGCTCGAGGCGGAGCGGGCCGAGTTGTGGCAACGTATTGCGACGTTCGAAGGGCAGAGATCGTTGACACTGCATTCGCCGATTGATGGCACGGTTGCCACGACCGATGTCACTCCCGGGAGCACGGTTCGTCCGCAACAGATACTGGCTTCGATTATTCCGCAGCAGTCGTCCCTCGTCGCCGAAGTCTATGTGCCGTCGCGTGCGGCCGGGATGATAATGCCCGGCCAGCCGGTCAGGCTGCTCTATGACGCGTTTCCCCACCAGCGGTTCGGGGTTGCGCGTGGCTCGGTCGATGCGGTCGCAGGATTTGTTTCGTTGCCGGGTGACATGCCGGCTGCCTCAGGGCTGCGCGAGGCAGCGTACAAAGTGACCATTCACCTCGATTCCGATCACGTCGAGGATGACAACGGGCGCTATGCCTTGCGACCGGGCATGGCGCTGGGCGCGGAAATCGTTCTGGAGAGCCGCAGCCTGTTGGATTGGTTGCTGGCGCCCCTGCAGGCCGGACTCTAGGATGGCGCGGCAGACGATGCCCTGGCTGAACAGCGCAGGGACGCGGCGCCTGCCGATCATTCGCCAATCGACCATTGCCGAATGCGGCCTGGCGTGCGTGGCCATGATTGCGAGTTACTTTGGCAGTGAGCAGGACCTCGCCAGCCTGCGCCGGCAGTTCGGTGTATCGCTGCATGGCGCAAGCCTCGCATCGCTGCTGCGTATCAGTGGATCTCTGCGCTTGTCTGGCCGAGCGGTGCGCTGCAGGCTTTCGGAATTAAAGCGCCTCAAGGCGCCCTGCATCCTGCACTGGAACTTCGACCATTTTGTCGTGCTTCGGAAGGCCACGCGCCGGCACCTGATCGTTCACGATCCCGCCCAGGGCGTGCTGCGACTATCGCTGGATGAGGCGGACGCGCTGTTTACGGGGGTCGCCCTGGAACTTGTGCCGGCGAACAACTTCGAACGCAACAAGGCGCCGCGCCGACTGCGGCTGGCCGATATCGTCACTCTGGATTCTGGCTTCACCATGGGGCTTGCGGCCGCGTTGCTACTGGCAATCCTGTCGGAGCTCCTGCTCCTGGCCATGCCGTTCTACCTGCAAACGGTAATCGACCAGGTACTCATGAGGGGGGACCACCTGCTGCTCAATACGCTCGTCGTGGGCTTCGTGGCGTTGGCGGTATTCCAGCTACTTGCGAGCGGCACTCGGCAGCTCACGTTTCAGTTTCTCTCGCAGGCAACCGTGTTCAGCCTGTCGTCGCGTGTCCTGCGGCACCTCATGTGTCTGCCGGTCGCCTGGTTTCGAGCGAGAAGGCTAGGCGACATTCAGCAGCGACTTGCATCGTTGGCGAGAATCCAGTCGTTCGTCACCGAGGCTGTGCCCGCATTGATTCTCGATGGCATCTTTCTGGCGATCGTGACCATCCTGATGGTCGCCTACGCACCCATGCTCACCGCACTGGTTGCCGTGGTGGGTGCGTCGTACTGGTTGTGGCGCGTCGTAATTTTTCCGGTAATGCTCGAACAGGCAAACAAACTCGTACGTGCCGAGGCAGCGGCGCAAACACATCTGCTGGAATCGCTGCGTTCGATGCTGTCGATAAAAATGTGCGCCGGCGAACAATGTCGGACGACGGAGTGGCAGAACCTGCTCGTTCGCCGGATCAACACACAGATTCGCGCGGGTAACACGGGCGTTATCGACCGAAGCATTTTCCAGGCTCTGCAACAGGGCATGCACATCGGCGTCGTCTATCTTCTTGCGCAGCAAGTGCTCAGCGGTGCTATGACCATCGGGGCCGTTTCGGCATTCGTGGCGTATACGGGTATGTTTATGACGAGAGCGGTGGGAATCATCAACCGGGTCAGCGAGTACCGCCTCCTCCAGGTTCCGCTCGACCGGCTCGCGGATATTGTCTTCAGCAGGACCGGGTCTCATGAGCCCGAGCCCGGGTCCCGGAGCCGGCTGGCGGGAAGCGTGGCACTGCGCGACGTCAATTTCAGATATGACGATGCTGGCGGGCCCGTATTGGCCGGCGTGTCAGCGGAAATCGCGCAAGGCGAGTTCGTGGCGATCCGGGGCAGCTCAGGGAGTGGCAAGAGTACATTGCTGCGGATTATCTCAGCCGTCGAGGAACCGACAGAAGGCGCACTGTATTACGACGGCCAACCGGCCGCCCACTGGCCGTCTTCAACTGTCCGCGGCAGCATCGCGACCGTGTTTCACGACGATGTGCTGATTTCTGGTTCGATCGCAGAAAACATTGCGCTGTTTGATGTCGACCCCAATGACGAGCGTATCCGCAAGGCTGCCGAGCTCGCAGCTATCAGCGGTATGGTGGAAGCGCTGCCAATGTCCTATGACACGCCGATAGGGGATCTTGGATCGGCATTGTCTGCCGGGCAGATCCAGCGGGTACTTCTTGCGCGTGCACTCTATCGGTGTCCCGCGGTGCTCTTGCTGGACGAGTTTACGAGCGGCCTCGACCAGGACACCGAGCGTTGCGTTGTTAAATCCATCGCGCGCCTTCCGATAACCCGAATCGTTGTTACGCACAGCGCTACCGTGTTGCGAGCTGCTGACCGGGTCCTCGACCTCAGCAACGGGAGGCTCCTGTCACGCTGATTTTCGGCAAGCCCATCAAGAACCGTTATGATGTGCGCCATGAACAGAATCCTTTTCATAGTATTCGTATCTCTTGCGCTGACGGCGTGCAGCAAAGAGGTTGAAATAGAACAACCGGAGATGCGGCGTTATCTGCTGGAACACGACGGCCTGGTACGCGAGTACTTCGTGTTCTTGCCGACGAGTTACGACAAACAGAAGCCGCACCCGGCTGCGATTTTCATGCATGGGTACGGTGGCACCGCGACGGGCACCGAGGCGGAGGTGACGCAGGGGCTGAATCAGTACGCCGAGGAATACGGCTACGTCATGGTGTATCCGCAGGGTACCTGGTTCATGGCGAGCATCGACGGGTCAGAGCCCTGGGAAGTCACGTCATGGAATCACATTTCGGACGGCTTCGATGCGGGTCCCGATGGCCCGATCTGTATGCCGGATCGCGACAAGGTGCCGTGCCCGCCCGAGTGCGGGAATTGCGGGCAGTGCGGCTGGACGTCCTGCCACGACGACGTCGGCTTCCTGCGCAGCCTCGTCAGGGAGCTGACAGACCGGTGGGTCGTGGATGCCGAGCGCGTACATGTCTCGGGCTTCAGCAACGGCGCGATGATGGCCAACCGGATCGCCTGCGAGGCTTCCGACCTATTTGCGTCGGCCGCGCTGATCGGTGGGCGACTGGAGCCGGGCTTCGAGTGCACGCCGACGCAGCCGTTGCCCCTGCTGCAGATCAACGGCGGGGCTGACGACGTCGTTCCGGCAGACGGCAGCGTAAGTGCCAGCGGGTGGTTGTTCGCCAGTACGGCAGCGATCACCGAGCATTGGCTCGAAGGTGAGGCGTGTGCGGTTGCGGCCGAGAGCTGGACGTCGCCGGTCGTCGAAAACGCGAACGTACAATGCAGTATAGCTTGCGGTGATACAGCGCACGCTGCCATCGATTGCCTGTGGCCCGAAGGCGATCATCGCTGGCCGGGCACGCCGGGTTTCCGGGGCAGCAACGGTTACTGCGTTACCGACCTGCAGTCCCGGAGCATGCCGGACCAGACACTTTGTATTGCACCCGAAGAACAAACCGACTTCTGGGGATCTCGACTGCTGTTCGAGTTTTTCAGCGCTCACGAAGGAGAACAGGAATGAGAACAGGCAAGGAAGCGCTAGTCGCTCTCTGCAGCGCATTGTTGCTAGCGGCGTGTAGCAAGGAATCTCCGGAGCAGCCGGTGGCTGCTGAATCGGAGGTCGGTATTACGACCGAATACGAATGGCTATCACAGGGCACGCCCGCAGGTCAGTCGACCGTCGTTCGTACGGGCGACGGTAAAGTCACCGTCGAGTCCTTCGTGCACTGGAATAACCGCGAGTACGCGGTGAACTCGGTAACGCAGCTCAATGCCGATGGTATCCCGGTGGCGCAGCGTATCACCGGCATTTCCCCGTTCCAGGCCCCCATCGACGAATCATTCAGGTACGAAGACGGCCTGGCTACGTGGTCCACTGCCGGCGAGAGCGGCAGCGTGAAGACCGACGAGCCTGGCTTCTATGTTGCGACGGAATACGCGGCGCTGGGCTGGACCGAATTTGTGCGCGCGGCGATGCAGAGCATGGACGGTGAAGTCGCCGTCTTGCCGTCGGGTACGGCTCGCGTCGAGCGCCTTACCGACGTTGAAGTAGAGTCCCCCGACGGTCCCGTAACCTTGTCGCTGTATGCGATCTCCGGCCTTGGGTTTACGCCCGCTTACGGCTGGCTGAACGACGACCTGCAGCTGACCGTGCTCGATTTCTCGGGCTACATGGGTATGTTCCCCAAAGGCTGGAGTCCTGATGTGCTGGCCCAGCTCAGCGCAGTTCAGCTGGAGCAGGACGCGGCCATGGTTGAGCGTATGGCGGGTAATCTCGCTTACGTTCAGGATGGGGCGGTGATCTTCGACAACGTCGATGTTGTCGACGTCGAGAACGGCGTCCTGCTGGAAGATCACTACGTCATGGTCGAAGGCGGGAAGATCACGGCGATTTCCGGCGCTGTAATCGATGTGCCCGGCGCAAAGCACATTGACGGTACAGGCAAGAGCCTGATGCCCGGCATGTGGGACATGCACGGTCATTTCTCACTGTCCGACGGCGTGTTGAATATCGCCGGCGGCATTACGAGCGTGAGGGATATCGGCAGCGTCCACGAGCAGATCATGGAGCTGACGGCCAAGCACGATTCCGGCGAGGTCATCGGTCCGCACACGTATCGCTCAGGGTTCATCGACCAGGCCAGTCCGTATGCGACGGGCGATACGGTTGCGTCACTCGAAGAGGCGCTGGAGCGCGTCGACTTCTATGCCGAGAACGGCTACGTGCAAATCAAGCTCTACAGCTCGATCGATCCGGAATGGGTCGGCGACATTGCTGAGCGCACGCATGGACATGGCATGCGCCTGTCGGGTCACATCCCGGCCTTCATGTCCGCCGAGCAGGCGGTTCGAGCGGGTTATGATGAGATCCAGCACATCAACATGGTGTTCCTGAATTTCCTGGCCGGCGACCGCGAGGACACGCGTAAACAACTGCGCTTCACGCTGTACGGAGACGAGGCGGGCAAACTCGATCTCGACAGCGAGGAAGTGGAAGACTACATCGCGCTGTTTGTTGAAAAAGGCGTCACCATCGACCCGACGGCAGCGATCTTCATGGAACAGCTGACGCATCTCGCGGGCAATCCGAACCCGACCTTTGCCCCCGTCATCGATCATCTGCCGCCGAACGTGGCGCGCGGCTACTACAAGGCGGACATGGATATGCGCGGCATGGTTGATGAGTGGGCGGCGTCGGCTGTGGCGCAGGCGGCGATGATCAAGAAGCTGCACGATAATGGTGTGCAGATCGTGCCGGGCAGCGACAACGTGGCGGCGTTCACGATCCATCGCGAGCTCGAACTTTATGCCGAAGCAGGAATCTCGAATGCGGACGTGCTCAGGATCGGTTCACTCGATTCGGCGCGTGTTGTCGGTGTCCACGAGCGTACGGGGTCGATCAAGGTGGGCAAGGACTCTGACCTCGTGCTCGTCGAGGGCAATCCACTTGAGGATATTTCGGCGATACGGCGCGCGACGCTCGTCATGAAAGGCAACACGGCCTACAAGCCGGACGAGCTGTACAAAGCAGTCGGCGTGAAGCCCTTTCTCGAGTCGGAAGATATTTAGCCGTATGGACATAGGCACGCTCGACAGCTTACGCGTTGTACTCGACCCGATCGGGCAGACCGGTGTCGCGGTGGCGCTCATGGTTGTCATGTTCAGTGTTGCTTTGGGACTGCGCGTCGGCGATTTCGCGTTTCTCCGTGACAAGCCGCTGCTTTTTGTCGGTGGTGTCGTGTCCCAGGTCATCGTGCTGCCGCTGGTTACATTCCTCCTGATTCTCGCAATATCGCCGCCGGCATCGATCGCGCTGGGAATGATCGTCGTAGCCTGCTGCCCAGGTGGGGCGGTCTCGAATCTTCTGACCTACCTGTCACGCGGCAATGTCGCGGCGTCAGTAGCCCTGACGGCAACCTCGAGTTTGCTTGCCGCAGTTCTGACACCGATGTCGATCTTGTTCTGGTCACACGCCTACGAGCCCACCGCAACACTTCTCAAGACGCTCGATGTGAGTCCGATGATGTTCCTGGCACAGACGACATTCCTGCTGGCGGTGCCGCTGGTTCTCGGCATGATTGTCGCCGCTAAAGCGCCGGATGTCGCGAAACGAATCAGGAAGCGGACGACCATCCTCGGCGTTTCCGTGCTGGTTGGAGTAATCATCTACGGCATCGTGTATTTCTTCCCGGTTCTGTTTCCGGCACTACCGTTGCTGGGCGGTATCGTCGTGCTGCACAATGCGCTCGCATTTACGACCGGTGCACTGGCGGGCCGCATTCTGTCGCGCGTATCGGCAACGCGTCGCGCACTGACATTTGAGATCGGCATCCAGAATTCCGGTCTCGCCCTTGTGATCCTCCTGAGCCAGCTAAAAGGACTGGGAGGCGCTGCGGCCATAGCCGCTGTCTGGGGTGTCTGGCACCTGATCGCGGGCGGCTTGCTGGCGGCCACCTTTCGCGGTATCGATGGCGATCGAGGTCTGCTCGGTTATCTGCGTCCCTGACAGGGAGGTCGCGTTGCCGGTTTGTGGCGGAAACATGCCGCAGTTCACAAAATTCGGCGTGCTGAATCTGAAGCCGGGTGATACCGTATTGCAGGTGCATTATTTTGACTGAAGAGGGACGCTCCTTGAGCGAGAGTGACGATCCACAAATTGATCTTGGCGAATTTCGCCGCGCGTTGAGCTGCTTTGCGACAGGCGTCGCGGTGGTGACGACGAATGACGAGAATGACGAACCGGTCGGCATGACCGTAAGCAGCTTCAATTCTGTGTCACTCGATCCGCCACTGGTGCTCTGGAGTATCGCGAATGATGCCCAGTGCTACGACTCGTTCATGAATGCCGAGTACTTCGCGGTCAATGTGCTCACCATGGAGCAGCAAGACCTGTCATCGCGTTTCGCGACAAGGGGCATCGACAAGTTTGATGGTCTCGGTTACCGCGCGGGGATTCATGGCGCTCCCGTCCTTCCTGAGTACGCGGCCTGCTTTGAATGCAGTACCGAGTATCGCTACGAAGGTGGGGATCACAAGATCATCGTCGGCCGTGTGCTGCATCTTGAAGACCGTGAGACGGACCCGTTGATCTTCTATCGTGGGCGTTTTCTGAAGAACGGTGGATCCGGTCCGGAAACCCCGTAAGTCATGTCAGCGATCGCGCACATGCGGCCGCTTGCGAAACTTCTCTATGGCACCAACAACGACCAGGTCGATCAGTGAGCCTGATACGAATGCCTGGAAGTACGCCAATGTCCGGCTTTCGAGCATGTCGACGACCGGATCGGCGAGGAAATACGAAAATGCCGTCGCGGCGATGAGGATCGCGAAAGCCGTGATTGCCGCCGTCCGGCCGATCGCCGGTCGAAACGTCCACCAGATCGCCATGCCGATGGGCAGGCGATGCAGGATGACGGCGACGGACAGCGGATCTCCCATGGCGGGTAATAGCGCGATGCCGTCGATGACGGCATGGAGCGCGAGTGCCGTTGCCGCCAGCGAGAGCAACGTGAACCGCATCTGGCTTGATGCGAGGTGAAATATCCGGCGCAGCACAAATGGAAAAGCCATACCGATCGCGATGACGCCCACGGCGGCAACGCCACCCGCAGCAATAACCTCCGGCACGATATGAACCCCGACGATCCACGCAATTGCGAGAATCACAAAGGCATCGAGCAACCGTTCCGTGGTCGCATTGCGGCGCCCCATCGCGTAGATGAAAGGCCCCAGCAACAGGGTAATTGTGCTTAGGAGAAAGTTCACGTTTAGAATGGTCGCATGATCGGACGGTTGATCACACTGGCATTAGCGATGTTTCTGGTGTTTGCACCCCAGCTGGCATATGCGCATGGTGGTGTCGTCGAGGAAGATGATATCTGCGTTATCAAGGTCAACTACCTGCGCGCGCACTTCAAAATCTATCAACCGCGGGAAAGCGGCCACGAGCAATTCTGTGAAGACTTGCCGGTGGCTGGTGAAAGCGTCTTCGTCATGGAGTACATGCACGATGCGCTGCAATCGATGCCGATCGAGTTTCGAATAATAAAGAACGTGACCGGCAAGGGTCGTTTCGCGCGCATGGAGCACGTCGCAGCAATCGACGACCTCGACGCAGTGACCGTGTATTACGGCGAGCCGGCAGAGGAACCGGACGTCTACACCGTAACGCATACGTTCACGGAAGAGGGTGACTTCATCGGCATTGTGGCGGCGCAGAACCCCGAAACGGGCGCCCTGTATGCCGCCGTTTTTCCGTTTGAGGTCGGCTTTACGGGCTGGGGCTACTGGCCATTGATACTGGGATTGCTTGTGCTGATTCAAATTCTGTACCTGGTGATGAGCAGCCGTTTTCGGCGCTGGTTCAAAGGCGCCACACCGGCAGCGTTGGTGTTGTGTGCCGCGTTGCTGCTGGCGTCGCCGGCGGCGCATGCCGATGAGTTTGTCGTGACGTACTCAACCCCCGACGGCCCACCGCAGATCAACCGCATGCACAGCTGGATATTGCATGTTGAGACGGCTGCAGGCGAACCGGTTGAGGGTGCTGCTATTGAGGTCGATGGTGGTATGCCCGTACACAACCATGGTTTGCCGACGCGTCCCAGGGTGACCGAAGAGCTCGGCGGCGGTGACTACCGCCTCGACGGCGTTCGCTTCCACATGAGCGGCTACTGGGAGATGGTCATCTCGATTGAAAGCGACGCGTCCAAGGGGACCGTGGTGGTGTCGCTGACGCTGTGAGAATGAGGCTCGCTACACTGGTCGCGGTAGTCATGACGGTTGTTGTGGCTGCGTGGCTGGTGTGGCGTTGGGATGCGCTGCCGGACACCTGGTCGGACGAGGGCATCGCCATGTTGCAGTCGCTCTCGCTGGAGTCGTTACCGCCGCTGCCTCCCGACCCGACGAATGCCGTTGCCGACGATCCGCGCGCCGTGGAATTCGGGCGCAGGCTTTTCTTTGACACAAGATTCAGTGCCAATGGGGCGATTTCCTGTGCAACCTGCCACCAGCCTGAGCGGCGTTTTACGGACGGCTTGCCCAGGGGCGTTGCAATCGGGGTCTCGAAACGCAATACGCCGAGCATCGTCGGCACGGCCTACAGCCCATGGCTGTACTGGGATGGCCGTCGCGACAGCCTCTGGGCACAGGCGCTATCGCCGCTTGAAGACCCGAACGAACACTCGAGTAACCGGCTGACCATCATCGCGATCATCGTCGATGACAGGGAATACTGGCGCATGTACAAAGCTTTGTTCGGCGAGGCGTCTGGCGTCGATACGATGTTCTCGAACATCGGCAAGGCGCTTGCGGCATTCGAACGCACGATCATGCCCACACCGTCACGATTCGATGCCTACGTCGCGGCCGTGGCTGCCGGCGATGAAGCGCGCCAGGCAGAGCTGTTCACGGAAGATGAAATTCGTGGTCTGCGCCTGTTTATCGGCGAAGCAAACTGCACTCAGTGCCACAACGGGCCGCTGTTCACCAACAACGAATTTCACAACACCGGCCTGATAAATTTCGAAGGCGAGGTGCCCGACAAAGGGCGGGTCTCGGGCGTCCGCGAGGCTTTGGACGACCCATTCAACTGCAAGGGCGCGTACAGCAACGACCCGAGCCGGCATTGTCCGGAGCTCGAGTTTGCGCTTACGGGTCCCGAACTGATCGGTAGGTTTCGCACGCCCTCGCTAAGAAATCTCGAGAACACGGCGCCGTACGGTCACAAGGGCCAGGTCGCCACGCTTATTGAGATGCTGGCTCACTATAATGAAGCGCCCGACGCCATGATCGGACACAACGAGGCCAAGCCGCTCGGCCTGAGTCGGCGAGAGCTCGAGTACCTGGAAGCGTTCCTGAATACGCTGGCGGCGCCGCTGCCGACTACCTTGCTGACGAGCGGCTCGTTATAGCGTTGCGACTTCGGTCGCCAAAAAAATGTCCTGTGCTATCGTAACAGCGCCTGCCGTTTTTATGTTTCATAGTGTGGAATAAGTAATGCGTTCTATCGACGAACTCATAGCAGAACACAAGCCCGGTTACTCACTTGATCAACGCTTCTATACCGACCCCGGTGTGTATGCGCGTGAGCTCGAACGCATCATTTACCGGAACTGGATTTTCGCTGGCCATGTTTCCCAGTTCGCCGAGCCGGGGGATTTTCGCGTACTGAACGTTGCCGGCGAATCCGCGATTATCGTGCGTAACCAGGACGGCGAGCTGAACGGTTTTGCCAATGTCTGTCGTCATCGCGGTTCGCTCGTATGTCTCGAAGAGAGCGGCCACACTGACAAGTTCGCCTGCCCCTACCACGGCTGGATGTACGATCTCGACGGTGGGCTCATTGCTGCGCGTGACATGCCGGAGGATTTTGACAAGGAGTCCCGCTCGCTGAAGCGCGTTTCCGTCGAGGTAATCCACGGACTCGTGTTTGTCTGCTTCACGGACGATCCCTTGTCGGTAGAGGCTTGCCGCACCGAATTGGCCGAGCCTATGGCGATGTTTGGCTTCGAAAATCTCAAGGTGGCGGCGCAAAAAACCTACGATATCCCCGCGAACTGGAAGCTCTCCATCGAGAACTACCAGGAATGCTATCACTGTGCGACGGCGCATCCCGAGTACGCGCGCATGCATACGCTGATGCTGGGCGATGAGCGCAGGGATCGGGTACAGCGGCACATGGAAGAACGTATGGCCGCGTGCGGTGTTAAGGACATTTACATCAATCGGGTTGATGCGGCCGCGCCGCCGGGTGAGATGGGGTTCGCATACAGCCGCACGGCATTGTTCGAAAAGTACAAGACCGGGAGCAAGGACGGCAGTCCTGTGGCCCCGCTGCTCGGTGAGTTCACCGACTATGATCGCGGCGCGTCGGATTTCAACTTCGGACCGTTCTCATTCATGCTTGCCTACAGCGATCACGTTGTTGCCTATGTCTTTACGCCGATGGACCACAACAACTCCCGTTGTGAGATCTACTGGATGGTGCGGGGTGATGCGGTTGAGGGCAAAGACTACGACGTGGACGAGTTGACCTGGTTATGGGACATCACGACGATTTCCGACAAGGAGATCATCGTGAATAACTCGAAAGGCGTGCACTCGAAGTACTACGAACCCGGCCCGTTCTCCGCAATGGAAAAGGAAGAGCGCTCGTATATCGAATGGATCCTGCGCGAACTTAAGGACTAGACGCGACGGCGTGCGACCAGCCAGGACAACAGCACGCCAATACTGATGAACAGAATAATCAGGGTCGCGAGCGCGTTGATATCCGGCGACACGCCCAGCTTCACTTTCGAGAAGATATACATGGGCAGCGTGCTGCTGCCTGGCCCCGAAACAAAGCTCGCGATGACAAGGTCGTCGAGTGACAGGGTGAATGCGAGCAGCCAACCGGCAATCATGGCCGGCGCGATAAGGGGCAGCGTGATGTCGAAGATAACGCGCAGCGGATGCCCGCCCAGATCCATCGCGGCTTCCTCGAGTGATTCATCCATCGCCATGAGGCGCGACTGCACGATAATGGCTACGTAGGCCATCGAGAAAGTCGTATGGGCAATCGTAATCGTGCCGAATCCGCGCTGGCCGGGCCACCCGGTTAGTTGCTGCAGGGTCACGAACAACAACAGCAATGACAGGCCGGTGATGACTTCCGGCATGACCATGGGTGACGTGATCATGCCCGAAAACAAGGTGCGCCCCCGGAAACGCCTGAAGCGCGCGAGCGCGAGCCCGGCCATCGTCCCCAGTACCGTCGCCATCGTTGCCGAGGTCAGCGCGATGCGCAGGCTCAGCAGGGCGGCATCGAGAATTTGATCGTTCCGCAATAGCTCCCCGTACCAGCGGGTCGAGAAGCCGCCCCAGACCGTCGCGATGCTCGAGTCGTTAAAGGAGTAAACGATGACCAGCACGAGCGGGATGTAGAGGAATGCGTAGCCGAACGCCAGGACCGAAATGATGAATCGCGATTGACGGTTCATGCCGTTCCTTCCTGGTCGCGTGCCTGGTAGCGCTGCAGGAGCACGATTGGCACCACGAGCAGCAGTAGCAGGATGACCGCCACGGCGGACGCCAACGGCCAGTCCCGGTTGACGAAGAACTCGTCGAACAGGACACGGCCGATCAACAGGGACTCCGACCCGCCGAGCAGGTAGGGGATGACGTACTCGCCCATCGCCGGAATGAACACCAACAGGCAGCCTGCGATGACGCCGG
Organism: uncultured Woeseiaceae bacterium; assembly: GCA_945787845.1. Classification (GTDB taxonomy): domain Bacteria; phylum Pseudomonadota; class Gammaproteobacteria; order Steroidobacterales; family Woeseiaceae; genus UBA1847. The sequence continues at coordinate 95,248 of CALZJH010000005.1, read as the reverse complement.
GGCGCGCGAGGGGCCAGGTCACATCCCAGAACGCACGGGAGCGCGATGCGCCGAGGTCTTGCGCGGCTTCAACGAGGTCGAGATCCATGCGCTCGAGCGTGGCGTATAAGGGCAGAATCATGAACGGCAAATAGGAGTAGGCCAGGCCGACAAAAATCGCGAAGTCGGTGTACATGAGTTGCACAGGCTGGTCGACGACGCCCAGCCACATCAACAGGTTGTTGATGGCGCCGTAGTTGTTCATTAGTCCCATCCACGCGTACACGCGCAGCAGGAATGAGATCCAGAAGGGCAATATGATCAGCAGTAGCAGCATGCTGCGTGTTGCGGGGCTGCAGCGTGCGATTCCGTAGGCCATCGGGAATCCCAGCAACAGGCACAGAAGAGTGGCACCGGCCGCCATGACGACCGAGCGCAGGTAGGTAATCGCGTACAGCTTGTCCGTTAAGAGGAACGTGAAACTGTCAGGTGAGTACGTCGGGGAGTAGGGCGGCTGTGCGATTACCGGGTCCGCCAGGCTGATCCTGAGAACAATGGCAAATGGCGCAAGAAAAAAGACCAGTAGCCACAGGTAAGGTGCCGCGATGATTGCCTTGCGCCACATAGTGCTAAGCGGCCTTAATCAAGGAGCACCACGGCGCTACGCGGTCGCCACGAGATCCACACCCTGTCGTCCCATTCGAGAAAACGGGTAACGGATCGGCGCCTGTTCTGCGAGCTGACCTGCACAATCTTGCCGCTCTCAAGACGGATTCGGTAAAGCGACCGGTTGCCCCGGTAGCCGAGGTCGTCAACAACACCGGGAAGGCACACGGCGTCACCGTCGTCCGGTTTCTCCTTGCTGATGAAGATCTTCTCGGGGCGAATGGCAATCTCGATTTCCTGTCCTTCCTCGACGAGTTGCTTGCCAAGGGCGGTCAGCGTCACACCGGCTTCGCTTGAGTCGACACTGATGCTGTCTTCTTCTTTCGCCGCGACGTGCCCCCTGAACGTATTAATCGTGCCGATGAACTCCGCGACAAAGCGATTGGACGGAAACTCGTAGATTTCCTTGGGTGTGCCGATCTGCCGGAACTGGCCGCGGTCCATTACGGCAATGCGCGACGACAGGGTCATCGCCTCTTCCTGGTCGTGAGTAACCACGACGAACGTGATGCCCAGTTCATCCTGGATGTTCATAAGTTCGAATTGCGTGCGTTCACGCAGTTTCTTGTCGAGCGCGGCAAGTGGCTCGTCGAGCAGCAGGACTTTCGGCTGTTTGATCAACGCGCGGGCGAGGGCTACACGCTGACGCTGACCGCCTGAGAGCTGGTCCGGTTTGCGCGAACGCAATTCCTGAAGCTGCACGAGTTCGAGCATCTCGTCGACACGCTTCGCGATTTCAGGTCGCGGCATTCTTTCCTTGCGCAGACCGTAGCCGATGTTCTTCTCGACCGTCATATGGGGAAACACGGCGTAAGACTGGAACATCATATTGACGTGACGTTCATAGGGGGGCTGGTTCGTAACATCGACGCCGTCGATCTCGATCGTGCCGGAGGTCGGCAGTTCGAAGCCAGCCAGCATGCGCAGCAAGGTCGTCTTGCCGCAGCCAGAGCCGCCGAGTATCGAGAACAGCTCGCCCCTCTCAATGTCCAGGTCCACATTGTCGACGGCAAGGAAATTGCCAAACTTCTTGCTCAGACCGCGAATCCGAATGAAGTCTTTCATATGCCGCTCTTTACTCTCGCAAAAGCCCGCGTCAGGGTTCGCTCTTCTTTCGGTGCGGGGGAGGCGATCGGGTACAAGCGTTTCCAGGTCTCCTCGTCGGGATAGATCCTGGGGTCATTCAACAGCCAGGGCTCGACGTACTCCCACGATGCCCGATTCGCATTGGCGTAGTACGAATGATTGGCGTTGGTTGCCGCGACTTTGGCCCGCATCAGGAAGTCGATGAACTTGTAGGCATTGTCCTTGTGCCTGGCGTCGGCTGGAATATAGAGGCCGTCAATCCAGAGGCCGGAACCTTCCTTTGGTACGGTGTATTCCAGCTCGATATCGAGTCCTGCTTCGGCAGCTCTGGCAGCCGCCTGCGCATAATCGCCCGACCAGCTCATCGCGACACAAATCTCGCGGTTGGGCAGGTCCGACATCATCTTCTGGTTGCTGAAGTAGCGAATCAAAGGCTGGACCTTTTTAAGCTGCGCTTCCGCCGCCTTGATGTTGTCATGACTCAGCGACGTCGGGTCCCGTCCAAGGTAGGCGAGCGCCATGGGAAACAGGTCTGTAGTGCCGTCGAGCAGGCTGACGCCGCAATCGGCAAGCTTGGCCACGATTTCGGGGTCGAAGACGACGTCGCTACTGTCCATGGGATGGTCGGGGAGCCGCTCGCGGACCATCTCTACATTCCAGGCGTAACCAGTCGTGCCCCAGTGATAGGGAATGAAGTAGCCCCTGACCTTTTCGTAGATATCGATTTTCGCCATGATGCCGGGGTCGAGATTGCCGAGGTTCTCGAAGCGGCTCATGTCGAGTTCCTCGTAAATGCCGATCGGGGCCAGGCGCGTCGAAAAGCGATTGCTGTGAACAACGACGTCATAACCGCTATTTCCGGTCAGCAGCTTTACGTCGACGACCTCGGACGAGTCGTAGAGATCGTAATTGACCTTGATGCCTGTCTCGGCTTCGAACTGCTCGACGACATCGGGGCTGATGTAGTCCGCCCAGTTGTAGACGTTGACGACGTTCTCGTTTTGTGCGGCCTGGTCCGACGTACCGCTGCAGGCACTGACAGTGAGCAGAACTGCAACGCAGCTCGCGAGCTTGAGTTGTGTTTTCGTCACATACCGTCCAGGCCGCGCTTCAGGAGCGATCGAGCGATTATAAGCCGTTGTATCTCGCTCGTGCCTTCCCAAATGCGGTCGACCCGGAGTTCGCGGAAAAAACGCTCCGCGACGTTCTCGCGCATGTAGCCACGTCCACCAAATATCTGCACGGCCCGGTCGGCAACGCGATTAGCGGCCTCGGAGACAAACAGCTTTGCCATCGAGCAGCGCGCATGCACTGCCTTGAGATCGTCGGCCCGGTCGTCAGCCCGAGCGCTATCGTAGGTCATGAGGCGTGCGGCGTAGAGCTCCGTGGTGCAGTCCGCGAGCATGAACTGGATCGCCTGTTTCTCGCTCAGCGGCGCGCCGTCGACCATGCGCTCGTTAGCAAACGCCGTCGCTTCCTCGATCAGTCTTGCCATCGCGCCACAGCTGCGCGCGGCAATCATAAGCCGTTCGTGCCGAAACCACGAATGCGTGAATGCCATACCGTCGCCGGGCTGCCCGACACGGTTTGCTGCCGGTATACGTACATCGTTGAACCTGTACGTGGGGTGATGCGAAGCGTATGTATGGCTGAATTTCGGATTGGCGACGGTTTCGATGCCCGGTGTTCCCTGGTCGACGAGGAACAGTGCCTGGTCATCTTCGTCGGGCAAATTCGCCTGGAACCAGATGAAGCTCGCGAGGTTGCCGCTCGTGACGTACCACTTCTCACCATTGAGCACATAGTCGTCACCGTCGCGCGTCGCCGTCGCCTCCAGGCTGGAGATATCAGAGCCCGGCCCCGACTCGGTGATCGCGTAACACTCTTTCTGTTCGCCGCGCATCATTGGCAGGATGTACCGCTCCAGCTGCTCGTCCGAGCATGCGTCGAACATCCACGACTGCGCTTCGGGAAAACACCAGGACAACGCATTGGTGACACGCCCCAGCTGTTCCCAGAGCGCCACCTGCGTTTCCATCGGCAGCTCGAGCCCCCCATGGCTCCTGGGTACGTCGATCGCCGTGAACCCCAGTTCGATGGCCCGCTTCTTGTTGCGCTGCGTTATTTCATCGGGCAGCACGCCGTCACTAAGCTCCGCCTCGACTTCGTGCGGCTGCAGGTACTCGTCGGCGTATTGCCGGGCGATGCCCTGCCATCTGCGTGCTTCGTCACTGATAGGAATCTGCATGCTGCTCTCGTCAGGAGTAATGATTCGGGAAGTAGGTGCGGAGGAGGTCCGACACGGCAGTGTTGGCCTGGTCGCGGTCGAACGACCTTGGGCTGATCAGGTAAGACAGCCACATGCCGTTGGTCATCGCGTTCAACGCAACCGCGACCGATGAGGCCGACACGTTCTTATACTTGCCCTCGGCAATAATCGTCGCGCAAAGTTCCTCGAAGACCTTGTCGTAATACTTGTCTCGAGTGTCGCAGATCCTGCGATAGGTCGGGCGCGATTTGACCTCGCCCCAGAACGCGAACCACACGGGGGTTTTTTGTCGATTCATGATCGAAGGGTGCAGGTCCAGCTGAATCAGGGCCAGCAATTTTTCCGCGGCGCCAGGGCCGGCCTCATCGAACGTCCTGTTGAATTGCGTCTTGTACTCGTCGACAACAAAACGCAACGTTTCGGTGAGCAGGTTGTCCTTGCTTTCAAAGTGGAGGTTGACGATCCCTTGCGACAGGCCGGCTTCCTTCGCCACATCACCGATCGATGTGCTGCCCAGGCCGTTACGGGCAATGCACTTGATGGTCGCGTCAATGAGTTGCTGACGCCGCAGCTTGCGGCTGGCCGTCCGACGCGCGCTTTTTGCGGTGGCTCCCATGTCCCGATTCTGCCATACTATGAATGAATACTCATTCATTTTTGCTTATTGCCCCGCCCCATGCGAAACCTGACTCGTTCCAACGAGCACTTCAAGAAGGCCTGCTCGAAGCTGCCGCTCGGCGTTGCTTCCAATTTCCGCTATTGGGGTGACGACAAGACCATCTATGTCGACCATGGCAAGGGCGGTCGCATGTGGGACATCGATGGCAACGAGTACATCGACTACCGCCTGGGTTACGGCCCCATCATCCTGGGCTATGCCGACGAGCGCGTTGACGAGGCTGCCCGGCAGGGAATGGACATCGGCGGGGTGTTCGCGCTGGCAACCGAACGCGAATACGAAGTCGCATGTCGTATCAGCAACATGGTACCTGCAGCCGAGCTTGTGCGTTTTTCGAACTCGGGAACCGAGGCCGTCATGGCGGCGATGCGCGTCGCGCGGGCCTTTACCGGCAAGGACAGCCACGTCGTGATGGAGGGCGGTTATCACGGGCTATCCAACCTCGTCATGTGGGGCAAGGAATTCGACGACTGGATGCCGGGCGATCCCGAGCCGGCGGTCGAGCCGTTCGGTACAGGCATACCCGCCGTAACGAAACAGCTGTTCCACGGGGTGCCGATGAATGATGCGAATGCCCTCGAGGATTTGCTGAAGAAGAGACACAGCGAGATCGGGGCATTTCTCATCGAGCCGATCATGGGTAACTGCTGTGCGATTACGGCCGATGCTCAGTACATGAAGGACGTCCGCGAAATTTGCGATCGCTATGACGTGCTGTTGATCATCGACGAGGTCAAGACGGGCTTTCGCGTCGCAAAGGGCGGCGTGCAGGAGTTGTACGGCATCAAGGCGGACCTGTGCACGTTCGCGAAGGCAGTCGCCAACGGCTATCCGCTCTCGGTACTGGCCGGACGCGAGGATGTCATGCGTCACATCGGGGATGGTGTTGCACATGGTGGTACCTTCACGGCGCACAGCGTGTCGCTGGCTGCCGCCGCCAAGACCCTCGAAATCCTGGATGAGACGAGTGCGCTCGCGGACATTGAAAGCTACGGCGTCAATTTGCAGGCTGGCCTCAGCCAGGTACTCCAGGCACGCGGCATCCCGCACAGTTTCACCGGACATCCATCCCTGATGGGCCTGTTTTTTGCGGCGGAAGCACCGAGCAACTATCGAGAATGGGTGCATTCGGACTACGCGTTCTACGACGCACTCGCACCGGAGCTCCACGACGAGGGCATTCTCGTGGAACCCGACTCCCGCGAGCCGTGGTTCCTGTGCGAGTCTCACAATGTGGGATGCCTCGCCGAAACGCTGGACAAGTTTGAACGAGCGGTGGACATTACGCTGCAGAAGCTGGGATCAAAGCATGAAAACCTATGACGCAATTGTTGTTGGTGCCGGCCATAACGGCCTGACCAACGCGGCTTTTCTCGCGAAGGCCGGACTCGATGTCGTCTGCGTGGAGAAAAACGACTATATCGGTGGTGCCACCGTGAGTCGCAATCTCTACAAGGACTGGTGGTACTCGAACTGCTCGTACGTTTGCAGTCTCCTGCGCCCCGAAATCTATCGCGAACTGGAACTGCACAAGCACGGACTGCAGGTCACGCCTTACGGTGGTTCGGTCCAGTTCATGGAGAACGGCGACTACTACGGCTCCTATCACGATCACGAGGTCGCCTACCGCGAAATGGCGCGTTTTTCCCGTCATGACGCCGATGCCTACAAGACCTACTCGGCCGATACGATGCGGCAGTGCCGCTTCATCCGCGACTTCCTGCTGAGTACGGCGCCCGACCCGACATCGTTCAGACCCAAAGATCTCATGGAGCTCGCACGCATCGGCGGCAAGTTCATGAACATGGGCGAAGACCGGATGTACGAAACAATTCGTTTCTGGACGATGAGCGTCGCCGAGTACCTCGACGAGTACTTCGAGACCGACGTGATTAAGGCCGCTTTTTCGGGTAGTGGCATCATCGGTACTGCGCTCGGTATTCACTCGCCCGGCACCGCGTACGTTCTGCTGCATCACTACATGGGCGACGTCGACGGTAACGTCGGCTCCTGGGGTTTCGCGCGTGGCGGCACCGGCGCCGTATCCAAGGCGATAGCCGGTGCCTACCAGGCAGCAGGCGGTGAACTGCGAACCGAGTCAGGCGTCGACCAGATCATCGTCAAGAACGGCAAGGTCACGGGTGTCGCGCTGGAAAATGGCGATGAAGTCCACGGCCAAATTGTCGTGTCGGCCATGGACGTTAAACGTACGTTCCTGACCTGCATGGACAAGAGCGACCTGCCCGAGAAATTTCATCGTCGCGTCGAAAATTTCAAGATTCGTGGCTCCTCGGGCAAGGTCAATATAGCGCTCGACGGAATGCCGACGTTCCCGGCGCTGCCTGAAGGCAGCTCGCTTTATCATAGCGACATGCATTTCATCGATTCGATGGAACGCATGGAGCGTGCCTACGACGACTGGAAAGCCGGGACCTGGTCGCAGGACCCGTATATCGATATGGTCATTCCGACCCTCAGCGACCCGACGATGGCGCCCCCGGGCAAACACTTCATGAGCTGTTTCGTGCAGTACTGCCCGCATCAAATCGACGGCCGGCGCTGGACCCAGGAGGAGAAAGAAGCCTTCGGCCAGACCGTCATCAACCAGATCGCGAACTACAGCCCGGACTTCAAGGACCTGATCCTGCACGCGGAAATTCGAACGCCGCAGGACATCGAGGACGAAATCGGGATAACCGAGGGCAATATTTTCCACGGCGAACTGACCATGGACCAGCTGCTCTTCAATCGCCCGATTCCGGGCTATGCGCAGTACCGCGGTCCCGTCGACGGTCTCTACATGTGTGGTTCAAGCAATCACCCGGGCGGCGGCATCATGGCGGCGCCGGGCGCCAACGCTGCGCGAGAAATTCTCTCAGACCTGAAAAGGCCCAACACTGTGCCGGAGAACTGGGGCGATGACTGATAGATACGATGCCATAGTGGTAGGTGCGGGGCACAACGGTCTCGTGTGCTCGGCATTGCTCGCCAAAGCCGGCATGAACGTGCTGGTCCTGGAAGCCAACGCCCAGGTTGGCGGTGCGGCGGTGACGCGCGAGTTTGCAGAAGGTTTTTCAACGTCGGCCTGTGCGCACCTGCTGTACCAGCTGCAACCGGAAGTACGCAAGGAGCTGAAGTTATCGCCACAGCTCGCCACTGAAGATATGAGCACCATCGCGCTCGCGGAAAACGGACAGCACCTGCGCATCACGGCCGATTCGGTCGACGGCGTGTCGGACGAAGATGCCGAGCAGTACCGCCGCTTTCGCAAACGCATGACGCGCTTTGCCGATCTCCTGCGGACGTATCTCAACAAGCGGCCGCCCCGACTCGGCACAAAGAATTTCAAAGATATGCTTATGCTGGCGCAGCTCGGGTTCGATATTCGTCGCCTCGGCAGAGAAGAAATGCAGGAGTTCCTGCGGCTCATCGGCATGAATATGCACGACGAAGTCACCGAGCGCTTCGACAGTCCGCTACTGAAGGGAGCCATCAGTCTCGATTCGGTACTGGGCACACACCTCGGGCCGCGTTCGCCGAATACCATCATGACCTACCTGTATCGCCAGGCTGGCGATCACGGACGGGTCGCGGTTCCACGGGGCGGCATGGGCAGCGTGAGTGAAGAGCTGGCACACGCCGCTCGCGGCGCAGGCGCGACGATTCGCACAGGCATGCCCGTCAAACGCATCGTTATCGACAACGGTCGCGTGACGGGCGTTGAGACCGAGGGTGGCGAGGTTTTCTCGAGTTACACGGTTATCTCGAATGCTGATCCGAAGCGCACGATTATGAAGCTCGTCGGCGCCAAGCACGTCGAAACGGGTTTCGGCCGCCGTATCCATCACCTGCGCGCTCGTGGCAACGCCGCCAAATTGCACCTCGCTCTTGACGGCCTGCCGTCGATTGAAGGCCTGGACAAGAAAGACCTCGGTGAGCGCATCGTCATTGCGGGCGACGAGCACTATGTCGAGCGCGCCTTCAACCCGGCGAAGTACGGCGAGTGCTCGTCGGAACCGGTTGTCGAAATGACGTTCCCGAGTTTTCGCGACGAGTCCCTGGCGCCCACCGGCAAGCACGTTATGTCAGCCGTTGTGCAGTACGCTCCCTATAACCTGAAAGTGGGTTGGGACGATGCGGCCCGCGAAGCGTTCAAGCAGACGGTCATAAAAACCATCGCAAAGTACGCACCGGATATTGAACAGCGTATTTCTGCCAGCGAGCTCTTGACGCCGGCGGACATCGAACGCGAGTTCCACATCACTGGCGGCCACTGGCATCACGCGGAGCTGACGCTCGACCAGTTCCTGTTTGTGCGCCCTGTAAACGGTGCGGCACAGTACGCCTTGCCGGTGGAAGGACTGTTCCTCTGTGGCGCCGGGGCACATCCAGGTGGTGGCGTTAGCGGCGCGGCAGGAAGGAACGCAGCGCGAACGATCCTGAGGCGGGAGAAAGCAGCATGAAACAAGAGCCTGTACATCAAGGGCGCCTGAAGACGCCGTTTCATTCACGCCTTGAAAAACTCGATACCGTCAATCAATGGCATGAGTGGAAGGGGTATTCGAGCGCGAACCAGCTCTACTGCTCGGATACCGAATATTTTGCGATCCGCAACGCGACGGCCGTATTTGATCTGACGCCGATGACGAAGTACCGCATCGCGGGCCCGGATGCACTCGACTACCTGAACCGCCTGGTCACGCGTGACATGGCCAAGGTGCGGCCCGGACGTGTTGCCTACGCGGTCTGGTGCGATGACAACGGCCAGGTTATCGACGACGGCACAATCTTCCACCTTCGCGAAGGCGAGTATCGCCTGTGTTCGCAGGAGCGACACTTTGCCTGGCTGCAAGCTGCGGCCATCGGTTTCGACGTGACGATTACGCACGAGACGGAAGGTGTGGCGGCACTGGCCGTTCAGGGTCCGACATCCTACAGCGTGCTAAGCAAGATGAACCTCGAGGGGCTCGCGGAGCTGAAGCCGTTCGGCCTGATGCACGTCGACTTCCAGGGAACGGAACTCATGGTGTCCCGGACCGGTTTTACGGGTGACCTCGGCTACGAGCTCTGGATCGATCCGGACAAGGCCGAGGCACTGTGGGATGCCTTGTTCAAGGCTGGCGAGTTACATGGTATTCGTGCCATCGGCACGACGGCGCTCGACATGGCGCGTATCGAGGCCGGTTACCTCGCGGCGTACGAGGAGTTCCTGCCGGCTGACGAGACGGTGCGCACAGGTGTGTCGCGCTCGCCGCTGGAGCTTGGCCTCGAGTGGCTTGTCGATTTCAAGAAACCAAACTTCAACGGTCGTCGCGCACTGGCTGAAGAAAAACGAAGGGGTTCGACCTGGCGTCTCGTCAAGCTTGATATCGAGGGCAACAAGGAAGCGCACCACTCTTATATATTTTCGAATGCAAAAGCGAGCGGCGGCAACATTGGTTTCGTGACATCGGCTGTCTGGTCTCCGGTGTGCAAGCAAAACATTGCGCTTGGTACGGTCAAGACGCCGCACGGCAAGCCCGGCGATACGGTCTGGGTAGAAATCTACTACCAGCGCGAGATGCACTGGAACCGAAAGATGGCGAAAGCGACCGTGGTCGACAAGCCGTTCTGGTTCCCGCCACGTCGCGGCGCGACACCACCCGGACCTTTCTAGAAGAGGTTGGGCGTGGAGCATCGCCTCGACCCGCTACTGCGGCCGCGATCGGTCGCAGTTGTCGGTGCGTCGGCACGTGTAGACTCCGTCGGCGACTGGGCGCTTCGCAACCTCGGGCTGGGGGGCTTCAAGGGCCGCCTCTACCCGGTCAATCCGAACTACCACGAATTGCAGGGCCACCGTTGTTTTGCGTCGCTGGCCGATCTGCCGGAGACACCGGACTGCGTCATTTTCGCTGTTGGCGATCACCGCATCGAGTCGTCACTCGACGAAGCGATAGCGGCAGGCGTGCCGGCCGCCGTTATCCAGTCGACGTTGTACCTCGACAACGACAGAGAGCCGGCGCTGCGAGAGCGTGTCCGGAGGAAAATTCGCGATGCCGGCATGCTGGTGTGTGGTGCCAACGGCATGGGGTTCTACAACGTTCGCGACCACGTCTGGACGTGCGGCTTCGACAGCACGTCGCATACGGCGCCCGGCAACGTGGCGTTGATCAGTCACTCGGGCTCAGGCATGTCCGGCATCATCGACTGCGACGAACGGCTGCGCATCAACGTTGCCGTTTCCACCGGCAACGAGCTCAGCGTCACGATGGATGAGTACCTCGACTTCGTTCTGGATCTTCCGGAGACACAAGCCGTCGGTCTGTTCATCGAGACGGCCCGTCATCCCGAGGGCTTTCGTGCGGCGCTGGCTAAAGCGGCGCAGCGCAGCATCCCCATAGTTGCCCTCAAAGTCGGGCGCACTCAAAAATCGGCGGAGCTGGCCGTGTCACACTCGGGGGCAATGGCGGGCGTTGATGCGACCTATGAGGCGCTGTTCGACCGCTATGGGGTGCAGCGTGCTCGCGACCAGGATGAGTTAGCGACGATGCTGATCATGTTTGCGGAGATGTTTCCGGTCGCTGCCGGCGGACTGGTGACCTTGCACGACTCGGGTGGTGAGCGCCAACTGCTTGTCGATCTGGCCGACGAAACCGGCGTGCCGCTGACCGAACTCACACCCGATATCGTGACAGCGCTCGAAGACGTACTCGACCCGGAGCTGCCTGCTGTGAATCCCCTCGATGCCTGGAGTCGCGGCGGTCCCAATGCAGCGGAGAACATCACGCGTTGCCTGACGTTGATGATGCAGGATCCGGGCGCTGCGCTCGGTGCCGTCATTCACGACCGGGCACCCGATGGCAAAATCTATGAGAGTTATCTCGCCTACATGCAACGTGCCCGGCAGGATACGGACAAGCCCGTTGCGCTTGTCGCCGCAAGGCAGGGCACAGGGTACGACCGTGCCGTGGTAACTAGCACACACGCAGGATTCCCGGTGCTCGATGGGGTTGCCCAGTTCCTGGCCGGCGTTCGTGCGCTGTTTGCGTATCGCGATTTCCTGTTGCGTGAACAGTCGATACCCGCGGTGGTCGATGAAAAAGCCGTCAGGCAATGGCGGACGAAGCTCGCAGCCGGTTCGACACTCTCCGAGTTCGAGGCCTTGGGAATGCTGTCAGCTTTTGGCATTGAGACATCCAGGTGCGCTCTTGCCAACACCGAGAATGCTGCGGTCGCGGTCGCGAGTGACATGGGTTACCCGGTCGTGTTGAAGGCGGCCGGAAACGATATGCTGCACAAGTCTGAGCACGGCGGTGTGATGCTCGATATCGCTGACGAGCCGCAATTGCGCAGCGCGTATGCCGATATGAGTGAGAAGCTGGGTGACGATGTGTTGGTAGCGGCGATGTCAGCTGAGGGCGTGGAAATGCTGCTGGGCGCAACACACGATCCTCAGTTTGGTCCGGTCATTGTGATCGGTTTTGGCGGCGTACTTGCCGAGACGCTGGACGACGCGCAATTCGCATTGCCGCCGTTCGACGCGGCGCATGCGCGCCGCTGTGTCGATCGATTGAAGCTCAGGCCACTACTTGATGGCGTTCGTGGCAAGCCCGCTGTAGACATTGATGCGTTTTGCGACATGGCCAGACGTTTTTCCGAGATGGTGGCGGCGCTTGCCGACAAACTGGCAGAGGTCGACGTGAACCCGGTTATAGTCCAGGGACATGGCGCTGTAGCTGTGGATGCCCTGGTCATAGGGCGCAAACCTGGGGAAAGCTGACGTGCAGAAGCTCGAGATCTACCAGTCGCTCTGGGGCATGCAGCTCCGCAACCCGAACCGGCCGGAGCGTAGCGACGAAGAGGCGTTTGCGATGGTGGCCGATGCCGGCTTCGATGGCATGTGCCTGGATCCGTCGGTGGAGGAAGTCGCGGAGAACCTGGACAAGCAATATCTGTTCGAGAAGTACGGGCTCGGTTGCATGGTCAACGCGTTTCCTTACGCGCCGGATGATATGGAGCCGCTTCTCGACTTCGCCAATGACATGAACGCCTGCTCGGTAAACGTCATCAGCGGTGTTATGCCGATTCGGCCGGAAGATGCAGTGCCGGTAGTACGTGACTGGATCGGAACGGCGAAGCGCAAGCGCATGCCGATGCTGTTCGAAACGCATCGGGACGGTCTGCTGAACGATCTTTACTTCACGCTGCAGCTCATGGAACTCGTCCCGGAGATGCGCCTGTGCGCGGACCTCTCCCATTTCGTGGTGGACAGGGAGCTGCGCGCGCCTGTACCGGAGCGCGACGAGCAGTACATCCAAGCGGTGCTGGACCGCTCCGATTGCTTCCAGGGACGCATTGCGAACCGCGAACAGGTACAGGTTCAAATCGATTTTCCGCAGCACCAGGAGTGGGTCGAAATCTTCAAGGGCTGGTGGAAGTACGGCATGTCACAGTGGCGCGAGCGCAGTGACGACGACGCGACCCTGGTGTTTCTGTGCGAACTCGGCCCCCCGCCTTACGCGATCACCGACGCGCAGCAAAACGAATTGTCCGACCGTTGGCAGGAGTCGCTGCAGATCCGCGATTGGGTGCGTGAAATCTGGATGGAACTCGAGCAGTCATGAGTGACCAATTTCCCGGTCCGAAAACCCGCCAGGCGATCGAGTGCGTGAACGAGAATGGGCAACAGGAGGGCAACAGTCCGGCGTGGCCAACCGGGGTGACCGGTTTTTAGCGCGTTCTCGGCGTTATGCGTACATGCTCCTGAAAGCCAGCAGGACAGCCGCTATGAACCCGAGCAGCACCAGTGTCTCCGCGTGGTCGACGAACCACTCGAGGATGGAACGGCCGCGCGGGCCAAGCAATGGGCCGGCCCGCAATCTGTCGGCCCTGGTCTCGAGATCGGGTGGCAATGGTTTGCCCGAGATAGTCGCGTAGTAAAACCGCATCTTGGGACTGGCAAACAGCCAGCCGAATACGGGAAGTGCGACAGCCAGGGTCACGTACAGTCTCAATGAATCGTCGACAGGCAGACTGCCGAGGAAGCCCTTTCCGGCAATGGTTGCCGCCGACAGGACCAGCGTGTAAACGGCGATGATCAGCCGGCTGAGCGGGCTGTTCATGTTGATTGCGTAGAAAACGCCAAACGGCAGGACGAAGTGCAGCACCGCAACGTACAGTGCCTCGACACCAACGACCTCAGCCGATCCCCCCACGGCCATCTGCTGGGCGACAGCGTATACAAGCGCGCCAACGACTGAAAAGATGGACAGCGCGCCGACCAGTTTGAGCAGGGCGGGCGGTTCGACGTCCGGTCGGTTTTCGAACCGGGGCGACCAGAACTTGATAATGGTCCCCGGTCTCATGTGAGGCACGTCGTGCTCCTTACGCATCAAAGATCAGCTGGACTGCCATAAACCGGCTTGCCGCCGAACAGCGTTAACACCACCTTCGTGTCGGAGATTTGCTCGGCGTCGATTTCGAAGATGTTCTGGTCGAGCACGACGAGATCGGCGAGTTTCCCGACCGCAATGGAACCCGTTGTGTCCTCCTGGTGATTCACATACGCAGAGCCCATGGTGAATGCTTCTACAGCCTGTTCGACCGTTATGCGCTGTTCCGGGTTCAGTACTTCGGTCGCATGTGAATCGGCATCGACTCGTGTTACTGCTGTTTCAATCTGCGGCATCGGGTCGACGGTTGAGACCGACCAGTCACTGCCGAACGCCACCTTGCCACCGGCGTCGAGAACCGACTTGAGCGGGTACATCCAGCGCGCCGTTTCAGCGCTGATGAACGGCAGTGTCAGGTCGACCATGTAGTCGTCGGCGTAAGCCCAGACCGGCTGGAAGTTGGCGACGGCACCAAGCTCGGCGAAACGCGCATGGTCATCCGGGTGAATGGCCTGGAGGTGAGACAAGTGGTGGCGCAGATCCTTATCGCCGTGCCGCTTGCTGGCTTCCTCGACCGCGTCGAGGGCGTACCGCACCGCGCCGTCACCCAACGCATGGAAGTGCACCTGGAACCCATCGGCTGCCAGGTCGCTGACCACCTCGATCATCTCGTCTGGATCGATCATGGGCGTTCCGCTCGTGCCGCTATCAACGAGGTAGGGCTCGAGCATGACGGCCGTGTAGTTTTCCATGACGCCGTCGACGAAGATTTTCACGCTCGTCGCGCGCAGGTTGCCCTGCGTATAGCGCGCGCGTTGCTCTTTCATGGTCGCGATCTGTTCGGCGGAACCTTCCGCGTCCCAGAGCAGTGCGGCAACAACGCGCAAATTGAGCTTGCCCATCTTGTCGAGGTGCTCGTAAACCTCGAGTTCGGGTTCTTCGGCGTAGGCTTTTTGCAGTGACGTTATGCCGACGCTGTGCATCAGGTCGCGGGCATACTCGAGCGCGGCGAGGCGCTCCTCGAAAGTTGGCGCGGGTACGTGCCTCGCGACGAGTCGCATGGCACCTTCCTGCAGGCTGCCAATAGCTTCGCCCGTCTCCGGGTCGCGATCGATATAGCCGTCAACCGGGTCGGCCGTGTCTTTCGTAATGCCCGCGATCTCGAGTGCCCGGCTGTTGGCCCAGCCGGAATGGCCGTCGGCGGATTTGAGGTAGACGGCGTGGTCAGGTGCGAGTTCGTCCAGAATGTCTTTGCTGGCCTTTGCGCCCGGGCCAAAGGCAGCCATCGACCAGCCGCCGCCAGTGATCCACTCGCTGCCCTCGCTGCGGGCCACGCAGTCCGGGATGACGGACCGGTAGTGATCGACGGTCTCTGCCTCGCCGAGGTAACAGCTCAGGACTTCGAGGCCTGCGTAGAGAGGATGCACATGCGCATCCTGGAAGCCGGGAAGCATCAGCTGTCCGTGCAGGTCATGCACCGTCGTGTCGGGGCCAATGTGCTTGCGCACTTCATCGTCCGAACCGACAAACTCGATCGTGCCGTTGCGAATGGCGACAGCCTGGGCCCATGGCTTCTCCGCATCCACGGTGTAAATCTTGCCGGTGTGATAGACGACGTCGGCGGACTGCGTGTCATCCTCGGTGATGTGTTTGACGACCTCGCCGCCTTTGACGACCACGGGAATGTCCCGCAGCGTAGTGATATCGACGAGCGGACTCATCTTGACTGCAACGAGATCCCCGTACCGGCCTGGCTCAATGGCGCCCACGTCAGCCGACAGTCCCATGTGCTCGGCGGCGAGCGATGTCGCGCTTCGGATGGCGTCCATGGGCGTCATGCCACGACGCACCATGACTTCGAATTGGCGTGCGTTCATGCCGTGCGGCAACACGCCGGCATCAGTGCCGAACAGAATAGGCACGCCCGCCGCATACGCCTTCTCGAAAACGACGCGCTGTGCTTCGGTCGTCTCGTCATTCTTGCGCATGAACTCTTCGGGGTAGCCGAGTTCTTCGCCGGCCTCAGCGGTGAAAGTGCCGTTGTACACATCCATCGAGAACGCGACGCCGTGCTCCAGGGCAAGGGCAATGGCTTCGTCGTCGCCTAGCGAGGCGTGCTCGATCGAGTCCACACCCGCGAGGATCGCATCCTTGATCGACTGCGCGCCGTGTGCATGTGCCGTGACTTTGACGCCGTTCGCATGAGCGACTTCCACGACGGCCTTGATTTCCTCCGGGGTCATCTCCGGCGAGCCGGGCACGCCGCCGAACGCGAAGACCGCTCCCGATGCGATGATCTTGATCATGTCCGCGCCGTTGTCGAGCACGCGCTGGGTAGCTGCGGCGAACTGCTCCGGTCCGCGTGCGACCCCGATCCGAACGCTCGCCGGGATCTCACTTTCGTCGTGGCCGGGAACGACGAGGTCGCCGCCGCCACCTGGAATCGTCAGGTACGACCCGGCTGTCTGGATGCGCGGACCCGGCGCCTCTCCCCGTCGAATCCTCTCCCGGACTTCGAGAATGGCTTCCGGGAAATAGTCACCGACATTGCGAATTGTCGTGAAGCCGGCTTGCAGAGTGATGTCCGCGTTGTCGAGCGTAATTGCCATCGTCTCGGCCATGCTGCGGCGGTAGTAGATCGTCAGGTCGCTCGAGTCGTCGTGATTCAGGGCGATGTGCGTATGCGTGTCGATCAGGCCGGGGAGGCAGACATGCTCGCCCAGGTTCAGAACCTCTGCGTCTTCAGAGGCCGGCGCATGGATCGAGAGCAATTGCTCGATGCGCCCGTTGCGTATCAGCACTGTGGTCGGCCCCAACGCTTCGTCGGCCAGGCCATCGATGACGGCGCCACAGCGGACGACAAGGACGTCGTTCTTCTCCTCGGGCGCCTCCTGGCACGCCGACAGAAGTGACGTGGCGACAACGGCCATAAATAAATAACGCATACAGGACCTCCCAAGGCTGGTCCTACAGTACCAAGCGCGGCTTGGTTAAGTGAAGTAAGCTGAGGCAGATGAGCAGAAAACCATTCCTGAAAGCGCTCGCAAGGGATGTGCCGCTGATCCTGGACGGGGGTCTTGCGACCCAGCTCGAGGCCCAGGGCTGCTATATCGGCAATGCGCTCTGGTCTGCGTCATTACTGCAAACCAATCCTGATGAAATCGTCGCAGCGACCCGGGCATACCTCGAGGTCGGGGCCGAGTGTGTCGCGACAGCAAGCTATCAGGCGAGTCGTGAGGGGTTCGCAACCCTCGGACTGTCGGCATCGGAGGCGGACGAATTGATGCTGCTGTCTGTGGCACTGGCTCGACGCGCACTTGAAGAGTATCGGCGCGCGCACCCGGAGAGCCGGTTCGTGCCGCTGATCGCAGCCAGCCTTGGTCCTTACGGAGCCATGCTGCATGACGGTTCAGAGTACAAAGGCGACTACGGCGTCGCGGCTGGCACGCTGCGACAGTTTCACGCGTCCCGCCTCGCGCTGTTCGATCACAGCGGCGCCGATGTGCTGGCGCTGGAGACCATTCCTTCCCGCCTGGAGGCCGAGGTACTGGCGGAGCTGCTGGCTAATTGCGCGACACCGGCGTGGATCAGTTTCTCCTGCCGCGACGGCGCGCACGTGGTCGATGGGGCGCCAATTGAAGATGTCGCAGCCTTGTTCGACGAGCACCCGCGTGTTGCGGCTGTCGGCATCAACTGCACGCCGCCGCAATTCGTGCCCGAGCTGGTGCGGAGAATTCGCGAGGCGGTGCCGGGCAAGGCGGTCATGGCCTATCCCAATTCGGGCGAGACCTACCGTGTCGAGGACAATTCGTGGTCCGGCACAGTGACGCCGGGCGACTGCGCGGCTGCGGCGCGCCGCTGGGTTGAGGCCGGTGCCAGCATTGTCGGCGGCTGTTGTCGTATGGGGCCCGAGCACATTCAGGCAATGCGTCACGTACTCAGATAAGTATTCCTGGCAGGTCGGCAGGTGATGCGGCGATGGCCGATGCACCGGCGCCCTCAAGTTCCGCTACCGAGCCGTAGCCATAGGCAACGCCGACCGGCGTCATCCGGTTGGCCACTGCGCCGATGAGGTCGTGCTTGCGATCGCCAACCATAACGTGGCGCGCGCCGCCCGGGTTCCTGCCAATTGCAAATTCCAGCAGCTCCGTCTTGGTGCCGCGCGTGCCGTCGAGTTCGCTGCCATAAACCGTGGCGAAGAATTCGCCCATGCCGAAGTGCTCGACAATGCGCGCCGCATGCCTATGCGGCTTTGCTGTTGCAACGAACAGCAGGTGGCCGGCACTGGCGATGGCATCGAGGGCGTCCACGATGCCGTCGTAAGGCTTGTTTTCCTGCCAGCCAACCTCGACGAAACGTTCGCGGTACAGGTCGACCGCCTTTCTGGTCAGGTCGTCGCCAACCAGCTCCGGAAAAGTGTCCCACAGGGGCGGGCCGATGCAGCTATAGAGGTAGTCATCGTCGGGATGCGGGAACCCGAGCTCATCGAGCGCATACAGGATGCACTTCGTGATGCCCTCGTAAGGGTCGGTCAGCGTACCGTCGAGATCGAAGTAGACGTGCGTGGTCATCGCCGTAGCATACAAGCAATGCCGCAGCGCGCATTAACTAATAGGGTGGAGTCGCGTCAGAAACTCACGCGCAGCGCCAGGACCGTGGCGCCGATGTCGAAATCGTAGATCGGACCGATTAAGTCGCGGGGCTGTGTAAACGGGTCGATTCGCAAATCGAAGGTCAGGTGCGGGGAAGAGCGATAGCGCAGGCCCAGGCCGGCGCGGTCCGACCACAGGTCACTGGTCAGGTAGGTCAGGTCGAACAGGGTCTGTGCACGACCCTCGGGCCGGAACAACTCCCAGCTGTCGTTGCCCAGCCGGACAACGCGTGCGTCCGCATGGAGCGCGTCAGCCGGCGATTCAGCGACAGCACTTGTCGCGAACAGCGAGACGAGCAATGCGATCCCTGCAATGCGTTTCGACATAATCCATCCTGGTGCCGCCGGTTACGATTTACAGGGTAGTCGATAGGCTCGTGACAGGCGCGTACGCCTGTCACAGTTCCATGCGTCACCGCAATCAACAGCCTTATCGACGGCGGTCAGGAGGTCTGGGTAGTGCCGCGATTAACCGCTCGCTGCATCATCCTGTCACGGAGCTGACGCAGTGCTTTCCTGCTGTCATTGTCAAGATCAGCAGGCATTGCCGAGAATGCCGATAACATGGCGATGTCATTCGCTTCGGCCAGATTGACATTCAATAACCGTAGTTCTTGCTCGATGTTGTCCAGCGTCAGATCCGACAAGTCGTTCTCCAATAGGGCGTGTGTTCGTGACTGTACGCGTTGTAGTGACCCGACGCGACGACTCGCGTCGGATTTCTGCGTCAAGCCGGGAAAGGAATCTTCCGGCGGGGCCTAGAAGATGATGCGTGCCGTCAGCGATGTTCCAATAATGCCAAGGTCATAGCTTGGACCAAACAGGTCGTCTTCCCACACAAACGCGTCGGCCTGGATGCCGAGCGAGATATTGGGCGATGGGCTGTAGCGCAGGCCAATACCTCCGGCCGCGGCCGACTGGTCGTCGTCGATGCCAAAGCCGGCGTCGAATTCCAGCGTGCCGTACCCGAGCTGACCGTATAGTTCCCAGCCGCTGTCGCCAAAAGGTACCGTGCCGACGAGGTGCGCCGATAATGCCGAAACGTCAAAGGCGGCACCGTCGATGCTGAACGTACCGAAATCGGAATAACGGCCTTCTATGGCCAGGTATTTGAAGACTTTGTAACCGGCGAACAGCATCGTCGTCGTATCGGAGTCGTCTCTCGTGAAGCCTGCGAAGGCGTCGTCATCGTTAAACAGCGACGTGCCCATGCCGCCGCCGATGTACGCGCCGTGAGATTTCGGTTCCGCAGCCTGTGCCATACCGAAAACGAAGAATAGTGTCGTAACAACCAGTGTTTTCTTAAGCATAATCTGTCTCCCTCGCCGCTTTTGCGGGTTGATAGACAGGCAGATTAGACGGGCTGCATGAACGACGGGTGAACGGGCGTCAGCGCTTAGTGACGCAGGATCGCGTGGGCCGCGTTATAGCCCGGTGCGCCGGTTACGCCGCCGCCCGGATGGGTGCCGGCGCCACATAACCATAAGTTATCGATGGGCGTCTGGTAGTGCGCCCAGCGTGGCAAAGGCCGCATGAAGAACATCTGCTCGAGCGAGATATCGCCATGGAATATGTTGCCTTCGGTGATGCCGAAGGTCGCCTCGAGATCGACAGGCGTGTAGACGCGCCTCGCCACGATGGAGCCCGGCAGGTTTGGGGCAAACTGCCCGATCAGCTCGGTAACGCGGTCGCCCAGCCGCTCGCGCTGGTCGTCCCAGCTACCGGTGCGCAGCGAGTAGGGCAGGTACTGCACGAAACAGGTAAGCATGTGTCGTCCTGCCGGCGCGAGCGTGTCGTCCGCGTTGGAGGCAAGCACGCAGTCGACCCACAGCCGCTCGGGCAACTCGCCACGCTGCGACGCGTTGTAATTCGTCTCGGCCTCCGCAAGCGTCGGGATCAGCGTGAACAGCGAGCGTTGGGGCTTCGTTCGATCGGCCGGCATGCCGTTGACGCGCGGTTCCTCGGACAGCACGAAATTCACCTTCCCGGCCGGACCGTCCATGCGGATATTGCGCACATCGCGCCGGAATTCCGCGTCGAGTTCGGTGTTGTCGACAAGCCCCAGGAAAGTGCGCTTCGGATCCGCGTTGGAGACGACGAGCGCAGCGTCACACACCTCGCCCGATTCAAGCGTGACGCCGGTCGCCTTGCCGTTGGCGACGTTGATCTGCACCACGGGCGCCGACGTCCGTATTTCGACACCAAGGTCCTCGCACGCGGCACGCAGTGCCTGGGTGATGGCGCCCATGCCGCCAATGACGTGTCCCTGCCAGGCTTGCTGCTCGGCATCGCCGCCACTCAGTAAATGAAACAGCAGGCCCATGGCCGTGCCGGGCTGGTAAGGTCCGCCATGCTTGCCGTACAGACTGTTGGACAGGATCAGGCGTTTCAGCTTGTCGGATTCGAAACGCCGATCAAGGAACTCGCCGAGCGACCCGGTCAGGAAGCGCATCAGGCCGCTGATGTCGTCTCCGGTAACGCCGCGAAACCGCCGCCACATCTTCCACTGTTCCACGACCTTGCGTATTCCGCGGGCATGCAGATCGGGCGGCGACTCGAGGAAGAACGGCTGCAGGTACGCCGCGAGGCGTTTCAGTTCTTCCTCGGTCTCAAAGAAGCGCGCCACGTCGTCCGGCGCAATGCGCTCGAGTTCGTTTCGCATCCTTGGTTCGTCGCCCCACCAGGCGACCACGTCACCATCGTCGAATGCCGCCTGTACGCCGGGATCGCATGCGACCATTTTCAATCCGTAAGCGCCGAGCTTGAGGTCCCTGATGATCGTCGGCCTCAGCATGCTCGCAATATAGGAGGCTGTGGAAACACGGCAACCCGGAGCGAGGTCGGGGTCAACTTCCTCGGTAACGGCGCATCCTCCCACGACGTCGCGGCGCTCGAGTACGAGTACTTTCTTCCCGGCCTGTGCGAGATACGCAGCCGCGGTCAGCCCGTTGTGGCCTGCGCCGATAATGATGACGTCATGTTGCATGTCGAGTTTCGTCTGGGTTGGACATAGGCGGAATGTTAGCTGTTTGTTGCCCCGATGGCAGCGCTCGCTGTTATGATTCTGGCCGCAGTATTCAGCGGAAAGAAATAACGTGCACGAAAACGAACACGACACACCCAAAGCGTCCTTTGATCGCGCCACCACCTTCCTGCGCGGTGGCGACGCGGTCATGGCGGAGCGGATCTGCCGGCAGGCGCTGAATGCACACCCGCGGGACGCCAACCTGCTGTGCCTGTTAGGCGCATCGCTGATTCGCCAACAGAAGCCGCAGGAGGCTGAACACACGCTGTCCCGCGCGGTGAGTATCTTTTCGGATTTCTCAAGAGCGCATGAAGGCCTCGCCGAGGCGCTGATCATGCAGGGACGCCTGGCCGAGGCGCTGGATGCGCTGGAGCGTGCGGCGGAGCTGGAGCCGGGCAGCGGATCTATTCGGATGAAGAAAGCGAAAGTCCTGACCTTCATGGGTAAGGAGGACGACGCGACGCGAGAGTTCGAGGAGTCCTTCAAGCTGACGCCGTACCGCGAAGACCTCGTTCGTGGCCTGAATTTGCAGCGTATGGGCAAGGTTCGCGAGGCAGAGGCGGTATACCGCGATGTGCTGCTGCGGGACCCGACCAATGTCGATGCGCTGCGCCTGCTGGCCGGTGTTGCGATGCGTGCCAAGCAGTGGGGCGATGCCGAAATGCTCTTGGAAAGGGCACTGGAACTGGCGCCCGATTACTTCCAGGGCTGGATGGACATGGGGATGGCCCGCCAGGAGCAGGACAAAACCGAGGCCGCCCTCGAGGCATATCGCCGCGCAATCCGCCTGGAACCCAATAAACCGAATGGGTATACGTCGGCAGGCACCATATTCGCGATGATTGGTGCGCACGACGAGGCGATGGAGATGCTGCAAAAGGCCGTCGCTATCGATGCCGGAAATTTCGGCGCCTTGTCGGGCATTGGGCACGTACTGAAGACGGTTGGCGATCAGGAAGCGGCAATAGCCAGCTACCGCAGCTGCGTCGAGCACAATCCGGATCACGGCGAGACCTGGTGGAGCCTCGCCAACCTCAAGACCTTCCGCTTTACCGATGACGATATTGCGACCATGGAGAAGCGCGCGGCCAGGGACTCCCTCATTGAAGAGCAGCGGGCATGTTTTTTCTTTGCCCTCGGCAAGGCTTACGAAGACAGGCAGGACTACGACAAGGCCTTTGAGTACTACGCGAAAGGCAATGAGAATCGCCGCCAGCGCGAGACCTATGACCCGGTGCAGACGGTTGACCTCCACGATAATTTCATCGAGACTTTCTCGAAGGAGTTTTTCGCCGAGCGAGCCGGCGTCGGGTGCGAGAGCAATGCGCCGATCCTGATCGTGGGTTTGCCAAGATCGGGATCTACGCTGATTGAGCAGATTCTCGCCAGCCATCCCGATGTCGAGGGTACGCACGAGCTGCCGGACCTTGCGCGTGTTGCGCGCTCCATCGGCCTGCAGCGTGAAGACCGCAAGACCTATCCGCTGGTCGTGCCGTTACTCGACGATGACGAATTCGCGAAACTTGGCGAAGAATATCTGCAGCGCACGACACGGCATCGTGAAACCGAACTGCCCCGTTTTACCGACAAGCTGCCGAATAACTTCGCGCATATCGGTTTCTTAAGCCTGATTCTGCCGAACGCCAGGGTCATCAACGCAAAACGTCATCCACTGGACAGCTGTCTCGGCAGTTTCAAACAGATGTTCGCGCGCGGCCAGCCGTTTACCTACGACCAGTTCGAACTGGCCGAGTTTTATATGGAATACCAGCGGCTGATGGACCACTGGCATGAGGTACTGCCGGGCAAGGTGCTGGATGTGCAGTACGAAGACGTCGTCGACGACCTGGAAACCCAGGTGCGACGCATACTCGAGTACTGTGACCTGCCGTGGAACGATGCCTGCCTGCGTTTTTACGAAAATGAGCGCGCCGTTAAGACCGCGAGCTCGGAGCAGGTGCGCAAGCCGATCTACGCGACCTCAAAACATTTGTGGCGCCGCTACGAGAAGCACCTGGGACCGATGATCGACGTGCTTGAGCCTCTCCTGCGCACCTTGCCCGAGGACTGGCAGCCCGAAAATTATCCGGACTAGGCCCGGGCGACGAAGTCAGGCGGCATGTAGTCGAAAATGAACGTAATGCGGTCGTCCTTACCGCTGTTGATCACCGAATGCGTCTTCTGGTTGTTGATCTCATAGGCCTGCCCGACTTTCAGATGAAAGGGCTTACCATCAATCGTGAAGCGTACCCGGGGATTCGTCGTCACCGGTATGTGAATACGGTGGCTGGCGCGGAAGGTCGGGTGACTGTCGAAGTGCGGATTGATGCGGCCGCCTGACAGCAATTTCGCCGCCATAGCTCGAATAATTGTGCCGCCCGGCGGGTAGAATTTCGCGATCAGATCGTGCATCACCGGGATCGCTGTTTCAGCCAGCAGGTCCCACCCGGCTTCCTTGCTGACCTGCAGGTCGTTCGCCGGCCCGTCACAAAACACCATGACCACGGACTGCGTCTGTTTGTGGACCTCGTAATCGTTTTGCCGATTGACGTTCAGGAACCAGGCATCGTCGTCGAGACCGAGGACGGTGTCGATCAATGCCTGGGCGTCCACGGCGCCCAGTTCTTTGAGGGGTACGTCGATGTTCATAAGGCCGGAAACATAGCAAATCGGCCATGTGTTGCATAATTGCAAATAGTGAAACGCCTCGCTACGGGGATTGCCTTCCGTTTGTTGTATCCGGGCAAAAAATGATAGTAGACTGAAGAAGATATATGCGCTGTAAGCCAATGAGTCCAACGGGGGTTTCGACATGGCTGAACTTACGACTACGGACGGTATTCCTGTAAAGAGTGCCCTGGCGGTTGCGGTATCGATGGCCGTCGCCGGCCACGCCGACGAAGCACGAGCGCAGGAAGACGGCGCCAGCCGTTCCGGCATTGAGGAAATCACGGTAACGGCGCGCAAGCGCGAGGAAAGCCTCCAGGATGTTGGCGGTAGTATCCAGGCGCTGACCGGGGACGATCTCAAGAACCAGGGTCTGCTGAACCTCGAAGATACTATTCGGATGTTGCCGAGCGTGAGCCACGTGGGCAGCGTTGCCGGTGCGAACAAGATCATTTTCCGCGGCGTCTCTGATAACCCGGGCGCGTTTATCGCGGCATCCTCGTCAGCACTCTATATTGATGAGCAGCCGCTGACCCAGTTTTCGGTCAATCCTGAACCCCGCATGATTGACATCGAGCGTGTCGAAGCGCTGGCCGGTCCGCAGGGCACTTTGTACGGTGACAGCTCGCAGTCAGGCACGCTGCGCATCATCACAAACAAGCCGGATCCAACGGAATTCTCGGCCAACGCAGAGATGATGGTCCGCAAGGGCGAAGACTCATCCATGAGCCACGAGGTCAGTGGCTGGATCAATATGCCCCTGGTCGAAGACAAGTTCGCAATTCGACTGGTCGGGTACACGGCCGAAGATGGCGGCTTCATCGACAATGTTCTTGGCGTCTCACCCATGCGTGGCACCAAGAACAACGCGGACCTCGTTCAGGACGACATCAACTCGGTTGATTTTGTTGGTGGCCGCATTTCAGCGAAGTGGTTCGTTAACGACAAATGGTCCATCACCGCGAGCGCGATGAGCCAGAAAATGGAGGCCAAAGGGCTCAATGACTACGACCCGGGCGTGGGTGACCTGCAGACCGTCAAGTTCTTCAGGGACACACGTGACGACGAGTGGACCCAGGGCGCACTGACCATCGAAGGCAGCTTTGGTAGCGTCGACGTCATTTCGATCACGAGTTACTTCGATCGCAAGCTGGATTACACCTTCGATCGCACAACCTACTCGGCCTACTTCAACTACAATTTCTGTCCCTTGTTCGCGACCTACTGCTGGTCGGGTTTTTCTGGCGCCGAGAATCATTACTTCGGAACTGTGGGCGGGATTAGTGTTGATCCCAACACCGGCAACCTGTACTGGGGTCTAGGAATACCCAACGATCAGGACACGATCGGCTTTAATACCCAGGATCAGGAAAACGATCGCTTCACCCAGGAAATCCGGTTGTCGCAGACCACCGAAAATTACCGCTGGGTTTTGGGCGCGTTCTACGAGGAGAAGAGCGAGAGCTGGGAATATCGGGCACGCACGCCGGAGTTTCTCGAGTCACTCTCCTACGCTTACTGGACCTACCTGTATGCCCCCAGCGGTGTGGACCCGTCCTGGTGGTTGTCGGGTGACGATACCGAGTGGGAGCAATGGGCCGTATTTGGTAATTTCAGTTACAACTTCTCCGACAAGTTGACTGCCGAGGTCGGCGTACGCTTCTTCGACCAGGAGATGGACCGCTTCTACTTTGTGGACAAGCCGTTCCTGGTAGGTTTCCAGGACTCGACGAGCCCGCAGGGCGGCAATGACGATTTCGTGCCGAAGGTGACTGTCCAGTACGCCATAGACGACGAGAAGATGATCTATGCGTTGTATTCAGAAGGCTTCCGTTCCGGGGGTGCCAACCGCAATCGCACACCGTTCACGGTGTTCCCGCAGGTCTACGAGCCGGACCTTCTCAAGAACTTCGAGGTAGGCGCCAAGACGCGCTGGCTGGACGGTCGCCTGCAGATTAATGCGACGGTGTATTCGGGGCAGTGGGAGAACTACCAGATCGAAGCCGTAGATCCGAGCTTCCGGCTCTGCCAGCCCGGCGAAATCGCCGATGTCGACTTCTGCAACCAGCCCTTCCAGGTCATGGTCGCAAACGTGGGGGATGCCGAACAGTTTGGCGTCGAGTTCGATCTGCGTGCCGCGCCCAATGACATGATCGATCTCGGCCTGAGCTTCGGCTATGTGAAAGCCGAGACATCCGAAGAGTTTGAAGTCACTACGGTCGTCGAAAAAGGCTCGCAATTACCGAACGTACCGGAACTCAAATTCAGCACGTTTGCCCAGTTCAACTGGCCCGTGATGCAAGGCGAAACCGCGTACCTGCGTGGCCAGTACACCTGGCAAGACGAGGCTCTGAACCAGCTCGAGGCGATCGCGCCAGGAGCACCCGGCGACGCTACTGGCGCACCGCAATACGTGCAGCCGTCTTACGGCATCATGGACCTTCGGGCCGGATTGTCTTCGGATGCCTGGACCCTCGAGGGCTTTGTGAGCAATGTGTTCGATGAGCGTGCGGACCTGTACAACAACTCGCTGTTCCTGGACTACTTCTTTGGCAGGCAGCGTGTCACGACGAATCGTCCACGTGAGTTCGGCGTGCGCTTCTCGTATACCTGGCAGTAAGCTGGTAACGACAAATCGGAAAAAGGGCAGCGAATGCTGCCCTTTTTTTGTTCTTATTCGAACTCGTGGGGTACGAGAAATCCGCGGCTGACGAACACTCGCACGATTGACAGCAAGTCCCCGGTCAGCTGCTCGACATCCGCATCGGCGACCCGGGCAAATCTTGTGACACTGTCGCCGACGGTTCGCTTGCCATTGAAAAGATTGAGGAATGCCGCCACGCCACCGTCGATGTCGGCTTCTGTCGACAGACCGTTGTCCAGACGGAGACGCACGCCGGCAACACCATCCTCAGGCTCCATCCGTTCGGCTTCCAGCTCGTCGGCCAGGCGCAGCGTGGCAGCGAGGAGTGCCTCGTCGTCACAGGCTTCGAGAAAATCGACAGCCGCAATACCGCTCGCGACTGCAGCACCGGCGGGCTGCGTGATGTCGGCCTGCAGGTTATGGACGTGGAGCCAGTTCGCGGCGTCGTTGCGCCTCAGCACCAGCATGCCGGGATGAACGGCTCGCACATTGTGCCGGTCGAAGTATGCAATCCATTCCTGCTCGGAACCGGCGTTGACGGACTCGCCCGACAGGTCGCTGGTCCGTTGCTGTGCGTAAGATGCCGTCGACAAGGGGGTGGCATGCAATACCCAGGCATCGCAGCCGGTGATCCAGCCGCTGATACGGTCGACCCAGGACTCGCCCTCGATCTCGACCCACTCGAACAGCATCTGCAGGTGCGCCCCTTCCTTTAGATAACGTGGCGCCTGGCCAACCAGTATCCTGCAAAACTCATCGAGCTCGAGCGGGTTGTCGCGGTAGGCAAACGTCTCGGACGGACTGATAACGAAGGGTGGGTTGCTCACGATCAGGTCGAACTGCCGATCGGCAACCGGTTCGAACAGGCTGCCCTCGATACAGTCCACGTTGTCGATGTTGTTGAGCAGCGCGTTGAAGCGCGTGTAGGTAATCGCCTGCGGACTGATGTCGGTGGCAGTGACCCGCGTGCTGTGGCGCGCTGCAAAGAGGGCGTGTATGCCACATCCGCAACCAAGGTCGAGCGTGTCGTCGACATGGTCGCGAAGGGTCAGGTAACGCAGAAAATTTGCGGAGTGCGTGCTCGCCGGAAGAACGAAATCACGCGCCTCGTCCGTGCCGAGGATCCAGAACGCATCCGACGCGAACAACAGGTCCTCAACAGGAATAATGACGACGCGTCCGGTGACAATCTCACCGTCGTAGTGCAACAGGCCAACATCGTTGCAGAAGTTAACGACAAGATCCGGCAGGAAACTCGTCATCGTGTCCTTGTCGACGGGCGCCCCGAGCAGGAACAGGCGCACGAGTACGTTGAGTACCGTGATTTCGCGTGAGTCGTCGAACATCTGCTCCTCTTCGCCCTGGGCCGGCGGCCGCGCCCGGCCCATGCGCTGCGTGAGCTGCTCGGTGTTATAGCCGCAGGCATCGAGGAATACGCGAAACTCATGGACTCGCGATTGTTCAGGTAGCTGGATCATGGTCGCGGTAGTCTAACCGAGGTTTGCCGGGCACTGGTATCATGTCCGGCCACGTTCGCAGGGATCGATCAGATTGAAAACGTTGCGCAATGCAATTCGGCAGAAGGACTTTGTCATCACGGCAGACCTGCCGCTTTCACCAACGACCACGGCTGAGGACATCGAGTCAGCGGCACTGGAACTGCAACCCGTCGTTGATGCAGTGCAGATTATCGATGACCGAGAGGCGTCCGGTCACATGTCGTCACTGGCCGCCGCCGCGATCGCGTTGCGAGCGGGCGTCGATCCTGTTCTGCACCTGACGGCCCGGGATCGCAACCGGATTGCGTTGCAGGCAGAGCTTCTCGGCGCCGCGGCGCTGGGGTTGACGTCCCTGGTTATTTCCCGTGGCGAGAAGCTGTCGAAGAAGGAGTTCCTGCGCGGTAAAGGCGTGTTCGATACCAACGAGGCCCGTTTCATGGGCATGGCACGACGGATCGGTGAGGAAACGGGCCTCGTGTCCGCACCCGGCTTTCTCCTCGGAACCTACATTACAGTTTTTGCCCCGGCCGAGAATTGGCAGGCAAAGCGCATCGGCGAGTCGCTGGATACCGGCGTCAATGTCCTTTATACGCAGCCGTGCCTGAACACCCGCTTGCTCGGCCTGTACATGAAGAAACTCGTCGAGAAGAAGATCCTGCACCGTGCATCGGTCATCGTCGAGGTGCCGCTACTGGATTCCCGGGAAAGCGCCCGAGACTACAAGAAGAACAACCCGATCGCCCTGATTCCCGACGCGACGGTAAAACGCATTGTCGAGGCCGATGATCCGGTTGGTGCGGGCTTCGCGGCCTGCGTCGAGGTGCTGCGCGAGACGCGCGCCATCCCCGGCATAGCGGGTGTGACTATCAGGCACACTGGCAGTGCACAAAATGTCGTCGCGGCTATCGAAGCCGCCGGCTTCAAGGGCTAGGAAACGTCCGGAACGGGATAGGGCCAGACCTCGAGACCGTGGATCGCGTTGCGAATGTCCTTTGAGAAATTCACCGACATCACGGACTGGCCGCTGGCCAGGTCGAAGACAGATACCGTCGATGGCGATGAGCCCGCGGCGACGAGCTGATCGTTGATCAGGCAAAGACCGCGTCCGAACCCCTGTCTCGCGATTTTCGAATCGTCAGTACCCGCAAACTCCAGTTCGTCCTCGGCATAGATCGGAAACGGAAACCGTCGTTCTTCGCCGTCGCGCCGGACATAGCGCAGGAAGTTGGCCGCCGTGTCGTTGAAAATCACGCCGTCATCGGTCAGGCAGGCGTTGTGAACACCCTCGGGGAGTTCGACCTGGGGTTGAAGGCTGGCGCCGGGCGCGAGGCTGATAATGCCGCGAGTACGCAGGCCGGCGAAAGACAGGCCGGCCGCACTGCAGTCGACAAAGTTGATGTGCAGCTGGTTTTTCGGTGTCGGACCGACATCGGTCTTGGGGTCGAAGCGGTGCGCCTGCCAGGCGCCGTCGACCTTCGCGGCATGCAGGCCCCAGGCAAAATCCTGCCCGGCCAGGTCAAAGGCGAGAATGCTGTCAAACCCCGTACTCGCCAGGTACAGCTTGCCGTCGTAAGCACAGATTTCGTGACAGTGTTTGAGGTAGGGGCTGCGAAACGACCGCAGTTGTCGAAACTGCTGGTCGTATACGAAAAGTTCATCGCTTGCTGCGATGTACACCTCGCCGTCGTGAAACGCGATGCCGCGCAAGCCGCGATCCCAGCCACGGCCCGCCCAGTCGATGTTCGCAGTATTCCAGTCGAGTACCTGCAGCACGGACTGCGACGCCGGATCGACAATGAAGACACCGCCGTGGCTCTGGCCCTGTTCGCTTCCCCGCACCACAGAGGTCGCGATCAGGGGCGGGATATCGGATACTGACTGGATTGTTCCTGACATGGGGTCGGACGGTACATGACCGACACAGATTCGACAATCGTCGCATCGACCTGGACACAAGCCCTGCGCCCGCCGGAAAAACTCCCGGAGACAGCCGACGTCGTCATCATCGGCGGCGGCATTGTGGGGGTGTCGACGGCGTGGTTTCTCGCGCAGCAAGGCGTGCAGGTCGTGCTCTGCGAAAAAGGCCATATCGCTGGCGAACAGTCGGGGCGCAACTGGGGCTGGGTACGTGTGCAGGGTCGCGACGCTCGCGAGATCCCGATGATGCTCGAGTCGCTTCGCATCTGGGACCGGCTCAGACAGGACACGGGTGAGGATGTGGGTTTCGTCCGGCGTGGCTGCCTGTTCACGGCGGGCAGCGACAAGGAGATGCGGTCTTTCGAAAACTGGATCGCGGTTGCCGGGGACTACGGTATCGACTCCCGGCTGCTTTCCGCCACGGATCTGAAGAAGCTGGTCCCGGGATCGGCATTGAGCCGGGCCGGCGCGGTCTATACGGAATCGGACGGCCGCGCGGAACCGCACAAAGCGGCGCCCGCAATCGCCAGGGCGGCGCAGCGTGCCGGTGCCACGGTCCTGACTTCCTGTGCGGTTCGCGGTCTCGAAACCAGCGGCGGGGCCGTCTCGGCGGTGGTCACGGAGCACGGCACGATCAGTGCGCCGACAGTGCTCTGCGCCGCGGGTGCCTGGTCGTCCATGTTCTGCAGGTCCCTCGGCGTTGGTGTCCCGCAGTTGAAAGTCCGCGGCACCGTTGCGCGTACCGCGCCCTGCGAAAACGTGCTCGAGGGCAACCTGTTCGATGAGCGGCTTGGAATTCGGCGGCGGCAGGATGGCGGCCTCACTCTGGCTCACGGCACGATACTGCAGCACCCGATTACGCCCTCGACGTTTCGCTGGGGCTTCAAGTTCGTTCCTGCGCTCATGCAGGAGCTGAAAGTGCTGCGCCTGTCCTTCGGCAAGGAGTTCTTCGAGGAATGGCGACAGCCGGTAACCTGGGACCTCGACTCGGTCTCACCGTTTGAGCAGACTCGCGTACTCAACCCGGAGCCGAGTGCGAAAGTGCTCAAGGGGATTCGCAAGAACCTCGACACCATGTTCCCGCAGCTCGCCGACACGCCGATCGTCGAGAGCTGGGCCGGGATGGTGGAAACCTCGCCGGATGTCGTGCCGATGATCGGTCCGGTTGACGGTAGGCCCGGTTTTTATATTGCGACCGGCTTCAGCGGGCACGGCTTTGGTCTCGGGCCCGGTGCGGGCAAGGCGATAGCGGGCATGCTGACAAATACCGAAACGGGCATCGATATTGCTGCACTGCGGCTCGGCCGCTTCTTTGACGGCAGCCCGATCAAGCCGCAGTCCACGATCTAGAAGGGACCCAACCTGATGAAAGATGCAATCGATATCGCAGTCGTAACCGGGGGCGGACATGGCATTGGTCGTGCGCTCTGCCGGCGCCTGCATCGCGACGGTGCGAACGTTGTCGTCGCAGATCTTGATGCAGCGTCGGCCGGAGTCGTGGCCGCGGAGATACACGGTGTCGCCATGGCGATTGACGTTGCTGATGAGAAAGCGATCCGCAAACTGGTCGACGATGTCGAACGTGACCTTGGGCCCATCGACCTGTTCGTTTCAAACGCCGGCGTGGCATTCGGCGATGCCCAAAGCGGCGCGATTTCGGCAGAGGGCGGACTCAATCCCGTGGACGATCGGTGGGAAGCCTGCTGGCGCATTAACGTCATGGCGCATGTCTACGCGGCGCGGGCGCTGGTGCCGCGCATGCTCGAGCGCGGCGGTGGCCGGCTCATCAATATCGCGTCAGCAGCCGGGTTGCTGAGTCAGATTGGTGACGCGGCCTATTCGGCTACCAAGCACGCGGCGATTGCGTTCGCGGAGTCCCTGGCGATCGACTACGGCGATCGTGGCATCCAGGTGTCGGTCGTCTGTCCCCAGGCTGTCGCGACGCGCATGATCGGTATCGAAGACGATGCAGACTCGATGGATGGCGGCTTTGGCGGTAATGATGTCGACGGCATCATGAGCGCTGACGACGTGGCGGACATTATCGTTGACGGGGCACTGGAAGGGCGCTTCCTGGTTCTTACGCATCCCGAGGTCGCAACCTATGTTCAGCGCAAGGCGAGCGATCATGACCGCTGGATCGCCGGCATGCAGCGCTTCCGGGAAAAACTCAAGACTTAGGGCGAGCCGCTCGCCTGCCAGAGCACCGACGATCGCTGTCCCGACCGGCAGTAGGCCAGTACAAGACCGGGGCTGGCCGCGACGGCATCCCGAAAGCGCTCGACCAGGTCCATGGTCAGGCCGCTGCGGCCCACGGGAATATCATGAAATGCAATACCGTGCGCTTCGCACTCCGTGGCAATGGCGGCCGCTGCGGGCTGGCCGAAATCCTCGCCGTCAGGCCGGTTACAGATGATCGTCGTGAAGCCATCGGCCGCAAGCGCGGCGACGTCATCGGGCCGGATCTGCGAGGCAACGGCACAGGTTTCGCTGAGGCGATAAATAGTCAAAGAGTTAATCCTGGCTCGGGTAACGTCAGACGGCGTCCAACGGGATCTTCAGGTAGCGTACGTTATTGTCTTCCGGATCGGGAAGCTTGCCAGCTCGCAGGTTGACCTGCAGCGACGGGAGAATGAGCTTGGGCATGCCAAGCTGGCTGTCGCGACCCTCTCGCATTTCTACAAACTCGTCGCGCGATACTTTCTCATTGATATGGATGTTGCTGGCCTTCTGCTCGGCGACGCTCGTTTCCCAGGCGAATTCGTCACGCCCCGGTGCCTTGTAATCGTGACACATGAACAAGCGCGTATCGTCAGGCAGGGCGAGGATCTTCCGGATCGACTCGTACAGTTGCGGCGCGCTGCCGCCCGGGAAGTCCGTGCGGGCACTACCGAAGTCGGGCATGAACAGCGTGTCGCCCACGAAGGCCGCGTCGCCTATAACGTAGGTGATGCAGGCCGGCGTGTGGCCGGGCGTGGCGATTACGTGGCCCGCGATGTCGCCAACGGCGAAGGTGTCCGCGTCGCCGAAGAGGTGGTCGAACTGGCTGCCGTCGGTGGCGAGGTCCTTGAGATTGAAGACGCCTTTGAACGTTTCCTGCACGGCTGTGACGTTCTTGCCGATCGCGGCCTTGCCGCCCAGCTTCTCTCCTAAATACGGAGCGCCGCTCAAATGGTCCGCGTGCACGTGCGTTTCGAGTATCCAGTCGACACCGAGATCGTTGTCGTTGACGTGCGCGACGACCTTGTCGGCCGATGTCGTCGAGGTCCTGCCCGATGCGGGGTCGAAGTCCAGAACCGGGTCAATGACAGCTGCGCGACGCGTGGCAGGGTCGCTGACGACATAGGTGACGGTGAATGTGGCTTCGTCGAAGAATGCGGATACGTTAGGCTTGGCCATGAGCTGCAACCAGATACAAGAATGTCTTTATATTATAAACACCTAATATATGCCTGTCTATTTGTCCTGCTGCTGTGGCTGGTGCCGGCAGCGACAGCGTTCGAGGTGGAGGCTACTGAGTTGCCGCCGATGCCGAGCGCGGTCAGCAACAATGGACTCGTGGGTCTTGCCGTTGGCGACACGGAATACATCGTGAGCTTTGCCGGACTCGGCGATGGTCGCACGCACGAGGATACGCTTGCTTCAACCTGGGTCTTCAACAGCCGTACGGCGAGCTGGTCAGAGGCTGCCGCTGTGCCGGGCGGCGTCGGCCGCCTTGCATCGACGGCGGTAGCGGCGGGCGAGCTGGCGTACCTATTCGGCGGCTATACCGTTGCGGAGGATGGCAGCGAGGTGTCTACACCGTGGACGCATGCCTTCGACCCGGTAAGCGGTGCGTTCGAGGAACGCGCACCGATGCCCGTCCCGGTGGACGATTCAGTCGCGCTGACGTGGCAGGACCGTTACATCTATCTGCTCAGCGGCTGGCACAACTCGGGCAACGTTAACCTCGTGCAGCGCTATGACACGGTGGAGGACACCTGGGTGCAGGCGACCCCGATTCCGGGACCCGGTGTATTCGGCCAGGCCGGCGGGATTGTTGGCAACACGATGGTCTACTGTGACGGTGTTGCGATCGCAGCCCATGACGATCGGCGGCGGGATTTCGTGGCCAGCAAGCAGTGCTTTCTCGGCACGATCCGACCCGATGACGCCACGCGTATCGACTGGCGCACGCTACCTGCGCATCCGGGCGCGCCGCGTTACCGCATGGCCGCAAGCGGCAGCGAGGACCTGGGAGCCGTTGTCTTTATCGGCGGCAGCGACAACCCCTATAACTACAACGGTATCGGCTACAACGGCGAGCCGTCGCAGCCGGTTCCGGGCTTCTTTCTTCTGGATATCAAAACCGGCAAATGGCGGACGCTCGACGCGCAAACACCACCGACGATGGATCATCGCGCACTGGTGCCGTATCGCGATGCGCTGGTCACGGCCGGCGGCATGCTGGCAGACCAGCACACAACCAACAAAGTCATCGCGTATTCGATCAGGCGTTGACCAGCGCCTCGCGAATCTGGTCGATTTGCGGCTTCAGTTTCGGTGGCGCCTTGCCGAGGCAGTGCTTGTCGCGCGGGCAGTTCGAGCTACGCTGACAAATAATCGTCGCATCTTTCGTCGCGCCCTGGCCGATCCAGCCAATGTTGAGGATCTTGCTGATGCTCTCGAGCTGCCTGCGTGATTCAGTCGGGATTGGCGCCGTGCCGCCACCCTTGTTGCAGCTTTCCTCGATCATGTCGATGGTCTCGGCCGGGTCGATGTTCTGCGCGGTGAGCGCCGGCGCAAGATCAACGCCAGCGCACAGCACGTGCGTGTTGCCCGCCGCGTCCTTGCTGCGAATCGACTCGCAACAATAAAGGCGCTTGTCGTCGCCCGAGCGCAGCACTGAAATCTGCGCCGACGGCCGGGTCGAGCGCGAGTTGAGCATGCGAAAGACGGCCCAGTGCTGGCACGGATCCGACACGAGCCGCATGTTGCCCCAGGGCAGTGGGATGCCGTTACCCCGGTACACGGCGCGCAGATTACCGGGCGGGTACGCGTCAAAGTAGTGCCAGTAAGGGTAGGGCGACACGCTCGACATGCGGCGCATGACCAGGGTGTTGGTCAGCTCGGCCTTGTCGCCGGAATCGATAGCGTACGCATTGCGCGCAAGGAATTGCCGGAACGGTGTCTTCGGCGCCAGCAGCGCCGCGGCAAAGTAGGAACACTCGAAATCGCGCCACGCGTACAGGATGTCCTTGGCGTCGACGTTCAGCTTGTCAGAGTCGTCGCGGCGACCTGTAGCGTGCCCGCCCGACATCTGCGGCGCCCGGGCGCCGTCGCCATCGTGCAAGACCTTGTGGCCGATCTGGTTGGCCAGGTCGAACTTGAGGCGCGCCGGATTGTCCTGGAGCATGCGGTTGAGGTAGACCTTGTTCGGCGCGTCGTAGAACGAACGTACCAGCGTGTTGAGCGGTTGCTCGTCCTCGCCCTTGTACTTGAACGCGGAATTGTCGAACCACTGGACCTCCAGGCCGAGCTCCTTGGCAATTTCGAACACGTCGTCGGCCCGCATCGGGAAGTGCTTCCGGCCGACACGCTCGGCCGCGCGTTCGATGTCGGGAAAACGATTCTGGTTCTGCTCCTGGTGTGCGCGAATCAGAAGATGCGCGAACTGGCGCCCGGTTGTACCGGTTTGTGCCAGCAGTTCCGGAATTGCGAGCTGCAGCAGCGACTCGGAAAACAGGAAACCGGGCTCCAGCGGCATGCCGCTCACGGCCGCCTGCGGGGCTGTGTCGATCGCTTCCTCGTCGAGCGACTCGTCGAAGAACCAGTTGGTGTCCTTCTGGAAAATCTCCGCAATGATCTCGAGCAGGCGCTCGGACGGCACGCGTTTGCCGTTCTCGATCATCGACAGGTAGGACACGGAAGGGCCGGCCTCGGCGTCCAACTGTACGCAGCGTACGGAGAGATCTTCGAGCGTGAGTCGATTGCGCTTGCGAAGGCCTTTGATCTTGGTTCCGAGGAAATGCGCTTTGCGCCGGATACCCTGCTGAGCGGTCATGTGTCCTACCAGTTGTGAAATTAACCAAGTCAAATTTAATCTGTAAAATTTACAAAAAGCAACTGCTAATATACCCGGCTGTCTGATACGCACAATAGTTTGACAGCAGCTCGCATTACAGGAGGTAATGAGCGTGCCCCCAGCCATGGTTGAAGAAATGAGTAGCGATGAGAGCCGGAGTCGCGGTGCCCTGACGGCTTCCCCCGTGTTCGCACAGTTTATTGAAGACGAACTGTTGCCCGCTATCGGCGTCGACCCAGGGGTCTTCTGGCCAGGTGTCGCGTCGATCATCGCGGATTTGACGCCGCTGAACCGGGCGCTGCTCGAAAAGCGCGGTGAGATTCAGCGCGCGATCGACGCATGGCATGTCGCAAGGCGAGGGGACGCCTGGAACAAGGACGAGTACACCGAGTTTCTAAAGAGCCTCGGTTACCTCGTGCCCGAGGGTGAAAGATTTAGCGTCGAAACCGAGGATGTGGATCCGGAGATTGCCGAGATAGCCGGTCCACAACTCGTCGTCCCCGTTTCCAATGCCCGGTTCGCGATCAATGCGGCAAACGCGCGGTGGGGAAGCCTGTACGACGCGTTGTACGGTACCGACGCAATCAGTGAAGACAATGGCCAGGAGCGCGCCGGCCAGTACAACCCGGCGCGAGGCGCCGCCGTCATTCGCTACGCGACCGCGTTCCTCGATGCGACCTTGCCGCTGGATGGTGTCAGCCATGCGGACGTCAACGCCTATGGCCTCGATCATCCCGACATTGGTGACGTTTTCATTGCGTCGCTGGCTAACGGTGAAACGGTCGGCCTCGTCGACCCGTCGCAATATGCGGGACACCAGGGCGACGGCTCGCGCTGCGCGTATTTATTCAGGAATAACGGTTTGCACATCGAGATGCTTATCGATTCGACGCACCCTATCGGCAAGGACGCGACGGCGAACCTCGCAGACGTCGTCCTCGAATCGGCGGTATCGACAATCCAGGATTGCGAAGACTCGGTAGCTGCCGTTGACGCCGAAGACAAGGTCGGCGTCTATCGTAACTGGCTCGGCCTGATGCAGGCGGACCTGGCGGCGACCTTCGACAAGGGCGGCAAGAAGATGACGCGTTCGCTGGAGCAGGATCGTGTTTATGTCGATCCGAAGGGGGAAACCTTCGCGTTGTCCGGTCGAAGCCTGATGCTCGTGCGCAATGTCGGTCACCTGATGACCACCAACGCAGTTCTCGATGCCGACGGCAACGAGGTGTTCGAGGGAATTCTCGACGCCGTTGTTACCACGGCGTGTGCGATGACGGACCGTCGCCGTGAGGGAATGCAGCCGAACAGCCGCACCGGCAGCATCTACATTGTCAAACCCAAGATGCACGGACCGTATGAGGTCGCGTTTACCGGAACCTTGTTTGATCGGGTTGAGCAACTCTTCAAACTGAAGCCGAACACGATCAAGGTCGGCGTTATGGACGAAGAACGACGCACGACGGTAAACCTCGCGGAATGTATCCGTGCGGTACGCAAGCGCATCGTATTTATCAATACGGGTTTCCTTGATCGCACCGGCGACGAGATTTATACAAGCATGCAGGCCGGTACGGTCCTGCGCAAAGAGGCGATCAAGCAGGAGCCCTGGATCCTCGCTTACGAGGATTGGAACGTCGATGTCGGTATTGCCTGCGGGTTGCCGGGCAAG
Source organism: uncultured Woeseiaceae bacterium (assembly GCA_945787845.1). Classification (GTDB taxonomy): domain Bacteria; phylum Pseudomonadota; class Gammaproteobacteria; order Steroidobacterales; family Woeseiaceae; genus UBA1847. The sequence continues at coordinate 57,062 of CALZJH010000005.1, read as the reverse complement.
GCGCAGATTGGCAAGGGTATGTGGGCAATGCCGGACGAGATGCGGCAGATGCTCGATACCAAACAGGCGCACCCGGAGGCGGGCGCCAGCTGTGCGTGGGTGCCATCACCCACGGCCGCAACGCTCCACGCGATGCACTATCACGCAGTCGATGTGCGTGCCCGCCAGGAAGAACTGGCGAAACGGGAGAGGGCGAGCCTCGACGATATTCTCACGCCGCCGCTCGGGGATGTCAGCGGACTGACAGATGACGAAGTGCAGGCCGAGCTCGACAACAATGCGCAGGGCATCCTCGGCTATGTCGTACGCTGGATTAATCACGGCGTCGGCTGTTCCAAGGTGCCTGACATCAAGGACGTGGGCCTGATGGAAGATCGTGCGACGTTGCGCATTTCGAGCCAGCACATGGCGAACTGGCTGTTGCACGGTGTCGTCACGAAACAGCAGGTCCTCGATACCTTTACGCGCATGGCGAAAGTCGTCGACAGGCAGAATGAGGGTGATGCATCATACGAACGCATGAGTGACGATTATGCTTCAAGCCTCGCTTTCCAGGCCGCGTGTGCATTGGTGTTCGAGGGCTGCAACCAGCCCAGCGGATATACCGAACCCCTGTTGCACCAGTACCGTCGGCAAAAGAAAGCGGAGCTTGCTGGCCGCTAGAAGTCTGCGTGCGTTGCACAGTCATACTGCTGTCACTCCTGCTGTCAGCTACGGCATCGGCCGACGATGACCTGACAATAGCTGTTGCCAGTAATTTCATTCGCACAGCATCCGAGCTAACCAAACAATTTCGCGACGAGACCGGAATAACGGTGTGGGTCAGTTCCGCCTCAACCGGAACACTTTATGCCCACATCCTTAATGGGGCGCCCTACGATGCCTTCCTCGCGGCCGACGGCGAACGACCGAGGCTCCTCGAAGAGTCGGGTCACGCCGTACCGGGATCGCGGTTTACCTACGCGTACGGCGCCTTGACGCTATGGTCCGCCGAGGCGACCGACTGTCTTGCCCTGCTCCTGGATACCGACGCCGGGTTCATTGCGCTCGCGGATCCCGCGACCGCGCCCTATGGGGCCGCGGCCAAGGAATTCCTGGTCGATGCCGGATACTGGGGGACAGTGTCAGGGCGGGTCGTATACGCTAAGAATGCGATGCAGGCCATGTGGTACACGGCGACCGGTAACGCAAGAGGAGGCCTGGTCGCGCGGGCTTTGCTGACGATTCCAAATGCCCCGAAACCCAGCTGCAGGCTGGACGTGCCGGCGGACATGCATGCACCGATTGTGCAGCAGGCAGTCCTTTCGGCAAGCTCCGAAAATGCCGAGGCAGCCCGGCGCTTCTTCGAGTACCTCAAATCTGACACCGCGCGGCAGATCATCAAAAACCACGGCTACGGGGTCGAGGAATGAACCTGTTCGGCCCGCTATGGCTGTCGGCGCAGCTAGCCCTGGTTACGACGATCATTCTCGTCATCATTGGGGCGCCGTTAGCCTGGTGGCTGGCGCGAACCTCTTCGCGGGTGAAGCCGGCCATTCAGGCCGTGGTCGCAATGCCCATCGTGTTGCCGCCAACCGTATTGGGCTTTTACCTGCTTATCCTGCTCGGCCCCAATGGCGCTGTCGGGAGCTGGTGGGTACAGCTGACCGGGAGCGCTCTGACATTTTCGTTCACAGGCCTGGTCATTGCTTCATGCATCTATAGCCTGCCATTCGCCGTGCAGCCGATGCAGAACGCTTTCGAGTCCCTGCCGAAGAAGTATCTCGAACGGGCATGGACGCTCGGCGCGTCGCGCCTTGACGCGTTCTTCTCGATCGCTGTGCCGCTTTCGGTCCGGGGTTTCGTCAGCGCCATCGTGCTGAGTTTCGCGCACACCCTCGGCGAGTTTGGGGTCGTGCTCATGGTTGGCGGCAACATCCCGGGCGAGACGCGCGTTGTATCGATCGCCATCTACGATCACGTCGAGACGTTGAACTATGCGGCCGCACACCGGATGTCGCTGGTGCTGGTCGCGTTCGCGTTCGTCGTTCTTGCGACGATGTTTGTGATCAATCGTCGCTGGAGTGAGCGATGATTCACCTCCGGCATCGACTACCCAAGGGCAACTTTGTACTCGACGTGAATGTCGAGGTGCCGGATACCGGTATTACAGGCGTGTTCGGCGAGTCGGGATCGGGAAAGACGACGCTGCTGCGGTGTATAGCCGGGCTGGAAGGGGGTGACGGGCTTCCTGTTCACAGGCGCAACGTCGGCTACGTGTTCCAGGACCCGTGTCTGTTCCCGCACCTGACCGTGCGCGGCAACATCGAGTTTGGCGCGCGGCGCGCAACAACGCGCAGGGTCGAGAGCACGTCGGTCGTTGACATGCTCGGACTGGGTAACTTGCTCGACCGCAGGCCGGACACATTGTCCGGAGGCGAAGCTCAGCGCGTCGCGATCGCAGCGGCGTTGATGCGCTCACCCGATCTTGTGCTCATGGACGAACCGTTGGCGTCACTCGATCGCCGCCGCAAGGATGAGCTGTTGCCTTACTTCGATCGCCTGCACGACGAGCTGTCCGTGCCCGTGATCTATGTTAGTCACGATATCGAAGAGGTCAGCCGGCTCTGCGATCACCTGGTTCTGCTCGAAGGCGGCAAGGTCGCGGCCAGTGGCGACCTGGTCGAGGTCCTGTCGCGCGTCGACGTGCCGGTACTGTCCGGACGTAACGCCGGTGTCGTGCTCTGGGCCAACCCGGTTGACCATGAGGACGGGCTGACCCGCTTTGATTTCGGGGAGGGCGATATCTGGGCGCCGGGCGAGTTTGAGACCGGCACCAATCCGCTCCGGCTCCGGATTGCGGCCAGCGACGTCAGCATTGCGCGGGAAAGGCCGGCCGCAACGACGATTCTCAACATCCTGCACGCAACCATCGAAGAAGTGCATCCGGTTGATGCGGCGACTGCTCTTGTACGGTTGGGCGTCGGCAACCAGTCGCTGCTCGCGCGGGTGACGAATCGGTCGGTGCAACGTCTCGAATTGCGGCCCGGAGAGCGGGTTTTTGCCCAGGTTAAGTCGGTGACAGTCCGGCATTAGGTCGCTCTGACGGCACTATGTTCAATGGGCGGATCACATAACGCGATTCGTCTCTGTGAAATTCACACTGTCAAATTCTTTTTGTGAAATTACTCATTTGGGGCGCGTAAACTACGCGTAGCGGGCTTGAGCCAGCCTGACCAATTGCCCTTTTACACGAGGATTTGATCATGTCTCAGTACACTGACGACATTTCGACAACAGCCGACCTGATAGCCAGCCACGGTAGTGCCTGGGATGCCATCGACCCCGAAAGCGTGGCGCGCATGAGAGCGCAAAATCGCTTCCAGACGGGCCTGGACATTGCGAAGTACACGGCCAAGATCATGCGCGAAGACATGGCGCGTTACGATGCCGATCCGTCGCAATACACGCAGTCGCTCGGTTGCTGGCATGGCTTCATTGGCCAGCAGAAGATGATTTCGATCAAGAAACACTTCGGCACCACCGACCGGCGTTACCTGTACCTCTCCGGCTGGATGGTCGCGGCCCTGCGTTCCAAGTTCGGCCCATTGCCCGACCAGTCGATGCACGAGAAGACGACAGTGCCCGACCTGATCGAGGAGCTGTACACGTTCCTGCGCCAGGCTGACTCGCGTGAACTCGGCCTTCTCTTCCGCGACCTGGACAAGGCGCGCGAGGAGGGCAATGCCGTCAAGGAACAGGACGTCAAGAACAAGATCGACAACTTCCAGACGCACGTCGTGCCGATCATCGCGGATATCGATGCGGGCTTCGGCAACGCGGAAGCGACCTACCTGCTGGCCAAGAAGATGATCGAAGCCGGCGCCTGCGCGCTGCAGATCGAAAACCAGGTGTCCGATGAGAAGCAGTGCGGCCACCAGGACGGCAAGGTCACGGTCCCGCACGAGGAGTTCATCGCGAAGATTCGGGCGCTGCGCTATGCGTTCCTCGAGTTGGGTGTCGACGACGGCATTATCGTCGCCCGTACCGACTCGCTGGGCGCCGGCCTGACGAAACAGATTGCCGTGACTCACGAGAAAGGCGATCTCGGCGACCAATACAATTCATTCCTCGACTGCGACGAGGTAACGCCCGAGGAACTGAGTAACGGCGACGTCCTGATCAAGCGCGACGGCAAGTTCATGCATCCGAAGCGCCTGCCGAGCAACCTGTTCCAGTTCCGCCCGGGTACGGGTGAGGATCGCTGCGTTCTCGACAGCATCACGTCGCTGCAGAATGGCGCGGACCTTCTCTGGATCGAAACCGAGAAACCGCATATCGGCCAGATCGGCGGCATGGTGAACCGCATCCGCGAGGTCATACCGAACGCCAAGCTCGTTTACAACAACAGCCCGTCGTTCAACTGGACGCTGAATTTCCGCCAGCAGGTATTCGATGCGTGGCAGGAACAGGGTAAGGACGTATCGGACTACGATCGCGATAAGCTGATGAGTGTTGATTACGACGAAACCGAGCTGGGCCATGAGGCCGACCGGAAGATTCGTACCTTCCAGGCGGACGCCGCTCGCGAGGCCGGTATCTTCCATCACCTGATTACGCTGCCGACCTATCATACGACCGCTCTGTCGACCGACACGCTGTCGAAGGAATACTTCGGCGACCTCGGCATGCTGGGCTACGTCCTGCACGTGCAGCGCGAGGAGATCCGCCAGGGTATCGCCTGTGTGAAACACCAGAACATGTCGGGATCGGATATCGGCGACGATCACAAGGAGTACTTCGCGGGTGAAGCTGCGCTGAAGGCGGCTGGCGAAGACAACACAATGAATCAGTTCTCCTGAGCGACTGATTCACAAGCAGGCAAAAGGGCGCAACCTGGTTGCGCCCTTTTTTTTGCCGGTTGACGTGTGAATGGCCGGCTCGCCGGGTGATAGACTTAAGGGCTGGTCCCGATGGCCGAGCGACAGGAAGGCCATCAGGCTTAGCTTGAAACCAAATCTCCCAGAGGAAGAGCCGATGACGATTCGAATTTTGGTCTTGTTTGTGGGTGTTGCGCTGGCGGCCTGCAGCCGCAATGAACCCGAGCTACAGACTCCGACCGTCGAGTATCCCGAGACGGCAACGGTAGAGCATGTCGATACCTACCACGGAATGGAGGTCGCCGACCCCTATCGGTGGCTGGAGGACGACATCCGCGAAAGTGAGGATGTAGACGCCTGGGTCAACGCCCAGAACGAGGTCACGTTTGCCTATCTCGAGTCGATTCCGGAAAGGGAAATCATCGAAAAGCGCCTCACAGAGCTGTGGGATTACGAGCGGTACGGCATGCCTTACAAAGAGGGCGGCCTTTACTATTACACCTACAACGACGGGCTCCAGAACCAGAACGTCGTCTACGTGCAAAAGAGCCTCGACGCGGAAGCCGAGCTGCTCATCGACCCGAATACCTGGTCGGAAGACGGCACCGTGGCGATGGCCTCGTACTTCCCGAGCCCTGATGGCAAACACGTGGCCTACCTGATCCAGGACGGCGGGTCCGACTGGCGCCAGGCACGGATTATCGAGGTTGGCAGCGGCGCGCTGCTCGACGAAGAACTCGACTGGCTGAAGTTCACGGGGCTGAGCTGGGCAAAAGACGGCTCGGGCTTCTACTACAGCCGCTATCCCGAGACAAAAGACGAGGAGAAGTTTCAGTCGCTGAACGCGAATCATGCGGTCTACTTCCATCGTCTTGGGACCTCACAAAACGACGACGCGCTGGTCTATACACAGCCGGATAATCCGGAGTGGGGTTACGCGGCGTCGGTCACCGATGACGGGGCACATCTTGTCATTACCGTCTGGAAGGGGACGGATGATCGCTACCAGATCGTGCACCAGGACATGACTGCAGAAAACGACGAGCCGGAAATGCTGATCGAGGGATTCGATCATGACTATTCGCTGGTTGGCAATGTCGGTAGTGAGCTGTATTTCCGTACGAACAAGGATGCACCGCGCAATCGCCTGATCGCGATCGACGTCGAGAATCCCGAACCTGAAAACTGGCGAGAAGTTATTCCGCAGGCCGCTGACGTTCTCGATGGCGTCAGCCTGGTTGGCGGCAAGATAATTGCGGACTACATGCAGGACGCGCAGACGGTTGTGAAGATTTTCGATCTCGAAGGCCGTCAGACCGGCACGGTCGACCTGCCGGGCATCGGAACGGCGGGAGGGTTTCGAGGAACCTTCGATGACCCGGAGACGTTCTTTATTTACACCAGTTACAACACGCCCAGCACCGTCAATCGTCTGGACGTCGAGACGGGCGAGGTAACTGTCTTCCGCAAGCCAGACGTCGCGTTCAACAGCGACGACTATGTTGTCAAGCAGGTCTTCTACAAGTCGGCTGACGGGACGCGGGTGCCGATGTTTATCTCCCATCACAAGGACTTTGAACCGACTGGCAATACGCCGACGATGCTGTACGGCTACGGTGGTTTCAACAGCTCACAAACGCCGGCATTCTCCATTACCCGGGCTGCCTGGATGGAGATGGGCGGCGTTTACGCCGTCGCCAATCTTCGTGGCGGTGGCGAATACGGCAAAGAGTGGCACAAGGCCGGCACGAAACTGCAAAAGCAAAACGTTTTCGACGACTTCATCGCGGCAGCCGAGTACCTGATCGCCGAGAAGTACACCAATCCGTCGAAGCTCGCGATATTCGGCGGCAGCAACGGCGGGCTTCTCGTCGGCGCGGTAACCAATCAACGACCCGAGCTGTTCGGCGCCGCGATCCCCGCAGTTGGCGTCATGGACATGCTGCGCTTTCACAAGTTCACGGCCGGCCGCTTCTGGGTGGACGACTACGGGTCGTCCGACGACCCTGAGGAGTTCAAGGCGCTGTACGCCTATTCGCCCTACCACAACATCAAGCCGGGAACAGAGTACCCGGCCGTACTGGTAACCACGGCGGACACGGACGACCGCGTCGTGCCCGGACACAGCTTCAAGTATGCGGCCGCGATACAGCAGGCCCAGGCAGGGGACGCACCCGTACTCATCCGTATCGAAACGCGCGCGGGTCACGGGGCCGGCAAGCCAACCGATAAGGTGGTCCAGGACTATGCGGATCGCTGGGCGTTCCTCGTGAAGAATCTCGATATGCGATTGCCCGAGGGTTACGGCAGCTGAGTGGAGGCAATGACCACCGATGGACGACGCGGAGAAACAGAAGAACTACGAACTGGCGGAGAGGCTGCTTGCGGAGCAGAATTTCGCTGCAGCTGTTATCGCAGGCGCTGTAGCCACGGCTATCGCCGTTTTCGCCTACGTTATCGTCGTCGCCAGGTGGCCCATTGCCTACGGTTTTGCGGCTGCGGGCCTCGGGATAATCATTGGCCTGGCAATGCAGTTCGTTGGGCGCGGGATCGCGCCGAGATTCTCTGTCGTCGCCACGGCGTACACGCTTATCGGCTGCGTCGTCGGTAACCTGATCGTCGGCGCAGGCATGTCCGGCGTCCATTTCGTCTACTGGTTTGTTGCCGTGTTTGCCGCGGTGTTTTTCGCCAGGAGGGCGCTGTCGCGTGCGGACAGATTAGCGCTCGGCTTACTGGCACTAAGAGATTAGTGCACGATCATGAAGTCTCATGCCGTGTACGCCTATGGCGTTGTCTCCTCGAGCACGCTGTATCGCGTCCGCGGTGCTTTCCCTGCAGCCGAAGGCTACGCGGAAATCGAGGACGTTCACTACATGACGGGTGGCGAGGCCGCCAACGCTTCTGTGGTCCTCGCGCGCCTGGGCGTAGCCGTGAAGCTGGACGGGAACTGGCTCGGAGCCGACAAGAACGGGGAACGCACGAAGACGTTGTTGTCCGGTTATCAGATTGATACGACGCGACTGCCTCTGAGAGAAGGCGCCAACGGCGTGCAGGAGGTGGTCTTCGCGGCGGAAGATACACGAACAATCTTCGGCACCTACGGCCATCTGCTGGAAGAGGCGGCTTGGAACATGCCCGAGGCAGGCGACGTTACCCAGGCAAGAGTCGTTTGCCTCGATCCGTTTTTTTCGCACCCCGCATCCCGTGTCGCTCAAATCGCCTTCGACGCCGGCATTCCAGTAGTGACCGTCGACTGCAAACACGACGACCCACTTCTCAGGCATGTGTCGGCGGTCTTGATCTCGGCGTCCTACATCAGGGAAAACTATGCGGGTCGTTTTGCCGAAGAGGTATTCAGGGATTACCAGGCGGCTACCGGCGGCCTGACGATATTCACGTCTGGCGACGCTACCGGTTGGTACGCGAGGCCGGGCGAGACGGCCAGGCATTTTCAGCCGTACGCCATAGATCCCGTGGACACAAGCGGTGGCGGCGACGCCTTCCGCGCGGGGATAGTCTACGGTTTTCTGCAGGGATGGGATGAGGCCAGGATGATCGATTTCGCGTCGGCTGTTGCGGCCATCGTTTGCACAAGGTTTCCTGGCGTAATGAACGCGCCAACGGTTGATGAAGTTACTGACTTCATGAGCACGACAATGCGCACGGTTCCCAAAGATTCTTCAGGATAGCTCAGCGGCCAGGAAATCAAATACCGTCCTGACTCGCCGGCTGGTCTTCAGCTCCCGATGTGCGACGAGCCAGATTTCGATCGGGAACGGGTCAAGGCCTGGTAACACGCGCTCAACCAATGGTTCGGCATCTCCGACATTCTCCACCATAAAACCAATGCCCAGCCCGTGTTTGACAAGCTCCCACAGGACAAGGTGCTGCTCCGTAATGATCGGGAAATTGCGTAGTGTCAGCGGGAAACCACGCCCGCTGAGCGCATCGACCAGCAGGTTTGTTCTATCAATGCCGATGAATTCGGCGTCGCCGAAATCCTCGGGCGAAGTGGGGTTACCGATACGGCGAAGATAGTCTGAAGAAGCATAGAGATGGAAGTTCGCGCCACGCACTCTTCTTGCGATTAGATCCGATTGTGTTGGTCGAAAGGCACGTACAGCGATATCGGCCTCTCTGCGTTTCAGGTCGCTCGTACTGTTCGATGCAATAAGCTCGACTTCGATTCCCGGTTCCAATTGTCGAAGCTTGCCCAGTATCGGCGGCAAGACAAACGCGGCCCCGACCTCCGTGGCAGTGATACAGATGCTTCCTTCGATGGACGTCGATTGACCGGAGGCTGTCAACGAAAAGCGGCTAGCCGCATCCCCCATCGCGCGCACATGTTCGAGAAGGTCCAATCCGCTCGGCGTGAGTTCCAGTCCCCGGCCGCCGCGCTCGAACAAGGCAACACCGAGCTCTTTTTCAAGCGCTGTCACCTGGCGCCCCAGGGTTGGCTGCGTCATTTTCAGGGCGCGCGCCGCCGCCGACAAGGAGCCCTCTTCGGCGGTGACGAGAAACGCCCGGGCGCGATTCCAATCAAAATCTACGGATCGCCAGTCCATGCAAATACGTTTACCAGTGATGCGGAATTGAGCATTCTAACTGAGTTTTTGCATGGATATTATGCCGGTCCTGGTCGACATGGTCCGCCAGAACCGAGGAATTACCATGACTGAACACTCTTTACCGGGCCGCCGTGCCTCCTGCGGATGGCGTGCCTTGATTGCCCTGTTGCGGGCCCCCTTCGTAGCGACGAATATGTTCGCCGGCCGCGTTGGCGCTGTGCTCATGCTTTTGCCTGCCGAGGTCGCATGGCCAGGGACGGTGTTTACGGCAGCGCTCGCCTCCGCCGACGTATTTGACTGGGTAAAGGGCCTGCTGGGATTGATATTTTTGCTGCGGCGCCATCTCGGCAGTTCGCAAGGAGATCGACAATGAGTCAAACATCCGCTTTTTGGGACAAGGTCGCAGAGCGTTATTCGAAGAAACCGGTCGCCGATGAGGCAGCCTACCAGGAGAAACTGCGCGTTACCCGCGACTACTTTCAGCCGGATATGGAGGTCCTGGAGATTGGTTGCGGAACCGGGTCGACAGCGATAGCGCACGCGCCATTCGCCAAGCACATTCGCGCGACAGACATCTCGCCGAAGATGATCAGGATCGCGGAGGACAAAGCGGTAGCGGCGAAGATCGACAATATCGCGTTCGAAGTGTCGTCCATTGACGATCTCGAGGTCGCGGACCAGTCGCTGGACGTTGTGCTGGCGCTCAGTGTTCTTCATTTGCTGGAAGACAGGGACGAGGCGATTGCGAATGTTCACAAGATGCTGAAGAAGGACGGTGTATTCGTCACGAGTACGGTGTGCCTTGGCGATACGATGAAGTTCATCAAACTGCTTGCCCCTATCGGAAGGTTCCTCGGCCTTATGCCGCTGCTCAGGGTATTCACGGTGCAGGAGCTGGCGGAAAGCCTGACCAGGGCCGGGTTTGCGATCGACTATCAGTGGCAACCCGAGAAAAGCGTCGCAGTGTTCATTGTTGCCAGGAAGCGTTGAAGGAGGAAGTTCGAATGATCGAGATGCTGAAGAAGCTGACGATAAGCTTCTGCGCGCTGAGCATGCTGTCCGGGTGTGCCACCGTCCAGTCTGCCGGTGCCGGCGGTGAGGGGCACGGAGACATCGAAGCCCACGACAAGTCCCGCAAGAAGAACATCATGTGGACGATTGGTGGAATCCTGCTGTTGGGCGCGATCATTGTCGGTGAGGCTGAAGACGGCGCCAGAGACGCGGTGAGAGATGCGACCCGCCCCTGAGAGGCCGGACGCGCCACATCGTGTACGCCACCAATCCACTCGGGGAATGGACTAAGATGACGTTTCCTCAAATCAAGAACAAAGTGGACAAAACAAATGAAAAAAATCGGACTGATTGGACTGGTCTTGGCGCTGGGAATACTGCTCGGCACATCAATCTCACCACTGCGCGCGCAGTCGCCTGAGGCCGACCCGCAAGCGGGCCACTGCTATGTTGGCGAGTCGTCGAACGCTGCCTGTGCGGGTAAGTGGGTATTTTTTGCCGGCAACACGCACAGCCTGGATGAGAGCGTGTGGGTGCTTCGCATCAACAGTGAAACCGGCGAAGTCTGGTTCAAGGACGGCAAGAAGTTCCAGCAGGTTCAGGAAAACAACTAGGCGGGTAGCAGACAACGCGCCCGATTCAGGGGGCTACGGCATCCACAGTGATGGCTGGAGCCACTGATCGGGCAAGCTGAGCTGGCCCGGCCGCGAAAGATCAGAACCCGTCAGGCTCAGTGACTGCCAGGCGTTTTGCCACTCTGCCGGCAATGGGTACGGTGGCATTACAGCCGCCCCAGGTTGAAAGCCGAAGCGGCCGTAGTAGGCGGGGTCTCCGAGTACGAAGACCCGGTCTACGTGCTCATCCTCGAGGCGCTGCAAGCCGGCGCGAACCAGCGTGCCGCCGATGCCCTGCCGTTGATAGACCGGCGAGACGGCCAGCGGCCCGAGTAATGCGGTGCTCTCATCCTGTTCGGCAATGCGGCTGCGCGTAAAGACCACATGACCAGCCAGCTGCGAGCCGATCGTGGCGACGAGAGACAATACGTTCATTGTATCGGGCAGAAGATCTCGCACGAGTGGCAGCAGGTCTTCGTCGGGGAATGCCAGCGGATACAGCAGCTCTATCTCGGTGAGATCGTGTCTGGCGCTCTCGCGAATATCGACAGTCCTAGTCACTTTTTGCTCTCTTTGGCTCGAGCACGGAGGCATTGAGATTCGCTATCGAACTTGTCACCGTTTCGATCAGGTTGGCTTCGGACGGGCCGGCCAACGACAGGAACTGGTGCTCATAGACGGGCACGGCCTCCAGCAAGCTCGATACTTCCTTGGCGTTGGCGAGATCCTTCCGCAGGATCGTGTCGAAATAGCCATCGGGAAAAAAGCTCGTTACCGAGATACCGAGCACGTAAGCGATGCGACCGCCACCGGCACGCATCTCGGTCAACATCACGTAGAGCTTGTAGTCCGGGTTCTCCGTCGAGACCTCCACGTCGCCAAGCGCTCGCAGCTCATTGCGCAGGTATTTGCTGACGCGCTCTTTGAGATCCTCATCGCGCAGGGACACCTCGAGCGCAACGCGAAATGCTGGTGGGGGAGGAGCGTCCTGGGCGAATACCGACGTCGTTGCCAGGAAAAACACGAGTGCGATTGCAGTTCTTGCGGTCATCAATTTCTTCCCCGATAGAATCTCGCCTCCGATTCTAGACGCTCCATCCAGCCGGACGCTACCGGTGTTATTCTTGCTCGACAACAGACAGGCTGGAGAGAAACATGTCAGCGACAAGCGAGAAACGGGGACAGTGTCTTTGCGGAGCAGTAAAAATTACGGCCAGCGAAGCCGGCAACAAGGTGGGGGCCTGTCACTGCAAAATGTGCCGCCGCTGGGGCGGTGGCCCCTACATGGAAATTACCTGCGGTACGGCTGTTTCAATTGAGGGTGAAGACAATGTCTCTGTTTTCGATTCGTCAAAATGGGCCGAGCGCGGATTTTGCAGCCAGTGTGGCACGCACCTCTTTTACCGGTTGAAGGGTACCGGGGATCACATGATCCCGGTGGGCCTCTTCGATGACGATGACACACTCGTCCTCGATCACCAGGTCTTCATCGACGAGAAGCCGGCGTTCTACAGCTTCGCCGAAAAGACCAGCCAGATGACCGGTGCCGAGCTGTTTGCGAAGTTTATGCCGCCCGACTAGTAGAACGACTCTCGCGTAACCTGCGCCGGCAAGCGCTCATGCACCTGCGCGTCGAGTTCGATGTCCCACGTATTGATCATGCATCCGAGCGTGAGGTACATGCCGTGCAGGACAATGATGTCCAGCATTTGCCGCTCGCTAAAATGACCGGCGAGTGACCTGCGGGTCTCTTCGCTGATCACGTTTTGTTGGGCGATCTCATCGACGGCCGTCAGTAAGGCGCTGTCCGCATCGTCCCAGTCGTTACTCTCACCGCGCACGCGTTCGATTTCATCGAGGCTCAGGCCGCTGTCCAGGCCGCGCACCACGTGGGAACCCCACTCGTACCAGCTCTTCATATGAACCGCGACGCGCAGGATGACGAGCTCGCATTGGCGTTGCTCGAGATCACCGCCGTTGACGAGGTAATTGCGCAGGTTCCACCAGGCCTTCAGGAGCGCCGGGTGATTGGCCATCAGGCCGTGGATATTGAGGGGTCGACCGTTCATGTCATCGATGACGTGCTCCAATGACGGGTCCCAGGCCTGTATCGGCACAGGTTTCATGTGTGACTCCAGTCCCATATGGTGCCCGGTTCGGGCGTTCATGGCCCCCATCATGTGTGATCTGTGCGCCACGTCAAGTCGCCTGTGGCGGAGAGCCGGCAAACTGCGGAATACCGGTAATAATGAAAAACCAAGGCCGTATGAGTTACGAGTATTTCTACATAATCTTCTCGCTAATGGTGATCAGCGCCGTGTTGTCGCTGACATTCTTCATGGCGTGGAAGAACTTCGGCCATGAAAAGCATGCCCTGACCTGGTCGGCAGCGTTTCTTGCGGGCACGCTGCAGTGGGGATGCACGGTCAATTTCAACCTGTTCCCGAGCGCCGAGGCCTACCTGCTCGTCGAAAATGCGCTGTCGATCGCCATGATCACGCTGGGGTTGCGAGGCCACTGTCAGCGTACCCGGTGCAGGCTTCTCCCCAAGAATCTCTGGCCCTACACGCTGGCGGTGTATTCCATCATCGCGTGGCATATCCTGGTCTCACCGCACACGGGCCTTCGCATGAGCGTTGTCCCGATCTATGCGGCCCTTACGCTTGGCATGTCGTCATACCTGGTCATCAGTTTTCGCGAGCAGACGCGGCCCGCCGAGTGGGCGGCAGCAATCGCCATTGCCATTTTCGCTGCCAGTCAGTTCGGGACGGGCATACTCGCTTTCATGCAGGGCGCGGTTGGGGACGAGTCGGTGCGCGCAGCCTACCTGCATTTTAACTTTCTTACGCTGCCTGCCGGTTACATCGCGACGTCGATGCTGATCATCCTGATGATAGCGTCAGACATTGCCGCGCAGATGAGGGAGATGGCGATCAAGGACCAGTTGACGGGCTTGCTGAATCGACGTGGCTTCACCGAGAATGGCGAGCGTGCATTCGCGGCGGCGCGTCGGTCGGATCAGCCGTTGTCCGTGATCATGACCGACATCGACCGCTTCAAGTACATCAACGACAAGTACGGTCATGCCACCGGCGATACGGCCCTCGCGCATTTTGCGAACCTGATGTCGGAGGGCCGGCGTAAGGAAGATATCGTCGCACGTGTCGGCGGTGAGGAATTTGCACTGCTCCTGCCGGGCACGGAGCTGCGTGATGCAATGGCCATTGCCGACCAGCTCTGCAAGAAGATCGGTGCAACGCCGCTCGAGACGACGGCTGTCGGTTTGCCGATGACATCGAGCTTCGGCGTCGCGGCCATCTCCGAGAAGGACGCCACGCTCGACGACATGGTGCTGCGCGCTGACCGCGCCCTGTACCGCTCCAAGCGCGCCGGCCGTAACCAGGTGGACCTCGAGTCCTCGCAGATGATGCTTGCCGCAGACGGCTCACTCCAGCCATTGTCTTGAACACAGCCGCTTGCAACTGTCGCCGACGGTTGCGGTAGGATAGGCGCCTGATCAGCCTGAGCAAAAAGGACAACAACATGTTGCTGACTGGTTTCCCGCGGGTTTCGCTCGCGCATCTGCCAACCCGGCTCGAAATTCTGCCGCGCCTTAGTGAGCACCTCGGTGGGCCCGAGATCTGGGTGAAGCGGGATGACTGCACGGGCCTGGCGACGGGTGGTAACAAGACGCGCAAGCTCGAGTTCTCGATGGGCGAGGCGCTGGAGCGGGGCGCCGACACCATCATCACGGTCGGCGCTGTGCAGTCGAATCACGTGCGCCAGACGGCTGCAGCGGCCTGCAAGCTAGGCCTGAAGTGTGAAGTGCTGCTCGAGCACCGCGTGACCAACCCCACCGAACTCTATCGAAGCTCGGGCAACGTCCTGCTCGACCGCATCTTCGGCGCGAACCTGCGCGAGTACGAAGCCGGTACGGACTTCGACGCCGAGATGGAAAACATCGCGCGTGAAATCAGTGCGGAGGGCGGTTCGCCCTATATCATTCCCGGCGGCGCGTCGAACCCGGTCGGTGCGCTCGGCTACGTTGGCTGTGGCGAGGAGTTACTGCAACAGTGCGACGAACAGGATGTGCGCTTCGACCATATCGTGACGGCGACCGGCAGCGCCGGTACGCATGCTGGCCTGGCCGTTGGCCTGCGCGGCAGTGGCAGCGATCTTCCTATTCTCGGTATCGGCGTGCGCGCTCCCAAGGACGTGCAGGAAGAACGCGTCTACAAGCTCGCTGTCGAAGTTGCGGACCTCGTCGACAAACCCGGTTGCGTCGCACGTGATGACATCGTAGCCGACTGCAACTACATCGGTGCCGGCTACGGCTTGCCGACCGAGTCGATGAACGAAGCTGTGTTGATGCTTGCGCGCACTGAGGGATTGCTGTTCGATCCGGTGTACAGCGGCAAGGCGCTGGCCGGCATGATCGACTATGTGCGTGAGGGGCGCTTCACTAGGAACGAAAAAATCGTCTTTCTGCATACAGGTGGCGCCGCCGGCCTGTTCGCCTACGCCGACATCCTCGATCTATAAAAAAAGGCCGCCTTGCGGCGGCCCAAGTATCGTCGGTGGAACCAGGGGGGGTCGGTTCCACCAATTCCTGTTATTCGAAATTCACGCTGAACGTGCCCGTAACGGTGCGCGGTGGCCCGTAGAATCCGATGACCGAAGCGGCAACCGTCGGGAAGTCGTATGCGGCAGCAATGTACTCCTCGTCGCCCAGGTTACGTGCGTGCAGCCCGGCCTGGTAGCGGCCGTCGCCAGACGTCCAGACCGCGCTGAGGTCGATCAGCGAAAACGAATCCTGGTCCGTCAGCGGATTCGGGATCTCGAACTGGAACGTCGAGTCGCGGTAGGAGATGCCGGCGAGCAGGGCCAGATCGCCCGAGGCCAGCGGCATTTCGTAACGCAGGTTCAGGCTTGCAGTCGTTTCCGGCGTGTTTTGGAATTCACGCTGGTCGGCGATGTCGACAAAGATCGGGTCGCCCGTGACCGGGTCTGTCGATGCCTCGAGCCATTCCGTGTAGTCCGCGTCGATCAGGCCGAGCGCGAGCGTGGCCGAGAAATTTTCCGTGAAGCGTGCGAATGCCTCGATCTCGATGCCCTGGACTTCAGCGCCACCCGCGTTGGTCACCTTGCCGGCAAATCCGTCGACTTCGCCGTCACCATCGGTGTCGAGGAGCACGGAACCCGGGATCTGCACGTCCGTGTAGTCCATCGTGAAGAGCGCGACGTTGGTCGTCAGCCTGCCATTGGCCCAGGTCGACTTGGCGCCAAGTTCGATGGACTCGACCGTTTCGGGCTCGAAGCCTTCACGCACTTCCGGAATGTTGTACGCGCCGCGCGGATCGAAGCCGCCGCCCTTGAAGCCTTCGCTGTAGGCCACGTACAGGTTGTGGTCGTCGTTCGGTGCGTAGCTCAGGCTGACGCGTGGCGTGAACTTGTCATCGCCGCGTTTGCCGTTGAACTCGGGTACGCCCTCGGACGGTGGTGTGATCGAAATGGCACTGTCATTCCCGAAGTAGGGAGAACCCAGGCCCACGAAGGTTTCGCGGATCACGCGCGCCGTGCGCTCGTCATCCGTATAGCGACCGCCGATGGACAGATCCCACTGGTCGTTCAGTGCATAGCTGAAATCAAAGAATGCGGCCCATGCTTCGGTGTCGTAGTCACCGAGTGTAAACGCCGTGAGCGAGCTGAAGATCACAACGTCGAACGCATCGAACGCGTTGGCGTCGAGGTAGTAGAGGCCGAACACCCCGTCGAGGCGGTCACCCGCGTACGTGAACTGGAATTCCTGGCTGAACTGTTCGTTGTCGTAGACAACGGGCGCGTCAAATGTGTCCGCAGGCAGGTTGTCGAAATCGATCCAGCTCTCGGTGCGATCAGAGCGGCTGGACGTAATCGACTTGAGCTGCAGCTGGTCATTGATGTCCCACTGCACGAGCAGGCCCAGGCCGCTTTGGTCGGCTTCGGGGTCGAGGCCGCCCGTCGAGGCAGGAAGTTGCGAGATGCCCGCGCGCGTATCCCAGACGTCGCCGAGTACCGGTTCGCCGGCAGGTCCCGGCAACAGGCGATGCCCCTGGCGGGATGTCGATTTATCAATACTGTAGTCGCCGTGCAAACGCACGAACAGGTCGTCGCTCGGCGCCCATTCCGCGCTCAGGCGGAAAGCCGTAATGTCTTTGTCGGCGTTTTCCTCGCCCGTGGTCAGGTAGTCGCCCCAGCCATCGTGCGTGAACTTGGCAACCGTGCCGCCGATGCGGAACGTATCGGAAACGGGCAGGCTGCCGGAGGCCACGAGGTCGAACTGGTTGTAAGTGCCCACAGCGCCTTTGATCCTGCCCGTTGCGTTCTCGGACAGGCGCTTGGTGACGTAACGCACCGCGCCGCCGATCGTGTTGCGACCGTACAGTGTGCCTTGCGGGCCCCGCAGGACTTCGATGCGCTCGACATCGTAGACATCGAACACGGTGCCTTGAGGACGAGCGAGGTAGACGTCATCGAGGTAGATGCCGACGCCGCCTTCCCAGCCCGCCACCGGGTCCTGCTGGCCGACGCCGCGAATGTAGGCGGTCAATGTGGTGTTCGTTGCGCGAGACACTTCGAGCTGGATGTTCGGTGCCTGGTTGGTCAGGGCCGTGATATCGACGATGCCGATCTCCTCGAGCTGTTCACCCGAGAAGGCCGAAACAGCGATCGGAACATCCTGCAGAGACTCCTCGCGACGGCGTGCCGTCACGGTGATTTCCTCGACGAACCCGTCTGCGCCTTCGTCCTGGGCCACGGCAGCACTTGGCAATGAGAGTAGGCCGGCGACCGGCAAAAGACCCAGCAGAGTCTTGAAGATCAATGAGTTAAGTCGGTGTTGCATGGTATCCCCCTTGCAATCGCCAAGCCCAGCTCGGCGTTGAAATTCAACGAACGTTGAAGGAATACTAGTTCAACGTTCGTTCAAGAGCAAGGGCGAGCCCGCAGGCGGGGTCACATCGGGACAGTACTCAGGATTTTTCGCAGAGTTTCTCGAAGCCGGCCGCGAGGAAGACGTGCATACGCTCGTTGATCGAGGCGATATCCTTGGAGCTACAGACGCCGCCCGACAGGTTGTCGATACGACCGGTCTCGGCGAAGGTCAGGGTCAGGGCACCCGACAGGAAGTGGTAGCTCCAGTAGAGGTCCTCGTCGTCGCAATCCGGCAGGGCCTTGCGCAGCGCCTCGATGAAGCGCGAGACCAGCGGATCGAAGTAACGCGACATCAATACGCCGCCCTGGTCGGGTGAGTTGTTGATCTGGGCGATAAGCTGGTAGTAGTGCGACCATTTGTCATGGTCGTCGGCGAGCAGCTGCATGAGCGGCTGCGTGAAGGCGCCGATAATCTCTTCGACGGTCGGTGCGTCATCGCTGTGCCGCTCTTCAACCTCGGTAAGCGCCTGCAGTCGGATCTCGTTGAGGTACTCCACGCGCCGCAGCATCACCTGGTCGAACAGGTCGCGCTTTGATTTGAAGTGGTAGTAAGCCAGTGAGACGTCGGCGTCGGCCGCGCTCATGATCTGCCGGACGGAAACGCCTTCAAAGCCCTTTTGTGCGAACAGTTTTTCGGCGGCGTCGAGAATGCGATCGCGTGTCGCTTGTTTTTGTTTTGCCATCGTTCCCACGCTAACCGAGCCCTGTTTGAATTTCAACAGTCGTTCAACTAGTATTCAACGATCGTTGAATTCTGTGAGTGCAACACATGGCGTGGTTTTCCCCGAAGCCTTTGCTGATCCCGGACATCCTGGCGCAGAACCAGGCCTACCTGGGTAGCAAGCCCGCCGTCATCGTCGATGATGACGTGGTCAACTGGTCTGAATTCGGTGCCGGCACGGCGCGCTTTGCGAATGCGCTCCTGGACGCGGGGCTTAATCACGGTGACCGCGTCGTCGTGCTCATGAAGAACAGTTACGAAATGGTCGAGGCCATGTTCGGCGTCATTCGCGCGGGCCTCGTTGCGGTGCCGCTGAATGTCTCGATTGCCGACGACGCGATCACGGGTATGATCCGCAATGCCGAGGCCAGGGCCGTGCTTGCCTCCGGTGAACATGTCCATCGCGTCGAGCAACTGCGTTCGCAGGTTGCCGAGCAGATTGGCCAGCGTTTCATTGCACCCGATGCCGACATCGATGGCTGGATGAACTATGCCGCGATGCGCGATGCAGCCGACCATTCGCTGGCGGACATCAGCATCGCGCCCGAAGACGAGTGCAACATCATCTACAGCTCGGGAACGACCGGATTGCCCAAAGGCATCGTGCACGACCACGCTGGTCGCGAGGCCTGGGGCAGCGACATGGCGGTCGCGCTGCGCTATCACGCGGGCGCGAGGACGCTGTGCAACCTCGGCCTGTTCTCCAACATCGTCTGGGTCGGCATGCTCGCGACGTTTTTTGCGGGCGGCACGCTGGTGGTTTCGCGCCGGTTCGCCGTCGACGATTGCCTGGCAACCATCGAGAAGCATCGCGTTACTCATTCGACGATGGTGCCATTGCAGTTCCAGAAACTGCTCGAGCACCCGGACTTCGATCGTTACGACCTCTCGAGCCTCGATGCCTGCATGTGCTGCGGCTCGCCGTTGGCTGCCAGCCTCAAGCGCGAACTTGCCGAGCGCTGGCCGGGGCAGTTCATCGAGCTCTACGGACTGACCGAAGGCCTCGTTACGATACTCTCGCCCGAAGACCTCCTCAGGAAAACCGACTCCGTTGGCAACCCTTGCCCGGGACAGCACCTCGCGATCATCGGCAATGACGATGAACTCCTGCCGCCCGGCGAGGCCGGCGAGATCGTCGGAAGCTGCCGTTTCATGATGGCGGGCTATCACAACAACGATGCGGCCAATGAAGAGGCTACCTGGATGCATCCGTCCGGCGAGCGCTGGCTGCGCACGGGCGACATCGGCAAGCTGGACGAGGACGGTTTTCTCTATCTTGTCGATCGCAAAAAGGACATGATTATCTCGGGCGGGCAGAACATCTACCCGGCCGATATCGAAGCGGCGATGATCGACCACGACGCCGTCAGCGAAGTGGCCGTTGTCGGCGTGCCCCACGAGAAATGGGGGGAAACGCCGCTGGCCGTGGTAGTGCTGGCGGAAGGCGCGTCAGCCGAGGCCGAGGAACTGACCGGTTGGGTGAACAGCCGCGTGGGCAAACAGCAGCGCGTCGTCGGCACCGTCTTTATCGACGAGCTGCCGCGCAACCCAAACGGCAAGGTCCTCAAGCGCGAACTGCGCACGACCTACATGGAGGCAGCGCAATGATCATGGCCGACAACGCGAGATTCTTCGAAAGCCAGGATGGCCTGAAGCTCTATTACCGCGATTTCGGCGCTGACAAAGCGGGCACGCCGATCATCTGTCTGCCGGGTCTGACACGCAACAGCCGCGACTTCGAGGACCTGGCAAACTACCTGTCCGACCGGCGGCGCGTGATTACCTGCGATTTTCGCGGTCGCGGTTATTCCGAGTATGACGAGCACTGGGAAAACTATCACCCGCTGAGCTACGTGCAGGACACGTGGACGCTGCTCGATCACCTCGGCATCGAAAAGATCATCGTCGTGGGCACGTCGTTGGGCGGACTGTGTGCGATGGTTATGGCGACGACACAGGGCGATCGCGTAGCGGGCGTCGTCATGAACGACATCGGTCCCGAGATCAACCCGGTTGGCCTCGAACGGGTCAAGGAATACACGGGACGCATACCGCCGGTCACGAGCTGGGACGAGGCCGCCGGGCAAAGCAAAGAGATCTATGGCGAATGGCTGCCCGGCCTGAGCGACGAAGACTGGAAGAAGATGGCCCGGCGCGCGTATCGCGAGAACGAGAAAGGCGTTCCACGCCTGGACATGGATCCCAACATCGGCGAAGCCGTCCGCAAAGTCGGTGCACAGAAGGGCGACCCCTGGACGCTGTTCGATTCCCTCAGGGACAAGCCCGTAACGTTACTGTGGGGTGCCATGTCCGACATCCTGACGCAGGACATCATCGACAAAATGACCGCCAGAAAACCGAACCTGAACGTCGTTGCCGTTCCCAACCGCGGGCACGTGCCATTGCTCGACGAACCCGAGTGCCTCGCGGCGCTGGACGCATTCCTGGAGGAGGTCGCGTGAGGCACACATACCTGGCACCGATCGTCGCCCTGTTGCTGGTGGCCTGCGGTGATAATACGCCGCCGCCCGTTGCCGAGGCGACGTCCCATAACATCGACACTAGCCGAATAAGCGTATCCGGCGCGTCGTCTGGTGCAATGATGGCGACACAAATGCATGTTGCCCACTCGGCCCTGATCAGCGGCGCCGGCATGATCTCGGGCGGGCCGTATTATTGTGCCGAGGGCGAACTGACCAAGGGTCTCGGACCGTGCATGAAGGGTGGCGACATCGGCGTGCAGGGCCTTGTTGAATACACCTGGCACGCGTCGGAAGCCCGAGCGATAGATGACGTAGCCTACCTCGTCGGGGACCCGGTATGGTTGTTTCTCGGTGCAAACGATGCCGTCATGCATCGCGATGTAACCGATGCGGCCGCTGAGTTCTATCAAAAGATGACAGGGCAGGCACCCGTCGTCGTCGATAACATACCGGCTGTCCACGGATTTCCGACGGTCGCGACAGGCGCACCCTGCGAGGAAATGATCACTCCCTTTCTGAACGCCTGCGACTACGACGCGGCCGGAGAGTTGTTGTCGGCCCTTCATGGCGAGTTGCAGCCGGCGGGCACCGCATTGTCACCGCTGATCGAGATTTCGCAGCCCGGCGCGGACGATGTGACGATGCTGCCGAACGCCCTGGCTTATGTACCGGAGTCATGCACAAACGGCACTTCCTGCGGTGTGCACGTGGCGTTCCACGGCTGCCAGCAATCCACGGCGTTTGTGGGCGAAGCGTTCGCAGCGGGTGCCGGCTACAACGAGTGGGCCGAGACGAACGACCTCATCGTGCTCTACCCGCAGGTCGACAGCAGCCGGATCGCGCCGATGAACCCGATGGGCTGCTGGGACTGGTGGGGCTACACGGACGAGAACTACGCGACCAGGAACGGCGCACAAATTAGCGTCGTCAAGGCAATGCTCGACGCGCTGGCGGGTAAGACTCTTTGAGTTTCGCCTGGGCGCTGTTTATCGTCTACCTGGTCGGGACCGCCTGGCTGGGCATTCGCGGCATGCGCAAGACCTCGGGCTTCAGCAGTTTTGCCCTCGGTGATCGCGCGATGAACCCCGTGATCGTCGGCATCACGCTCGCGGCCAGCGTCTCGTCGGCCTCGACGTTCATCATTAACCCCGGCTTCGTCTACGTCGACGGCTTCGGCGCGTTCTTTCATATGACGATCGGCGTCGCCATCGGTTTCCTGGCCATGCTCACGGTATTGTCGTTCCAGTTCCGCCGCATCGGTGCCGAATCCAGTGCGCTGACGATTCCCGACTGGATCGGCAAGCGCTACGAATCCCCCGGCTTCGCACTGTATTTCTCGGTACTCAACCTGCTGTCGTTTGCGTTCGTCGTCCTGCTCGTTGGCGGCATCTCGATCGTGATGCAATCCTTACTCGGGATATCCAACGTCGTCGCGCTGACCATCACACTTGTTTTTGTCACGGGCTACGTGTTCATCGGCGGCACCTACGCGCACGTGCTGACGAACATGCTGCAGGGCAGCCTGATGGTGGGCGTCACGATCCTCGTGCTCGGCTCCTGCATCCTGCTTGCGATGCAACAGCCGGGCTCTACCGCCGATGCGCTACGACAGATCGACCCGAACCTCGTGGCCGCGGTCAACACAGAGGGCCAGCTGTTTAACAGCGTGTTCTCGATTTATGTCGCCGGTTTCATCGTCGGCGCGATCGTCGTGTGCCAGCCGCACATCCTGACCAAGGCGCTGTACGTCAAGGACGACCGCTCGGTGAAGCAGTACCTGGTTGTGTTCGCCGTGATCTTCCTGCTGTTCCAGATGCTCGGTACCGTAGGCTTCTTCACGCACCTGGCGGTACCGCCCGAAGCGCTTGTCGACAGCGCGACGGGACAGTTCCGGCAGGACCTGGTCATGACGCAGTACCTCGCGACGATGTTTCCGCCCTGGGTCTTCACGATCGTCGGTATCGTGCTGCTGGCTGCGGCCATGTCCACGCTCGACGGCCTGCTCGTATCGATGTCGACCATCACGGCCAACGACCTCGTGCTGAACCTCGCTGAACGAAAAGAGCATCACTCGGAAGAGGAGCAAATGGCGTTCGCACTCAAAGTCAGCCACGTCGTGCTCGTGATCATCGCAATCGCCGCGTTCCTGATTAACCTGCAGCCGCCGAAGCTGCTCGGCATCTTCGGGCAGACCGGCGTCTACGGTCTCACTGCGGCTGCGGCGCCGCCCTTGTTGCTGGGCGTGCTGTTTCGGCGCGTACCCATTGCCCTGGTCTGGAGTGGCTCGGTTGCGGCGCTCGTCATACACTTTGTACTCTTCTTTAAGGGTGCAGATATGTTTCCGATGTCGTCATTCACGTTCGCCAATCCGGGCGTAACGGTCTCACTGGCGACGCTGGCCGTGATGCCGGTGCTGCTGGTCGCAGGATTCCTGCTCAACAAGCGATGAACCAATACGTATTGCTGCTTCGCGGCATCAACGTCGGCGGTCATAACAAGCTGCCGATGAAAGACTTGCGCGAGATTCTCGAAGCGCTCGGCTATGAGTCTGTGAAGACCTACATCCAGAGCGGTAACGTCGTGTTGTCTGCCAAGACCACGCCGGACGAATTGGCGATTACCACCGCTATCGAAAAGCAGTTCGGCTTCTCGCCGCGCATCCTCGCGATCCCGGGCGAGCAGTTCGAGGCAGTAGCAGAGGCGAACCCATACAGGGACGAAGACCTCGACGGCAAGTTCCTGCACGTTTGGTACCTGGCTGGTCCGGCCGCTGCCGACATGGACGGCATCGAGGCGCGCAAGGGCCCGAACGAGAGATTCACGCTATCCGAGGACGCGTTGTATCTGTGCGCGCCTGACGGCATTGCACGCTCGAAACTCGCGAACGATATCGAGAAGCTACTGGGCGTGGAGGGAACGGGTCGCAACCTGAATACAGTGCGCAAGCTCATGAAAATGCTGGCTTAGAATTGCAGGCAGCCGTTCGCGCATGCCGGTGGAAAGGTTGGGAAAACAGGCCGCACAAGCCCTTAAAAGGTAATGCTTTCCCATATGCCGCTTAAGAGGCGCTCTCCAATACGCGCAGCTAGAAGTCGACGAGACATTGTCATGGCCGACGCCACGTCCCATGTTAGGATTTTTTGCGTCGCGGAGGGGCATCCGCTTGAGTATGGGACTGTTGATTCAATGACCGAGCACATGGATGTTGCGCGCCTCGGCCGATTCTCGCCGTTCGACGCGCTGAAGACAGAAAACCTCAGAAATTTGATAGAGCACGTCAAGATCGAGCAAGCGATCCAGGGCGAGGCGCTATTCAAGAGAGGCGACGCGGTTGAGCGCTCCATTTATCTTCTCTCCGGAACCGTAGAGTTAACAGGCGACGACACAGTCCCACGCACTATCACGGGCGGGACGGACGAGGCCAATTGGGCCATTGCCCCGGAGGCGCCACGCCGGCAGACAGCCATTGCGCTGGACAACATTCGATACTTCAGCATAGACAGTGAGCTGCTGGATGTGACGATAACGTTGGACCAGACCGGGGTCTATGAAGTCGGCGATTTTAGTTCTGTTTCGGTTGGTGGCGAGGGTGACTGGATGACCGCCCTCATGCAGACAAAAGTCTTCGAGCAGATAGCGCCGAATTTCCTCCAGACGATCTTCATGCGGCTGCAGAGAGTGGACTTCAAAGCCGGGGACATAGTGATTCAGCAAGGAAGCAAGGGTGACTTTTTCTATGTCATTAGAAGTGGGCGTTGCATGGTCGCGCGTGAGGCGCCGGCGGGCAGGGAGAACATCAATCTTGCTGAGCTGGGAGTGGGCGACACTTTCGGCGAGGA
Source organism: uncultured Woeseiaceae bacterium (assembly GCA_945787845.1). GTDB lineage: Bacteria > Pseudomonadota > Gammaproteobacteria > Steroidobacterales > Woeseiaceae > UBA1847. Next base: position 31,995 of record CALZJH010000005.1, on the reverse strand, counting down.
GGCATTGCTGTCTGATGCCGAGCGTAATGCCACGGTAACTATGCAAACCGATGGTATCTTGATGCGACTGGGAAGAGACGACTTCCAGACGCTGTTGCAGGAGCCGATGCTCGTATACCTGGAGCATGACGAGGCCGAGAACGCCGCCGCCCAGGGTGCGAAGTGGCTCGACGTTCGTGTCCCGAGCGAAACCAAGGCCAATGGCAAAGAAGGTGCCATCAACCTTCCGCTCTACCTGCTTCGGCACAAGCTGGATGTTCTGGATCGGAAAACGCCCTATATCGTCTTCTGTGATACAGGCCGGCGCAGCTCAGCGGCGGCCTTCATATTGAATCAGAATGGTTTTCAAACCGCCGTGCTAAGCGGGGGGCTAAACAAAAGCTCGATTGGCTCAACGCCTTGACCTTACTCGGGAAGATCCGGTCCCTGGCGACAGTTCCCGAAACAGGACCGACAGCATGGCCACGCAAATCGTGATGCTGATGATCGACAAGAGGGAACGAACCAGGGAGTAGAGCATCACGTTCGAGATCAGCGAGGCTGGCAGCTCGACCAACGACAAAAGCGCCGGGAATACCGCCACAATTGCGAAGGTCGTCACTCGATTATCTTCAGTATCGACGGATGAATGAGCCAGCTTGTACTTTCGGTCTACCGCAATGGCCGGGAAGATCAGGAAGTACTGTGAGGCGAAGTAGAGTACGCCGATAGCCACAACGAGCTGGAACCCGGTACCAATGACGCCGCCCGATGGCATGCCGATCGATTCAAACGCGGCGATGATGAACCAGCTTGTGAGGCCGATGCCTATCCCAAATAGCAGAAGCCAGCCCGTAAAGCGGGTTTCCCGCCAGCCCCACTGGAGTTTGAACGTCTCTTCCAGTATCACGATGCGATGAATCGAAATCGCCAGCCACGAATTGGCCATCAGCATCAGAACGACAAAAACCAGTCCGCCCACCACGGATGTGATGATCCACGGACCCAGGGTGTAGACAGCAACCATTAACAGCGAGGGCAGCAGGATGGCGCCGAACACAGGCCCGCGGTGCTTGCCCAACGCTGCCAATGCCAATCCCAGTATTCGTAAAGCCACTCGTCCGAATCCTCTGTCGCAGCCCCCAAGCCACCAGATTCCATGTTACCCCAGATCGAACGATCCGGCGCAGCTGGCCGGTTCGGCCAACGCCGGTCGGGCCTTGATTCCCGCCGGTGCGGCGTCTTACCCGCGCATCCTGCTAATGAGTCAAGCGGTTTTCAACTCGGCGACCGATCCTTGCCGGTGTGACGGGCTATTTTTCCGACGAAAACAACCAGCGCATGCCCTGCCGAAACGATGCAGGGGGTGCAGACATATGGTTGTGCCCCTCCAGCGTCACGGTCTTGAGCTGCCAGGGCGTCTCGTCTTCGCCGGACCAGTGTTCGATCCACTTTAGAGCCGGTACGCGAAATTGCTCGTCGTCATGCGACGCACTCGCGACGAACAGCCGGGATTGCTCGGCACTTGGCGCAGCCGCAGCAGGCTCCTGTAGAAAGAAGTCCAGGTTGCGGTGCAGGGCCGGATTGCTGGCGATGTGTCCCCAGAACAGGTTCGGTTCGGTCAGTGCCGTGTACAAGACGAACTGCCCGGCGAGTGACTGCCCGAAGATGATGCGGCGATCGGGCTGGGAGCGAAAGTTCTCCTCAATTAGTGGCATCAGTTCGTCGCTCAGGAAGGTCTGGTAGTTGCCAGCACCACCCCAGTAGTCGCGCTCTTCGGACGGCGCCGTGTAGTCGGTGCTGCGGTAGTTGCCGCCTGTGTAGGTATCGCTGCCGTAGGAGATGCCAACGATGATCGCATCGGGGACTTCCTGCCCGAAATTCAGGTAGCCGTAGTAGGTCACGAGGAGCGGAAACAAGTTGCCGCCGTCAAGAACGTAGATGGTGGGGTAGGTCTGGTCGGCATTGTCCTCATACCCGTCGGGCAGCATGACGTAGATATGAAAATCCCGGCCGAGCGTCTCAGACTCGACCTGCAGATAGTGGGAGCCCCCGAGCCCTTGCAGGAAGCGCGTGTCCAGCTCTGTGGCCGACGCTGATGCCGCCATGAATAATGTTGCTACAAGAATTACGCTAACTCGCATCTAGTCCCACCATAATCCCAAGGTCATGCTTTTCTTTAGTTCGCGCTGCAATTCGTCGCTGTCCCCAGACGCATCGGGACAGAACTGCAGCACTTCCTCGCAAAAGCTCTCGACGTCCTCCGGTAATGAAGAAAACTCAAGCGTTATGCTTGCCGCATCGGCCGCGGTCACCGCTATGCCGTACTTTTCATTCCACTCCGTAAGCTTTTGGACAATATCGTCGGTAGACGTTCCCTCACCCGAGGTGGCGTGCTCATACAGGATGCGAAAAGCGGGGTCACGCACCTCCATGATCTTGTCTTGCTGGTCCGCGAGCCCTTCATCCATGCGGGACCTGAGCCAGTCCGCGACGTTGGTCTTGCCCGCCTGTTGCGCGTAGAAGGACGGTGTCCATTCAGCGCTGTCATCGGCGTAGCGATTGACGTCGGCACCTGCCTCTACGAGTCGCTGCACGATTGCCAGGTCGCCCAATGCGGCCGCGGTCATGAGCGGCGTTTCGCCTTCGTCAGGGTGCTCTGCAGGCTGGCCGTGGCGGAGCAAGAGATCCACGCCGGCCAGGTAGCTGTTTCTAATTGCGTTGATCAAATGTGTCGATGAGGGCGGCATCTTGTGCTTCAGCAAAAGCTCCAGCATCGGCGTGTTCTGTGCGGCTATCTGGCGTGCGACGAGGTCGACGCGAAAATGCGCCAGCGCTTTCATATCCCGCTCCGACTGAATGAGCGGTTCGACCTGTTGCACATCTCCGGCAAAGACCGCGCGCGCCAATGCGCCGATGTGCTCGCCATCCCTTGTCGCGCCATACTGCAGGAGTGATTCCTGGATGCGGTTTCTCTTCGACTCATCGGCCAGGGTGCTCGCCATCCAGGGTGTCCAGCCGTTCTGGTCTTCGAGGTTTGGATCTGCGTTGCACTCGAGGAGTTTTTGCACTGCTTTTGACGACCCCTCGGTAACCGCGTGAGTGAGCAGCGTGCGGCCCGGAGGCACATGGCCTTGCGATGTGCTGCCTTCCGGACAAATCCCGTTGGGGTCGGCGCCGGCGGCACAGGCGGACTCGATCTTCTGCAGGGCGCCCGGCTTTCTCGGCTCCAGCACCGCGTTCAGCAAGTCCTTCTCAGCTCGTTTCATTCAGGCCCCAGTCGTAGTCACGAAACTCGATCGTGTAGTCGGTGGCTTGTTGCAGGTCGCCGAGCAGGGGCTCCTGTGCCACCGTCCCGAGGTAGTCCAGCAGCCCGTGCTTTGCGGGCCGGCCAAGCGCCACCATGTGATTGACGAAGTCCTTTTTGTACCACTTGAAGATTGTAGACAGGAACACAGTACGTCGCTCATGGTCGACGAACACGTTGTCGCTGTCGTTCACGAATTCGATGGCGGCGGCCTGTAGCAATTGCTGTAGTTCCTCGCCTACAGGGAGCTCCGGCCGGGCGACAGGGCAGCTCTCGCTCGCACAGTTGAGTACAAAGTGAATGCGGGGATCGCGGAAGCCCTTCCGAATCTTCTCGTTCTCGACCTTGAGCAAGCTCATGTGCTCGCCGCCGAACGGAAAGCGCAGCTGGAAGAAGAAGCCCATGCCTTTCACGACCTCGAGCGGTGCTTTGACGTCGGTGACACTGGTGAGCGGCCAGTTGGAAAGAACGCCATGGATCACCCACGCGTTGTAGCCGTACATCCAGTAGGCGAGTTCGTCGTTCCGCGTCGGGAAGCGCTCGGGCGTGATGTCGGGGCTGTAGGCGTTGACGGCGGCGAGGTAGCTGTCGAGGACAGCGACGTGCTCGGGTGTGTCATGCCAGCGCTTGTAATCCACGCGGCCGTCCGCCGAGACATAGGTTTCCAGCAACCCGGCGAAAGTCTCGTGCGAGAAACCTTGCGCGGGGAAGGCCGCCGGCAGCGGCGCATCGATGTTGATCCGGCGCGGGCGGTTGGCCCACAGGCAGACCGCCAGCACGACGATGACGACAGCGAGCAGGGCCCAGAGAAATGCTGCCAACTTGTTCATAGCTTCAGGTTACCGCATCCCCCGGAAGGAGGAGACAACAAGCGAGTATCTCCGCCGCAGCGAGGATGACAAGGCGGGCCGTCGTCTTTGCCTACGAAAGCGGGTTGATTGATGTCGGCGAGTGACAGACACTGCCCCCTTAGGTGGAAAACTGAATCCATCCCAGGGCTGATCTCACTGGTAGCTGCCGCTGCTAGCATTTGGGCCCAGTTCTGATTCCCGGGAGTGACCCATGCGTCTTCGCTACAAAATCACCAACGGCATCGTCGCCGTGCTTGGCATAGCTATTCTCGCCCTCGCCATCACCATCAGCTACACGTCCGACTGCGAGCCGGCGCCGACTGTCGAAGCCGGCACCGCCACGATGAAGGCCGTCGTCTCGCGCTGCTATGGCGGCCCGGAGGCGCTCGAATACCTCGACGTGGCCTTACCGGAGCCGGGGCCGAAGGACGTACTGGTCAAGGTCAAGGCTGCAGCGGTCAATCCGCTGGACTACCACTACATGCGAGGTTCTCCTTACCTGATGCGCTTGTCCGCCGGCATTGGTCGCCCCAGCGATCAACGCATGGGCGTCGACTTCGCCGGCGTAGTGGAGGCCGTGGGCGAGGAGGTGACGGACTTTGCCGTAGGCGACGAGGTATTCGGCGGGCGCAACGGCGCATTCGCGGAATACCTGGTGATACCGGAGGATCGCGCCATTGCCGCGAAGCCCGACAACGTCAGTTTCGACGAAGCGGCAGCGATCGGAATAGCCGCAGTGACGGCACTGCAGGCGCTGCGCGACGATGGCCGGCTGCAGGCCGGCGAGAAGGTGCTGATCAACGGCGCGTCAGGCGGTGTCGGCACCTATGCCGTGCAGATCGCAAAAGCCATGGGCGCCGAAGTGCATGGCGTCTGCAGCACGCGCAATGTCGATATGGTGCGCGCACTTGGCGCCGATCACGTTTTCGACTACAAGCAGGAAGACTACACCGAGAGCGACAACGAGTACGACCTGATCGTCGACATGGTGGGTAACCATTCCTTATCGGCGAATCGCAAAGTGCTCAAGTCGCAGGGGCGCATGGTGCTGGTGGGCGGCCCCAAGGGTGACTGGATCGCACCGCTGGTGCCGCTGGTCAAGGCGATGATGTTGTCGCTGTTTGTCGACCAGGAAATCGGCGCCATGCTGGCAACGATGGACGGGGACGATCTCGACTATCTCGCCGGCCTGATGGCCGACGGACGCGTGACCTCGCGCATCGATACGCACTATCCCTTGAGCGAAACGGCCGAGGCCTTGCGCTACCTCGAGACAATGCGCGCCCGCGGCAAGGTGATTATCGCAGTGGACGGTTCCGAGTCTCTTACGCCATAGACCGATCGGCGACTAAGCTGAGTAGAGTCGACTACCCTTCGAACGCCTCAAGGTGGCAACGACCGTCGTCTCCAATCTCGTCCCACTGGGCCTTCGAGCCTACCCAGATGTGGTGGGCCACATGGAGGGGCGCGCTGTGATCGTCAATCAGGCCAGCCGGAACAAACATTCGTGATTCGTCGTTGACGCCCGGAACGGGAGACCCGCATTGGCTGCAGAACTCTATCTGCCAGTCCGAATCGGGCTTTTGCCAGGACCTAATGAGTTCTTCCCCGCTCGTCCATTCGAAATTGTCGTTGTCGACAATCACCACCGCGATGCCGTTACTGCCGGTCGCTCGTCGACAGATCGAGCAGTGACAAATGATCACGTCTGAGAGCTCAGTGGTGATTGTGAATCTGACTGCCCCGCAGTTGCATTGTCCCTTCAGCATCGCGCTCCTCCCGGTTTACGCGTCTTCAATTCGCAGTTGCTGACGCTAGCGACCGCCGGCCACATCAATAAAAGTACCGTTCACGTACGAGGCCTCGTCCGACAGGAGCCACGCAATGGCGTGCGCGACCTCCTCGGGTGAACCGCCGCGTCGCATCGGTATCGAGTCGGCAAGACGGTCGACTCGCTCCGGTTCGCCACCGTCGACATGCATGTCCGTGTAGATAAAGCCGGGACGGACACAATTGACGCGAATACCTTCAGCGGCAACTTCGAGCGACAGTCCCCTCGTCAGCGTATCGATTGCGCCTTTGGAGGCCGCATAGTCAACGTACTCTCCTGGGGACCCGGTGCGTGCTGCGGCAGAGGATACATTGACGATCGAACCGCCTTGTCCGCCATGCGTCGTCGACATGCGCTTGACGGCCTCTCTGCAACAGAGAAACGCGCCAGTCACGTTGGTGGCGAGAATCTGGTTGATGCGGCTGGCATCCATGTTCTCGACCCGCATCTGGGGCAACAGCATGCCGGCATTGTTCACCAGCGCCGTCAGGGGGCCCAGTTCCTTGTCCACCGCCTCAAACAACCGCATCACGCCATCTTCCTGGCTAACATCAGCCTGCACGGCAATCGCCCCTGCACCGGAGGAAGCGAGTTCACCGACCACCGCGCGGGCGGCCGCTTCATCCGAGCGATAGTTGACGCAGATTCGATAGCCTTTCCTGGCCAACAGCTTTGCGGTTGCCGCACCGATGCCCCGGCTGCTGCCGGTTACGATCGCTACAGGTTCGCTGTCCATTCGGGCCTCCTCGCCGACCGGTCGAAGTGCCGGCCTAGGCTTTGAACATCCTTAGCAATTCCTTTGCATAGTTGATCGCTTTTCGCTCAATCTTGCTTAGGGAGTCGGCTTGTCCTTTCGCCGGTTCGTTCAACAGGGATTGGGCGAATTCGATTGCGTCTCGCTCAATCTTGTTGATCATGGCCTGCTGCGGCTGATCTTTCTGGTCTTCCGTACGCATCGTCTGTTCCTCCATCAATGTGCTTATTGAAGTTTCAAACACAGCAGCGAGGCATTTGAGCGACTCCAGCCCGGCTTTCTGCCCACTCTCGATTCTCTGAATCGTACGTGTGCTCAAGCCGGAGTGGCGGGCAAGTTCTTCCTGCGACCATCCTTTCTCCAGTCGCCTTTGTTGGATATTCATCGCGTTGACCTTTGCTGTGGTGCGCTCATCTATGACAGGGCTTCGGCAGCAATAACACGTCACTGTCGCGACACTACCCCGCCAGGGGCCGCGGCGCACTTGCTGGAACTAGCTTGTCTCAGCTTCGATCTCGTCCTGCAGCTGCTCCAGGTCCTCAAGAATGCGCACAAATTTCTCCCCGAACGAGGTGACCACGTATTCAACCCTGGGAGGAATTTCCGGGTAGGCGATGCGTTCGAGAATGCCGAAATCCACGTTCTTGCGCAGACAGTCGTTGAGCACCTTCGTCGAAAGCCCATCGACGCTCCGCACCATCTGCCCGGGTCTGTTCACGCCGTTCGCAACGAGCTGATACACGGTCAGGGACCATTTGCAGCCATAGATGGCCTCAACCATGCGTGCGCTATCCGCGGGAGGGGTTTTTCTGGAAAAATTTTTCGCTTTGTCATTCAAGAATATGTACCAAAAAGTGCCTACCGTACCGCTTTATGCGTACTTTTTTGTCGCTTACAGAATGCCTAGGTTGGACCACGACATAAAGCAATTCGACTAAGGAAATCATTATGACATCGCCAAAGAAAACCTGGGCACTAATCATTGGGGGCTCCAGCGGTATGGGTTACGCGATTGCCGCGCAGCTGCTGCAGTCCGGTACTCCCACCATCATCGTCGGCAATAACGTGGCAAAGCTTGAGCGCGCACGCGAGGCGTTGTCCGAGTTCGGCGAGGTTGAGTCAGTACAGGCAAACTTGTATGAGCCCACGGACCTTGCAAGGATCGACGCCGTCGCCAGCGATGCGCAGCGCCATATCAGGTACCTCGTTAATGCTGCCGGCTATTTCAATCCCACTGCGTTCCTCGATCACACCGAGGAAGACTACGAGACCTACATGGGCCTCAACAAGGCCATATTCTTCGTCTCCCAGGCAGTGGCCAGGAACATGCAGACCAACGGTGGCGGCTCCATCCTCAACATCGGGTCCATGTGGGCGAAGCAGGCGATCAAGGCAACGCCGTCGTCTGCGTACTCGATGGCCAAGTCGGGCCTGCATGCCCTCACTCAACACATGGCCATGGAGCTGGCTGGCAGCAATATCCGGGTTAATGCGGTTGCGCCCGCCGTGGTGAAGACGCCGATTTACGAAGCGTTCATTGATCCGCAGGAGATGGACTCGGCGCTGGCCGCATTCGACGACTTTCACCCGATCGGGCGGACGGGCGAAGCGGAGGATGTCGCAAATACTGCTGCGTTCCTGCTGTCAGACAAGGCAGATTGGGTGACTGGTGCGATCTGGGATGTGGACGGCGGTGTTATGGCGGGGCGCAACTGACGCGCGGTCGGGTTTTCTTCGGGCAGATTGCCCCGGGCTCAGGTACTCTGATACTCGTGCCAACTCGCAACTGGCGCATGGGAGGAAACCATGAAAGCGACGACTCGAAGTGTCAGTGGTGCTGTCCTGATGCTCGCCATTATCCCTGTCATCGTCGGCCTGCTGGCCTGCCTGCCCGTACCGGTCGGCGATCCCGAGCGCAGTCGCATCGACCCGGACCTGAACGGTGTCTGGGCGTTGCGCGCAGACGGTGACGACGATGGCTACTACCTGTTCCGGCCCTGGGACAAGCGGACCTGGCTGGTACTCGGGGTCGAGGAGGGTCAGGAAGGCACGCTCAAGCCGCTCGCCATTTACAAAGCGTGGCTGGCGAAGCTGGGTGGCGAACGATTCATGACCTGGGAGATGGCGGGTGGCATGAATGACGACGACAGTTTCGTCCCGGAGTACTGGTTCGTGTTTCGCCTCGAAAAGATCGATGCGAATCGATTCCAGCTGCATATGCTCGACTATGAGTACGAGGGCTTCAAAGACCTGCCCAAGCCTGAGGGCTACGAAGGCGACTACGCGCGCGACATGCGGCGCAAGTTCGAACGCATCATTCGAAAAAACGTCGACGATGAGGACATGTACGGGGATGCCCTTGAGCTACGCAGGCTGGATGGCGAGGAGCTGGATGCGGCCCAGGACCATTTCGAACAGCTCGTCTCGTTCGAGTAAGCGCGGCCGTGTATTCGCACTTTGACGCAACGACGTGGGTAACACCGTACGGGCTGATCTTCGTGGCCGCCATTACGCTGGCGTGGTGGCTGGCGCGGCGCAATGCAAGCGCCGTTGCAATCGACCCATCGCACATCGACCTGCTGGTGCCCATCGCGATCAGCGCTGGCGTAGTGGGTGGCACAACGATAGCGCTGTTGCTGTCCGCGGAGGAGGGCATTCGCGTCAAGCTGTTTGCGGTTGTGGGCGTTGGGGCCGCAGCGCTGTTTATCTATAGCCGCTTTACGAAGCTGCCATTCAGGCGCTTGTTCGACGTGTTTGCACTGCCAGTGGTCGCCGCACTCATGGTACATCGCGTTGGCTGTTTTCTGGCGGGGTGCTGCTGGGGCGATGTGGTGACCAATGGCGTTGTCCCGGGCGTGCAGTATCCGCCCGGCAGCTTCGCGTACGAGCAACACCTCGACGGCGGGGTGATCGAGACCGGCGCAATTGCTTCGTTACCCGTGCACGCGGTGCAGCTCTACGAAGCCGGGCTTCTGCTCGTCATGCTGCTTGTTCTGTCGCGGGTGCCCTGGCGCCGCCTGACCGCGGGCACGATCACGATTCTGACGGTCTGCAGCTACGTGCTGATCCGCTTCTTCCTCGAGTACCTGCGGGCTGACAGCGAGGTGGTGCTGGGCAACCTCACCGTCATCCAGCTGCAGTGCATTGTCCTGATGTTCAGTGCGGTTCTGCTGGCGCCATCGAGGAAGGAAGCCCGTCTCGAGTGAGCCGGGTCTCCACGACGGCCTGGACCATGTCGCCATTGCGAAGCAGATAAGCACTCGCGCGACGTACGCGTTTCGGCGGCTCACCGAATGCGAAAACAGAATCGACGCCTGATTCGGCAGGGCCGAACACGGCGAACTGAACGTCCTGGCACGTATTTTCTCCGGCAAAGAAAAGCAGCAGGGGATCCGAGCAGAAAGGTTCCAGGAAGTTGGTGATCTGTGTGATCAGGCCGCCCCGAACTGCCTGACCGTGATCGCGGAGAACGAGATGAATCTCTGCGTTGGGGTTTTCGAATGCTCTGCGAAGATCAAGCGGATCAACAACACCAGGCCCGAGTGAGAGCGGGACGTCGGGAGCGTTCCGATATGCTGATGCAACGAGCCTGATCCTGCCGCGAGCGTCGGTAACTCCACCCGTCGCAAAAACCACGCCCAGCTTGGCGATCTTATTTGGTGAGATAAGAGAAGGATCTGGTGCCCCCGTTGCAACGGACTCGAGATACGCCTCGCTGAAGACGTCGATCTCGCCGCACTGCTCGGGAGCACCCGGATTCGTGAGGCAGCCATCAGGATTGTTGAAGAACAGCCACCACAACGTGACGGCGTGAGATTCGTGTCGCTGATCATCAGCGTGGGCGCTGCTGCCAAGCAGAATGGCTGCAAGGAGTGCTGCGAGCAACATTGTGTGTTTCTTGTTCATTGGTGTTTCCTCCGGGATTCTTTTTCCGGACGCGTTGCCAAGGCTGTGGCCTACATTAGCGGCGCCAAAGCTTCGGTCACGCGAGCGGTCTGCTCGTCATCGATGAGTTCAGTGAGTACGCCGAGAAAGCGGCCGTCTTGAACGCCTGAGACAATGTATTGCCAGCGGTATGCCTCAAGGATGAGGTGTCCAACCGCCTCGGCTTCATCTGCATCCAGATCTCGTTCAATCGAGTGCGTGAAGTAGTTGGCGTCGGCGACGGCTTGTGCCTGCAAAATGCCGTCGACGGCCACTACGAGATCGATCAGATCGGTGACTGCCTGGTCTCGTTCCTCGACGCTCACTTTCGCATCCTCGCGGCGCCATTCGAGTTCGTCGATAACGGCGTGTTGCGATTCTTCTTTCCAGTGATACAGGAAGACGTCTTTCCACAGCGGCGACAGGTCAGCCTCTGGTTCGATGCTTTTCTTGAAGTGCACCTGCGTGAACACCTCGACGTGATAGGTCAGTGCCATGACCGCCCACGTCGACTTACTCAACACGATCCTGGCAACTTCATTTGCGTCTGCCGCGACTGTGTAGCCGTCGGGCATATTGGTGGCCGATAGCGCCTCTACCCGTCGGAACAGCTCCTGGTGCTTCAGTTCCTCGTCGCTGAACCGGATCAGGGCTTCCAACGCGACCTGATCACCGAGCCAGTGATCGCGGCTGACCTCCAGGATCTTTGCGTTTATGTAGCGCTCGATCAGGCCGAAGAGATTGGCGTACGTGCGACCCTGAACCTGACTGAGAAATCGCTGTTCCTCGTCGGTCAGAAAGTCGAGTCTGTTTACCATTGAGAGGCCATCAGGCAGAAATTTCTGCTCGAAATCGAGCGTACGACCACGGATCACGTCTTCGTCAATGTCCCAGCGCACGCGCTTGGATATATCGATACATCGTGCATACCGACTCGTCTGATCGTCTGTGTTGGCAGCTAACATGCTTTTCTCCTCGGTGTCCGTATAAGGCTGGCTTAATGAATCTCAGTACAAATTCTCGGCACTCGATCGCTTTGGAACCATGGGTCAAAGGTCCCGTTTTCGACGATCTGAGCCGGATCGGCGGGTGAGATTTGTCCCGGTCCGGCGTAGACTCGTTTTGCAACCGGCGATACGGGGCCAGAATGCGACAGAAGATTCGGATGTTACGGACGGCCGACGGCGTGAATCTGGCGTGGGCAACCGTGGGTGCCGGTCCACCACTCGTTAGAGCGTCAACCTGGTTGACGCACCTCGAACATGATTGGAACAGCCCGGTGTGGCGGCATTGGCTGGACTTTCTCGCCGGACATTTTCACCTGACTCGGTACGACGAGCGTGGCTGCGGATTAAGCGACTGGGAGGCAGACAATTACTCAAGTGATTGCTGGTTCAGTGATTTTGACGCGGTGGTCGACGCTGCCAAACCAAAAAAGCCGTTCGCAATCCTGGGCATTTCTCACGGAGCGGTGGCCGCGATCAGCTACGCTGTGCGCTTTCCCGAGAACGTGTCTCATCTCATTCTGTGTGGGGCGTATGCGCGCGGCTGGGGAGAACGCGACAATTCTGATGGGGCCAAACAGTTTCGCGCCATCATTCAGCTAACCAGGCTGGGTTGGGGGCAAGAAAATCCAGTATATCGGCAGCTGTTCACGTCCAGATTTGTTCCTGAGGGAACGCCGGAACAACTCGATTGGTTCAATGAGCTCTGTGCGAAAACAACAAAGCCGGAGGTTGCCGCTCGCCTGCTGGAGGAGCGTACCCGGGCCAACGTGGAGGATTTGCTGCCAAGCGTCGGCGTACCCACGCTGGTTATGCACGCGACAGATGACGCAGTCGTGCCGTTCAGCGAAGGGCGGCGGATTGCCGCGCAGATACCCAACGCTCGATTCGTGCAGCTCGAATCAAAGAACCACGTGCTCCTGAAACACGAGCCGGCATGGGAGCGTTTCAAGGAGGAAGTGCTGCAATTCACTGGCATTGAAGCTGCCGAAGATGCTGAAGACCCAATCTTTTCCGCGTTGTCGCCGAGAGAGCGAGAAGTTCTTGTGCACGTGGCGGCAGGCGAAACGAATTCTCAGATAGGTGCCAAGCTGTTTATCAGCGAGAAAACGGTCCGCAACCACATCACGCACGTATTCGAAAAGCTTGGCGTCAAGTCTCGAGCGCAGGCGATCGTGTTGGCAAAGGACAAACGACTGGGTCGCGGCGACGGGGGCTGGTAGGATTTGACTGTGGATATCAACAACGACTGGCCTGCGATAAAGCGACTCTTCAAGAAGTCGTTTTCTTCATCGTTTCACTACGCCATATCGACCGTTACAGAGGATGGAGAGCCCCACGTCACGCCGATCGGGTCACTCATCCTGGGCGCACCTGGTCATGGCATCTATTTTGAAGAGTTTCCGAGCCGGCTGCCTAGCAACTTGGAAGAAAATCCAGAGCTGTGCGTTCTTGCGGTGAATAGCAGCCGATGGTACTGGCTGAAATCCTTGATACGCGGGCGATTCGAACAGGCGTCGGCCATCAGATTGCACGGCAAAGCAGGAAAGACCCGCGAAGCCACGGACGAAGAAATTGCGCTTTGGCAAAAGAGAGTCAGATCAGTTCGGTTCACAAAAGGTCACGAACCGATGTGGCGGAACATGCGGGTCGTACGCGATATTGAGTTCGATGGAGTAGAGCCAGTGAACATAGGCAAAATGACCGCCCACTGAAGGACCTCGTGGCGGTCTACTAACGGCCAATAGCGGCCGTTAGTTCAGCGCGCAAGTCAATCCGCACCGATGTGGTCTTTCATAATGACGATCGATTGCTCGGACTCTTCGTCATTGGTCCCAGGTTTGCCCGAAGACCTCAGGAATTCCTCGTAGTCCTGGTTGAGCTCTTCTACACGCTCCTCATGTTGCTCTTGTTCGTACTCGTCCGAGGTCTTCTTCACGTCCTCGGCCAAATGAATCGCGTCGTTTACCCAAGGTGCGCAGCCACTCAACAAGACAATACTCAATCCGGATAGGGTAGCTGCAGCAATCTTTTTGTTCATATCTACCTCTCTGGCCAAGTAAATTCCACGTCGCCTGCGGTCATCAGCAGAAATCATACCGTAATTCAGGCGGGTGGCGGCTTCCAGGTGCATAGCAGCCAGTCAACTCGGCTCTCGCAATTTGAATCACTCTGGCTCCTGCAGCCAGCTGGATATCTGGTCATACACCTCCGGGCGACTTAATAGGTCGCGGTGGCCCATCCTGTATCCGACCCACTGGCGGCTTCTCGGAATTGCCAGCATTCGCTTGCTGTCGGGATGTCGTCCGAGCGCGCTGCCAGGCGTCACAAGCCCGTCGCCTATCACTCGCTCGCTAAGCAGACTTCGCTTTGCCGCGCGCACCGCAGCTGCCGCAAAGCATTTCACGTCCAAAGGTAACGGCACGATATCTTCGGCTCCCGAGATTGTGCCGTGGCGCAAGTCAGTGATACCTGCGCTTCGCGCCTTGCTTAAGAGCGTCAACGGCATCGAGTAAGGGCTCGAACCCATTAGATTATCGAGCCCGTGGCCGCCGCGCTCCAACAGTGCTCCGTGATGCGGCGTACCAAGAAACACGAGCTTTCGAAGATACGTCGGCCAATCGTGTCCGGCTTCGCCTCCTAAGTGGCAGGCGCTGCGGGCGACAAGTCCCCCCATACTGTGACCCATGATCACGAGTTCTTGTACTGGTGTTGCCCAATTCCCTATCAGCGTTTCCAGCGTCTCTGCCAGCATGCGACCATTGTCAACGATTCTCAGACCGCTGTTATAGCGCAAGTACAGCGGCAGATATCCGAGTTCTTCGGCAAGCACTGCGCCATGATCGTGTCCGTCGCGATTCCATTGTCGATCGTTCATGCAGAGCCCATGTACGAGCACAAGGAGCTTGTTAGCGGGTGTCACGTCGCTGCATCGTTCCAATCCCTGCATCGGATCGTCCAGGTCGATACGTTGACCGCGATACCGCAGGCTCATATCGATGGCAAGCGGGTTTCCGGTTCGCGAGAGATAGTCGCCATACACACCGTTCGCCGCGGACCGGTATGCATCTCGTGCCGATGAGGACTCTCCATCCGGCATCAACGTTGTGATACCTGCAAGACTGGCACCGACAGCATCTCCAACAAGTCGAACGCCCCCCCGAACACTGCGATACACAAGACCGGTAATACCGCTCGGCCGATCGGCCACCGGAACACCCAGCGGCCCGGGCCGTAGCTGTACAGTGCGGTGCATCTTCTCTACGACCTCGACGATTGAATCTGTCGCGTCGACGACCATGCGCGTAACGCCGAGAAGATCTGATAGCTGTGAGCGATTTGGGACAGGCACGTCGCTATTCTCCGTTGTCTGTCAAGTAAATGTAGGTTGCTCAAAGTGCGAATGGCTGCTTTGAGCAAGCGGCAGTAGTCTAGCAGTCCAGCGGCAGCTTCCGGCCAAAAGCGGCAGTTCAAAAGTGCCGACGAATCTCAGCAACAGTCTGCTTTTTCGCATCAGAAACACTTAGATGGTCTTGATGTTTAAATCGACCCTCTCGTTCCAGTCTTTCCAAGTGAGGCGGGCCGAATCCCCAATCGCTATTTGGTTGTCGTGGAACAACATGCAGGTGAAAGTGCGGTACTTCCTGTCCGCTGCCTATGCCATTATTCTGATAGAGCAGCACTCCGCCCGGACTGTAGGCATCGACCAATGCCCGCGACAGTCGTTTGGCGGCGGCCATCACGGCAGCTTCTTCATCCTCATTCAAGTCGAGGATTGACGGCGCATGTCGGCGAGGAATCACGATACGTTGGCCGGTCTCGAATTGGCGACTATTCAGCAGAGTCATCGTCAATTCGCCTTCTTCGATGATCTGCCATTGATGTCGATTGCCGTTGGCAATTTCGCAAAAGAAACACGGATCGCCGTCTGGCATCGGGAAATGCATGTCGAATCCTGCGTCAGATCAAGTAATTGGCGTACGGCTGCTTTGGGTCAGTAGCTGCCATTCTAGCCTAAACATGGCGAACGTCGCCTTCCGGCCAGAAGCGGCCACTAATCATGTTAATACTCAAGCGCGATTCTCTGCGGCTACGGCGATGTAGCGCAGTTGCTCTCAATGTCTCTTAACGAATAGAAATAGATTGCAGCGAATAGCACACACAACAGCGTTCGCTTGGTCATGCCAAACAAAAACCCAACGCCTCCCAGCATGTCTTGAAAAAACACAAGCTCGACGATGACTGAGAGTAAAAGCAACACTGAAGTGATTAGCAATAGACCTCTTCTGTCCATTGGTTTAAGTGCCCCCCAAGCGAGGACCGCAGTCCAGCCGGCCATGAACATCGCCGCAATAAACATCGCGAGTTGATAGTCCGAACCAGTTCCAACATGGCCATTGAGTATGTTCGGAATGCCCAGGCCAGATGCAATCAGGAACCACGATATTGCAATCGCGCCGTCAACTGTTGCTCCAATGATGAACATCAATCTCAATAGTTGGTTTGAGGCAATTTTCATACTGTCGTCTCGGCTGCAGAGAGCTAGATACCTATGTCCGCTATGGGCCATTAGCAGTCATCGAGTATATCTCGAAACCATCCGCTCATGACCGAGCGCTTTCACGCAACGTGACGACGGGGTTATCCTGTTGGCCTACCGTACGGAGCCTTGCACGTTGAGAAATTTCAAAGTCTTCCTAATTTCGTTTCTTACCGTGTACTTCGCGTTCAACGCCTTCGTGTACGCGAAACAGCGCGACATGATGTACATCCCGTCCGTGGAACGTGTCGCGCCAGCAGAGGTCGGTCTGGACGCGGTCGAGGAGATCGCGCTTACAACAGCGTCGAACATCGAGCTGACCAGCTGGTTCGCTCGACCGCAAGCCGGGCGACCGACGGTGCTGTTCTTCCACGGCAACGCAGGCGCCGTGAACCACCGGGCGTACCGCTTTCGGGAACTGATGGCCCAGGGCTACGGTGTGTTCATCCTTGGCTACCCGGGATACGGCGGCAATGCGGGCGAGCCGTCCGAGCCCGGCTTTCACGAGGCAGCGCAGCTTGCTTACGACTACCTGCGAACGTTGGGAGTGGATTCACAAGACATCGTCATCTACGGCGAGTCGATCGGCAGCGGTGTCGCCGTGCAGCTGGCCGCGCGCGTCGATGCCAGGGCTCTCGTTCTCGAGGCGCCGATGTCGTCAGCGACGGACGTCGCACGCGTGCACTACCCCTTGCTGGTGGCGAGCTTCTTCCTTAGGGATAGTTTCCAGTCTGTCGAGCACATCGGGCGCATCGATATGCCCTTGCTCGTGATCCACGGTGAGAAGGATATGATCATTCCGCTGCAACTGGGGCAGAAGCTCGTCGAACATGCGGTGGACCCGAAAGAGCTCGTCGTTATCGAAGGAGCGGGGCACAACAATCTGAGCAACTACTCAACAATGAGCGTCGCGACCGGGTTCATCGAGTCGCTGTAAGGTAAAAAGCAATGCTACCGTGAGCGGCGAAGACCGTCGTATCATAGGGGCATGCGCTCAGTGATCTCGATAAAGGGTCTGTCCAAGACCTATGCCGGCGGCTTCCAGGCCCTCAAGGACGTTGATCTCGACATCCACAAGGGCGAGATCTTCGGGCTGCTCGGCCCGAACGGCGCCGGCAAGACCACACTGATCAACATTGTTTGCGGCATCGTCAACCCGAGTGGGGGCGAGGTGCTCGTCGACGGCAACGACATCGTCAGGGACTTTCGCAAGACGCGCGCGATGATCGGCCTGGTGCCGCAGGAGCTGCCGACCGAGACGTTCGAGACGGTGCGCAACACCTTGCGCTTCAGTCGCGGCCTGTTCGGCAAGCCACCCAATGACGAGCACATCGACAAGGTGCTGAAGTCGCTGTCGCTGTGGGACAAGCGCGACACAATGATCATGATGCTCTCGGGCGGCATGAAGCGCCGCGTGCTGATTGCCAAAGCCCTGGCGCACGAACCCGAGGTCCTGTTTCTCGATGAGCCGACCGCGGGTGTCGATGTCGAATTGCGCCAGGACATGTGGAACGTCGTTGAGCTGCTGCGCAAGGAAGGCGTCACGGTCATCCTGACCACGCACTACATCGAAGAAGCGGAGCAGCTTGCCGATCGGGTAGGCGTGATCAACAACGGCGAGATCATCATTGTCGAGGAAAAGGACAAGCTCATGCGCGACATGGGCAAGAAGCAACTGTTGCTGCACCTTCTCGACGAGCTGGACGAGGTTCCGGCGACCCTGTCACGTTATGGCTTGGAGCTCAGCGACGATCGTCGTGAGCTGACCTACCACTACGACACCAAGGGCGAGCACACGGGTATCACGGACCTGATGAAGGATCTGCGCGAGGCCGGTATCCGCTTTAACGATCTACAGACCTCCCAGAGTTCGCTGGAGGATATCTTCGTCGACCTGGTGCACAAAGACCAATGAACTTTCATGCCATAAAAGCGATTTACCGATTCGAGATGGCCCGGATGTTCCGCACCGTGGTGCAGAGCATCGTGGCGCCCGTGCTCTCGACGTCCCTGTACTTCGTGATCTTCGGCTCGGCGATCGGCTCGCGCATCACCGAGATCGATGGCGTGAGCTATGGCGCGTTCATCGTGCCGGGCCTGATCATGTTGTCGGTAATGACCGAGAGCATCTCGAACTCATCATTTGCGATTTACTTCCCGAAGTTTACGGGCACGATCTTCGAAATCCTGTCGGCGCCCGTGTCCTACGGTGAAGTACTGATCGGTTATGTCGGCGCGGCGGCAACGAAGTCGGTCATCATCGGCTCGATCATCCTCGCGACCGCGAGCTTCTTCGTCGACCTCGAGATTGCACACCCGATCATCATGGCGACCTTCCTGATCCTGACCTGCGTGTCGTTCTGCCTGTTCGGCTTCATCCTCGGCGTCTGGGCCGACGGCTGGGAGAAGCTCACGATCGTCCCGATCCTCGTCATCATGCCGCTGACGTTCCTGGGCGGCACGTTCTACTCGATCAGCATGCTGCCACCCACCTGGCAGACGATCAGCCTGTTCAACCCGGTTGTGTACCTGATCAGTGGTTTCCGCTGGAGCTTCTACGAGAATGCGGATGTGGCGGTTGGGCTGAGTCTGGGGATGACGGTGGGGTTCCTGGTGGCCTGCTTGTTGGTGGTGCGGTATATCTTCAAGACGGGGTATCGGTTGCGGACTTGATTCGGCATCTGCGGTGTCGGGTTCAGAGTGCCAAATTAGCGACCCGATAGTCAGCGGTTCGTAGCGCTAAAAATAAATTATCGCTAGTAATATTGACTAGGGACGAATCGAGGCTCTCCAAATATTCGGTTCGACCCCAACTCTTTCCCATTCAACAAGCCCCATCACAGGACCTCCTTTGTTCATGCCTCCTATTCAGCAGCACCCGATAAAAAGTGACTGCCAGAGCAAGATAGAGCACGTTCCAGATGCCGTAGCCAACCAGGCCCGCGGTGGAGAACACGCCACCAAGGTTAGTCGACGCGACTAGTGCGCCAAAGACGCTGAAGACGCCGTTCAAAACGAACAGGGTCTTCGCGATTCTCTCGAAACGGCTCGTACCGAAAAAACCCGCAGCCAGCCAAGTGCCAAGGCCCATCAGGCCGTACCCCCACATCTCCAATGCCCAGGGCAGTGAGTTCGGATTGGACATCGAAAGTGCTGCAAGCACCGCGCCATGCTTCGGGGTGTAAGCATCGACGATAGCCGGTATGAATGTCGTCTGTGTCACGTAGTTGAAAATCACAAGAGTCGCGCCGATTGACATGAAGATGAGTGCGACGACCGCAGTCGCTTGTCTCCTTGACAACAGGCAAATCGATACCAACATCATGATGCTGCCGGTTGCGAGCAAAAACCCGAAGTAGAAGGGCAAGGTTTGAATACGGTGGAAGTTGTCAACAAATACGTCGGGTCCGTCCCACAATGGCTGCGGTTCCACGAGTGTGACCACGAGAACCGCCAGTGGCCCCGATGTAAGAATGCCGATCGCACTGAGGATTGCTCCGAGCATTCCGATCCTGTATGCATTCGAGTGTCCTGATTTTTCGACAACGGCCATACAATCCTCCGCCTTATTCGTGTCGCCCGTCATTGCGGATTGGTGCAGCGACCTGCCTGAGTACCTGTTCAGGAGTGCCGCCACGATGTGCGAGGAACAGCATCCTGATTGCGATGAGCGCCAATACCACGCTAAACCAATTGGAGACCGGTGCGTACCAGGTTGCGAGCCAGATTGCGCCGCCCATTAAGCCGGCACCCCACGTCTTCCAGGTAAGGGGGCGCCAGCAAAGCAGCGCCAGCGCCGTCAGAAAAGTCAGAAGCGTGCAAATGAACGTCAGGAGCTCGGCGTATTGGATCCACGTCGGCTCAATGTTCCCCTCGACTCGCTGCTTCACGCCCTGCAGGATCTTGCGCACAGCGATGTGGTCGGCGAATTCTGTGAACAATTCGAGCGCGAAGATCCCTGTGGATGTCGGGTGGTAGGTCCAGCGAATACGACTGACGAGACGCGTCCGGTTTTCGTCCAGCGGATACAGTGCCCAAGTGAACGCACCGGGGTCGTTGACCTCATTGCCCGCCCAGACAATGTGGCGGTTCGGCTCGATCTCGTGAAACGTCATGCTCACGACGGCGCTGATCGGAACCTCGTCTCCGACGACGAATGCCTGGAACCTTGGCAGGATTTCGTCGGCGCTTGTCAGCCCCTCCGGACTACCCGCGTTCTCCAGCAGGTCGTAACCGTAATATCCGGCGCGGCCGTAACCCATTTGCACCAGCCAGGGCCAGATCTCCTCTGGACTGCCTTGGATCGTGATCGCGCGCGTGGCGAGAAAAGACGGACTCAGACTGAGTTCATCACCTGCCATCGATCGCTCGATCTCAGCTTCAGTTGCCCCCCAGTGCAATTGATACGGGCGGCAGAACACCAGGTAGATGGCCGCGATGACCAGCAGGACCGCGAGCGCGACCAGTAAGCGGCGGATGCTAATTCCTGAGGGCACGACACTCCGCCTCACGACCGCGAATCACGCGCTCACCCGTCATTGGCCCCTTTGTCTCAGTGACGATCGTATTCTGACCTTCCTGGTGATCATCGGTGTAGAAATACACGACGACCCAATCATCTGTCCGCCCGAGCTCGTGTGCTCTGGCCGTGTTGGAGAATAATGCCGTGAAGTGCCATTTCCCGCGGTCGGTATGCAGGATGGGCAACCATGCGAGTCCTTCAGGATTGAACCGCTTCGGCGCGATCTTCGGCAACTTTTCGGCAGCAGAGCTTTGCCGATACTCCCGATCGACATCAAGCAGCATGTCAACCGGAGGCGATATTTGCGGCGGTTGCGGGCGGCTGCGACCACGACCGAGCAAAGCGGCGAGGCCCGCCTGGATTGCTGCCGCGCGCCGGACGCCAACTCCAGGAACTGCGGTAAGCCGACCGTCGTATGCAGCAACCTCCAGTGCTTCGAGCGTATCAACATGTAATGCATCGTGAATGGCGTGAGCGAGCTTCGGTCCTACTCCCGGCACCGTCCTGAACAGGTTCTCCGGCGGCGTCTCACCGCGAAGACGGTCGAGCTGCGATAATCGCCCCGTTCTGGCGATTTCATCGATGGACGCGGCGAGGCCCCGACCAATCGCGGGAAGTGCGATCAATCCGGCGACGCCGTCGTCACGCAGAATGTCGCGAGCATCAACTTGTAGAGACTCAAGCGTCTGAGCTGCCCGAACGTAGGCGTTGACACGAAAAGGATTTGCCGCCTGTTGCCGCAGCACCTCCGCACATTTGCGGAGAATACCGGCAGCTTCCAAATTAAAACGTGAGCTATTCATGTGGTCACGCCGCCTCAGGAAAGCTGACGGCATCGACGTCTGCGACCGTAATTCTTCGCCGGCGCTGCTAAGGAGTTGCCGATGCGAAACTCATGCCCGTCGCGCTCATGCACCTCCGCTATGCCAACACTGCGACATCATCTCCATGGAGCAAAGACCGGTAATCGAGACGTAGGCGCCGGCGAGCAGGATGAACCCTGAAATGACAAACGCCCATACGCCGAGAAACCGGCCAAGGGTTTTCAGGGAACCTTCAGCCCTGGTTGACGTAAACAAGACGAAATAGCCAATGATGGCCCAGAATGTAGCGGGCAATAAGCTAATAAAGAAACACATATTATTTCACCCATGTTCTGCGATTCACGGTGCCCGACCGACAGGGCCGGGTTCACTGCGAGGCTCCATGACGACAGTCAGCGGAAAGTGAATGGACGTCGTGGCGTTGATCACCCCGTCCATGTCCAAAGACTGAATAACCTCGCAACCTGTATCCTTGAGGGCATCTCTTGCCGATTCTGTTCCGGAATCACAGGCGAGTATCAGCACCGCCTCATAGTCTTCCGCGCGCTTGCGCAAGCGCGCCCGCTGCCGCTCCGTCCAGAGACACATCATCGGCGTTGGCGCGTGAATGGAGAACACGCCTGTTCGGACACCACGTTCTTCGAGCGAATCGCGAATCGACTGAATATGGTCTTCGAAAGCGGGGGTCTTGGTTCCATGTTTAAAGAACTCTATAAAGGGCTCTTCTTTTTGCATGGCAAGGCACATCGGTGGACAAACAGGACAGGATGCAATCAATACCGAGTTGAATCCTGCGAGATCGGAAGAGACGTCTCTTGGTGTGAGGTTGACAGGCATAATCCTGCTCCTTGCGCCTGCACACCTGCGGCGGCCAGAGCTGCTGCCATAAGGCCGGCTACGGCAGCTTGATCGCCTGGTCACCGTAGGGATGTGACGCGCGTGCGACTCAATTTGGCCAAGTCCAAATTTAGGTGACCGTGCGGGCGCGGGCAATTCGTAGTTGCCGCAGATTCAATCCTGCTGTCAGGTCCTGACCGGTGATTGCCGAGTATTCGGTCAGTTTACCGATCTGCCAGCCACACGAGCTGCGGTACTGTGAACCAGGCTCTTCAGGTCGTTCTGTATCAGCAGCAGGCAAGGCAACAGCACAAGCGTCAACGGCGTCGCGAACAGGATTCCGTATCCCATCGCCAGGGCCATCGGTGCTGAGAATGGGTCGGAGCCGCCAAGGCCGTAGGCCATCGGCAAGAGGCCCGCAACCGTCGTAACCGAAGTCAGCAGTATCGGGCGCAGGCGGTGTTTGGTTGCGTCGACGATGATCTCGTTCAGGGAGGCGTCGGTGTCGGTGCGGCGCAAACTGTTCGCGAGGTTGACGAGAATCAGGGAGTCGTTGACGACAATACCAACGAGACCTATGACACCGAGCATGGCCAGGAATCCGATGGCCTGTCCATGGACCGCAAACGCGAAGATGACACCGATCAGCCCGAACGGTACGGCGACCATGACGATCACTGGCTGTACAAGCGAGTTAAAGAGCAGCACTAACACCAGGTAAATGCCCACGGCAGCAACAGCAAATGCGACGGCCAGGCTGCCCATCGACTTTTGCGTCTCTTCTGTCTCACCACCGGCCACGATGCGCATCCCCGGCCAGTCGCGCTGCACGTCGATGGCATCCAGCACCGCGGTGGTTGCGAGTAGCGATGTCGTTTCTTCCTTGTCTATATTTGCTGTGACCGTAATCGTTCGCTCGTTGTCATAGTGGTGTAGATTCGACGGCCCCGGCGCCATGCGGAAACTGGCAACCTCCTGAAGTTCGACGAAGCGGCCATAGCGATTCGGAATGATGAGCTTGCCCAGAACCTCTGCCGAGCCACGCGCTTCTTCCTCGAGTATGACGCGGAATTTGACGTCTTCGTCGCCGTAGCGCACCGACGTCACAATCTCACCGTCGTAGGCGAGCCGCAGGTTCTTCGCGACATCGGCGACGCTCAACTCGTGCTCGGCAAGCCGAATGTAGTCCAGGTCGACGACGATCTGTTCTTTGCCGGCTTTGTCGTCGCGCTCAATATCGGAAACCCCGTCGATGACCTGCAGCTGCGCGACGACTGCGGCGGCCAATGCACGGCGTTGTTCATCGTCACTGCCAATGACGCGTATCTGAACCGGCCGCCCGACAGGCGGTCCGCCGCTGTCGATGCTGTAAACAATGCTGTCGAAGCCTTCGAGCAGGGCGCTCTGAGTCCGCAGCGAATCGACGATTTCGTCGGCATTGCGGTCACGCTTTGCGAAGGCAGTCAGGTAGACGCTAAGCAGGCCCCAGTTTTCATTCTCACCGGGATTGTGGAAGTCATGCGTGCCAATGCGCGTCGTGAAGGAGTCCAGTTCCCGTTCGGGCAACGCGGCGACCAGTGCCTCGACGTCCTGCAACTTCTCTGCCGTGTGTTCCAACGACGATCCACTGGGCAATTCGGCCAGGATGTAGAACTCGTCCGCGGATTGCGTGGGAAACAGTACGAAGTCCATGTACCTGGCTGCGTAGAATGACGCCGCCAGCAACAGCGCAACGAACACGCCCGCGACGCTATAGCGCCTGGGCAGGAGCTTGTGAAGAACATTCCCAAAGCGCTCGCGAAAGCGCACGAACCAGTCGCTGGTCTGCATGCGAGACGTCTTACCTTCAGCATGAGATCGGGAAATCAGGTGGGCCGGCATAATGAACAGCGTGTCGACGATCGATATCGTCAGCGCGAGTACGACCACGAGTGGAATGACGAAGACGAAGTCGCCCAGCACGCCGCTCATATAGAACATGGGCATGAAGGCCAGCGCCGTCGTGATGACCGTCGTGATGACGGGCTTGGCCACCGCGTAGGTGCCTTCGACGGCCGCATCGAGCGGCGTCATGCCGTGCTCGCGATGGTGCCAGATGTTCTCTGCCACCACGATGCCATCGTCGACGATGATGCCGATAACGAGGATCATCGCGCCCATTGCAATCGTATCCAGGAAGGCGCCAAAGACCGGCAGCAGGAACAGTGTGCCCAGCAACACGACCGGGATGGTCAGGGCGACCCAAAACGCTGAATGCCAGTTGAGGAACAGCGTGAGCATCAGCATGACCAGCGCCAGACCGATCAGTCCGTTCGATAACACGACGTTGAGCCGGTTGGTGACAAGCCTGGACCGGTCATTGGAAAACTCGATGCTGATACCGTCGGGTAGCTGATCCTGGCTGTCCATGACGAGCTGTCTGATGGCCTTTACCGTACGTATGATGTCGGAGGACTCTTTCTTGAAAATGACGAACGAAATCGACGGCGTCCCGTTGATTCGTGACAGGACCTTGGCGGGCTCGAAGTCGTCGCGCAGCACCGCAACGTCCTTGACGCGAATGGTCGAGCCGCCTTCGCTAATACGCACGATGACTTCGGCGGCTTCCATCGGGTCTTCAAACTCGGCCAGCGTGACAATGTTTTTTTCGCTTGTGTAAGACTCGAAGGATCCGCCGGTTGCGCGGATATTGCGGTTTTGTATCGCGCTTACGATCTCGTGCGACGCCACCTGGAAGCGCTCAAGCGCGTCCTGGCCGATCTCGACCTTGATCTCGCGGTCCAGGTAGCCGTACTTCGTGACGCTACGCACGCCCGGCACGTTCAACAGCGCTTTTTCTGCACGACGGGCCACTTCTCGTAGTTCGCTGTACGGCACATCGCCTGTCAGGCCGACCTCGATAACCGGGATAGCCGTTGACGTTGTGATCTCTTCGACGACGGGATCTTCATCGACCTCGACCGGCAGGTCGGAGACCCGGGACACGGCGTCCCGGACGTCGGCCTTTACCTTTTCCTTGTCTCGCATTTCGCGATCGATCCAAATATGGACGATCGAGATGTTCTCCATCGAGAACGACGTGTACTTGTCGATGCCGTCGACTTCTTTCAGCTCTTCTTCGATCTCATTGGTTACGTTGAGCTCGACATCTTCCGGGGACGCGCCAGGGTACCGCGTGGTTACCGTCATCTCGAGAAGGTCCACGCTGGGAAAGTTGTCGCGCTGAATAACGGTCAATGCGCTGACGCCGAGAAAGATGATCAGGAAAGTCAGAACATACGCAAGGGTCGGCTGGTTGGCGAAAAAGCGTATTGCACTTTTCATGATCGCAGATGCCTAGCGCGCGAACGTCGCCTTGCCGAACATGCCCGGGTATACGTCGTCGTGCTCGGGAAGCGTGGCCTCGACGACGAACTCATGTGTGGATAAGTCGCCCGACGGGATGATCTTCGTCACGGTCGCAGTCAGGGTCAGGCTATCAAGCGCATCGATGGTTACAGTAACCGTCTGGCCGGTCTCGATGCGAACAATGTCCTGTTCCTTGACGCTCGTGCGGAGTTTCAGACTGCTGTGATCCTCCAGGACGAGCAGGGACGTGCCGGGGGCCGTGACATCGCCGGGCTCAACGTCTTTGCGAATGATGACACCGGCGAACGGCGCCCTGATCTTGGTCTCGGCGAGCATGGCGCGGGCGCGTGCGACTTCCGCTCTCGCACTTGCGACGGATTGCTCGGCGGCGTCGACCTTGAAGTTGGCGTCGTCGAGGTTCTCCGCGGATACGGTGCCCTGCTCGCGCAGGTTCCTGATGCGCTCAGCGAGCTTGTCCTGGTGTGCCCGGTTGAGCTCCTCCATCCTCAGCCGGGCTTGCGCGGCCGCGAGGTTGGCGCGCAGCTCCGCGTCCTCGATGTCGACGAGAACGTCGCCGGCATCGACCCGGTCGCCTTCTTCGACATTAACCGACGACACCCGGCCGACGATCTTGGCTGACAATGTGACGCTTCGCTCCGCCATGACCACGCCGGTCGACGTTGCGCGGAATTGATCGGCGGGATCCTGTGCATGCGAGACAGAACAGACCAGCAACAGGATCGCAGGTAGCACGGTGTGTTGTTTCATGTCACGAATCCAATCCACCCCAGCAGACCTGTATGCGCCGGATTTCTCGCGGGTGCAATTCGGACTTACCCCTAGCCAGATATAGGGGTCGAGCCATTTTATTCCCTAACGGAAACAGCGCTCGTAGATCAGCTCGCTGCAACGCTTCATGAGGTTGCGCCCGAACCAGAGACCACCTGCGATGACGCCGAGGTAGCCCCAGATTAGCGCGCCCAGCAAGCCGATCCCGTATGCCTGGCTCGTTTGATACAGCTCGGGGACGATCGACACTAACAGCGCGGCGCCTAATCCGACGGGTATTGCGGTGCTAACCAGGAAATACAGCAGCCAGCCGGTCGGCATTTCCTCCCAGGTTCTGTACCTGGGGACTCTGCGGCGTATCCGCAAAAAGATTCTCCTGACGATGCTCATGGTCAATCTCCTGATCCAATGTGGGTGAAGAAACAGATGCCTTCAAGGGTCCAGTATATGCAGACGATTCTCAATTTCTGCCGCTTCTGGTAAGTAAATCCCAGAATTGACAGAATGTCACAGCGAGCCGAGGATTTACTGTGTCGAGTCCGTACTAGGGTGATCCCAGTGACAACTACTCCGACGAAAGGCGATAGCGGATCCCGAATCAGCAGTCGATTCCGCAGCTGGGCAGCTGTAGGGAGCCCGATATGGGGCGGATTGATCGCCTATGGTGTGTATCGATTGTTCTTTATTGAATCGAACATACAGGGTATCGACGTCGGATTAAGTGCGGTCGAACTGCCTGCCCATGGCTTTGCAGCTAGTGGGTCTTTACATGCGACCAACGCCCTTCTCGGCTGGAGTGTAACGGGTGCGTTTCTTGTGCTGGCCTTCGGTGGGGCGATTTATGTACTTGCCGACATAATCCGTGCCTCACTCCGCGCCAGCAAAGCGACAAGCTTCCGGATGGTAATCGTGGCGACCGTAGCGAGCACCATACTCGTCGGCTACGCGAGCTTTGCGAAAGACCCGTTCACAGTTGTCGCGTTCAAACCGATATTGAATCGGACTTTTGACCTGTTGGATATGTCTCATGCAGGCCTCCTGCTTAATCTCTTTACGCCAATGGTCCTTGCCGTCACCATTTTCTTCATGGCAGCGGCTTCTTCTGCATTGGCCGACAAAAAAACACTGGACGAGAGTGCAGCGATACACCTGAAGGATCAATTCCGGCATTTGAACAGAGCGTTGTTGGCAGGTGCGACCATGCTTGTCGCCGGAGTCGTTTTCGCAAGTGCGATGCATCGTTTGCCCGGCATATTTATTGACGAGACGGCCCGGGAAGCCTGGCATCAACTAATCGATGGCCTTGCTGCAAGCCTGGGGGCTGCCTGGACCTTAGTGCTAGTCGGAATTTACCTGCCACCCATCTTCGTTCTCTACAGACGCGCACGAACACTAGCGTTGCAAGAAGCAGAAGAGAAGACGCCAGAAAAGATCAACGAATGGCTTGCCAATCAAAAAATGACCGCCGGTATCGCCGAAAAACTGCCTTATGCCGCGGTACTACTCAGCCCCCTCATCGTTGGCGGGCCTGCGGCGCAGCTGCTCAAGTTGATTACATCGTAAGGGCAGCTCAGTTCGTCGTAGTGCCCAGTTGAATCGTGTGGTAGCGGCTCCCGGGTGCACCATCACTGCGGTGCGCCAAGGCTGCATCTCCGTAAACATCCACAACACCACTCCACATCTCCTCAAACTCCCCGACAAACCCCTCAAACGCATTCGTCTCTGCCTTCTTGCGCGCTGTTTCGATCGCGATTTCGGTCTCCCACACCGTCGTGCGTTGCGCCTGCGTATCGGAAGCTTCCGTCATGCCGTAGATGTAGCCGGTCCGCACATCGACTAGCATGCCGGCGACCGTTGCCGTTACATGTGCCTTCATATTGGGGATCAGCCCCAGGGAGATCACGGACAATGGTCCGAGTTGCTTGCCGTCGACATACAGGGACGTATCGACTGAATATACGAGCACCATGTCAGCATGCAGCCTGGCGGCCGGAATGCGCAGATCCTTGATTGAGTTGGCGTTCACCGGCACCAGCATGCGTCCGATCGGTGCTACGCCATTAACGTCGGGCAGCTTCTGCAGTCGCTCGAAGGCCTCGTCCGTCTCTATGTCCCGCGTTGTGACGACCGAGTAACGGCCGTGACCGTAGCCATGCTGCGTTTTGGTTCGATAGCCTGAGTCCTGTATCCGCACCACCGCGATGTGTGCCGGGAACGCCGCTGCAGGTTTGGTCTCAAAGTGCCTGCTGATGTCGCCGTCAATCTGTTCGCTGACTCCAGCAATTGCGCCCATTGAGAGGCCGCCGCCTGGCGTCACGTAGTGAGCGCCGCAGCCACTGACCAGCGCCAAAACGAGTAGAAACGATACCCATGTCATCCATTTGTTCATTACAGCTCCCTAGTTTTCTTCGACGGTGGTTTCGTAGCGAACGCCATCGGGTACCGGCACGGCCTGGTGCACGGTGGTGCCGTATTCGCCCTCGGTGCGTTCCGAGGTGTCCACGGCAACGAACGACGTGTAGTCAGACATCAGTTGATGCTGCAACGCCGTTGCTTTGATCTCTTCGCCGATCTCATCGTAAGGATCGGCGCTCCAGGTTTTGCGATCCGCCAGCTCGGCGATCCGCATGCGCGCCCAGGTCTTGGCGAGCTGGGGTGCGCTGCTCGTATCGTTGCTGCTTTCGATGACGACGCTGTGGTCAGCATTGCCCTGGCGGCCCAGCACCCTAACGTCGTTGGCGTGACCCAGGTACTTGCCGGTCACGACAATCGGACGCCCAACGAAGACATCAGGCAGCACGGAAGGGTAGACGTCGCTGACCGCCATGCCCTGCCAGTCGATGCGTACATCGGTCAGTGCCGGATGGCTGATGCGATTGAAGAAGCCGTCCATGATTTCGTACCCGGAGTCCTGCGGCCCGAGGTAGGCCACGGCGCCCTTGCCGATCTTGGCCATGCGCTCCATGAGGTAACGGTTGACCGATGAGCCAACGCCGAAACTGAATATTCGGCTGGCGCCAATGCGCTTGTGCACCTCACCCAGGATCTGTTCTTCGTTGCCGATGTAGCCATCGGTCAGGAATGACACAAAGCGTAGCCTTGCCGGGTCGTGCGGGAAGTCGAGCGCTGCTTTCACGCCCTCGATCATCTGCGTGCCGCCACCACCATTGAGGTTCTCCACGTAGCGTCGCGCTTGCTTGATGTTCTGCTTGGTCGCCGGCACAGGTGCCTGGCCGAACTGGCTGGCGTTGTCCGAGAAGCGGATGATCTGGAACGTATCGCCTTCCTGCAGGTGATCGAGCGCCGCCAGCACGGCACCTTTCGCCTGATCCATCGGCGTGCCGCTCATCGACCCGGACGCATCGATGACGAACACCATCTCCATGTTGCGGCGTTCCAGGCTGTCCGTCACTTCCGGCGGGTACAGCATCATCGTGAAGTAGCCTTGCTGTGTCTCCGGGTCCACGTAGGTCAGCAGATCGGACTTCATCGTTTCGCCCGCGACCCGGAAGTCGAGGACAAAGTCCCTGTTCGGAATAGTAGCGCCGGCCGCGAGTTGGACTGAGGCGGATTGCTCGTCATCCTGAGTCGCCACGATCTTGTGCGTCGAGCGCAGTTCCTCAATTTCCACGCCGGCACTGATCGAAACATCGATGCTGATGTCGTGCCCGGAACGTTCGTCCGGCCGCAGGTAGCGCACGCCCGTGTCCTGCGTCGTGGTGTCCTGGCGCGGCAGGGCCCTTATCGGGTCGCTGTGCCCGGGTGGGTTGTAGCGCGGGCCAACCACGGTCGGGAACACGAACGAATACCAGCCGTCGTTGTAGGCGAGCGTGTGGAAGTACTTGATGTCGACGTCGATCGATTTTCCGGGCTCGATGTTGGCGACCTTCTGCTCGAAGATATTCGGGCGATGCTGGACCATGAGGCTCGCGCGGTAGCCCTGCGAGCGTGCGGCCTCGTAGATCTCCCTGGCTTCCTCTTTCTCGCGCAGGATGCCGCGAATCTTGCGTTCACCGATGATCATCAGGAACTCGCTGACGGCGGCCTTTTCCGGTAATGGAAAGACGTAGACCGCTTCGATCTTGCTGTCGAAGGGGTTGGTGAATTCCTGGCGCACGTTAACGGCGCTGATATAGCCGTTGATCTGTGCGCGTACGTCGGTGTGCTGCAGAGGCAGCGGCACTTCCGCCGCATCGATGGTGGCAACCATGGAGCCGGTACCCGGGTCGTCGGTCGATGCCGCGCCTTCAGTTGCCGCCGCTTTCTGGATGACCCAGATTTCTTCGTCGCCGGCATAGGGGAGGGAATCACGAGGTGCGGCGCGGTCGTAGAACGCCATCATATTGCTGGACCCAGCCGTTGGCTCACTTACCCCATCGGCCGAGCGTCCGCCGTAACGTCGCGAACGCGGGCGCTCGACTTTCGTGCCGGTGACGACGATTTCCTCAAGGCCCTGGTCGGCACCCTGGTTACTATCGCGCTCGGACGGAGGCGGTGGGTCGGGTATTGCCAACTCGCTGGTTGCACATCCGGCAACTACCAGGGCAGAGGCAACAAGTGCCGTCAGTCCATAAGTCCATCTACGGTCGATCTTGATCATTCTTCACTCCCTCCAGAGACCTCGATACTGATCTCTGCGTCTATTCTCTTTCCCTGGTAGCTCGATGCGACGATCAGCCGCGTGTCGAATTCCGGTGTTTCATCGCCGGACAGCATCAGGTGCAGCGTCGTGACGCGGACTCGGCCGCTGGGCAATTCGTCTTGATCCAGCAGCGAATAGTCAGCGACGACGATGCGATCCGCTCGGCCGTTCTCCACTGCCTCGCGGTCGTAGTAGGGCGCTCCGTCAAATGCTGTGCTCTCACCGTTCTCGACGCCGACAACCTGCATCGCTCCGCTTATCGCGGAAAACTCTAGTTGCCACGCGGCCAGCGGTTCGGCAGCGTCGATATACACATCGACGGACGTAAACCGGACGGGTGAATCGGCCAGTGCCGACGACGCGGCAAGCAGCATCAGAACAGCGATGACATGCAGCCGGCCGATCACGACGTGTCTCCCGCGTCGGCCAGCGACACGACTCTCATGGCGAAGGCATCCAGCTCGGCCTGCGTTATCTCGCCGCCGCCGCGGCGTGCCAGTGTCAGGACATCGGCGATATCGATCTGGCCCGAGTTGTCGACGTCGGCATAGAGCCCGTCATCCACCGTGCCAAAGCGGCTGGCGAGCGGGAGCACGAGCACGGCAAGCAGTACTGTGGCGGCAACGGCATACCATGCGGGCGCGACCCGACGACGCTTCTCCGGTCGGGATTCGAACTGTTCGTGGGCGAGCTTGGCGATCGATCGATCGACTTTCGCCGTGATCAGGGGCCCGGTCTTGTCGGCCTTCTTGAGTTCGGTGACCAGCTCATCGGGCAGTCCTTCGAGGTTGTCTTCTTCGTGCATAGTGCTGCGCTCCTTGAGTATTAAGCGCAGCAGCCACC
>CALZJH010000004.1 GCA_945787845.1 uncultured Woeseiaceae bacterium | reverse complement strand
CAGCGCCTCGTCGACCATCCCTGCCCGGGCGAAGGTCTTCCCGATCTCGAAGGGATCCACGTAGGAATCGTTCGACCGGGCGACCAGCGCTTCTGCTATTGCGCGCATGGCGCCAGTCGGGCCGGCGGCATCGAAACCGTCTTCGAGAGCTGCAACGAGGACTGTGTCGCCGCGCCACTCGAGTTCCAGTCGCTCCGCCTCCAAGGCTCTGTCGAAGTCGCCCTGCACCCAGTAAACCCGCGCGAGTGTGTAGTGCATCAAGAACCCAGGAACTCGTTCTCGCGCTGCTTCTACCGCGGCGATAGACTCCTCGTAGCGGCGCGCAAGGAAAAGATGGTAAGCCAGCGCCCCACTGTGGATGACGCTAAACGGACTGATCGTCACGAGCTCGTGCATCCGGGCAATGCTCTCATCCATGTGCCCGGCAAACATCAAGCAGTCGGCATCACCGTGAATCACGTAAGGGTCTGACGGGTTGAGTCGCAGAGCCTCCGTCAACGATTCGCATCCGCGGTTCAGGTCCCCCGTCCACAAACGGACCCAGCCGATCGATGAGTGCCCGATATAGGATTCGCTGTCCACCTCAATCGCCCTCAAAGCGGCGGCACGAGCTTGCTCGATGGATTCTCGTGGAGGGGCAAAACCCCGCATCCCCTGCATCGCGTACGCCACCGCCAAATGTCCCCAGGCGAGCGCAAACTCCGGCTCGATTTCTACTGCCTCCTGAAACTGCTCAATCGCGATGCGGACTCCGTCCGACGTGAGTCGATCCACATGCATTAGGGCCAACGCGTAAGCGTCGATAGCACGCGGATCGACAGGCCCGGTATTTCGATGGTCCGGCACCCAGGAACGCGGAGGCGCAGTCGCAGAGACAATCTCCGTGCCAATCGCTCTCGCCATTTCGGATACCAGGTCAAATACGTAAGACGTGTCACGCGTATATCGCTCCGCCCAAAGATGTTCGTCGCTCCGCCCGTCGATCAATTGGATTGTGACCTCAATCTTACTGCCTTCTCTGAGCAGGCTGCCCTCGACCAGGGCATCCACGCCGAGTTCCTCCGCTATGTCCGTAGCAGGCAGCTGGCTGTCCCGGTATTTCTTCGTCGACTGGCGGGACGTGACCTGCAGCCCGGAGAGCTGCGACAGCTCCGTGATCAAAAGGTCCTGCAGGCCGTCGACGTAATAGTCTCGTTCAGGGTCCCCGGTCAGGTTGTCCAGCGGCAGCACCGCGAGCGACCCGATGGCTTCAGCTTGCGGCGTCTCGATCTGGGGCCCACGGAGCCAGGAAACGGTCAGGACGATGAGCACGACAACCGCGGTGGCGCCCGCGAACAGCCGCCGGCGAGACGTAGCCGCGCGGGTTTTCCTGGGCGACAGGTCTGCTTGATCCGGGCTTTCGACCTTCTCGACACCGGCGACGAAGCGATAACCCTGCGAGCGCACCGTCTCTAGGTAGCGGGGATCAGCCGAGTCATCGTCGAGCGCCTTCCGCAGCCTGGCCACAGCCTTGGTGAGCGCAGATTCGCTGATTACCGTGTCGCCCCAGACCGTGTCCATCAGCTCGTGCCGCGTCACGAGACGTTTACGGTTCTCGATCAGGTAGATGAGGAGCTTCAGTACCACCGGTTCAAGATGAATCTCCTGACCATCCCGGGAAAGTCTCCACGTCTCTGGGTCGGCCAAGAAATCATCGAAGCGGTACATAGGATGTTGTCCTCTTGACTCCCATTCTAAGGCTTAGGGAGGTGAATACCATGTGGGAAACCGAACTATCGACGCACTGAAAGCGGGTTTGTCCCGATACCGTCAGCTGCCCGTCACCCAGCCGTCATGCAGCGATACAACGACATTCGTAGGCTACCTGTACGGGGTGGCAGTCCCCACGGATTGCGGCCCCGGAGCCACTGAATGGAGAGATATAATGAAAACTCTGAAACGCATGATGGTCGCCTTGCTGGCGTTATTGCCACTTGCGACCGGGATGGCTGTCGCGGACACCGACCACGACTATGACCGTATCTTCATCTTCGGTGCCAGTTTCATGGATTCCGGCAACCACTTCGCGTTTACCGGTGAGACTGCGCACCCACCGTTCGAGCTATTTGGCCCCAGTTACGCTATTGGCGGCCATAATTTCAGCAACGGTCGCACTTGGGTTCAAGTCCTCGCGGCGGAGATGAAACTAATCGAAGGTGCGATGCCCGCCTATCGAAACCCGGTCTTTGGCAACTATGCTATGGGTTACGGGCGCGCTCGCGAATTCGCAGACGACGTGCTGCCCAGCCTGTACGACCAGGTGCAGGCTTGGAAAGATAACGGTTATTGCACCGGCGCCCCCATGAACGACACTCTGTTCATCGTGGATTCCGCCTACTTTGACCTGCTCGACCTGCTTAACGGAGAGGACGCATTTGCCGTCCTTGGCGGCATGACCGCCAGCATCGCTGAGAATATCGGCATTCTCTACGGTTGCGGCGCGCGCAACCTCCTGTTCGCGTACATTCCGCCTTTGGAGGCTTCACCCATAGCCCCGCCGCCAGAGGATCCGCCGGCACCGAGCGGCAGCGCGCTCTACAATTACATGTTCCTGGCGCCCATGATCCAGTCCTTCGCCGGCGAGCCGTTCAACATGAATGTCTCGGTCGTCGATTTCTTCGCCTTCGTCAACGTGATGCTTGCGACGCCGGACGCATTCGGCCTCACGAACGTCACAGATTCCTGCGTGGCGTTTGGCGTCACCGAAGGGGCGTTCTGCAAGAACCGCGATGAGTATTTCTTCTGGGATCCTCTGCACCCGACGAAGAAGGTGCATGCACTGTTCGCAGAATTCGCGCTGGGGCAGCTGCCGTAAGCTGACAGCCACGAACAGGCTCTACCTTTGCGTCTGAACGAGGGGCCGCCTTTCGGCGGCCCTTTTCCCGAATCAAAACGACCAACGGCCCTGCAAAGTGACCGTGCGAGGCGGATCGATGTGCTGGAAGTACGTGCCGTCGAAACCGAGACTACCCAACGGAACGTCATTGCCGAAAGTCGTCGTCGCTTCATCGCCCAGGTTCTTGCCAACGACAGCAATCAGCCATTTTCCGTCGATTGTACCTAGCGAAATTCGCGCATTGATTTTTTCGTACGCCTTCTGAGCGAGCCGCGTATCGCCGTCTGCCGCGATAACTGTATCGTCACTGGCATTAATATCGACCGAAAAACCGAGTTCAAGATCATTGCCGATCGGCCGCATATACTGGGCCGCAATATTCACCGCCCACTCCGGTGCGAATTGTAGCTGCCGGCCAGACAAATCCTGCGTGCAGGTTGCACGCGTATTGCCGGCGGCAACCCAGGCGATGACTTGCGCCGACGTGCAGGCGGCGTCGGGAAAGGCTCGGTGACGGCAAACGTCCAGTCCGCTTCCAGGCCTGTCACCACCGATTCGGCTGCGTTGCCAACGACAAAGCTGGCATTGCCGTCGAACGTGCTTATCTGCAGGTCTTTGTACTTCGAGTGGAACACGGCCGCATTTATTCGGCCCCTGCCATCGAGTACCGTGAACTTCCCTCCCGCTTCGACTCCGAGCACTGTCTCGTCCTCGAATTCTGCGTTGGCCAAGCTCCCAAGCGCATTGTCCTCGTCGAATCCGCCGGCCTTGTAGCCGCTGGATACACTCAGATACAGCATCGAATCTGCGTTCGGATTCCACTGCAGACCGACATCCCCTGTCAGGTGGTCCTCGTCACGTTCCAACGCGTACGCATAGGTTCCCGAAAGCTGCAATATCGGCGCGTATACCACCGCCAGGAACGGGTCCGGAGTCGTGCTGCCAACCTGGGACTGGAAACCCGACTTCGAGACTTCCTTCTCATCCTTTGAATAGCGCAGGCCTGTCACGATGCGAAAATCGTCGCGAAGATTGAACGTAAATTCTCCGAACGCTGAAATCGTGGTGGTGTCCTGGTCAAAAAACGCAAACATGTCGCCATCGATGTCCCCAGCCTGCAATTCGGTGCCCAGGGCCGCATCGATCTGGGCACGTACCTCGGCATCGACAGGCGGTAGTCCGGTGAACCGCGCCGGCGTGGTTCGGTCACTGGTCAGGTCGGCCGTCTGGAAGTAGACACCGGCGAGGAAGTCGACGGCATTACCACCCGGCGACGTCAGCAGGAATTCCTGGCCGAATTGCTCGTGCTCTTCGAGCCGCGAGCGCTCCAGGAACTGGAGCGCACTGTAGTCGCCGTCCCCTGAGTCCTGGTAATCATAGCCGGTTACGGCCGTTATCGACGTGACCGCGAGATCGCCCCAATCATAAAGGGCTGTCAGTTGCAGCACGCTCGCTTCAATATCGTGGAACTCCGGTTGCACGGATGTGCGAACATTTCGAACGTAGCCGAATCCCGGTGAGAAAGCTGCATCACCGAAGGTCCGGTACAGGAAAGTCGCCGTCGGGTTGGCGATGGAGATCATCTGTTCCCGGCCCAGGACGTCGTAGCGGTTCCGCTCGGCCTTCAGCGTGAACACGAGAGACTCGGACGCATCCCACTCCAGCGTTCCCCGTATCGCCAGGTTGTCTTCCTCGGGCCCGCCAACGCCGCCGATAGCTGTGTTCGTCATCCAGCCTTCGTCGTCGGACTTCCTGGCCGCGACACGAATTCGTACCGTGTCGCTCAATGGACCCGAGAGCATGGCGCTGACTTTGGTACCGTCAACCTCGGATTCGAATGCCGCCTCGACGTAGCCTTCGAAATCTTCTGTTGGCTGTGCCGTCGTGACGTTTATCGCACCCGCAATCGTGTTCTTGCCGAACAATGTCAATTGAGGACCCTTCAGGACCTCCACGCGTTCGA
The DNA here is from genome assembly GCA_945787845.1 of uncultured Woeseiaceae bacterium. GTDB lineage: Bacteria > Pseudomonadota > Gammaproteobacteria > Steroidobacterales > Woeseiaceae > UBA1847. The sequence continues at coordinate 286,144 of CALZJH010000004.1, read as the reverse complement.
GGTCGAGAAATGCGGCGCGCGAGTACGCACCACGACCGAAGTAGACACCGTCGACAAACGTGCCCACTGACTGTTCAAAGCCCGGGTTCATGCCGGAGCCAACGCCGCGAACAAAAAGCAGCGACGTGACAGCGCCCTTGCCGATGTGAACGTTGGGCACATACAAGGCCAGGTCCTCGAGCTCTGCCATGCCCATCGCCTCAATCTTGTCGCCGGCCACAACGGATAGCGCAATCGGCACGTCCTGCAGCCCGACGGGCCGTTTGGTCGCCGTTACGATGATTTCGTCCAGCACGAGATCGTCCGGCCCTGGATGGCTTTGTGCCATCGCGGCACTCGCGGTGCAGGCAGCTATTGCTCCTGACAAAAAGCGGAGCATGTTGATAGCGCTTCTTCTCATCTCTCAAGAGCTGGTCGAATACCTCATTCGGGATGCTTCAGGAAGTCAAAGAGATACTCAACGGACTAAAGAACTACAAACAGGCACCCAGAAAAGTGAGCGGACAGCCCAGTCTGGGTCTTCGGAGAACGGTGTCAATCTTGGGTATTACTTAGCGCGCCTTGCGCGCGACAAGACACGACCCCTAGGTTGAGGTCGCCCGCAAGGCGGGCTCCCACAAGGAACAAAAACGAAAAAGCCGGTCCCGTCGGGACCGGCTCTTTTCATTTTGGTAGCGGGGGCAGGATTTGAACCTGCGACCTTCGGGTTATGAGCCCGACGAGCTGCCAGACTGCTCCACCCCGCATCGGCAGGTGGAGGATACTAATGGCACCCTCCCCCTTTGTAAAGGATATTTGAACAATAGTTTGGACGGGAATATCCACGATGCCCCTGACACCCCGGGAACGCGTACTGACCGCCATTAATCACGAGGAACCGGACCGCGTTCCGATCGTGATTGGGGTCAGTAATGCCACCGGAATCAAGATGTTGCCCTACCGGGGCATCAAGAAGCTCGCCGGGATCGAAGCGCCGGATGACTATATCTACGACTGGCCGGAGCTGGGAACGGCCCTGGTCGACGAGGCCACCATGCAGCGCCTGCACAGCGATGTGCGAGGCGTGCTCGATCTCGAGCCCGAGTCTGTCCGGAAATGGAACGCTGAGCGCCCTCCTCACAGCAACTTCATCGATTCCTGGGGTAGTGGGCAGTTCGAGATTGAACCCGGCGAGTGGTTTCCCGGCGTCCATCCGCTGAAGGACGCTCGCACGTCAGCGGAGCTGGATGCCTATCCCGACTGGCCAGATATGAGCGACCCGACGCGCGTCGCACATGTCAGCGCTGCTGCTCGACAGCTGGCCGAGGAGAATCAGTACGCCATACTTGCGACCCCCTGGCTCCTGTTTCCGTTCGAACGCGCCTACGCGATGCAGGGCATGGAAACCTTCCTGCTCAACATGGCAATGGACGGAGATTTTGCCCGTGAGCTCATGGAGAGGATTGCGGTCTATTGCAAGGAGTTGATGGGACGATTCCTGGCTGAACTGGGTGATAACGTCGATATCATCAAGATCGGTGATGACCTGGGGACCCAGGAAAGCCTCATGATTTCGCCCAAGATGTATCGTGAGCTGCTCAAACCGATTCACGCGGATTTCATCAGTTTCATCAAGGACAGGACGAAGGCCAAAGTGCTGTTTCATTCAGATGGTGATGTCGCCCCGCTGATCGACGACTTTGTGGAGATTGGTATCGACATTCTGAATCCGATTCAAACCTCGGCCGGAACGATGTCAGACCTGCCCGCACTCAAGAAGCGACATGGCAAGAACATCGTCTTCTGCGGCGGTATCGACAGTCATCGTATTCTGCCGTTCGGCACGCCGGCGGAAGTCCGCGAGGAAGTTCGACGCGTGATCGACATTATGGGACCGGGCGGCGAGTACATGCTCGGTGCGGTGCACACCGTCATGAACGATGTGCCACCCGAGAACGTTTTGGCTATGGTCGATGCCGCAGAGGAATTTGGTCGCTACTAGCTGGTGTCAGGCAATAACCCGAACGCAAAGTGCGAGCAGCCAGCCCGGCACGATTCCCAATGCCAGAACTGCCAGCGAATTGAGGCTCAGGACGAGCCGCGTATCCGTATTGGCCTGCAGGACGGCCTTATCCCCGCTCTCTTCGAAGTACATGTACCAGATGACCCGCAGGTAGTAATACGCGCCAATCACCGAGGCCAGCACCATCATGACGGCCAGTCCCGTACCACCGATCTCCAGGACAGCACTGATCACGTACAACTTCGACAGGAAGCCGACGAACGGTGGCACACCGGCCATCGAGAACATCAGGAACAGCATCATGAGCGCAAACCACGGGCTGCGCGCATTCAGGCCCTTGAAGTCGCTCAGCAACTCGGCGTCGTAGCCGCGGCGACTTAGCAGGATGACGATGCCAAATGCACCCGCCGCCGCCACCACGTAGGTCAGCGCGTAGAACAGTGCGGCCGCATAACCCGCTTCGGTACCCGTGTAGACCGCGATGAGGATGAAGCCGACGTGTGAAATGGTGGAGTAACCCAGCATGCGCTTGATATTCGTCTGGGCGATGGCGATGAAATTGCCCGCCAGGATCGACAGCACAGCCACAAACATGATCATCGTGCTCCAGGTATCGTGCAGGCCGCCGAGCGCATCCACGAGTATCCGAAACGCCAGTGCCAGCGCCGCAAGCTTGGGTGCCGATGCCAGGTACAGGGTAACCGGTGTCCGTGCACCCTGGTAGACATCGGGCAACCACATGTGGAACGGCACCGCACCAAACTTAAACGCGATACCGACGATCAGGAACGCGAGGCCAAACCAGAGCGGTAGGTTATTCAGTCCGGGGTCCGCGTTTAACACGGTGGCGATCTCGTTGAACTGCAGCGTACCTGTGACGCCGTAGACCCAACTGATGCCATACAGCAGCGCGCCCGAGGCAATTGCCCCCAGCACGAAGTACTTCATGGCGGATTCCGCCGAGGTCACGTTGTGGCGATCGATCGCGACCAGCGCGTACATCGACAGTGCCAGCAGCTCGAGGCCGAGATACATGGTCAGCAGGCTGTTCGCCGACATCATGATCATCATGCCCAGCAGCCCGAACAAACCCAGCAGGTAGTACTCGCCCTTGTGCAGGTCGTTGGCCCGCAGGTAGTCGCGCGCATACAGGAACGACACGCCGACAAAAAGCACCGCGCCAAGCTTCAATACCTGCGACAGCGGATCGCTGACATAGGCGCCGTAGAAAACCACGGTCCGGGCATCGGGTGCCGTAGCCCAGAGCACGACGGCGGTAACCACGAGCGACAGCATGCTCAGCCAGAACGTCACGATACGGTTCTCGTTCTCGATAAACAGGTCCGCAATCATCACAACGCAGATCAGACCCAGGAGGGTCATTTCCGGTGCGGCTGCTATGTAATCCATCCAGTTCATAGTTCGACCCGTCAGAGCTTGGACTGTCCGACCTGTTGCATGAGTTGTTCGATCGTCGTGTCCATCATGTCGACCAGCGGCGCCGGCCACAGGCCGACGAGCAGGACGCTGACGGCCAGTATGGCCAGCACAATGAACTCGCGCGCATTCAGGTCATCGAGCGCCGCGACCTTGTCGTTGCCTACCTCGCCGTAGACGACGCGCTTGATCATCCACAATGTGTACGCCGCGCCCAGGACCAGCGTAGTCCCTGCCAGGAACGCGTACCAGAAATTCGCCTTGAAGCTCGCGATGATGACCATGAACTCGCCGACGAAGCCCGACGTGCCCGGCAGACCGGCATTTGCCATGGCGAACAGGACCATGAACGCCGCAAACACAGGCATCGTATTGGCCACGCCACCGTAGTCCGCGATTTCCCGGCTGTGGACGCGGTCATACAGCACGCCGACGCACAGGAACATCGCGCCCGAGATAAGGCCGTGGGAGATCATCTGCACCATGGCACCGGTCATACCGAGGCCGGCGCCCATGTCGGAGGCAATCGACCAGAAGAGGAACATGCCCAGGGTCACGAAGCCCATGTGCGCAATCGACGAATACGCGATGAGCTTCTTCATGTCTTTCTGCATCAGCGCAACGAAGCCGATGTAAACCACGGCGATCAGCGACAGCGCGATCATCAGGCCAGCGAAATACTCGCTGCCATCAGGCACTATCGGGAGCGACAGCCGCACGAAACCATAACCACCCATCTTCAACATGATCGCGGCAAGAATGACGGAGCCACCGGTGGGCGCCTCGACGTGCGCATCCGGCAACCATGTATGCACCGGCCACATCGGCACCTTGACGGCGAAGGCCAGGAGGAATGCCAGGAAGATGAGCTTCTGGGCCGTCATCCCGATCGACACATTCATGAAGCCGAATAGATCGAAGCCGCCGGTCTGCAGATACAGGTAGATGAACGCAACCAGCATCAGCACTGAGCCGAGGAACGTGTACAGGAAGAACTTGAGGGTCGCATAGACGCGCCGCTCGCCGCCCCAGACACCGATGATCAGGAACATCGGGATCAACATGGCTTCCCAGAAGACGTAGAACAGCAGGCCGTCGAGCGCACTGAATACACCGATCATCAGACCTTCGAGGATCAGGAACGCCGCAAAGTACTGCGCGGGCCGGTTCTTGATCGAATCCCAGCCTGCGATAACAACCAGCGGAGTGATAAACGTCGTCAGCAGGATCAACGGCGCCGAAATACCGTCGACGCCGAGGTAGTACCAGACGTTAAACGTCTCTACCCATAACACTCTCTCGACAAACTGCATGCCGGGCTCGGCATTGTCGAAGCCTATGTACAAAGCCACACTGGCGAGAAACGTGATGACCGTGAACGTCAGTGCCGCAACCCGCATGAGCCTGGCCTGCGACGATTTCGCATCACCGGCATCGCCGATAACGAGCAGCCCGACGCCGCCGACAATCGGCAGCCAGATCAGAAAACTCAAGAGATAGTTCGCGAGCACCGTCTTACCTCAGCCAGATGAGCCAGCCGAGCAACATCGTCAGGCCAATTATCATTGCGAATGCGTACGTGTAGAGATACCCGGTCTGGATCTGGCGCATTACGCCCGCCAGCCGGCCGACGGCATTTGCCGTACCGTTGACCAGGATACCGTCGATGATCAGCTCATCGCCTTTCTGCCACAGGAACTTGCCGAAATTTCGACCGCCGGCGGCGAAGCCCTTGATGTAGAGATCGTCAAAGTAGTACTTACGATCGAGCAGGTTATAGAGACCCGTGACCTTGCCCTTGATCGTCTCGGGAATGTCCGGTCGCTTCAGGTACAGGAACCAGGCGGTCAGCACGCCAAGCGCAGCAAGATAAAACGCGGGCGCAACGTATATATGCGCAACGAGCGCCGCCGGGCCATGCCAGAACGTTTCCTTGAGATGCGCCAGCACATCATGGCCACTCTGCACGACAATCGCATCACCGAAGAAGCCGTCAAACAGCACCGGACCCGCTGTGAACCAGCCGATCATGGCCGACGGGATCGCCAACAGAATGAGCGGCACGGTCACAACGGCGGGCGTTTCGTGCAGATGCGACTTCGTCTCGGCATCCATGCGTTCTTTGCCGTGGAAGACGAGGAAGAACATCCGGAACGAATACAGTGCGGTGACGAAGACGCCGAGCAGCACGCTCAGGTAGGCGATCCAGTACGTCAGCTGGTCTCCAGCCGTCACGCCCTGGTGCCAGTGCGATTCTTTCACGGCCTCGATCAGCAGGTCCTTCGAGAAAAAGCCCGATGAGCCCGGGAAACCGATCAGCGCAAGTGAACCGACAAGCGCCGTCCAGTAGGTAATCGGCATGTACTTGCGGATACCGCCCATCTTGCGAATGTCCTGCTCGTGGTGCATCGCGATAATGACCGAACCCGCCGCGAGGAATAGCAGCGCCTTGAAGAACGCGTGCGTCATCAGGTGGAAGATAGCGGCGCCGTATGCCGACGCGCCCAGCGCTACGGTCATGTAGCCGAGCTGTGACAAGGTGGAGTACGCGACGACACGCTTGATGTCGTTCTGCACGATACCCAGCAATCCCATGAAAAACGCTGTGACCGAGCCAATGATGATCACGAAGCCGAGGGCCGTCGTCGACAGCTCGAACAGGGGCGACATACGGGCCACCATGAAGATACCGGCGGTGACCATCGTTGCCGCGTGGATTAGCGCAGAGATGGGCGTCGGGCCTTCCATCGAGTCGGGCAGCCACACGTGCAGGGGCGCCTGCGCCGATTTACCCATGGCGCCAATAAACAGCAGGATGCAGATGACCGTCATCGCGTTCCACGGATTGCCCGCAAATACTTCGATCTGCTGCGCTGCCACAGAGTCGGCCTGGCCGAAGACGGTCGCATAATCGAGCGACCCGGTGACCGTGACGATACCCGCGATACCGAGGATGAAACCAAAGTCACCAACGCGGTTGACCAGGAAGGCCTTCAGGTTGGCGAATATGGCGGTCTCTCTCTTGTACCAGAAACCGATCAGCAGGTAGGACACGAGCCCGACCGCTTCCCAACCGAAGAACAGCTGCAGGAAGTTGTTGGACATGACCAGCATGAGCATCGAGAACGTAAACAGCGAGATATAGCTGAAGAAGCGCTGGTAACCCGGGTCATCGTGCATGTAACCAATGGTGTAGATGTGCACCATCAACGACACGAAGGTCACGACGCACATCATGAGCGCGGTTAAGCGGTCGACGAGGAAGCCGACCTCCATGTGCAGGCCGTCGGTGGCCGCCCACGTGTAGACACTGATGTTCTCAGGAGTCGCGCCACCCCAGAACATGTTCTTGAGAACCAGGAATGACAGGGCGCAGGAAATACCGACACCAATAATCGTTACCCAGTGTGCGCCTGCACGACCGATCTGTTTGCCTGCCAGCCCCGCAATTATCGCCGCTGCCAGCGGTGCCAATACGATTGTCAGGTAGTACTCGTACATATCAACCCTTCAACGTATTGAGTTCCTGCACGGCGATGGATCGCCGGTTGCGGAACAGTACAACGAGAATGGCGAGACCGATGGCCGCCTCGGCCGCCGCCACGGTCAGGATGAAGAATACGAACACCTGCCCCGTCTCGTCGCCAAGGAAGCGCGAGAAGGCGATAAAATTGGTGTTGACCGCGAGCAGCATGAGCTCGATGCACATGAGCAGCAGGATCAGGTTCTTGCGATTGATAATGATGCCGACGATGCTCAGCACAAACAGCATGGCGGCAACCGTCAGGTAGTGTTGCAGCCCGATCATTGCTTCTTCTCCGCGTCCATTTTCACCAAACGAACACGATCCTTGGCACGCACCGCCACCTGCTTCGAAATGTTCTGGACCTTCAGGCCGGGGCGTTTGCGCATCGTCAGCGTAATGGCCGCGATAATGGCCAGTAAGAGAATCACCGCGGCGATTTCAAACGCGTAGAAATGTTCCGTGTAGAGCACCGAACCGAGCGCCTTCGTATTGCTGTAACCCTCGGGTAAATCGACAAAGTCCAGCGCCGCCCCTTCTCCCTGGTCTCGCAACCAGATCACATTAATCAATTCGATCGCCATAATCAGCGCAAGCCCGATACCCAGCGGCGCGTAACGCGTCAGGCCGCGTTTCGCCGCCTCGACATTGACGTCGAGCATCATGACAACGAACAGGAACAACACCATGACGGCACCGACATAAACCAGTACCAGCACGATCGCGAGGAACTCCGCCTCGGCCAATAACCACAGAATCGCGGCATTGAAGAACGTGAAAACGAGGAACATGACTGAGTGCACCGGGTTGCGCGACAGGATCACGCCCAGTGCCGCGCCGAACATGATGCCCGCGAATACGTAAAAAAGTATGGAATGCAACATCATCTTTGTGCCCTACCGATACTCCGCGTCCGCTGCCTTGTCGGCTGAGATCATTGCTTCGTACTTGTCGCCAACTGCCAGCAGCTTGTCTTTGGTCATTATGTTCTCGCCGGGCGATTCCATGTGGTACTCATGGATACGCGTCTCGACGATGGCATCGACCGGGCAGGCCTCCTCACAGAAGCCGCAGTAAATGCACTTGAACAGGTCGATGTCATAACGCGACGTACGGCGTGTCCCGTCCTCGCCGACACCGGATTCGATCGTAATCGCCAATGCCGGGCAGACCGCCTCGCAGAGCTTGCAGGCGATGCAGCGCTCCTCACCATTCGGATAGCGACGCAGCGCATGCAGGCCCCGAAAGCGATGCGACTGCGGCGTCTTCTCCTCCGGGTACTCGAGCGTGACACTCTTTCGGAACCAGTTGCGCTGCGTGACCGACAGACCCTTGAGCAACTCCCAAAGGGCGAACGTTTTGATGTAGCTGATAACCTGATTCATCGTTTTATGCGCCCAAGTTTGACCATGGACCGACATGGAACCAGGCCATCGCACCTTCGACGGCAATCCAGACGATCGTCACGGGGATAAATACTTTCCAGCCCAGCCGCATGATCTGGTCATAGCGGTAGCGCGGAAAGGTCGCGCGCAGCCAGAAGAACGTGTACATGAAGAAACACATCTTCAAAAAAAGCCAGTGCAGCCCGCCGGCCGTGAGCCAGGCAAGCCAGGAGATATCATTGAGGAAGGTCCAGCCCTCAAACGGTGAGGCCCATCCGCCCAGGAAGAACACGGCCGTCAGCGTTGAGATCAGGATCATGTTCGCGTATTCGGCGAGGAAGAACAGCGCAAACGCCACGCCCGAGTATTCGACGTGGAAACCGGCGACGATTTCCGACTCGCCCTCGGCAACGTCGAACGGTGCACGATTGGTCTCGGCGACGCCCGAAATCCAGTACACCAGGAACAGCGGGAGCAGCGGCAACAGGAACCAGTTGCTGACACCACCCGCCTGCGCGTTGACGATATCGCCAATATTCAGACTGCCGGCCGCCATCAGCACGCCGACCAGTGCAAAACCCATTGCAATCTCATAGGCGACGATCTGTGCGGCAGAACGCATTGCACCGAGCAACGCATACTTCGAGTTCGTGGCCCAACCAGCCAGGATGACGCCGTAAACACCCACTGACGTGAGCGCCAGTACGTACAGCAGACCGGCATTGATATCCGCGATGACGAACCAGTTGTTCATCGGGATTACAGCCCACGCGGCCAGTGCCGGCGTCAGCGACAGCAGTGGTGCGATAACAAAAATGAACTTGCTGGACTGCGACGGAACGATAACTTCCTTGAACAGCAGCTTGAAGACGTCGGCAAATGGCTGCAGCAGGCCTTTGAAGCCGACTCGATTCGGGCCGACGCGCGCCTGCATGCTGCCGATTACCTTGCGTTCGAAGTAGGTAGAGAATGCAACGCAGAGAATGACGCCGACCGTCAGGATCAGGATCTTGAACAAGGTCGCTGCCAGGTACTGCAACCAGGACGGCCAGGCTATCCACCAGTCCATGGCAAATTGCGGGACCAGGCTTGCAAGGAAGTCGAGCATCAGCCCTCTCCCTCACCCGCGGCACGCCGCGCTTCCGGCGTCAGCTGCAGCGCAGCGGCACGGCGCACGAGGCCGTCAACCGAGTACAACGGTGTGTCAATGTCGTTCGCAGGATCATCTGCGCCGCTCGCGCCCGCGACGGCGCCCGAAGAACGGTACGCCGTGGCCTCGACGTCGCCCACGGCCGCCCTGCACTCCTCAAGCACATCTTCACTCGTTACGTAGTCGCAGCCGTCGGCATCGACGAGATTGCCGAGTACCCGCAACACTTTCCAGGCTGGACGCGCTTCACCCACCGGGCTCGCGACTCCGGCGAAACTCTGCCAGGTGCCTTCGACGTTGACGTAAGTCCCCGAGGTTTCGGCAAAGGTGCCGATTGGCAACAACAGGTCGGCCGCCTCAAGCAGTGCGTCGGAGACGAACGGCGTCAGGGCGATAACGAAACCCTGTTTGGCGAGCTTCGCCACGGCATCCGGCATTGCGTGCAGGTCACCATCGGGCTCGATGTTCAGGAGCACCACGGCATCGAGCGATGCCTCGAGCATTTCGCCCGCATGCAGTCCGCCGCCGTGCTGGGGCAAAACACCCGCCTGGCTCAGGCCGGCACTGTTTGCGCCGGGCGATACGCTGCCCAGTTTGGCACCCGCCTTGTCAGCGATTTCAGCCGCGAGCGAGCGCACCGCGCTGAATGCCTGGTGTCGACCCGCCACGTTGCCAAGCAACACAAGCGCGCTGTCTGCGTTGGTCAACGTCTCGACGACCGGCCGCATCGCGTCGCTCCCGAGCAGTTCAACGAGACCGGCACCGGAGACCTGGTGATCCACAGCGAAGAAATACTCGCGTGTCTCACTGTCCACAAAACTGACACTGGCGCCTGCCAGCGCAGCTTTGCGAATGCGATGCGCAAGAATCGGGGCTTCCTGGCGGATATTGGATCCGACCACGAGGATCGCATCCTGCTTTTCAATGTCCACGATGTCACAGCCAAGCCATGGGTACGCCGGGTCATTGTCCTGATCGGAAAAGTCGCGACGCTCGATGCGATGATCGATATTCGAGGTCCCGAGGTGCTCTGCAAGACGTGTCAGCAGATGACCTTCCTCAACCGTCGAACTCGGCGATGCAAGCATTCCCAGCTTGTCCGCACCCTTCAACGCGCCGGCGGCTGCCTCGAGGGCCTCCTCCCAGTCCAGCTCGCGCCATTCACCGCTTTCTTTGACGCGCGGCCGCGCCAGTCGGTCGGCTGAATAAATCGCCTCGAAGCTGAAACGATCCCGATCTGAAATCCAGGACTCGTTGATCGCCTCGTTGCTGCGCGGAACGACGCGTTTTACCGTACCTCGCAAGACATGTGCGTAGATATTGGACCCGACGCAGTCGTGCGGTGCCACAGTCGCATGCTGCACCATCTCCCAGGAGCGCGCGCTGTAGCGATATGGTTTGTTATTCAGGGCACCAACCGGGCACAAGTCGATAATATTGGCCGACAGTTCGTGATCGATGATCTGTTCAACGTAGGTCGAAATCTCGACGTTCTCACCGCGCAGGGTCGTACCGAGCTGCGGATTGCCCTGGATCTCCTCCCCAAAGCGCACGCAGCGCGTGCAGTGGATGCAACGCGTCATATCGGTCGAGACGAGCGGACCGATATCCTTGTCTTTGACGACACGCTTGCCATCGTTGTAACGCGACACGTCGCGCCCGTAGCCCATCGCCAGGTCCTGCAGTTCGCACTCACCGCCCTGATCGCAGATCGGGCAGTCGAGCGGATGATTAATCAGCAGGAATTCCATCGTCGCTTTCTGAGCGGCAATGGCCCGCGGCGACTTGGTAAATATCTTCATGCCTTCGTTGACGGGCTGCGCACAGGCCGGAATTGGCTTCGGCGCACCTTCGATATCAACGAGACACATACGACAGTTTGCCGCGATACTCAGCTTTTCGTGATAACAAAACCGCGGCACGTACGCACCGATCTTGTCCGTCACTTCGATGACCATCTGGCCCGGTCGCGCTTCAACCGCCTTGCCATCGACCTCAATGTTTACGATGTCGTCACTCATAGCTGTTACGCCGCCACGTTTGCGGCACTGTCAACGATGCTGCGTCCGTTGTTGCGAACCATGTATTCGAATTCGTGATGGAAGTGTTTCAGGAAGCTCTGCACAGGCCATGCAGCAGCATCGCCCAGTGCGCAGATCGTGTGACCCTCGATCTTGTTGGCCACATCGACGAGCTTCTCGAGATCAGACTCTTCACCCTTGCCCTCGACGATGCGCGTGAGCATGCGGTACAACCAGCCGGTACCCTCACGGCAAGGCGTGCATTGTCCGCAGGACTCCGCCATGTAAAAGCGCGATATGCGACGCAGCACCTGCACCATGCAGGTCGTGTCGTCCATGACAATGACGGCACCCGTGCCGAACGACGAACCCGCCTGCTGCAGCGAGCTGTAGTCCATCGTGCATTCCATGATCAAATCGGCGGGTAGCACCTTGCACGACGAACCGCCTGGAATCACCGCTTTCAATTTGCGGCCTTTCCAGATGCCGCCGCAAACGTCTTCGAGCAGGGTCTTGAACGGAATGCCCATCGGCAACTCATAGTTGCCTGGCTTTTCGACATGACCCGATACCGAGAATTGCGCCGTGCCGCCGGAGCCTTCCGGACCGAGCCCTGCAAACCAGGCTGCACCCTTCTGCAGGATCGACGGGACGCTCGCGATACTCTGCGTGTTGTTGATGGTCGTGGGCTTGCCGTAAAGACCGAAGTTGGCAGGAAACGGCGGCTTGAACCGCGGCCTTCCCTGTTTACCTTCGAGCGATTCAATCAAGGCGGTTTCTTCGCCACAGATGTAGGCACCCGCGCCGATGAACCCGTGAATATCGATATCGATACCGCTGCCCTGCACGTTCTTGCCGAGCAGGCCGGCTGCATAGGCCTCCTTGACGGCTGCCTCGAAACGCGGAAACGGTTCGTCCATGAATTCGCCGCGCATGTAGTTGTAAGCCACCGTCGCGCCCATCGCGTAAGCCGCGATCGCCATGCCTTCGACAAGGCTGTGCGGGTTATAGCGAAGGATCTCACGGTCGTGACAGGTGCCGGGTTCCGATTCATCCGAATTGACGACCAGGTATTTCTGCCCGTCGAAATTTTTCGGCATGAAGCTCCACTTGAGTCCGGTCGGGAAGCCGGCGCCGCCCCGTCCTCGCAGACCCGAGGCTTTGACCTCATCGATGACCTCTTCCGGGGTCATGCCGCCGGCGAGAATCTTGCGCCACGCCTTGTAGCCGTCGTACTTCTCGTAGGTCGCGAGCGTCCATGACTCGTCCGAGTCAAAGGGCCTGAAGCAGACGAGGTTATGTTCGTAATCCATCACTCAAGCCCGTCCAAAATCTCGTCCACCTGTTCCGGTGTCACGTTCTCGAAGTACCTGTGGTTTACCTGCATCGCCGGCGCCCCGCAACAGGCGGCGATACACTCCTCCTCTTGCTTGAGGAAGATTCGACCGTCTTCGGTGCTCTGACCGAGCCTGATGCCGAGCTTGCTCTCGACATGCTCCACGAGGTCATTGGCGCCACGCAACATGCATGAGATGTTCGTGCAGATCGACACCTCATTGCGGCCACACTTTTTCGTCTGAAACATCGAATAGAAGGTGGCAACTTCGTACACCTGGATCGTCGGCAGGTCGAGGTACTCGGCGACCGCGTTCATGTGCTCGGCCTCGATATAGCCTTTGTTTTCGTGCTGCACGAGATGCAATGCACGAATCACGGCAGAACGCTGCTGGTCCGCCGGGAAGCGTGTCTTCCAGTCGTCGATGCTTTCCCTGACGTGGCTGGAGAGTTCGTAACTCATCGATCCACCTCGCCAAATACGATGTCCTGCGTGCCAATTACGGCGACGACGTCAGCCAGCATATGACCCTCTACCATTTCCGACATCGCCGAAAGGTGCGCAAAGCCTGGCGCACGAATCTTGACGCGATACGGCTTGTTGGCGCCATCCGAGATAATGTAGATACCAAATTCGCCCTTGGGGTGTTCCACGGCGGCATAGGCCTCACCTTCCGGGACACAATAGCCTTCGGTGAAGAGTTTGAAGTGATGAATCAGCGACTCCATGTCGTCTTTCATCTCGACGCGCGTGGGCGGCGTCACCTTGTGATCGTCGGCGATGACGGGGCCCGGATTGTCCCGCAACCATTCGATGCATTGCTTGATGATGCGGTTGGACTGGCGCATTTCCTCTACGCGTACGAGATAGCGGTCGTAGCAGTCGCCGTTAACACCTACCGGGATATCGAAGTCCATACGGTCGTACACTTCGTAAGGCTGTTTCTTGCGAAGATCCCATTCAACGCCCGACCCCCGCAGCATTGGGCCGGAGAAACCCAGCTGCATGGCACGATCGGGGGAAACCACGCCGATGTTGACCGTACGCTGCTTCCAGATGCGGTTATCCGTCAACAGTGTCTCGTATTCGTCGACACAACCCGGGAACCGCTCGCAGAATGCCTCAATGAAATCGAGCAGCGAACCTTCACGAATGGCGTTCATGCGGTCGAGTTCCTTCTTGCTGCGGAACTTCGACTCCTGGTACTTCGGCATCAGGTTCGGCAGGTCGCGATAGACGCCACCAGGCCGATAATACGTTGCATGCATACGCGTACCCGAGACGGCTTCGTAGCAGTCCATCAGGTCTTCGCGTTCACGGAAACAGTACAGGAACATCGTCATGGCGCCGATGTCGAGACCGTGCGCGCCGAGCCACATCAGGTGATTCAGGATGCGCGTAATTTCGTCGAACATGACGCGAATATACTGCGCCCGTTCCGGCACCTGGACGCTGAGCAACTTTTCGATCGCCATGACGTAGGCGTGCTCGTTGCACATCATGGAAACGTAATCGAGCCGGTCCATGTAACCGATGCTCTGGTTGTAGGGCTTGGACTCGGCGAGCTTCTCGGTGGCCCGATGCAACAAGCCTACGTGCGGGTCGGCTTTGTGGATCGTCTCGCCCTCAATCTCGAGAACCAGGCGAAGCACGCCGTGCGCCGCCGGATGCTGTGGACCGAAATTCATTGTGTAGCTCTGGATCTCAGCCATCGTTTGCGTCCTTGAGATCGGCCGCGTAGCGGTTGTCATCGCGAATGACGCGCGGCACGAGCGTACGCTGCTCGATGCTGACCGGTTTGTAGACGACCCTGCCCTCGTCGGCGTCGTAGATGACTTCGACATTCCCCATCAGCGGAAAGTCCTTGCGGAACGGATGGCCTATAAAGCCGTAATCGGTGAGGATGCGGCGAAGGTCCGGATGTCCGTCGAACAGGATGCCGTAGAGGTCGAATGCTTCGCGTTCAAACCAGTTAGCGCCGTTCCAGATATCCACAACCGACTTCACCAAGGGAGGATTACTGGTGCCCGTGAAAACTCTCATGCGCATGCGAAAATTGTGTTGCAGCGACAGCAGGTGATAAATGACCGCAAAGCGCTTGCCATCGAACTCGTCCGCCTCGTCGAGAATAACCGGAGCGCGCTGCACGCCACGACTGAAACCGGTATCGGTCGCATCGTTGGTGGTCCACTCGTCGCTGCCGTAGTTGAGATAGTCGACGCCGCAGACGTCCATGAGCATTTCGAACCCAAATGCCGCCTCATTGCGCAGCGCCGTCGCAACCTCGATCAGGTCGTCTTTATCGAGCTCGTAGGTCAGTTCGCCACAGTTCGACGGCACCCGGCTCATTTGCTCACCGAAGCGCTCGTGAATCCGAGTCGCCAATGTCTCGTAACGTTCACTCATCGTCTTTTTCTTATCTGGCTATCGTGCTCGTTCGTCGAATCTTGTTCTGCAACTGGATCAGGCCGTAAATGAGGGCCTCTGCCGTCGGCGGACAGCCTGGAACGTAAACATCCACCGGCACTATGCGATCGCAGCCCCGGACAACTGAATAGGAATAGTGGTAGTAGCCACCGCCGTTCGCACAGGAACCCATGGAGACCACCCAGCGCGGTTCCGGCATCTGGTCGTAGACCTTCCTGAGCGGCGCAGCCATCTTGTTGGTCAGCGTGCCGGCAACAATCATGCAGTCCGATTGCCGGGGACTGGGTCGAAAGATGATGCCAAAGCGATCGAGGTCGTAGCGCGCTGCACCGGCCTGCATCATTTCCACGGCGCAACAGGCAAGTCCGAACGTCATCGGCCACAAGGAGCCGGTGCGGGCCCAGTTCATGACGGAATCAACGCTCGTCACGACAAAACCCTTCTTCTGCAAGCTACCGCCCGCGGCTTCTGCGCCGGCGGACCCTTCAGTCGCCGCCTGGGCTTCGGCTAATCCCACTCGAGCGCTCCTTTCTTCCATTCATAGATGAATCCGACCACGAGGATGGCCAGGAACAGCGCCATCGACAGCAAACCAAACTTCCCGACGGTATCGAGCGATACCGCCCATGGAAACAGGAACGCAATTTCGAGATCGAAAATAATGAAGAGGATCGCGACGAGGTAGTAGCGGACGTCGAATTTCATGCGCGAGTCGTCGAACGCCTCGAAACCGCACTCATACGGAGAGAGCTTCTCCTCGTCCTTGCTGCCGTTGCCAATCAGGAAGCCGAGGATCAGCAGCAATACGCCGATTCCTGTCGCAACCCCGAGAAAAACCAGAATAGGAAAGTATTCTTGTAGCATGTCCGCCTGCTTGCGTGGCGCCGGTTATTGTCTTGTAACCCGACTGCCGCCATACGGCGCTACAGACCGGATAATGTTTGGTGCTCTGGGCGAGACTCGAACTCGCACGGCTTGCGCCACTGCCCCCTCAAGACAGCGTGTCTACCAATTCCACCACCAGAGCAGATTGAGCGTTAGTCTACTCCTGATCGCCCGCAGGTTCTTCTTCGAGCTCAGGCAAGTCAGTCGCCTCCAGAGTCGCGTCTTCCGCGGGCTCCAGGGCAGGCAGGTCGGACACGGGCGTATCGTCGCTGAGAGCGGGTGCCTCGTCTGTGGTGACCTCAACAGCCGGGGCATCTTCTAGCAGGCTGGATGGTGCCGACGTGGCCTGGCTGCTCAGATAAGCAAGCGTCAGGCTGCTGACAAAAAATGCTGTCGCGCAAACCGCCGTCGCGCGTGAAAAGAAGCTGCTCGAACCGCGCGCGCCAAATACGGTACCCGACGCACCGGCACCAAATGCCGCACCCGCGTCCGCGCCTTTGCCACGCTGCAGTAACACGAGCACGATGATCAACAAAGCGATCAGCGTGTGTGCGATCAATACAGCTTTTTGAATAGTGTCCATTGAATAGTCATCTCATTATCTAGTTTTGGGCTGCCGCCTGGGCGATCGCCAGAAAATCTTGCGCTTTCAGCGACGCACCGCCAATCAGGCCGCCGTCGATATCCGGCTTGGCCAGCAGGCCCGCCGCATTTTCACCCTTCATACTGCCGCCGTACAGTATCTGTACGCTCGCCGCGATATCCGCGTTCAAAGCCTCGAAACGACCGCGAATGTGCCGGTGCATATCCTGCGCCTGCTCGGGCGTCGCCGTCACCCCGGTGCCGATCGCCCAGACCGGCTCGTAGGCGATCACGGCCGCTCCAAACGCAGCAACGCCGGCCGCATCTAGAACCGCATCGAGCTGCTCGTCGATGACCTTTTCCGTGGTTCCCGCTTCGCGCTCTTCGAGCGTCTCGCCAACACATAAAATAGGCGTCATGCCGGCCGCCTGGGTCGCCTGGAACTTCGCCGCAACCTGGGCGCTTGACTCACCGTACAGCGAACGGCGCTCCGAATGTCCAACAATAACGTATTCGCAGCCGACGTCGCTCAGCATCGACGGCGCCACTTCACCCGTGAATGCACCCTTTTGGTGCTCCGACACGTTCTGGGCGCCGACACTAACCGCGGATCCCGCCGCCTGGGCTGCAACCGAGGCCAGGTAAGGGAATGGTGGACAAACCAGCAGGCTGAAACCCCTGCCTTCAGGTACTCCGGCAATGATTCCGGACACCAGCTCCGCGTTGGCGGTGCTGCTGCCGTTCATCTTCCAGTTTCCGGCAACCAGAATGTCGCGCATATCGGTGTTTCCGCAGGCTTAAAAGGCGCGCAGGATACCGGGGCAGGCCCCGCAAATCAACGCATTATTGGTGTTCAGGCAGCGGATGCGGCCACGACTGAAGCCAGCCGTTCGGCGAGCGAAACCACTTGCTCCTTGTCCTCACCTTCGACCATCACCCGAATAACGGGTTCCGTGCCCGACGCGCGCAGTACGACACGCCCTGTATCGGCCAGTTCGCTCTCTGCCGCCCTGACCGCGTCCTGGATCGGTTTGGACGTATCCGGGTCCATGCGCTGCTCCATGCGCACATTGACCATGGTCTGGGGGTACTTGGGCATCCCGGACACCAGGTCCGACAGTTTTTTGCCGGTTTCCTTCATTATGGCGAGCACCTGCAGCGCACTGATCAGGCCGTCTCCCGTCGTCGTCTTGTCCAGTACCAGCATGTGTCCCGAGGTCTCGCCACCGATGACACCGCCAGTGCTGCGCAGCGTCTCGAGCACGTAGCGGTCTCCGACCGCCGCACGCTTGAAGTCGATATCCCGGTCGCGCAGAGCGTGCTCCAGGCCCAGGTTGCTCATGACCGTGCCGACGACAGGCCCTTTCAGGTCGCCCTTGTCCTTGCGCGCCATCGCGAGCACATACAGCAGCTGGTCGCCGTCAATCAGCTCGCCATTCTCATCGACCATGACGACGCGGTCACCGTCTCCGTCAAGGGCCACGCCCACGTCAGCCTTGACCGCCGGCACCGTCATCTGCAGCAGGTCAGGCTCTGTCGAACCGCAGCCCGCATTGATATTCCTGCCGTTTGGTGAACAACCAATGGGAATAAGCTCAGCGCCGAGATTAGCCAGCGTGCGCGGACCGACCTTGTAGGCAGCGCCGTTTGCGCCATCGAACACGACCTTGATGCCTTCAAGATCGACGCCATCGGGCATGCTGCCGGCACAAAACTCCTGGTAGCGGCTACGTGCGGTGTCGATGCGCTTGGCCTTGCCCAGCGCCTGCGATCCCAGCGTGATCGCCGGGTTCTTCAGGTGCTCCTCGATCTGCCTCTCGATGTCGTCGGTCAGCTTGGAACCGAAACGATCGAAGAACTTGATCCCGTTGTCCGAGAACGCATTGTGGCTTGCGCTGATGACGACACCAAGGTCCGCGTCGAATTCCTGCGTTAGCCGCGCAATTCCAGGTGTCGGCAGGGGGCCAAGCAAGAGAACATCCGCCCCGGCGGCGATGAAGCCGGCCTCGAGAGCCGACTCGAACATGTAGCCCGACAGGCGCGTGTCCTTGCCGATGACAACCGTTCCGCCCTGCGGCACGAGTACCTGGGTCGTTGCGCTGGCGAGCCGCATCGCAAAATCCGCGGTCATCGGGTCATTGCCGACCGTTCCGCGTACGCCATCCGTTCCAAAATAACTCTTGCTCATTATCTGTTCTCTGGCCCTATTCGCCTGCCTCAATCACCGCTCGCGTGATCTTGACCGCATCGACGGTAGCCTGCACATCATGCGCCCGCACGATATCAGCCCCATTCAAAATCGCTACGACCGCCGCCGCCACGCTCGCCGGGAGGCGATCATGCACGTCGCGTTGTGTCAGCTCCCCGAGCGTCGATTTCCTCGACACCCCCACCAGCATTGGCCGGTCGCGTACGCGCAATTGTCGCAGATTTGCCAGCAACTCGACATTGTGGCGGTGCTTTTTTCCAAAGCCGAATCCCGGATCCACGATCGTCAGTTCCTCGCCCAGACCGGCGTCCACACAGGCCTGGATGCGTTGCTCCAGAAACGCCGCAACCTCGGCAACGACGTCGTCGTACTCCGGGTTTTCCTGCATGGTTCGGGGTTCGCCGCGCATGTGCATCAGGCACACGGGGACCTGCAGGTCCACAGCCGCCTCCAGCGCGCCCTCGCCTTGCAGCGCGCCAACGTCATTAATCAGTGACGCCCCGGCCGCAACGGCCTCGCGCATGACCAGCGCTTTGCTCGTATCGATGGAGATGACGGCATCGGTGATCGAGCGGACTCGTTCAATAATCGGGATGACGCGGTCGAGTTCGCGCTGCACGCTCACGTTATCGGCGCCGGGGCGCGTCGACTCGCCACCCACATCGAGGATGGCTGCACCTTCTTCGGCCATGGTCGCCGCCTGGCGCAGCGCCACTTCCGGCGTCACGAATCGACCGCCATCCGAAAACGAATCCGGCGTGACGTTGAGGATCCCCATGACGGCTGGCGCCGGGATACTAAAGGAGCCCAGTGTCAGCATGGGTGAGTAGGTGTCTAGTGCTCGCCTGCCGGTTCGCCGATCTGGCCCGCCGCGTCATCAGACTCAGCCGTAGCAGAACCGTCGCCGGGCGTCGTTGAGTCGATGGAATCGTCCCAGTCTTCGGGCGGGCGCGGCTCGCGGCCTTCCATGATGTCCCTGATCTGGTCATCACCAATGGTCTCGAACTTCACGAGCGCCTTGGCCATCGCGTGTAGCTTGTCGATGTTCTCCTGGAGCAGGTTCTTCGCTCGCTCGTAATTGGAGTCAATGATGCGTCGAACTTCCTCGTCGATAGCATGCGCCGTGTCATCCGACACCTGCTTGTGCTGCGTGACGGAACGGCCCAGGAAGACCTCGCCGTCATCCTCGCTGTAGGTCAGCGGGCCGAGGCGATCCGAAAGACCCCACTTGGTCACCATGTTGCGGGCAATCTCGGTCGCGCGCTCGATGTCATTCGACGCGCCCGTCGTCACGCCGTCGATGCCGTTGATCATCTCTTCGGCAATTCGGCCGCCAAACAGGCTGGAAATACTGCTCTCGAGGCGTTTCCGCGACATGCTGTAGCGATCTTCCTCGGGCAGGTACATGGTCACGCCCAGCGCCCTGCCGCGCGGAATAATCGTGACCTTGTAGACAGGGTCGTGCTCGGGAACCAGGTAGCCGACAATCGCATGACCGGCTTCGTGATACGCGGTATTGAGCTTCTCTTCTTCGCTCATGACCATCGAGCGCCTTTCGGCACCCATCATGATCTTGTCCTTGGCCTTCTCGAACTCGTCCATGCTCACGACGCGCTTGTTGGCACGCGCTGCAAACAGGGCCGCCTCGTTCACGAGATTGGCCAGGTCGGCACCCGAGAATCCGGGCGTACCGCGGGCAATAATGCCGGGACGAACATCGTCACCCAGCGGCACCTTGCGCATGTGGACTTTCAGAATGAGCTCGCGGCCGCGCACGTCCGGGAGCGGCACCACGACCTGGCGATCGAAGCGCCCCGGGCGCAGCAGGGCCGGGTCCAGGACGTCGGGCCGGTTAGTGGCTGCAATAACGATGATGCCCTCACTGCCCTCAAACCCGTCCATTTCGACGAGCATCTGGTTCAGTGTCTGCTCGCGCTCGTCGTGCCCCCCACCGAGCCCGGCGCCACGATGGCGTCCTACGGCATCGAGTTCGTCAATGAAGATGATGCAGGGCGCCTGCTTCTTGGCCTGGTCGAACATGTCGCGCACGCGGGATGCACCCACACCGACAAACATCTCGACAAAGTCGGAGCCCGAAATTGTGAAGAAAGGCACCTTGGCCTCACCGGCAATCGCCCTCGCAAGCAGGGTCTTACCCGTACCCGGCGGCCCGACCATCAGCACCCCCTTGGGGATCTTGCCGCCCAGCCGCTGGAACTTGCTCGGATCCTTAAGGAAATCGACCACCTCAGAAACCTCGGCCTTGGCCTCGTCAATGCCGGCTACGTCCGCAAACGTCACGCCGACCTGGTCTTCGCCCAGCAATCGCGCCTTGCTCTTGCCGAAGGACATGGCACCCCTGCCGCCGCCGCCACCCTGCATCTGCCGCATAAAGTAGATCCAGACACCAATCAACAGCAGAATCGGGAACGAACTGATCAGCAATTGGCCCAGGAGGCCCTGAGTCTTGGGCTCAGCCGCCGAAATCTTCACGTTTTGCTTCATCAGCTCGCCGATGAGCACCGTGTTGTCGGTCTCGGGGTTGATGGTATAGAACTGCGGATTGTCGGAGGTGCCGTAGCGAATCTGCTGCCCGTCAAAAATGACGGTAGACACCTGCCCGGCCATAACCGCCGTCTGGAATTCGGAATAGTCCTTCTTCTGCGGCTGGCTGGGGTTTACGCCCGACAGGCCCTCCACCACCGACAGCAAGACGACGATGATGACGATGAAGACAAGTATATTTTTGGTTAAATCATTCACGGCTATGACGCTACTATAAAGAGAAGTTTCTCGCTACCAAATAGACCTCACGGCTACCGGCGCGCGAGGCCTTGGGTTTGATGACCCGCACTCGTGCAAAAGAGTTCCGTGCTTCGCGGACGAAGTCATCGAAACCCTCTCCCTGGAATACCTTACAGACGAAGCTCCCCCCAGGTTTGAGGACTCTTCGCGCCATATCCAGCGCCAGTTCCACGAGGTACATTGAGCGTGGCTGGTCTACGGCCCTCGTTCCGCTGATATTGGGGGCCATATCGCTCATTACAAGGTCTGCACCCCCGGCTCCCGCGGACTCGAGCAATTGCTCGAACACGGCATCATCCTGGAAATCCCCCTGTATGAACTCCACGTCCGGCAGCGCATCCATGGCCAGCAGGTCCACCGCGACGACGCGGGCCCTGCCGCCTAGCGTTGCCGTCACATACTGGCTCCAGCTGCCGGGTGCCGACCCGAGGTCCACACACACCATGCCCGCCTTGAGCAACCGCTCCTTGCTGTCGATCTCCTCGAGCTTGAAAACGGCACGCGAGCGCCACCCCTCCCTGCGGGCGCGCTGCACGTAAGGGTCTTTCTCCTGGCGTTCCCGCCAGCTGCCCGATGATCGTCTTGGTTTGCTCATTTTTGCTGCTACACTTCGCGCCCATGAATCTTAGCGAACACCAGAAGAAATACCTCCGCGGTCTGGGTCACCAGTTGAAACCGCTGGTTATGGTCGGCGACGCCGGCCTGTCTGAATCCGTGCTGGCCGAGTACGAAAGTACGCTCAGACACCACGAACTCATCAAGGTCCGGGTGCGTGTTGGAGACCGCGATACCCGCGACGCCATTATCGACAAACTCTGCGCCGACAGTTCGGCCGTCCTGGTCCAGCGGATTGGCAATGTCGCGTTACTGTTCCGCCAGAATCTCAGGAAGAAACCCGAAAAGCGCATCCGTCTGCCCGCGAACTAGCCGTTACTCGTAGCGCACTTCCAGCACCTCAAACGTCTTCAGCCCGTCCGGCGCCTGGAACTCGATTTCGTCACCTTCATTCTTGCCTATCAGGGCGCGCGCTATCGGCGACGTGAACGAAATCATACCGTGCTTGATATCGGCCTCGTCTTCGCCAACGATCTTGTAGGTGATTTCCTTGTCGGCGCCTTCGTCGAGAATCACGACCGTCGAGCCGAATATGATCTTGCCACGCGCATCGATTTCCGTAATGTCGATAACCTGTACGTGCGACAGCTTGCCCTCGATGTCCTTGATCCGCGCTTCGATGAATCCCTGCTGATCTTTCGCAGCGTGGTATTCGGCGTTTTCCTTGAGATCGCCGTGCGCGCGTGCCTCCGCGATCGCTTTGATGACCGCCGGCCGATCCTCGCTCTTGAGTTTCTTCAGCTCTTGCTGCAGCAGCTCATAGCCGCGCCTGGTCATCGGGACCTTACTCATGCCACTACCTCGTTGTGCAGATCCTGCAGCCGGTTGACTTCGCTGTTGTCCAGGTGCTGGATTGCCCTGCAAGTCGCCACAGCAGCCCCCAGCGTCGTGTAATACGTCACAGCCTTGCGTACGGCCTCGGCGCGAATGGATTCCGACTCGTTAATCGCCTGCTTGCCTTCGGTGGTATTGACGATCAGGTCAATCTCGCCGTTCTTGATCATGTCCACGATGTGCGGACGGCCCTCGCGAACCTTGTTCGCACGGCGGCATGATACACCAGCCTTGGCCAGTTCTTTCGCCGTGCCATGCGTGGCGACAAGGTCGAATCCCATTTCAGTCAACAGTTTCGCCAGCTCGACAACGCCTTCCTTGTCGCGCTCGCGCACGCTCAGCAATGCCGCGCCTTGCCTGGGAAGGATGACGCCGGACGCGAGCTGCGCTTTTGCGTAGGCCTCGCCGAACGAACGGCCGACTCCCATAACCTCGCCCGTAGACTTCATTTCCGGGCCAAGAATTGGGTCGGAGCCCGGGAACTTGATGAACGGGAAGACCGCCTCTTTTACCGAGAAGTACTCCGGAATCCGCTGGTTCACGTATCCCTGTTTCGAGAGTGACTCACCGACCATAACTTTGGCGGCGATCTTTGCCAGTGGAATACCGATCGCCTTCGACACGAAGGGTGCCGTTCGCGACGCACGCGGATTCACCTCGAGCAGGTACACGACATCGCCCTGGATCGCGAACTGGGTGTTCATTAAGCCAACAACCTTGAGGCCCTTCGCCAGTTTCACGACCTGCTCTTCGAGCTCCGCCTGGATCTCCGGCGTCAGGCTGAACGGTGGCAGCGAACATCCCGAGTCGCCAGAGTGAACTCCGGCCTGTTCGATATGTTCCATGACGCCGCCGATGAGAACGCGCTCACCATCGCAAATACAATCCACGTCGACTTCGGTGGCAAGATCGAGAAAGCGATCGAGCAGCACCGGGCTGTCGTTCGAGACGTCAATGGCCGCATCCATGTAGGCGGCCAGGTCTTCGTCGCTGTGTACGATTTCCATGGCACGCCCGCCCAGCACATAGGAAGGCCGGACCACGAGCGGATAGCCCACGATGGAACCGCGCTCGAGCGCCTCTTCTTTGCTGCTGGCCGTCCTGTTGGGCGGCTGCTTCAGCTCGAGCTTCTGCACGAGCTTCTGGAAGCGTTCCCGGTCCTCCGCGAGATCGATCGAATCCGGCGATGTGCCGATAATTGGTGCGCCCGCAGCCTCCAGGTCGCGCGCGAGCTTGAGGGGCGTCTGGCCGCCGTACTGCACGATCACCCCCTTGGGTTGTTCCTTGTCGATGATCTCCATGACGTCTTCAAACGTCAGGGACTCGAAATACAAACGGTCCGACGTGTCGTAGTCGGTCGACACGGTTTCGGGATTGCAGTTAACCATGATGGTCTCGTAGCCCGACTCTTTCAGCGCGAGGGCCGCATGGACACAGCAATAGTCAAACTCGATGCCCTGACCGATGCGATTCGGCCCGCCGCCGAGGATCATGATCTTCGGGTTGTCGGTGGGATCCGCCTCGCACTCTTCCTCGTATGTCGAGTACATATACGCCGTGGTCGTCGCAAACTCGGCCGCGCATGTGTCGACGCGCTTGAAGACCGGGCGCACACCCATCTCGATACGCCGACGACGTACAGCAGTCTCGGCACTACCTACGATCTCAGCGATGCGGGCGTCGGAAAATCCTTTCCGCTTGATGACGCGCATCAGCGTGTCATTCAGCCCGGCAAGTCCCGAGTCGCGAATGTCATTCTCGATATTGATGAGATCCGCGATCTGCGCCAGGAACCACGGATCGATGCCGGTGACCTGCGCAACATCCTCATATGAATAGCCATGCCGCAGCGCATCGGCCACGTAAAGGATCCTGTTCGACCCGGGAATACGAAGCTCGTGCCGCAGGTTGTCACGATCGACGTCGGTCGCGATTGGCCCGCATATCTCGGTAAGTCCGTTAATGCCGGTCTCGAGGCCACGCAGCGCTTTCTGCAGCGACTCCTGGAAATTTCGGCCGATTGCCATGACCTCGCCAACCGACTTCATCTGTGTCGTCAGGCGATCGTTGGCGCCCGGGAACTTCTCGAACGTGAAGCGCGGAATCTTGGTGACGACGTAGTCGATCGCCGGTTCGAAAGAGGCCGGCGTCAGGCCGCCGGTGATATCGTTCTTGAGTTCGTCGAGCGTGTAACCGACAGCGAGTTTCGCCGCCACTTTTGCGATCGGAAAGCCCGTGGCCTTGGATGCGAGCGCCGACGAGCGCGACACGCGCGGGTTCATTTCAATGATCAGTACCCGGCCGGTAATCGGGCAAATGGCGAACTGCACGTTCGACCCGCCCGTCTCGACGCCAATCTTGCGCAACACGTCGATCGACGCATTCCTGAGCCGCTGGTATTCCTTATCCGTCAGCGTCTGCGCGGGTGCGACCGTAATGGAATCACCTGTGTGCACGCCCATCGGATCGAAGTTTTCAATCGCGCAGACGATGATGCAGTTGTCGTTCCGGTCGCGAACAACTTCCATCTCAAACTCTTTCCAACCGATCACTGATTCTTCAAGCAGCACCTCGGTTGTCGGCGACATTTCGAGACCGTGCGCGACGATGCGTTCGAATTCCTCGCGGTTGTAGGCGATGCCGCCGCCGGTGCCGCCAAGGGTGAACGAGGGACGAATAATCGTCGGAAACCCTACCTCCTGTTGTTTTTCGAGCGCCTGTTCCAGCGAATGCGCTATTTCGGCGCGCGGGCTTTCCAGCCCGATTTCGCTCATAGCCTGGCGGAACAGGTCGCGGTCCTCCGCCATATCGATGGCTTCTCGCGACGCGGCGATCATCTCGACGTTGTATTTCTCAAGGACGCCATGGCGGGCGAGGTCGAGGGCACAGTTCAGGCCGGTCTGGCCACCCATGGTCGGCAGCAACGCATCCGGGCGCTCCTTCGCGATGACCTGCTCGATGGCGCTCCAGTGAATCGGCTCGATATAGACGGCGTCCGCGGTTTCGGGATCCGTCATGATAGTTGCAGGATTGGAATTCACGAGAACGACGCGGTAGCCCTCTTCGCGCAGGGCCTTGCAGGCCTGTGCGCCGGAGTAGTCGAACTCGCAGGCCTGGCCGATGACGATCGGTCCGGCGCCGATGATCAGGATGCTGTCTATGTCTGTGCGTTTGGGCATATGTGGTCTGTCTTCAGGTCTGTCAGGACGAAAGCATGGCTTTCAGACCTGATTTCTTCTGCGCGTCCATGTGCTGGATAAAACGTTCGAACAGCGGCAGCAAGTCGTGTGGACCCGGGCTGGCTTCCGGGTGTCCCTGGAAGCTGAATGCTGGGCGGTCCTTAAACGCGATGCCCTGCAGCGTGCCGTCAAACAGCGACCGGTGCGTCGTCTCGACGTTGTCGGGTAACGTCGACTCGTCGACGGCAAAACCGTGATTCTGGCTCGTGATCATGACCTGTCCCGTCCCGAGGTCCTGGACCGGATGATTGGCGCCGTGGTGGCCGAACTTCATCTTTTCAGTCTTCGCGCCGGCCGCGAGCGCCAGCAGCTGATGGCCGAGACAGATGCCGAAAACCGGAATGCCCTTCGCCAGGAACTCCTTGATCGCCGTAATCGCGTACTCGCAGGGCTCGGGATCTCCCGGCCCGTTGGAAAGAAACACGCCATCAGGCGTCAGCGCAAAAACCTCATCGGCGCTCGTTGTCGCCGGGACAACGGTCAGCCGACAATCGAGATCGGACAGCAGCCGCAGGATGTTGCGCTTTACGCCAAAATCGTAGGCCACGACGTGATAGGGCGCTATCCGCCGGCTCATGATGCGCTGCGGTTTTCCAAACGAGGTGCCATGGCACCACTGATAAGACTGATTCGTCGTCACAAACTTCGCGAGGTCCACCCCGGCGATGCCCGGAAACTTGCGCGCATGCGTAATCGCCGTCTCACTGTCCTGGTGACCGGTCATGATGCAGCCCGACTGTGCGCCTTTCTCGCGGATGATGCGGGTGAGCTTGCGTGTGTCGATGTCGGCGATGGCGACCGTATCGCCCTGCTTCAGAAAGTCGCTAAACGAACGCTCGGATCGCCAGCTACTCGTCAGCATGGAGCTGTCGCGGATGATCAGACCGGACGCATGGATGCTCGAGGACTCCATGTCTTCACTGTTGGTGCCGGTATTGCCGACGTGCGGGTACGTCAGCGTCACGATCTGACGACAATAGGATGGGTCCGTCAGGATTTCCTGGTACCCGGTCATGGCTGTATTGAAAACGACTTCGCCGATCGTCTGCCCATCGGCGCCGATCGAGGTACCGTGGAAGACGGTGCCGTCCTGTAGTGCAAGTATCGCTGGAGTGCTCAAACGCGACCCTCAATAGTGGTTCCGATGGCGACCACCTGCGGACCAGCTAAGGTTGCGTCTGTTTTAGATGCAACAAAGCGGAAGGACATGACCTTCCGCTTGAAGTTTCGCTGACCGCCCAGCGATCCGGCGTAGTTTACTGAAGGTCGATTGCGCGCGCCAGACTAAACACGGCGTTTTTTCGAAAATATCGAAGGTCCGGGCTCAGTTCCGGAACAGAACGTCGCTCATCGCGTAGCGTCCGGGCGACTTGCCCGCAATCCAGCGTGCCGCGCGAAGCGCGCCATCAGCGAACACCTGGCGGGTCGTGACGCTGTGTGCAAACGTCAGTGACTCCGTAGCGGACCGCATGACGACCTCATGATCACCAGGCACCTCGCCCCGGCGCTCGCTCTCGAATGTTACTGCCCCGGTTCCCGACTCGCCACGCGCCTCGGCTGCGGCCTCGCCCAGCTTGAGGGCAGTGCCGGATGGCGCATCCTTCTTGTGGACGTGATGCACTTCGGAAATGCGAATATCGAAGTCCTGACCAAGGGTTCTCGCGGCCTCGCGGACGGAGTGTTCCAGCACCGCGATGCCGAGACTCATGTTGCGGTCGTAAACAACGGGGATCCGGGTCGCCGCCTCGTCCAGGCGCGCCATCTGCGCATCGTCAAGGCCGCTCACGCCACACACAAGCGGCCTGGCGTGTTCCGTCACGGCGTCGAGCACCTGCATCGTGCCGTCCGGGAGGCTGAAATCGATAACGACGTCGCTGGCGGCCACCAGCGTCGCCAGATCATCACCACGCTGCCAGGTGCCAACGAGTTCCAGGTCATCCTGAGCGTTGAGCCGGGCAGCGATCGCCTGGCCCATGCGCCCCGCTCCCGCGATGACGATACGAATCACGGAGTGATCCTGAATCATTGACTGATGCGCTCGAAGAACCGCTTGACCGTGTCGATCCAGCTGTCGGCCCGCGGACTGTGCTTGTCGCCACCCGCGCGCAGCGATTTATCGAATTTTGCCAGCAGATCCTTTTGCTCGCTTGTCAGGTTAACGGGCGTTTCGACCGATACCGTGGCGAACAGGTCGCCCTGGCGCGGGTCGCGCACCGTGGTCACGCCCTTGCCGCGCAGCCTGAAGACTTTCCCCGACTGCGTGCCGGAAGGGACCTTCAGAGATACGGTGCCGTCGAGCGTCGGCAACTCAACCTCGCCGCCCAGCGTCGCGGTCGCGATGCTGACCGGCACTTCACAGGCAAGATTGGAACCCTCCCGCTCAAAGATCTTGTGGGGCTTGACGCGGATTTCGACGTACAGGTCTCCTGACGGCCCGCCATTACGCCCGGCTTCGCCTTCGCCCGACAAACGAATTCGATCGCCGTCATCGACACCGGCCGGGACTTTCACGGAGAGTGTACGCGTCTTGCGGACCCGGCCCCGCCCGTGACAATCGTTGCAGGGATCGGAAATCGTCGTGCCGGCGCCCTTACAGGCCGGGCACGTCTGCTGGATCGAGAAGAAGCCCTGCTGCATCCGGACCTGGCCAACGCCGCCACAGGTCGTGCACTGCACCGGATCGCTACCTTTCCTGGCGCCGCTCCCACTGCAGGTATCACAGGTGATTTGCGTCGGCACATCGATGGTAACGCTATCACCGGCAACGGCCATCTCGAGGTCGAGCTTGAGCTCATACCCAAGGTCCGCACCCCGGAATACCTGCGGGCCGCCACCGCCGCCGCGTCGGCCACCGCCGAAAATGTCGCCAAACACATCGCCGAAGATATCGCCGAAGCCTTCGGCGCCGAATCCACCCTGGCCGCCCGCACCGGCGCGCAGGCCGTCGTGGCCGAACTGGTCGTAGGCCGCCCGCTTCTCCGTGTCCTTGAGGACTTCGTAGGCTTCCTTAGCCTCCTTGAACTTATCCTCGGAAGCGCCGCCGTCGTCCTTGTTGCGGTCCGGATGGTGCTTCATGGCAAGACGGCGATACGCCTTCTTGATCTCGTCGGCCGAAGCCGATTTCGAGACGCCCAGAATTTCGTAGTAATCGCGCTTTGCCATGCCTGCTCAACTAAAAGTGGCCAGAGCCCTTGCTCCAAGGGCTCTGACCACGCTTCGGGGGTTAGTCTTTTTTATCGTCTTTGTCGACTTCTTCAAACTCGGCATCGACGACATCATCGTCTGCCGCGGCGCCTTCGGGGGCATCCTCGCCGCCCTGTGCCGCCTGTTCGGCGTACATCTTCTGCGCCAGGCTACCCGACGCTTCGCCCAATGCCGCGGTCTTGGTCTCAATCTGTTCCTTGTCGTCGCCTTCAAGGGCCGTCTTGAGATCGGAGATCGCATTTTCGATGGCAAGACGCTCTTCCGACGTCGCCTTCTCACCCATCTCGTTCAGCGTCTTCTCAGCCGCATGAATCAGGCTGTCTGCCTGGTTGCGTACATCAACGAGCTCGCGGAACTTGCGATCTTCATCGGCATGGCTTTCAGCGTCGGCAACCATCTTCTCGATCTCGTCGTCCGACAGGCCGGAAGAGGCCTTGATGACAATGTTCTGGCTCTTGCCGGTCGCCTTGTCCTTGGCCGAGACGTTCAAAATACCGTTGGCGTCAATATCGAAGGTGACCTCGATCTGCGGCAAGCCGCGTGGCGCCGGCGGGATGTCCGTCAGGTCGAAGCGGCCCAGTGACTTGTTGTCCAGTGAACGCTCTCGCTCACCCTGCAGCACGTGAATGGTCACGGCCGTCTGGTTGTCATCAGCGGTCGAGAACACCTGCTCCGCATTAGCGGGAATCGTCGTGTTCTTGTCGATCAACTTCGTCATGACACCGCCAAGCGTCTCGATACCGAGAGACAGCGGTGTGACGTCGAGCAACAGGACATCTTTGACGTCGCCGGCCAGTACGCCGCCCTGGATCGCGGCGCCAAGCGCGACAGCTTCATCAGGATTCACGTCGCGACGCGGCTCCTTGCCGAAGAAATTCTGCACTTCCTCAAATACTTTCGGCATACGCGTCTGGCCGCCGACGAGGATCACATCGTCGATCTCATTGACCTTGAGGCCGGCATCCTTGAGGGCAATGCGGCAAGGCTCGATCGTGCGATTGATGAGTTCCTCAACCAGCGACTCGAGCTTGGCCCGCGTCAGTTTGATGGCGAGGTGCTTCGGACCCGTGGCGTCGGCCGTGATGTACGGCAGGTTCACTTCGGTCTGCTGCTGCGAGGACAGCTCGATCTTGGCCTTCTCGGCCGCTTCCTTCAGACGCTGCATGGCCAGCGGGTCGGCCGTGATGTCGACGCCGGTCTCGCGCTGGAACTCGCTCGTCAGGTACTCGATGACGCGCATGTCGAAGTCCTCACCACCGAGGAACGTGTCGCCGTTCGTGGCCAGCACTTCGAACTGGTGCTCGCCGTCGACTTCGGCAATCTCGATCACCGATACGTCAAACGTGCCGCCGCCGAGGTCAAATACCGCAATCTTGGCGTCGCCGCGCTTCTTGTCCATGCCATAGGCCAGGGCTGCCGCGGTCGGCTCGTTGATGATGCGCTTGACCACGAGGCCCGCGATCTTGCCGGCGTCCTTGGTCGCCTGGCGCTGCGAGTCGTTGAAGTAGGCAGGCACGGTCACAACGGCTTCCTTGACCTCTTCACCCAGGTAATCCTCGGCCGTCTTCTTCATTTTCATGAGGACACGCGCCGAGATCTCCGGCGGGGCCATTTTCTTGCCATGGGCCTCTACCCAGGCATCGCCGTTGTCCGCCTTGCTAATCGTGTACGGCACCATCTTGATGTCGCGCTGCACCACATCATCCTCGAAGCGGCGACCGATCAGGCGCTTGATCGCGAACAAGGTGTTGCTCGGATTCGTGACTGCCTGGCGCTTGGCCGACTGCCCAACGAGCACCTGGTCGTCTTTGGTGAATGCGACAATCGAGGGCGTCGTGCGATCGCCTTCGCTATTTTCGATGACCTTGGGCGTATCGCCTTCCATCACTGCTACGCAGGAGTTGGTGGTACCCAGGTCGATACCGATAACTTTACCCATGATATCTTGCTACAAAATCTCGTGGAAATTCGTAAAACTGGCTGATAGGTGGGGGCTGGACCCCATGTTTCAAGCGCTTGCGCGCATTTTTTGGCCGTTTGGCACCGGGTTTCGCCGATTACTCCGCCGCGACGATCACCATGGCAGGACGCAGCAGGCGCCCATTCAGCGTATAGCCCTTCTGCACGACCGTCATGACCGAGCCAGGCTCGACGTCATCGGATGGCTGCATGCTGATGGCCTCGTGGAATTCCGGATCGAAGGGTTCGCCGGCGGGATCCACCTCGACGATGCCGAAGCGCTCCATTGTTGAACCGAGCAGCTTCAGGGTCGCATTGCTGCCTTCGAGCAGGCTCTCGACACTGGCGCCCTCGACAGCCAGCCCCATCTCGAGCGTGTCCTTGACGGCCAGTAGTTCCTTGCCGAAGCGTTCGAGCGCAAATTTGTGCGCGTTTTCGACGTCACGGCCGGCCCGCTTGCGGACATTCTCGATTTCCGCTGACGCGCGCAGGTAGCGCTCCCAGTTTTCATCGGCCTTGGCCTGCAGTTCGGCGAGGACCGTTTCGGGGTCCTGCGACTCGGCGCCGGCCTCCTGCTCGGGCTCCGCATCGGGCGTTTGCGCATCCTCCTGCAACTCGGGGGCAGCCTCTTCAGGGCGTTCCGCGTTCATTTCGTGCTCCAAATCAGTAAGTTGCCGCGTTTTTCGGCGGGTCTGGCCAGCAGACGTCAAAATCGATGTGCGCAGTTTGGGGACCGGCACGGAAATATCAAGAGATACGCGGTTTTTTTTTCTAGCCCTGGTTACCTTGGCCGAGGGCCGACTCGAGGAGTCGCGCCGTAACGTCAACAATGGGCACTACCCGGTCGTAGGCCATGCGCGTCGGCCCGATAACGCCGAGAACACCGATGGTGTCGTCGTCGACCCGATACGGTGCCGTGACCACGCTGCAATCGTCGAGGATGCCGTAACCCGACTCCTCGCCGATAAAGATCCGGACGCCATCGGCGTTGATACTCCGGTCCAGGAGGTCGAGGATCAGGCGCTTGTGCGAGAACGCGTCGAACAGCCGCCGCAGGGTATCGACGTCCGAGAGCTCGGCAAAGCTCATCAGGTTGGTTTCGCCGGCCAGCACGTATTCCTCGTCGGGATGCTCGGCCTTGCCCATCGCCGCATGCGCGACCGCGATAATGTCGTGCATGGCCTGGTTCATCGAATCGCGCGTCTGGTCGAGGTCTTCGAGCAGCTTTTCGCGCACGGTGTGCAGGTCGGTGCCCGCATAGTGTTCATTGATGAAGTTCTGGGCCTGTTGCAGCTCCGACGCCGTGTAGTTGCGATCCGTGTGCAGAATTCGATTTTGCACATCCGTGTCATTGACGACCAGGATCACGAGCACGCGGTTCTCGGACAACGGCAGGAACTCGATCTGCCGCAAAGCGACCTTCGGCGCGCGGGGCACCGTGACCACGCCGGCCATTCTCGTGAAGTCGGACAGCATGCTCGAGACCGAACTGACCAGCGCACCCGCGCTTTCAAACTTCCCTTTCAGCTGCGTTCGGATACGCTGGATATCGCTGTCGCCGGGCTGCCGGTAGCGCACGAGCGTGTCCACGAACATGCGGTAGCCCTGCGGCGTCGGCACGCGACCCGCCGACGTGTGTGGCGCGGACACCAGGCCCATCTCCTCGAGATCAGCCATGACGTTACGAATAGTCGCAGGACTGAGGTCTAAGCCCGAGTCTTTGGACAGGGTCCGCGACCCGACAGGATGGCCGTCGCGGATATAGCGCTGGATCAGCACGCGCAACAGGTGTTGACCGCGATCGTTGGGTACTGGTTTGGACGCTTCTGCCGACATTCGAAAGAAACGCTAGCAACGGGTTGGCGGTCGGTCAAGGGTCTGCAACAATCAGCATATGGAAACCCAGTTCCGGAACATCGCCCTCGTGGGCAGACAGACTGATGCGCGCGTCGCAGGGCCGATGCTGACATTGGCCAACTATTTGACAAAAGCCGGAATCAGCGTTGTGGCCGCCGAGAACCTGGCGCTCGATCTGCCGGTAACGCGCGTCGCAGAGGAAGCGCTCTGCGATTCGGCCGACCTGGCTATCGCCATCGGCGGGGACGGCACCATGCTGTATGCGAGCCGCCTGGCCAGGGAGTCCGGTACGCCTATCCTGGGTGTCAACCGGGGACGGCTGGGATTCCTCGCCGACATTACGCCCGACGAGATGCTTGCCAGCGTCGAGCAGGTGCTGGCCGGCAACTACCTGAAAGACACTCGGCTGTTGCTCAAGGCGCGCCTGTCCACGGCAAATGGTGATGAGCACATTGCCTACGGCCTCAATGACGTGGTCATCCAGCGCCGCGGCACCGGCGGCATGGTCGACTTTTCGACCAGCGTTGCGGGCCAGTACGTCAACACGCATTCGGGTGACGGACTGATCTGTGCCACACCGACAGGCTCCACAGCCTACGCCCTGAGCTGCGGGGGGCCGATTATCGAGCCCCAGCTGGATGCCGTTGGGCTCGTGCCCATTTGTCCGCACACCCTCACCGACCGCCCCATCGTCATCCCGGCCGCCCAGGACATCGAAATCGTCCTCCTGAGACGCGACGATTCTCTGGCCGAAATTACGGTTGATGGCGGCCACCTGGGGACACTCAGACCCGGCGATACCCTGCGCGTGGCCGCTGCCGGGCAGCGCATCAGCCTGCTGCATCCGCCGGGCCACGACTTCTACGGCATCCTGCGCTCCAAGCTCTTCTGGGGACGTGACAGCCGCAAACGCGGCGACCAGGCACCGGAATCCTAGGATGTTGATGAACCTGCAGGTGCGCGATTTCGCGATCGTCGACCAGATCGATATCGAGTTCGAGTCGGGGATGACCGTGCTCACCGGTGAGACCGGCGCCGGCAAGTCCATTCTCGTGGACTCACTTGGACTCGTGCTGGGCGAACGTGGGAGCGCCCAGCTCGTGCGTAATGGCGCCAGGCGTGCCGAGTTCGCGGCAGAGTTCGCCGTGTCCGCATTGCCCGCGGTCACGGCATGGCTCGAGGAACAGGCGCTCGACCTCGACGACGAATGCCTGTTGCGGCGCGTTATCAATGCCGATGGGCGCTCGCGCGCCTTTATTAACGGAAACTCAGTGCCGATTTCGCAACTCAAGGCCATAGGGGAGCTGCTTCTCGATATTCACGGCCAGCACTTCCACCAGTCACTCGGCAAACCGGCCATACAACGCGACCTGCTTGATCACTTCGGCGGGCTGCTCGACCAACGTGCGGACGTTTCGACGCGCTACATCGAGTGGCGGTCGCTCTCGGAACGCCTCGAGGAATTGACCAGCGCCGAGGCCGACCGGGCCTCGCGCCTCGACCTGTTGTCTTTCCAGCTGCAGGAACTGGACTCGCTGGGCCTTGCGGACGGTGAGCTTGACGACCTCAGCGCCGAACGGCAGAAACTGCAGAACAGCGGGAAACTCGCCGAAGGTGTCGCCACGGCGCTCGATGAGATCTTTGACAGCGACACGGGAAACGCGAACAGCCTTGTAGCCGAGGCGCTGCGAGCGATTGAAGCGCTGGCCGAGATCGACGAGGCGCTCGGCCCCGCGGTCGAAATGCTCAATGGCGCTGGCATTCAGCTCACCGAGGCGGCCGATTCGCTGCGTCGCTACAGTGACACGCTGGACATGGATCCGGCACGTCGCGACTGGGTCGAGGAACGGCTCGATGCGATCCAGACAATCTCACGCAAGCACCGCGTCAGCAGCGAGGAATTGCCCGATCTGGCCGAGCGACTGCGAACCGAGCACGACGATCTCAGTCACGCCGAGGAACGCGGAAAAGAGCTGGAGGAACAGGCAAATGCCGCCAGGGACACCTTCCTGAAACAGGCACGCAAACTGTCCCGTGCACGTGCCAAAGCGGCGGTCACCTTCCAGGACGCGGTAACGCAGGCAATGCATGGGCTCGGCATGCCCGGCGGCGAGTTCAGGGTGTCGCTGGAGGCGCTTTCCGAGGACGCGGCGAGGCCGTGGGGACTTGACCGGGTCGAGTTTCTGATCAGCGCCAACCCCGGTCAGCCGGCCCAATCACTGGCCAAAATCGCGTCCGGCGGAGAGCTGTCCCGTATGAGTCTTGCGATCCAGGTGATAGCCAGCGACGGCAGCGCCATTCCAACCATGGTGTTCGACGAGGTAGACAGCGGCGTCGGCGGCGGTGTCGCTGAAATGGTCGGTCGCCGGCTGCAGGAACTGGGAGCGAAGCGCCAGGTTCTCTGCGTGACGCACTTGCCCCAGGTCGCGAGCCTCGCGGACCAGCATTTCCGCATCAGCAAGGTTTCCGATGGCAAATCGACGCGAACCCGCGTGCACCCGCTCGGCAAGGACGAACGCACCGAGGAACTGGCAAGAATGCTGGGGGGCGTCGAGATCACGCGCAAGACACTGGCGCATGCGGCCGAAATGCTGGCCGGCGCTCGCAAGAAGCGAGCCTGATCAATCGTCCGAGGCGCTGTCCTTGTTCTTCACGTAAAGGACGAGGCTGTGATCAATGAGCTCGTAACCGAATTTTTCCGCCACTTCGTGCTGCAGGCGCTCGATTTCCTCACTCACGAACTCGACCACGTCGCCGGTCTCGACGCAGACCATATGATCGTGGTGATCCCCGTCATCGAGCTCGAAGACGGAATGCCCGCCTTCAAAATTGTGGCGTGTCACGAGGCCGGCAGCCTCGAATTGCGTCAGAACACGGTAAACCGTGGCCAGGCCGATATCCTCGCCTGACTGCAGCAGCTCCTTGTAAATATCCTCAGCGCTCATGTGACGGGACCTCGCCACCTCGAGGATTTCAAGGATCTTCAGGCGCGGCAGAGTGATCTTCAGCCCTGCTTTGCGAAGTTCTTTTCGTTGCTGCATGAACAAACTCTTTCAAGGTATGATGCGCGCCTATTATGACGCAGGTGGCAGCCGGACTCTATGACTAACCGCAAATGGATCGCACTTATTCTCATGACTTTCGCGCTGGCGATCAGCAGCGGCTGCGTCTATCGCGCGTCGATATCGCAGGGAAACCTCGTCAAGGAAGAAAATCTCGCGCAGCTCGAAGTCGGCATGACCAAGGTCCAGGTGCGCTTCCTGCTGGGCACGCCGATGATCGACGATCCGTTCAACAAGGAACGCTGGGACTACGTCTACTACCTGAAACTGGGCCGTAACGACGCCGCCTTCAAGCGCTGGGTATCGGTCTTCTTCGAGGACGATATCGTCAGTGAAATCCGCAAGGACCAGGAACTAGATCCCGGCCTTTAGCCTGCGCGCCTCGCGCGGGTCCATCTCCAGCGGCCGGAACAACTCGACCCGGTCTCCCTCCTTCACCGGATGTGTGCGATCAACGGGCTGGCCCCAGATGCCTGCCTGCAGTTCGTCCAGGTCGTGCCCTGGAAACGCCACGGCGATACGACTGGCGAGAATCACGTCGGCGACCGTCGCCCCGTCTTCCACGTGCAGTTGCTTCAGGAGCTGCCGGGTCGGCAGTGCAAAGACGATCTCAACCTGCATAGATGTTCGCCGCCCGCTGTGTGAATGAATCGACCAGCGCGTTGCAGGTGTGCTCGAAGAAGCGCCCGAAGATCACATCGGTCGCCCGGCTTTCAAACTCGAATTCCAGTACGAGCGTCACCTTGCTCCCCGCATCACCCAGTTGCTCGAACGTCCAGCCACCAGACATGTGTCGAAACGGCCCTCCGACCAATGCGATGCCCAGCGATTTGTTCTCACGAAACACGTTGCGAGTCCTGAAGCGCTTGCTGATACGCCCACGGTGCAACTCGAGCGAGGCCTCGATAAAGTCCTCGCCGCGAATATGAACTTCGGCATCATTGCACCAGGGCAGAAATGACGGGTACTGCTCGACATCCTTCACGAGCTTGAACATCTGGGCGGCCGAATACGGCACCAGCGCGCTACGGCTTACTTTTCGCATGTCTTTTGCAGAAACGCGGCGCCCTTAGAGAACCGCGTTGATCAGCACCAGCAGGATGCCGATCGGCGCCACAAACCGGGCCAGCATGCGCCACGAGCGGAACAGGCCACCGGAATTGCCGAGTTCGTCAGACGTCGAATTCCGGCACATGACCCATCCGGCGAAAATCGTGATCAGCAGGCCGCCGAGCGGCAGCATAATGTTGCTGGTCAGGTAATCGACGTTGTCGAAGATCGTACCGGCCAGGAACGTGGTATCGGCAAGCACGTTGAACGACAGCACCGAACCAAAGCCCAGGATCCAGATGAGCAGGCCGACACCGACGCAGGCCTGCGCCCTGGTCTTGTTGAATCGTTCCACGATCCAAGCCACGGCGGGCTCCATGAGTCCGATCGCCGACGTCCAGGCGGCGAACGACAACAGGACAAAGAAAATGGTGGAGAAGAACACGCCGCCCGCCATCTGGCCGAACGCAAGTGGCAGCGTGTTGAAAACCAGCCCCGGTCCGTCGGCCGGCGTCAGTCCATTGGCGAAGACGAGCGGGAAGATGGCCAGTCCGGCAAGGATCGCGATACCAGTGTCCGCGGTAACGACCGCCGCTGACGCACCCGTAATCGACGTTTCCTCGGGAAGGTAGGCGCCGTAGGCCATGACCGCGCCCATACCGATGCTCAGCGTGAAGAATGCCTGGCCCAGCGCCGCGAGCACGCTGCCCCAGGTCAAGCGTTCAAAATCGGGCGTAAACATGAACGCGACGCCCTGCCCGAAGTAGCCTGTCGAGATCGAATAGCCGAGCAGGACCAGCATCAGAAGCAGTAAAGCCGGCACCATGAAACGCACGGCCTGCTCGAGCCCGCGTTCCACCCCACGCGCAACGACAAAGACTGTCAGACCCATGAAGATCGTGTGGCACAGCGCGATGAGGCGCCAGTCCCCCACAAAACTGTCGAACGCGGCCCCGACAGCTTCAGGTGATGCCCCCGCAAACGTGCCGGTGGCACTCTTGACAACGTAGGCCAGCGTCCAGCCGGCGATCACGCTGTAGTACGACAGGATGAAGATCCCGGCAATCACGCCCATGCCGCCTACCCAGCCCCACTTTGACGAACTGCCTTCCTCCTCGCCGAGCAGCTTCATGGTCGCAACCGGGTTGCGACGCCCTCGCCGGCCAATGAGGATTTCGGACATCATGACGGGCATACCGATCA
Source organism: uncultured Woeseiaceae bacterium (assembly GCA_945787845.1). Classification (GTDB taxonomy): domain Bacteria; phylum Pseudomonadota; class Gammaproteobacteria; order Steroidobacterales; family Woeseiaceae; genus UBA1847. Next base: position 247,359 of record CALZJH010000004.1, on the reverse strand, counting down.
CAATGACGCAGACGAGATACACAAGGACAAATGCGCCACCACCGTTTTGGCCGGCGATGTAGGGGAACTTCCAGATATTGCCGAGGCCAACGGCTGACCCGGTAACGGCAAGAATAAAGGCCATCCTGGATGACCAGTGGCCGTGCAAAGAGCTACGCTTGCCGCCGTCTGGCTGATTGCTGAGCATTTTTGTTCTCTAATTCCCCCGATTATCGGAGGATTCTTATACAAATCCCGGTGCCATACAACGCTTTGCCCGTATAATCGCGCCGCAAACAAAGACATCGGCCAACATTTACATGGGCAAGAAAAAGACAAAGAAACCGGCGGGTGACGTCATCGCGGTCAATCGCCGGGCGCGCCACGACTATTTCATCGAGGATCGCTTCGAGGCCGGACTGGCGCTCGAGGGATGGGAGGTGAAAAGCCTGCGCGCGGGTAATGCCCAGCTGACCGAAGCTTATGTCAACTTGCGCAAAGGCGAAGCCTGGCTCGTCGGCGCCCATTTTGCCCCGCTCAAGACCGTCTCCACCCATATCAAGGCAGACCCGACTCGGGCGCGCAAGCTGCTGTTGCACCGCTATGAGCTGGATCGCCTGACCGGGGCCGTCGAACGCAAAGGCTACGCGCTGGTGCCGTTGGACCTGCACTGGTTCAAGGGTAAGGCGAAGCTCACTATCGGACTGGCCAAAGGCAAAAAGCAGCATGACAAGCGCGTCGACAAGAAAGACCGCGACTGGCAGCGCCAGAAAGAAAGAATTCTAAAACATTGATTATTAATCAATGCTTTATTCTTATTACCTAAAGTCGTTTCTTCAATAATTCCTGCGAAATAATGACGCTATCGCATTGTTTTCCTGCGATTAGCTTCGACGTGGGTCGCGAAACTCCGAGTGCATGCCGAGGGACAGAGTACCTCGTAAATCCAACTGTAAAACTTATAGTTGCCAACGACGACAACTACGCACTAGCTGCTTAAAAACCAGTAAATGCCTTCAGCCCGGATCGTGCCTGTGCGTCTGGATCGCTGGAGTCACCGACACAGGACCGCGGCAAGGGCATGTTCAGGGCTCGAACCGTTAAATCCTTACTGAACTGGCTGTAAGTTTTCCCTGCCCGTCGGGTAGCCTGCAGTGAGATCAATGACGGAATAAGCATGTAGACCTCGTAGCGGAGGACTTGCGGACGCGAGTTCGATTCTCGCCACCTCCACCAATATAGAAAAGGGCTCGCCATTCGGCGGGCCCTTTTCTATTTGTGCAGACGGTGCGAGTCGAGGTCGCGTAGCGAGTTCACAAAACGCGGCGAAGCCCGTTTTGGACGCACGCAGTGCGCCCCGAAGGGGTGAGGCGCCGCAGGCGGCTCATCCATTCTCGCCACTCACTCGTCTTTATAAATCGCCGTCGTCAAACGCCCGCTGGTATCGATCGCGCCCCGGTACATCCCCGGCGTATTGTGCTCCATCACGATGTCACCCTGACGATTGATGCTGATGACGCCGCCGGAACCGCCGAACTCCACGAGCTTTTCGAGCACGACTTCGTCAACCGCCTCCTGCAGGGACTTATCGGAATACCGCATCAGGGCTGCGATGTCATGGGCTACAACGGAGCGTATGAAATACTCGCCGTGCCCCGTGGCGGACACGGCGCAGGTCTCATTGTCGGCGTACGTACCTGCGCCGATAACAGGCACATCGCCAATACGCCCGAAGCGTTTGTTGGTCATACCACCGGTCGAGGTCCCTGCCGCAATATTGCCGTCTTGATCGAGCGCGACGGCGCCCACCGTGCCAAAGCGAAGCTCGGGCGGAGGAAGGCTGTTCCGGGAAGTCTGTTCGGCCTGGGCACGCTCGAGCTGCTGGCGCCGAAACTCTGTTGAAAAGTAGTCGTTTTCAACGAGCTCGAACCCTTGAGAAACCGCAAACTCCTCGGCACCTGCCCCCGCGAGCATCACATGCGGCGACGCCGTCATGACCTCGCCCGCCAGCAGGATAGGATTCCGGATATGACCAACACCGGCAATGGCCCCGGCATTGCGCGTGCGGCCGTCCATGATCGCCGCGTCGAGTTCATGCGCACCCCCGCTGTTGAACACGGCGCCATGCCCCGCGTTGAACAGCGGTGAGTTCTCGAGAACGACAATGGCCGCTTCAACCGCGCTAACCGCGGATTCGCCCTGCGCCAGCTGCTTGTGACCCGCCTGCAGCGCAAGACTCAAGGCCTCGCGTATCGCCTGCTCCTTCTCGTCCGTCAGATCCGCGCGGTTCATGGTCCCGGCGCCGCCGTGAATCGCGATCGCGATCGGCGGCGCGTCCGGCACGGACTCGGCAAATGCAGCGGTGAGACCTGTCGCTACGCTTAGCGCGACAACCAGTAAGGCCAACCCCGATTTCATGAGCGCCTATTCCTCGCTCAGGACTTTTCTGACGGTGCCTTCCATGCCGGTCAAGCCGGCGGCTCTGCCCGCCTCCAGCGCCTTCTCGAGGTCCTTCGACTTCGCGTATTCGCTCAGGGCAAACAACGCACCGACGCGGTTGGCGCTGCCACAATGGACCAGCACGGGCGCGTCGTAGCTGGCGATCGCATCTTCCAGCGCCTTCGCGTTGGCATAGGTAATGCCATCGCGGCCAACCGGCAGGTTGATGTAGTCCATGCCCAGGGCATCGACCACCGCGGGCTCATCGAGCCCCCGGTCCTCGCCGGCCGTGCGCAGGTCGATGACGGCCGCGTAACCCATCTCGGCAAATACCTTGAAACTCGACTCATCCGGCTGACCGGCCGTCGAGACGCCGCCGACCGCATTGACCACGCCAAGCTCTGTAACGGCATCAAGATCCACCTTGAGGCTGCTGACGGCAGCGAGTTGTGTCTCATCGGCGCAGGCAACTACCCCGGCAAACGCCAGGCATATAAATAGTGTCAGTCGTTTCATCGTCTTCGCTCTGTCCCGGGGCTAGTCCGCCAGCGTCATGCGCGTGTTGACCTCGACGCCCCGTTTCGTCAGGTGCACGTTAACTGCCATGCGCTCGTACATCTCGCCAGACGATACCATGGCGTCGCGCAGCGCGACGCGCATTGCCAGCGGGATCTGCTCGCCGTCTTCCGCTGCTTCTTCTTCCATCATCGCCTTGCCGACGAATTCATAGTAACGCTTGGCATCGAATGCGGTACTCATCAACGGCTTCGACGTGGCGACATCCGCTGTGAGCATCGCCTCGGCGTTGGCGTCGGCCCCCTCGCCCATCGACACCGACAGGCCGTTGTCCGATAACGCGGCAAAGGCCTGCTCGGCAAACTCAGCCAGCTGCGGCAGATCCAGGAGCTTCGCCTTGCCGTCAGGAACGAGATTCAGTGCTGCGACTTCCGGACTCATCATGGCAGCCATCGTCACGAGATCCTGAGCATTCTCGATCGCGAACAGGATGCTCGCATCGATCGACTCAGGCGGCGTATCAGTCGCGACATCCATGCCTTCAATGTTCGTGATATTCGCAAGAAATCCGCGGAAGCTGTAGACCACTGGTGGCACAGGCTGCGCCAGCGCCTCCCGACCCTTCACGGTACTTGCCTGCAGATCGCCGAGCATCTCGCACTCAAACGGATCGGCTTCCATGGCGTCGAGGCGCGCCTCATAGAAGCTGCGCAGTGCGAGCGGGTCGAGGCTGAATCCAAACGAGAACAGGCCGCCGAGGTCCGGCCCGAGGCCCGGTACTGCAGCCGGCAGCGTGGCGAGGCCCGCGGCAATATCGTCACGGAGTTCAACGACCATCCCGGTTTCAAGGTAGTCCTTGTTGACGGCTTTGTAACCAACGACGACACGCGGTGCGACGCTGGCGAGGCTCTTGAACTCGGCCTGGCACTGGGCAGAGAGTTTTGACGGATCGTGGTCCAGGACCGCCAGCAATTCGGCATTGCGGCCGCTCGGATCGCCCATGAACGCCGACGCAATGCGCTCCACATCAATGAAGCTCATGAAGTGATCCGTGTAACCGTATTCCTTGTTGATGTTTTTCAGGGTTTTGCTCTTGGCAAGATTCTTCCGGGGTTTGGTCAGACCGAGCGTCTGGGAGAGCCGCTCATCGCTGACACTCGCAGGCACGAGCGAAATGACCGCATCGTTACCGAGCGTCGCGATCACAACTCGCATGTCGTCGAGATCCAGATAGCGGTAGCTTTCGCCCGACACCTTGGCAGTGGGCAGCTTCTCGCTCGCCTTGGATTCAATGCGTTCGATGGTGGCGTCAAACTGCGCGCGATTCGACAACGCAATCCGGAAGACCGGCAACAGACCATCGCCGTACACCGCGAAGAGCGCATCGCGGCCCATCCCGGCGTCACGGAGGCCTTCAACACTCATCAGGCCGAGGATTTCGTCCATGAACGACTGCAATTGCTCGGCCTGCTCTGGACCGCCCTCTTGATTGGACAACTCGACCATTTGCTCCGACAGGTGGTACTGCAGAATGCGCCTGTACGCAGACAGCGTTTTGTCGACAGCCGGCTCGAATTTGTCCATGACGTCATCCGGGAGCGGCTTCGTGAATGCCATCACATAGGGCGTGTCCTCCGGGATGTATTGCAGCAGGTCCTTGGCCTTGCGAGCCGCCTCGGCATTCGCGCTGAACAGGAATGCGCAGACGGCAACAACAACTATCGAGATTCGAGCGAGGTGATTCATAACGGGTCTTTCCTTTCAAATGACAGATCGAAGTGTATGCCGGGAACGTTTGAATGCGGTGCGCTCCGTCACACACAGGGAACCCCGCAACCGCAAAGCTGCGAGTTCATTTCCTTCTCGAAGACGAGTTAAGTTGTGACGCGTGACGGTCTGATAGGTAGCGGATGTCGCTTGCCGTCTTAAGCTCACATTATCAAGGTACACTGCGAGGATGCAACTGTCCGTCGTAACTGCAGCAGACCTCGAACACGTGCTGGCACTGAATGAAGCTGCCGTGCCGCACGTAAACAGTATTGACCTCGAACAGATGCGTTGGTTCGCAGACAACGCGTTTTATTTCAAGATCGCCACGATCGATGAGCATCTCGCAGGTTTCCTGATCGGCCTCAGACCCGGCCTTGATTATCGTAGCGAGAACTATCGCTGGTTCTGCGATAATTATGCGGACTTCGCTTATGTCGACCGTGTGGCGGTTGACGAGGCGGCCCGCCGCTTTGGCGTTGCGTCTGCCCTTTACGAAGACTTCGCCACGTTGCTCAAGGGCGTAGTCCCGTATATGACCTGTGAAGTAAACCTAATGCCACCGAACGAATCGTCGATGCGTTATCACGAACAGCACGGCTTCAGACAGGTGGCAACCCAGGAAACGGAAGGCGGCTCCAAGAAAGTCGCCCTACTGGAGAAGAAACTGTGAATGATTCTGCCAATGACAGGACCTTTGACGTCATCGTCTACGGTGCGACCGGCTTTACCGGCCAGCTGGTCGCGGCCTATCTGCTGCGCGAGTATGGCGTTGATCGCGACGTGTGCTGGGCGATTGCGGGCCGCAATGCGGCCAAGCTAGAGCAGGTGCGGGACGACCTTGGCGCAGATGCCGCCGCCCTGAAGACCCTTGTCGCGGACAGTCACGACAAGAACGCCATGGCGGGGCTGGCGCAAGAGACCCGGGTCGTGCTGTCCACGGTCGGCCCCTACGCGCTCTATGGCTCGGACCTGGTTGCAGCCTGCGTCGATGCCGGCACCGATTACTGCGACCTTGCGGGTGAGGTCCAGTGGATCCGGAAAATGATCGACACGCACAGCCAGCGCGCCGCAGAGACGGGCGCACGCATCGTCCACTGCTGCGGGTTTGACTCCATCCCGTCCGATATTGGCGTGTGGTTCCTGCAGGACGAAGCCATGAAGCGCCATGGCGCGTACTGCCAGAGCATCACGATGTACGTTAAGGCGACCAAGGGCACGTTTAGCGGGGGCACGATGGCCAGCATGATGAACATCATGGAAGAGGTTAAGAAAGACCGCTCGATCGCCAGGTTGATGGCGGACCCCTACGCCCTGAACCCGGAAGGCGAGCGCGAAGGCCCCGACGGCTACGACCAGCAAAGCGTCGTCCGCGACGACGACACGGGCTACTGGACGGCGCCATTTGTCATGGGGGGCGTCAACATGCGCGTCGTGAGGCGCAGCAACGCGCTCGCAGGCTATCCCTACGGCCGGGAGTTCCGCTATCGGGAAACCATGCTGATGGGAGACGGCGTCTCGGGGCGGCTGAAAGGCACAACCATGACACTCGGTCTCGGCGCGCTGGTGCTGGGAGCGAGTTTCGGCCCGACACGCAGTTTCCTGAAGAAGTTTGTTCTGCCAAAGCCGGGCGAAGGTCCGTCTCCGGAATTGCAGAAGACCGGTTTCTTCAACCTGATGCAGATTGGCAAACTGCCCGACGGACAATCGCTGCAAACTCGCATCACGGGCGACCAGGATCCGGGCTACGGCTCCACCAGCAAGATGCTGGCCGAGTCCGCTGTCTGTCTCGCAAACGATGAGCTCGCAACCGGCGGTGGCGTGTGGACGCCTGCCGCGGCAATGGGCGCCAAACTACTGACAAGACTTCGCGACAAAGCCGGGCTTACGTTTGACGTGGTCGACTAGTGGGCCGCTGAACCCGAGTAATGCAGGCGGGGATCGAATTTCTCGCCTGCCTCGATTCTCACGCCGAGTCGATTCCGCGGAGAGGCGACCGGGCAGGTCGAAAAGTCGTTGAACGCGCACGGCGGGCTGTACGCCTTGTTGAAGTCGAGAACAGACTCACCGCCGTCGACACCCGGATCGTCCAGGTAGACGAAACGTCCGGCGCCGTATGTCTCGTCTCGATTGGTCGCATCGCCAAAGATAATGAACAGCCGGTTGTTTGCCGATGATTGCGCTTCGAGATCGTAGGCCTGCCCATCGATTTCGAATTCGACGATACCCGGCGACACCGGAAACTGCTGGAATCCCTCGATTACCGTATCGACCGTGATGGTTCGTGGCTCGTCGTACAGTCTCAGTGTCGCAACCACCCGTTTCGACGGGTCGATATCGTAGTACGGCAATTCCCCGAACGTATCGATGAAGGGGTGCTCGTAGTCGCGAATACGCACGGCAAGCTTGCCGCCGCGTTCGATAACGCTCCAGGCCAGGGAGCCATGCGACGCCAGCACGCCCTGCCCCGTAACGTCAGCAGGCATCAACACATTCGTGACAGGCTCGCCGTCGATCTGGACGTCGACACCCTCTTCCACGACCAGGCGAACGCCCTCGTCACCAACACGGAACTCGCCGATACGGCCGGCCGCTGTTGCCGGGACGATGATATCGTTGGCCGCGTCGGAACCGATGGAATACGTCCCGGGTTCGAACCAGTGCAGGCCAATCTGGTTCAGATAGCCCGTGGGTTTGAGCAGCGCCGCACGCCGCGCATCGCGCCATTCCTGGATCTCCTGCTCATACGCGACAAGATCCAGCTTTGCCCCGGCCTGCCCGCAAGCCGCCAGTAGCATGGCTGCCGCGACCAGCGCTGTGGGTACGAATATCCTGACCATACATTTCCCATATCAATTAACAGACCGGGTCTCTATAATCCGCCGCCACTCACTACTGCGCAGCCCCAAATGTCTGATATTTCAAAACTTCGCAATATTGCGATTATCGCTCACGTCGACCATGGCAAAACGACCCTGGTCGACCGGATGCTGCAGCAGTCCGGAACTCTCGGCGCGCGTGCCGACGTGCCCAACCGCATCATGGACTCCAGTGATCTCGAACGCGAGCGAGGCATTACTATCCTGTCGAAAAACACGGCCGTCAACTGGCAGGACTACCGCATCAACATTGTCGACACGCCGGGACACGCTGACTTTGGCGGCGAGGTCGAACGCGTGCTCTCAATGGTGGACAGCGTTCTCTTGCTCGTCGATGCCGTCGAAGGCCCGATGCCCCAGACTCGCTTCGTCACGCAGAAAGCGTTTGCGCAGGGGCTCGTGCCGATCGTGGTCATTAACAAGATCGATCGCGAAGGCGCTCGCCCCGACTGGGTAATCGACCAGACATTCGACCTGTTCGACAGGCTCGGCGCGACCGACGAGCAGCTCGACTTCCCAATCATCTACGCGTCCGCCCTCGAAGGTTATGCCGGCGAGGAATCCGATGTGCGCAGCGGCGATATGAGCCCGCTCTTCGAAACGATCGTGAAGCACGTGCCGCACCCCGATGTGGACGCAGACGGTCCGCTGCAGCTGCAGGTGTCGAGCCTGGACTACGACACGTATGTCGGTGTTCTCGGTATCGGGCGCATTCGCCGGGGCACACTGAAGGCCAATTCTGCCGTCAGCGTCGTTGCGCCGGACGGGTCGTTCCGCCGCGCCCGCGTCCTCGAGCTTTTTGGTTTCCACGGCCTTGAACGCATACGCACGGAAAGTGCCTCGGCCGGCAACATCGTTGTGTTCAGCGGCATCGACAAGCTGGGCATCTCGGACACGCTCTGCGACCCGGAGCATGAAGAAGCACTGCCCGCGCTGACCGTCGACGAACCGACCGTGAACATGACGTTCCAGGTCAACAAGTCACCCTTCGCCGGCCAGGACGGCAAGTACCTGACGAGCCGCCAGATCCGGGAACGCCTCGACCAGGAACTCAAGCACAACGTGGCACTGCGCGTCGACAACACGAGCGATCCGGACAAGTTTCGCGTTTCCGGCCGTGGCGAACTGCACCTCAGCGTGCTGGTCGAAACGATGCGCCGTGAGGGATTTGAGCTCGCCGTATCGCGTCCGGAGGTCATCATGCACGACGTCGACGGGGCGGAGCATGAGCCCTGGGAACAGCTCACGGTCGATTTCGATGAGGAACACCAGGGCGCGGTCATGACGCGACTTGCCGACCGCAAAGGCGAGCTGCAGAACATGTTCCCTGACGGAAAAGGCCGCATTCGCCTGGACTACAAGATACCGACCCGCGGCCTGATCGGATTCCGCACCGAGTACCTCACGGCAACGTCAGGCACCGGGCTCATTTATCACGTACTTGACGAGTATGCGCCACGCGTACCCGGCGCGATTGCACAACGCAATAACGGCACGCTCGTCTCCATGGTTCAAGGCAAGGCACTGGCCTATGCGCTGTTCAACCTGCAGGAACGCGGCAAGCTCTTCATCGGGCATGGCGCGCCGGTTTACGAAGGCATGATCATCGGTATTCACAAGCGCCAGAACGACCTGGTCGTGAACCCGACCAAGGCGAAGCAGCTTACGAACGTTCGGGCGGCCGGTACCGACGAGAACCTGATTCTGTCGCCGCCGCTTAATTATTCGCTCGAACAATCGCTCGAATTCCTCGACGACGACGAGTTGCTGGAGGTCACGCCAACTAACCTGCGATTGCGCAAGAAACTGCTCAAGGAAACCGACCGCAAACGGGAATCGCGCCAAAAGGCCTCGTGAGCGACCCGGCCACACTGGCGTTCGCCGACCTGCAGCCCGAGGACATCATTGCGACGCTCGACGAACTGGGATTCGCCTGCGACGGCCGTTTTCTTGCCCTGAACAGTTACGAAAACCGCGTCTACCAGGTGGGGATCGAGGACGATGCGCCCGTCGTTGCCAAGTTCTATCGTCCAGGACGATGGAGCGACGACGCCATACTCGAAGAACACAGCTTCGCGGCAGCGCTGGCCGAGCAGGAGATTCCTGTTGTCCCCCCGATGGTGCACGGCGGCGCTACTCTCCACCATGCGGGACACCATCGTGTCGCCGTCTATCGCTGCTATGGCGGTCGCGCGCCTGATCTCGATAACTTCGAGCTGCAGAAACAGCTTGGGCGCCTCGTTGCACGCATCCACCTCGAGGGCGAGGTGTCGAGGTTTCGGCACCGACCGAGCATCGATATCGACAGCTACGGTACGGAATCCATCGAATACCTCCTCGACAACGACTGCATTCCGGACGATAACCGCCCTGCCTATGAGAGCATTGTCGAGCTCGTACTCGACGGTGTGGAAGCCTGCTACGAGCGTGCGGGGTCCACTCGGGAAATTCGCCTGCATGGCGACTTTCACCCGGGCAACGTGCTCGTGCGCGGCGAACAGCTGCACATTGTCGATCTTGACGATGCGCGTCATGGTCCGGCGGTCCAGGACCTTTGGATGTTTCTCTCCGGGGACCGGGAGGAACAGGCGCCCCAGCTCAAGGCCCTGCTCGAGGGCTACACCGCGTTCCGGCCCTTTGACGCACGGGAACTCAATCTCATCGAAGCGCTGCGGAGCCTTCGTATCATGCACTACGCGGCATGGCTGGCACGGCGCTGGGACGATCCGGCTTTCAAGGTCGCCTTCCCGTGGTTCGACAGTCGCCGCTACTGGGACGATCACGTACTCTCACTGCGCGAGCAGGTCGCGCTGATGCAGGAGCCGCCGCTTCAATGGCTGGACTACTAGGGCACGAAATACCGCGGCGGCGGCGTGACGCTAGCGCGACGGCAGTCGTTGTTTACGCGGCCCAAATTCGAAGCGGTCGATCCACCTCGAAAACGTTGCGCGGCTGAGCGCCTCCAGCGGACCCGTCGACACCTCCGCCTGCTGCCGAATCCGCTCCGGGTCGACCGCATCACGCTCTTCGCGCAAGGTGTCCTGGTGCGCCGGCACGGTCAGCCAGCGATCGATGAGCGCGCGGTTGGTCTCCAGGTGAAACTGGAAACCGTAGGCATGCTCGCCATAGCGAAATGCCTGCACCGCACTCGCCGGTGAGGTCGCCAGGAGCTCCGCCTCGGAGGGCAGCGTGATGCCGTCCTCGTGCCACTGGAACACTTCCTGGGTGGGGGCAAACGTGGATAAGACCGGGTCGTTGAGCCCCGCCTCGGTCAATTCAACGTCATGCCAGCCGATCTCGCGCACTGCGTTGCGCGAGACGGCACCCCCGATCGCCTTGGCCAGCAACTGCGCCCCCAGGCAAATCCCCAGTACCGACATGTCGCGCTCAACAGCCTCGCGGATAGTGTCGACCTCGGTAATCAGGTTCGGGTAGCTGTCGATCTGGTCGGAGTTCATCGGCCCACCCAGGATGATCAGCGCCTCGTAACCGTCCAGTTTCGGGCGTGATTCGGGCTGGCGTCCGAAATTGACGTAGCGGATCCGGAATCCGGCATTCTTGAGCAAGGGGTCGAGGGTGCCGAGCGGCTCGAACGGAACATGCTGGAAGACGAGCACCTTGGGTCGAGCCATCGGAGAAATTTCCTACTTTTGATTTGCACTGAACCAACGGTAGCACTAAAGTTGATCGGGCTTGAACTCAGCATTTCCGGGAACTTAAGTGTGATGGAAAGGCTCTGACTAAGCAGCCAACAAACCCCGCGCGGATTCTATCCACTTTGATCGACAGATTACGCTTTGCATCGCTAGCCGGCCTGGCCGCCATCCTGATGGCCGGCTGCAGTTCCACTGTGACGATGGAAATGCCGACGATCCCCGAGCCGCGCATCGAGAAGATTCCGGTCGATGTCGCGGTCCGCATTCCGGCCGAATTTGAGAATTTCGTGCATGTTGAAGAAGTCCTCGGAAAATCGACCTGGACGATCGATCTGGGTCGCTCGAACGCAAACTTTTTCACCCAGCTGTTTGGCCACATGTTCGACTCGGTCGTCGTGCTCGGCCCTGAGGACGATCCGCGCGACTACCAGTTTGATGCGCTGATCGAGCCGGAAATCGAGGGATTCGAGTTCGCGACCCCTGAACAAAGCCAGTCCGACGCGTTTGCCGTCTGGATTCGCTATCGCATGTCAATCTTCGACAGCGTGGGTAATCGCGCGTCAAGCTGGACCGTCAACGCGTACGGCAAGGCACAGAAAGAGGAACTGGGCGGTGGCGACTCTCTGAAGCGGGCGGCCATATTGGCGATGCGCGACGCGGCTGCACTGATTATCATGCAGATGGAAAAGGTAACCAATATTCGGCAACTGGCGGACGGCCCGTTGGCGCCTGCGCCCGAGGACACAGAGACCTTGCAGGCTGACGCCGAGCATGACAGCGAAGCACCCGCCAGCGTGATTGGCATCTTCGCGATTGGAGGCATTGACGATGCGGCAGAGTAGATTCCTGGTAGTACTGATCGGACTGAGCCTGGCGGGGTGTGTGACCTCGAGGCTGGAGGATGACCGCGAGAAGGTCACAGGCCTGAATGAAGACCAGTCCGTGGTCATCATGACCAAGAGCTACCACTCGGGTAATGAGACCGAAGGCGACTACCTGACCTGTATTGAAAAGGCGCTTGAATCGGGCTCCAAGGGCATCAACGTCGTGCCGCACCAGGAGTTCGTCGACCAGCTGTTTCCCTGGTTCGAGCCACGCACTGCCCCGGCAGACACGAAGGGGCTACCCGCCCTCATGGGACGGCCCGGCGTATCGAAAGCTATCGAGGATATGGGCGTGAGATACGTCGTCTGGCTTGACGGCGACACAGAACGCGTTGCAGAAGGTGGCAGCCTGTCCTGCGCAGCCGGGCCTGGCGGCGGCGGCTGTTTCGGCTTCGCCTGGTGGCAGAACGATGCCGATTACGAAGCCGCGGTGTGGGACATGGTGGGTCGCGAGTCAGCAGGCACTGTCTCAGCCGATGTCAGTGGCACGTCGTTCTTGCCGGCGCTCGTCGTCCCGATACCGTTGATCGCGCGCACCCAGACCCGCGCCTGCAAGGGTCTCGCGCAACAACTTCGAGCGTTTATCGTCCAGTAGACGGGTTCAGTACGGCCGGCCGGCGCGGATAAAAGCCGTCCTGTAAAAGGGCGAGTTCAGCGACGCGACCGAAACCTTGCGTCCTGACTGAGGCGCATGCACGAAGCGCTGCTCCCCAAGATACACGCCGACGTGCGACATTTTGCCCTCGATACTGAAGAACAAAAGGTCGCCGGCACGTAATTCGCCTCTCCCGACAGGATCCGAGGCCGACCATAACTGGCCGGTCGTGCGCGGCACACGAACTCCGGCGCGGGTGTATGAATACTGTACAAGGCCACTGCAATCGAAGCCGCTGGGCGTGCTGCCACCGTACCGGTATGGCACGCCGACTTGCTCCAGGGCGACGGCGGCGGCTCGATCGCCGGCTGTCGTGCGCTCGGCCCGGGTCACGACCTGCCCGGATGAGGGCTGTTTGGCTGCCGGCGGCGCAGCCGGATTGGAGCCGCACGCGGCCAGACTCAACACGGTGATTGCTAAGGAAAAAAACCGAATTGTGTGGCCCGGCTGCGCTATCATTCGCGACACTCTGATCGACATCGGCCCCGAGCATACCCCGCAAACCCTGAATCCGGAATGAACTGCATCTCAGCTTTTAATCAATTTTCCCGCCGCTGGACCCTGCTCGTCCTGGCCGGCCTGGTCGCCGCGTGCGGCATTCCCAGCTCCGAATCGGCGGACCGCGCCGGCAAGCGCGAATACAGCCTGCACTACACGCTTTCACCCGACCCGAGAACGTCGACGGTCCAGGTGTCCATGCGCCTGCGCCAACCGTTCGACCTGGTTCGGGAGATCTCGTTTCCCATTAACTCGGATATCAGCGATGTCGGCGGCGACGGCGACCTGCGCATTCGCAACGGCCGGGTGCAGTGGGTGCCGCCGTCAGACGGCGGGACCCTTGAATGGCGGGTCGTCGTTCACAATCCGCGTGGCAAGGACACGTTCGACGCCCTGCTCAACGCACAGTGGGGCCTGTTTCGCGCCGAGGATGTTATACCGCGCGCTCGCTCAAGGACGCTGAAGGGCGCATTGTCGCGAACCACACTTGCTTTTGACCTGCCCGCCGGCTGGTCCGTCATTACGGAATATTCGGCCCGCGACCTGCCCATCGTCGTCGACCGCGAGGACCGGCGGTACGACGAACCCGCAGGCTGGATTGCCATGGGTGACCTCGGCGTACGGCGCGAAAGTATCGCCGGCACCCGCGTTGCCATTGCGGCGCCGCAAGGACATGAGGTACGGCGCATGGACATGCTCGCGCTGCTCAACTGGACGCTGCCGGAACTCAATGCAATCCTGCCGGACGCGTTACCGCGCCTGACGATTGTCAGTGCAGGATCGCCCATGTGGCGCGGCGGTCTGTCGGCCCCCGCCTCTTTCTTCCTGCATGCGAGTCGTCCGCTTATCAGCGAGAACGGTACGAGCTCACTGCTCCACGAGGTCATGCATACGGCACTGGGACTCCGGCCTTTGCCGGACCACGACTGGATCGTCGAGGGCCTGGCGGAGTACTACAGCATTGAACTGCTACGACGCGGCAGGGCGATCACCGCGCGTCGCGCAACGACGGCGTTCGAACGCCAGGCAGCGTGGGCCGATCGCGCCGATACGCTTTGCGCTGCGCATTCGACCGGCGCATCGACGGCGCTCGCGGTCACCTTGTTACGAGATCTTAACGAGGAAATAGTCAGCAAGACCGACGGGGAATTCAGTCTCGATACCTTGTTACCGGTTCTCGCTAACAACACCGTCGATCTCGCGACGCTCACTGCTGCCGTCGAGGACCTGATCGGCTCAAGTCCTGACGCGCTTCACAGCGACAAACTGCCCGGCTGCCGTACAATTGAGAGCGACAATCGGGAATCATGAATAGCAACATGGATGGACGTCACGACCTCGAACTGGTCCTTCAGTCGAGCACACCGATCATTGTTATCGAGTCACAGGATGAGCAGCGGATGCTCGACCTGCTGCAGTCAATTACGATCACCCGGGCCAGCCAGACTTACACTCCGCTCTTTCGATGGACGATTACGGATGGCCTGCAGCGCCTTGACATCGCGCTGGAGCCCCAGGCAATCAACGCGGCACCCACCGACGTCCTGAAGCACATCCGGGCCGTATCCAAACCCGGCCTGTATGTACTCCTCGATTTTCACCCGTTCCTCGAGGATCCCGTGCACGTGCGTCTGCTCAAGGATATTTGCATCCGCGCAAGAGACGTCAATCGGCAGATCGTACTCATCAGCCACTCCATCAAGATCCCGCAGGAGCTCGAAAGTTTCTGTGCCCGCTTCGACATGGCACTGCCATCCGAGAAAGATCGGAGCAACATCGTCAAAAAGGCAGCGAAAGATTACATGCGGGACCATCCGGGTGCGCGGGTGCAGGTAGACCGCAAGGCCCATGAATTGCTCATTCAGAATCTTTCGGGGCTGACCTGGGCCGACACCGAGCGACTGGCTCGCAATGCCATTTACCTCGACGGCGCCATTACGCGCAGCGACCTGCCGGACGTCATGCAGGCCAAGTACGAACTGCTGAATCGCGGCGGTGCCTTGCAGTTTGAATATGACACCGCCCAGTTCAATGACGTCGGCGGCCTGTCGCGCCTGAAGTCCTGGTTGCAGCAACGTCGTCCTGTGTTTCGCGGTGACGACAGCGCATCCCATCTCGACACCCCGAAAGGCATTTTGCTGCTCGGCGTGCAGGGTTGCGGCAAGAGCCTCGCAGCCAAAGCGACAGCCGGTATTTTTGGAGTACCCCTGTTGCGCCTCGACTTCGGAACAATTTACGACAAGTACCATGGTGAAACCGAGCGCAAACTCCGAGAATCTTTGAAGACGGCCGACGTGATGTCGCCGTGCGTCCTCTGGATAGACGAGATAGAAAAAGGTATCGCCGGTCGTGGCGGCGAAACGGGAACAACGCAGAGAGTACTGGGGTCATTCCTCACGTGGATGGCCGAACGGCAAAAGAAAGTGTTCGTGGTCGCAACGGCGAACGACATCAGCGAACTGCCTCCCGAACTCGTGCGCAAGGGGCGCTTCGATGAAATATTCTTCGTCGACCTGCCCAACGCTGAGGTTCGCACATCGATACTGGCTATTCACCTCGCGAATCGTGATCAAACGCTCAATCATTTTGATCTCGAGCAACTAACGGCTGCGACTGAGGGCTTCTCGGGCGCCGAAGTTGAACAGGCCATCGTCTCGTCACTGTATGCAGCACACGCTCAGAGCGAGCCGCTCGGAACAGACCACATCCTGGCCGAGATTGCACAGACGCGGCCGCTGTCGGTGGTGATGGCCGAACGTATCAGTTCGATGCGCGACTGGGCATCGGGCCGAACCGTGCCCTGCGACTGACCCCATTTAACTTAAGCGCCGAATTTTTTCTGGCTCTCGATTGAGCATGAGTGTCTGCGTGATAGACTGCGTGGATGACTAATGAGAAGAAAAATATCAATGAATTAGTCTCCGACGACGACCAAACGGCCGAACTCGAAGCGGTGACGTTTCGCAAGGACCATCTGTCGCAACAACATGCACCGCGCGAAGCTGATGAAAACACCAGCGACTTTTCGCGGCATCGCAGCGATGATGCAAAGAAGATTGGTCGGTTGCAGTACGATATCGAGCAGCTACGCGCAAAGTGGCTGGGGCTCGAAACCGAGATCACTGCGCGCGAAGAACTGACCGACAAGCTCAATGCAGATATCGAAGACTTGCGTGACTCACTCGCACGCAAGGCGAAACTTCTTAAGACTCGCGATCGAAAGATCAAGGCACTTAAATCCGAGATTCGGGTCCGCGACGAACAACACCGGTCCGTCACCAGAGAACTTAGGGACGAACTGGAGACGATGCGCAAGGCAGTCCGTGAAATACCGGAGCCGCCTCCTTCGCCCGTAGTCGCCGATGCTCTCGCCAATGATGCAACCCGGCTGGAACGAACGGAGGCCTACGCTGACTCGCTGCGGCGTAAGCTCCAGGATGTCATTGCATTGCAGGATGGACTCCGCAGCGAACGTGATCGTCTGTCTGGCTCACTTGCGGAGACCATCGAAAAGAACCGATACCTGGAAGAAGCGCTTGCCAATGCGGCCGACGACAAGCTGCAACTTGATAAGGAGCTGGCATCGATTGCCGACAAACATCAGGACGAAATGCGCATCCTGAGATTTGAACTCGGCGAAGCGCAGGAAACCGTCGCGCAGTCTGAAGAACTAAGCAGCCAACTCGCATCCGATCTCGTCGACACGCGCGGCTTCAAAGAAGAACTTGAGCGGATGCTGTGCGACAACGACGAAAAAGCCCGGCAACGCATCGACAAATTGGAGAAGGAACTCGCCAAAGTCACGCGGGTCGCGAACGACTACGAGGAAAAACTCGAGAGCCGCAGCGATGCGATTAATGTGCTGCTCGCTGAGCTTGCGAAGAAGTCCGAACAAATCGAATCCATCAATGAAATCGGGGAGGTCATTTCCGATATTGATGTGCGCATTTCCGAACAGTTCGATGAAGACGAAGCAACGCTCGTAGCGCAGCCACACAAACCGCAAGACCGTGTTACGCGTGTACTCGTTGGCAAGGTTGGCAACCAGCTACTGCGCTTTCCACTCTTCAAGGATCGCCTCACGATCGGACGAACTGACGACAACGACATTCAGCTAAACGCGGTGTACATCAGCCGCCGGCATGCTGTTGTGCAGGCCGACGGCGACGCGACCCGCGTGATTGACTGGGGTAGCAAAAACGGCGTTTATGTTAACTCCAAGCGCGTTACCGAGCACTTTCTGCAAAACGGCGATATCGTGACAATCGGCAACGCTCATTTCCGCTACGAGGAACGACCCAAGCGGGATAGTTGATTTGTGAGTGTAATCACGGTCTTTTCTTTACGAGTGGTCTAAAGTCTTCTTCTGTAATCAGGAAGAGAGACGGCACGATGCTCAGCACCACCGCAGGGAAGTCGGCGAGGCTCAGCGATACGCAACAGGTCACCCGACAGACCAGTAGCGCCTTGAGTAGGAAGATCTGGCTGCCCAAGCTGCTGTACGACACCCTGCCGTACTTCTACCTGGCATCCGGCTTCCTGGCATTTTTCGCTACGCTCTACATTAGCGCCTGGTTCTGGGTCCTGCCCCACTACCTGCTGTTCTCGGTCGCCTGTATACACCTTGGTGCGCTGGTATATCGCCGTCGGCGCCGCAGCACCGATTACGACGCTTGACCTGAACACGCGGCTAGGCAACGATAACGGCCCAAATCCCCTGGCGCCGATTCGTGAGTGAAGACGCAGTTAAAAAACCGTCCACATTGGGCAAATTCCTGAAGACCGAAGCCATGCTGCTTATCGGCTCTCTGTTCGTCGGGCTGGTCCTTCTGCCCGTCGCTGTGTGGTTTGTGGGACACGCGGTATTCGGGGCCTACGAGGGCGCCGGCTACGTCGAATTCTACGGCATGCTGAGCGGCAAGATCCGGTCTGGTGATGCCGTCGCCTGGTTTCTCGTCCTGTCGCCCTGGCTGGTTTTGCAATGCCTGCGGCTTATGGCACTTGGCTGGCGCACGGCCACAAAAACGTGACCTGTATCACAGATCCGAGTTGTCCTGCTCCACAACTCTGGCAGGGCGCGTAGAAATAACGTCGGGCTTGGTGCATCCTGCAAGACTCAGTGAATAACCTGACCGAATGGTCCCATCTCGACGCACCCCCGATTACTTGCCATGCTGGAGAGACTCAAGAACTGGTTCAAAGACCGATTTTCTGACGGTGGGCCCGACGCTGTGGCCGCTCAGCGCTCACCGCGCACCCCGGCGCGGCCCACGCCTGCGCAGAAGGTCCCTCGGCGCACCCCGGAGTATGTCGATGCGGATGACGATCTGTCCGGCGAAATCGAAAGCCAGGGACCCGGTAAGAACGTCCTGATCCGCAACAAGTATATTCGCGAAGACACCGGCACTCACGAGACTCTCAAGATCCTCGACGATTCCCTCGTTGACTCGGGTGAGGAAACCGGCATCGACCCCTACAACACGGGTGAGTTTGATCGCTCCAAGAACTGGGATCGCCGCTTCGGCAAATGACCCCGGTCTTTAGTACCATTCGCCTATGACCATGCGAATATCATTTGAACTCGACGACGACGACCTGAAGCACTTCCGCCTCATCATGAGTGAGGCTCGCAATGCCGCGCGCCGCCTGCAGCCTGAGGATATCGTTGCCGCCGCCGAAGACCTTCTCAGTTCCGTCCCGACCTCGGACGCCCCCGGCTTTATCGTTGATCGGCTGGAGCGACTGCGCATGATGATCCGTATGCTCTCGGACATCGAGTGGCGCCTGCCGCACCAGGAAGCGACTCGCGTACTGAACGCGCTGGCCTACTTTGCCGAACCAGAGGACCTGATTCCCGACCACATCCCGGGACTGGGTTTCCTCGATGACGCCATCATGATCGAACTGGTCGTGCGCGAACTTAAACACGAACTCGAGGCGTACCAGGACTTCTGCGACTACCGCGAGCGGCTTTCCCAGAGCGGTGATGGCAGCACGGCGAATCGCGAGGGCTGGCTCAATACTCGCCGCAAGGAACTGCAGGCCCGGATGCGGCGGCGACGCGGCAAAGTCAGTCGCCTGCTACGTTGACCTTACATCACGGCCAATAGTAATAGCCGGTGCCGAACAGGCCGAGCCACATGGCGGCCTGCGCCCAAAAGCGCAGACGGTGGTTTTTTACGAGCGTGTAGAAACTTAAGGCTGAGATCACGGTCATACCGAGAAAGAGAAACAGGCTGTTCAGCAAGGGCTCGAATTCTCGTTGCAGGCGAGGATACTCGTCCCCGAGCACAAGGACGACGATAATGACGGCGGTCAGGCTGAAAGTGATCGCAAAGCACGATCCCAGGATGATCAGCGTGACGGCAGACAATGGACGCATGTGATTTTTTTCCGTTGCGGTAAAGCTAGCCGCACATTATTGAAGAATATGACGAATATGCCCTTGAACAACGGGCACAGGACCTCTAGCCTAGCCCACAACAGGGTTGGCTGAAACCTCTTTGGCAGATTGGAGATTGCTTTGACGAAAACCGGAATACGCCGTATCAACTGGCTTGCAGGACTGGGCATCGCCCTCGTCTGCGCGCCCGTACTGAGCACGACAACCGCACTCGATCAGAAGAGCTTTCTTCACCCTGAACAACGTCACGAGAAGATTGGTGAGATCATCACCCAGTTTGTTCAGCAGCAGCACTACAATCATGTCGCTGTCGATGACGAACTGTCCTCGCAGGTCCTTGATCTTTACATCGAGTCTCTCGACCGGAACCGGATGTACCTGCTCAAGGGAGATATCGAGTACTTCGAGACATTCCGCTACGAACTTGACGACCTCGTCAAGAGCAAACCGCTGGATCCGGTATTCGAGATGTTCCAGGTGTACCAGACACGCGTTCGCGAAAGGCTGGACTTTGCGCTAACGCAACTTGAGACGGAGCCGGACTTCACCGTCGACGAAACCTACCAGTTCGACCGTTCCGAGGAGCCCTGGGTAGCGTCCTCGGCCGAACTCGACGAGATCTGGCGCCAACGCGTCAAGAACGATGCGCTGAACCTCGCGTTGGAAGAGGAACCCTGGGAGAAGATCCAGGAGGTGCTTGGCGATCGTTATCGAGGTTTCCTGAAACGCCTGAACCAGGTCAATAATGATGATGTGTTTGAGCGCTTCATGAACGCGTTCGCGCACACGCTGGATCCACACTCGAGCTACCTGTCGCCTCGCAATTCCGAGGAGTACCGCATCCAGATGAGCCTGTCGTACTTCGGTATCGGGGCCTCGCTGCAGACGGATGGGGACTTCGTAAAAATCGCCGGGATCATACCGGGCGGTCCTGCCGCCGCCGACGGTTCCCTCAAGCCTGAAGACCGCATTACCGGGGTCGCTCAGGGTAGCGATGGAGAAATCGTTGACGTGATCGGCTGGCGGCTCGACGACGTCGTTGAGCTGATCCGCGGCCCCGCGGAGTCCGTGGTTCGCCT
Source organism: uncultured Woeseiaceae bacterium (assembly GCA_945787845.1). Classification (GTDB taxonomy): domain Bacteria; phylum Pseudomonadota; class Gammaproteobacteria; order Steroidobacterales; family Woeseiaceae; genus UBA1847. The sequence goes on along the minus strand of CALZJH010000004.1, from coordinate 226,604 downwards.
GGAGATAATCCCGGCGAATTCGCTGCCGGGAAGCCCCAAGACATTCGTCGACCTGACTCGTGGCCAGGTGAAACTTGAAGAGCAGGCTGCCAAGGCCGAGATCACCAAGATCCAGCGCGATGGTCGTGAGTGGTCCATCGGCGTGATCGATGTCCCGAGCTTCTATCGTGACTACCGCGCCCTGAGCAGCGGCGACAAGGATTACAAGAGCACGACCAAAGACGTCAAGCGCCTTATCGCCGAACTCGAGGAAGAAGGCATTGACGGACTTGTGATCGATCTTCGTGGCAATGGTGGCGGACACCTCACGGAGGCGACCGCCCTGTCAGGACTGTTCATCGACAACGGCCCGGTTGTGCAACTGCGCAACGCCAACGGCCGTATCAGTCGTCTCGATGACCCCGATCCCGTGCCACGCGTCGCCTACAGCGGCCCAATGGCCGTTTTGGTCGATCGCTACAGTGCGTCTGCGTCCGAGATTTTCTCCGCCGCCATCCAGGATTATGCGCGCGGTGTTGTCGTTGGCCAGCAGACCTTCGGCAAAGGCACCGTGCAGAACCTGTATTCGCTCGACCAGTACCTGCGCAGTGAAGACGACAAGGGCTTTGGGCAACTTACGCTGACGATTGGCAAGTACTATCGGGTAACCGGCGAGAGCACGCAGCATCGCGGGGTCGACCCGGATATTGCGCTGCCATCGCACATCAATGCAGAACTGATCGGTGAAAGTGCCCGTGACACGGCCCTGCCCTGGGACACGGTACAGACGACCCGCTTCCGGGCCGGCAAGCCGCTCGAGGGTATGATCGAATCGCTTACGGTGTCCTATGCAGAACGCACCAAGGACGACCCGAACTTCCAGTACCAGCTGGATATGATTCGGGCCGCCGAGGAGATCTCGGCGAAGAAGACCATGTCGCTGAATATGCAGACGCGCCGCGATGAACACGAGCAGGAGTTACAGCGCCGCCTGGATCGCGAGAACGAGCGCCGTGTGGCCCTGGGTATCGAACCGGTCGAAAGCCTCGACGATATTGAGGAAGACGAGTTCCCGGACATCCTGCTGGATCAGGCGGCGGGCATCGTCACGGACCTCGCCACGATGCGGGAAATGGCGAGCCAACCGGCAAAAACGGCCCAGGTGCGGCCCTGACGGCGCGCGCTTGACCCGATAAATCGCGGTGTTATACTCGGCTATAACACCTAGCCGATCGTACTCTGCGATCAATGTGATGGGGGCACGCCATGGCAGTACGGCCAACAGCGCCGAAACGAGGCAATATCGCGGCAACAGCCGCTGTGCTTCTGCTGACTGGCTGTTTTGCTGTACCTGTGCTGGCCGCACCCGACCGTGGCCTCGCCTGCAGGGACGATCGTGCCGCATCGCTGGACGTTGAAACCCATGAGCTGGCCACGGCGAGCCACGAGGTCAGCGGCAATGACGAACCCAGGTCAGTGGCCACGACTATAGAGTCCGTCGCCGACGACCACCTCCTGAAACCCCGTGTAGAAGCTGCTGCACGCAAAGTATTCGCCGACGACAGTGCGTCGCAGGACGCTGAAGTGGCGGAGTCCGAGGGCGACGAGGTTACGGAGACCAGGCTGCGCCGTGTCTCGGACAACGAACTGGTGCCCTTCAGACGGCAGATGTTCCGAAAAGATATCTAGAGCCTATCGGCTCATTACCTTTGCAATACTGAAGTAATTCTCGCCGAGAAGGTTGGCGTCCGATGTTCTGATGACGCCGTTTTTGTCGATCTCGAAAATCGTCGCGACCGTCGCCGGCACGGGCACCGCATCGTCGTCATGACGAAACTGGGCGAATTCTGCGATTTTCTTTGCTCGGGCTTGCAGCACATCCGCAAAGTCACCCGCCTGCTCTATTTCTTCCTTGCGCCGGGTGATGAGCTCCAGAAGGTCATCACAGTCAGCCTTGCTGCCGTAGTTAACGGCGCCGACGCTCTTCTCTCTCGATTCCTTGGCGAGCGCGACCAGGTCGTCTTCCACGTAGTCGAGGTAGAGCTGTTGGGCAAACGCAAGAATCATGAAATTGATCGACCGCTTGGCCGTGATGTCCAGCCCCTGGTGCGGAGGCGGCTCGAGCTTTTCGGTGTCTTCGAGTTTCTGTAACAACTCGCGCTCCCGCCCCTGGGCCGCTGCCACCGACGCCTCCAGCTGGTCGACAGAAGTTTCCTGTGACCGACCGTGAAGCATCTTCGCTATCCCACCCATTGTTTGCAGCTTGTGACGTTGGGCCTGCAATTGGTCCTCGAGCGTCTGCACGCGCATACGGTGTTCACCGATGCGCGCCGTCACGCGCTCCATTAATTTGGTTTTCTCCTTGTTCCAGGACACCAGCACGCGGCTGTGGACGCGCTGTTCGCGTTGTTGCTTGAGTTGTTCTGCGAAGCGCTCGAGTCTCCCCTCGCAGTGAGCAGCGAGCCGCCGCAGCTGGTAGAACACAACAACGTTGTGCACCCATTCCGGATCGAGCAGTAGCGCCTCGATGTGATTGAGTTTCTGCTGAACGCGTTCAGTAGCACCGCAGTGCGCCTTGATGCGGTCCTGGAGCTCATATTTCTCGTCGCGCAGCGCTGCAAACTCTTTTTTGAGTTCGATGCGGTTGCGGAACAGGTCAACAAGCTTGTCCGGTTCCTCGGCCGGTTCAGGCTCACCTTTGAATATTGTCGTGATACTCGTCAAAGCTAATCTCTTTACATAATCCAAATGCAACGCGCGTTCGCGGGGAGCGTTGTCGGACATAATGATCTCAGCAATGCCGGGTGCTTACCCTGACCGAATCGACAGTTTTAGCGCTCGAGGACGAGGTGTCCCTGGTCGGACAGGTAGTCGAGCCACTTGTTCAGGACGATATTCCGGCGCCAGCGCCGGCCCAGCTCCTTGTGGTGTTCCTGTACCAGCTTGCGGAGTGTCGCGTGTCGCTGCCTGGGGCCGATCGACATGACCTCGGCAAGCAGGCAGTCGAGATACACACGCACCGTCATGTCCGGGTCCACGAGCAGGCCGTCGTCGGTTTCAAAATGATAGGTCAGGGACAGCGTCACCGTGTACCGACACCGCTCCAGAATCTCCACGTGCAGATCGCAGTCACCCGCCACGCGCGAGCGAAAGCAACCGTCGAGACGCTCGACCTCGGGAATCAGGCGCATCAGTCGCAGGTAGTTACTCTCATACAGGGCCATCAGGCCAACGAAGCTTCCGGGCCTGGCAGCGGTCTCAGGTACAAGGTGTGAATCGAGCAACATGCCGCCAAATATAGCAGCACCCGTCCGTCAATATCAGGGTCGAACTCTGCGCTCTACCCCGGTACTATCCAGGATTCTGCTGGAAATCTCTTCGATCGAAAAACTCGTCGTATTGACATTCGGAATCCCGTAGCGACGGAAGATCTTGTCGGCTTCTCGTAGTTCAAAGCGTACCTGCTGCGCCGACGAATAGTTCCCTAACGGTCGCCGCTCCTTGCGAATTTCGCGCAAGCGTTCCGGTGCAATCGTTAATCCGAAGAGCTTGTGCTTTTGCTGTAGCAGGAAATCCGGCAGTGCGCCGCTCTCGAGTTCGTCGTCGGTCAACGGGTAATTTGCCGCGTATACGCCGTACTGCAGTGCCAGGTACAGACAGGTCGGCGTCTTTCCCGACCGGGAAACACCGACGAGAATAACGTCGGCGACGTCATAGTTGCGGCTGATCCCGCCGTCATCGTTCGCCAGTGCAAAATTGGTGGCCTCGATCCGCTTCATGTAAGCATCGATGTCACTCATGCCGTGCGCCCGGCCTGGCTGGTATCCGGGCACCTCGCCAAATTCGTCCGCCAGCTGCTGGAGAAATGCGTCGAAAATGTCGAGGTGCAGGCCCGCGGATTCCTTAACAATCTCACGCAGATTGGGCTGAACCATGGTCGAAAAGACGATCGGGTTCAGCGCACTCTTTGCGGCAACAGCGTTAATTGTCTCGACAGCCTCGTGCGCCTTGTCATCAGAATCTATAAATGGCAAAGTCGTTTGGCGAAAATTCTGGCCGGCAAACTGCGTAATCAGGCTGTGACCGAGGGTCTCTGCCGTGACCCCGGTTTGATCGGAAACAAAAAATACGACGCGCTCGTCCATCGGTAGGATTGTCCAGTTCCTGCCGGGGAACACAAGGGAGTAGGACTTGGAGCCATATGTCATCAAGCTCGATGAGCTTGGCATGGACGACGTTGAAACCGTCGGCGGGAAGAATGCCTCCCTCGGTGAAATGATCAGCAACCTTTCCAACCTTGGCGTCGCAGTTCCGGGAGGATTCGCAACTACCGCAGCGGCGTATCGCAAGTTCCTGAGCACCGGCGGGCTCGACAAGCGTATCCACGAGGTGCTGGATAGCCTCGATGTCGACGACATCGAGGCCCTGACAAGCGCCGGTGCATCGATTCGTGGCTGGATAATGGAGACTCCCCTCCCCGACGACCTGATGCGGGATGTGGGCGCAGCCTGGGAAGAAATGCACGGGGGCCGGGATATCGCTGTGGCCGTGCGCTCGTCCGCGACCGCGGAGGACCTGCCCGACGCCTCTTTCGCCGGCCAGCAGGAAACCTACCTCAACGTACGCGGCCTGGACAACGTGGTCGAGGCCATGCACCAGGTATTCGCATCACTTTTCAACGATCGTGCCATTGCCTATCGCGTTCACCATGGTTTCGTGCATGCGGACGTCGCGCTGTCAGCGGGTGTCCAGACAATGGTTCGTAGCGACGTCGGCTCGTCGGGCGTCCTGTTTACGCTGGATACCGAGACGGGATTCCGTGACGCGGTGTTTATCACGTCATCGTGGGGACTCGGTGAGACGGTCGTGCAGGGAGCGGTCAATCCCGACGAGTTCTATGTGTACAAGCCCGCGCTGGCCAATGGTAAGCATCCGATTTTGCGCAAGAACCTCGGCAGCAAGGCGATCAAGATGGTCTACAGCGACAATCCTGCGCCGGGCAAGACGGTCGATACTGTGGACGTCGACGAAGGCGACAGCCTGACGTTTTCCATCAGCGATGACGACATTGTTGAGCTGGCAAAAATGGCCGTCACGATTGAGAACCACTATGGCCGACCCATGGATATTGAATGGGGCAAGGACGGCAATGACGGCAAGCTGTACATTCTGCAGGCTCGCCCCGAAACGGTGCAAAGTCGCAGCGGCAGGTCCATACAGCGGTTTACACTCAAGGACTCTGGCGACGTCATCATTACCGGCCGGAGTATCGGGCACAAGATAGGTTCGGGCACGGCGAAAGTTATTCGTTCGGTGGCCGAAATGAATCGCGTGCGCGCCGGCGACGTGCTCGTATCGGACATGACGGACCCGGACTGGGAGCCGGTGATGAAACGCGCCTCGGCAATTGTCACGAATCGTGGTGGACGCACCTGCCACGCCGCCATCATCGCGCGTGAGCTCGGCATCCCGGCCGTCGTTGGCTGCGGTAATGCAACCGAGACGATCCCGGACGGCGCCGACGTAACCGTCAGTTGCGCCGAAGGCGACGAGGGCTTTGTCTACGAGGGTCGCCTCGATTTTGAAGAAAAGAACATCGAGCTGGATGCCCTGCCGGACATTCCGGTCAAGATCATGATGAATGTCGGCAACCCGGATCGCGCGTTTGACTTTGCAAATATTCCAAACCGGGGTGTGGGTCTCGCACGACTCGAGTTCATCATCAACCGCATGATCGGCGTTCATCCACAGGCCCTGCTCGACTATAACGGTCAGGATGCGGATACGAAGGCGGCAATCGATGACCAGATGGCCGGGTATCCCGATCCGGTCGAGTTCTTTGTCGACAAACTGGCCGAGGGTGTGGCGACGATTGCAGCCGCGTTTGCGCCGGAGCCAGTCATCGTGCGGATGTCTGACTTCAAGTCCAATGAATACGCCAACCTGATCGGTGGCAGGCGTTATGAACCCGACGAAGAAAACCCGATGCTCGGATTCCGTGGCGCCGCCCGCTATGTGTCTGAGAGTTTCAAACCATGTTTTGAACTGGAGTGTCGGGCGCTACGCCGGGTGCGCGAGGACATGGGCCTCAAGAACGTGCAGATCATGATTCCGTTCGTTCGGACCGTGAAGCAGGCGAAAGACGTTATCGACCTGATGGCAGCTAACGGCCTGGAACGTGGCAAACACGATCTCAAGGTGATCATGATGTCGGAACTGCCCACGAATGCCCTGCTGGCGGATCAGTATCTCGAGCACTTCGATGGTATGTCGATTGGCTCAAACGACATGACGCAACTGGCCCTGGGACTGGATCGCGACTCTGCGCTGGTCGCGGATAATTTCGATGAGCGCGATGATGCGGTCAAGGCCCTGCTGGCCATGACGATTTCCGCCTGCAAGGCGCACAACAAGTACGTTGGCATCTGTGGGCAGGGGCCGTCGGACCATGCCGACCTGGCTCGCTGGCTGCTGGACCAGGGAATTGAAAGTATGTCGCTCAATCCCGATACGGTTATCGAGACCTGGATGTTCCTCGCGGGCGAAACTGTCGACTAGAAAATACAGCGATCAGAATCGATCGTAGCGCGAACGGCGCTGCCACTGGATGCGCGGCAGCCAGATACCCAGCAGAAAGCCGACGAGCAGTACGAGTCCGCCCGCCATGAACCAGTAGCGAGTCGTCTGGCTGGCCAATTGCCGGTTTTCCTGTTCCAGCGTATCGCCCCGTATCTGGGCTGCCGTCAACTGGTCCATCAGTGTCTTGTTTTGGTCGCTGATCGCAAGCACGTTGGCCGCCGTCCGTTTGATTTCCGCTAGTTCCGTCTCCGCGGCGGCCTTCTCGCGCTCGAGCGCCGCAATTTGCTGCTTCGCCGAATCGTACTCGCTCCTGATGGCATTCAGCTGCGAATCCAGTGAACTGCCGCGCGAATTCGCGTTGGTGAGCTGGCTTGTCAGCCGCTCGAGTTGTTCGCGAGCGCTGGGTTCGGTCATCAGGTAGCGCGTCAACACCCACCCCTCCGTGCCGCCCTGCGTCCGCACGCGCGTGTAGCCGCTGTCGGCATCGCGCTCGAGCACGTCGAGGCGCGTGCCACTCCCCACCATCAGCTGGATGGCGTTGCTCGTACTCGGGCCTGACCGCAGCGTAATCTCAAACTGGTCGGTGACCCAGGCAGACTGCGCGAACGCGACAGGCCCCACGAAGGCAGTCGCAAGGACCGCAATGGCAATTAGTCTTTTCATAATGCCGCAACTATAAGGCAAGCCGTGCCAGCCTTCCACTAATAGTCAGCCAAATCAGTCGCTTAACCGCGACAGTTTTGACACATTCTGTTCCCAGTTGCGGCCATCAAATGGCGTCACATCGACACTCTTTATCGTGGCTTCATCAAGGCAACGCACATTTACGCTCACGCCGTCTGGGTGGGAACGCGGAATATAGAACGACTTGATGCCACAATGTCGGCAGAAGTGATGCTTGGCGGCCCCCGTGTTGAACGTATACGTTGACAAGGCATCCTCGCCCCGCAACAGCCGAAACTCCTCACGAGTCACGAACAGGTGCAGGTACCCGGCCTTGCCGCAGATACTGCAATTGCACTCTGTCGCGCTAATCTCAGCCGGACCGTCCACCTCGAAGCGTACTTCCCCGCAATGGCACCCTCCCGTGTGTGTGGTCATTCGTCACCTGTCTTCAGATACACCGCGACATTGTTGTTGGAGGGTACAGCGTAAAACCGGACCCGTCGCAACCCGGACGCCGCCGCATATTCGTCGAGTACTTCGATATCGCGAATTCCCATAACAGGATCGCGCCGCTTCAGGCCCTGGTCAAAGTCTGCGTTGCTCGGCGAATTAAACTCGCCACCCGTTTTGAACGGCCCGTAGAGGCAGAACACACCGCCTGCGCGGAGCGCGCCGCCTACCAGCGCGAACATGCGCTCGACCGCCTCGATACCCATGATGTGCGCCGTGTTCGACGAGAACGCCGCATCGAAGGACTCGTCTTCCAGCGACGCGCTGAGAACGTCAACGGACAGCGGCGGCTCGACATTCGGTAGCCGCGCGCTTTCGATCCACGCGCAGATGCCCGCATGGTTCTCATCGAGGTCACTGGTCTGCCATCGCAGATGATCAAGCGCCGCAGCGAATGCAACCGCATGCTGTCCGGTTCCGGAGCCAATCTCAATCACGCTCGAGGCACTACGAAATTCACGCCGCAGTATTTCCAGAATTGGCGCGGCATTGCGCGCTGCATATTCGGAAAAAGATTGCTCAGCCATCGCCACCCGGCAAATCCAGCACGCTCGCATCGAAAAGGTGATCCCGATACCAGGCCAGTTCCTCAATGGAATCTCGAATATCGGACAAGGCCTGGTGCGCCGACTCTTTCACAAAGCCTTTGGCAACTTGAGGAGCCCATTGCTGCGCCAATATCTTCAGCGTACTAACGTCCAGGTTGCGATAGTGGAAAAAGGCTTCGAGCGCGGGCATTTCGCGCGCAAGGAACCGGCGGTCCTGGCAAATACTGTTGCCGCACATCGGCGACGCACCGGCATCAACCCATTCTCCGAGGAATGTGAGCGTCGCAGCTTCGGCCTCGGCGACATCGGTCTCACTCTCAAGTACTCGCGCAGTCAGGCCGGATTTGCCGTGCTGCCGCGTATTCCACTCGTCCATACCATCCATGATTTCCCGCGACTGCCGAATTGCAAGTACCGGGCCCTCGGCGAGTTCGTTCAGCAGCTTGTCGGTCACCACGGTCGCAATCTCGATAATCGAATCGCTCGCCGTGCACAGACCCGTCATCTCCAGGTCTATCCAGATAAGGTTGGTCGATGGATCGCTGGCGGGTGTGGTCATGGTTCCCGCAGTCTATACTTCCGCCATGAATCACGCCACGGTCATAGCCACCTACAGCCGCCGCATGCGCGTGGCGCTGGATGACGGACGAGAAGTCTTTGCGCGCATCAAGGGCAAGCGAATCAAGCCCGTCTGTGGCGATCAGGTTGAGGTGGAACCGATCGAACAGGAAGACGACTGGCTGATTACCAAAATCGCACCGCGTCGCAATGAATTAACGCGGCCCAACATGCGGGGGCAGGTCGAAATATTGGCCGCTAATCTCGACTATCTTGTTGTTGTCGCAGCAGCCGAACCCCGGCCCGACTGGTTTATTGTCGATCGCTACCTGTGCGCGGCCGAACTGATGGGCATTGATGCATGCGTTGTCTTCAACAAGAGTGACATCGGCATTGCAGACGCTCGCTACGAACTGGATACCTACTTTGACATTGGCTACGACGTCGTGGCTTGCAGCGCTTTGACCGGCGACGGCATGAACAATGTGCGGAATCTGCTGGCGACGCACCGCGCCATCATTGTCGGCCAGTCCGGGGTCGGCAAGTCCAGCATTATTAACGGCCTCCTGGGCGATCAGGTGCAAAAAACCTCGGCAATTTCGGACAAGTCACGCGAAGGCCGACACACAACGGTGAATTCGGCGATGATCTCGTTACCAGGTGGCGGCGCGATTATCGATTCGCCGGGGGTTCGCGATTACGCCCCCGCGCTCGAATCCTCGACAATCGCGTCGCAGGGGTTCCGCGAGATCCGTGATGCTGCGCAGGAATGCCGTTTTGCCAATTGCCGGCACCTGCGTGAACCCGGCTGCGCAGTTAAAGCAAAATGTGAAGAAGGCTCGATAAGCCCTCGTCGCTATGAGAGTTTCAAGCGAATCGTGAACCTGACAGAACAGCTTGCCGAAGGCAGGTACTAGTTGGCCGACTAGCCCGGCGGCCAACTAAAGGGGCGCCCCCCGAGTACGTGCAGGTGGATATGAAAGACGCTTTGCCCGGCGCCCTCATTGCAATTCATGACCGCTCGATACCCCGCCTCGGCGATACCTTCCCGGGACGCTATTTCGCGAGCCGCGGTATACAGGCTGCCGATGATTGCCTCATCATCTTCTTCAATGTGGTTAATCGTTGAAATGTGCTTGCGCGGAATCACCAGGACGTGGGTCGGCGCCTGCGGGTTTATGTCGCGGAAGGCGATGGCGGCGTCTGATTCGTAAACCAGGTCCGCCGGGATGTCACCGTCCAGTATCTTGCAAAACAGGCAGCTGTCGTTCGACATTTTCGCTCCTCTAGTCGATCGTTCGACGGCCGTAGAACGCGTGCGAAAGCGTTCCGCCGTCAACGTATTCTAATTCGCCCCCGAGCGGCACGCCATGCGCGATGCGACTCGCCTTGATACCACGCTGGCTCGCAAGGTCTGCCAGGTAGTGTGCGGTGGCATCGCCCTCCACGGTCGGGTTGGTCGCGATAATCAGTTCCGTGACCTCACCCTGCCCCAGCCACTCGTCGAGTTGACTGAGCCCGAGTTCCTCGGGGCCAATCCCATCCAGTGGCGACAAGTGGCCCATCAACACGAAATACAGGCCGCGAAAACCGGTCGCATCTTCCAGTGCCATGACGTCGGCCGGCGACTCCACAACGCAAAGCTGGGTCGTATCGCGACCCGGCGCAGAACATATCGAGCACAACTCATGCTCGGTGAACATGCGGCAACGACCGCAATGCCCGATGCCGTTTACCGCTTCGGCCAGCGCGGCTGACAGGGCATTCGCGCCGTTCCGGTCGCGCTCCAGCAAATGAAACGCGATGCGCTGGGCGGACTTCTGTCCAATTCCAGGCATGCAGCGCAGGCCTTCAATCAGGCGGATCAACAGGGGTGAATACGACATTGGGAATCTAGAACGGCAGTTTCATGCCCGGCGGGAGACTCATCCCGGACGCCATTCCAGAGAACTTCTCCTGGACTGTTTTCTCGACCTTGCTTACGGCATCGTTAAAAGCAGCCACCGTCAGATCCTCGAGCATTTCCTTGTCGTCGCCGATCATCGAATCATCAATCTCGACTTTCTGCACCCGGTGTTGACACGTCATCGTCACGCGCACCATTCCGGCACCCGATTCTCCCGTGACTGTGAGTGAGGCCATCTCCTCCTGGGCCTTCTTCATATCGGCCTGCATCTGCTGTGCCTGCTTCATCAACTGGCCAATGCCACCTTTCATTCATGCTCTCCGTTCATTCAGTCTGATTGCGATGGATTGATCAGCTCAATCGAATCCGTTTTCAATTCCGCGCCAAACATGTTCTTTAGCGCCTGCACGTTCGGATCGGCTTCCAGTGTTTGCCGCGCCGCCTCGATGCGTTCGTCTTCTATGCGGGTTTCTTCCTGGACCGGTGTTTCACCCTTATCCGCGCCGAGTTCGATGTCGACCGTCAGCTTCTCGCCGAAGTGTGTCGACAATCGTTCCCCAAGTACGTCTTTACGTTGTTTCGTCAGCAAGGACTCGGACCTGGGATCGAGCCCCAGGAGAATCGTGTTCTTCTCACGCTTCAGGTAGGCGCAGTTGCTCGCCAGCAAACGCACAGCGCCGCTCAGGCGGAGTTCTGCCACGAGTGCACTCCAGTCGGGGTCTGCCCATTGATGGGCCGCACTAACAAGCTCTTGCGCCTGCGCTTTCACCGCTCTGGGAGCGGTTGCCGCAGCCTGCTTTGCCACCGACCTGGCTGGCGCCCCGCCGCCCGCAGCGGAAGGGACCTCCGCCGCACTGGCCGGCCGAAATGCCAGCATGCGAAGCAAGGTCATTTCAGCACCGCTGCGCGGGTCCGGCGCAAGGTGCAGGTCACGCCTGCCCATGATGGCTATCTGGTAGAACAGCTGGACGTCATCCGTTGGCAGGGCCTCGGATAGCTCCGCGTACTCCTGCTCGTTGAGATCATCTTCGCTGTCGCACGTGCCGACCACCTGGTAAACGGCAATGCGCTGCAGGTCTCGCGCCAGGTCCTCGAGCAAGCGGGAATAGTTCGGGAATTGCTCATCAATTTCACGTATCGCATCGATGATGCCGCCTGCGTCGTTGGCCGCCAGCAGCCTCAGTAGACGGACGACATGATCGCGATCGATCGTACCCAGCATTTTCGCAACCTGCGGCTCTTCAATCTTGCCGCCACAGAACGCGATAGCCTGGTCAAGCAGGCTCAGGGCATCTCGCATGCTGCCATCGGCCGCCCGCGCAATGGTCGCCAGCGCGGCTGCCTCCGCCTCCACCGATTCGGCCTCGCAGATATGTGTCAGCCGGTCTGAGATAAGCCGTGGTGTCATGCGCTTCAGATTGAACTGCAGGCACCGCGACAGCACGGTCACCGGCAGTTTCTGAGGATCGGTCGTCGCCAGCAGGAACTTCACATGTGGCGGGGGCTCTTCGAGAGTCTTCAACAAGGCGTTGAACGAGCTCTTGGAGAACATGTGGATCTCGTCGATCAGGTATACCTTGTAGCGCCCTCGGGCCGGTGCGTACTGCGCGTTATCGAGAAGGTCCCTGGTATCGTCAACCTTGGTCTTGGAAGCCGCATCGACCTCTATGAGATCGACGAAGCGGCCCTCGTCTATTTCACGGCAGGCACTGCATTCACCGCAGGGTTCGGCCGTTACGCCCTTTTCGCAGTTGAGGGCCTTCGCCAGAATGCGCGCGATGGTCGTCTTGCCGACTCCCCGCGTCCCTGTAAAGAGATAGGCATGATGCAGACGGCCGGTTTCCAGGGCATTGATCAGCGCCTGGAGCACATGCTCCTGGCCAACAGTATCCGCGAAGTCTTTGGGCCGCCATTTGCGGGCCAGGACGAGGTAACTCATAAGAGATTAGCTGCCTGTGGGCTGGTTCCGGACGGACAAGTGTATCGTAAAGTGGCCCAAGTGGCCCGCGCCAGCCGCTTCCCGGCACCCGGTATCACCGCTACCGTTGCTCCCTTCCGGGCCTGGCGGAGTTCACGGCTGACCGTCGCGGAAAAGCCGACGCGGACCGGGCGCGATTATCTCCGCTGGCCAGCCTCAATACAACGGCATGGGTCCGGATCGGGGTATCACCCCCAAAGGTGGCGGTCTTTTTCTATGACCTGTGCCGATGAGCCTACGATCAGGGGATCGGGTCCCCGCACTACATGTTCGTTCTTGCCCGGGTAGTCGAGCTCAGAGAGGAAATGCTGCATGCAGTTGAGCCGGGCCCGCTTTTTGTCGTCGGATTTCACGATCGTCCAAGGCGCGTCCGCGGTATCGGTATAGAAGAACATGGCCTCCTTGGCCTCGGTGTACTCGTCCCATTTGTCCTGGGATTCCCGGTCAATGGGACTGAGTTTCCACTGCTTGAGAGGATCACCAATGCGCGAGTTGAAACGCCGATCCTGTTCCTCGTGAGTCACCGAGAACCAGAACTTGAAGAGACGGATCCCGGAACGTACGAGCATCCGCTCGAGATCGGGTACCTGGCGCATGAATTCGAGGTATTCCAGGGAATCGCAGAAACCCATCACGCGCTCTACGCCGGCGCGGTTGTACCAGGAGCGGTCAAAAAACACCATTTCGCCCTCGGTCGGCAGATGCTTGATGTAACGCTGGAAGTACCACTCCCCGCGCTCATGGTCGGTCGGCTTCTCGAGCGCCACAACGCGTGCGGCACGCGGGTTCAGGTGTTCCATGAAGCGCTTGATGGTGCCGCCCTTCCCGGCCGCGTCGCGACCCTCGAACAGGAGGACGATACGCTGACCGCTTTCCTTGACCCAGCTCTGTACCTTGAGCAGCTCAACCTGCAGCTCTTCCTTGTGTTTCTCGTAGGCGGCTTTGCGGATCTTTGTCTTGTAGGGATATTTCCCGTGGCGAAACAGATCCTTGATCTGCTCGGGGCTGTGCCGCATTTCACCGAAAATATGAGACGGCGTTGAGGTGTCGATTTCCTGCTTTGGCTGCGGCTTGGCAATGTCGACGACGGTATCCGCCTGGCTGGCTTCTTTCTCGGTCATAAGAGCGCTCACTGCGATTAATAATATTTCCGTATTTTCGGCCGTTTGGAGCCGTTCCTGAATACGGAAAATACACTATTGCCAGGTTTTCGGCCAAGCCGCGAAAAAGGGGCCCGCAGGCCCCTTTTCCAGCACTTGTCATATTATTGCGGGGTCAGGTCGCGGACGCTGCGGCGATGCTGCCGATAGACGCATCGAGCGTCGCATCGAACTCCTCGTCCGACTGCTGCGCACTGAGACCCTCTGACAGGGCGCGCGAGAAGCTGGCAACCATCCCGTGCTGACGACTAAGCCGGTCGTTCGCCTCTTCGCGGGAATAGCCGCCGGACAGTGCGACGACGCGCGCAACATTCGGATGCGCAATGCAGTCCGCATACAGATCGTCCTTTTCAGGCAGCGTCAGCTTGAGCATGACAATCTCATCGGCATTCAGGCTATTCAGCTGCGCCATAATTTCCGCGTGCAGCATGTCTTCCGCCGCCGCTTTGTCCGGACAGTGGATGTCAACTTCCGGCTCAATGATCGGTACGAGACCTGCCGCGACGATCTGTCGGCCGATGTCGAACTGCTGGCCCGCAACGGCCTTGACTCCGGCCTCATTGGCTTCCTTGATCACAGAACGCATCTTGGTGCCGAAAATGCCGGCCGCCTTGGCTTTCGCCAGCAATGCATCGAGATCCGGTATGGGCTTCATCACCTGCGCACCATCGACGACATCGGCGAGTCCCTTGTCGACTTTCAGGAACGGTACGACATTCTTCACATTCCACAGGTAGCTGGCTGTCGACTGGTCTTCGACCTCGCGGTCCATGGTGTTTTCGAACAGAATCGCGCCAAGGATACGATCGCCGCCAAACGACGGGCTCGTCATGATGCGGGTACGCATCGCGTGCACGACATCGAACATCTCTTCGTCGTTCGACCAGGCGTCGGGGGTTACGCCGTAAAGTCCCAGTGCCTTGGGTGTACTACCGCCACTCTGGTCAAGTGCGGCGATAAATCCTGGTGCGGTTTTGATCTTCTGGAGTTGTTCTGCGTTGCTCACGATAGCCTCTGAATAACAGGTTGATTGGAATTGCTGGCGGGATTCTACAGCATTATCCGGCCATGCGGGACATGCGGGATTATTCTCACCAGAGCCTCTTCATTCGGCACTCGCGCCCCCTCCTGGCTGCGCTTACTACCTAGGAGTACTCGAACCAGCGGCCATCTGCGTCGTCTGCCTTTGAGACTACCCACTGCGCGTGCAGGGACTGCGGTCAGAGCACCGTTTCGTGCCGGGTCGCAGGCTGGGCCCGGCGTACCTCCGACAAATTAGAAAACACTTATGTATCTACCTATTTACATGCCCAAACCCCCGTGCAATAACGCCCGCAAGTAAAAAGGTACAGCCCTGTAAATAGCAGGTACGGCGGAGTAATGAGCATGTCAACAACACGAATCTCGGGCGACACCAAGTACTTGTTCAAGCGCGACAAGACCTGGTGGGTGAAGCTCGCCGTCCCGCGGCCGCTGCGAGGCGCGCTTGGCTACGACTTGCGGCGCTCACTGCACACCGACGACGTCGAAACCGCGCGGGAAGCTCGCTGGGAGGCAATCGAAGAATTCCGCTCCAGGTTTGACGAGATCCGGGCGACACAGGCGAACGGCACGGCTGCAGCTGTGATCCACCCTGTCGATGAGTCGGACGAGCCCCTGGAGCTCCAGCGCGGTGTTCGCCAGGTGGATCAGCATATTGTCGAAATTGTCAGCGACTCCGGCGAGGGCGCACAGAAGTGCGGCCAGATCCTGGGGCTGGTCAGCGGCAAGATGGGCAACGGTGTCTGGACCGTCGAGATCATTCCGGCCGAGATTCAACCGCCGGCCCGGGAACGCCAGGGTGCCAGCGGCATTCGCGTTCGCATGGGGTCGAATTACATGACCAATATGGGCGATGAGGCCGATGTGGTAGTCGCGTTCAACGAGCAGGTGCTCTACTCCCGCATCTCGAACCGCGCTTACAGGAAAGGCACGGTCGTCCTGCTGGAGAACATGTGGGCGGAAGATCCTGATGAGCGAATCCGCAACCAGTACAAGGAGGCGCTGGCCGATTTCGAGGCGCAGGGACTCAATGTCATCGAACTGCCCATCCAGCAAGAGTGCCTCAAGCTCGTACCCGATCCCCGCAAGGGCAAGAATATGTTTGTCCTCGGCATGATCTGCAGCATTTACCACCGCGATACCGACATCGCGAAAGCCGAGATTGCCAAGATCTTCAAGAAGAAGAGCGAAAAGGTCATCAATATTAACCACGACCTGTTCGACGCCGGCTATGCATTCGCCCGCGAGCATATTGGCTTTTCGTTCGAGATCCCGGCCTCCGAAGAGGATCGCCTCGAATCGGCGGTCGTCATGAACGGCAACACCGCGGCCGGGCTGGGCGTTATGGCTGCCGGCATCGAAATGGTGGCGATGTATCCCATTACGCCGGCAACATCCGCATCACATTATCTCGCTGAAGATTTCCACCTGACCGGCGGCTTCGTCCACCAGGCGGAAGACGAGATCGCTGCGATCGGATTCGCGATCGGGGCGTCGTATGCGGGCAAAACCGCGTGCACGATTACCTCCGGGCCGGGCATGGCGCTGAAGACCGAGATGATCGGTCTTGCCGTCATGGCCGAGGTACCGCTCGTTATCATCGATGTGCAACGCGGCGGTCCGTCAACCGGCCTGCCTACGAAGGTCGAACAGGGCGACCTGCTGTCGACCCTGTACGGTGCGCCAGGCGACTCACCCAAGATCGTCATGGCGGCGGCGACCATTTCAGAGTGTTTCCATTTCGTGGTCATGGCTCGCAGACTGGCCGAGTCCTTCCGTACCCCGGTGATCATGCTGACCGATGCCAACTTGGGCACGGGTGTGCAGCCCATAGAGCGGCCGGAAGTTACCGAAGAGTGGTTCGCGCCGCCGCTGGACCAGTCTGACTGGGACGAGGACGTCGCGCCCTTTGACTGGGACGAAAAAACCGGCCTGTCGGAACGGCCTATCCCGGGCATGCGCGGCGGCGAGTACATCCTCACGGGGCTCGCACACAATCGCAATAGCAAGATCGCTTATGACACAGCATCCAACCAGGAAGGCATGGACATGCGTAGCCGCAAACTGGCCGCCATGTTTGCCACCATGAAGCCTCCCGAGGTTCACGGTGATCCCGAAGGCGACCTGCTCATTGTCGGATGGGGCTCTACGCTGGGTGCCATCGAGGAAGCAGTCGATCGCGCGAGGGCCCAGGGTCTGAAGGTGTCCTCCGTGCATCTCCGCTTCCTGTCGCCGATGGAGCCCGGCCTGAAAGAAATTTTCTCGAGGTTCAAGAAGGTGATGACGATCGAGATCAACTACAGCGATGAACCCGGTTCACCGCTCGTTACTGAAGAGAACCGTCGCTACTCGCAGCTGGCGCTCGTACTGCGCGCGCATACGCTGATGGATATCGACTGCTGGTCCAAGGTTCCGGGCCACCCGCTGCAACCCGGCACTATCCACAACGTCATCGAATCACGACTTGAAGAGATCGAAGGAGCAGAAGCATGTTCGGCTTAAAAGGTGATTGGTCTCTCGAGGTCAAGGATCGATACTTCACACTGGAAGACTACACCGGCGCGGTGCCGCGCTGGTGCACAGGTTGCGGCGACCATGGCATCCTTGCTGCAGTCCATCGCGTTTGCCGCGACTCGCAGATCAAACCCGAGAAGACGGTGGCGGTATCCGGTATCGGCTGCTCCAGCCGCCTGCCGCACTACATGAGCACGTACGGGTTCCATGGCTTGCACGGGCGTGCACTGCCTGTCGCCTGCGGTATCAAGTCGCGGCGCCCTGATCTGGACGTCTGGGTCGCGACCGGCGACGGCGATTGCTTCTCGATTGGTGCCGCCCACTGGATCCATGCCATGCGTTACAACATGGACATCACGCTCCTGGTATTCGACAACGGCATTTACGGGCTGACCAAGAAACAGACGTCGCCAACCACGCCGCTCGACGTGCCGACCAACACCCACCCGTCAGGCGCCCTGCTTCCGCCGCTCAACCCGCTGTCCGTTACCCTTGGTATCACGAATATTTCTTTTGTCGCCCAGATCGTCGACTGGAATGCCCCGCTCCGTCATGAGGTCATCAAGAAAGCACACGAGCACAAGGGAACGAGCTTTGTACGCATCATTCAACGTTGCCCTGTCTACGTGGAGTCGATCGGCAAGGCCCTTCAGGACGAACCCGCGCGCATGCGGCTCCTGACGCATGAAAAAGGCGTCCAGGTTGACGACATGGTCAAGCGTTTGTTCCCGAACAATGCCGAGCACGACCCCTCCGATCTCGCCGCAGCGCGTGCGTTGGCGGAGGACGACAGCGTCTTGCCATTGGGCATCCTGTACCACAACCCCGACGCACCGCAGTATGACAAGATGACTGCGACCGGCCTCGATATGACGATCGAGGACAGGTTGGCAGGCATGAACGAAGCACTGGATCATTTCGCCTTGTAGCTGGCGTGCCATTGAGCGGACCGACACGATGAATTCCGTAACGGAAAATAAACGTAACGAAGCCGACAAGGGCGAAATTGTGGGTGATGACGGCACCAATGTGCTCGACGTACTCCGCCGTTTCCATTACGGCGAGCCCGCAGCGACCGCAAGTACCTCCCGGCCCAGCGGCGGCATATTGCCCGCCCTTCTCAATCCCTACCGGGATGCGTCAGTCATTCGTTACCAGTACCCACTGTATCTCGTACCACCCGACGGCACGGAGCAGGCGGTGCTGGCCAAACCGGTGGGCGAACACCTGCTCGATGCGATTGACGAGTTTGCACTCGGCGACGACAACGCCCGGATACTCAAAGATAACCTTCCCTGGATCGAGCGCTACATCCGGCAGAAACTGGCAGACCCTGACCCCGTCGAGGCACCCGGTTTTTTTGCGTCGGCTGCGACGGCGATGCAGGAGCAGCTGGATCTGGAACCCGAGAGTCGCGAAGTCCTGGCCGCCGACCTGGCGCGTCTCGCAGACGCCATCGCGCCCGGTGGGCAGTTCCTCGGCTACGGACCGCATACGTCGCTGCACCTGATGGTGCATGCCATTCGTCACCGGCACGACGATCGGCGCGAGGCGTTTCGACAGCAGGTCAGCAAGCACATCCACGGCTTGCGTTCCTTGCTGGAGGTCGAGAAAGCCAAGGCAGCAACAAGCGAAGAAGGCCGCAAGAGCAAGACTGAAGCCGGTGCTGCGTCGCAATACTTCGACACGAGCGCCTTGTCCGGAATGCTTGGACAGCGCGCGCACGGTTCGGTCGACATGATCGCAGAACGGCGCGAGCGCATTGAGCAAGCCTTGCAGACATTGCAATCGTGGCAAGATGATCCTGTGCTGGTCCGGTTTGTCGGCAAGCTCGACGACCCGGCACTGACCGACTTGCCTGCACTTGAGGTCGTCACCAGCAACACTCCGTGCACAACCGCGGCCGAGGTGTTCGCAGAGGACGCTGCGCAATTCGCTCAGCTGTTCGCTGCAGCGCGCATCGCAGCGCTGGAGATCGACGGAAATTACGATCCCGCGATACACGATTCCTGGTTTGCCAGTTTCGACTGGCAGGCCTTCTCTGACGAGGAAATGCAGCTTGTAACGCGAGTCGTAGCGCTGGCATCGGCCGACTATCTCGCGGGCGACGGCTTGTCGTCGTTTTCACATTTGCTGGGGTCACGTCTCCCGGTCCAGGTATTGACCTGGGTTCGGGCCTATGACAATCCGGCAGCGCGCGCCGGTGAGGGGCCCTTCGATACCTATCGTTTTGAATTGGCCTACTTCGGTGTCGGTCACCGCCACGTTGTTGTCGCGCAGTCGTCGGCGGCGCGCCACCAGGATCTGCTGTCTGGCTTCCTTTGCGCCCTCGACAGCAATCGGACGGGCCTGCACCTGATTAATCGCGGTACCCAGAGCAGGACGGAGAAGCCACTGCTCGATGCCTGGTTCGTTGCAAGTGCTGCGCTCGAGGGTCGCGCCCATCCCTACCTCCTCGTGAATCCGGACCGTGGCGACCATGCCGCAGAGCGAGTCAGCTTTACCGGAAACCCTCAGGCGGACGGCGACTGGCCCGTTGAGAAGCTCGAATTTCGCAGCGCAGACGGCGAAGTGACCGAGATGGACCTTGCGTTCACGTTTGCGGACTACGCACTCCTGATGCCGGAGCTGCACGAACATTTCCGCGTGGTACCCGCCGGCTTCGAGGCACCGAACCTGGTAACCGTTGACGAGTTCCTCGGCGCCGGCGAGGTGGTCGTTGATCGGCTGGTGCCGTTTGTCTGGGGTATCGATGACAAGGGTGTCCTCGTGCGGCTGGTCGTATCCCGTACGCTCGTCTTCGCCTGCCGCGACCGCTTGAACTACTGGCGCACCCTGCAGGAACTTGCCGGCGTGCAAAATTTCTACGTCGAAGCCGCTGTCGACCGAATTATCGAGGAACAACAGGCGGCGATCGAAGCCGAACGGGAGCAACTGAAGAAGGCACACGAGGAGGAGCTGGAGAGCGCGCGTAGCGAAGCGGCTGGTGAGGCCATGGGCCAGCTCGTCGACGTCCTGATGGGTGCCGATCTCTCCAGCGTGGTAGCCGACGGCGGCCAGCTCGCCACGATGCCGACGCCCCTGCCGACCACCGAAACCGAGACCGCCTCCGACGTCAGTCCCGAACCAGAGCCCGAGCCCGAAGAGGAGCCGGAAGAAGAGCTCAGCTTTGACGAGCCCTGGCTCGATACGTCGATGTGCACAACCTGCGACGACTGTATGGGCGTGAACAAAATGATGTTCGCGTACAACAGCGACAAGCAGGCGATCATCAAGGATGTGAACGCGGGAACCTATGCGGACCTCGTGGCGGCAGCCGAGATCTGCCCCGCCAAGTGCATCCACCCGGGTAAACCGCTGAACCCCAACGAGCCCGGGCTGGACGAGCTGGTAGCCCGCGCCGCGCCGTTTAACTGATGAACAGCCTGCTCGTAGCGCCGGCCATCATGGTTGGGATCGGATTGTTCTTCGGAACGATTCTCGCTATCGCGCAGCGCTTCCTGAAGGTGGACGAGGACCCACGCATTGAGGTAACCAACGAATTACTCCCGGGCACCAACTGCGGCGCATGCGGACAACCCGGGTGCCTGCCGTTTGCGGAAAAACTCGTGGCCGGGACCGTCGACCCCAGCCAGTGCACCGTCAGTACCAAAGAGAACATCGAGCAAATTGCCGAGTTTCTCGAAGTGGATGCCGGCAGCCAGGAGAAGCTGGTATCCCGGCTGCGCTGCAATGGCGGTGGCTTGCAGGCGCACCAGATTGCTGAATACCAGGGTTTTGAAGGCTGCCGGGCAGCCGCCATGGTGTCGGGCGGCGGGAAAGGCTGCTCCTGGGGCTGCCTTGGCCTGGGCGATTGTGAAGTCGCCTGCACTTTCGACGCGATTCATATGAATAAAAACGGTCTCCCTCAGGTAGACACCGAGAAGTGCCGTGCCTGCCCGGACTGCGTTGCTGCCTGCCCCAGGGACTTGTTTGAACTCGTGCCGCTCAGCCAGAACCTGTTCGTGCAATGCAACATTCCGCTGGCGGGCGAGGCGGCAACACAGCTCTGTTCAGTCGCATGCGACGCTTGCGGAAAGTGTGTCGCGGACGCCGCGCCCGGACTAATACGCATGGAAAACAACCTCCCCGTGATCGATTATTCGGCAGGCGGTCCGGCCGCCCCTGAGGCCGTGTTTCGATGCGCTACGCGCTCGATCGTGTGGCTCGAGGGCGAGCAGTTCCAGGACCAGGAATCCAGAAAAGCGGGGGGCGTCTGATGCCCGGTATGCGTAGCATTGCCATCCGCTGGTACCGCAAGGTCTTTGGGGCACCTGCCGGATCAGACATCCGCGAAGAAGGTCTGGACACGGTGCTCGACGGTAACACTGCGGTCTCGTTGTCTGAAGCCGCCATTACCAGCCACGCGGTGCACAACGCCGAAGGTCCCCGGGGTCGCGTTGCCGCGGCCACCGGCATGGCGCTGGCCGGCCGGCGCGCGGCCGCATTCCTGTCCGGAACGGAAATCGCGGCAAGCCAGGATCTGCTGACGTCCGCGGCAGGCAAACACGCGCCCCTGGTCTTGCATCTCAACACGCGCGCGCTCGCGGCACATGGCGCAGCATTGGGCAGTGGGCATGAAAGCGTCCATCTCAGTGCGGATTCCGGTTTCTTCATGTTGTTTGCGGCCAATGTGCAGGAGGCCATCGACTTCACCTACATTGCCAGGCGCGTGACCGAGGCGTCACTGGTACCTGGGATGGTTGTCATGGACAGTGAGCAAACCGCCCTCGCCCCGCAGGACACGCGCCTGCTATCGCCCGCGCAGGTCAGTGGTTTCCTCGGTTCCCCGCGTGATCAAATCGAGTCGCCGACGTCCGCGCAGAAGCTCCTGTTCGGCGCAATGCGGCGGCGCGTGCCCGCCTGGCACGATCTCGACGAGCCGGCGCTCACAGGTGCCTTGTTTGAACCAGGGAGCTTCGCGCTCGGAGCGGCCGCTCGCGGCCCCTATTTTGACGCGTTTGTCGACGAGTCGCTGCAAGCGTCTTTCGCGGCATTTGCGGGCAAGACGGGCCGCCAACACGAGGCAGTCTCCAACTACCGCGTGGACGACGCGAGCATTGTGATCATGGCGCAAGGCTCCGCGCTCGAGACAGCGCGAGTGGCCGCAGACTTCGTTCGCGAGCGGCACAAGATAAAAGTCGGAGTCCTTGGCATTCATGTACTGCGTCCGTTCCCGTCCGCTGCGATCGGTGCAGCGCTCGAGCAATGCAAACACGTCTTCGTGCTTGAACGCATGGCTTCGCCCTTGTCCGGCGAACCACCCCTATGCCGCGAGGTTCGCGCCAGCCTCGGGCAAGCGCAAGCCGGGACGCGACCTGCCTGTTCGCCCATCGTCTTTGGCGTTGGTGGATTACCGCTGCGCGTTGCCGATCTTGTCGAACTTTGTGCACGCACGGATCCGCCGCCGGCGACGCCTGTTTACCTGGGCCTGTCTTTCGATGACCCATCGGCCGAAGAACCCAAGCGCGAGGTCTTACTCGACGCGTTGCGGCGCGCCTATCCTGACACCGCCCAACTCGGTATCCGCGCTGCGCGCGGCACCAGCCGGCTGCGCAAAGAAAACACGCTGAGCATTGCGATACAGCGGACTACCGGCGACGACAATGAAGGCCTGCTCGGTGCGGCGGGCGCGATACTGCAACAACTCGATGGGGGACGCATTCGCAGCCGCCCTGCGCTTACGTGGGAACGCTGGCGCGACACGCAGCTTGACTGGCTCACGCACGGCGATGCTTCGCTGCAGGACCCTGGCGATGAAGTCGTCGCCGACGCGACGTTGCTAAGTGCGCGCAGCGAAGTGCTGCTCACTGACGGCACAAAGACCTTTCATGTGCCAGTCGATCCCGACGACACAAACGCGCAGGAGGCCTTACTCGGTGGGCTGTTTGGCGTGCTGCAGTCCGCAGGATTGGTCGATCACAAACTGCGCCGGATTATCGCCGCGCGCCGTGGCCTGCTGGAGACCGTTCCCGCCGATCGCCGCGACGCGATGCTTGCATCGTTTCAGGCCGGTCTTGAGGGCGTCGTCGAGCGCGACGGCGAATCAACCGGCACAGATCCCGCCGCTAGTTCCTGGGAGGGAGCCGTACCTGCCGCCGTGCGCCACCTCGCGCGGGACGACGATCACTTTGCCAGCCTGCCCCGTTTCTGGGACCAGACCGGCATACTCTATCGCGACGGAAAGACTGACCGCCTGACGGCAGACCCGTTCCTTGCAACGGGCACCATGCCGCCTTTGAGTTCTACTTTCCACGATACGAGCGGGGCCCGCACTCGATTGCCGGTATTCGATCCGTCGCTGTGCACTGGCTGCGGCAAATGCTGGACACACTGTCCCGACAGCGCTATCGGCGTCGTTGCGTCCAGTCCTGCAGCCCTGATCGAAGCCGGCATCGACCGCACCGGTGCCGATGCCGTACGCCAGGTAGCAGCCAAACTTGCGGCGCGCATGATCTCGAGCAACCGGAAAGCCGAACATCCTGCGCCGACGTTTGGCGAAATGCTCGACGAGGCCTACACATGGCTCAAGGACAAAATGCCCTTGCCGGATGAGCGCAAGCAGGCGATTGCAGAAGGTATCGGCGAAATCCGCGCGGCCTATGGCGCGCTGCCGGTCGCGGTCACCAAGCCCTTCTTCCACGATGCTGAAGCGCGCAAGAAAGACAGTGCCGAACTGCTGTCAGTGGTCGTCAACCCAGATGCCTGCAAGTCCTGTGGCCTGTGCGTGAGCCATTGCGAACCGGAAGCTCTGCGCGGTGCCGCGCAGGATGCGGCTGTGCTGAACCACGCAAGAGACCTGTGGGCCGTCTTCACGTCGACACCCGACACGGCTTCAGCAACACTGGAACGTGTCGCTGAAGACCCCGACGTCGGCGCAATGGCCGCGATCCTGTTGTCGCGATACTGCCAGTTCGCGTTGCCCGGTGGTGATCCGGCTGAAGCTGGTTCCGGCGAGAAGATCGCTGTCCGGATGGCATTGTCGGCGACCGAGTTTCAACAACAGCCCATCGTGCAACGATTCGCGAAGACGCTGTCGGAGGCCGGCGAGTCCGTCGCGTCGCTCATCAACGAGACGCTCTCGAGCACACTCGCGGTCGATGATCTCGATGCCGTTAGCGAAAAACTGAGAAACACATCGAGCCCGCGTGTCGACCTGCAGGACCTGGCGGAGAGCGTCGGCAGTGGCGGCGGCAATCATTCCGTCGATACCGACCTCCTTCTCAGGCTGATCGACCTCTCGAACAGCATTGCCACAGCTCACCACCGGCTCATTGTGGGAGAACACGGGCTGGGTCGAGCACGCTATGGCCTCGCGATTGCGGGCGGCAGCACAGCTGCCTGGGCCGGCGCATTTCCGCACAACCCCTTCCAGGCGCCAGTGCTCATCGATATGAGCGGCGATGCCGCGCAGTTGGCCGCCGGCCTGATCGAGGGTCACCTGCAGGAAACAACAGAACTGATTCGCTTGTTGCGGCGCGCGCGCCTCGAAGTCGACCCGCCCGACGGGGCCGACTGGAAACGCGAAGCACTCGCAAGCCTGTGTTGGCAGGATCTGGACCCCGAAGAGATCGCGCTTTGTCCGCCGCTCATCCTGGTCGGCAGCGACGAAATGCTTGCGGGCCAGGGTCTGAGCCAGTTGATCTGGCTGCTGAACTCCGGCCTGCCCGTGAAGGTCCTGGTACTGAGCGAGTTGGACTTCGGGCTGCTCGAGGAACAGACCAATAACCCGAGAGCAATTCTCGGCCTGCTGGCGCTGGCGCAGCGCAAGGCGTTTGTCGCGCAGACCTCTATTGCCGATACCGCACACTTCGCCGAAAGCCTGTTGCATGCACTGCGCCACGCAGGCCCCGCCCTCGTCCAGGCATACGCACCCAGCCCACGACGCCACGGATTCGCGCCGCGCGAGTCGCTTGCACAGGCGCAGCGAGCGGTCGATTGCCGCGCGCTGCCACTATTCCGCTACGACCCCGCCGCGGAAGGCGTATTCGGGTCACGCATTTCCCTGGACGGCAACCCCGAAGACAGTCAGCCGAGCCAGACACTGGCTGACTGGGCGCTTGGGCAGACCCGCTTTGCATCTGGTTTCACCACCCTCGCGGACGATGCCGCCAGCCCGCTCCCGCTGCCGGAATGGCTGCGCCTCAACGTCGCGAGCCGCAAGGGAAAGACGCCGTTTGTCGCAACGCTCGATGGCGACGACGAACATCGCCATGCAGTGTCCCGGCGGCTGGCCGAAGCAAGCGCAGAGTGCCTCGCGAACTGGCAAACGCTGCAGGAGCTCGCCGGAATCGTCACGCCGTTTACGGAGCGGCTCGAACAGGATATTCGTGCGGACCTTGCTTCCGAACACGAAGCGGCACTGGCTGCACAAAAGAAGGCGTCGGAAGCCGAGATCCGTGATATCCGGGAAAAGACGCAGGCTGAGATCGCGAGCACGATTCGCAGTCGCCTGTTGCAGCTGGCGTCGAAGAAGCGAGACTGAAACGATGCGCGCATTTCGTCGACTACGCCGCAATTTTGAGCACGGAGTGCATCCAGCTCATTTCAAGGAACAAACCGCCGACCTGCCAATACAGCGCGTGCCCTTCGGCAAGGACTATGTCATGCCGCTCGGGCAGCACATCGGCGTTCCGGCACAGGCGATTGTTACTGCCGGCGAACGCGTAACACGCGGGCAGTTAATCGCTGAGCCGGGTGGCTTTGTCTCCACAGGGCTGCACAGCCCCGTGACCGGGACGGTCCGCGAGATCGGCGATTTCCGGGGAGTCGACGGACGTTTTGCACCGGCGATAGCGATTGAGGCCGACGCCTTTGCGACCCAGCAGGTGGACGCCGGCGACGGCATCGACTGGGAGGCCTTGTCACTCGAGGAGTTCATCAAGGCCGTGCAGATGGCAGGCATCGTCGGCATGGGCGGTGCGGCGTTTCCGGCCCACGTGAAGCTGTCCGTGCCCGACGGCGTCACAATCAGGCATCTGCTGATCAACGGGGCCGAGTGTGAGCCGTACCTGACAACCGACCATCGACTCATGCTCGAGCGTCCTGAGGCACTGCTTGAGGGCGCAGAGATCATGCGGCAGAAACTCGGCGCCGAGGAGACCGTCATCGGCATCGAGGCGAACAAGCCTGACGCCATCAAGATCATTCAGCAACACATAGCGCCGGGAGATCCGGTGCGCGTCGTGCCCTTGAAGGTCAAGTATCCGCAGGGCGCCGAGAAGATGATGATCAAGAGCGTCTTCAACGTGGAGGTACCTGCCGGTCAATTGCCGCGCGACGTGGGCGTTAACGTCAACAACGTCGGCACGATTGTCGCAATAGCGGATTATTTTCTGCGCGGCATACCCTTGATCGAGCGGGTCGTGACGGTCGCGGGTCCTGGCGTAACCTACCCCGCCAACCTGATCGTGCCGCTCGGGACACCGGTGCGTGATGTGGTGAAGTTTTGTGGCGGCCTCAAGCCGGGCACGCGCGAGATGATCATGGGCGGGCCGATGATGGGCCGACCTATAGCCAGCCTCGATGTTCCGATCCTCAAGGGATGCTCGGGCGTACTGGTCTTTACCGAGGCAGAGACTGCGCGGCGCAAGGAGTATCCGTGCATCAGCTGCGGCCGCTGCCTGGAGGCCTGCCCCTACTTCCTCAATCCGTCCCGGCTTGCACGACTGTCGAAGGCGCGCATGTTCGACGAGATGAAAGCGTACAACGTCTTCGACTGCGTTGAGTGCGGCTGCTGCACTTTTGCCTGCCCGTCCAACA
Organism: uncultured Woeseiaceae bacterium; assembly: GCA_945787845.1. Lineage (GTDB taxonomy): Bacteria > Pseudomonadota > Gammaproteobacteria > Steroidobacterales > Woeseiaceae > UBA1847. The sequence goes on along the minus strand of CALZJH010000004.1, from coordinate 199,364 downwards.
TTCCGATCGTGCAGCTGATTCGCACGGCGAAGGACGACCTGACTCATCGCAAGGAGCCCGACGCGTGAAGCAACGCGATCCGGACCTGCTGCTTTTCCACGCGCCGTTGTTGCGCCAGGGTATGACGACGCCAAAGGCGATGCGCGACGTGCTGCTCGCACTCGCGCCGGCGACCCTCGCGTCGATGTGGTTTTTCGGTCTCAGTGCCGTTCTCATACTCGCGTCCTGCATTGGCGGTGCGGTGGCAGCGGAGTGGCTGTTCGCCGACCGGCAGGCTCGCGGGGAATCACTGCGCGACGCCAGCTGCGTACTGACCGGACTCCTGCTCGGGCTTACCCTGCCGCCGGGCCTGCCGCTCTGGATGGCATTTCTGGGCGGGTTCATCGGCATTGCGCTGGGCAAAGTGATATGGGGCGGACTGGGACAGAACCTGTTCAACCCCGCGCTGCTGGGCCGTGCATTTCTACTCGCCACGTTTCCGATAGCCATGACGACCTGGGTGCCCGCTGTGACCGACGGTGGGTTCCTGCAGGTCTATCCTGGGAACCTCGCTTTGCCATTCATGCAGGTGCAGATAGACGCGATGAGCTCCGCCACGCCGCTGGGACTCATGAAATTCGAACAAGAGGTCACGCCGCTTACCAACCTGATGTTCGGCAAGACCACCGGCTCGCTCGGCGAGACCAGTGGGCTGCTGCTGCTGCTCGGCGGTGTCTTCCTGTGGTTGAGGCGAGACCTCGATTGGCGCATCCCTGTAAGTATCCTTGTGACCGTTGTGGTTTTCTCCGCCATCCTCGGGCTCTTCGATGCGGATCGTTTCCCATCCCCGCTGTTCTCGGTCTTCTCCGGAGGCCTGCTGCTCGGGGCTATCTACATGGCCACCGATCCCGTGACCTCCCCGGTCACGCCGAAAGGGGCCTGGATCTTTGGCATCGGCACTGGCGTCCTCGTGATGTTGATCCGCGTTTTCGGCGGGCTGCCGGAAGGCGTGATGTACGCCATCCTGCTCATGAATGCTGCTACGCCGCTCATCGATCGTTACACGCAGCCCCGGGTGTTCGGTCGTGGAGGCGATAGCCAATGACGGCCGGAGCAAACAGGGAAACGGTGACACCCAGTTCGCTGCGTCTCGTGCTGACGCTGGCGATCGCCGGGTTGATCTCAGGGATCGCGATAATCGGCATTTATGAGTCGACGCTGCCCACGATTACTGCAAACAAGGCACGGGAGTTGCGTGAAGCCGTATTCAAGGTTCTTCCCGGCGTCAGCCAGATGCAGGCACTCGTGTACCGGGACGGCGAGTTGGTCGTCGTGGAGGAAGCAAAAAAGGACGAGCCCGTTGTCTACGGAGGCTACGACGACAGTCGCGAATTCGTGGGTTATGCGGTGCCGGCGGCGGGGCCCGGCTTCCAGGACACGATCGCCATTTTGTACGGCTACCAGCCGGCACAAAAACTGGTCGTCGGCATGGAAGTTCTCGAGAGCCGGGAGACGCCGGGTCTGGGGGACAAAATCTATAAGGACGCCGAGTTCGTCGGCGGATTCAGCGCCCTGTCCATCGATCCTGAAATTGTCGCCGTGAAGAAAGGCACCAGCAGCAATGCCAATGAAATTGACGCGATAACCGGTGCGACCATTTCCTCGAAAGCCATCGTTCGGATCATCAACGAGACCCATACCGCCTGGTCCGGCAAACTGCCTGCCCCGGGATCCGAACCGTCGATCAAAGCGTCAGAACCAACCAGCGCCGAGGGGGGACAGTGAAGAATAACCAGTCCTACGAAGAGTTCATCAAGGGCGTCTGGCGCGACAACCCGGTGTTTGCGCAAGTGCTCGGAATGTGCCCGATGCTGGCGGTGACCAATTCAGCAGTCAACGCAGTTGCCATGGGAATGGCGACGTTTTTTGTCCTGGTCGGCTCGAGTTTCCTGGTATCGAGCTTCCGAAACTGGATTCCCAAACAGGTTCGTATCTCCTGCTTTATCATCATCATTGCCACCTTTGTGACGATTGCCGACTACACGCTCCTTGCGCTCGTGCCTAAAGTGCACAAAGAACTCGGCGCCTTTATTCCGCTCATCGTTGCGAACTGCCTCATTCTGGGTCGGCAGGAAGCATTCGCATCACGCTACCCGACGCGTCTCGCCGTGATGGACGCCGTCGGCATGGCCACGGGCTTCCTGCTGGCGCTTTTCTCTCTCGGCGCCGTGCGCGAGATCCTGGGCGACGGCGCGCTGTTCGGTGTCAAACTTTTCGGTGCGAACTTCGAACCGTGGGTCATCATGATCCTGCCGCCGGGTGGCTTCCTGACGCTCGGCGTGATCCTGCTGTTCTTCAACTGGTTCAAGTTCAAAAAGGACGAGTTCCTGGAAGACGTTGCGGAAGCTGAGAGGAGTGGCCACTAATGGATAACCTGCCCTGGATCTTCATCAGCGCACTGCTGGTCAATAATTTTGTCCTGACCTATTTTCTTGGGCTATGTCCGTTCCTCGGCGTATCCAATTCGCTGGAAACCTCGGCCCGCCTGGGCCTCGCTACAACCTTCGTGATGCTGGTGACGGCCGTTTGTGCCTGGGTTCTCAATACGTACGTCCTGATTCACGCTCCCTACCTGCGGCTCATTTGCTTCATTGTCGTTATCGCCAGTACCGTGCAGTTCATCGAGATGCTGATCAAGAAACTGAGTCCTGCACTGTTTCGTGCGATGGGTATTTTCCTGCCATTGATCACCACGAACTGTGCGATTCTCGGTCTTGCGATCTTTGCGACCAATCGCGGTTACGGCTTCTGGGAAGGCATCGTCTACGCCCTCGGCGCCGGCATCGGCTTCACGCTGGCGCTGGTCCTGCTCGCGGGTCTGCGCGAGGAGGCGGAATTGTCCAGTATTCCGAAGTTGATCCAGGGCACCGCCATGAACCTCATCATCGCCGGTATACTGTCGATGGCATTCATGGGATTTGCCGGGCTGTTCAGCTCGACCTGAGGAGTGTTTGCCGAAATGCTGACAACGTATGCTCTGCCACTGCTGGCCATCGTCGCACTGTGCGCGTTCTGGGCCATATTCCAGACCTGGTTGTTCAGGCACGATCCGGACGCCGAGCGGCGGTCGCTAAAGTGCGGTGGCTGTGGCCGCAGGGACGAATGTAACTCCGGCAACTCCTGTTCCCGGTCGCGTCCTGCCACATGAGAGCGGGACTACTTGCGGCGCTGACGGCACTGCTGCTGACCTTCGCCGCAGCGCCTGAAGTTTCCGCCAAGTCACTCGACGAGGCGACGTGGATCGAAGTCGTCTCTACGAATTTTCGGATCCGCAGCATCCTGAGCAAGCGCAAGACTGTCGATCTGGCCCACCATCTCGAATTGATGCGCTCCGTCGTGCCGAGCCTGACGAACATTGAGCGCACCAGCGCTGCCGTGCCCACGACCATTTACGCGGTACGCGCAAAGGACTTTCGTACGCTTGGCATCGACCAGGACTTCGTCGGCATGTTCATGCCCGGCATTCGCAACAACACGATCCTGATTCGCGAAACGGTCGGCATGGAAGAAACCTCGATCATCATGCACGAGTACGTGCATTACCTGGTCCGTACGCATGGCGGATTCAACTATCCACGCTGGTACGACGAGGGTATCGCCGAGTATTTTGCCCACTCTGAAATTCGTGGCGACAATTTTCATATCGGCAAGGGCTCGGATGCCGCGGGCTATATCCTGACCAACATCGACTGGCTGGACGGGGAATACTTCGTCGGCTCGGACGCTTATGGCGGCGCGCTCTTCTACTCGGAAGCCTGGTTGCTGGTTCACTTCCTGCAACACGCGGAGAATGCGCCGGTGTCGCTCGCTGATGGGATTACGCAGTATGCGTCGCTCGTCGCCTCGGGCATCGATGACGTTGAGAGCTTTGAAACGGCGTTCGGCCTCGATGCGGATGGCCTGTATGGCTGGCTCAATCCTTACCTCGTGAAGCGTTGCTGCAAATACCTGAGCGTCCCGACTGCTGAAATACTGCCAGATTTCTCACCCTCGATCAGGACGATCTCCAGATCCGAGGCCGCGCTCGGGCTCGGCCAGCTCGCCGTGCGCGTGGAGAAGTTCGACCTGGCGGCGGCCTACTTCACCACCGCATTGAGCAATCCACGGACTCGCCCCCGCGCGATGTCAGACTCGGCGATGGTCGCAATCGCAAATAGCGACTTCGCCCTGGCTGAGAAAAAACTGGCGGATGCGGTAGCCCTCGATGCGCTGGATCCGTACGTGCATCTCAACGTCGCCAACTACTGGATCGGACGCGCCAACACGACTGAGGACGCGTCGCTTCGAGATGAATACGCAGAGCATGCAAAAGCCGGTGTCGTGAAAGCGTATCGCCTCGACAATTCGATACCCGAAGTCTTCGTTGCGGCGGGCCAGGCCTACCTGATCCAGGGACGCGACTATCAACGTGCAATCAGCATGCTTGAAGAGGCCGCGGCAATGTTGCCATCAGACCTGCAGCTCAGAATGCTGCTCGCCGAGGCGTACGCCAAAGCGGATCGGGACGACGAGGCAATCGCCCACGCCAACTCGGTCATCGCGTGGTCACACCAGGAGACGCCCCTCACCGAAGAAGCCGCTGGGCTCATTGCACGCATCGAGACCCGCAAGTCGGCGACCTCGCCGGAGTCCGAGCAGGACTAATCGCAACAAGAGGCTCGGCGCGGTGTTGCCATCCTGTTCCTCTCTGTGACACATTTGGTCCAGTGTACGGCACGAGAGAACAATCCAATGAATGCAACACGTCTATGCCTGGTCGGCGGCCTGCTTGGTATCTTGCTGGTCGGCAGTGCCCAAGCCGCTGGAGAGCGCGCTGTGTCAATTGAGAATATCGACCACCTGCTGTCGCAGATGACCCTGGAAGAGAAGGCGATCCTGACCTCCGGGCGCGATGCGTGGAGCACGCAGCCGATCGATCGTCTCGATATCCCGTATATCTGGATGGCCGACGGTCCGCATGGGCTTCGGAGAGCGCCATCCACCGACACCTGGGGATACGGGGATCAACGGCCGGCCACCTGTTTTCCGACGGCCTCGGCGCTGTCGGCAACGTGGGACGTGGCGCTCCTGCGAGCGGTCGGAGAAGCGCTGGGCGACGAGGCCGGCGCGCTGGACGTCAACCTGCTGCTGGGCCCCGGCGTCAACATCAAGCGCTCGCCTCTTGGCGGCAGGAACTTCGAGTATTTTTCCGAGGATCCTTACCTGTCCGGCAAACTGGGCGCCGCCTATATTGAGGGCGTTCAATCGCGCGGTATCGGGACGTCACTCAAACATTTCGCGGCGAACAACCTCGAAACCGAGCGCATGTGGGCCAATTCCGATGTGGATGATCGGACGCTCAACGAGATCTACCTGACGCCATTCGAAATTGCCGTACGTGAGGCGCAACCCTGGTCGGTCATGGCCTGTTACAACCGAGTGCAGGGAGTGTATTGCACCGAATCAGCGGACTTGCTGACCCAAAAACTCAAGCAGGAATGGGGTTTCGAGGGAATCGTAATCTCTGACTGGGATGCCGTCATTGACCGGGTGGAAGGTGTTCGGGCCGGCATGCACCTCGAGATGCCGGGCAAACCCGCACACCTGACGAACCAGATGCTTGTCGACGCCGTCAAGAACGGCGATTTGGACGAGGCCCAGCTGGACCGCGTGGTTCGCGACATCCTCCGTATCGTATTAATAGCGCATGCCGAAGCGCGCTCCTCCTATAAGCAGAATCTCGACGAACATCATAAGCTTGCGCGGCAAGTCGCATCCGAAGCGATTACGCTTCTCAAGAACGAAGGTGCTGTGTTGCCTTTGTCAGGCGACGAGGCGCTGAAGATCGCGGTTATCGGCGAGTTTGCGGTGGCACCGCGCTACCAGGGCAACGGCAGCTCGGAAGTCAAACCGCCCCGCATCGACAGCTTCCTCAATGTCCTGAAACGCGAGTACGGCCAGAACCTGGATATCGAATACGCGCAGGGTTACAACCTCAGCGACGACGCTGACCTCACGTTGATCGACGCAGCTGCCGAGCTGGCCGGAAAAGCCGATGTCGCGATCCTGCTTGCCGGTTTGCCGCCGCAATACGAGTCCGAAGGAATTGACCGGACGCACATCGATCTCCCGCCATCGCACAACCGGCTTATCGAGACCGTCGCGGACCGGCAGGCGAATACCGTGGTTGTGTTGACCAACGGCAGCGCCGTTGCAATGCCCTGGGTCGACAGCGCACCCGCCATAGTCGAGGCCTGGCTGGGCGGCCAGGCCGGCGCAGGCGCCGTTGCGGATGTGATTTTTGGAAAGGTCAACCCGTCCGGCAAACTGGCCGAGACGTTTCCTGTGCGCCTGGAAGACACACCCGCATTCCTGAATTTTCCTGCCGAAGACGGCGAAGTGCTCTACGGAGAGCGCATCTTCGTGGGCTACCGCTACTACGACAAGCGCAAGATCACCCCGCTATTCCCGTTTGGCCACGGCCTGTCGTATACCGAGTTTACTTACAGCGATATTGCGGTGTCGCCGGAACGCGCGTCGAATACGGACACCGTGACCGTCTCCGCGACGGTCACGAATTCGGGCAACGTCGCCGGCAAGGAGGTCGTCCAGCTCTACGTGCGGGACTCCGAAGCCAGCGTAGAACGACCGCAAAAAGAATTAAGGGGGTTTCAAAAAGTCGAACTCGCACCCGGTCAGCGCCAGACGATTCAATTTGCATTGACGGAGAGGGATTTCGCCTACTACAGCACCCGGCATGGCCAGTGGATCGCCGAGAGCGGTGACTTCGAGCTACTCGTCGGTGCGTCGTCCCGCGACATTCGCCTGCAGGCCAACCTGACCCTGCAGTCTGACAGGGAACTGAACTATCGCTTCAGTGAGTACAGTTTCTTCAGGGAGTTCTGGTCGAACCCCGATTTGAAACCGCTGTTGATGGACCTGATGCCGACATGGCTCGGCAGCCACACGGCCGATGGCATGTCGCTGGCGGACGCGAACATCCAGGACTTCCTGCAGGACCAGCCGATGATCAAGTTCCCGTACTTCACAGCCGGTGAAGTCGACGCCGCAATGATTGAGGAATTTATCGCGCGCTGTAATGCACTGACGTACACACCTTGAATCCCAGGCGCTCGCGCCCCTGCGTCGCGTGACGGCTGCGCTGCCTGACTATTGCGGCAGCCTGCTCCGCTGTGCGGCGTCTGTTATTCCGGCCGACTCCAGCGCCTTGATCAACGGCTCAAGATGCGCCTCGTATTCCTGCCACCGGCCGACGGCCCGCGTGTAGATCGGCTGCCGTACCTGCATGCTGTTAAACGTATTCACCGCCCGCTTGTTTTCGTGGAAGCGCAGGCAGTTGGGGTCCCAGTCCAGCCCAATGGCATCGATTAGCCGACGGCTGGTCGCTTCCTGGCCTGCTACGACATCCTCGTAAGCGACGTCGATAATTTCACGCGGGAATACGCTTTTCCAGTGCGCCATTAAACGGCGATAATCCGCATAGTAAGCAGCCAGTTCTTCGAAGCGGCACGCGAACTCGTTGCCAACCGCGAAATAGTGAAAATAGTTCGACAGGCACGTGTCGAGCGGTTCGCGCGTACAGTGGATAATTCGCGCTTGCGGCATTAGCAATTTGATCAGTCCAATACGCGCAAAATTGGACGGCATTTTGTCAGTGACGCGCCTGGCCTCTCCCGAACGTGCCGTCAGCACCTGCAGGTATCGCGACGCGGCCTCCTCCAGGTCGGCCTTCGACAGCGCCGATACGCATTCCGGGTAACCACCCTGCTCTGCAAAGCGCATGGTGAGGTCGAGTTCGATATCACCCAGGGTCCCGAGTTCCCCGGCACCGTGTACGTCAGCATGACTGGACAGTATCTGCTCGACCAGCGTCGTCCCGGATCTCGGCATGCCGAGGACAAATACCGGCGCCTCACTGGTCGAACCACCCGCATCGACGTCGCGAAACCGCTCGCTTGAGTAGGCGGCGATCAAACGATCAACAAACTCCGAATACCCTTTGGAACTGTGCTGGATGCGCGCCCGCTTGAGATTGTTGGCCTGCTGGTAGTGTTGAAAAGCCTCGTCGCGACGTTTTGCACGATGATGTATGTTGCCCAACGCATAGTGGCAATGAACCGCGTCTTCGCCGTCGACCGCAGCATCGTCCAGCAGCTTTTGAAGCGCTGCTATTTGCGAATCGTCGGGTCGCAGTCTTGTCAGGTTACGGCGCGCCTCCGCGTAGTCTGGCTTGAGTTCCACCGCCGTCTCGTAGTGCGAAACAGCCTCGTCGTGACGTCCTACCTGGTCGAGCACATTGCCAAGATTGTTGTGCGACTCGGCATGCTCTGCATCCAGTGCCAGCGCCCGCTCGTAACTCGCGATAGCTTCGGTCGGTCGCGCAGATTCGTCGAGAGCGATGCCAAGGTTATAATGTGCCAGCGCATCAGCCGGGTTAAGCTCAACGCTCTTGACATAGTGAACCCGTGCCTCTTCCAATTGTCCGGCGGCCCGCAGCGCGTTACCGAGATTGCCGTGAGCTTCGGCGAGGGACGGATTGAACGTTAGGGCCTGGCGGTGACTCTGAATGGCCTCATCCTGTTGCCCCAGCGCTTCGTACACGAGACCCAGGCCCGTGTGGGCCTCGGCATAGTTCGGCACCAACTCGATCGCTTTCCTGAATGCATCCTGCGCCTCATCAAGTCTGCCGGCCCGGCGCAAAGCCGAACCCAGGTTGTTGTAGGACATGGGAAAACCGGGATTAGCGTCGATTGCCACGCGGTAGTGGCGGATGGCCTCGTCGAGGCGGGCCATCTGCAAATACAGGTTGGCCAGATTATTGTGAGCCCCGGCAAACTCGGGGTTGAGCTCGAGCGCGCGTTTGTAGCTCGATTCCGCCAACTCCCCCTTCCCCGACATCCGTAGCGCCTCGCCCAGCATGTTGTGGAATTCGGGGTTATCTGGACGGCTGTTAACGGCCGCCTCGAACAGTCGCGTGGCATCCTGCGCATTGCCCGATTGCAGGGCAACGATACCCAGGAGATTCAGCGCGTCGGCCTGCTCCGGCTCATCTGCAAGAATCGAACGATAGACGTTTTCAGCGTCGCGAAGCCGCCCGGCACGGTGATGCTCGATGCCGGCCTGCAACTGCTGCTCAATTTCGGTGGGCATTCACAGCTCCTGAAGCGCTTGACAGGTGGGGCGCATGCTTGCGCGGGACGACCCTAGTGAATTCTTGCGGCGATGTCACGCAATGACGCCGCCAGGGCAACCTGTCGACGACTTTCCGGACCGCCACCGTCTGATTCCAGATTCTGCGCCAGGGCTCCCAGACTGGCCGCAAGCTCAGCGCTACCCGTGCCTTCTTCGAGAGCCCCCTCGGCGCCCTCCAGGGCCGCGGCCAAATCGGTGACCAGTGACGTCGGCAATGCGTCGTCGCGTTCGAGTTGATCGAGGTACGCCCTCGCCACCGCAGGCTCGGCGGGCCAGGTTACCCGGAACTGCTGCTGCGGATTGAACACGTCACCCTGATCGGCAACGGCGGCCGCTGCGATCTCGTGCTCCGACAGGTGCTCACTCGGCAGAAGAGCAAGCACGTCCAGACCCCGCACAATTTCAGTGCCGTAAATTCTTCCGTTGTACCAGTACGTCGACCAGAAACCGCCCGTGACCAGGTCTTCATCATCAATCGGACCGCGATCGAAAAACGCGATCTCCACAGGGTTGGCTGAGTCCGTGAAATCGATGACCGAGATACCGCCCTGGTACCAGGCCTGAACAAAGATGTCGCGACCCGGAACCGGGACGATCGAACCGTTGTGGGCCACGCAATTCTCCTGTTCAACCTGCGGCGCGGGCATCTTGAAGTAACCACGGAATTCGAGCTTGCCATCGACGATGTCGTAAATGGCGTCGGCCCCCCAGTCCAACGGGTCGTAGGCGCGGCATCGAGGCCGGCTGCCACCCCCCCATTCGTCGGTGAACAAGACCTTGGTGCCATCATTATTGAATGTCGCTGAATGCCAGTAGGCAAAGCCCGAGTCGACAACGACGTCCATGCGCTGCGGATCCAGTGGATCGGAAATATCGAAGAGTATGCCGTTGCCCGAGCACGCACCCGCTGCGATGTTCAGATCCGGGAATACGGTGATGTCATGACACTGATCTGTCTGGCTGGTCTCCTGGGTTTCATCACCATGGTCGCCGCCGCGCCACAGTCCGGCGAGCGCGCCCGTCTCGGGATCGGCGAATACGGCAGGGCTATGGACAATGCGCGCACTGCCGGGATCGTCGACTGGAATCTCGATGACGTCGATGCGGAACAGCGCCGTTCGTTCGTCGCCCGGTAATTCGTCGAAGCAACTCTCCATCTCTTCCTGCTCGCGCACTGCCGACGTGCCCGAGTTGTAGACGACGATCTTCCCGTCGTCGCCAGGCCCCGCGACCACCGAGTGGGTATGCGAACCGCGGCAGGTCTGCACAGCGCCAACCTGCACGGGACGTGACAGGTCGCTGATGTCAAAAATCCGGAGTCCACGGAACCGCTCTGCACTGACGTCCTCGCTCACGCCACCGAGCCCGCAATCGAGGCGACCCCGGGTTTCCTGCGCCGACATCAGCAACAGGTCGCCGACGATTGAGACGTCACCCTGCCCGCCAGGACAGACGACCGACGTCATCAGCGTCGGCACACCATCGTCCTGCAGACGGTAAATGTTGAACCCGTGGTAGTTGCCGGCCACGAGCACATCGTCCGCAAAGGCCAGGTCGGTATTGGCAAAACTGAGCATTGGGGAACGTTTTTCTCCGTCGTCCTCCGTGGGCTTCTCGTTCTCCTCGCCCGTTTCTGCCTCATCGCCGCCGGGCGCGACAGGCACCTCTGCCGGGTTGTCAGGGTCTACAAAACCGGGCGGCTTCGGCAGCGACGCCAGGAGTTCCAGGTTCCTGATCGCCTCACCTGCGTCCAGAAGTCCGGCCTTCAGCCCGGCACGTGGGTCGTCAGACAGAGAAACCAGTAGCCCGTTCATCCGCTCGATCTCGACGGCCTGGTCGTTGGTGATGTCGCCCGTAAACTCGAACAGAATCGGGTCGTAGGCCGCTCCGGGCTGTTCGAGCAGCTCTTCCACCATCTTCACCGCGCCCTCATGGTGGGTGATCATCAGTTGCAGGAACAACCGATCAAAGGCGGTACCCTTCGACGCCGCAAGCTCCGCCATCTGCTCAGGCGTCGCCATACCGGCCATCGTATGGGATGTATGCATGGCGTGATGCAGCGTGGGGTCAGGAACCGGCTCGCCGCGCTCGCGCAGCCATTGCTGCATGAACGCAATCTCGTCTCCCTGAGACGCATTGATACGCCCGGCGACATCGATCAATTCCGGCCGGTTGGTCCGGTCGGCAACCAGGTCCGCCATCTCGATGGCCTGGTGGTGGTGCGGAATCATGTCCCGCATGAACTGCGCGTCATCGGGCGAGTAACTGGTGTCGGCTATCTCGACGGCGGCGTCGGCACTCAGCTCACGCGAAGGCTCGCCGGGTGCACCCGGCTGCACGATCGGCGCCTGTGAGAACGCGGCTGTCGACGCACCGAAAGAAAAGACGCCCACGATGGCGCAACCAGTCAAGCGACGTAGAAAAGCGGAAACTCGTTGCAAGGTACTTCCTCCAGTGTCGATGTGCGACGGGTATTCACATAGACTGTAGTGACTCCAGATTATTGAATCCTACTGCATGTCGAGCCCACCTGCCGCCAGATCGGCTATCTTGACGCGAAATCCGTCGCGGCGTTTCAACGTCTCCAATGGAGGGCAATTTCGATGACCGGAACATCAATGCACGTCCGGGACCAGCGGCCACGTCCGTTGACCGCCATTGCCATTGTTATTGTCGTATCGGCCGTCGCTTTCGGCGGCGAGCTCGCCGTGGCCGACCGCCTCCCCTGGGGCGAGGAGGCACGAGGCGTCATTGCGGTCATGGCAGGCGCGATCACGGCGTTGTGGCTGACGATTAGACAGGCCGGATCGCTGGCTGGCCTGGGAATGACCCGGCCCAGGCGTTGGTGGACGGTCCCCTTCTGGGTGTTCGGCATACTGGTTGTCTTCGGCACTGCACAGGCGCTCGTCCCCCAGCTACTCGCGCCGTATTTTGACCTGCCGCCACCGGACATGTCGCGATACGACTTCATTCGCGGCAATGCGCAGGCGGCCGTGGCGATGGCGTTACTGCTACCGCTGACCGCCGCAATACCCGAAGAAATCGTGTATCGCGGCTTCCTGATCCGGCAATTCGAGCGTCTCTATGGCGAGGCCCCGGCGGCCGCGGTGCTCGCAGTTGTGTCGCAGGCGTTGATATTCGGCTCAGTACACTTCCAGTGGGGCCTCGGTGGAGTAGTGATGACATCGGTGATGGGATTGATCTGGGGCGCAGCCTACCTGCTATGCGGTCGCAATTTATGGATAGTCATATTGGCGCATTCAGCAGCACATGTCGCACTGATACTTGGTTTATATTCTGCGCCGGCGCCAGCCTAATTCTGTGAGCTTGCAGTCGCCAGACGATCAGATCACACAACGCCAGCGGCAGGGCCTTCTTCGGACGGGAGCCGGGTTCAGGTTGCACCACGTTGCGCGGGCGCAGTAGTATCATTGGACCATATAACGACAAGAAAAATTACTTGAAGGGGATCCAAATGCGCCTGTTACTTGCTGGTTTTCTACTTCTGGCCTTCAGCTTCGCGTCCGCGGACTTCCTGGCCTATTCCGCGAGCGAGAAGGGCCGCTCGCCGTTACCTGAGCAGATTGACGAAATCGATGCCAAGTACCTGCTCAACATCGAGTGGGGAGATTTTGCGGGCAAAAAGACTCGCGTTGGTGTACTGGAGGTCGATAACAACTCCTCGGCCAGTTCCTACAAGGTGACTGATTCGGCCGGCAACACCTACGAATCGGAATGGAACGTCGGGGGTGGAACCGTGCCGGTCAACGGCATCGAGGCGATCGTCACCGATACCATGAATCGTACCGGGCGCTTCCGCCTGGTCGAGCGTGCTGCGCTGGGTAACGTACTCGGTGAGCAGGATCTGGCAACGTCCGGCCGTGTCGCACAGCCTTCGGCAGCCGCGACGGGTCAAGTGCTTGGTGCCGAATTATTGATGCAGGTTGTTGTCACCGACTACGAGGAGAACACCTCGAGCACCGGCGGCGGCGTTGGCGGATTGTTCCGGAAGGTACCACTGGTTGGCGGCGTCGGCATCAAGAGTGGCAAGGGACGGGTCGGTCTGAACTTCCGGCTTATCGACGCAACCACGAGCGAGGTGCTGTACACCAAACAGGTCGAGTCCATCATCAAGGAATCGGGCCTGACGCTCGCCGGCGCGGGCTGGACCGGCGATGCCGTGCTGGGCGGCTTCATCAGTAGCTATGCCAAGACCCCTATCGGTCAGGCCGTGATCGCCGGCATCAACAAGGGCGTATACGACGTCATCAAGGAGATCGGCGCGCGTCCGGCGGAAGGCTCTATCATCAAAGCGGAAGGCAAGCGCGTGTGGCTGAACATCGGTGAAGACGGTGTCGACATGGGCGACCGCCTCACCGTGATGTCGAAAGGGGAAGAGCTCATCGATCCGGAAACCGGCATCAGCCTCGGCAGCAGCGATAGCGCGCTGGGCGACGTCGAAGTGATCCAGGTCGCCGAGAAGTTCTCAATTGCCCAGTGGGCAACGCTTGCGCAGACTCCGAATCGCGGTGACCGGGTGGTGTCACAGGCTGCGCCGCCGACGATTGAGTTCGCGGATAAGTGGAGGGCGCCGAAGAAATAGGAGAGGGATGGGCGCTGCGCGCCGGAGGGAGAGGGATTGTCGCTTCGCGACCGGGCAGGCAGCTACGCTGCTGCGCCCGTCGAACAGGGTTCTCACCCGCAACCCACTCGGCAAAAATGCAAAAGGCCCCGGATGGGGCCTTTTTCATTTTGGCGGAGAGAGAGGGATTCGAACCCTCGGTACGGTATCACCGTACACTCGCTTTCCAGGCGAGCACCTTAAACCACTCAGCCATCTCTCCGGGTTGTTTGTCGTGTATCGCGCGCCTTTCTACCCTACTGACGGCGGCATATCCACACATTTTCCGGGTTCGGGCTTGGGCGCGTCCGGATCGGCTTTGGGAATCGGCATCTCAGCGAACTCGTTGAGAGGATCAAGCCCCTCGGGAACAACCACTCGCTTGCCCACCGTGCGATTCTGGTACTGCAACTGGTCGTCGCATTCCAGCGGTTTCGAATCGTTACCGCCACAGGCCGCTAGCGACGCTCCCAGGAAAATAACAGCAATAAGCTGGCCGTTTGTCATGCTTTGTCCTCCAGACCGGCGCCTGCCTTGCGCATCGCCGATCGCATTTGATCATGGTACTGCTCTGAATACGGGGTCAGTGGTAATCGAATGTGCGGCTCTATCAGCCCCAACTGGCTGACTGCCCATTTGACCGGTATCGGGTTCGACTCGACGAATAGCGCCTTGTTCAGAGGCTGCAGCCTGTCGTCCAGCGCCCTGGCCTCGCTGGCCTTGCCAGCCGCCGCCAGCCGACACAGCGCCGCGACCTGATCCGGTACCACGTTGCCGCTTACCGTCACTACGCCGTGACCGCCCTGCTCTATGAAAGGCCGCAAGGTAAAGTCATCGCCGCTGTAGAGCATGAAATCGTCGTCCACCCCGGCCTGGATCTGTTGCAGGCGCTCCATATCACCGGTGGCTTCCTTAATTCCGAATATATTTCCGTGTCGCGACAGTCTCGCCACCGTCTCGGGCAGCATGTCGGCAACCGTGCGGCCCGGTACGTTGTACATGAGCAGCGGCTTGTCGATGCCGTCAGCAATGGCAGTATAGTGCCGAAATATGCCTTCCTGGGTGGGCTTGTTGTAATACGGCACCACAGCCATATAGGCGGACAGCCTCGGATCGGCCACGGCCTTCGACAGTTCAATCGACTGGTCGGTCGAATTTGACCCCGTCCCGGCAATGACCGGCATACGCCCTGCCGCGATCTCGATCGCGCGGCCGATCAGCTCGATATGCTCGGACCGCCTGAGCGTCGGCGACTCGCCCGATGTGCCCGCAATGACCAGCCCGTTCGAACCCTGTTCGACGTGAAAATCAATCAGTCGCTTGAGACTGCCATAATCGACCCGATTATTGCCGTCAAACGGCGTCACGAGGGCGACCAAGCTACCGTAAAACAAAAGACTTTCCTCGCCACAAATGAGGCGGCGATGTTACTGTTCATATGCGGTGCTGGCAAGGACTGACGGCGGGCGCTTCCCGCAGCACGAAGAGACACAAGAATAGGCTCTGGCGACGCTGCGACAAAAACAAGGAAAATTCTAGATAAATGTCACAACTTATTGTTATTTCTGCGATTGGCACGGATAGAACAGGCGTTGTCCAGGACCTGACCAAAGTGGTACTGGCATGCGGCGGCAACATCGAGGAGAGCCGCATGACCACGCTCGGCGCGGAATTTGCCATGTTGCTCCTGGTTTCCGGGAACTGGCACACGCTCAGCCGCCTTGAGCAGGGCCTCGACAAGCTTTGCGACAAGGGCGACCTGCAGGTCTCGATCAAGAAGACCGATGACAAGCCCATCGCCGAAAACCGGATGCCCTACGCTGTCGACGTGGTGGCGCTCGATCAGCAGGGCATCGTATTCAACCTCGCCAATTTCTTCGCGTCACGAGACATCGAAATTGCCGACGTCGCGACCCGTAGCTATGCGGCCGCTCACACCGGCGCGCCGATGTTCGCCGTGCAGATGGCGGTCAACGTCCCGTCATCGGTGCACGTTGCACAGTTGCGGGACGAATTCCTGGAACTTTGCGATCGCCTCAATCTCGACGCGATCCTCGAACCCGTCAAAGCCTGAAACACCCTGATCACTGGAGAGAGCATTGAGCGCACCCCGAATGAACCGCGTTGTTGCCGATTTTACGGCCGAAGCCACCGGCAACCGGAAAGTCCGCCTCAAGGACCTGCGCGGCAAGAACGTCGTCATCTATTTCTACCCCAAGGACAGCACGCCGGGCTGTACCACGGAAGGCCGGGACTTCAGCGCCCTGCACGCCCGCTTCAAGCGAGCCAACACGGTGATCTTCGGGGTCTCCCGCGACAGTATTGCCTCACATGAAAAATTCAAGGAAAAACAAGGCTTCAAGTTCGACCTGATATCGGACCCGGACGAGAAACTCTGCAAGAAATTTGACGTTATTCATGAAAAATCCCTCTACGGGCGCAAGTTCATGGGGGTTGTGCGCAGCACATTCCTTATCGATGCGCACGGCAAACTGCGCCAGGAATGGCGTAAGGTAAAGGTCGCCGGGCATGCTGAGGAAGTGCTGGAGGCCGCGAAATCCCTGTAATTACCGGGAACATGGGTCGTCTATGCCAGTCGGAAGGAACAGCAGCCCTTAATTGAGCCACCAATGATCACCAGCCTATTCAAACGCCTGCTAGTTGCCACCACGCTTGCCGCACTTGTGTTTACGGCGGGCGCCGGTGCTGACGACATCCAGTTGCCCGACATGGGCAGCCCGGCAGATGCCATCCTCAACAACACCCAGGAGTCCCAGATCGGCCGTATGATCATGCGCGATATTCGCCGCAGCGGTCAGGTGGTCGAGGATCCGCTGATCACCGAGTACCTCAACGATATCGGCAATCGCATCGCGGCGCAGACCAACAAGGGCGACCACAACTTCACGTTTTTCGCCGTCCAGGACGAGCGGATCAACGCGTTCGCCCTGCCCGGCGGTTACATCGGGGTACATACCGGACTCATCGAGTCGAGCCGCAACGAGGACGAACTGGCCGGCGTGGTCGCCCACGAAGTTGCTCACGTAACGCAGCGACACATCGCCCGCGCGATTCATGCCAATTCACGACAGAGCTTGCTGACGACGGCGATGATGCTCGGCGCAATCATCGTTGCGGCTGCCGGCGGCAGCTCGGACGCGGTACAAGGTGCCATGGCCGTGGCGCAGGGAACCGCGATCCAGCAACAGATCAACTTCACGCGGACCAACGAGTACGAAGCTGACCGTGTCGGCATTGCCGCGCTGGCCGACGCGGGTTTCGACCCTTACGGGATGGCCTCATTCTTCGAAGTCATGTCTCGGCAACAGACCACGAGCCCGGAAATGCGGGCACCTGAATTCATGCGCACCCACCCGGTAACGACGGCGCGCATCGCCGAAGCACGCAGCCGCGCTCGCGATTATCCCGTGGTCAATAGCGACGATTCGATCAGCTACGGTATTGCACGCACTCGCATCATCGTCTCCCGCTTCGACACACCGAAGGAGGCCGTCGCGTATTTCGAGGCGCGAGACTACAAAAAACAGACTGATATAGAGCGCTATGGCAGGGCCGTCGCCTACCAACGGGATGAGAACTACTACGCGGCCCTCGACATCTTTGAGGAGCTGCTGGAAAAGGACAAGTCGGTCATCGCCTACCATATTGGCCTCGGCCAGACGCTGGTTGCCCTGGACCAGACCAGCGATGCCATCAAGATCTTTGAACGCGCCCTCGAGCTATTCCCACGCAATGTGCCGCTGGTCGTCGAATACGGCGAGCGTCTCCTCGAAATGCGCCAGCCGCAAAAGGCTCACGCCTTGCTGCTGGACCTTCTGAACAACGTCCCGCCGACACCCGAACAGGTGCGGCTGATCGCGCGCGCCGCCAGTCTCGCTGGCGAAGAGGCTGAGGCCTACTACTACCTGTCGGAGTACCGCCTGATGATCGGCGACCTGACGGGCGGCATCAGTTATCTGCAGCAGGCTCTGCGCCTGCCGGAACTGCAGGAGATCCAGCGCGCCCGCTTTGAAGCAAGAATCGACTTTATCCAGGAATTTATGACGGAGGATCAACTCAGGCAGTTGCGCTCGGCGCGCCAGGTGGGACTCAGCTGGAGCGACGGGCACCCGTGAAGCAGGTACTTGCTGTGCTTTGCGTGGGTGGCCTGCTGGGGGGCTGTGCGACGCTGCCGCCCGGTGAGCCCGTCGCCTACGACCCGTGGGAGAGGACGAACCGTCACCTGTTCCGCTTCAATGAGGCTGTCGACAAGGCGACCCTCAAACCCATCGCCAAGGGCTACCGGAAAATCCTGCCAGAGCCGGTCCGCAAGGGCGTCACCAACTTCAGCCGCAACCTGGGGGCGCCACGTAACGTCGTGAATAACCTCCTGCAGGGCAAGCCCCGGCATGGCGTCGAGGAATTTCTCCGGTTCATGGTAAATACCACGTTCGGCATCGGCGGGATCTTTGACGTCGCGACCCCGGGCGGGCTTGAGCCCCATCCGGAAGGGTTTGGACAGACGGCCGCCGTATGGGGCGTGCCCTCGGGACCCTACCTCATGATTCCATTCCTGGGTCCGCAGACGTTGCGGAGTGCGGTACTGCTACCGGCTAATATCCAGCTCGACATTCTGCATCACGTCGACGATTCCTCCGTTCGGGATCGCTTGTGGGCCCTGCGAACCATTGATGCGCGGTACCGGGTGCTCTCTCTCGAGGAATTTCTGCAGGACTCTAAGGACCCGTATGTGTCCCTGCGTGAATCCTACCTGCAAAATCGTGAGTTCGAGATTTACGACGGTGACCCGCCGCTCGACGAGGCGGACGACGAACTGTATGACGAATTCCTCGAGGACGAGGACTACTAGGCCTGCGCGCGGGCGCCTTACAACTCGTCAGGCGCCTCGATAAAGCCGGACCAGCGCTCGCCGCGCGTTAACAGGGGTTCGACTTCCGTCGTCCTTGCAATGGCGAGGATCTTCTCAGGCATGCCCGTAAAGCGAATCTCACGAACGCTATGATTCGCCCAGGTCACCCACTCCAGCAACAGCGCAAGGCCGGCTGAATCGCTCGCCGTGACCTCGGACAAATCGACCTCGATCTGCGTATGCTCATCAAAATGCTCCTCACTGGCTTTGAGGATCTTCTCGGCGGTATCGAACGTCAATTCGCCACTGACAGCGAAGCGCCCGTCGCCATGATCCTCAATCGTGAACTCGCTCATCCGGCCGGCTGGGCGGAGGCAATTCCGGCCTCGCCTTCGAGTCGCTGAATCACCGCCTCCAGGCTCGAAGCCCGAATTTCCGAATCAAGCTCGGCGCGGAAATTCCGAACGTACGAGACACCCTCAATGACGACATTGAAAACGAGCCAGCCCGCTTTGCGCTTGACCAGCTCGTAGTCGACGGACACCGTACTCCCGTCATCAAGAGCGACCGTGCTCCGTACCCGCGTTCGCTTCTTCGTATCGTCGCCGCGAAACGGCAGTACGGTAATCATGTCGGGATCGAATTCGAGGATGCCATCGGAATACTTGCGCAGCAGCGCCCGGTAGAACGCCTCGATAAAGCGTGCCTGCTGCTCTTCGCTGGCTGTGCGCCAGTGTTTTGCCAGCACCACCTGCGCCGCAAAGCGACGGTCGAAACGGGGCATCAGGATGCCATCGATAATTTCGTAGAGTTCCTGACGATTTTCAGCCAGTTCCTCCTTGCGACCGTCGAGTTTCTCGGCAAGCAGCTTCACCGAGCTTTCAATCACCGCATTGGGCGAGTCCTCAGCAAGCGCCGAGCCGCAGCCCAACGTCAGCAGTGCAACCAGTAACAGCCATTTACGCATTAGTCGGACTCCTTGTCACCAGAGCCGGCATTGACGAGGAACTTGCCAATCAGGTTCTCGAGAACAATGGCAGACTGGGTAAAGAGGATCTCACTCCCGTCTTCGAGGTACATGTCCGAGCCACCCGCCTGCAAACCGATGTACTGACTGCCAAGAATGCCTGACGTAAGAATACTGGCGTCCGAATCGTCTGGAATCTGATCATATTTTGCATCGACGACAAAGTGCACCACGGCTTCGAGCGAGACGGGATCAAAGGACACCTCCGTCACACGCCCGATCGTCACGCCCGATATCGTTACCGGCGCACGCGTGCGCAGGCTGCCGATATTCTCAAATCGTGCCTCGACCGTATACACGGACTCGGCCTTGAAGTCGTCGCCACCGGTGGTCTGCGTCGTCAGGAAGAATAGAGAGCTCATCCCGAGCAATACAAATAGACCCGTGCCAATTTCAACTGATCGCGTTTGCCGCATACTATTTCCTCAGATCAACGCTGCTGTAATCATAAAGTCGAAAACGAGAATCGATATCGCCGTGATGACTACAGTTCGAGTGGTTGCACGCCCGACGCCTTCCGCCGTTGGCATTGCATTATAACCTTCCCAGACGGCGATCACGCTGGCCGCAAAACCAAACACGACGCTTTTGATAATGCCCTCGTTGACATCCGCTGATTCGCCGATGAGCTGGATTTGCTGCCAGAACGACCCGACGTCTACCTGGAATAGCTCGACGCCGACGATATGCGCGCCAAACATGCCGGTCGCGCTGAAAATGGCGGCGAGAAACGGCATGGCAATGACGCCACCGAGAAATCGCGGCACCAGTTCGCGGCGCACCGGGTTGACGGCCATCATCTCCATGGCCGAGAGCTGGTCCGTCGCCTTCATCAGGCCAATCTCCGACGTGAGCGCTGTCCCGGCCCTTGCGGCGAACAGAATGGCCGTCATGACCGGTCCCAGCTCCTTGACCAGCGCCAGGTGGGCAGCAACGCCCGTCCAGTCCTCGGCATTGAAGATTGCCATGTTCGAGTAGGCCTGGAGCGCCAGCACCGCACCAACGAACAGGCCGCACACCATGATGATGACGAGCGACTGGGCCCCGGTGTTGTAAACCTGCTTGATAACCAGGCCAAATCGCGTGCTGAGAATGGCCGGCGAATGCCGAAGAAGACGCAGGAAGAACAGCTGGAACGCGCCGAACGTGCGGACGAATTCAAGGAGGTTGTTGCGGATGTCCCTGAGAACCCGGGTCACTCGATATCCCGTCCGAGCAGCTGTTCTTCATATCCCGGCGCCTGGTAGTGGAACGCCACCGGACCGTCGGCCATGCCGTGCATGAACTGCCGTACCAGTTCCGAATTGGCCGTGCGCAGTTCGTCCGGGCTACCGGATGCCGCAACCTTGCCATCAGACAGCAGAAAGCTGCAATCGGCCACCGTGGCAATTTCCTCGACATCGTGACTGACGACAATGCTCGTGATCCCGAGCGCGTCGTTGAGCCGACGGACGAGGCGCACGATGACACCCAGCGAGATCGGATCGAGCCCGACAAACGGTTCGTCGTAAATCAGGATTTCCGGATCCATGACCATCGCGCGCGCCAAAGCGACACGCCGCGCCATACCGCCAGAGAGCTGTGCCGGCATCATGTCGGCCGCACCTCGCAGTCCAACGGCATGCAGTTTGGTCAGCACAATATGGCGAATCAGGCGATTGCTGAGCTTCGTATGCTCGCGCAGCGGAAACGCGACGTTTTCGAAAACGCTCAGGTCGGTCAGCAATGCGCCGTTCTGGAAGAGCATCCCGAAGCGTTGCCGCAGCTGGTACAGCTCTGTCTGATTGAGCGTCGAGATGTCGATGCCGTCGACGAAAATAGCACCCTGCTCCGGAATCAGCTGCCGGGTGATCAGGCGCAATAGCGTTGTCTTCCCGGTACCACTGGGGCCCATCAACGCCGTAATCTCACCACGCTTGATGGTCAGGTTCAGTCCGTCAAATATCGCGCGATGGCCGCGAGAGTACTTGAGATCGTGTATCTCAATCAGGTTTTCGGAGTAATCGCCCAAGGTATTCCAGTCAGGTCCGTCTGTCGCGGCGTAGGATAACAAAAAAGACCTCGAAAACGCCCAAGAATTCGCCCCAGGGGTTGGTACGCTGGACGAAATAGGACTAAAATAGTCCTTTATTGACCGAACTCTGCCAATTTCGTGCTTAGAATCAGTAAATTAACCGACTACGGAACGGTCCTGCTCGCGCATCTTGCAGCGCATCAGGCGAGCGTCTGCAGTGCTGCCGATGTCGCCCAGTCGACCGGCATAGCCGTGCCCACGGTCAGCAAGTTGCTGAAATCGCTGGCACGCGCCGGACTGGTCACTTCGATGCGCGGGGCAAATGGCGGCTACCGGCTGGCACGACCGCCACAGAATATAACGGCCGCCGATGTCATCGATGCGCTGGAAGGCCCCGTGTCCATAACAGAGTGCAGCGCCAGTGACGGCGATTGCGAGCATGAGGGCGTCTGCAGCGTCGGGGGCGCCTGGCAACGCATCAATGTGGCTATTCGTCGCGCCCTTCAGGACGTGACGCTCAATGACCTTTTACGCAGCAACAGCCCGGTACCGACATTTCGCTTTGCCGGCCTGCCAATCAACGTGGAAAACAATGTCGACTGAATCAGAAAATATCGAAGGCTTCGTCAATCGACGCTACGAGCACGGCTTCGTAACCGACATTGCGACCGAGAGTTTCCCACCAGGGCTCGACGAGAACGTCGTGCGCGCAATCTCGGCACGCAAGAACGAGCCCGAATGGCTGCTCGAATGGCGACTGCAGGCTTATCGTCAATGGCTGGAAATGAAAGAGCCGGAGTGGGCGCACCTGCACTACCCGAAAATCGAGTACGACCAGATCTCGTACTTTGCCGCCCCGAAGTCCGACGAGGATCGGCCCAAGAGCCTCGATGAGGTCGACCCGAAGCTGCTGGAAACCTACGACAAGCTCGGCATTCCCCTGCATGAAAGGGCGCGTCTCGCCGGCGTCGCCGTGGATGCCGTATTTGACAGTGTCTCAGTCGCAACGACGTTCAAGGACAAGCTGGCCGATGCCGGCGTCATATTCTGCTCGTTCTCCGAAGCCGTCATCGAGCACCCCGAACTCGTCAAACAGTACCTCGGGTCCGTCGTACCCCGACGCGACAATTATTTTGCGGCGCTAAACTCGGCCGTCTTTAGTGATGGATCGTTTGTGTATATCCCGAAGGGCGTGCGCTGCCCGATGGAGTTGTCCACGTATTTCCGTATCAACGCCGCCAACACGGGACAGTTCGAGCGCACCCTGATTGTGGCCGAAGAAGGCAGCTACGTCAGTTACCTGGAAGGGTGCACGGCGCCGATGCGTGATGAGAACCAGCTGCACGCCGCCATCGTCGAGCTCGTGGCGCTCGACGACGCTGAAATCAAGTATTCAACCGTCCAGAACTGGTATCCGGGCGACGAGAACGGTGTCGGGGGCATCTATAACTTCGTGACCAAGCGCGGCGACTGCCGCGGCAAGAACTCCAAGATTTCCTGGACACAGGTCGAAACCGGTTCCGCAATAACCTGGAAATATCCGAGCTGCCTGCTGCGTGGCGAAAACTCGGTCGGAGAATTCTACTCGGTGGCCGTCACCAACAACCTGCAGCAGGCCGACACCGGCACCAAGATGATTCATATCGGGCGCAATACACGTTCGACGATCGTGTCGAAAGGCATTTCGGCCGGCAGGGCGCAGCAGTCCTACCGCGGCCTGGTGCGCATCATGCCGCAGGCGGCCGGCGCCCGCAATCACACGCAGTGCGACTCGTTGCTGATTGGCAAGAACTGCGGCGCGCACACGTTCCCCTACATGGAAATCAAGCACCCTTCGGCAAAAGTCGAACACGAGGCAACAACGTCCAAGATCTCGGCAGACCAGCTGTTCTACTGCCGCCAGCGCGGCATCTCGGAAGAGGATGCCGTGAATATGATTGTTAACGGCTTCTGCAAGGAAGTCTTCAAGGAACTCCCGATGGAATTTGCCGTAGAGGCCCAGGCGTTGCTCAACGTCAGCCTGGAAGGCGCCGTCGGTTAGGAAAAGACATGCTCGAAATCAAGAACCTCAAGAGTCGCATCGGCGACAGTGAAATCCTCCGCGGCCTGTCCCTGTCGGTTAACGCCGGCGAAGTACATGCCATCATGGGCCCCAACGGCTCCGGTAAGAGTACGTTGGCGCAGGTCGTTGCGGGCCACGAGGACTACGAAGTCACGGGCGGTTCCGTCACCTTCAAGGGTCAGGACCTGCTGCAACTCGAACCCGAAGAACGCGCCCGCAACGGCATTTTCCTGGGCTTCCAGTACCCGGTCGAGATTCCGGGCGTTAACAATGCCTACCTCCTCAAGGCGGCGCTAAACGCGAAACGCAAGCACCAGGGAATCGACGAGATCGATGCATTTGAATTCCTGAAGCTCGCGAAAGAAAAAATGGCGATGTTGGGCATGGACCCGAAGTTCCTGAATCGCGGTGTCAACGAAGGCTTCTCGGGTGGCGAAAAGAAGCGCAACGAGATCCTGCAAATGGCGATGCTGGAGCCCGAGCTGGCGATTCTCGACGAGACCGACTCCGGTCTCGACATTGATGCGCTCAAGGCGGTTGCGCAGGGTGTCAATTCACTGCGGGGACCCGATCGGGCAATCATCCTGGTTACTCATTACCAGCGCCTGCTCGACTACATCGAACCCGATTTCGTGCACGTGCTGTCGCAGGGACAGATCATCAAGTCGGGCGACAAAATGCTGGCCCACGAGCTCGAAGAAAAAGGCTACGACTGGGTTCGCGAGGCGGCAAACGGATGACGCGGCAATCGCCAGAAGACCTGCGCGAAATCGTTGGGCGCCTGCCCACGACGCGCGATGAAGATTGGAGGTACACCGATCTTTCGCGTGCGCGGGACATCACATCGCGCTGGCTCGAAGCCGGGGCTAAAACCGTGGCGGCCGACATTGACGAGGAGATCGAACGCATTACCGGCTCGATCGACGCAACCTGGTTTGTTATCGCGAATGGCGAACTTCGGCTGCCCGGCGCTACGTCGGGCATCAGTGCCGAGCGGCTGGATGACGTGCCCGCAGCCGCTAATGCACTCGCAGAACTCAATTCGGCACTGCTGGTCGACGGCCTGCGGGTTCGCATCGACGGCGCACCCGATAAACCGGTCGGTCTGCTCTTTATTGACGGCGCGGCCGATGCCGCGACATCACAAGCGCATGTTGAGATCGAGTTTGCGGCAGGGGCCAGCGGTGACGTCGTGGAATACCACACGTCCCAGGGCGCCCAGGACCACTACGCGAACACTATCGTTGCAATCTCCGTTGGCGACAACGCTAACGCGGCGCATCTCCGTATCCAGTCACGCGACTTGCGGCATGTGCAAACGACGCACACGACCGTCAACACAGGACGGGATGCGCGCTTTACGTCGGCCAGCTTCGACCTCGGCGGCGGGCTCGTGCGCAACGACATCGTTATTGGTATCTCGAATCCGGGTGCCGAGATTTCGTTTGACGGTCTCTACCTGGCCGGTGAGGGCCAGCACATTGACAACCACACGCGTGTCGATCACCGCGTCGGGCCCGCGACGTCGAGGCAGGAATACCGCGGCATTCTGAACGGGCGATGCCGCTGCGTCTGGAACGGCAAGGCCATCGTGCACAAAGGGGCCGACGGCACCGATGCCGACCAGGCGAATCACAACCTGCTGCTGTCCGAGAAAGCCGAGATCGACGCAAAGCCTGAACTCGAGATCTATACCGACGACGTAAAGTGCAGCCACGGAACGACCGTGGGACAGCTGGACGAGACGTCCCTCTTCTACTTGCGCACCAGGGGGCTGGACCGCCAGCACGCGAAGCAGGTGCTGACGCATGCCTTCGCGGCGGGCCTCGTTTCCCGCGTCCCGATCGAGTCAGCCAAGAGTATTGTCAGTGAGCTGGTTAAGACGCGCCTGCGGGAGATCATTCAGTCGGACGAGGACTTTTCCTAATGGGCGCGACCGCCAAGACTGTCACCGCTACCGATTGGCGCGCTGACTTCCCGGCGCTTGACCAGTCGGTCCACGGGCAACCGCTCGTCTACCTCGACAGCGCGGCGTCGGCACAACAGCCCGCTGCCGTAATTGATGCGGTAGCCAGCTACCAGCGAGAGGATCACGCCAACGTCCATCGCGGCGTACACACGCTCAGCCATCGCGCAACTGAAGCGTATGAGGGCGCCCGCGACAAGGTTCGGGATTTCATCAACGCGAAGTCCCGTAGCGAAATCGTCCTGACCAGCGGCACCACCGAGTCGATCAACCTCGTGGCGCAGAGCTTTTGCCGCCCACGCCTGCAACCTGGCGACAAGATCCTGATTACGCATCTTGAGCACCACGCCAACATCGTCCCCTGGCAGCTGGTCTGCGAGCAAACCGGCGCCGAGCTCGTGGTGGCACCCATCAATGAGCGTGGCGAAGTCGAACTCGATTCCCTGTTGGGCTTGATCGATGACCGGGTCTTCCTCATCGGTATGGCCCATATCTCCAACGCCCTGGGCACGGTCTGCCCCGTCGAAAAAGTCATTGAACATGCGCGACAGCGCGGCATTCCTGTCCTGATTGATGGCGCGCAGGGTGTCCCGCATCTTGACGTCGACGTGCAGGCTCTGGACTGTGATTTCTATGCGTTCTCCGGCCACAAGATGTTCGGGCCGACCGGCACGGGTGTCCTGTATGGCCGCGAGGCAATCCTCGACGCCATGCCACCGTGGCAAGGCGGCGGCGACATGATTCTCGAAGTCAGTTTCGACAAGACAATCTACAACGAGCTCCCTTACAAGTTCGAAGCCGGGACACCGAATATCTCCGGTGTCGTCGGTCTCGGTGCGGCCGTCGACTATTTGCAGTCCATCGGCATGCAGACGATCGCTCGTTACGAACAGAAACTGCACGATCACATGGTTGCGCGGCTCAGCAACGTCGACGGCATGCGCCTGATCGGGCAGGCACGCCGCAAAGCCAGTGTGCAGTCGTTCCTGTTGGACGATATTCATTCACACGATCTCGGCACCATTCTCGATCACCAGGGCGTAGCGATCCGCACCGGCCATCACTGCGCAATGCCGGTCATGCAGTACTTCGGAGTGTCCGGCACGTGTCGGGCATCGCTGGCGTTCTACAACACTCACGACGACATCGACCGGCTGGTCGCCGCGCTCGACAAGGCCAGAGAGCTTTTTGCATGAGCGACGCGGCACCCGATATGCAGGACCTGTACCGTGAGCTGGTCATCGATCATTCGCGCAATCCCCGGCATTTCGGGCGGCTTGAGGACGCCACCCACACAGCGGACGGCATAAATCCTCTGTGTGGCGACAAGCTCAGGCTGTATTTTCGCGTGGACGCAAGCGGCACGATAGAATCCTCGAGCTTCGAGGGCAGTGGTTGTGCCATTTCCATCGCCTCGGCATCGCTGCTGACAGAAGCGGTCACCGGGCTCGAGGTCGACGACGCGAAGAGCTGCTCGGCTACGATTAGCACCCGCCTGACGACGGCTGCGCCATACGCGAATCTCGATGCGCATCTTGAAAACCTCAAGGCGCTCGACGGCGTACGCGCCTACCCGTCGCGCGTCAAATGCGCGACGCTTGCCTGGCACGCTCTGCAAGCAGCCCTCACCAACGACACCCAACCGGCTACCACGGAGTAGATTGCCAATGTTCGGTCACACCAATGAACCCGTAAACCTGATACGTGACGTCAGCGCGATCATCATTCCCGTGGGAGAAGTCGTTACGTTGCGCGAAGGAACCGAGGGGTTTATCACCCAGGCGCTGGGTGGCAGCTTCACCGTATACGTCGAAGGCAACCTGTTTCGGATTTCGGGCACCGATGCGGATGCGCTTGGCAAGGAGCCGGTCCCACCACCGGCCATCCCCGAAAACGCGACTGATGAAGACATCGAGAGCGTGATCTGGGAGCAATTGAAGACCTGTTATGACCCGGAAATTCCCGTCGATATCGTCAACCTCGGCCTGGTCTATCGGTGCGACGTCACACCGCTCGGAAACGGCCAGCGTTCTGTGAGTGTCGATATGACGCTCACCGCACCTGGCTGCGGCATGGGCGATGTGCTGGTGCAGGATGCGCGCGAAAAAATCGCTGTCATTCCGACGGTTACCGACGTGACGGTGGAACTCGTATTTGACCCGCCGTGGAATGTCGGCATGATGACGGACGAAGCCCGGCTACAAACAGGGTTGATGTAATTTCTAGATCAAGGCCTTACATCGTTGAAAATACTAACAATTGTAAGACATGCTAAGTCCAGCTGGAAAGACTCCAGCCTGCCGGACAACAAGCGACCGCTGAATCGTCGCGGCGAACGCGACGCGCCTGAAATGGGCCGGCGCATACAGGAACACGGCATTCGACCCTCGCTCATCGTCTCCAGCCCCGCGGTTCGCGCCTGGACAACCGCAAAGGTCATAGCGCAAGCCATCAGCTACCCCCGCGAGTTCCTGCAGAAGGAAGATCGCCTGTACCTGGCGTCGCTCGACGACATTCTCGATGTCGTTGTTGCCCAGGACAACGGTTTCAATAATCTCATGGTGATCGGACACAATCCCGGACTGACCGACTTCGTCAATTTCCTGGTTTCCGGCCTGACCAACAACCTGCCGACCGCAGGCGTAGTCAGCGTCCAGATCGACCAGGACAACTGGTCGCTTTACGAGCGACCCGCGACTGAATTACTCGTGCACGACTGGCCAAAAAAGTCCGCCCTGTAAGCACGCACTACGGGCGCTGTCAGGAACTCGCGCCCTGCTTCGCTCGTCTCTTGCGCTGAGCAAAGAACCAGAGCGTGTACAACAAAACGATCGAGACAACGGTCAGGATGATCTTGTTCATAAGCAAGATATCGTATTCGCGGACGGCCCCACCCAGCGTAAACGACGGCGCTGACCACCAGCTCAGCTCGAGGAAACCTGGCAGGATTAACGACATCCCGACCCACTCAATTCCCCGTGTGTAAAGGACCGAACCGACGCCAATCAGAGCCAGTCCCGCGACCGAGAAAATCCAAAGATCCCTGATTTCTCGCGTTACGTTTTCTCTTTGCCTTAGTTCCGATGCGAGCGCATCATGGCGTGTGAACAGCTCGATATTTTCCTGGCGCATCGAGAACTGATCTCTGCTCGGGTCGGACTTGCGAACCTCCTCAACACTTGCGCGCGTTGACTCGTATTCCGCGAGAAGCTCCTCGGTAGATTCCTCCATTCGCACCTGTTCCTGCACATCATAGAAGGCAGTCCCCGGATCCACGATCGATTCCTCGAAACCAATGGTGTAGACATGTATGTGTCGAATGGCCTGTGTGCTGAACAAACAGCCGAAAATTACAAGAAACGTAACTTGCAGCGCTTTCATGGCATACCTCCTGTCCACTCGGATTAGACCTGTAAGACGCGGCAGGCAGCCCGGCTGTCTTGGGGTCCTTCGTGGCGTAGCAGAATGCGTCGCGGAGGAAGCGAGGACCCGTGGCTTTGCGTCACTGACTTTGGTCAGGTTTGCCTTTGTCGCAGGATTTATTTTGCCAGTTGAGCTCGCTGCGTCAATTCTGGGAAGTGCATAGAGACAACGCGAAGCGCCGGGCGTCGCTGGTACCTATCTGGCCTGGTCTCCGATCAGCTTAAGCGCGGCCTCCATCGCCGGGTCGCGCCCGGCGCGGAATGCCGCAACCGTTAGCGGGGCTTCAATATCGGGCGAAACACCGAGCCCGGAATCAAAACTGGGCACGTTGTTGGAGACCCGAAAAAACGGCAGTCGTGTCCTGACGCCGCTCTCCGGCAAGGTCAACGTGAAGAGCAGTCCGGCGGTTGGTCCCTCAGCGCTGCCGCCGGTTTTCTCACCCACCAGCGTCGCGCGGCCCAGTCCGTTGAGTACTGCAATCAGGTTGGTGCTGCCCGACGAATTGCCGGAGCTCGTGAGAATGATCAGTTCGCCCTCGAATGCGAGATTATCGGGCCTCACCGTGTCCAGATCATCGGTGAAGAAACGCCGCAGCGAATAGGTCCCGTCTGTGTTCGCGCGAAACGCAAAACGAGAAGGGTTCAGCGCACGTTTGTCCCATGTGTCGAGATGGGCTCTCAGGCCATCGAGATCGAGGGTGGCGGCGCGCATGTCTGTCTTGATCTGCAGCTTTCGATCAATGAGATGCGCAACAAGCCGTTGGCTCGCGTCAGTTGAACCGCCCCCGTTCTCGCGCAAGTCCAGGATCAGCTTGTCGCGCCCCTCGTCCCTGATCGCCTCGAAAATCGGGTCGTAGATGTCATCCGGATCCACCGGGTTGCGATAATTCACGAACGTATCGACGCGCAAATAGGCAGCTTTGTCGCCTATCCTCTCGAAGCTTACGGCGTCTTTGAAGTTTCTCCTTGTGCCAGACTGATCGCCGAGCGCAGTCCAGGCGTCGAAGGTGAGACGCTCGACAGCAACTGTGCGCTGTTCGCCGCCCGCCGTCCGGATGTCCAGTTCGGCCATTGGACCTACCGGCCACAGAAGCGCACCGAAATGATCGATGGCACCGCCCATGAATTCCAGCGATTTGGTAATACCGCCGCGGCGCGACCAGTCTGTGTATCCGTCAACGGGAATGTATGGCGACACTGCGGCGACGATAGTGGCAAGCGAGCGACCGTCGATCGCAAGAATTTCATCGCCGAAAGACAGGCCCGAAGTCTCGCCCGGGGCGGAAACAATGCCGCGTTCCTCGATAAGCTGCCAGCGAAACGGCAGGTAGACTGGCTCAAGCTCGCGCTTGACGCGTAAAGCCCTGGGCAGCTCTGCCTTGGTATGGTCGCAACGGATTGTGACCAGAGCACGCTCTACAGCGAGGTAAAAGTCACCAAGCGACAGACCGCCTCCTGCCTCGGCCTGATCGACGATCTGCTGCCAGGCGGTACGCATTTCGTCCTTCGACGCATAGCGGGTGTAACCCGGATGGACACGGGCATAGGCTGATTCGGCGAGTTCGATGTCCGCACGTACCTGGGCCGGCGTCAGCCAGTCGGGCCCCGCTTCCTGTGCAGCCGCGGCAACAAAAAACGCCAAGGAAAGGGCAATAGCAATCATCCTGGTGTGCAGTCTCATAAGTTCCTCCGACTTCCCTGGGAGTATCGGGCGAGCAGCCATGCGTGTCGCCGCAATCCACCAAATCGCTGCAGATTTATGGGTATTGAGACTTTTCGGCCCGTCTGTAGGCGCTCGGTGTCAGCCCGCTGAACAGCTTGAAGGCGCGATTGAAACTGGCCTTTGAGCCAAATCCGGAGGCCATTGCAACCTCCAGCAGGCCCAGGCGCCCCTCATGCAGCAGGTGCTTGGCGTGTTCGACACGCAGCTCGTTGATAAAACTGCTGAAATTGAGTCCGAAGCCCTGATTGAGTGCGCGTGACACATACGCCTGGTTCATGCCGAAACGACGCGCAAGCTCCTGCAGTGAAAGACGGGGCTCAAGGTGCCAGCCGTTGTCGAGGACAGCCGTCTTGAGCCGCAGCCCTTCGGCGGACCAATCGCGTTCGCTGCGCTCCCGGCCCCTGGGCGCTGCGGTCCCCTGGGGTTCGACCATCTTTGGATAAGGCCGCTGAATTCGCGCCAGGGCCTCTGTCGAGACAAAGAAGAGTAAAACAAAAACAGAGAATTCCGCCCAAAAACGCTCGACGTAATTGAGACCGATCATCCTGCCCAGGAAATTCTCGAGCGACCAGACTACGACCAACGGCACACCGATGGCGATCAAATGCGTCAGCCAGGCCGGATTAAATGCATCATCGTCCGAGTGGTGGTCTTGCAACCAGGCGAGATAGCGTGTCCGCATGCGCCAGATTGCGAACAGCGCCCACACCATGAGCCCGAGGCCGGCATAAAACACCACGGGCAGAACATACGGATAGTGCACGGCCTCATTGAACGCCCATTTCGCCTGGTAGTCGCCAAGAAACAGAAATGCCCACAGCTGATACAGCCAGTACACGGCGCCGGGAACGAGCAGCCACCACAAGCGCCCGTTTGGTTCACCGAGCATCAACGCCCGGGCATGAAGATAGACCAGGGGACCAAGTAGCAGCGTCATCTGGGTCGGCAAGAAGGTCAGCCCGGGCCATACGTCAAAGGCCCCCGCGAAACCGGCCACGACGGGAATGCCGGATACAATAGCGGCCATGACGAAGGCACCAAGCCACGCGACCGCGCGTCGTTCGATCTTTCGCGAATAGAGATACGCGAGGGAAATCATTGCGCAAAGCATGATGATTACCAGCATGGCGCTGCGCCAGTTCATGACCAGGGTGTGCTGTTCTTCCATACGGGCATGATGTTCGCTGCAATGGCGCGGCCATTGCAAGGAATCAGGCAACCCTGGCGGCCACCGAGCGGTGCGTCACTAGCATTCCGGAACGTTTACCGCGAGACCACCCTGCGAGGTTTCCTTGTAGCGCGACGACATGTCCTCGCCAGTCTGCCGCATAGTCTCGATGACCTGGTCGAGCGTCACTTTGTGCGTGCCGTCACCGTGCATGGCAAGCTTTGCCGCATTGATTGCCTTGACGGCTCCCATCGCGTTGCGCTCGATACACGGGATTTGCACGAGTCCGCCAATCGGGTCGCAGGTCAGGCCGAGGTTGTGCTCCATCCCGATTTCGGCCGCCTCCTCGACGTGGTCGTTAGAGCCGCCCAGGGCCGCGGCGAGTCCGCCGGCCGCCATTGAGCACGCCACACCGACTTCGCCCTGGCATCCCATCTCCGCGCCCGAAATCGACGCATTGACCTTGTAGAGAATACCAATGGCCCCGGCGGTCAGCAGAAACGTGCGAATGCCGTCATTATCCGCCCCCGACACGAAATCGAGGTAAAAACGCAGGACCGCGGGAATGATCCCGGCAGCACCGTTTGTCGGGGACGTCACGACCCGGCCGCCGGCGGCGTTTTCCTCGTTCACCGCAATGGCGTAGACATTCACCCATTCCATGGCATCCAGCGCCTGCGGTTCCCCGCGCTCTTTGAGGCGTTTCGCCAGCTTCGCGGCACGCCGCAACACGGACATCTGGCCCGGCAGAACACCCTCGGTCCGCATGCCCCGCTCGATACACGAGTTCATCGCAGCCCAGATACCGTCAATGCCGGCGTTAATGGACGCCTCGTCACGCCAGGTTTGCTCATTCCTGCAGACGAGTTCGGCAATACTCAGGCCATGCTCGGCCGCGAGGGCCAGCAGCGACTCACTCGTCGAATACGGCAACGGTGGTTCCCGGTCATTCGCTGCGGCTTCCGGCTCGTCATTACGCGCGATAAACCCGCCACCGAGAGAGAAGTAATCATCGCTACGCAGCTCGGTGCCCTGCTCATCGAGCGCTACGAAGCGCATACCGTTGGTGTGGCGGTCCAGCACCCGTTCGTAATTGAAATCAATGTTGATATGGCCCTCGGCGCGCACGGCATCGAGGATGCCGGCGACGGCATCCGGGTCGACGGATTGCGGTTCCTGACCGGACAGGCCGAGCAGGATTGCCGAGTCGGTGCCATGCCCCTTGCCCGTCCATGCGAGCGACCCGTACAAAGTCACGTCATAGGACGCTACAGCCAGATGGCTCACATCCTGGGCGAACGCGCGTGCGGCTTTCATCGGCCCGACCGTATGAGAACTGGACGGGCCGACTCCTATCTTGAAGATATCGAAGACACTGACCGCCGCCATCAATCGGAGCCAAGTGTCAGCAGGCTGGCATTGCCGCCCACCGCCGATATGTTGTTGCTAAGCGTGAACTCCGTACCGAAGCGCTGCACGTAGTGGGGACCACCCGCCTTGGGCCCGGTCCCCGAGAGCCCCCTGCCCCCAAAGGGCTGCACACCGACGACCGCGCCAATCATATTGCGGTTGACATAGAGGTTACCCGCGCCACAATCGGCGGCCAGGCCCGCTACCCGGGAGTCAATGCGACTGTGCAGACCCATGGTCAGGCCGAAGCCCGTGCCATTGACGGCTGCCACCGTCTTGTCCAGGTCACGCCCCTTGAACTTGACGACATGCAGGATCGGGCCGAACTGCTCTTCGGTCAGTGCCCCGATATCGTCAATCTCAACCAGTGTCGGCGCAAAGTAGGTGCCACTCCGCGTTGCCTCCGGCAACGGACAGCGATAAACGACATTTTGTTCCTTCGTCATGCGCTCCACGTGCGCGCCCAGGATCTGCCTTGATGGGTCATCAATGCACGGGCCGACATCCGTCGAAAGGTGCCGCGGATCGCCAATCGTGAGCTCCTCCATATAACCTTTGAGCAGGTCCAGCGTACGCGGTTCGATGTCCTCCTGAATGCACAGGAGACGCAGCGCCGAACAACGCTGGCCGGCGCTGTTAAACGCCGAGTAGATGCTGTCGTGCACGACTTGCTCGGGCAGCGCGGAGCTGTCGACGAACATAGCGTTTTGGCCGCCGGTTTCGGCTATCAGCACGCCGATCGGACCATCCCGGTGAGCCAGCGTCTGGTTAATCGTCTGGGCGACCTCGGTCGAACCGGTGAACACCACGCCTGCAACGCGCGGATCGGCGACGGCACGGCTACCAATCAGCCTGCCGCTCCCGGGCATGAAATGCAGCACCTCAGGCGGCACTCCGGCCTCGTGCAGCAGTTGTACCGCCCTGTAGGCGACGAGTGGCGTTGGCGCCGCCGGCTTGGCAAGCACGGCGTTACCCGCGGCAAGCGCAGCCGTCACCTGGCCGGTAAAAATAGCCAGCGGGAAATTCCACGGGCTGATGGCGATGAAGACGCCGCGTCCACGCATGCTGTAGGTGTTCCGTTCACCGGTCGGTCCCGGCAACACGATCGGCTCACCGAAGTGCTTCCTCGCCTGGGCCCCGTAATAGCGCATGAAGTCGACCGCCTCACGCAACTCGGAGATTGAGTCCGGAATGCTGCGACCGCCCTCGGTGACGCAGAGTCTCAGGAGTTCGTCACGGTGTTTCTCGAACAGATCCGCTGCACGGTTCAGAATGTCCGCTCGCGCATTGCCGCCAAGCCGATCCCAGGCCGGCTGTGCGGCAACCGACAGCTCTATGGCCTTATCGACGTGCTCCTCTGTCGCCTGGTGGCACACGCCAACAATCTCGGAGGTATCCGACGGGTTGACCGACGGCTCCTCGCGACCATCGACCTCTTTACCGCCAATAATCGGCTTCGCTGTAATCGTCTTCTTGCTCGCCGCCTCCAGTTCGGCGAGCAGCTGCCTGCTGACACTGCGGTCGGGAAGGTTCACGCCGCGTGAGTTAATACGCTCGGGCTGGAAGATATCGGTCGGTGCCGGAATCCGGTCGTGCGCTGCATAGTCGTGTGCGGCGGCCGTCACCAGTGGATCTGCCACGATGTCCTGGACGTCGATCGTCTCGTCCGCAATCTTGTTCACGAACGACGTGTTCGAGCCATTCTCGAGCAGACGGCGCACCAGGTAAGGCAAGAGGTCTTCATGGTTACCAACCGGAGCGTACACGCGGCACGGCCGATCGTGTTTCTCCGGATCGACCACTTCAGCGTAGAGCTCTTCGCCCATGCCGTGCAGGCGCTGGAACTCGTAATCGCGCCGCGAACCCGCATAGTGCAATACGCTGGCCAGAGTGTGTGCGTTGTGCGTCGCGAACTGCGCGTAGATCTTATCGCCCGCGTCAAGCGCAGCTCGCGCGGCAGCGAGATAGGACACGTCGGAATGGGACTTGCGCGTATACACCGGGTAGCTCTGAAGGCCCAGCTCCTGCGCCCATTTCACTTCGCTGTCCCAGTAGGCGCCCTTGACCAGGCGGACCGGAATACGGCGCCCGACCTCGTCGGCAAGATCAATCAGGAACCGCATGCAGTCGCGGCCGCGTCGCTGGTAGGTCTGCAATGCAACGCCGAATCCCTCCCAGCCGTTTAATGCCGGGTCGCGATAGACGCGCTCAAAAATACCGAGCCACATCTCCAGGCGATGCGCCTCTTCAGAGTCAATGGTCAGTCCGATACCCACGTCTTTCGCATGCTTCGCAAGCTCGAGCACGGCCGGCACGAGTTCGGCCATGACGCGTTCTTCCTGGGAATACTCATAGCGTGGATGCAGCGCCGATAGCTTGACCGAGATACCGGGCGCTGCGAACACGTCGGGTGCGTCGATCTGCGGTCCTTCCGCGATGCTCTTGATACCGTCGTGGTAGTTGTCCAGGTAGCGCTGTGCATCGGCCGCCGTCAGGGCAGATTCGCCAAGCATGTCGAAGGAATACCGATACGGCAGGTCCGTGCTTTTCATCGCACGTTTGAGAGCCTCGCCGATATTGCGCCCCATGACGAACTGGTGACCCATGATCTTCATGGCCTGGCGCATTGCCGTCCGCACGACGGGCTCGCCTGCCCTGCTCACGAGTTTGCCAAGCAGCCTGGCCGGGTTACCTTTCTCGATCTCATCGAGCGTCAGGATCTTGCCCGTCAGCATCAGGCCCCAGGTCGAGGCATTGACGAACAGCGAATCGCTGGTACCCACGTGGTCCTGCCACTTGGCCGAGGTGATCTTGTCCGCGATCAGGCGGTCAGCTGTATCGGCATCTGGAATGCGCAGTAGCGCCTCCGCGATACACATGAGCAGCACGCCCTCGTCCGATGAGAGGTCGTATGTCTTGAGGAATGCCTCGATGCCGCCGTCGTTCTTCGTATTCTTGCGTACGGCGCGTACCAGCTGCGCCGCCGTTTTCATGATGTTCTCGCGTGCCGCTTCGCCGGGATCCGCCTCGGCGACCAGCGCGCGGACGATAGTCTGCTCATCGGCAAGGTAGTTGTCGTTGATGTAAGGGATGCTGCTTTCGCGCGCAGCTGGCTGATCGATGAAGCTCATGAAAAACTCCGTACGTCCACTTCCAGTGGATTCGCGTTAGCGCCCTGTGAAAGGGCCCGTGGCCGGCGATTATAGGTTATTAATAACGAGACAGGCACTCGTATTGACCCGGATTTTCAGTCTTTACCGCGGTTCCTGTCCCGCAGCCTGCGGCGCGTATGTTTGTCGGGCCGGCCGGGCGTTGTCGCCATCTGCAAGCGGTCGCTGCGCAGGTCGGCCAGGTGGCTTTTGCGCGCCGTTACGCTGCCCTCGGATTCGGTATAGCAGGCCTGCGCCTCAGGCGCAGGGCCACGCCGCGCGGGTATGTCCTCGACCGTCATTTCATAGGTCAGCTGATTTCTGACCAGGCGAATACGGTCTCCAATCGCGACCTTCGCCGAGCTTCGGGCACGCTCGCCGTTGAGGCGCACGTGGCCACCCTGCACGGCCGCACTCGCGGCCGACCGCGTCCTGTAAAAGCGCGTGAAGAATAACCAGCGGTCCAGCCTCAGGCTGCGGTCTGCCACAATCGATCTCCGTCTTCGTACTGATATACTTTGCTTCCTTCCAACCTCGAGAGCAAACCCAGTGCCTGCCGAATTCCTCGCCTCCCTCGCGGAACAAACCGAAGCCCTTCGCGACGAAGGCCTGTTCAAGCAAGAACGACTGATCGCCGGCCCCCAACAAGCCGCAATCAAGGTGCGGTCAAACGGTGGTACCGCCGAAGTGCTGAACCTCTGCGCGAACAACTACCTCGGACTTGCGAACCACCCTGACGTCATCGCCGCCGCGCACAAGGCGCTGGATGAGTACGGCTACGGGATGGCATCAGTGCGCTTCATCTGCGGTACGCAGACGATTCACAAGACGCTCGAAGGGCGTATCAGCACATTTCTGGGTACCGAGGATACGATCCTGTACCCGTCGTGCTTTGATGCCAACGGCGGTCTGTTCGAAACGCTGCTCGGGCCTGAGGATGCCGTGATCAGCGATGCCCTGAACCACGCGAGCATCATCGACGGCATCCGGCTGTGCAAGGCGAGCCGATATCGTTATGCGAACAACGACATGGCAGACCTGCGGGCGCAGCTCGAAGCGAGCAGGCAGGCGAATGTTCGCCTGATCGTGACCGATGGAGTTTTTTCCATGGACGGTACAATCGCCGACCTCGAAGGCATCTGCGACCTCGCTGACGAGTATGACGCGCTGGTCATGATTGATGATTGTCATGCAGCCGGCTTCATGGGCAAACACGGCAAGGGTACGCATGAGTACCGCGAAGTGATGGGGCGCATCGACATCATCACCGGGACACTTGGCAAGGCACTCGGTGGTGCATCGGGCGGTTACACTGCGGGTCGCAAGGAAATCGTCGGCTGGCTGCGCCAACGCTCGCGACCCTACCTCTTTTCAAACTCGGTAGCGCCGATGATCGCGGCCTCCTCCATTGCCGTACTCGACCTGCTCGAGCGAGACAACTCCCTGCAGCAGCAGCTGCACGAAAATGCTGCCTATTTCCGCGAGCAAATGACCGAACGTGGTTTCGACCTGAAGCCCGGCGAACACCCGATCATTCCGGTGATGCTGGGTGACGCGAAACTTGCGACGACAATGGCCGACAAACTATTGGAGCGCGGCATCTATGTCATTGGATTCTCGTTCCCGGTCGTACCGAAAGGCCAGGCACGAATCCGCACGCAAATGTCGGCCGGCCTGACTCGTGAACAACTCGACAAGGCGATTGCCGCGTTCACTGAGGTCGGCCGCGAACTTGGGGTTATTTCATGAAAGCACTCGTCAAGGCAAAAGCGGAACGCGGCATCTGGATGGAAGACATCGAAAAGCCGCACGTTGGTCACAACGATGTCCTGATCAAGGTCAAGCGCACCGCAATTTGCGGCACGGACATTCACATCTTCAAGTGGGACAACTGGGCACAGGCGACGATCCCGGTTCCAATGGCCGTGGGTCACGAATTCAGCGGCAAAATCGTTGATATGGGGATCGAGGTCAAGGGCTTCGAGATCGGCGACCGGGTGTCAGCCGAAGGACACATTACCTGCGGTTACTGTCGCAACTGCCGGGCCGGCCGTCGCCACCTGTGCATGAATACCGTCGGCGTTGGCGTGAACCGTCCCGGCGCTTTTGCGGAATACCTGTCAGTTCCGGCCTTCAACGCCTTCAAGCTCCCGGACGCCATCACCGATGACATGGCGTCGATTCTGGATCCTCTCGGTAATGCCACGCACACCGCCCTCTCATTCGACCTCGTCGGCGAGGATGTTCTGATTACCGGTGCCGGCCCAATCGGTATCATGGCCGTTGCCATCGCGCGCTACGCCGGTGCGCGCCATGTCGTTATCACCGACGTCAACGACTATCGCCTGGATCTTGCCCGCAAGATGGGTGCCACGCGCGCGATAAACGTAACCGCTACGACGATCGACGAAACCATGAAAGAACTCGGTATGGTCGAGGGCTTCGACGTGGGCATGGAAATGTCGGGCAACCCGCAGGCGTTTCGCGACCTGCTCCGTACGATGCACCATGGCGGGAAGGTCGCGATTCTCGGGATCCCACCGGGGGACATGGCCATCGACTGGAACGACGTAATCTTCAAGGGCCTGATTCTGAAGGGCGTCTACGGTCGAGAGATGTTCGAGACCTGGTACAAGATGTCGAGCATGCTCCAGAGCGGTCTCAACATGGAGCCGATTATTACGCATCACTTCGACATCGATGAATTCCGGCCTGCGTTCGAACTCATGGAATCGGGACAATCCGGTAAAGTCATCCTGCACTGGAATTGATCAACGTCGTCCGCATCCTGTTACTGCTGACCTGCTGTGCAGCGCAGGCAACGGACATCGTTGCGTATTCTAATTTCGCGAAGAGACAGGACGGGATAGCGGCCGCGTGGGCCGCAGGCGCCGATGGTGTCGAGATCGATGTTCGGGTTTCAACGGACGGCACCGTCTACGTGTTCTACGACGGCCTGCTCGAGACACCAGGGCTGAACGATCGAACGTACAGCGACATTCTCGAAACCTACACCTACGACCTTCCGACGCTGGACACGCTGCTGCGTGACGCCCCGCATTCCGGTTACTTTGTTTTCGATCTCCGCATACCGGACATTGACCGCGTCGGCTTCGCGATTGCCGCAATCCGACTGAGCCAGATACCAACCGAGCAAATTGTCCTTCAGAGTGACGACTTCGATGTTCTGGCCAGGGTCAGGGAACTATGGCCGGAAGTCACGCGGTCTTACGCATCCGCGGCGCACGGCGTTGTACCGTTCGTGGCCCCGGCATCCCCGTCCGAACTGGCCGGCTTGCTGGCCGCGAACGACATCGACCGCGTCAGCCTGAAAGGCAGGCTCTTGCTGGACGCCGAGTTCATCAAGGCCCTCAAGCTCAAAGGCCTGGAGGTCCACGTCTGGACGATAAATTTCGGCGCTCGAATTGAGCATTACCTGCAGCTGGGCGTTGATGGAGTCGTTACAAGACGCCCCACCGCCGTCAGAAAAGAGATCGAGCGATTTATCAGGGCGTCCGCACGTCCTCGAACCGCCATCTATCCGCGGGCGCGAATTGTCACGACAGACCCGAATCTGCACTACTACAGCCAGATCCGGGAATCACTCCTGGACCCGAAGTCGCGATCCGATACCGTATTTTACGCTCCGCAGCCATCGCAGGAGCCGGTGCAGGTGGACTGCCACGAGTTCGAGCGCCTCGGCGTGATCGTGGATGTCGTGCACACGTTGCCCAAAGCTGATTACGCCAGCGAACAGGCCTGGGCGAACAGAATCGGCCGAACGCTGATTCAATACTACTGGACCCATTCCGCTTACCCGGACGACGATCGCATCTTCTACTCGAGAAACCGAATTTATCCGCGTCGCCAGAGCTTCGTCACTGCCGGAACTATGAGGCTAAAACGGAAACACCGGCGTGACGGCACGATACAGGTGCGAATTACGCAAGACGACGCAGACCTGTACGAAACCTCTTTCGAACTCGTCGGGTGCGACCAGGACAACTAGAGTCCTTATCGGCGGCCCCGCGATCCTGGGTCCTTCGTGACGTTGCGTCACTGGCTTTTGCCAGACTCGCCCTTTCGCGTCCGTAGAGTGCCTGCCGTTCACACCGGTTTAAGTAATTCCCAGAATTGACAATTTCTGCCAAGGGAGCAAAATTTCAATCGCGACAAGAGCAAATTCGATGAAAGTCGAAGACGCAAAGCCACGGGTCCTCGCCTCCTCCGAGATGTATCAGGCAGCTTCACGAAGGACCCAAGATCGCCGGGTTGCCGCATTGAGCGGAGTACAACCTATCCGCAAAGGAGAAGGCGATGAAGATTTCACTATCAAGACTCTTGGCGGCTGGTGCCGCTTGTTTGACCCTGTCCGCGGCTGGTGCATTGGCCAACCCGTACGTCGTCAACTGTGACGAGGGCGATTCATTGCGGGACGCGCTGGGCAAAGCCGCAGGCTCTGCAAAGCTGATCGAGATCAATCTGTACGGCACGTGCTACGAAGACGTCACGTTTAACCGTGACGATCTCAGGATCTACGGCGACGGCAACACGACCATTGTGGGTACTGC
Organism: uncultured Woeseiaceae bacterium; assembly: GCA_945787845.1. Lineage (GTDB taxonomy): Bacteria > Pseudomonadota > Gammaproteobacteria > Steroidobacterales > Woeseiaceae > UBA1847. Next base: position 158,130 of record CALZJH010000004.1, on the reverse strand, counting down.
CCGATTCTTTAGCACTAAGAGCGTCTGGTTTGAGGACGTCAACTTTACCGGGCCCGGGGACGGCCTGAGAATCGTTGACGGCAGAATTCGGCTAATCCGATCGCATATTTCGGGGAACACCGGGAGCGGCATATTCGTTACCCAGAACGGAACGGTCAATCTCCTCGATTGCTTCGTCGAACACAATGGCGTAGCCGGCATAGTGCTCAATAGTGCGTCAACTCGCATTCGCAATACGCAGGTCACGAACAACGGTGCTGACGGTATTTTGGTGACAAATAATGCAGCGTTGAACTTCGACGGCGGCGGGATCAACTACCACGAAAATGGATTCGGAATACGTGCCGAAAACAGCTCGTCGATTAACCTGAGCGATACTCATGTCGGTGTCAGCAATCCTGTCGGGATCGGCCTGAGTCTGGGATCGACGGGAATTATCGATAACTCATACGCAAATGCCAATGCCGAGATCGGAATTCTGCTGGAGACTAACTCCGCACTGGAGTTCATCGGCGGCGGTATTTCTTGGAATGGCCTCTATGGCGCCTATGTGAATTCGCATTCGACGCTCAGCCTGGGTGGTGTCAGCGTCGACAACAACGCGGCCCATGGCATTGTTGTCGAATCCGACGCAGCTTTGTTCGCCGGGGACGGTACGCGAATTGAGTACAACACGGCAGGTGATATGGTGCAGATCGAGTGCCGTGACAAGGAATCGAGCATCTCGATCGATGACTCGGTCGTCGTCAATCCCCCAATGATCAACTGTCCTGACCCGGACTTCTGAGTTCGATTTGCTGGTGCCCGGCCGAAGCCGGGCACCGCGGTGGTTACTGTATCTCGCAGAAACAGTGCGAGTAGACGCCCTTCGGGTCGTTGAATCTCCGTACGTCCGCCGCCAGGGCTTGCAGACGATCGGCAAACACTTCGATTGGCGTGGGCTCGCGTACGAACGCCTCCGGGTTAATCCCGGTGATCCTGAGGATCGACAGGAAGTCGAGAATCATCTGCTCGGTTGGCGTCAATTGCTTCTCAATCAGCTTCTGTCCGTACTCACCATCAGCAAGTCCGGCCAACTCGGCGGCGGCCGCCACGGCGTCATCATAGGTGCCGAGCTGGTCGACCAGGCCATTTTCGAAGGCATCGTTACCTGTCCAGACCTGGCCCTGCCCGATTGAGTCGACATAGTCTTTCTCCAGCTCACGGTGTTCCGCCACGCCGGAAATAAAATCGTTATAGCCATCCTCGATGACCATCTGGAACAGCTGCTTTGTATGCTCGCTCATCTCCCGGTCGGCACGCAGTTCTCCGGACCACGGCGTCGTCCCGACGCCATCGGTGGCGACCCCTACTGCCTCCAGCGTACGCTGAAACGTGGGGACCATCCCGAAAATCCCGATCGATCCGGTAACCGTTGCCGGACTGGCGATAACGCGATCAGCGACGACCGAAATCCAGTAACCACCCGAAGCCGCCACGCTGCCCATCGAGGCGATCACGGGCTTACCGGCTTCCTGCAGGGTTTCAATTTCCTGTGCGATAACCTCGGATGCGAAGACGCTGCCGCCGGGGCTGTCCACACGCAGGACCACCGCTTTGACAGACTCGTCCGTCAGCGCCCGCCTGAGGAGCGCGGCCGTCGAGTCACCGCCGATGGTGCCAGGCGGCTGCGCACCGTCCAGTATGTCACCCGCCGCAACGATGACCGCAACGTTTTCGGTCTGGGTTCGGTCACCGCCCAGCAAATGCACCTGGTTCAGGTAATCGACCATATGCACCGCGGGGTACATCGACTCGTCATCCTCATCGACTCCTACGTAGGCCTGCATTAACTCCCGCAACTCCGCACGGCCAAGAAGCTCGTCAACAAGCCCTCGATCCAGTGCCGCCCGCGCAATGTCGCCATTGGCGCTTGCAACGTGCTCAACGAGGTTCTGCGCATAGTCGTCAATTGCACCTTCCGACAGACCTCGCGCTGCGACGACGTCGTCTTCATACATCGTCCAGAACTGCTCGATAAGGCGGCTACGGGACACGCGGTCTTCCGGTGACATATCCATGCGGGTGTACGGTTCAACGAACGACTTGTGCGTACCTACCTTGAAAACGTTCCAGTCGATGCGGAGAAGATCGATCGCATCCTTGAAATAATTCCGGTATGCGCCGTAGCCCTGCAGGTACACCACTCCTTCCGGATGCAGGTAGATTTCGTCGGCGTGTGCCGCGAGGTAGTAGCCCTGTTGCGTATAGAAATCGCCACTCGCAACGATGCGCTTGCCGGTATCCCTGAAGCGCTGCATGGCGTCCGCCACGCGCTGCAGCTTGCTCAGGCCTGAACCACCCAGTGCGGACAGTTCCAGGTGGACGACTTCGATTCGATCATCGTCACGCGCGTGGTCCAATGCCGCAACCACGTCCGCCACCAGCGTCTGCGGCTGTGCATCACCAACGAGTTCGGCAACAGCCCGATCGTACGGATCACCGGCAACCTGCTCCACCAGTGCGCCAACCGGCTGCACGATCAGGGCGGCCTTTTGCGGCATCAGTTGTGGAGCCTCGCCCGACAAGGCCCCGAAGAAAATCAGGAAAATGAACAGCATCAGCAACAAGTGCAGGAACTTGCGAAGCCCGTCCATGCCTCTCCAGATAGCGCCCAAAAACCTGAATACGAAGTTGCCGCCACTCATACGCTGAACCCTTATTCCGACTCGCCAATGTAACTGATTCGATAAATCTTGCCGGCCAGATCGTCGCTTACGAGCAACGACCCATCCTCCTTCACAAGCAGGTCGACCGGGCGACCCGCCACCGACTGACCCTGCAGCCAGCCGAATGCAAAGGGTTCATAGGACACCGCCCGATTGCCGTCAAGGCGAACAAGCGTAACGCGATAGCCTATCTTTTTGGATCGATTCCACGATCCATGTTCTGCAATAAACACGTGGTTGCGATACTCAGCCGGGAACATATCGCCGGTGTAGAACTTCACCCCCAGCGGGGCAACATGCGGACCGAGTTTTTGTGCCGGTGGCCTGTAATTTTCACATTCCCGGCCATTGCCGAATTGCGGATCGAGAATGTCTCCACCATGGCAATACGGGAAGCCAAAGTGCAGTCCTGCCCGGGGTGCGTGATTCAACTCACAGGGAGGCGTGTCATCGCCCATCATGTCCCGACCGTTATCGGTAAACCACAGCTCATCGGTCGTGGGGTGCCAGGTAAAGCCAACCGAGTTGCGAATTCCCGAAGCAAATGTTTCTCGCCCGGATCCGTCGGCATTCATGCGTATGATCTGCGCATAGCCGAAGTTGTCACAGACATTGCACGGCGCACCGATGCTGATATAGAGCTTGTCGTCCGGGCCAAATCCAATGTAACGCCAACCATGATGCCGATCCGACGGCAGGTCCACATCCAGAACCTCGGCCTCAGGAACGGCATCGAGGTTTGCTTCGATATCTGCGTAACGCAAGACGCGGTCGATTTCCGCGACGAACAGATCACCGTCGTGAAAGGCGATGCCGTTCGGCGTACTCATGCCGCGAAGCAGCTCGATCGTCCGGGTTGAACCATCGGCATTCTCGACGACCGCGTAGACCGACCTTCCCTTGCGGTTGGACACAAAGAGCGTGCCCTTGTCGCCCAGCGCCAGGGACCGCGCATTGGGCACGTCCGCAAATTCCTCGATAATGAAGCCGGGTGGCACCACGACATCGTCAATCGACGCCAGCGCGAACGACGGTAACACTGCGAGTAGAAGAACCAACCTGCGTATCACGCTACACCCCGCACCTAATCACCGGACACGAAAAGTAATGACAGTTCCGGAAGGAATGTTATCAGGATAACCGACAACATAAGAATTATCAGGAAAGGGAACGTGGCGGAATACACGTGCATGATGGGCTTGTTAAACCGATAACTGGCGATAAACAGGTTCAAGCCAACCGGCGGTGTCAGGTAGCCCAGCTGCATGGCCGCCAGGAAGACGATACCGAGATGCACCTCGTTCACGCCGAAACCGGCTGCGATAGGGAGAATCAGCGGCACAACCAGCACAATGGCTGAGAAGATATCGAGAATCGCGCCGAGCACGAGCAGGAACAGTAGCAGGAGGATCAGGAACGAGGTCGGGCTGCTGACGAGTTCCGCAACCAATCCCAGCAGCTTCTGTGGTATCTCGGCATCGATCATGTAGTACGTCGATGCCAGCGATACGCCGAGAATCATCAATATCCCGCCAACCAGGACCATCGACTCGCGGATGATGCGTGGCAGGTCTCGCACGGCAATCTCGCGGTAGATCAACACCTCAGCTATGAACACGTACAGCGCCGTAATCGCAGCGGCCTCGGACACGGCGAAGAACCCGGAGTAGATGCCGCCCAGCACCACGAACGGAAGCGGGAGCTCCCAGACCGCCTCGCGCAGCGCTGCACCTACCTCGCGCCATGAGAAGGTGCTCAGCGGCCTCCGGTTGTCGCGGTTCACCCAGATACTGTAGCCGCCCAGCATGATCAGCATCAGGAGGCCCGGGAGAATGCCGGCCCTGAACAGGTCGTCAATACTCACCTTGGCGACAACGCCGTAGAGGATGATAGGCAGTGACGGAGCAAACAGCAGTCCCAGGCTGCCGGACGAAGTGACGAGTCCGAGATTGAACCGGTCGCTGTAACCATCCTGCTTGAGGGCCGGGTAGAGAATGGCGCCGAGGGCGATGATGGTTACGCCCGACGCGCCGGTAAAGGCCGTGAAAAACGCACACGCTGCGAGACAGACCAGTGAGAGTCCGCCCGGCATCCAGCCGAACATGGCACTGGTCAGGCGCACCAGGCGCCCCGGGGCCTTGCTCTCACTGAGCAGGTATCCGGCAAATGTAAACAACGGAATTGCCGTAAGCACCGGCATCTGCGAAATGCTGAGCAACTCGAGCGCGATCGTCATCAGCTCGGTGTCATTGCTCTGGAAGCCCACCATCGCGCTGGTTGCAATGATCGCAAACAGCGGAGCACCGAGTACCGCCAATATGACAAGCAGCAGGCTTACGACAATCATGCGGCGGATTCCGCGTCGGTCGGGCGGAAGATATCGAGCAACAGACGCACGACCCGCACGAGGAACTGATAGCTGATCAGCACAAATGCCAGCGGCACGATGGCATGTAACGTCCACAGCGGAACGTCCGTAAACACCGTATCGCCCCAGCTCATTTCCTCGCGAATCAGTCGCCAGGCCTGCCAGCCGATAACGGCGCAGACCGCTGCAGCAAAGAGATCGACCACCACCTTGCTCCACGCGACGACGGGACCCGACAGGATATGAGATATGAGGTCGATACGAATGTGCTTGTTATCGCGGCAGGCCGCGATGGATCCGACCATCGCGAGCCACAACACGATGATCTTGACGAGTTCGTCAGCCCACGTGAGGCTGAATGCGCCGCCCAGCAATTGCCGGTTGATGATCTGGAACACCGATACACCGATCATCGTCCCGAGGAGGACAACCAGCGCCGTATTTTCGGCGAGCACTCCGAAGCGCTCCAGCCTGTCTAGAAATTTCTTCAATGCGAGCTACGGTACTCGGAGATGTAAGCAAACATCTCGTCGAACAGGGCCTTGTCGAAAAGGCCCTGGTCTGCCATATCCGTATTCAATTTCATCAGGGCGGCGCGAACCTTTTCGTACTCCTCCGGCGCGACCTGCACGCTCTCGATACCGGTGTTGAGCAGCGCATCCCTGGCGCCACGATTATCCGCCAGGTTCGACATGTCAAAATTCTCGTAGGTGCGGCCCATGACCTCACGCACGATCGCCTGGTCATCGGCCGACAGCTTGCCAAATGCGCGTTTCTCGACGGCCATGAATCCGAATGTGTAAACCAGCGGCAGTTCGGTGATGTATTTCACTTTCGTATGCCACTGCAGCACAAGCGCGCCGATGGGCGACATGGCCACAATATCGATAAGGCCTGTTTGCAGCCCCGTCAATACGTCGGTAAGCGGCAGCGTAACAGGCGACAGCGACAGCGCCTCCATGGCACGGCGGCTGACATCATCGCCTTCGGGAATCCAGACTTTCTTGCCTTTAAGGTCGTCGAGTGAGTCGATCGGTATGTTCGACATGAGAACCGCGAAACCACCGGCCGCGAAACCGAAATTCACGAAGCCCGCTTTCTCAAGACCCTGCCTTAGCGTGTCATCCAGGCGGCTGCGTACGTAGGTGGCCTCTTCCTCGGAATCAAACACCATCGGCAAACCATAAAGATTAAGATTCGAGTACTGTCCGGCCAGCGCGGTGGGCGTGAACGCACCGCCCTGCAATGCCCCGATCCGGATGCGGCTCAGCACCTTCTGATCGTTACCCATCACACCGCCGCCGTAATACTTGATCTGCACCCGACCATCGGTGCGTTCCTTGATCTCCTTGGCGCTTGCACGCATGTCCTTCATCCACTGCGAACCTTCCGGCGTCACGGTGGCAATCTTGAGCGTCGCCGCATGCAGCGGCAGGCTGAACATCAGGACCAGCAGCCCCAGAATAAGTTTTCTCATCGTCATCCCAGTCAGAAGTAGTCGTCCGCGTCGGCCAGCAGGGCCTTTGCCTGTTCCTTGGCCATTACGTTACTCAACGTGTAGCCATCGTATTCCGAGTCCGTCGCCATGACCTCATTGAGCAGGCGATCATGTAACTCACGCTCATACAGCAATCTGGCGTAACCGCGCGCGTACTCAACCTTGGCGCTAAGATCGCGCCCATCGGTCAACGCAATCGCTTTCTCAAAGTACTCGCGCGCCTTTTCGGGCTCGCCACCCAGGGCCGGCGGACGCAAGGTCAGTAATATTCCCATATAGGTGTAGACGCCACTGTTAACTTCGTCACCACTTATGTCCAGATAGTGATTGAACAGCGCTTCGATCTGCGGGAGCTCCGCCAGCGAGTTCCAGTCCGAACTATGGGCGCGCAGGTAGACGAGCGATGCAAAGCCATAGGTGTACAGAACTTCGCTTTGCTTCGGCTTGATGCCATCCAGGGTCGCAACAAAATCGTCATAGTTCAGGTCCGACCAGTTGCACGATGGCGTGTAGGTTTCGCATATAGCCGTGGAGGCATACCGACGGGCCCGCGATGTCAGGCGTGAGGCGCGCGCCTCGTTATCGACGAAAATCGCACCATAGGACGCATACAGGGTCGCGCCCGAGGCCAGGAGATCAGGATCGTCGGGGTTATTCCGGATCAAGCTGTCGATCGTCACCATGAAGGCCGGCAGTGCCGCCTTGGCGAGTTCGGGATCGTCATGATCGAGAATGGACGCAGACAAGCTGTCTGTGAAGCCGCTGGTCGCTGACGATACCAGCGACGCGCAACCACTCAGGATCGTGGCCAGAGCGCCAATGAGTAGTGCATTTTTCATATGACCACGGACCCCGCTGGAAGCAAATGGTTCAGCTTATTCGGCTGGCCCGTATTATATCGAAAAGCCCCCCGGCCACTGGCGGGCCGGGGTGATGGATTCCTGATGGAATCTAGATTTTTTCCTTGATCCGCGCGGCCTTGCCCGTACGACCACGGAGGTAGTACAGCTTGGCACGCCGCACATCGCCACGACGCTTCACCTTGACGGAATCAACGACCGGGCTGAAGGTCTGGAAGACACGCTCGACGCCCTCGCCGTGCGAGATCTTGCGAACCGTGAACGACGAGTTAAGCCCGCGATTACGCTTGGCGATCACAATGCCCTCGAACGCCTGCAAACGCTCGCGCTCGCCTTCCTTGACCTTGACCTGCACGATGACGGTATCACCAGGAGCAAACGGCGGAATTTCCTTTTCCATCTGCTCTTGTTCGATCGCTTCGATAATTTTGCTCATTGTCTCTGCTCTTTCAAATATTCGTCGAGCAACGCCTGCTGCTCGTCACTCAATCCAAGTTTCTCAACCAGGTCCGGGCGCCGCGTGTACGTACGACCCAGGGCCTCCTTCAATCTCCACCGCGCAATTTCTGCGTGGTCGCCAGACAACAACACGTCCGGCACCTTGCGCCCATCGACGTCTTCGGGCCGCGTGTAGTGCGGATGATCCAGCAATCCCTCCATAAAGGAATCCTGGGCCGCCGACTCCTCGTCACCCAAAACGCCCGGCAACAATCGCACGACGGCATCGATCACGGCCATGGCCGGAACTTCACCGCCCGACAACACGAAATCGCCAAGCGACAGCTCCTCATCGACCTGCGACTCGATGAATCGCTCATCGATACCTTCGTACCGGCCCGCCAGCAGAATCAGCCCTGGCATGCCGGCATAGCGCTTTGCCGATGCCTGGTCGAATACCCTGCCTTGCGGCGACAGATACACAACCGGGCTGCCCGCGGGTGACCGCTGTCGTGCAGCGTTAACCGCTCCGGCCAGTGGTTCGCATTTCATCACCATGCCCGGACCGCCGCCGTACGGCCGATCATCCACCGTGCGATGCACATCGCTCGTATGGTCGCGTGGATTTTCGATATCCAGCGTGACCAGTCCGCGGCGCTGCGCGCGTCCGACAACGCCAAATTCGGCAATCGTCGCGACCATTTCCGGAAACAGGGTGATGACATCAAAATGCATTGCGTCAGTCCCATTCCCAGTCGACCCTGATCTCGCCATTCGCCAGATCAACGCCGAGCACTACCTTGTCCATGACGAACGGAATCAAGCGTTCCGTCTCGCCCTTGACCACCATCACATCGTTGGCCCCGGTTTCGAGCAGGTAGTCCACCCTGCCGAGTTCGCTGCCATCCCGATGTACCACCCGAAGACCCTCAAGATCCGACCAGTAGTACTGATCGCTCCCGGTTTCAGGCAACTCGTCTCTCGGTACTCCGATTTCGGTCCCGACGAGCCCTGCTGCCTGGTCTCGATCGTCGTATCCCTCGATACGCACGATGACGGTCTTGCCGTGTCGCTGACCTTCAGCGACTGTCGCCTCCTGCCATCCGTCCTTCCGGATAAGCAGCCAGCGATCGTAATTCAGTACCGCTTCTCGCGGTTCGGTGTACGAATACACCTTGACCCAACCCCGTACCCCGAAAAGACCGGAAATTCGGCCCAGGATGATGGGTTGAGACGTAACGCCCAATCAGTTCGCCGCGGCTGCCTTAGCGTGCTTCTTCAGGAGTGAGGCAACGCGATCAGACGGCTGTGCGCCCTGGCCGATCCAGTAATCCACGCGCTCGACGTCGATCCGGAGATTCTCCTCGTGTTCCTGGCCCACCGGGTTGAAGAAGCCCACGCGCTCGATATACCGGCCGTCACGACGATTGCGCGAGTCGGTGACTACCAGGTGATAGAAAGGACGCTTTTTCGCGCCAGCGCGCGAAAGTCGAATACTAACCATTACATTTCCGTATTAAATTCAAAGGAAGGCAGACATGCCTTGACTCGGGCTGGCCCGAGTAGACGGCGCATTGTACGGGTTTTGGGCCAAATGTGAAGCGTTTTGGCGTGCAAAATCTGCTGTTAATTCAGTCACTTGTCGACCGGCCGCGGAATCTTCGCCTGGAGCGGCCAGAAACGGCGTCGATTTGCGCCGAAAATCGCCGAAATCAGCGGAATCCGGGGGGCATCCCACCTGGCGGCATGCCGCCACCGGGCATGCCTCGCAGCATCTTCTTCATGCCGCCTCTGGACATCTTCTTCATCATCCTCTCCATCTGCACATGCTGTTTCAGGAGACGGTTGACGTCCTGGATCTGCTGGCCGGAACCGGCCGCGATGCGTTTCTTGCGAGAGCCGTTAATCGTTTTCGGAAAACGCCGCTCGCCCGGTGTCATGGAATTGATAATCGCGATCTGACGCCTGATCTTCTGTTCGTTGGCGCTGTCCTGCAACGCGGCCGGATTGACGTTGCCCGGCAGCGGCAGTTTCTCGAGCATCGACGCGAGTCCGCCCATGTTCATCATTTGTTCGAGCTGGTCCTTGAGGTCCGAAAGGTCGAAGCCCTTGCCTTTCTTGAGTTTCCTCGCAAGCTTCTCGGTCTTATCCTTGCTGACCTTGTGTTCCATCTCCTCGACGAGTGACAACACGTCGCCCATGCCGAGGATGCGCGACGCCATGCGATCCGGATGAAAGGCCTCCAGGGCGTCCGTTTTTTCGCCCACGCCCATGAAGCGAATGGGCTTGCCGGTGACCTCGCGAACCGAGAGCGCCACGCCACCCTTCGCATCGCCGTCGGCCTTGGTCAGTACGATGCCGGTCAGTGGCAGGCTCTGATCGAAGGCGGTCGCGGCATTGACCGCGTCCTGCCCGGCCATGCTATCGACAACGAACAGTGTTTCATGAGGTGCGGCCCGTGCGTGTACCGCCTGCACTTCGCTCATCATGTCGGCATCGACGTGCAGGCGGCCTGCAGTGTCCACGATCAGGACGTCGGCGTGGGACCGGCGTGCCTCGTCGAGGGCGCGGTCGACGATCTTGACCGGCTTTTCCTTCTCAGAGCTTTCGCAGTGCAGCGCGCCAACCTCGCCGGCGAGGGTCTGCAGCTGGAGAATGGCGGCTGGACGGTACACGTCGACACTAACCAGCATGACCCTCTTCTTGTCACGATCGATCAGACGCTTGGCCAGCTTGGCGGCCGTCGTCGTCTTGCCAGCGCCCTGCAAGCCCGCGAGCATGATAACGACGGGCGGTTGCGCCTTCAGATCCAGCGGCACGGAATCGCTGCCGAGAATCTGCACGAGTTCCGTGTGGATAATTTTTACAAAGGCCTGGCCGGGAGTCAGGCTCTTGCCGACCTCTTCGCCCAGCGCCCGGTCTTTGACCCGCTCGATGAATGTTCTTACGACGGGCAAGGCGACATCGGCCTCCAGCAGCGCAAGACGGACCTGCCGCAGCGTGTCCTTGACGTTGGCTTCTGTCAGCCGGCCCTTGCCGGTCAGTTGTCTGGCGGCGTCGGAAAGGCGCCCGGTCAGGTTCTCAAACATGCCGCGAGTTTAAACTGTCAGGACGGTTCCTGCAGAGAGCATCCGGATGTTTTTTTCCGGCGCGGCCTTGACGACCTGCTCGTAGATGCGCCGTTCCTCGCCCGGCTTCATGCCGGTCAGCCAGATATCAGGCTCGTGGTGCAGCCGCTTGAGATCGTCAGTCAGCGACCTGGGCGTGTAATGACCCGACTCAACCGCCAGGTCCGACATCTCGTCGGGGAAGGATACCTCGATAACGAGTACCCGCAGGTCTTCGCAGGCATTCAATACAGGCCAGAGCGTCTCGTTTGTCTTGGTGTCGCCGCTCACAGCAAATGCGCCGCTGGAGTTCTGCACGGTGAAACCGAGAGACGGTACCGAATGCATCACGTCCACCGCGTAAAAGTCCCGGTGCCCAATCGTGACGGTATCGCCCGGGCTGCAGACTCGAAAACGGAGCATGGGATTCTCAGCGGTGGGCAGCCTCGAGAAGTCCGGCCAGATCACGCCGTTGAACAGATGATCCTGCACCGCCCGCAGCGTTTCTTCGCGCGCATAGACGGTGAGCGGAACGTCGAAGTTCTCGTCGAAAACCCTGTCGGCCAGCATCGGCAGCCCGGCAATGTGATCAAGATGCGCGTGTGTCAGGAAAACGTGGCGGATGGAATCGAGGTCCTCCAGCGCCAGGTCGCCGACACCGGTGCCGGCATCGATCAACACGTCGTTGTCGACAAGTAACGCGGTCGTCCGTGCGCCAGCACCGATCCCGCCACTGCAACCTAGTACACGAATTCGCATCAGGAGGGTTCTCTTAATCTGGTGCTTATGGGATGATCAAACGCTAGGTTATTGCCTACCGGGTTTCTGTGTCTCAAATCACAATTCTATTGCTGTATCTCTTGGCAGCCGTGGCTTTCACTGCGAGTCGCCTGCCGCGATTCGGTACCCGGTCACGACCGCTATTCGTCGTTGCCACTATCGCAGCTGCAACCGGCATCGTTGTTCATGGCGAGGCGCTGTTTTCCCTGATTTTCCAGAGTGATGGGTTCGACCTGACGATCGGCAACGTGATCTCGATGATCGGTTTTGAACTGGCAATCGTCAGCCTGATTGCCGCACTGGAGCCGACTTTGCGCGGCATCAGCGGCGGGCTGGCACTGCTGGCATCGCTGACTGTCCTGCTCATGGGGCCGTCCGCTGACGCCCTTACCGGAACCGGCCTGGCGTGGCAGGTTCGTGGGCATATCCTGATCGCCATGTTGTCTTACGGGCTCCTTACGGTCGGCACGATTGTCGCGGTGTATGCGCTGGTGCAGGAACGTCGTCTGCATGCGGCGAAGCTCTCTTCCGTCAACCAGTTATTCGCGCCTCTTGAAACGACCGAAAAATTACTGTTCGGTGTCGCCGCCGCCGGTTTTGCCGGCCTCACGCTTGCCATCGTTTCCGGCCTGTCTTTCGTGGATGACCTGGTGGAGCAGCATCTCGCGCACAAGTTCGGGTTGTCCTTGCTGGCCTGGATAATTTTCGGTGTATTGCTGGCCGGGCGGTATTTCCGCGGCTGGCGCGGCAAGCGCGCCGTACGACTGTACCTCGGGGGCTTCGCGGTGCTGTGTCTCGCCTACTTTGGCAGCCGCCTGATTCTCGAAGAAATTTTCAACAGCAGCTGGAGCTGAGACGGCCTGCGCCGTCCTTGACAGCCTGTCACTGTACTGTTGAACTGACCGCGTTCTGACAACCGGAGGTGCCCTTCTTTGGGCGATGACGTTCCTTTAGCAGGTTTCATCGGTCTGCTACTACTGCTCCTGCTCCTTTCCGCCTTCTTCTCCGGCTCGGAAACGGCGCTTATGAGCCTGAACCGCTACCAGCTGCGGCACAAAGCCCGTGAAGGCCACCGGGGCGCACGCCTCGCCGAAAATCTTCTCAAGCGCCCCGACCGGCTGATCGGCCTCATTCTGCTGGGCAACAACCTCGTCAATTTCTACGCAGCCTCCCTGGTCGCTGTATTTGCATTCAAGCTTGGCGGTGACCCGGCCGCGACACTGGGGGCCGTAGTGCTCACTCTGGTCGTCCTCGTATTCGCCGAAACAGCACCAAAAACGCTGGCTGCATTGCACCCGGAGCAGGTGGCTTTCCCCGCCGCGCTGGTTTATTACCCCTTGCTCAAGATCACCTATCCGCTCGTGTGGTTCACCAACCTGTGTGCCAACGCGGTGCTGTTCCTGTTTGGGGTGCGCTCGAGCGACAACGAACTACAGGCACTCACGCGAGAGGAATTGCGTACCGTCGTGCACGAGGCAGGGTCGCGCATTTCCGTGCGCTATCGGACCATGCTGCTCAGCATTCTCGACCTGGAGAAGGTCACCGTCGACGACGTCATGGTCCCGCATAACGAAATAATCGGTATCGATCTCGATAGCGACGACGACGAGATAGAGAAGATTATTTCGGACAGCCAGCACACGCGCCTGCCCGTGTATCGGGACAGTATCGACCAGGTCGTCGGTATTCTGCATCTGCGTATGCTCGCCAACCTGGCGAAAAAAGAACTAACGAAAGGCACACTGCAAACGCTTGTCACAGAGCCTTATTTCGTTCCGGAAGGAACGCCGCTAAGTACGCAACTCGTGCAGTTCCAGCGGCGCAAGGAACGCATCGCGCTGGTAGTTGACGAATACGGCGACATTCAGGGCATCGTAACTCTCGAAGACATTCTCGAAGAGATCGTCGGTGAGTTCACGACGGACCCGGCCGACGACATTGAGGACGTCGTTTCTGAGGGAGCGGATACGTTTATTGTGGATGCGACCGCCAACATCCGTGAGTTGAACCGTTCGCAGGAGTGGGACCTTCCCACTGACGGACCCAAGACACTCAACGGTCTGATCGTCGAACTCCTGGAGACGATTCCGGCGCCCGGGACCTGCCTCAACGTCAATGGCTATCCGATCGAGATAATAGAGACTGACGACAACCGCGTACGCACTGCGCGCGTGGGTCAACGCGAAGTAGAACCCGTCGAAGAGTAGGCTACCAGGCAGCCTCCAGTGCATCGGTCAACCGGCGCACGCCAACAACGTCAATGCCCTTCGGCGATCGTTTGGGCACATTGCCAACAGGCACGATGGCCCTGGTGAAGCCCTGTTTGGCCGCCGCGGCAATCCGCTCGGTGCCGAAGCGGACAGGTCGGATTTCACCGGCCAGGCCAATCTCACCAAAGCAAACCAAGCGCTCCGGTGCAGGCCGATCGCGAAAGCTCGAGACAATGGCGAGCAATGTTGGCAGGTCCACGGCGGTTTCGCCGATACGCAGGCCGCCCACGACATTCACGAATACGTCCTCATCGCTCACGGCAAGACCACCATGCTTCTGGAGGACGGCCAGCAACAGCGCCAACCGATTCTGGTCGACACCCTGGGCCAGTCGTTTCGGATAGTTGCTGCTGCCATCCGCGACCAGCGCCTGTATCTCGACCAGCAGCGGTCTGCTGCCTTCCCAGGCAACAGAGACGACGCTACCCGGTTCATCGACTGATTCGCGCGACAGGAAGATGGCCGACGGATTACTCACCTCGCGAAAGCCGGTCTCGGTCATCGCGAATACACCCATCTCGCCGCTCGCGCCAAACCGGTTCTTCACTGAGCGGATCATCGTGTATCGACTCGACGGATCGCTTTCGAAGTACAGCACTGTATCCACCATGTGCTCGACGACGCGTGGACCCGCGATGGCGCCCTCTTTCGTCACATGGCCGATGATAAAAACCGATATCTCGTTCTGCTTGGCAAACTGCACGATACGGCCGACGCCTTCTCTGAGCTGGGCCACCGACCCTGGAGCCGACGGCAGGTTTTCACAGGTCATGGTCTGAATGGAGTCAATGACAACAACCCTGGCCTTACAGCGCTGCGCCTGCTCCAGTACGTTCTCAAGTGAGGTATCGGCCAGCAGGTTCATGGCTGCCGCATCCAGGCCCAGTCGAATCGATCGTTGCCCGATCTGTCGCAGCGACTCCTCGCCGGTCGCATAGCAAAGTGGCAACGACTGCACGAGGCTGGCAGAAACCTGCTGCAGCAGCGTCGATTTACCGACGCCGGGATCGCCCCCTAACAGGACCACCGCACCCGGCACCAGGCCGCCGCCGAGCACGCGATCGAACTCACCGAAGCCGGTCTCATGCCGCGCGTCCATATCGTCGGGCAACGCCTCCAGCGTCGTCGCGGCGAGACCGCCACCCGCCGCCGACGGCGGCGCGCGAAAAGTGGTCTCGGCGAGGGTATTCCAGGACGTACATTCGGGACACTGCCCGGCCCACTTGAAACTGTGAGCGCCGCATTCCGTGCATACGTAGGCAGTCTTTGCCTTCGCCATAGGCTATAAGTCTTTGTTTTAAAGGTTATTTAACGTTTGATAGCAGCAAATCAGGGCGACTGCAGGGCAGATTATTGTTAAATTCGCCGGATTCGATGAAGACCAATAATAACACCCGCTCAGGTGGCGGGTATTACATAAAAAGTGCCAACCCTATCTCATTAAGGAGCGCGGCAATTCCCTATAATTTTTCCCATAAAACAGGGACCTGAACCACTTTGAACAAGGTAGAACACCAGAAACGAAACCGCATCATCGCGCTCAGCTTTGTCAGCGTACTGCTGTTGCTCATGTACGGGCCGCTCGCGCAGTGGTTCGTTTCCGCCGACCGTGCGCTGTATGACCAGCTTGCCGGCGGCCGTCCTGCCCGCGCTTTGGACAATGCCTTTATCGTCAGCATCGACCCGCAGCGCGCTTCCGCCGACGAGCTTATGGCCACGTACGGGCGGCTGCTCGAGAAGCTGCAGGCCAGCAAGGTCAGCCGAATCGTTCTAAGCAATCCGCCCGAACTGCCGGCCTCTGCCAACCTGCCGAGCTGGTCGGCCCTGCTCACATCCGGCGCCCCTGTCTTCGTTCCCGAACGCCATCGCTTTGCCGAGATCAGCGGCAAGAGTGGCGTCATGCAACTTATCGCTGACAGCGACGGCATCCTGAGACGCTCCAACCTCTGGCACCTCAACGGTGGAATGATGTCGCCGTCACTGCCTTTGGCCATTGCTTTCGACGAATCAGCGACAGCGACGGCTCCGCGCATGTCAGGCTCAGACGATGCCGTGTATTTTTCGAGCTATGAGGAAATACCGCGCATCGAAGTCGATGACCTGCTCAACACGCCGAATCCGGAACTGTTGCGCGATGCCACCGTGTTTGTCGACGCGGAACCCGTCATCATCGGGTCCGTCCAGGTGCTGCCCTCCGGTCAGTTTGTGACGCACTCTGAAATTACGGCAGCACTGCTTGCCGATATCGAACACAATCGAATGATCATTGCACCGTCCTGGGTGCGTGCCATGGAGTACCTCCTGCCCGCACTGCTGGCGATAGTGGCGATATTGTTCATGCCCGATCGCAATCGCAAAGAAATTATGATTCTCACTGTCGCTGGCGTGTTCGGACTGATCTTGTTCCAGGCTACTTTGCTGGTCGGCCTGCATACACGTATCGACCTGGGTCGCCCGATACTCATATTTATCGGCGTGGGTTTGCTCAGCGTCTATCTTGTCGGCGGCGTCAAGAAAGCGTCCGTCGACGCGTTCAAGAAGGGGTCTGATTTTCTTGCGGCCGGTCGACTGGAACCGGCCTTTGCGGAATTCCGACGCTGCAACCCGTCGGAGACCGTAGCCGCCGTCATGTACAAGCTCTCGCTTGCATTCGAGCAGCAGGCCAAACCCGAGCGTGCCGAAGCTGTGCTCGAATGGATGAAGCGCACACATAGCACGCCCACCATTCAGGACGACACGCTGACGACCCGGAAACTCACCGGTGCGCCACAACGTCTCGGACGCTATGTCATCGAACGACGCATCGGACGCGGCGCCATGGGTGCGGTGTATCTCGCCAAAGACCCGAGGATCAATCGTCCCGTCGCGCTGAAAGCGATTCCTATCGAAAAAGAGTTCGAGGATGAGGAACTCAAGGAAGCCCGGCTGCGATTCTACCGCGAGGCAGAGTCTGCAGGTCGCCTGACACATCCACACATTATTACGGTATTTGATGCTGGTGAAGACAAGGGGCTCGCATACATTGCCATGGAATACGTTCCCGGCATCCCGCTGCGCGACTATACGGACCCGAAGAAGCTGCTCGCACCGAAGCGCGCGCTGGAGCTCGCGGCCACGACCGCAGAGGCCCTCGACTACGCGCACAACCAGGGTGTCATCCATCGCGACATCAAGCCGGCAAACCTGATCTACAACCCCAAAGAAGGATCGCTGAAGATCAGCGACTTTGGGGTCGCCCGGATCACGGATAATAATCGCACCAAGACAGGCATCGTTCTCGGTACGCCGATGTACATGTCGCCGGAACAGCTGGGAGCAGAAAACCTCACGGGCCTATCGGACTTGTTCTCGCTTGGTGTTACCCTATATGAGCTTTTGGTTGGTGAGGTGCCGTTCAGGGCATCAAACATCGCTGTATTGATGACAAAAATTACAACTGAAGATCCCGCGCCCGTCTCCTCGCGCCGCGCAGGGATCCCCCCCAGCGTCGACGCGGTCCTGGCTAAAGCCTTGGCCAAACGGCCCAACGATCGTTTTTCCTGCGGCGCGGAGATGGCAATAGCGCTGCGGAATTGCGCCCGGGCATCATAATTAACTCAGAGCGATAGAACCCTGACGATGAGCTTGCGCGGAAAAATTGAATATGCCGAATTGACCGATACGGGGCGCGTCCGCGAACACAACGAGGACGCAATCGGTTCCAATCCGGACCTTGGGCTCATGGTACTGGCCGACGGCATGGGTGGCTATAACGCCGGTGAAGTCGCGAGCGGCATCGCCGTGCAGATCGTCACCGAACTTGCCAGCGAAGGCGCCAGCCGCCAGGAGCTGAACGATATCGATCCGCACAGCGGCCTGATGCGCCAGTCAATTATCCTGCGCGACGCCGTCTACCGAGCCAACAAAATTATCTTCCAGACCGCCCAGAGCCAGACACACTGTGAGGGCATGGGCACCACGATCGTTGCCTGTATGTTCTACGACGACAAGGTGTCGATCGCGCACGTCGGGGACTCACGCGCCTACCGGCTGCGCGGTGGCCAGCTTGAGCAGATCACGCTCGACCACTCCCTGCTCCAGGAACTGGTCGATCGCGGCTTTTATTCCGAGGAGGAAGCCCAGCGCTCGACCAACCGCAATTACGTTACGCGAGCGCTCGGCGTTGAGCCGACCGTCGAGGTCGAGGTTCGCGAGCACGAGGTATTACCCGATGACATCTATCTGCTGTGCTCCGACGGTCTTCCGGACATGGTCGAAGATGACGATATTCACTTAACTATCAGTACTTTTAATGCTAGTCTTGACGTGGTTGGTCAACAATTGATTGACTTGGCCAACGACCACGGCGGACGCGATAACGTGTCAGTAATGCTTGCTCAGGTTAAGGAAGCCTTCCCGGCAAAAAGGGGCCTGATCTCGAAAATTGCTGGCTTGTTCCGTTCGTAAGGATGCATTGGTCTAAGAGCGAGAAAACATGGCACGTTTAATTCTGAGCCTGGACAACCAGGTCCTGGCTGAATACAACATGACCAAAGAGCGATACACGATTGGTCGCCTGCCTGACAATGATGTTCGTATTGATAACCCCGCGGTCAGTGGTCATCACTCGCTCATCATCAACATCCTGAATGATTCCTTTCTCGAGGACCTGAACAGCACCAATGGCACCTACGTCAATGGCAAGCTGATCAAGAAACACGCACTGCAGCATGGTGACGTCATTACGATCGGCCACCACCAGCTGCGCTTCTCGGACCAGCAGGCCCCGGAGACGGAGCAGGACGAATTCGAAAAGACCATGGTCATTCCGGCCGGTCAGCAGAATGCAGAACAGCTGGCGCAGGCCGAGCGCGCCGCAGACAAGGCAGCTGCAGCCGCAGCCGCATCGCTGGAAGGCGACGCTGTCGCGGAATCTGTGAAACTGGATCCTGAAGAGGCGGCGGCACTCGAAGACGATACGCCACCGTCCCCCGCTGCAGAGGAAAAGGTCGAGCCTGTTTCCCCTGCATCGACGATGACCGGCATCGACCCGGCGCTGGCGCCAAACGCGCTGCCGCTTGCCAAGTTGCAGGTCCTGAGCGGCGCATTTGCCGGCCGCGAACTCGAATTGACCAAGGCACTGACGACTCTCGGTCGTCCGGGCGTCCAGGTCGCGGCGATTACTCGGCGTGCCGAAGGGTACTACATCGTACACGTCGAGTCCGGCACGGAAGGCGACTTCCCGCTCGTCAACGGGACGCCCATTGGGGCCCAGGCCCGCAAGCTCAGCGATAACGATGTTGTCCAGCTGGCCGGCGTAAAGATGGGGTTCTTTGCGTCCTAAGCGATAACTTCGCTGTCCTCGCGGTTCATGACGCCGCATACCAGTTCATAAGGAATTGCGTTCGCCCAGGGGGCGACCTCTTCCACTGGCAAACCGTCTCCCCACAAGGTCGCAATATCTCCAACCCTGTCATCCCGGTTCTCGCCGAGGTCGACGGCGATCATGTCCATTGAGACATTGCCGATAACCGGCACCTTGCGGCCGTTGATGAGTACCGGCGTGCCGCTTCGAAAGTGCCGCGAGTACCCGTCGCCGTAGCCGGCCGAGATAATCCCGATCGTTGTGTCGTCATCGCTCACATAGGCGCCCTTGTAGCCTACCCGGCTACCGGACTTAAGGGGCTTGATCGCAATGAGCCGAGCCTCGAATTGCATCACGGGTTTGAGACCAAGCTCAGCACCGGTTCTGTCACCGAAAGGCGAAACACCGAACAGGGCGATACCCGGTCGAATCCAGTTATCACCACCAAACCCGAATTCCCGCTTCGCTTCCACCACGGCCGACCATCCGAGTGTCGCAGGCGTATTGCCGATGCTCACATCGCCGTCGAATCCGCTGGCAATCGGCCGAAATCTGTCCAGTTGCTCGGTGGTCGTGATGCCGTTCATCTCGTCGGCACTGGCAAGATGCGTCATTAAACGGATGTCCATTACACCGGCGGAGCGCCGCAACCGCGCCAGGACCCCATCCGCATCAGCGGGATCGAATCCCAGCCGATTCATGCCTGTATCGAACTTGCACCAGACGTTGACCTTGCCGCCGATCGAGTGATCCAGTAGTTCAAGCTGCATCGGACTGTGGACCACGGGCTCGAACTCGTACTCCATCGCGGCAGCCAGTTCACCGGTATTCATGACACCGGCCAGCAGAATAATCCTGCCAGTAATTCCATTATCGCGAAGCTCGAGGGCCTCCGGAACGCGGGCGACGGCGAACGCATCGACATGAGCGAGATGCTGTGCGACATGGACCATGCCATGGCCATAGGCATTCGCCTTGATGACCGCCATGACCTTGCAGCCTGGAGCCGCCTTGCGAATAACCCCGAGATTGTGTTCCAGTGCGCCGAGCCTGATAAGCGCTCGTGCTCCGAAACTCACTGATAACCCTCATCCGGGTAGTCGTTGTAGGTATCAGGCACCCAGTTCTCAAACTTGGTGTAGCGCCCTACGAAGGTGAGTGGGAAGTCGCCGATAGGTCCATTTCGCTGCTTCGCAATCGTGATGTCGGCGATACCCTTGCGCGGCGTATCCTGGTTGTAGACCTCTTCACGATAAATAAAGACGATGACATCCGCATCCTGCTCAATAGCGCCGGACTCTCGCAGGTCGGACATGACCGGCCGTTTGTCGGTTCGCTGCTCCACGCTTCGATTGAGCTGCGACAATGCGATGACCGGAAGATCGAGCTCCTTCGCCAGCGCCTTGAGACCGCGCGAAATCTCGGAAATTTCTGTAGCACGGTTTTCTTTCGTACCTTCGACCTGCATGAGCTGCAGGTAATCGACAACAATCAGGTCGAGCCCGTGCTCACGTTGGAGACGGCGCGAGCGCGCACGAATCTCGGTCGGTGAAAGCCCGGGGGTATCGTCGATATGAATCGGTGCCTCCGACATAAGTTGCACGGCCGTATTAATCCGTGACCAGTCCTCGTCCGGGAAGTTGCCCGTGCGCAGATGTGTCTGGTCGACGCGACCGAGCGACGAAATCATGCGAAACGCGAGCTGCTGCGAAGGCATTTCCATGGAGAAGATAGCCGTGCTTTTCCTGGAGCCAATCGCGGCATTTTCAGCAATATTGATCGCCAGGGTTGTCTTGCCCATCGACGGGCGCCCCGCAACAATGACAAGATCGCCGCCCTGCAGACCCGCCGTCAACTTGTCGAATTCGTTGAATCCGGTTGATATGCCCGTGATACTGCCTTCCGATTGGTGCAACTCGTCGATACGATCGACCGCCTCAGGCAGGATGTCCTTCAGGGCTTTGAACCCTTTACGGCCACGACTGCCCTTTTCGGCAATCTCGAAAACCATGCGTTCAGCGTCGTCGAGCACCTGCGCGGCGGAGCGTCCGTCGGTAGCAAAGGCGCTGCCGCTGATCTCGTTTCCCGCGTTGATCAGCGAGCGCAGCATGGAGCGTTCCCGCAGGATCTTGGCGTAGGCGCGCGCGTTTGCCGCACCTGCGGTTTCATTCGCCAGCATTGCGAGGTACTCGAGACCGCCCGCCTTCTCGAGTTCTCCGCGATTATCAAGGTGTTCGGATACCGTGACGACGTCACAGGGACTGCCATCCTCGATAAGGTTGGCAATCGATTTGAATATCAGGCGGTGGTCCTTGCGATAGAAGTCGTCGGCCGAAACCACGTCGGCAACCTTGTCCCACGCCTGTGCGTTGAGCATCAGACCGCCGATAAGGGCCTGCTCGGCTTCTATGGAGTTCGGCGGCACCTTGAGGCGCTGCTCAGCACCCCCGTCTGCATAGCCATCGTCCAAAGCTCGGACCATTGATCGGATTCCCCTGCCAGAAAAGTTCCCTGACTAAAAGGTAACACAGCCGACGGAGATCCGTCGGCGGCAATTCTTACTGCTCTTCGCCAACAACTTTGACGAGCACTTCGACGTCGACGTCCGAGTGCAGGTGCACACCGATCGGGTACTCGCCAATTTCCTGGACCGGG
Organism: uncultured Woeseiaceae bacterium; assembly: GCA_945787845.1. GTDB lineage: Bacteria > Pseudomonadota > Gammaproteobacteria > Steroidobacterales > Woeseiaceae > UBA1847. The sequence goes on along the minus strand of CALZJH010000004.1, from coordinate 136,102 downwards.
CCTTCCGGCATACGGACTTCGGCGCGCTCGATCTCAACCTGCACGGCAGCGAGAGCCTCGACAATGTCGATCGGGCCAACGGAACCGAACAGTTTGCCTTCGGCACCGGCGTTGGCGTGAATAACGACTTCGAGACCCTGGAACGCCTTCGCGCGTTCTTTTGCCTTGACCAGCTCTTCCGCTGCGGTCTTCTCGAGCTCCGCGCGGCGCGCTTCGATCGCCTTCATGTTCTCCGGAGTCGCGAGAGCTGCCTTGCCCTGCGGCAAGAGGTAGTTGCGACCATAGCCCGGTTTGACCTTCACGAGATCGCCGATGCCACCGAGATTTTCAACGCTTTCCAACAAAATAACGTTCATTTTTTCGAACCCTTACGCTTTTATCATTCGACGCCGGAAGTCAAACCAGGCGTCCATGTATCCAATTATTGCCAGTACCGTCACAATCAAGACCTGCAGTAACGGCACCAGTACATAAACCGCAACCAGTGCATGTATCGGAATCAGCTGTTGCGCATGCATGTAGTGCACGATGGCCAATCCCTGCAGCCAGAAGATCACGAACAGTACGGGCGCGACATTCTTTAGCCAGGCCGCATCAACCACGATCGCCAGCAGTGAAACCAGCGCCACGGCGAACGCAATTACACGTCCAAAATTCAAATTTCGAAACCGCCCAAATTCAGCGGTTTCCATGGGTAGCTTGCGGTACAGACCGTAACCCAGCAAGAATCCGGTCGTACCGATCGTCCAGCCCATCAAGACGGCCGAAACCGTCATGTATTCAAGCTCCAGCAGCTCCGTCCTCAGTTCGAAGCCACTCGCTATCATTGCCTCGGCCGCCTCGGCGACCCGGGGCTCCCAAAATGCGACCGGGTCTGGCACGACAACATAAAATGCTGTCAACGCCACGATCGCAATAATCACCGACATCTGCATCGTCAATGTCAGCGACCGGCTCTTCTGGAGCAGCGCGCCCAGCAGCAGCGCCGACACCCAAAACAGCGCCATTAGCTCCGTCAGCACCGTCACGGCAAGACCGACCACGAGTGCCACGGCGACGAGGACCGCGCCAGCGACGGCGACCTGCATGGCCGCACGTCTCCAACCATGTGTCATGATCAGCAGCACAACAATCATGCTACTGACCACGCCCATCAGGCCTGGCAACGGCAACAGCAACGTTGCCACGAGCCCGATTAAGGCATTCTGCGGCCTAGCGACCAGCCAAGCGGCGAACGCCTGCAACAGATTACCTCCGACGGCGACTAGTGTCGGTCGGTGTACGGTAGCAGCGCCAGGTAGCGTGCACGCTTTACCGCGGCCGCGAGTTGGCGCTGGTAGTGAGACTTCGTGCCCGTGATACGGCTGGGTACGATCTTGCCCGTCTCGGTAACGTAGGCCTTGAGCAGGTTGAGATCCTTGTAATCGATCTCCTCGATGCCTTCAGCGGTAAAACGGCAATACTTACGCCTGCGTGAATAACGACTCATGATTTATCTCCTCAGGCGCTTCGTGCTTTGGACGGCTCGTCAGAACCCTCTGCTGCACTTTCTTTCGATACCGCTTCGGCTTCGTCAGCCGCAGCATCGTCTGTCTTGTCTTCAGCGGCAACCTTTTCAGCCGGCGCTTCCTCGGCAGCAGGCTCTTCAGCCTTCGCTTCTTCCGCAGCAGGCTCCTCAGCCTTTGCCTCTTCGGAAGCAGGCTCTTCAGCCGGGGCCTCTTCAGCAGCAGGCTTCTCAGCTGCAGCTTTTTCTTCCTCGGCACGCTGCGCGGCCTCGGCGGCTGCCTTGGCCTCACGGCGCTGCTGCGCTTCTTTTTCCTTGGCTTTTTCTTCCGCCACGGCAACGGCCATGGGCGAGGCCTCAGTTACGGCCTCCTCGCGCGCGAGCACCATGTGGCGCAGCACAGCATCGTTGAACTTGAATGCGGTCTTGATCTCGGTGATCACGTCGAACGGGCATTCGATATTCAGCAAGGCGTAATGGGCTTTGTGAATCTTGTTGATCGGGTGCGCCAGCTGGCGACGGCCCCAGTCCTCTGAGCGGTGAACCTGACCGCCTGCTTCGGTCACCATGCCGTGGTATTTCTCTACCATGGCAGGAACCTGCTCGCTCTGGTCCGGATGGACCAGAAACACGATTTCGTAGTGTCTCATTGTCTTCCCTTATGGATGAAATCACCTGGGTTATTCCAGGGATTACAGCTGCCCGGCTATCCGGTGCAGCAAGGTTTTGCCCGGCCTTATGGACGGGGACGCGAATCCTACCCAAGCCTTGGCCCTATTACAAGGACCGCTGACGGACGATTTCGTACAGGCAAATGCCGGTCGCGACAGAAACGTTGAGGCTGGAGACTACGCCCTGCATGGGCAGGCTCACGAGCGTGTCGCAGCGGCTCGCAATGGCCTTGCCCAGCCCGGTGTGCTCGCGCCCCATGACCAGCGCCACAGAGCCCGCCAGATCGGCCCCATAGAGGCTGGAATCCGCCCGGTCACTGGTCCCTACGCGCTGTATGCCGTAGTCACCCAGCCACGCAAGAACCTTGCCGAGGTTGCCGACGGGCACGAATGGAAGCTGTTCGGCTGCACCGGCCGCCACCTTGCTCACCGTCGGCCCCAATCCCGCCGCGCCGTGACGCGGCACGATGACCGCATCCACGCCTGCCGCATCGGCTGTGCGCATGCAGGCCCCCAGGTTGTGCGGGTCCTGTACACCGTCGAGCACCAGCAGCAAGAGCAATTTGCCCTCTTGCAGCCGGGTTTCAACCATGGTGCGCAGAGCTGCCTCATCGAGGACCGTGCTGCGCCTCACTTCGGCAACAACACCCTGGTGCCGAGACTCCCCGCTGATCTGGGTCAGTCGAGCGCGGTTCGCGGGCTGGATCTCTACCCCCGCCTGCCGGGCGGCCTTGATGATTGCCTCAACCCGCGGGTTGGCCGTTTGGTATTCCGCGTAGATACGCTGAATCTCGGCCGACTCGGACGCCATGATCTGTTCGACCGCTCGCAGGCCGGCTATGTACTGCGCCTTGCTCATAGTCCGCTCATCGGCGCCTCTTCTTGCCAGCCGGTCGTTTCTTCTGAGGTCTGGGCGAGTCTTCGGTCACGGGCCTGAAGTCGATCTTGCGGGTCTCCATATCGACCCGCTGTACCCGAACTCGCATTTCCTCGCCCAGGCTGTACGAATGGCCGCTGCGCTCACCAATGAGTCTTTGCGAGCCGGCATCGTACTTATAGTAGTCATTGGCGAGGCTCGTCACGTGCACCAGGCCATCGGTCATGAGCTCAGTGATCTGCACGAAGACACCGAAATTGGTGACCCCGGTGATCACGCCGTCGAACTCGTCGCCCAGATGTTGTTCCATGTACTGGCACTTGAGCCAGGCTTCGACATCTCGAGTCGCCTCCTCCGCACGCTTTTCATGGGCCGACGTGATCGCTCCAAGGCGTTCCATTTCCTTCGGCGCATAGTCGTACTTTCCGGGCTTACCGCCACGAATAATGTGCCTGATCGCCCGGTGCACCAGCAGATCAGGATAGCGACGAATCGGCGATGTGAAATGGGCGTAGGACTCCAGTGCCAAACCAAAGTGGCCAACATTTGCCGGCGAATATTCCGCGTGAGTTAGCGACCGCAACATTGCCATCGTGATGGCCGCGCTGTCCGGGCGGTCTTTCACTTGCTCGATCAACTGCGTGAAGTGGCGCGGCTCGACGTGGTCGGGATGCGGGACTTTCAGACCGAGTGAAGTAAGGTACAGGCGCAGGTCATTGAATCGGTCAGGGTCGGGTTTGGGGTGGACGCGGTAGAGCCCGGGGATCCTGTGCTTCTTCAGAAACTTCGCCGCCTCGACGTTCGCAGCAATCATGCATTCCTCAATCAGGCGATGGGCGTCATTCCTGGGGACGACTTCGATTCGATCGATCTCACCGTCGTCATTGAGCTTGAATTTGGTTTGCGGTAAGTCGATCTCAATGGCCCCGCGACGGCCGCGTTGCTTCGCAAATGCTTTGTACAGATCGTGTAAGTCTCTTACCGACGCCTGGAGCTCACTCGGCACGGACGTTGTCGAAGCACCGCTGAGAAAATCGCCAACCTGAGTGTAGGTCAGGCGTGCCTTGGATTTCATCACGCCCTCAAAGAAGGTTGCCTTACTCACTTTGCCGGAAGAACTGACTTCCATGTCGCAGACCATGCAAAGCCGATCAACTTTCGGATTGAGCGAACACAGACCGTTTGACAGCACCTCAGGAAGCATCGGCACTACTCGATCCGGAAAATACACCGACGTGCCACGTACAATCGCTTCCTTATCGAGGGCCGAACCGACGCTCACGTAGTTGGCAACATCTGCAATAGCTACCAACAGTCGCCACCCGTTGTCTGCTTTCATGCAGTACACGGCGTCATCGAAATCACGAGCATCCGCGCCATCAATAGTGATGAGATCTACATTGCGAAGCTCCGTCCGCCCATGCATCGACGAATCCGGCACCTCGGCACCGAAATCCTGCGCCTGCTCTCTTACGGCGTCAGGCCATTTGCAAGGAATCGCATGTGAGTGAATCGCGATATCCGTCGCGATGCCCTTTTCACCGGGCGTGCCGATGATTTCGACGATGCGTCCCGTCGCCTGTTCCACCTGAGTCGGATAGTCGAGAATCTCGACGACGACCATCTGGCCGTGTTTCGCTCCGCCCGACTCACCTTTCGCGATCAGGATACGATGCGAGATTTTCGAGTTATCGGGAATGACCAGGCCAATACCACGCTCACGAATAAACTGTCCCGCCGTCTGCCGTGTGCCGCGCTCAAGTACATCGACCAGTTCACCTTCGGCCCGCCCCCTCCGGTCCATGCCGGAAACCCGAACCGCAACGCGGTCACCATGGAACAGCGACCGCATTTCACGTGCGGACAGGTAGACGTCATCGGCCTCGCCGTCATCACGCACCACAAACCCGAAACCATCCCGGTGGCCGCTGACGGTTCCGGTCACGAGATCGAGCTTGGCCGTGAGGCAGTATTCGCCGCGGCGATTCTCGAGGATCCGGCCGGAGCGGACCATCGCGTAGAGCTTGTCCACTAGCTGAGCACGCATCTTCTGCCCCCTGAGGCCGAACGCCTCGAGGATGGCGTCGGCCTTGAGCGGCTTGCCGGCCTCGGTCAGAAAATCGATCAGATCGTTAGGGCCCGGGATCGGGTGCTTGTAAGGCTTGCCCGCGCGAGGCTTCCTGTTCTTTCGGGGGGGTTGTGGCAAGTGCTGCGGCTCCGTGATCTAGCGTCAAATGTTGATTGACAGGCGGCCTCTCATTTCTTACAGTGCGCCACCCGTAGAGCTGCGATTGTACGCGGTTCTTACCTGCCTTGGTGGCGGAATTGGTGGGCGCGCTAGCTTCAGGTGCTAGTGAAGGGATGTGACACGTGATGAAAATCTACCAGCGAATCACGCGGTTACATTGCCAGGTCGACCACGGGCAATACGACTGGTATGGTTTCCATCGTATGTGCAGTTTGGCAAGGTAGTTTGAAGACCTGATTGGAATGTGAAATGCCCAGGTGGCGGAATTGGTAGACGCGCCAGCTTCAGGTGCTGGTCTACTTAGGTAGGTGGGAGTTCAAGTCTCCCTCTGGGCACCATTCAAATCCCACACATTGGTCACTCCGTGTCTGCGCGCATCGCGACACGCGCACGTCAGACCTTTTCCGTCATTAGTCTGGCCGATGAACTTCTGTACGATTCCTGCCACCGGCTTTGGCTTTGTACAGCGCCTTGTCGACTGATTGGAATGCGAGTTCAATATCTGCCCCAAACATCTCCGCAACACCAATGCTGCAGGTGACTGGCTGCTCGCCCAGGAAAGGGTGAGCGGCAATCTGCTCGCGCAGCACCTCAGCGAATATGTAGGCCTGATCGGTTTTTGTATTATTGCAGACGATCAGAAACTCCTCCCCGCCCCAGCGGGCAACGAAATCCGTATTTCGTTTACGTCGAGAAATTACATCGACAAGCTCCTTCAGGATTCGATCCCCTTCAGCGTGACCGTGTTTGTCATTGATCGCCTTGAAGTGATCAATATCCAGGAGCAATATCGAAAAAGGCTGCTGTCTGTAGAAGTGGTCGCGGATCGAATCCTCCAGCACCCCGTTAAGGCCGTTGCGATTCAACGCACCCGTCAACTCATCGCGCTTCGCCATCTCCTCGTACTTTTTGCTCTCACTTCCGAGCTTGCGATTCAATTTCGCGAGTTGATCCGCTTCTTGTCGATTCTGCCGCACCCTGCGTTTGAGAATTATTGCGCCCGTCATGAAATAAACGAAGAGCCACGATATCCACACCCAGACCAGCAGCTGGTAAAGCTCTGCAACAGTCAACCATTTCCCGCGGAATTCCGCCCGATACAGCGTGATACTGGTGCGTCGTTCGTCCGAAATATCACCCGGCGAAAACACCAGGTGATGGACATTGCTCAGATCGCGGCTTGATGCTCTTGCCGGCAGATTATTGGCATACACCCACCAGGCCGGAACATAGAAATCCGCCAGTTGCAGTTCATATCCCATTCGCTGGTCGGATGCGTTGAAGACTCTCTGATGAGCCTTGAATGGCAGGGCGTTTTCCGGCTGTTCCGAAGCGAGAAAAAAATGATTCAGGGAAATGCGCACGGAATCTCGAATCGTGGATTCCTGGCTCAACTCGACGTACAAGGAACTGAAACCGCTCAAATCCACACCGCTTTCATCGGTCTCACCCAGCGCGATGAGCAGGTTGCAATGCGGAAAGGAAATAGCGGAGCCAATATCGCAATCCATCCGCAACCCGTCCTCACGGCTGAGAGAGACTATCGAGTTGCCTCCCTCCCTGCTGTCATTCTCAACCCACATCGTGTGGGATTCACCGGGTTCAATGACGAGCGTTCGGTTCATGCCGAAATATTGCCAGGCAATCACCAGTAGCGACACGGCGAGCAGAATTGAACCGAACAACTCGCTCCTGAGCCATCTCCATCTCCTGTAACGCTTAACGGGATAACGTTCCCTGCGCTCCACCATGCCGCTCGAAGCTCCTGTCTGGATAATTTTGCGCCTGCGCGTTTCGCACAGTAAGCAACTCCAACAATTTCAAGTATATCGCATTGCACGCGCGTCCTCTGAAAATCGCGATCATCGCGAATCTCTGGGAATCCGGTTCTACCCCATGTCTTCTTCGGATTTCCCCGGTGCATGCCCCCGCGAAGGAGGCATATGCTTGATCGGTTAGGAGCTTGGTAAGGAGGAACTCATGGGCTGGAAGGAACTTGAGTTTCGCGAACGTTGGTCATTGATGGTCTCCGGCGTACAGGCGGTCTCGACGTTCGGGATGTTGCTTCTCGCAGTAGTCGGAATCTGGAAGGTCGCGCCGATCATCACCTACCAGGTGCAGCAACAGGAATCCGAGCTTGCTCAGCTGGTCGCCCAGCAGGATACCGACCCTCTTGTCGTCGATGCGCTGAACTGGTGGACCGAGCGTATGCGCAGCTACCGGCGCGTCGTGGCACTTATCGACGACGCGGCAACTCGAGGTCACAGCGTGACGTTTGAGGTGCAGGAAGGTGCTGCGCCCGCCGTTGCCCAGGGCGTGTACCCTGACTTGCTCGTAGTCACAGTCACCGGCGGGCCTGCCGCGGATGAATCCGTGTCGGTACCCGTCAATGAGACCGCAATGTCACCGTCGCAGTATGTGCAGTTCAAATTGAACCAGGGCGCGTTTGCCGCGCTACCCGAGAAACAGCGATACAACGTGGAGACGGCGATCGAGCGTTACGTCAATCGCGTCATGCTCCCCAAGGTTCCGGCGATCCTGGTCCGGAATGATATGAGCCTGGACGATCTACGCCTCGAAATCGCGATGCGCGAAAACCAGCGCGAAGAAGCACTTCGACATATCAAGGGCCTCGAAGAAGTTATCGCGGCCGCCAAGGAGGCGCCGTAGTCGGAGGGCGAGATTTCAGCTCATGCGAATTTGATTCGCCACCTGCGCAACAGGTCTCGAAGACCCCGCTATTCAGGCGGGCTTTCGTTCGTCGCCACGAGGCTCCCTCGATACATTTGCATCTGGCACGTGAAGGGAATTTCGCCGGCCTCGACCGGCGTGACGACGATGTCGGTCGGCGTATTGAGCGGCAAGTCCGCATTGATCCCGAGCGATTCGAAGATGACTTTCTCCGCACACGGGCTCGCGTCCTTACGCAAGAATCTCAAGGTCACCTCTTTTCCCGCCTCTACTTCGATCCTGGGAGGCGTGTAGGTGCCCGCCTCGACCACGATATCGACGACGTTCTTACGAACTCGCTGAGCTTTCGGCCTGGACAGCCAGAACCACCAGATAATAAACGCGATAAGCGCTACTCCGGCCAGGTTGACGAAAAGGACATTCACGATTCAGCTCCTGGTTTGTAGAAGCGCAGGCGGTTCGCGTTGCTTACGACAGTCAGCGATGACATGGCCATAGCGCCACCCGCGATCATTGGGTTGAGCAATATTCCGACAAACGGGAACAGCACCCCCGCTGCCACCGGGATACCCAGGGTGTTGTAAACAAACGCTCCAAACAGGTTCTGCTTGATGTTGCGGACGGTTTGTCTTGAGATATTTATCGCATCGGGGACACCGTGCAGCGATCCCCGCATTAGCGTGATATCGGCACTCTCAATAGCGACGTCCGTCCCTGTGCCGATCGCAAAACCGACATCCGCTCTCGCAAGAGCCGGTGCATCGTTAATGCCGTCGCCCACCATGCCGACGCGCTCGCCCTGTTGCTGCAGGCTTGCGACCTTGGCCGCCTTGTCTTGCGGCAAGACGTCGGCGAATACCTGGTCGATGCCGACCTGTTGTGCCACTGCATCCGCGGTCGCCTTGTTGTCCCCGGTCAGCAGCACGACCTTCAGTCCCAGACCTTGCAAGCGCCGGATCGCGGCATGCGAATCGCCCTTGATTGCGTCGGCAATACCAATTACGCCCGCCATATCGCCCGCGACAGCCACGAACACGGGCGTTTGTGCTTTCTGCGTCAATGCCGCTGCCACTTCTTCAACGACAGCAGTTTCTACGTCGTTTTCCCGCATCAATTGGCGATTGCCAAGCAGGACTCGACGACCTTGAACGCTTGCCACAACGCCTCGGCCTGCAATAGCGGTAAAGCCTTCGGCATCGAGCAAAGTCAGCTGCCTGTCGTTCGCCGCGTCCAGGATTGCCTCGGCCAGGGGATGCTCCGAACCCTGCTCGATACTGGCGGCCCAGCGCAGAAGTTCATCCTGTTTCCAGTCACCGGTCGACACAAGCCTGGTGACACTGGGCCTGCCTTCGGTCACCGTACCGGTCTTGTCGAGAACAATGGTATCCAGGCGTCCCGCCTGCTGCAGCGCATCGCCATTGCGAATCAGCGTGCCGAATTCCGCCGCCTTGCCGACGCCGACCATAATGGATATCGGAGTGGCCAGCCCGAGCGCGCAGGGACAGGCAATGATCAGCACCGTCATCGTCGTCACGACCGCCAACGTCGACGCCTGCCCCGACGGGCCGAAATTAGACCACGCCAGGAACGTCAGCACCGCGATGATCAGGACCGTCGGTACGAAGATAGACGACACCTTGTCGGCCAAGCGGCCGATGGCGGGTTTTGACGACTGTGCCGCGCGCACCATCTCGATAATCTGCGCCAGCGCGGTGTCCTTGCCAATCCGCCTCGCCCGGAACAGGAATGTTCCCAGCTTGTTTATCGTGCCGGCGACGACCGGGTCGCCCTGTTGCTTCTGTACAGGAACCGGCTCCCCCGTAAGCATCGACTCGTCGACGCTGGAGTGCCCTTCGATGATGTCGCCGTCCACCGCAATACGCTCACCTGGCCGTACCCTGAGCGTTTCGTCCAGACGGACTTCATCAATGGCGACGTCCATTTCGACACCCGTGCGAATGACGCGCGCGGTCTTGGGCTGCAGTCCAATCAACCGCTTGATGGCCTCCGACGTCTTGCCACGCGCGCGCATTTCCAGCGCCGATCCAAAATTGATTAACGCAATAATGATGGCAGCAGCTTCGAAATAGGCATGCTGTGCCGAGAGTGGCACCCAGTCCGGCCACGCGATAATGACCATGGAGAATATCCACGCCGTGCCTGTTCCGAGCGCGATGAGCGTATCCATATTGGCATTGTGGTGACGTGCCGACTTCCAGGCACCGGTAAAGAAATGCCCGCCCGAGTACACCAGGACCCCAAGGGTCAAACCGCCAACAATGAACCAGAACAGGCGTCCGCCGTCAGTGTCCAGGCTGGGAAGCAGGCCGCCCATGCCAAGAACAAAAAGCGGCACGCCAATCGCCGCCGCAACCGCCGCCTTCTGCAGCAGCTTCCGATAGTGGGCCATTTCGGCCGCCTCTTTCTCGCCTTCGTCCTCGACACCCTTAAGTTCGGCTGCACCGTACCCGGTGTTGCCGACAGCATCGATCAGCCTGGCGACAGGCACATCGCCCTGAATCGTCGCCGTGTGCTCCGCAAAGTTGACGCTGGCCGAGATCACTCCGGCTACGTCGTTCAGAGCTGTCTCGACACGGGAGACGCAGCCAGCGCAGCTCATGCCGGACAGCGACAGGCGAATGGTGTTCATGTCCAAATTCCTCAGCGGGGAATCGCTTCAACAGCGAGCATTCTAGTCCCACACAGCCGGTTGTGTGCAAACAAAACCGGTGTCGCCTGAAGTAGGCCCCCTCGCGGGGGCCTGTGTTCTGTCGATCCTAGGGTGAGATACAGGTTGATGCGTTGCGGCAGCCAAACCGCCCGGAGGATTCGGACGAGCCGATTGCATTCGAAACCGTGCACTCCTGCGGCACCATGTAGGCGACATCGTCGGGGAACGTGATCACGTAAGAATCGCCCGAAATGACGTCCGTCAACGACGTGCAGGAAATGTCGGTTGCGCTGCCGTCCCAGGTCAGCGTGGCGACGGTCCCGACAAATGCAACGCTGAGGTTGCTCGGCGCCACGGCCGTGGGGTCGTCGACCGTAAAGGTCGCGTCATCGGAATCCACCTGGCTGTCCGGCGAGGTTGCCTCGAACGTCACGACCTCGGATCCGGTCCAGCCGTCGAACGCTGTGACGGTGGCCAGCCTCTCGGCATCGATCGTCACCTCGAGGCCAACGTTTCCCGACGCTATCCAGGTAATTTCTTCATCCAGATAAACATCGTGAGACACGTAGTCGTCGAGCGCGATTGAATCGAAGGTTTCGCCCAGAGATATCGTCTGGCCGGGTATGTTCGACACCGAGAGCCCTTGTGTGCCCTCCACATAGCCCCAATAGACGTACGCCGAACCCGTTTCCAGTCCGCCGATCTTGTCATCGTCCGAGCCGATGGCGGCGTAGGCTCCGTCCATCGCCAGGGCGTAGGCAAAATCGTCACCATCCTCGTAGTCGCTGGACGTGATGATGTACTGCTCCGTCCAGACCTCGCCGTCCCGTTTGAACAAGTAGGCATATGCACCGTCAAACGAACCGATCAGCGCGAAGTCTCCGCTGATTGCGGCGGAGGTACCGAACTGGTCGTTGGCAACCCCATTGCTCGGCAACAGTTTTGCCTGCTGGGACCAGGCACCATCGGTGCCGCGATGGAAAATGTAGGCCGATCCGGCGTTGGTCGCGAGGTCATCGTCGTTCAGGGCGCCGACAACAGCATAGTCACCCTCGATGTCGAGGAACCACGAACCGAACTGGTCGCCCGCAGCACCATCATCGGCTACAAGCTTCGCTGCCTCGACCCAGCTGCCATCCTGATATTCGAAGATGTAGGCGGCACCCTGGCTATCGAGCGCGTTCCACGCGCCTATCAGCACGTAGTTTCCCGAGATTGCCGACGAGTACGCGAAATTGTCCCCACTGGCGCCGTCGCTGGGCGTGAGTTTGGCTTCCTGGGTCCAGTTGTCACCGGTACGCCGGTAGATATAGGCCGCTCCGGCATCGGTCGTAACATCGTCATCGCCATCAGCGCCGATTACCGCAAGATCGCCCGACAAGGCAGCAGACGTTCCAAATGCGTCGCGATTGTTATTGAACTCGTTCCTGAGGACCCAGCCCGTCGCCTCCCTGTCATAGAAATAAACAATGCCGAGGCCCGATTCGGCTGGCTGGCAAATTCCTCCGCTGGCCATTTTGCACAGCGCGACGACCAGGTAGTCGCCGTCAATTCCGATCGAACGTCCGAAATTCGGCCGCCCGAGGCCGTCAATTTTTTCGTCGAGCAGCCAGTCATCACCCGACCGGTCATAAATATAGACGGCACCGTTACCGTTGTTTGTTGTCATTGCACCAATGGCCAGTCGGTCTCCCGACATCGCCATCGTACGTCCGTAATGATCCTCGCCGGTTGCATCGTCGGCGGACAGCTTGAGCTCCTGCAATTGTGCTGATGCCACCAGGGGAACCAGTATGAGCAGAGCGGAATACCACCAAGCCCGAGATGTAGCGAGGTGTGCGTGTTGCGTAAACATCAGTCGACCTCCTCGTGTACTCGGGGGTCAGGGTATTCCTCAAAACGTTATGTCGATATACGCAGTTCTACTGTCAAGCCAGGTTTTCGGCAAAGGGTCAGCGCATGTATCTGCCCAACACAATTCCGAGCAGACCACCAAGGAATAACGGAGCGGACATCGCCAGCAGGCTCGCCCCGCCGAACAATCCCAAATCGAGAGGCGGCCCATCGGGTATATCAGGCATATGCCTCTGCAGCGAAAAACTCGGGTCGATGATAATGACCGGATCGAGTGGTTTGTGACTGGGCGATGCTTCTATTTCATAGGCGAAGTCTCCCTCGGCGTCAGTTGTACAAACCGTGGGGGTACCGGAACCCGGTACCGTTAGCGCGAGCCCGGACATTTCGGTACAAAAACCGCCGATTTCGCCATTGCCCTTGCTATCAAGCGGGTAGAAACGAATGGTTGCCTCCACATTGCCGTCGAGCATGTTGTGGAACTTGATTTGATCCCCCTTTTGCAGGACCTTGACGACGTGCTTGTTGACCGTGATCAGCTTGTCGTTGCCGCATTGCAGCGTATCGATATTGACCTGGGTATATGGCATGGATGTCTCCCTTGCTACGATTCGTTGGCTGACAAGTCAGCAAACTCAGGCGTTGCGTCGATCATCGCCTGAGGAAATCCCAAAGTTGCGGCTCTGTTGCGTGCGCGTAACGCTGTCTCCGTGTCACCGAGAACTGCGTTCACCAGTGCAATGACGTACACCTGTCCGGGGTCCGACACGGCGCCCGGAGCGGCCGACTCGAGCGTGCGGCGCGCGGCCACAAACTGGCCGAGATTGGCGTAATACCAGGCCAGGTTAAGCAGCGTTTCCTTGTCCCGTGGATTGACTTCGAGGCGCAGGTTTGCGAGCTCGACGGCACGCTCGTACGAGGCCCGAACGCTCTCGTCGGATACGCCCGTAAAGCGCTGCGCGTCACCAAGGTTGCCCCATATGCGGTAGTCGGTTGGCTTCTGTTCCGCCGCTTTCAGAAACATTTCTTCAGCCGCCGCGAAATCCCCGGCAAAGTAATACAAGGTTCCGGTGTTGGAAAAGGCGGACCCGTCGGGATCGATTTCCAGCGAACGGCGGTAATTGTCCGCAGCCTGCTGGTAATCACCCAGGTAGTAGTAGATAACACCGAGATTGTTGTAGCCGTTCGAATTGCCGGGCGCGAGTTCCACGGCGCGCTCGTAATTGGCGATTGCTTCCTCGAATCGCTGTTGGCGAATCAGAAAGCGGCCAAACTCGCTGTAGCCATACCAGTTCGCTGGCAACAATTCGATGGCCAGGATGAATTGCGCCTCGGCATCCTCGATACGACCCTGCTGCTCGTAGATACCTCCCAGGCCCGCACGGGCATCAACGGCGCGGGGGTCGAGCGCGATTGCGGCATTGAAGGACTTCTCGGCGCCGCCGAGGTCTCCGCCAATCGCGTACAGCCCGCCGAGTGCCGTGTGGACTTCGGCCAGGCGAATATCGAGTGACAACGCCTTGTCGCAATTGCGCTCGGCCGGTTGCACTAATGCCGTATCGCCCGAGTCCCGGTAGCGCGCGATGAGCGTCTCGCAGAGCCCCGCGTAACTCAGCGCCATGTTCGGGTCCCTGTCGATCGCCTGTTCGAAATAGTCCGCGGCCATCAAAAGGTTGCCTTCTTCACGCGGACGATCGAGGTAATTGCGCGCCTGCAGATACAGTTCGTAGGCAACAGGATCGTCCGTCGCATTCTCGGCAAGCATCTTGCGCACGTCCGTGGTCAGTACCACCCTGAGCTCGCTCGCAACGATCAGCGAGATCCGGTTCTGCACCGCGAGGACGTCCTGGATGCGCGTATCGTAAGTCTTGTCCCAACGATTGAAGCCGCTTTCGACATCCACCAGCCTCACGCTGAGTCGAATCCGGTCGTCCACCCGCCGAAGAGTCCCTTCCAGGATATGCTGGACACCGAGCCGCTCGCCAATCGCCCTGATGTCGAAACCGCGATTGGACAGGGATCGCGACGAGGAACGCGCAGCCACCAGCACCTGCGGAAGATCGTACAGCCGCGACCGAATGTCGTCGGCAATGCCCTCACTCAGGTAAGCATCACTCGACTCGCCGCTCAGGTTCTCGAACGGCAGCACCGCGACCCTGACTTCTTCACCGCGCTGCAGGACCGGGAAGACATGGCCGTAGGAGAGAAATGCCACGGCAATCAGCAGCGCACCGATGATCATGAGGTCCAGGTAGTGTACGAGGCGCGACCGGTCCATCGTCAGGTGGCCCACACGCGCCTCCGCGACGACGCCCTGCGGCGTGATCTGGTAGATCCAGGCCAGCAGGGCCGAGACCGGAAAGCCTGTTGCAAGAGCCACCGTGGCCGCGGTCAGGGTCCAGTCCGGGACGGGCAAGGCGCCGGTTACCACGTCGACAACCTGCAGGATGAGCCACGCCGAAACCGCATACGCGCCAACGACCCGGAAGACCCGCCGCCTCTTGAGTTCGCCGAACCAGTCGGTCATTTCACCACTGCGAGCAACGTGTTGACGAGGTGATACGAGCAGGCGATACCCGCGCTCCGGGTCATATCCGATAAACCGGAATGGAGACCGGGAGTCACCAAAGCTGTCACGCAGTTCGTCAATACACGCGGTCAGCAAACCATGCGGTTCACCGGACGCTGGGAAAATACTGTTAAGCAACTCCCCCGCGTCGTGGTACCGGGTAGGCTGCGATGCGAGCAAGCACAATATTTCCATGGACGATGCGCGCACCGTCTTGGATCCCGCCGGGCCTGTTATCGAGTGTCCAGAAGGGTCGATCTCGAAATCGCCCAGCCAATACCTGTCCTGCCGCGTCAAATCCATTCTTCTTCTGCTTTTGCCGGATCATCGGGACTACTCTCAGAATAGACCAAATGGACGAGAAATCTTCTTTTATTGCGGGGATTTAGCCTTTTTCCGGAGCTCCGTTCTTTCCAGGTACAGGAACATCGCGGCCGACATTCCTGTGACCCCAAACAGCATCGACATAACGACGATCTGGTACTTGGCCGCGACCACTGGCGATACGCCGGACAGGATCTGCCCGGTCATCATTCCCGGCAGAGACACGAGACCCACCGCCAGCAGCGAATTGACCATGGGAATCAATGCGGCCTGCATAGCAATCCGTCGAGCCTCTGTATAGCTTACTCCTCTTGACGCTTCCGCATACGCCCTTTCACCCGCCAGGCTGACCGTCGTCATCGCACCTGCAAAAATCATCCCCGCGAGGGGAATCAGGTACCGCGGGTTGAACCATGGCTCAACACCGATAACTGACTGGCTGACCAGGGCAAGGGTCAGAACGCCGCTTAGCGAAATCGAGAGAAATGCGTTCCGATAAAGGCGACGCGATTTTCCCTGCAGCGGGCGAATAGATATCCAGCTTGAAACGACGAGCATGAACCCCAGGACCGCCAGTACGACGCTCGGCCGACCCGTATCAAAAATATAGACGAGCACATAACCGATGAGCAGCAGCTGTGCCAGCATACGAAACGTGGCGTAGATTCCCGTGCCGACGCCCGCGGTCCACCGCCACATGATGGCTAATACAATGAGGGTTGGTACAAAGGCCAGAGCCAGCCCCTGCCACGTGATCACTTGCACTGTCGAGTTCATGCATTGTTCCTTTCGGAAGCCGCCTTCGCAGTATACTGCCAACCACGCTGACAAACGCTGGAGACATCCATGACCCTGTTAATTGCCGGACTCGCCTTGTGGTTTATCGTGCACGCATTTCCAGCGGTGGCGCCGGCGAAACGAGAAGCGCTGCAACAGAAACTTGGGAGACAGCCCTACCGCGGCGTCTTCTCGCTGCTTATCCTGGCCGCGCTGCTGTTGATTATCTTCGGCTGGAAGTCTGCCGTTCCCGGTGCTGTCTATACGCCGCCGATGGGGCCGGGAATCCTGAGTTCAGTCCTTGTACTGGCCGGGCTCATCCTGTTCTTCGCCTCACAGGTGAATGGGCACATCAAGCGCATCGCGCGGCATCCACAGATGCTCGGCACGATTCTCTGGGCCGTTGCCCATTTGTTGACGAACGGCGATAGCCGATCTGTCGCCCTCTTCGGTATTCTCGCGGTGTGGGCACTGTTTGAAATCGTCATGATCAACCGACGCGACGGATCCGTAACGAAGATGCCCGCTGCATCCGGGAAATACGACCTGGTCGCCGTAATCGTCGGCGGCGTCGTGTTTGCCATCGTCGGGCATTTCCATGTGCAACTCTTTGGCGTATCGCCAATACCCGTTTGAGCTCTACCTTTTAAAATTCGAGGGGCAACGCGCCAGCCGGCCCGACATCAGAGCGCGGAAATAGCGGTAGACGAACTTATGGAATAAGGACTACAGTAGTTGCCCACTTCCGCATTTGGCGCGGGGAGCACATATGGAACTGACATTACTTGGCGCAGCCGTGGTTTTGTTGATCATGTGGCTTTTCGTTCGTCGCCGGGGGCAGTCCGAGTCACCTCCGGAGCCGGCGACGCCGAAACGCGCGGGCGACACCACCTACCACGCTGTCTCGCTACAGATTGATGCGCAGCATGCCTGCGATGCGGCAAAAGAGATGACCGGGCGGCGATTTCTTTCGAACGCGGCACCTCGTCTCCCCCTTGCTGGCTGCAATGCCCTTGAATGCCGCTGCAGGTTTACCCACCACAAGGACCGGCGTGCCGGGAAGGACCGACGCAGCCCGTTTGTCCCGTCGGGCTACTCCGGCACTTCCGGGTCTTTCAAGAAGGAACGGCGCGAACGTCGAGAACGACGCAAGGAAGCCGATCTCGACGTACTCTAGGGCACTAGTAGCCGTAGTTGGCCACTGTCACCTGGTAGTTGTCCAGCTCGGCCTGGTAATGCGCGCGCTGTTCGTAGAGATCATGAATCTCCGCCTCGAGCCTGCCGGTGTCCTCGGACAGGTCCTTGAGTTCGGCGATCAGGATGATGCGCTGCTCCATCGTGGTCTCGCTGTCGATCAGGGCAGCTTCCTTGTACAGCATCGCATCTTCGACATTCTGCAATTCACGTTCCTTGGCAGCGATGCTTGAGGCTGCCCGATTTACGTTGCTACGCAGCGTATACAGGTGGTAGCCGGCGTTGTACGCATCGAGGAAGTCAGCCTCCAGGTTCACCGAGCAAACACCGTAGTAACGACCACCGTTGACACCGACGTCAAAACCGCGGCCCGGCTGGCAGTATTCGACCAATCCCTGGTCACGGCCAGACTGGTAGGCGCCAAAATCGGCCGTCACGCCATGCTTCGCGCAGGCCTTCCGGTGCTTTGAGAAGCGTTCCGTCGTAAAGCCTCGCGCGCCGTCTTCAAAGCCCACTGCCGACCAGTCGGTGGCCATGCATTCGTCGCCACTCATCGTTGCGCAGCCGCTCATGACGAGCGTAACGAGCGCGATTCCGATCACATTCCATTTCCTGTCCATGGCGATCTCCATTCAGGTGCCGTTGTCAGACATAATCCCGACGCTATCGCGATCATCCACGAATCGCCGTGATGACAATCACATATACGAGCCTGTCCATGAACAAACGCTGAAAAATGCCTGGTTGTCCCCGCTTTTGGCGTTCCAATGTGACCTGTATCACAGAGCGTGAAAGCCGCGGTCGATACGCTGGCTGGACAGCTTGGCGGGTAAAGGGACTCTCAACATGGACATTGACGCGATCAGCGGGGCAGCGACCGTGGCTCTGACGAGTACGATTCTGTTTCTCGTCGTCGCGAAGTCCTGGAGTATCCTGACGCGCTCCGTCAGCTCTACGCCCAACTTTGCCGACAGTATCATGCACGAGGCCGCGCAGCGTTTTCGCGATGAGCTGGAGCGCCTGTCGAGCTCCCAGGCGATATACCTCAGCGGCGCACTGGTGTTCCTGGTGCTGTTTATCGCGGCCTACATACTGCAGGCACAGGTCCTGTTTGCCGGTTACCCGTCCTGGCAGCTCTGGCTGCAGATCGCATTCCTGACACTCGCAACCGGCTTCGCTACGTGGCGCCTGGGCAGTACGATACTGGCGCGCCGCAATGTGAAGTTCGTTCGCGATGCAAACGTCGCGATCGGCCACCAGCTGCAGCAGATGTCTGCCGGCGCGAACCGCGTATTTCACGATGTCGTCACGAGCGCGGGTGTCGTCGACCATGTACTTGTCGGCCAGCGTGGCATTTATGCCGTCAATGTAGTTGCACGCCGCGGCGGCAAGAACAGCAGCGCGGTTCTCGAGGGCAATGATCTGACGTTTTCGAACAACGACACAGTGATTCCGATTGTCGAGATCACGGCAAGCTCAGCGCGCCTTGAAAAGGAAATCTGCCGACTACTCGGCCACAAGATCAGGGTTCGATCGGTCATCGCGGTACCGGGCTGGGACATCGGCGAGCAGTCGAGCGAGCGTCACCTCCTGGTGAACGAGCGCACGATCGGCATGCTGCGCGGATGGCGGGACCAGTCCGACTACCTCATGAACGAGGATGTCGATCTGCTGCAAAAAGAACTGACGGCGCGCTGCCGCCGCAAATAGCGCCTAGCCGGCTCCCTGCGTGGCTTCCTGTAACTGCTGCTGCGCGTCGGCAAACTGCCGTGCCGCCTTGTGCAGGTAGGTCGCTGCTTCCTCATCGTAACCATCGGCTGACGCCGACCAGACCCGATTGATGTAGCGTTCGCCCGCGGCAAAACTGCTCATGATATCTGCGTAGGTCTGCAGGCCGAAGAGATGCACCATACTGCCGCGCGCATCCGCGAAACGCCGCAGGTCATCGCGGAGCTTCAGGTCAATCTTGTCTCGCAGCTCTGCGCCTTTGGTGTCGCCATTGTCAACGATTTCACCAAGATCCCGGACGACGTTCTCCAGGGACTCGCGCAGTTCGCCGCGATTCAGCTCGAGCACTTCGTCGGAACGGGCATGGGCTGACGCCTGTCGTTTCGAGATCGCGAGACCCGTGACCGCCACGACTGCCGCGATACCGAATAGCATCCAGTTGACGTTTTGAACATCCAGCGCCGTTGCGTAGGCTCCCGCAAGGAAGCCGGCAGCCAGGAGAATAAAGCCGATATTCTTCATGAGTCTTCCCCCCTACGACGTCAGCACGATGCTCAATGCATCGCCGACCCCGACCAGTGCTTCGCCGACGATGAGCCCGGCCGCTATGGGAATGCCGACCTCCTCGCTCCAGGTCTTGCCTTTAAAACGATCCGACAATTCGCGACCGAGTGTGCCCAGCGAGTATGTCAGTACGATGTTGAATGGCAGGTAGAAACCAAGGCCAACCGTGATGCCCAGTCCACCCATCATGGCCGACAGGATGCCTCCCATCACGGCACCCGCCACATACTTCTGCGTCGGTACGTCACCACCCATAATGCCGTCAATCGTGCTGGCCAGGGCCTGTGCCTGCGGAGCCGGCAGCTTGTCGCTACCGAGCCCGTGAGACTCGTTCAGGACGAAGATCACGCCGATCACAACAATCGGCCCGAGCCAGGCGCCCGCGAATTGTCCGATCTGCTGCATGCGCGGCGTTGCACCAACCAGGTAACCGGTCTTGAGGTCCAGCATCAGGTCCGTTGCCTGCGACATGGCGACGCACATTGCGGCGCCAACCATGAGGGCTGCAATGATCGAATCGTCGCGCTCCATACCGAAAGCCTGCGTCAGCACGATCAGCAGCGTAATACCAACCAACGTCATGCCCGACAACGGCGACCAGTTGGTGCGCCCAATGGCTTCCGAGAGAATGATGCCGGCCATCCAGATCCATAGCGTACCGAGCACGGCCATGCCGATGCCGCGGCCGATGCCGACAGACTCCGCCGATGTGGCCGCCATGATGCACAGCAGGATCGCAGCGCCACCGACGGCGAAATAGAGCAACTTGATCGGCATCTCGTCGCTGGAAATGCTGGTCTCGACCTTGGCCGCCTTTTGCATCGACTTGATCGCGCTGACGATCAGCGGTGATGCCAGGATCACACCCATGATCGCACCGCCAATCAGCATGCCGATTCCAAACGGTCGATACAGCAGAAGCCTGAGCGGTCCGGGTTGGTTGATCGTCTCACCGGCCGTGTCGACGGGGAACGCGCCCATGGCCGAGAGCATCGGTGACAGGAACCAGTAGGCCACAAAGCCGCCGATAATGAACGCGATACCGCCCCTGCCCGCGATAAAGCCCACACCGATCGTCATAAGGGACAGGTACCAGATGCCGTTCATGTACTCCGGCATGCCAATCAATGCGCCAAGGTTCCAGTTCGAGACGCCGGTTTCGATAGTGGTGAAGTGCACACCGGCACTCACGAGCGCTGCTGCGAGGAGGATGATCGCCTTGCGAACACCCGCTCCGGGTGACTTCAGGATCGTGGCAACCGCGACACCGCCGGGGTAGGTCAGCCGTTCGTAGTCGATCATGTGCTTCCGAAGCGGGATGATGAATGCGATGCCCAGAAACGCACCCGCAATACACCCGAACGTCAGGATGACCGGATCAAAGCGGTCACCGAAACCCAGCAGAAATATTGCCGGGACCGAAAACATCATGCCCGACGAAGCACCGTTAACGCCCGATGCAATGGTCTGGACGATGTTGTTCTCGATAATACTCTTGCGCCGCAGCATGCCGCGCAGGATGCCGAAGCCGAGAATGGCGGCGAGTTCGGATCCTTCGATCGAGAACCCCAGGATCAGGGCCGCGTAGCCGATCGAGACGGCAATCACACAGCCGATAATCCAACCGACGATTAGTGCGACCCAGGTTAGCTCCGGATATGGCCGGGCTACGGTCGATGGTGAATTTTCCACCCCACTCCCCTTTTGTTATTTTCGCGCCAGACTATCACAGTGGTTCGAGACGTGCCGCCAGTTGGTCTTTCTCGATCACCTCGGAAAATTCGTCGGCCAGCGCTTCACACGCCGCCACACACTGCTTCCAGATGCGAACGCGTTCTGCGGGTTCGTAGTTCACGAAATCGCTGCGGTCCGGAATTTTTCCATTGGGCAGACTAGCAACAAATTCATCCGACGGGCTGACGAGAATGGTGCGATCGACGTTGCCCGGCTGCGGCCGCCGCCACTTCAGGCGCTTGTCAAACCAGCCTGGCACGATGCGGCCGTAGAAATGCGGAAAGAGGGTCAGGCGCTCGTGCGCGCTATGTGGTAAATCGAGGTGGTAGTCGATAACACCCCCATCGCGATAGACACCCGGCCTGGCGCCGTCGATATCCGGAACGCCCAACAGCACCAGGGGGATGGCGCCAGTCGCGACGATCGCGTCGCGAAGGTTGTTCTCGCTCAATGCGACACGTTGTAATGGGAAACCGCTGACATCGAAGAACGGCGGAATGTCGCGCTCGTCAAAAAATAGTGCGCGTTCGAAAAACCAGCCGAGCGTCGAGCGGCTGGCAGCGTTCAGCAATGCCGCGGACAGCAGACCCAGTGCCAGCAGTGCCTTCTGCTCCGACGCAAGGATATGCCGGCTACGAACGGTCATCACGTGCGTGCGGAACACCGGGTTCGAAAGAACCTCTTCGGCGCCGTTATCACCCAGAACCAGGTCGAGAATCTCCCGGCTCTTGGCCGTAATCTCGTGAATATCCGGGTTTGTGCTATACGTCTGTTCCAGGTACGCCTGCTCAAAGCGCTCAATCGCGGCAAGGGGATCTGCCTGCCCATAGCAGGCAAAACGCCATGAACCGATCGAACTTCCGATCAGGTGCACAGGCCCTCTGAGCTTCGGTACGACCGTTCGCAGGATCGCGCGATCCAGCTGACTCAGAACCAGCCATTTCGCGCCCCCGGAGGCGCCAGCCAGCGTGCCGACCGACGCTATGTCAAAACCGTGCTTGCGGACGGATTTGAGGGCACCCGCGCCCGCTTTGAATGTCAAAGAGAACGGCTTCACAGTTTATGGGTATATAAGGGTCGAAGAACGGTAGGAACAGCTATTATAGGGACTTCTTCAGGCAAACGGTTCTTCACATGACCCGATTTCTCCCGGCCGCGGTTGTCGCGGCCCTGGCTCTTGGTTACGGCACGCAGGCGGCAGCCGATGTCGAGGAACCGCCGCTGTATGTGGGACCCGCCGGTGCCGACACCGGCGATTGTCTCGATGCTGGCACGCCCTGCCGCACTCTCGACTTTGCACTGCAGCGCGTTGGCAAGAACGGCCGCATCCGGGTTGCCCCGGGCAACTACACGTTGAGCAACCCTGGAGATGTCTTTTATCTCGTCAGTGGCGCCATCGACGTACGTGCGGAGAAAGGGGCAACGATCGTCGGTGTACCACACGAATTCGCTGGCGACCTCGGCGCACGCGGGTTTCGTGTCATCGCCGACACCAAGGGCCAGAACCGCGAGTCGGCCGATAAGCTCATCGGCACGCGTGCAAATCTCAGTACCAACGCCTTCGCAGCGGCCTGCGTCGGCGGTTCCGCCGGTGGTTTCCCCTGTGACCAGGTGGACCTGGTCGCACACGTCGCTGATCGTACTCCCCCTTCACGGGGCGCCGATATCTGGGGCTTTCTCGACCTTAATACGAATCGCGAGTACGCGATTATGGGTTACAGCACCGGCACTGCTGTTTACGACGTATCCGATGCGGAAAACCCGCGCGAAGTCGGCTTCGTCAACGGCCAATCCACGACGTGGCGCGACATCAAGGTCTACCAGTCCTGGAATGCTGCTGATGCACGCTGGAACGCTTACGCCTATGTCACCGCCGATAATGCGCTGGATGGCCTGGTCATCATCGACCTGACCGAATTGCCGCACCGCATTTCCGAGGTCCCGTACAACAGCGACTTTTCTGAGGCCCACAACGTCTACACGACGAAGACGGACTTCGGTACGGGCCTGGCCCTGACCGACGATGCGCCGCTGCTGGTCATCGCCGGATCGAATCTCAGTGACGGTCGCTTCCGCACGTATTCCCTCGATAACCCGCGGGCGCCGTCTTTCCTCGCGGCCCCTGCCACGCCCGCCGGCCAACCCGGAGGCGATCGGCTCTACATGCACGACGCCGCGTCCATGCTGATACGCGACGACCGCAAGAACACGCAATGCGTCAATGCGGCGGCCATGCCGTACTGCGACGTTTTGTTTGACTTCAACGAGACGAGCGCCGACATCTGGGACGTCACCAATCCCGCGAACCCCGTCCGACTGAGCCGCACGCCCTACGGCAACTCCGGCTACACGCACTCCGGCTGGGTCTCCGAGGACCAGAACACCCTGTTCGTGCAGGACGAACTCGATGAGCGCGATCGCGGCCTGGCAACGACATTGCGAGCGTTTTCGATCGCTGATCTTGCCAACCCGGTTCTGATCGACACCTGGACAGGGCCCACAGGCGCCATCGATCACAATGGATTCGTACGTGGCAATCGCTATTACATGTCCAATTACGCGCGTGGTCTGACCATTCTCGATATATCGAACCCGACGAATATGCAGGTGTCCGGTTATTTCGACAGCTACCCGGCAACCGATAACACCGGTTTCCCGGGTGCCTGGGGCACCTATCCGTTCCTACCGAGCGGCAACATACTGATCAGCGACATCGATTCGGGCCTGTACATCGTGGCGGACAAGACGCGCGATGCGTCTCCCAGCGTGCTGGCCTTCGAGTCGGCGTCATTCGGCGATGCGGAAGATCAGAACCCGACCCTCAACGTGGTGCGCACGGGCAGTGCGACGGTGGCCGTGGGCCTTGCCTGGGAAGTCATCAGCGCCACAGGATCCGGGACCGACATCGCGCTCGACTCTGGTGTACTTGACTGGGCTGCCGGCGACCTGGCACCCAAGACGATCGACCTTGGCGTCGTCAACGACGGTAGCGCCGAGGGGCTGGAGCGGTTGATCGTCAAAATTTCATCACCCAGCGCAACCGCGAATCTCGGCAACCCGAATATCGCGAGCCTCTACATCAGCGATCCGGGTGCCGTGTCATCACTGGGCTTCCAGGAATCGTCGCTGACAGTTTCCGAGCGAGGATTCGGCCAGGCCGTCGTCATCGTGGAGCGCAGCGGCAGTGCGGTGGGCGCGGCAAGCGTTGATTTCAGTATCACGGCCGGCGATGCGACTATGGGGGCGGATTATGCGGGAACCGCAAGCGGCACATTGTCCTGGGCCGATGGCGATGCCGACCCGAAATGGATTGAATACAACATCATCGATGACGGCAGTGGCGAGAGCGATGAATTCATCGAGTTGACGCTCAGCAACAACTCCGGGGCAGGCATCGCCGGGAGCGACAAGCTGCGCATCGACATTCTCGACGGTACTGGCAGCAATGTGGCGCCCAACGCCGTGGCGGGTGCGAACCAGACTGTGCTTGCTGGCGCAGCGGTGACTCTGAATGGTGGCGGCTCAAACGATCCTGACGGGGATACGCTGACTTACAGCTGGACGCAGACTCTGGGGACGGCGGTCACACTGCAAAATGCCGGCGCTGCCAGCGCGTCGTTCACGGCACCGACGGTCACCTCGGATACCTTGTTGCGCTTTAGCCTGGAAGTCACGGACCCGAACGGCCTTAGCGACTCTGCCGAGGTATCCATCACGGTCACGACCAACAGCGCCGGACCCGGAGGCGGTGGTGGCGGTGGCGCGCTATCCCTGTGGCTGCTGGCGTTGCTGCTATTCGAACGGATGCGTCTTGATAATCGTCTGTTCGCGATCCGGTCCCGTTGAAATAATGTCAACCGGTACGCCGGCGAGCTCTTCGATCCGGGCCAGGTACGAGCGTGCTTTCTCGGGCAAGTCGTTCAAGTCAGTTACCCCGACGGTTGACTCCTGCCAGCCAGCCCATTCCTCGTAAATCGGCTGACAATCCGCAAACCGGTCTACCACGACCGGCAGGCCCGCGATGGGTTCGCCATCGATCGTGTAGCCCACGCAGATCTGGATCGTCTCCAGCTCATCGAGCACGTCGAGTTTGGTTACACACAGGCCCGACACACTGCTGTTGACGATGGAGCGTCGCAGTGCGACCGCATCGAACCAGCCGCAGCGCCGCGGCCTGCCCGTGGTCGCGCCAAACTCGGCGCCGACTCTCGCAATGTGAGCACCCTGCTCGTCAAACAACTCCGTCGGAAACGGCCCCGCGCCGACGCGCGTCGTGTAGGCCTTGACGATACCCAGGATGTAGTCGAGATTGCGCGGCCCAATACCTGTTCCCGTACTCGCGGCCGCAGCCACGGTATTCGACGACGTCACGTACGGATACGTGCCGTGATCGATGTCCAGGAAGCTGCCCTGCGCGCCCTCGAACAGGATGCTCTTGTCGGAATCCGCAAGGTCCTGGAGGATCTGCGTGATATCGACCGTAATCGGCGCAATGATCTCGGCATACTCCATGGCCTCATCCAGGGTCTTCGCGAAGTCGACCGTCTCGGCGCGGAAATAATTTTTCAGCAGGAAGTTATGGTAATCGAGAACCTCGCCCAGCTTCGCTGCAAAATTCTCGCGGACAAACAGGTCTGAAACCCTGAGTGCGCGACGTGCCGCTTTGTCCTCGTATGCGGGACCGATCCCGCGCCCCGTCGTGCCGATAGCGCTGGCGCCGCGCGCTTTCTCTCTCGCCGCATCGAGCGCCACATGGGACGGCAGGATCAGGGGGCAACCCGGGCTGACGCGCAGCCGCTCGTACACGGGTACGCCGCTTTGGATCAGCGCGTTGGCCTCGGTGACCAGCGCATCCAGCGCCAGCACGACACCGTTACCGATCAGGCACTGCACACCGTCACGCAGAATCCCCGATGGAATCAGGTGCAGGACGGTCTTCTCACCGTCGATGACGAGCGTGTGGCCGGCGTTGTGACCGCCCTGAAAACGGGCAACGGCCGCCGCGCGATCCGTCAACAGGTCGACAATTTTTCCCTTGCCCTCGTCACCCCACTGGGTACCGATGACAACTACGTTCTTACCCATGATTTCCCTAGTTCGCTTCTTCTGCGGATCGAGAACCGCCGGCGCCTAAGCGCTCACGAGGTACAGGACCCCGAGGCCGATAACCATCACCACGAGACCGATATTGCGGATGTGATTGTCACTCAGGCGCGAGATTTCCGCCACCATCTGGCGGTACTTTCGCGGCGAGATGAACGGCAACATGCCCTCTAATATGAGCACAAGGGCAATTGCCGTTAAAATCTCCGTAGCTATTGCTTACCGTCCGACCGATTCAGGTAGCGGAAGAACTCGTTGTTCGGATCGAGCACGAGCACATCGCCCTGCTTGCCAATGGCGTTCTTGTACGCATTGATACTGCGGTAGAACGCGTAGAACTCAGGGTCCTCGTTGTACGCATTGGCATAGATCTCGGCTGCCCTCGCGTCACCTTCACCACGAATAATCTGGCCCTGCCGGTCCGCATCGGCAAGGATCACCGTGCGGTCCTTGTCCGCGGTCGATGTGATCAGCGCGGCTGCCTCGCGACCCTCTGCACGGGTTTGCGCGGCAAGCTGCTCGCGCTCGGCGCGCATCTGCTCGTAAACGGACTCGCGGACCCGCGCAACAAACTCGACCTGTTTCACACGAAAGTCCACGAGCTCGACGCCCAGCCCCTCGGCCGTAGGACGAGCCAGCGCCAGCATGTCGCGCATCAGCTCCATGCGCTCGACGGAAATGGCCTCGCGCGTGGAGCGTTTGCCGAACTCTGTCACCACGGAGTTCTTGATGATCTCGCGTAAGCGATCCGCCGCGACTTGCTGCAATCCACCCGTTGATGTGTAGAACTTCACTTCATCGACGATGCGCCATTTTACAAAGAAGTCGACCGTCATGTTCTGGCGATCCAGCGTAAATACTTCCTGCGGGGCGTCGTCGATCTTGAGGATACGCCGCGGGAACTTGCGAACGGTTTCGATTATCGGAATCTTCCAATGCAGGCCCGGAACGTAATTTGCCTCCCGAACCTCGCCAAATCGCAATTTGATGGCGAGATCGCGCTCATTGACTGTGAATGCCGCGAGCCCGACGATAACGAGGACCAGTCCTACACCAACAATTATTCCTGCACCTTTGTTATTCATTGCCGGGTCCTCCTTTCACGTGAATCTCGCGGCTCTTGTCGAGCGTCCGACTCAGTCCTTGGGCTGCTCGCGTCCGGATCCCTGGCGGGTTCAGCGCTGGGGAACTGGACTCCCGATCGATTCATAATTTCATTCAATGGCAGGTACAAGAGGTTGCCGCCGCCATCGGTGTCGATGATGACCTTGGCTGAATCGCCGTAAACACGCTCAACCGCCTCGATATAAAGACGATCGCGCGTCACGCGCGGTGCCTTCTGATACTCGGTGAGCAGTGCCGAGAAGCGCGACACGTCACCTTCAGCCTCGGCGATTACACGTTCACGGTAGGCTTCCGCATCCTGCAGAACCCTCTCGCGCTGACCGCGTGCCTTCGGCACGATATCGTTTGCGTATTTCTGCGCCTCTTGCTGGTAGCGTTCACGGTCGTTGCGCGCTCGCTGCGTGTCGGCGACAGCCTCCTCCACCGCCGACGGATAATTGACCGTCTCGATGTTGATGGACGTCACGGTCAGGCCAGCGCCATAAGCGTCCAGCGTGTCCTGCAGTTCCTCGATCGTCCTCGCGGGAATTTCCCCGCGGCGCTCGCCAATCAAGGACTCGAGCGAACTGGTTCCAACGACTCCTCGCAGGGCGCTTTCCGTCACGTCCTGCAGCGTCTGCTCGGGATCTTCGACAAGAAAGCTGAACTTCACCGGGTCCGTCCGCCGGAACTGCACCGCGATGTCGATATACACGTACCACTCGTCGGCCGTCAGCATTTCGGTCGAATACGGGAAGTCATTAACCTGCTCAATATTCACGATGTCCACAGTTTCGATGGGAAACGGGAGGTGCCAACGCAGACCCGGCATGGTCACGGGCTCGATGAACTCGCCAAAGCGCTGCACAACGCCTCTTTCTGCCGCATCAACGCGGTAGAGGCCGGTCAGCCCCCAGGCAATCAGCAGCAGGACGATAAGCGCAATGCCGCCGGCACCACTCCCGCCGCCGCCGCGGCCGCCCCCGCCCAGGATGCTGCCGAATCGCTTCTGCCAGTCCTGCACGATCTGATCCAGTTCTTTCGGCTCACCCCCATCGCGTTTCCAGGGGTCTTTGCCATTTCCGTCTTCGTTCCAAGCCATAATATTATTCACTCATTTGCTGCGGGTGCCGATGGCTCGGAAGCCGTCAGCGCCAGTTGTTCCTCGGCGAGATTTTCATGCTTTAGGAATCGCCGCAAGTCCTTTTCAGTCATTTTCAGTTCAAGCGTCCAGCCGCCGTCCTCGAGCGCCTCTTCACTGAGGACAGCACCCAACTCAAAAAGTTTGGCGCGCTGCCGCCCCTGGGCAGGTTCGAGGTGTATGTAACGGCGTAGCGTTTTTTGCTGCAGACGTTGTGCGATCGCTTCCTTGAGGAGCTCGAGCCCTTCGCCCGTGACCGCTGAGATCCAGACAGCACGCCCTTCGCCCCGTCGGTTGTTGGTGACGCGCGGCTTTCTGTCCAGCTTGTCGATCTTATTGTACACCCTGATCTGCGGCACCTGGTCCGCGTCCAGCTGTTTAAGTACGGCATTCACCTGGCGCACGCGCTGCCAGCGGTTTTGATCACTGGCATCGATCAGGTGCAGGATCAGGTCGGCCTCCCGGGCCTCCTGCAAGGTTGACTTGAATGCGGCGATCAGTTCGTGCGGGAGGTCCCTCACAAATCCCACGGTGTCGGCGAGCACGACATGCTCGCCGTCTTTCAGGTCGAGACGTCGTACGGTCGGATCCAGCGTCGCAAACAACTGGTCCTGGACGTAGACACCGGCATCGGTCAGCGCATTAAAAAGCGTCGACTTGCCGGCATTCGTGTATCCCACAAGCGCTACGGTCGGGATCTCCGCTCGCATGCGATTGCGGCGATTGATCGTGCGCCGGGTATCGACGTGCTCCAGGCGCTCCGTCAGTTGCCGGATGCGCTTGCCAACCAGGCGACGGTCCGTCTCGAGCTGGGTTTCACCCGGCCCGCGAAGTCCGATGCCGCCTTTTTGTCTTTCGAGGTGAGTCCAGCCTCGCACCAGCCGAGTCGACAAGTGCCTGAGCTGGGCCAGCTCAACCTGCAGCTTGCCTTCAAAGCTCCGGGCGCGTTGCGCAAAAATATCGAGAATCAGTCCCGCACGGTCGAGAACACGACAGCGAAGCTCTTTTTCGAGGTTGCGTTCCTGGCTCGGGCTCAGAGCCGCCGCGGAAATCACCAGTTCTGCCTCGGTGTCCTTGATCAGCTCACGCAGATCGTCGAGCTTGCCCTTGCCAATAAAGAAACGGGGGTCCGGCCGGCGCCGCGAACTGATGAGCTCGCCCGCAATCACCGCGCCCGCGGACCGGGCCAACTCGGCAAATTCTTCGCGTTCAGATTCGTCAGGTAATCCGTCGGTGCTCGCGTGGACGAGCACTGCTCGCTCGCCACTTTGCGGTCGCTCAAACAATCACGACCTCCCGCGCAGGATTCCGCGATGAGGACCTAGTCGTCACTGTCTCCAGATTCGTCGTCCGGCAGCGGCAAGCGAACGTTCCGCGACGGTACGACGGTCGAAATTGCATGTTTGTACACCATCTGGTTGACGCTGTTTTTCAACAACACCACGAACTGGTCGAATGAATCCACCTGCCCCTGCAACTTGATGCCGTTGACGAGGTAGATCGATACGGGAACCTTTTCCTTACGTAAAATATTCAGGAAAGGATCTTGAAGTGTTTGCCCTTTAGCCATATTGGGTCTCCTTATTCTTATTCAGTAGTGAAAACCGCGCTCCGGTGGCGCCGGAGTGCCCTAGTGGCGGTCTTCAGCCTAAGCGTAGAAAAAGTCTAACACAGGGATTTCGCCAGAAAACCCGATATAGCATCGATTGCGTCCGCTTCAAGGGGATTTGCCAGAAAAACCTCCGTTTCGGACCGCAGCCAGGTGATTTGCCGCTTGGCAAGCTGGCGGGTCGCGTACAACGCCTTATTTCGCGCCTCGTCCAGCGAGAGCGTGCCGTCCAGGTACTGCCAGAACTGGCGGTACCCGACGGAGCGCATTGCCGGGCTATCGGCCGTCAGGGCCGGCCGTTCCCGCAGCGCCTTCACTTCCTCCACAAAGCCGCCCTCAACCATCATGTTGAGCCGCTTCGCGATACGTTCATGGAGCATCGACCTCGGCTCTATATTGAGCCCGATCTTCAGGTAGCGAATATCATCCCGCACTGGCGCGGAGTCGCGCTGCCAGTCGGATAGTGGCCTGCCGCTGGCGCGATAGACTTCCAGTGCCCGTTGAATGCGCTGCCGGTCGTTGGGCTTGATTCTCTTCGCCGCGGCAGGATCCAGGTCCTGAAGGTCCTCATGCATGGCGGGCCAGCCGCGCTCGGCCGCCTCCGCATCGATCGCACGCCGGAGCCCATCGTCCGCGGCGGGTAATTCCGCGATGCCCTCCGTCAGCGCTCGAAAGTACATCATGGTCCCGCCGACAAGCAGCGGCATACGCCCGGCAGCAAAAATCTCGTCCATCTCGCGGTAAGCGTCGCGAACGAACTCGCCCGCCGAGTAGCTGTTTTCGGGGTCGCGAATATCGATCAGGCGATGCGGCGTACGCGCCAGCGTTGCAGCGTCCGGTTTCGCCGTGCCGATGTCCATGCCGCGATAGACCAGCGCTGAATCCACGCTGATGACATCGCAGGGGAAACGCTTGCACAGACTGATAGCAAGGTCGGTCTTGCCCGACGCCGTCGGGCCCATGAGCAGTATCGCTGTCTGCTGCATGATCCTGGATCAGCGCCCGCGCAGGAACAGCCGATCGAGCTCTGACATCGTAATCGTCGTCCAGGTCGGCCGGCCGTGATTGCACTGGTCTGCCCGCTCAGTGGTTTCCATTTCACGCAGCAAGGCGTTCATCTCATCGAGCGTCAGCAAGCGGTTGGCGCGCACGGAATGATGGCACGCCATCGTCGCGAGAAAGTCGTCGCTGGCATCCTCGACGCGACTGCTCTGCCCCGACTCCGACAAGTCCGCGAGGACATCACGTAACAGGGATTCGGCATCGGCGTTGCGCAGCAGGGCGGGCACTTCGCGAATGGTCAGTGCCGTCGGCCCGGATCGGTCGACAACGAGCCCGAATTGTTCAAGCGCTGCACCCGACTGTTCCACGAGATTCGCCTCGCTCTCAGCGACCGAAATTGTCTCGGGCACGAGAAGCGGCTGACGCACGAGATCGCGATCGGCGTAACTCTGCTTGAGTTTCTCGTAAGTGATGCGCTCGTGCGCGGCATGCATATCGACGATCACGAGGCCGTCCCTGTTTTCCGCCAGGATATAAACACCCGCAAGCTGCGCGACAGCAAAGCCAAGCGGCGGCACTTCGGTCGCCTGCTCCGGCACATCCGCAAGGGACGGTGCCGTGGCCATGGCGCGATAGGTCGCCAGTGTTTCCCGAACCGCCGCGGGTGACGGACCGTGGGGTAAGGACATCGCACCCTGGTTGAACACCGCATCCCGCGTCATGGGGATCGGGGTAATGTCGTGACCGCCGGGCTTGGTATCTCGCAGCGCGACCTCGACAGCCTGCGACACCACGCCATGCACGCGGCGACCGTCGCGAAACCGAACCTCGTGCTTGGCCGGGTGCGCATTGGCATCCACACCCTTCGGATCCATCGTCAGGTTCAGGACGTAGGCCGGGTAACGACCATGAAACAGAACGTCCCGGTAGGCATGACGCGCAGCATGCGCCAGCGTCCTGTCCGAGATGCTGCGGCCGTTCACAAACCAGTATTGCAGATCGGGCTGGCTGCGGTTAAATGTCGGCAACGCAATCCAACCTGACAGCGCGATGCCTTCGACCTCGCGCTCGATGTAGACGCACTGATCCGCGAACGCGTCGCCACAGATCTTTGCAACACGCTGTCTTTGCGCGTCTTCGTCTTTCGCAGCGGGCAAAGACAGGACCGTGCGCTGGTTGTGGGTCAGCGTGAAGGCGACTTCGGGGCGCGACAGCGCCAGGCGTCGTATCCACTTCTCGATGTGCCCGAACTCAGTACGCTCGGTGCGCAAGAACCGGCGCCGAGCCGGCGTGTTGTAGAAAAGGTCATGTACCTCGACGGTCGTGCCCTGCGGATGCGCGGCCGGAACCGGCTCGCTGACGTCGCCGCCATCAGCTTCGACCTTCCAGGCCGTATCCCCGTCCAGAGAGCGCGAACACAGGGTCAGTCGCGCAACCGATGCGATGCTGGGCAGCGCCTCGCCGCGGAAACCGAGCGATGCGACTGCCTCGAGATCGTCGAGACTCGAAATCTTGCTCGTCGCGTGCCGGGATAGCGCAAGTTCCAGTTCCGCCTTGCTAATGCCCTTGCCGTCGTCGCGTATGCGAATCAGCTTCTGCCCGCCCGCAACGATGTCGATCTGCACGGCCTGGGCGCCCGCATCCAGACTGTTCTCCACCAGCTCCTTAACCACAGAGGCCGGGCGCTCTACAACCTCGCCTGCGGCGATCTGGTTGATCAGGTGACTGGGGAGTTGCTGGATGGGCATGATCGAAGAACGGCACCAAAGGGGCGCCATTTTTTCAGATCAGGAGGGAAAAGTCCCCTATCCGCCCGCGAAAATCGGGATACTCAGCGTCTGGCCGACACGAATTTTGTCACTGGAGAGCTTATTCGCGCGGCGAATGTCTGCGGCCCGCACGTTGTAGCGCTCAGCAATCTCCGACACGGTATCGCCACGTGCCACGACGTAGCGCACCTGTTTGGCGGGCTGTCGCTTGAGGTCCATCGCGATCTGCGTATCGGGCGGCGGGTTCGTATAGAAGTAATCGCGAACACCGGCCAGAATCGCGTTGGCGAGGCGCCCCTGGTAGGCCCGGTCCCGCAGCTTCTTCTCCTCGCCAGGGTTCGTGATAAACCCGGTCTCGACGAGAATCGACGGCACTTCGGCCGACGTCAGCACGGCGAGGCTCTTCTCTCTGACCTTGTGGCTGTGCATCTTCGCAACCCGGCTCAGCTGCCTGCTAACCCGCGTGCCAACATCATTACTCGCGCTCATTGCCGCGTTCTGGGACAGGTCATACAGTACGGATGCCAGTACCGGATCCTTGTCGTTGAGAACGACGTCGCCGACCTTGACGGTTTCCTTGTCACGCCGGGACAGCGTTTCGCGGGCGACCCGGTCCGCCCTGTCAAGGTTCAACGCGAATACCGACGCGCCGTTCGCGCGCGTATCGCGGAAACCATCGGCATGGATTGAAATAAACAGGTCCGCGTCATGGCGTTGTGCGATCTTGACCCGGTCCTTGAGGTTGATAAATACGTCCCGGTCTCGAATCAGAACGGCGCGCATTCCGGGCTCAGCGTTAATTCTCTTGGCGAGTTCCTTGCTGACCGAGAGCACGACATCTTTTTCCTTCGAGCGCCGGCCAGACGAACCGGGATCGTGGCCGCCATGCCCGGCGTCGACGGCGATGACGATATCGCGGCCCGGCCGGTATCCCTCGGACGCGGTCTTGACCGGCGCCAGGCTGCCTGCGCGCTGTAAATCGATAACGAGTCGGTCACCGTAGGTGGCATTCGGCCCGGCGGTAAAGGTCCGCGAGCGAACCGCCGTATTGAGATCGAGCACGACGCGAAGCTGACCGTCAGCACGAATGGCACTGCGGATCGAGCGCACGGCCCCGGCACCCGTGGGCATCGAGGTCAGCGTCTTGGCCAGGCGGCTATCCTTGAGATCGATAACGAGGCGATCCGGGCCTCTCAAGGTAAAGATGCTGTGCTGAACGGACTGGCTGAGATCCAGAACAACCCGTGTTTTGTTATTTTCCGACCATATACGGACGTTTTCGACGGTCGAACCGGCAAATGCCGTAGACGTGAGCAGCAGAAGCAGCGCACAGGTTGTGAGTCTCAGTCGGGCCATGGTGGAGATTCGCTCAGCCGGATTTATGGATTATGTTCGGTGAGTATACGAATCTGGCGCCAAAATCCAAGAGTTTTCACTGAAAAATTATAAGGATACCGACCCTTCTTAACCTACTCGTTTATCGGTGGCTGACACCTCATGACCCGCTCTTAAGCTGTCCGTCACCCTATTTGCGCGTTCGCTCAGCGGAGACAGTTCGACCGTGCGGCCTTCGCCGTCGTAGCTCAGCGTAATCGAGAGATCCGCCTGCTCGATCAGTCCAGGCGCGCGATCCGGCCATTCCACGATGCGACAGCCATCGTCGAGTTCGTTCCAGCCCAGGTAGCGCAGCTCGTCTTCGCTGGAAACTCGATATAAATCAACGTGATAGATGTTTCCCCTCGAAAGCTTATACGGCTCGACGAGGGTGTAAGTGGGGCTTGGCACGGCGCCGGTATGGCCCGCGGCTTTGATGAGCGCTCGTGCGAGCGTCGACTTGCCCGCCCCGAGATCACCGTTCAGCAGCAAGGTCCAGCCCGCGAGATCCTCGGGCAACGCATCGAGTAATTCCCTGCCAAAGGCCGTCGTGGCCGCTTCATCAGGCAGAAACTTCTTCATGGATTCAGGATCGCGCGCAGCTCGAGCATCAGGTCCGTCGCCAGCAACCCGCGCTCGCCTGGCACGGCAGCGCGATCCCCGGCCCGCGCATGCGCTTCGACACCGATCGCCGCCGCCAACGCCGCATCGATTCCCTGACCGATCAGGGCCGCGATGATCCCGGTGAGAACATCCCCCATTCCCGGTGACGCCATCCCCGGGTTCCCGGATACGCAAACGACGGGCACGGAATCGCTGGAAATCAGCGAGCCCGAGCCCTTCAGGACAGCCGTGCCGCCGTACTTCTCCACCAAGGCGGCCAGTGCCGCCGGTCGATCCGCCTGAATGGCGCGCGTATCGGTATTCAGCAGTCTTGCGGCCTCGCCAGGGTGGGGAGTAATGACACGATTCCGGGCCGCTACCGGCTCGGCCGCGAGCAGATTGAGTGCGTCGGCATCCCAGACCGCCGGCAGATCCGCCGCGGCGACGCGCTCGTACAGATCGCGCGCCCAGTCCGACTGCCCGAGGCCCGGCCCGAACGCGATCACGTCAGCGCCTGCCAGCAGGGGATCTAGATCCGAGCTGTCAGCAATCGCATGGGACATGAGTTCCGGGCGCGTCGCCACGAGCAGCGCCGCGTGCGACGGATGCGTAGCGATGCTCACGCGTCCGGCACCGGTTCTCAGGGCCGCTTCGCCGGCGAGGCGGACTGCGCCTGGCATCCCTTCGCCGCCACCGATGACAAGGACGTGCCCGAAATCGCCCTTGTGGGCGCCCTTCGCCCTCGGCTTGAGTGCCTCGGCCAGCATCGCATCGTTGATCAGACGGTAAGCCGGCTCGATGCCTTCACGGTAGCTATCGGGAATCTCGAGGCCGGCGAAACGAATCTCGCCACAATGCGCAGCCGCGTTCCCGAGAAACAGGCCGGATTTCAAACCGACGAAAGTGACCGTCAGATCGGCGCGGACGGCAGTACCAAGGACCATCCCGGTATCGCCGTGGATACCGGTCGGGATATCCAGCGCGAGAACCGGTGCGGAATGCGCATTGATCGCATCGACAGCCTTCGCAAACGCGCCACCTACGTCGCGCTCAAGCCCGCTACCGAGAATGCCATCGACAAGCAGGTCGGTGTCGCCGCCGAGCTCTCCCGCCCAGGGCCTCACTACGCCATCTTCCTCGGCATAATCTGCCCAGGCGGTCGCCGCATCGCCCGTTAATTTCTCGGGATCCACAAGCGTCAGTACCGATACGTCGATGCCCTCTTGCGCCGCCAGCCGCGCAACGACGAAGCCGTCACCGCCGTTATTGCCGGCACCGCAGATCACCTGCCAGCGTGTTGCATTGGGGAATCGCTCCCTGGCTTCGCGTACCGCGGCAGCGCCCGCACGTGTCATGAGCGTGTAACCGGGGACTCCATGATCTTCGATTGTGGTTCGATCCGTCTCGCGAACGGCGGCAACCGAATAGATGTTGGTGGGCAAGCTCTGCATCGGGACGATTATACTGGTCTGGCCCATAAGCGACGGTGTGAAATTACCTTGACCGATCATTCGAACCAATACGTCAATACCGATATGGCGATCCTCAAGCAGGAGATCGTCGACTGGAGCCTGGAACTCGGCTTCCAGCAGGCCGGCGTCAGTGATATCGATCTCGCCGTGGCCGAGCGCCGCTTGCGGTTGTGGCTGGACGATCGATTTCATGGGTCGATGCACTACATGGAGCGCCACGGAAGCAAGCGCAGTCATCCCGAAGAACTGGTTCCGGGCACGATCCGAGTCATCTCGGTCCGGATGGATTATCTCGCCGACGAGCAGGATGTCGCCAGCAGCTTGCTTGACCATGCCTCAAAGGCCTATATCTCTCGCTATGCGCTCGGACGCGACTATCACAAGGTGATGCGCGGCCGCTTGCGTGCCCTGGCGCGACGGATCGAAGAGAGAATCGGCGAATTCGGATACCGCGTGTTCGTCGACAGCGCCCCTGTCCTTGAGAAAGCGCTGGCCGAAAAAGCCGGACTTGGCTGGGTAGGCAAGCATACGAATGTCATCAATCGCAACGAAGGCTCGTGGTTCTTCCTCGGCGAGTTGTACACCGACCTGCCGCTGCCCATCGACAGTTCCGAGCATTCGCACTGTGGTTCCTGCACAGCCTGTATCGACGTTTGTCCGACCGATGCCATTGTCGCACCCTACTCGCTCGATGCGCGGCGTTGCATTTCCTATCTCACGATCGAATCCCGTGACCCGATCCCGGTCGAGTTCCGCAAGGCCATCGGTAATCGAATTTACGGCTGCGACGATTGCCAGCTTTTTTGTCCGTGGAACAAGTTTGCCACGCGAACCTCGGAACCCGATTTCGCGCCGCGCCACCATCTCGATACCGCGGAACTTACGGACCTGTTCGCCTGGAGCGAGGAGACATTCCTCGAAAAAACCGAGGGCAGCGCAATTCGGCGTATCGGGCATGAGCAATGGCTGCGCAACATCGCCGTCGCCCTTGGCAATGCCGCGACGACACCCACAGTTGTGGCCGCGCTCCAGTCACGGCAGGATGGATCGTCTGCGATGGTGACCGAACACGTCGCCTGGGCGCTCGCGCAACACGAACACAAGAAACCGGAGACATGCAATGTTTGAGGCACCTGAATCTGCCTACCTCGTTCCCTTCGATGGGAGCTTCCGAGTGGCGGATGCCAGCACCACACCAAAGACCGAAGGCAAACCTCACAAAGGCAAACACCGACGGCAGCGCACGGAGGACCTGAACAAACTCCAGCGCGTGCTGGCTGCCGGCGACAAGCACTCCATCCTGCTCGTTTTCCAGGCGATGGATGCGGCCGGCAAGGACAGCACGATCCGGTCCGTCATGCAGGGCGTCGACCCGTCCGGGTGCCAGGTGTTCAGCTTCAAGAAACCATCCAGTCTCGAACTCGACCATGACTTCCTGTGGCGAACGACCTGTCGCCTGCCGGAGCGGGGCCGCATCGGGATCTTCAATCGCAGCCAGTACGAGGAAGTCCTCGTGGTCAGGGTCCACCCGAAGATTCTTGGCTACCAGAAACTTCCCGGCGAAATAGATATGGAGACGATCTGGGATGAGCGGCTGACCTCGATACGTCAACAGGAAGAACACCTTGCCCGCAATGGGACGGTAATCCTGAAGTTCTGGCTCAACGTGTCCAAGGACGAACAAAAACGCCGCTTCCTGTCGCGACTCGACGAGGCAGAGAAGAACTGGAAATTCGAACCGAATGACGTCAAGGAACGTCGCCACTGGGACGACTACATGCAGGCCTATGAAGATGCTCTGAACGCCACCTCTCGGCCCTGGGCGCCCTGGTATGCGATCCCGGCCGATGACAAACCCTACATGCGGGCACGTGTCGCAGACACCATAATCGATGCATTGCAGAGCATTGGCCTGTCGTACCCGGAACCCTCCGCAGAGGACCGCGCAGAGTTCGCAGAGGCCAGAAAAGAGCTCTGTAGCGACGATTAGTGACACAGTTCACACCGATAGTGTGGTCTGGTCGACGGTTGCCACTCGCCAGAAGCGGGACAATATGTCAATGCAGGATACGCTAGATATCAACTCGGATTACAAGCGCTCGTTGCTCAACGGCCTCGAGCTCTTCAAGGGCGTGCGACCGGAGGACATCCAGTCGCTATTGCAGCGCTGTGATCGACGCGATCTGCCGAAGGGTGAAACACTGCTGTCGCCAGGCGCCAAGAACGAACATGTTTTTGTCGTTCTATCGGGCGCCGTCGACGTTCACGTTGGTTCTCCGGACACGCCGGCTGTCGCGACGATGGAAGCCGGCGCATGCGTCGGCGAAATGTCGATTATCGAGGATCGCGATCCGTCGGCATTTGTCATCGGTACTGAAGACACGCACATGCTCGTCATCCATCAATCCATTCTCTGGGAAATGGTAGACGCGTCGCATGAGTTCGCGAAGAACCTGCTGGTCGTACTCTCCGAACGTGTTCGTAGTCACAACCGGGTGATCGCCGAGAACTTTGGTACGCTCAAGAAGTTCGAACGCCACGCGACAACGGATGCGCTGACAAGCCTGGCCAACCGGCACGCGATGGAAGACACCTTCCCAAAACAAATTGCACGTTGTGTCGAAGACGAGAAACCTGTCTCATTGATCATGGTCGACGTCGACAACTTCAAGCAGTTCAACGACATGTTTGGTCATATCGCCGGGGACCGCGCACTCTCCGCCGTGTCGCGAATCCTGCGGACGCAGTTTCGGCCACGCGACCTCCTGGTTCGCTACGGCGGCGATGAATTTGCCGTGCTGTTGCCCGACGTCTCGGCCGAAAAGGCACTGGAGATTGCCGAGCGCGTGCGCGCTGCCGTGAGCGGCGAGACTGGAGATGGTAGCGACTCCCTCATTCAAATTCCGGTGAGAATATCGATGGGTGTTGCGGAACTGGAGCCGCAAGGCACACTTGATTCGCTGATTCGCGCTGCCGACAAAGCGCTGTATCGAGCCAAACACGCCGGCCGCAATACGGTGTCGACGTAGCGCCCTAGATGGTAACGACAATATTGTCGATGAGTCTCGCCGGCCCTAACTGGGCTGCAACCAGGACCACCAGGTCATCGCAGTCGCGATCGGGCACTTCGAGATTGAGCGCCCGCCGAATGGCAAAGTAGTCAACCTTGAAACCCGCGTTGTTTAGTTTCTCGATGGCCGCTGCTTCGAGTTCAGCAAATTCGCGTCCCCCAGCCTGCAGTTGCTGGCCGACCGACTGCAGCGATGCATACAATGCCGGGGCGATCGCGCGTTCCTCATCGGAGAGATAGCTGTTACGCGAACTGAGCGCGAGTCCGTCGTCGTCCCGAACCGTCTCGCCGGTAATGATGGTAACCGGCAAGCTCAGGTCTGCGGTCATGCGACGAATCACGAGTTGCTGCTGGTAGTCCTTCTGGCCGAATACCGCAACGTCCGGCTGTACGATCGCGAACAGGCGCGCAACGACCGTGGTGACGCCGTCGAAATGTCCGGGACGCGTTGCGCCGCAGAAGTTCTCGGTCAAACCCGGCACGGACACGGTGGTCGCCTTGTCCGGACCGAACGGGTACAGCGTCTCAACGTCCGGCGCAAAGATCATGTCCGTCGCCGTTGTCTTGAGACGACGCTGGTCGCGCTCCAGTGAGCGTGGGTAGTCGTCAAAATCCTCGCTTTCCCCAAACTGCGTAGGGTTTACGAAGATGGACACGATGACGCGTTCGGCATGCTCGCGGGCCAGTTCGACGAGCGACAGGTGGCCGGCATGCAAGCTGCCCATCGTGGGCACGAGAGCGATGTGCTCATCATGGTGGCGCCACTCGGCGATCTGCTCGGCGAGCTCTTGTTGGGTATGTATGACTAACACGGTTTCAATGACCTGCTATGAGAAGCAATGCTCCGGCTCGGGGTAGGACTTGTCCTTGACCGCCTTGACGTAGGACTGCAGGGCGGCGAGCGGTGAATCGCAGCCCGCCTGGAAGTTTTTCACGAAGCGCGGCGTACGACCCTGTGTGATATCGAGGATGTCGTACAACACGAGAATCTGGCCGTCGACATCCGGACCGGCGCCAATCCCGATGACCGGCACCTCAAGCGCCCTGGTGATCATGTCAGCGACTTCATTGGGCACGCACTCGAGCAAGACAATATCCGCTCCCGCATTCTGCAGGCGCTGCGCCGCGGCGAGCATCTCCTGCGCCTTGTCCGGTTCCCTGCCCTGCACCTTGAAGCCGCCGATCTTGTGTACGGACTGCGGCTTGAGACCGAGGTGCGCGCATACCGGAATATCATGGCGCGCGAGATGTTCGACGATCTGCACCTGGTCATCGCCGCCCTCGAGCTTGACCATCATCGCACCGCCGTCCTGCATGAGCCGCACGGCATTGTCGAGCGCCTGGCCCGGCTCCGTATAACTCATGAATGGCATATCGGCGACAAGAAATGCGCGCCGCAAGCCACGATTGACGGTTCGGCAGTGATAGACAATGTCATCCACCGTTACCGGCACCGTGGTGTCGTGCCCTTGTATGACCATGCCGAGTGAATCACCAACCAGAACCAGATCGGTACCCGCGGCATCGACCAGCACGGCGTAACTCGCGTCGTAGGCTGTCAGGCATGCGATCGGCTCGCCATCGGCTTTCATCTTTCGCAGAGTTGAGACATTTACCGGGGGCTCCGGCATGCCGCGTTGTTCAAGCTGGGTGTACATGAGTGTTTCCTGTCAGGCGAGAGCTGCCGCAACGGGATTAAAGAAGTGGCGCCCACCTGTCGTCCGTTGGATCTGCTGGAACAGCTGCTCGTAATCGGCGTCATTATTGACCGGATCGATCTGTGACGCATTAACTATTAGCAGCGGCCCTTCGTCGTAGGCATGGAAAAAGCGCGCATACGCCTCGGTGAGTTTTTCGAGATAGGCGCGATCCACGTAACGATCGCAGGTCGCATTGCGGCGTGCGAGCCGCTGCATTAATGCGTCGACCGACGCCTGCAGGTAGATGACGAGGTCCGGTACCGGCGCGTCAACGGCAAGATTCTCCGCAATCTGATCGTAGAGCTTGAGTTCCTCGGGGTCGAGATTCAGCTCGGCGAAGAGCCGATCACGCGTAAACAGGTAGTCCGAAATGCGCACACTGGAAAACAGGTCCGACTGCCGCAGGTCCTCGATCTGACGCGCGCGCGCAAACAGGAAGAACATCTGCGCCGGCAGCGCTGCCGAACGCCCGTCACGATAAAAACGCTCGAGAAACGGATTCTCTTCGACCTCCTCCAGCACGAGGTCAGCCGACAGGCTTTCGGCCAGGCGCTTGGCCAGCGCCGTCTTGCCAACACCGATCGGGCCCTCGATAGCGATGTAACGAGATGAATTAGCAGAGGTTTTCAGCGTACTAACGGACACAGGCTTCCTTCAGGCGATACGTGAGATGCTCGGCTCGACCCTGCTGACCGGAATATTGGCGACCCGACCAAGGCCAGGAACGGCAAGATCCGGCGCGATCTCTGCCAGGGGCAACAATACAAAATTTCGCTCGCCGATGCCCGGGTGAGGAAGCGTTAATTCCGGACCGTCGATTTCCTCCGCAGAATAGACCAGAAGATCAAGATCAATAACCCGCGGACCCCAGCGCAGCTCATCGCGCTCGCGCCCTTGACGGCTCTCGATAGCCTGCAATTCCGCCAACAACTCGCCGGGGGTCAGCGTGGTGAGCACGGCGACGACCGCATTCACGAAATCCGGCTGCTCGATGCCGCCAAATGCGCCCGATCGATACAGCGACGATGTCGCGACCAGACGGATCCCCGGAACTTCGCCGAGGAGCCCAATCGCATCCTTTACCTGGCTCGCCGGCCCGTCAAGGTTACTGCCCATACCGACGTAGGCCGGATACCAGTGGGTGTTGCCGGTCACGAACTCTGTGTCGACTTCTTGCGCCGGCGTCGTCGGGGTCGGCGTTTCTTTTCGCCCGTGGGCTGGCCCAGCTGGAAGCTCGTGGCGCGCTCATCGGCAGACTGCGTCTGCACATCGGTCCAGAATTTCGCCGTCTCCTCGCTGGCCTGGCCCACTTCGGACAGCAGCAGCATGAAATCGTACGCTGCACGGAAGCGGCGGTGGTCGAGCAGTTTCATGGCGCGCTTGCCGCGCTTGGACTCGAATCGCGGCTGCAGCGACAGCATTTCGCGCATCGGCACCGTGAAACGTTTTGGGATTGAGATACGTCGCTGCTGCTGCGCCACAACTTCATAGGCGGACAGTGCCAATGACTGCGACTCCGACATCTTTTCCTCGGAACGCCTGATTTCGGCAAGTTTCCTCACCGGCAGCCAGAGAAACACGCCAAGCAGGAACATCGGCGTAACAGACTTACCTTGTTGGACGCGACGATCGGTATTCTGAAGCGCTGCACGCGTAAATCGCATGAAGTCGGCGTCCGCATCCAGCTCCTCGGCGGTCGCTGGAAACATCTCCCGGAACAGACCGTGGTCACGTAACAAATCAAAGGTACGTTCGGCGTTGCCCGCCTGGAACAACTTCAGGAATTCATCGAACAAACGCGCGGCGGGCACGTTGGTCAGCAGGTGTGAGTGATGATCGATGGCCTTGATGACCGGTTCGTCAATTTCGAACTCGAGTTTCGCCGCAAACCGAACGGCACGCAGCATGCGCACTGGATCTTCACGCATGCGCTTTTCCGGGTCCCCGATCAGGACGATGCGCTTCTTCTTGACGTCTTCGAAGCCGCCCGTGTAGTCCCATATGCTGAAGTCGGCGATGTTGTAGTAAAGCGCATTACAGGTGAAATCGCGGCGCCACACATCCTCGTCAATCGAGCCGTAGACGTTATCGCGCAGGATGCGACCCTCATCGTCGCTGTGATGATCGTCGTGTTCGTGGATCGCGGCAGC
Source organism: uncultured Woeseiaceae bacterium (assembly GCA_945787845.1). GTDB lineage: Bacteria > Pseudomonadota > Gammaproteobacteria > Steroidobacterales > Woeseiaceae > UBA1847. The sequence goes on along the minus strand of CALZJH010000004.1, from coordinate 92,599 downwards.
CCGAAACGTAGCAACCTCGATGATTTCGCGCCCGAACCGGACGTGGGCGAGACGGAATCGCCGCCCGATCAGGCGGCAGTTGCCGAACAACGCTTTGACCTCCTCGGGCGTCGCATCCGTCGCCACATCGAAGTCCTTGGGATGGAGTTCGAGCATAGCGTCACGGACGCAACCGCCGACCAGGAAAGCCTGGTAGCCGGCCTTGTTCAATCGATACAGAACCTTGAGTGCGCTCTTGGAGAATTCTGCCCGGGTGACGTTGTGGGCGGCACGGGGAATGACTCTTGGTTCTTTCGACCCGTTCTTCGGGTTCTTTTTCAATTATGTGTCCGTATGAAGGCTATATATGCCGCCGTATGATAACAGCCCGCAGCCGGATGCCCCAGAAAGGTGAAATTGTGGCAATTATGGCTTGAGCCCCGGCGCACTGCCCGTATAATAGCGCCCCCGGTTCAGCTGGACCGGCAACGAAGCTCCCTTCGTCTAGCGGTTAGGACTCCGCCCTCTCACGGCGGCAACAGGGGTTCGAGTCCCCTAGGGAGTACCAAATAAATGAAAAGGGGCCCTTGTGGCCCCTTTTTATTTATTTGGTAGTTCCTGCCCGGGACGAGAATCCTGTTCGACAAAACGCGCCAGCGTTTTGGACGCGCGCAGCGCGCCCCGCAGGGGCGAAAATCGGCCTAAGCCGATTCGAGTCAGTCCCCTAAGAGAACAAGCTGTCGGTCGACAAGGCTAGAGCCAGTCCCAGCACAAGAATGCCTCCCGCCAGGGAAAAGACCAATGGAACTCCGTAGTACCAGCAGACGATCGCGCCAGCACCCGTTCCGACCGCAAATGCAATGATGAACTTGACGAGGTCCCGGACGATGCCCATAAAAAGCGACGCAAGGAACCCGCGTTCTCCGTTGTTTTTCAGATCGTCTTTTGCATTGGGAGCATCGCTCACCGGCTTCTCCTTCGGGCAGGATGTCATCAGCCCAGATTGGAATCAGGTCTCAGGCTCGCTGTTAACCAGCTTGTTCTTGACCAGCAACGAGTTGATCTCCTCAACGATTGTCGGGATTGCGTCTTCGTTGTAACCAACGTGACGAAACGCGACGCGCCCGTCGACATCGATAATGAACATGTGCGGGATCCCCTCGACGCCGTATTGGTCGGCAACCGAATTCTTGTAGTCATAGACGAATTCGATCTCGTAGTCTTTCAATTTTCGCAGCGCCCGCCGAAAGTCGATTTGCCGGTTGTTAATATTCACAGCAAAAACCTGGACGCGACTCGCCCCACCCTTCTTCTGGACCGCGTTCAACACCGGCAGTTCTTTCAAACACGGCGCACACCAGGTGGCCCAAAACGTAACGATCCGGATCTTGCCCGTGCTCTCTGAGAGATGGATCTTGGACTTGCTGCTGGATTTTCCGAGATAGTCGGGCGGCACGTCGCCGACCTCCACGGCCAGCGCCGGACCCGCTCCAATAACCAAGCAGGCGAGCACTGCCGGCATCCGAATGCACAGCCAGGATCGACAATTCAAGTGACGTAAATTCATAACACGACAGTCTGCGGCAAGCAGGTGGCCTGTTTCAATCCGTGTCGCATTAGCACGGCGTCCGACCTTTTTCCAACTGGTAGATATTATGTCAGTGAGCTGCCGATCGGCGGGGATTTCAACGTTGTGCTCGTGGTTAATCCGTAGGGGAATTTCTCGTGCGTGAGGTCAAGTTCAAGTAAGACTCTTGCAGTAGCAGTACACAGGGCCTTCCCGCCACGCGGGAAGGCCCTTTTTCGTGCGATATCAAAGAGCGGAGCGTTAGCGCAGCGCCGCGCGCACTGCCCGCCGCATCGACTCCGTACTGAAGACACTCCGATCCGTCGCCGAGCCCTCCGGCATCGCCTGGACGACGACGCCGCTGATCGCTTGCCACGAGACAACCGCGCTCGATGCCAGTGCCGGCTGCGCAAAGCCGCTGTTCCGCGGCATACACTGTTCAATGAATCCGCTCAGGCATGTGTCGACGCGCTGGTCGAAGCCCTCCTCCCAGGATATGTCTCCCCCTATCGCCGTCAGGGCGGATGTAAACGCCGCACTCACCGCCTGCGTCGTGTTCGTACACACAACCACGCTGGGCTCATTGAAATTTGTGAACACGAGGTCGGCACCCGTAATACCCCATCCCGAGGCCGTCACCTCCTCGTAGATTATTTCGTTGAGGATGGCGCAACCATCGCTTTGTGGTGACAGGCCATCAGCCTGGACGCCAGCGCTCAAAAACACCAGCAAGGCAAAACTCCATTTCGCCATTGTTCTTCTCCCTGTAATAAAACAACAGGGAGAGTGTTGCCCAGACGGCTTGCCCGGGCGAGCCGCAAATCTCGCCGCTTTGCAGACTATGTCAGAGCAGCTGCTTCACTGCCGCCACGAGCGCCCAGATCAGCAGCACCGACGAGGCGACCATCGTCATGGTGAACCCTGGGCTGCGCGAACCCGGATCCTTCAGGTACTCGGCCCGATAGAGGAACCGCCCGATGATGAACACGGCTCCAAGTGCCGCGCCCCAGAGAGGATTCGCATACTGGGCGTGAATCCAGAGCGCCGGCAGAAACACGACGAGCTGCTCCATGGTATTGAGGTGCACCCGGTTCATACGCTCGAATTCTTCATGACCGGTTGTTGCCGGCGCCTTGACGCCGTGTTTTCCTCGCATTGCACCCACCTGGACCCCAAAAAACACAAACTGGGCCAGCACCAAAAACGTCACTATGACAGTTGCTTCCATTCCTCTTCCCTCTTGTTGTTATCATCGGCGGCATGACCGCCTCTACCGACAGCAGCTTTCGCAAGCTGGTCGTCGACAAACTCTTGGGTATCGAGCGCCACGAGTACGTCGCCGTCGCCTGGTCGTTCGCCTATTTTGCCTGCATTCTCTCCTCGTATTACATCGTGCGCCCCATGCGCGAGACCATGGCGGTGGGCAGCGGGCCGCAAACCATACCCTATCTGTTTATGGGCACGTTTGTCGCCATGATGTTCGCCACATCGATTTTCGGCTGGGTGGCTTCACGCTTCCCGCGGCGCGTATTCCTCCCCTGGGTCTACCTGTTTTTCACGGCCAATATCGCGATTTTCTGGGTTTTGTTCGTGCAGGCTGTGGATGGCGGCCACAGCACGATCTGGCTGGGGCGCGCCTACTTTATCTGGGTGGGCGTATTCAACCTGTTTATCGTCTCGGTATTCTGGAGCTTCATGGCGGACATCTACACACGCGAGCAAGGACGACGTCTGTTCGGCCTTATCTCCGCGGGTGGAAGCATCGGAGCACTGCTCGGCGGCATCGGAACCAGCGTCATCGTCATCACTATCGGGACACACAACCTGTTACCCATAGCAGGGGTGCTGCTGCTGCTTTCCGTTGTCTGCATTACGCAATTGCGCAAGTGGGTGATCAGCGAGCACCAGAACGAGATCGATCAGACTGCGGCGAGTGACAAGCCGCTGGGAGGAAAAACCTTTGCCGGCATTACGCACATGTTGTCGTCGAAGTACTTCGCATCGATTGGCATAGCTTCGTTAATTGCGAGCACGCTTGGTGCCGCGCTCTACATGTTTACAGCGGAACTCGTAGCCGTTGATATCCCCGACCAGGATGAACAGACCCGCTTCTTTTCCAACCTGAACGTCGCGGCGAATTTTCTTACTATCATCTTCCAGGCGTTTGTCGTGAGACATGTGGTCAGACGCTACGGCATTGGCCGGGCTCTCGTACTTTTGCCTGCCGTCTCAGTAATTGGATTCGTCTTGCTTGCACTGGATCCTGTTCTCGCCGTCATTGCAATCATCACGATCGTGAGACGCTCCGTAGGTTTCGGTTTCTCCAAGCCCTCAACCGACATGCTTTACTCAGTTGTGACGCCGGAGGAAAAATACAAAACCAAGAACTTCATCGATACGGCGATCTATCGCGGTGGCGATGTCATAGGAACATGGTTCATCAAATTGATGTCTGCATTGGGGATCGCCGGTATTTCTCTTGTTATGGTGCCGATTGCGATCTACTGGGCGTTTGTATCGCTCTGGCTCGGCCGGGATTACAAACGCAAAGCCAAATCCCTGAAGATGAGTGGAGTTGAATAATGAAGACCTGGAACCGACGCGAAGTCATTGCAGCCGGCGCAGCTCTCAGCGCCTTGCCCGGTGCAGCTTTCACCAACGAATCGTCCGGCATGCTCAGCAAACCTATTCCGTCCTCGGGAGAATCTCTACCTGTTATCGGCCTGGGCACTTACAGCGTGTTTGACATCGACAGCACCGAAGACGCAATCGCAACTCGCAAAGAGATTGTCGAGCGACTCATCAGTCACGGCGGCAGCCTGCTCGACACGTCGCCCATGTACAACCGGTCCGAACGTGTGATCGGAGACGTCATCGCGGCCGGCGTCGACCGGGGCGATGTCTTCCTCGCCACGAAAGTCTGGACCGACGGGCGCGACGCCGGGATCGAGCAAATGCAGCGTTCCGCGGAGCTGATGCGGACCGAGACCGTCGACCTGATGCAGGTCCACAATCTGCGCGACACGAGAATTCACATGAAGAGCATTCGCGAATTGCAGGACGAGGGCCGGATTCGATACAGCGGACTGACGCACTACACGGCCGGCGCACATGAGGCGCTCGCCCGGGAGATGGTGGCGTTCAAGCCGGACTTTATTCAGATCAACTACTCTGTGGGCGAGCGCGCGGCCGAGGACCGTATCCTGCCACTCGCTCAGGATCTCGGGATCGCGGTACTGATCAATCGACCGTTCCAGGCGGGCAACCTGTTCCGGACCGTGGCTGACAAACCGCTGCCGGATTTCGCGAAAGAGTATGTCGATAGCTGGGGCCAGTACTTCCTGAAGTTCATCATCAGCCACCCGGCCGTGACCTGTGCCATACCCGCAACCAGCAAGCCACGCCATATGACCGACAATCTTGGCGCCGGTTTCGGTACTATGCCCGACCCATCCACGCGGCAACGCATGGCCGACTATTTCCAGGGCCTTTAAGAAACATGCAAAACACGGGTTTACTGCGCCGCCTGGCGGCGATCCTTTATGACGCGCTCCTGGTGATCGCTCTGCTATTCCTCGCGACGATCCCGTTTATCGCCGTGCGTGGCGGTGAGCCTGTTGAGACTGGCGAAAACCTGTTCTACCGAGGGGTGCTCGCACTCGTGGTGTACGCGTTCTTCGTTGGCTTCTGGTCCAGGTCCGGCCGCACGCTGGGCATGCAGTCGTGGGGACTACAACTGCAGACGAACGACGACAAGATTCCGTCTTTCGGCCAGGCCAGCATCCGCTTCTTCGCCGCTCTGCTCTCCTGGGCGCCGGCCGGACTCGGTTTTCTGTGGCAGCTCTGGGACAAGGACAAGCTGACCTGGCACGACCGTATCAGCGGCACACGACTGGTTTACTACCCCAAACTGAAGAAAAAGAAGACGTAACCCAGCTACCGTATTCGGGCGAGCGCGCCCAGCGTAATCGCACACAGCACGGCTAACGGGAGCCAGTTGACGACGGCGGGATTCAGGTTGAAGACCTGCCCGGAGTTCGCAAGCGTCTCACTGGCCAGGTAGTACGCCAGGCCAACAACGACACCGAGCATCAGGCGCCCGCCTGCCCCGCCGCTGCGTAATGAGCCGAACACGAATGCCAGTGACAGTATCGGCATGACGAGAACGGTCAGCGTGCGCGAGGCGCGATACCATATTTCGGATTCGTACTGCGAGGCATCGAGGTTGTTGCGCTTGAGATAGTCGATGTAGACGAGCAGACCCCGTGCGGACAGGCTCAGCGGCTTGGCCAGGGAACTGCCGAGCAGCTCCGCGTTAACTTCAAACGACTCGACTTCGATGGACGACGCGACAACCTGTACTCCGTCGTCACGAAACTTCGTCTCTCGAAAGTTCTCGAGAATCCAGTTGTCGTCCTCGTCGATGCCGGAGTTCTCGGCCAGTGCAATTGACGCAAGCTCATTGTCTTCATTGAAACGGAACAGGTAGATCGAACCGAACTCGAACTCCGAACTCACGCGCTCGAGGTGCAGGTAGACCGGGCCATCCTTTACCCAGGTGTCGTTACCAAGATCATCGTCTTTCTGGTAGCGGGCTTCCATGCGCATGTCGCGCGCGTAGAAGTCGAGCGGCGGCCCGATGAATTCGCCCAACAGGGCCGTGAGGATCAGCAGGACGGCACCGGATACCGCCACCATGCTCGCGAGCCGGCTGACAGACAATCCGGCCGACCGCATCACGATAATCTCGCTATTGCCCGCGAGCGCGCCCAGCCCCAGCAAGGAGCCAATGAGTGCCGCAACCGGCAACATCTCGAACGCGAGATTTGGCAGTCTCAGAGCAGTAAACAGAATCGCCTGCGGCGTCTGGTAATCGCCCTTGATGTCATCGAGTTCCGCGATGAACTCGAACAAACCGGCAAGCGCCAGCAGCACGACGAGGACGAGCGCGGTACTCGCGAGGATGGTACGCATCATGTACTGGCTCAGCAGACTCATCGCAGAATCCTGCGGTGCCAGCCGTTCTGCAGCGCTAGCAACAGGGCCGTGAACAAGAGGACGCAACCGTGAACCCACCACAGGCCGAGCGTTGGCGAAATCGTCGCTTCCTCGGTCCAGGCCTTCGAGGCGCTCAGCAGGTTGAAGTAGATGATGAACACCAGCAAACCGATCGCAATGCGTCCGTAGCGGCCTTCGCGCGGACGGCTGCGCGCCAGCGGCACCGCGAGCAGGGCAAGCAGTACGGTCGAAATCGGGACGCCCAGGCGCCACTGTCTCTCGGCGACATGCTGCGGTTCGGACGACGCGAGCAGCCGCGAAAACGTCATCGCCCGCGGTCGCGGGTCTGCGGGTTCCAGGTTTGGCAATCGATACGGAATACCATGCTCGAGAAACTCAACGACGCGGAAATCCGGCTGGCCGGGCACCCCTTCGTAGCGGCGTCCTTCATGCAGCACGAGCATGCGCGCGTTGGGATCCTCGGAATCCACTTGCTCGCCACGCCGGGCAACGACTACCTCGACCCCATCGCCGTCGACCCGCCGCTCAAGGAAGACCTTCTCCATTTGCCCCTCGGCCGAGATGCTCTCGCCGTAAACCACGGCGCGCTCGGGGCCGATCACGGCAAAGCGGCCCGGTTCGATACTCGCGAGATCCGCTTCGCGCCTTGCCTCCGCGCTGATCCGGTCGATCTTGGTCAGCGCCAGCGGCGTACCCTCGATAGACAGCCAGGCCACGGCGAGGGCCAATGGCACCAGTAGCCAGAGCAAGGGTCGATAAATGCCGGCCGGACCGACGCGGCACGCCATCATGGCCGGCATCTCGCTATCCCGGTAGAGACGCCCCAGGGCCAGCATTACGGCCAGGAACAGGCCAATGGGGACAAGCACAGTCAGGTACTGCGCCGCCGACAGGCCGATCACGTCAAACGCCGCATTTTTCGGCAATTTACCCTTCGCCACGTCGCCGAGGACCCGGGCAAACTGGTTGGTCAGCAGGATCATGAGAAGAACCATGGTGACCCCGAGCCAGGTCAGGGCAATTTCACGAAAAATGTAGCGGTCGAGGATGCGCTTCACGAGAGAGGCAATAGCGTAGCTGCGGTAGCCCGAATTGGTTAGACTACCGCATTGTTTTGTCCGTGACAGCCCCGAAAAACAATAAGGCAGCAAAGGATTTATGGAATATTTCACCACTACGAGCAAAGTATCTCGTCGAGCAACTGACTGTGCGATCGTCGGCGTTTACGGACGCGGCAAGCTGGGCATCGGCGCAGCTGATGTCGACGCGGCCAGCAAAGGCGAGATCAAGCGCCGCATAAAGAGCGGAGACATTTCGTCGAGCGTCGGTCGGTGCTGCATCCTCACCAACGTCCCTGGCGTGAAGGCGGACCGTGTAGCCGTCGTCGGTCTCGGCAAGGCCTCGAAACTCGATGCAACAGCCTTCAAAAAGGCTGTCACTGCCGCGGCGATGGCAATCTCGAAGACGAAAGCGAAACAGGTCTTTAATGCCCTGACACTCGAACCTGTCGCCGATTCGAGCCCCTATTACCTTGCACGCCATTCGGCCGAGGCATTCAGTGACGTGCTGTATCGCTTCGACCAGATGAAGTCCGGCCGCAAGAAAGCCGCCAGCCCTTTGCGCAAGATCGGACTGGCGATTGCGAAACGTGGCGATGCGGACAAGTCAATGCGCGGCGCAGAACACGGTGACGGTATTGCCGCGGGTGTGGCCCTGGCCAAAGAGCTCGGCAACCTGCCCGCCAATGTGTGCACGCCCAACTACCTCGCACGCACGGCGAAGAGGCTGGCGACGGGCAATGGCAAGCTGACAACCAGGGTACTCAGCGAAGCCGAGATGAAGCGACTCGGCATGGGTTCACTGTTGTCGGTCACGGCCGGAACCGCTGAGCCTGCCAAGCTCATTGTTATGCAGTACAAGGGTGCCGGCAGCGAAGCGCCGATCGTTCTTGTGGGCAAGGGCGTAACCTTCGACACGGGTGGTATTTCGCTGAAGCCAGGTCCCGCCATGGACGAGATGAAGTTCGACATGTGTGGCGCAGCCAGCGTCATCGGCACCATGGCCGCTGTGGCCAAGATGAAGCTGCCCATCAACCTCAATGTCATCGTGCCCGCTGTCGAGAACATGCCGGGCAGCAAGGCCACCAAGCCGGGTGATATCGTCAAGAGCATGTCGGGACAGACGATCGAAGTCCTGAACACGGATGCTGAAGGCCGTCTGATCCTCTGCGATGCACTCACCTACTCGCGGCGCTTCAAGCCGGCGGCGGTCATCGATGTCGCCACGCTGACGGGCGCCTGCGTGGTTGCTCTCGGCGCGCACCGCACCGCCATCATGAGTAACAGTGACGACTTGCGAGAGGAAATTTTTGCAGCCGGTGATGCTGCAGAAGATCGCGGCTGGCCGATGCCGCTGGGTGACGAATACACGGCACAGCTCAAGAGCAACTTCGCCGACATGGCCAACATCGGCGGTCCCGGCGGCGGCGCAGTGACGGCGGGCTGTTTCCTTGGCAAGTTCACGGAAGGCCTGAACTGGGCGCACCTCGATATCGCGGGTACCGCCTGGAAGTCGGGCGCGAAGAAAGGCGCATCGGGCCGTCCTGTACCCATGTTGTCGCAGGTGCTGCTGGCGCGCTGCGGCGCCCTGCCCTGACGCGTCGCTGCAACCTGAGCAAACCCTGATATGGCACGAGTGGATTTTTACGTTCTCGCGCAAGCCGATGAGCGGGCGCGGCACTTGCTTGCGTGCAAGCTGGCCGAGAAAGCGTGGCGCCTCGAGAACACGGTCTACATTCACGCGAAGGACAGTGGCGACGCGGAACGTCTCGATCAACTGCTCTGGACGTTTCGAGACGGCAGTTTCGTGCCGCACGGACTCGCGGGCCGGAACGACGGCACCGAGAATTCGGCCATCTTGATCGGCGCGGGAAGCGAGGGAATCGGCAAGCGGGATTTGCTGATTAACCTCTGCGACGAAATCCCACCGTTTATTGAGGGTTTCCCCCGCGTTGCCGAACTTGTAACCTCCGATGAAACCTGCCGCGAAAGAAGCCGCAAACGGTATGCCACGTACCGCGACCAGGGCCACGAACTCAACACACATAATCTCTAGATGGACAAGTCCTACCAACCCAAAGACATCGAACAGCGTCTGTATCAACGCTGGGAAGAGCAAGGCTACTTTGCCCCGCAAGGTGACGGCGACCCCTATTGCATTATGATCCCGCCGCCCAACGTGACGGGCACGTTGCACATGGGACATGGTTTCGGGGACACGATTCAGGACGCGCTGACGCGCTACTACCGCATGAACGGCCGCCGCGCCTTGTGGCAGCCCGGTATGGACCACGCCGGCATCGCCACCCAGATGGTGGTAGAGAGACTGCTCAATGCCGAGGGCAAATCGAAGCGCGATCTCGGGCGGGAGAAGTTCGTCGAACGCGTCTGGCAATGGAAGGAAGAGTCCGGCGGCATCATCGCCAAGCAGACACGGCGTCTGGGTGCTTCCGTCGACTGGAGTCGTGATCGCTTTACGATGGACGATGGCTGTTCAGAGGCGGTCAAGAAAGTCTTCGTCGATCTTTACAATGAAGGTCTGATTTATCGCGGCAAGCGCCTGGTTAACTGGGACCCGGTACTGCATACCGCATTGTCCGATCTTGAAGTGCTGTCCGATGACGAGGCCGGCAATCTCTGGCATTTCCGCTACCCGCTCGCATCGGGAGACGGGCATCTTGTTGTGGCCACGACGCGCCCCGAGACCATGCTTGGCGATAGCGCGGTCGCCGTGCACCCCGATGACAAGCGCTACAAGGACCTCGTGGGCCAGGAGATCATCCTCCCCATCGTCGGCCGCAGGATTCCGATTATCGCAGACGAGTACGTCGACCCCGAGTTCGGCACCGGTTGCGTGAAGATCACACCCGCACACGATTTCAACGACTACGAGATTGGTAAACGTCACGATCTGGCCATCTACAATATCCTGACCGATGATGCGGCACTCAACGATGACGTGCCGGAAGCTTACCGGGGTCTGGATCGCTTCGAGGCACGCAAACAAATCGTCGCTGAGTTCGAATCGCTCGATCTGCTCGAGAAGATCGAGGACTACACGGTCAAGATTCCGCGTGGCGACCGTTCACACGCCGTGGTCGAGCCCTACCTGACCGACCAGTGGTACGTGAAGATCGAGCCGCTGGCAAAACCGGCCATCGACGCCGTCGAGACCGGGCGCATCAAGTTCGTTCCCGAAAACTGGTCCAAGACTTATTTCGAATGGATGTACAACATCCAGGACTGGTGCATCAGTCGCCAGCTCTGGTGGGGACATCGCGTTCCGGCGTGGTACGACGAGGATGGCAATGTCTACGTCGGCCATGATGAGGACGATGTGCGCGCGAGGCACGATATCGCGGCATCGGTTGCCCTTCGCCAGGACGACGACGTGCTCGACACCTGGTTTTCATCGGCCTTGTGGCCGTTCAGCACGCTCGGCTGGCCGGAGAAAACCGAAGCCCTCGACGAATTCTACCCGGGCAACGTCCTCGTCACCGGCTTCGACATCATCTTCTTCTGGGTCGCGCGCATGATTATGTTCGGCCTGAAGTTCATGGGCGATGTACCGTTTCACGAGGTGTACATCCACGGCCTGATCCGCGACGCGGAAGGCCAGAAGATGTCCAAGTCCAAGGGCAACGTGCTGGACCCGCTCGACCTGATCGACGGCATCGATCTCGAGTCGCTCGTCAAGAAGCGCATGGCCGGCATGATGCAGGCTCACCTCGCTCCCAAGATCGAGAAGGCAACACGCTCACAGTTTCCGGACGGCATCGACGAGTTTGGCGCCGACGCTTTGCGCATGACCTTCGCGGCCCTCGCGACAACCGGGCGCGATGTGCGCTTCGACCTGGGTCGCATCGAGGGCTACAAGAACTTCTGCAACAAACTCTGGAACGCGGCGCGCTACGTCTTGATGAATACCGAGACACTCGACGAGGGCGACATGGCATTCAGCGCGTCGGATCGCTGGATCCGCGCGCGGCTCGACGCCACGACGCGCGCCATGCACAAGCACTTCGCCACCTACCGCCTCGATCTCGCGGCCCAGGCTATTTACGATTTCACCTGGCACGAGTTCTGCGACTGGTACCTCGAGTTGTCGAAGCCTGTTTTGCAGTCGGAGGAATCCACCCCCGAACTGCAACGCGGAACGCGGCGCACCCTGATCGACACACTCGAGGCGATTCTGCGCCTGCTGCATCCGCTCATGCCATTCATTACGGAAGAGATCTGGGAGCAGGTTGCGGAACGAGCGGGCGTCGAGGGTGACACCATCATGCTCCGGGCCTACCCGGAACCCGATGACGACGCGGCCGACGACGACGCCATCGCGGATATCGAGTGGGTCAAACAGTTCATTCTCGGAATCCGGCAGATTCGCGGCGAAATGGACATTTCGCCGGGCAAGCCTCTCCCGGTAATCTTGCAGCATGTGAGTGACGTGGACGAGCGACGGTCCACGGAGCACGCCCACCTGCTGCAGCGCGTCGGCCGCGTCGAGACGATCGCTTTACTGGGCGACGGCGAAGAGCCGCCAGCCGCGGCGACCGCACTGCTTGGCGACATGCGCCTGCTCGTGCCGATGAAGGGCCTGATCGACGTCGATGCCGAACGGGCGCGCCTCGACAAGCAGGTGGACAAAGTTCGCGCCGAACTCGCGAAGGCCAGCGGCAAGCTCGGCAACGAGAAATTTGTGAACAATGCGCCCCCTGCTGTGGTCGCACAAGAACGGGACCGTGTCACAGAGTTCGAGAAAACGCTCGCTCAGCTGCAGGAACAGCTTGAGAAACTTGACGCGCTAGCTTGACGCGAGACGCTGTCCCGATATGGTGGCCGTAGCCGGACTAAATCCGAGGACCACGGAATGCAACGCTCGACCACACTCGAATCCCTGCCGACAGGCCGCAGCGCTCAACGCGAGGTGGTAGAGCGGGCGCGCCAGTCGCTCGGTACGATCATCCTTGGCAAAGACGAGCAGATCTCACTGGCGATTGCCTGCCTGCTGGCCCGCGGACACCTGCTTATCGAAGATCTGCCGGGACTGGGCAAGACCATGCTGGCACAGTCGCTGGCACGGGTCCTGGGATTGAGTTTCCGGCGCATCCAGTTCACGAGCGACCTGCTACCGGCCGATATCGTCGGCGTCTCTGTCTTTCGCCAGGAAAGCGGCGAGTTCGAGTTTCAGCCGGGCCCGGTGTTCTCGCAACTCATTCTCGCCGACGAAGTGAACCGCGCAACCCCGAAAGCGCAAAGCGCGTTGCTCGAGGCCATGGAGGAGCAGCAGGTTTCCGTCGATGGCAACACCCGGAAATTGCCTACGCCATTTTTCGTCGTCGCGACACAAAACCCCGGGGACCAGATCGGCACATTCCCGCTGCCCGAATCGCAGCTCGATCGCTTCCTTATGCGTGTTGAAATCGGTTATCCCGACGCTGAAAGCGAACGCGAGCTGATCGCGGGTGAAGACCGTCGTTCAATGCTGCGCGAAATTGAAGCCGTTACCGGGCCGGACATGCTTATCGCACTGCAGGAAGCGGTGCGTGAAGTTCCGGTCAAGGATGCCTTGATCAGCTATGTCCAGGCACTCGTTCTTCACACACGGGAATCCGCCGACATCGATATAGGACTCTCGCCACGTGGCGCCCAGGCGCTGGTCGCGGCGGCGCGTGCTTATGCTTACGTCGAGAACCACTCTGGCGTGTATCCCGACGACGTTCAGGCGGTCTTTGCCGCTGTCGCGGGCCATCGACTCAAACCCGCCGGCAGCACCCGCTTCCGCAGCCCGGCCGAGCTTTGCCAGCATGTCCTCGATTCCGTGGCCATTCCCTGATCCGCGCGGACTCGTCTCCTCGGTAAAGACGCGCGCCAGCAGGCGCGTACAATCCTGGGCGCGCAAGCGTCAGGGCAGCGACGCGAGCACGACAACGCTCGGACCCGGGCGCGTCTACATCCTGCCAACCGGCGTCGGCCTGATGTTCGGGCTCATGGCCTTTGCCATGCTGCTGGGGTCGATGAACTACAACAACAACCTGTCATTCGTCCTGACCTTCGTGCTCGTGGGGCTCGGCTTTGTCTCAATGCATCAGTGCCAGCGCAACCTCGTCGGTCTCGAACTGACGTTCGCCGGCGCAGACCCGGTCCATGCCGGCCAATCTATCCGCTTTCGCATTGCCGTAACCAACCGGTCAAAGAGTGCGCGCTACGGCATCCGCCTGTATGCCACGAATACCCACAGCGATATTCACGATCTGCAGCCCGGTGAAAGCAAGATTTTCATCCTGCCGGTCGTCACGGACAAACGCGGACAGATTGCGCTTGAGCGCTTTGGCGTTCGCACGCTATTCCCGTTCGAACTGTTCCGTTCGTGGGCGTGGCTGCACATGAACATCGATGGGCTTGTCTATCCGACACCTGCCGATAATGCACCGCAGCCGCCGCCGACCATGGTCGCACAAGGCCACCGTCAGCATGACGCCCGTGGCGAAGAAGATTTTGCCGGCCTGCGCAGGTACCACGAAGGCGACTCGCCGCGCCATGTCGCCTGGAAAGCGTATGCGCGAAGCGGACAATTGCTGTCCAAGCAGTTTGCCGGTGCCGACACCAGCAGCCAGTGGTTCGACTTCAACGAAATTGCCGATCTCGATCTCGAGAAGCGCCTTTCGATCCTGACCCGCTGGATCGTCGATGCCGATCACACGCTCGAAGACTATGGGCTGCGCATGCCGGGCACCGAGTTTCCGCCGGCACATGGTGAGAAGCATCGACGCCAGTGCCTTGAAACGCTGGCACTCTTCGATGGCGGACGGTCCTGATGACCCGGCCTCGCGGAACAGACGGCTCCTTGCTTAGCAGTCTGCCCTGGACGCTAAGCGCGCTCATCGTGGCGATGGCTCCACACATACCGTTCATTCCAATCTGGATCACAGTTATATTCGTCAGCTGCGTGGTCTGGCGCTATGTCATCGAAAGACGGCGCGGCGTGCTGCCATCGCCGTGGCTCCGAGGCGCGCTTGCGCTCGGCTGTTTCCTGGGCGTGCTGGCGACCTACTCCTCCATCAGTGGCGTCGGGCCCGGTTCTGCCCTGCTCGCGGTCATGGCCGCCCTGAAGCTGCTGGAGACCCGCAAGCGACGCGACCAGTTTGTACTCCTGTTCCTCTCGATCTTCCTCGTCATGTCGTCGTTGCTCCGCGAGCAGTTCTTGTGGTCGCTGCCGTACCTCGTAGTGAGCATGCTTATCATCATGAGCGCATGGCTGCGTATGTCGGCCGGGGAGTCACAAACGGCTCGACAGAGCTTCATGACGGGCGGTCGACTGATGTTGTACGCCGCGCCGCTGGCGATCGTCATGTGGGTGTTCTTTCCGCGCCTTTCAACGCCGTTCTGGGCCGTACCGATCGACACCAGTCGTGCGACCTCCGGTCTTAGCGATACGATGAGCCCCGGCGACATCAGCGAGCTGTCAATGTCGGACGAAGTTGCGTTCCGCGTCTCGTTCGATGGCGATGTCCCGGCAGCCCGGGACCGCTACTGGCGCGGGCTCGTCCTCACCCGTTTCAACGGCCGCACCTGGAGCGGTCGTGAGCCGAGTATCAGCCGCTCTTCACGAGAGCAGATACAAGCGCTCGGAGAACGTGTCGACTACGAGATCACGCTGGAACCCACCCGCCAGCAGTGGGTGTTCGCACTGGACATGCCCTATGCGTGGTCCCTGCCGCGAACCTTCATGGGCCCGCAACAGCAGCTGGCACGTACGACTCCGATCGACCAGCGCATCGCCTACGAAGTAACCTCCTACACCGATTTCCGGGTTGAGACCGACCTGTCCTCACTGTACCGGAACTGGTACTCGGAACTGCCGGCCGGCAGTAATCCGCGCACGGTGGAACTGGCAAGGGAAATGCGCGCAGCGGCCGGGTCGGACCAGGCGTTCGTCAACGCCGTACTGCAGAAACTGCACGAAGAAGAGTACTACTACACATTGGAACCACCCCCCCTGGGCAGGAATCCCGTCGATCGCTTCCTGTTCGACACGCGGCGTGGCTTCTGCGAGCACTACGCGTCGGCCTTCTCCGTCATGATGCGCAGCGTCAACATCCCAACCCGCATCGTGCTCGGCTATCACGGCGGCGAATTGAACCCGATGGGGGGGCACCTGATCGTAAGGCAATCCGACGCACATGCATGGACTGAAATCTGGCTCGAAGGAATCGGCTGGCATCGTGTCGACCCGACAGCCGCGGTAGCACCCGAACGCATTGAAATGAGCGCGAGCGACGCCGCATTCGACGGCATCGGAGAGGCGTGGGGGTTCGCGGCGCCGTCACGCCTGCTGCACCAGATGACGCTGACCTGGGATGCGCTCAACGCGAAATGGAATGACTGGATCCTCGGTTATGGTCCGGAGACACAAAATTCGTTTTTGAAATGGCTGGGCATGGAGGACCCGACCTGGCGCAAAATGATGCTGACGCTCGTCGGCCTCGTCGTCGGGCTTATCATGCTGATTAGCGTCTTGCTGATGATCCGCTATCGCCCACCCGCAAAAGACGAAGCCGCCATTCTCTACCAGCGCTTTGTCAAAAAAGTCGGGCTGGAGCCCGAAACCGGCGAAACGGCACAGGTATTTGCATTGCGTGTACGGGATTCAGGACAGGTACAACCTGAAAAGGTCGATACGATTACCGACGCCTATCTCGATGCTCGTTATGGCAGCGGCGGCGAAGCCGCCTTCGCGCGACTTAAAGAGGCCGTCAGCGCTATGCGCTGACAGGTTCTTCGCGGACCAGCGCGAGAAGGAGTGCGCCGCATAAGAACAGCGGCATCAACACCAGCAATACCCACTTCGGTTCATCGGAAAGCATTGCCGTGACCGCCACCATTGCGGGCCCCAGCACGTGTGCGAATTTTGTGGTCATGTTGTAGAAACCGAAAAACTCACCGGGCTGTTCGGGAGGAATGAGCGACGCGTACAGTGAACGACTGAGCCCCTGCACGCCGCCCTGTACACAGCCGATGATGATCGCCATGACGAGGAACTCCTCGAACGTATTCATGACCACGCCCCACATGCAGGCGCCGATATACACGGCCAGGGCGAAATAGATGCCCGTCTTGGCACCGAATCGTTGCGCGGCCAGTCCATAGAGGAGTGTCGCCGGGAAACCCGCAAAATTTGTTATGAGAAGCGCGAACACGAGGTCCTGGTCGGCGAACCCGAGTCGCTTACCGTAGTCGACGGCCATAGCGATTATCGTGAATACCCCGCCGACGTAAAGCCAGTACGCCATAAGAAACATCGTGAGATTGCGGTACTTCCTGATCTCACGCAGCGTCGCTTTGAGCTCCCTGTACGCTGCCCGCACCGCACCGCTGCTTACCTCGATGGCACTGTGTCGCTCGGAGACAAAAAACAGCAGCGGCACGAGAAAGATGAGCCACCATGCCCCCACCGAGACGAAGGCCATGCTGAACGCTGCGGCCGTACTCTCGAGCCCAAAGGTCTCTGGCGACTTGACCATCCAGAGATGCACAGCGAGAAGCACGGCGCCACCGAGATAGCCAAGAGAAAAACCGAGCGTCGAGACTAAACTGTAGTAACGCGGTTCGGTGACGTCGATCAGGAGGGAGTCGTAGAATACCGTTGATGAATAGTAGCCGATGGACGCGAACAGGTAGACACCGAGCGCCAGCTGCCAGTTGCCGACTCCCACCACGCCGAGTGCTGCGGTCGAAAGCGCGCCCAGCAAGGCCAGGAAGAACAGAAACCTTTTGCGATACCCGCCCGCGTCGGCAATCGTGCCGAACAGGGGCGCGGTCACACAGACCACGGCACTCGCCGCAAACGTAATCCAGGCGAGCCTCGCGGTGACGGCCGCCGCATCGTCACCAGAACTCCAGAAATTACGCAATACGAGCGGGAACAGGACCGCGAGCACACTGAGTGCAAAAGCCGAATTCGCCCAGTCATAGAGCGCCCAGGCAATGGTCTTGCGATTGAGTCCCTTAATGCTCACGCGTCTTGCGGAAACCGATGTCCGGCCAGCGTTCCTCCGTCAGGTTCAGGTTTACGCGGGTTGGAGCAATGTAGACCAGGCTACCGCCGTGATCCAGCGCGAGATTATCGTGTGCTTTCTTTTCGAAATCCGCGAGCATCTTCGCATCATCGCAATCCACCCAGCGCGCTGTCGCGACGTTGACCGTTTCGAACTGACACTCGACGTTGTATTCATCCCGCAGACGATGCGCCACCACCTCGAACTGCAGCGGACCGACGGCACCAAGTATCAAATCGTTGTTGCGCAGGGGCTTGAACAATTGCGTTGCCCCTTCCTCGCACAATTGTGCGAGCCCTTTTTGCAGCGCCTTGAGGCGCAATGGATCCTTGAGCACAGCACGCCGGAAAATCTCGGGCGCAAAGTTGGGGATCCCCGTGAAGCGAATGTCCTCACCCTGCGTAAAACTGTCGCCGATGTTAATGGTGCCATGATTGTGAATACCGATAATGTCGCCCGCATAGGCCGCGTCGGCATGCTGGCGATCGGCCGCAAGAAACGTAATGGCCTCGGGGATTTTCATCTCCTTGCCGGAACGCACGTGCAACACTCGTACGCCCTTTTGGTACTGCCCCGAGCAGATGCGCATGAAGGCAATGCGATCACGATGCCCCGGGTCCATGTTCGCCTGGATCTTGAACACGAAACCCGTCAGCTTGTCTTCAGCGGGATCGACATCGCGCTGCTCGCTCTCACGCGGCAACGGGGACGGCGCAAACTCGACGAACTCGTCCAGCAGCTCTTTGACACCGAAGTTAGATATTGCGGAGCCAAAGAACACCGGCGATTGCCTGGCCGCAAGATAGTCGTCGATCGACAGTTCGGGGCACGCGCCCTTCACCAGCTCAATCTCCTCGCGGAATTCGTCGGCCATGTCACCCAGCACTTCGCCGGCCTCATCCGAGTCGATTCCCTCGATACAGCGGATCGCCGCCGCTTTTTCCCGGCCGACTTTGTCGTACAGGTAGATCTTGTCCTTCAACAGGTGATAGACGCCTTTGAGGCGGCTGCCCATACCGATCGGCCAGGTGACCGGTGAGCACTGGATCTTGAGCACCGACTCGATCTCGTCGAGCAATTCGATCGGCTCACGCCCTTCCCGGTCCAGCTTGTTGATGAATGTCATGATCGGCGTGTCACGCAGGCGGCAGACATCCATGAGCTTGATGGTTCGCGCCTCAACGCCTTTTGCGCAGTCGATCACCATGAGGGCCGAGTCGACGGCGGTCAGCGTTCGATACGTATCCTCAGAGAAGTCTTCGTGGCCCGGCGTGTCCAGCAGGTTGACGACGTGATCTTTATACGGGAACTGCATGACCGACGAGGTCACCGAGATGCCGCGTTGTTGCTCGAGCGCCATCCAGTCCGAGGTTGCATGGCGGCTCGCCTTGCGTCCTTTCACGGTACCGGCAAGCTGGATCGCGCCGCCGTACAGCAGCAGCTTTTCCGTGAGCGTGGTTTTGCCCGCATCCGGATGCGAAATAATGGCGAAAGTCCGCCTCCTGCGGACTTCAGTCTGAATATCTGGCATTGAGCTAGTCTTCTATGACAAGTTTCTTGGCAAGTACGGCCGCGTCTTCGCGACCCTCGTTTGCCTGGTAATACGCGGGCCGGTTGGCGACCTGGTGGAAGCCCTTCTTGCGATACAGCGCGATGGCCCGTTCGTTGGACGGACGCACTTCGAGGAATATCTCCCGGACCATCGCGGCACGAGCCCGGAACAGTATCTCATCGAGCAGCTTCTCGCCGTAGCCGCGCGAGCGAAGCTCCGGGTCCACGCAAATATTGAGAATATGGGCCTCGCCTGCCGCAATGGACAGCACACCATAGCCGGCCACGCGCTCCTCGCGCACGAGCACGACATTCTGGTAACCCGCGAGCAGACAATCGCGAAAGACGCCGTGACTCCATGGGAACTCATAGCTGCGCCGCTCGATATCGGAGACCATCGGGAGATCGTCATGCGTCATCTCGCGAATGGTCGTGGGCGGCTCTGCCATTGGCATGATCATGCGCTGGACTCCGACGCAAGACGCGCCGCCAGGCACAGATCGCTCCAGGACTTGGCTTTCTGGGACGGGCTCCGCAAGAGGTACGCCGGGTGGTAGGTCACAACCAGCGGAATGCCATCGAGATCGTGGGGGCGTCCACGCATGCGACCCACAGGATCATCCGAGCCGAGCAGGTTCTGGGCGGCGATCTTGCCGACCGCCAGAACGATCTTCGGCTGGATCAGCTCAATCTGTCGTTCCAGGTACTCGCGACAGGCTTCGGCTTCAGCCGGTTTCGGATCGCGATTGTTCGGTGGGCGGCACTTCAGGATATTCGCGATAAACACCTGGTCACGGCTTTGCCCGATAGCCAGCAGCATCTGGTCGAGCAGCTGGCCCGCCCTGCCAACAAAAGGCTCGCCACGTCGATCTTCCTCCGCACCTGGCGCTTCGCCGATGATCAGCCAGTCGGCCTGGGGATTACCAACGCCGAATACCGTGTTGGTCCGGCTTTGAGCGAGTTCGCAACGCGTGCACGAGGCTACGCATTCGCGAAGCTCGGGCCAGTCGAGGGTGGCCGCGGACGAGGCCATCGGCAAGGCCTCAGGCTCCCCGGCATCGCGCGGTAACCAGACGTCGATGCCCATCGCCTGCAAATAGGCGCGTCGTTGCTGTTCGGGTTGAACCATTGCGCTAGTTTGCCACTAAGGATGAGGCACCGCACCAATGAGATCGCAACCCGCCGTAACGCGATCGCCCACCTTTACCTCTACCTTGCCGTCCAGCGGCAAGCTCAACTCGGCGAAACGGGCCAGCCGGATATACGCACAGCGCTGTCCTTGTCCAACGCGCTCACCCAGCCTGACGAAGGACTTTGGCGCGAGACCGAGCCGGTACTCGTGAAACTGCAGCACGACGCTGTCACCCTCGTCGGTTTCAACCCAGAGGGCGTTCGCAGGACACTCCGGGCCGACGCCCTCGTCCCGCGAGTGCAGGTCCATGATGCGTCCCTCGATCGGGCTGCGCGCCGTATACGTCCCCATTGTGTCGATGCGAATCCGCACTCGATAGGCCTCACCCTGCACCACGCAGCGATCGGTTGTTTCAACCTCGACGATCTCCCCGTCAACCGGACTCACGATGCCCAGGGCGACCGGCGGAACATCGCGTCGCGGATCCCTGAACAACATGACCAGCCAGACAAAAGCAGCGAGCGGCAGCAGCGCCAGCCACGGCTCGGAATAGCGCAGGATCAATGCGACCAACGCGGCGACCAAGCCCAGGATTGGCAGACCTTCCTGGGCGACAAAGGGATTGCGTTGACCTTGCAAGTTGACCGTCCTGTCCTGTGAAAGAGCACGGACCATCCCTTGGATCGCCGCTCCAGTCAATACGGCCGCCCCATAAACCCACAAAGATCGGAAGAAATGGTTAGAATGCGCGGCTGATAGACACCGGGTTCCAACGTAATGCGATTTTCGGAATTTGCGCTGACGACGCTCAAGGAAGTGCCTGCAGAAGCAGAAATCGTCAGCCACAAACTCATGCTCCGGGCCGGTCTGATACGCAGACTCTCGTCAGGGCTGTTCACGTGGATGCCGCTCGGCCTGCGCGTCCTGCGTATCGTCGAATCGGTCGTGCGGGAGGAAATGGATCGTGCGGGCGCGCTCGAATTGCTGATGCCGACCGTCCAGCCCGCCGAGCTGTGGCAGGAATCCGGTCGCTGGGAACAATATGGGCCGCTGCTGCTGCGCATGCAGGACCGCCACGACCGCGAATACTGCTTCGGTCCGACACATGAAGAAGTGATTACCGACGTCGCACGCCGTGAACTGCGCAGTTACAAGCAGCTGCCCGTCAACTACTACCAGATCCAGACCAAGTTCCGTGACGAGATTCGCCCGAGGTTTGGCGTTATGCGCTCGCGCGAATTTATTATGAAGGACGCCTATTCCTTCGACCTGGACCAGGAAGGCCTGCAGCAATCCTACGATCGGATGCACGCCGCCTACACGGCGATATTCAAGCGGCTCGGACTGAAATTCAGGGTCGTCGATGCCGATAGCGGTGAAATCGGCGGCAGCCGGTCACAGGAATTCCATGTGCTGGCTGAATCCGGCGAGGACGCCATTGCCTATTGTGACGCAGACAATTTCGCATCGAACATCGAGACGGCGGCCACGTTCCCGTCCGCGGCCGAGCGCTCGGCGGCGACGCAGGAACTCGAGAAATTTGCGACCCCGGGCGTCAAGACCATCTCGGACCTCTGCGACATGCTCGACATTACGCCGGCGCAGACGGTAAAGACCCTGATCGTCGACGGCACCGACGGCCCCGTCGCGCTGATTCTCCGCGGCGATCACGAACTCAATGCCGTCAAGGCACAGAAGCTCGAGGGCGTCGCCTCGCCGCTGACGATGGCGGACACAGGCACCATTATCAAGGCGCTGGGTGCCGAACCCGGCTCGCTGGGGCCCGTCGGTATGGAGCTACCGATGCACGTCGATCACGCGGTCGCGTCCATGGCCGATTTCTCCTGCGGGGCCAACGAGAACGGCTATCACTACAAGGGCGTCAATTTCGGCCGCGACCTGCCGGACCCGGAGACTGTCGACCTGCGCAATGTCGTCAACGGCGACCCGACGCCGGGCGGCAAGGGTACGCTGAGCATCGCGCGCGGCATCGAAGTCGGGCACATCTTCCAGCTTGGCTCAAAGTACTCCGAGGCCATGAAGGCGACGGTCCAGGCACCCGACGGCACCAATCGAGTGATGGAAATGGGTTGTTATGGCATCGGCATTACACGCATCGTGGGCGCCGCCATCGAACAGAACCACGACGACAACGGCATCATCTGGCCGGGACCGCTGGCACCGTTCAATGTCGTCATCGTGCCGATCAACATGCACCGGTCCGACGACGTACGGGAAGCGGCCGAGGCGCTGTACACCGAGCTGACCGATGCCGGGCTCGAGGTACTGCTCGACGATCGCGATGCGAGACCCGGCGTGAAATTCGCCGATGCCGAACTTATCGGTATTCCGCACCGCGTGGTTATTGGCGATCGCGGCCTTGGCAAAGGCGAGTTTGAGTACCGCCACCGGCGCGACACGGAATCGCGCGACCTAAAACGTGAGGAAGTTCTCAAATTACTCAAGGACTTACCTATAAGCTAATGATTCTTATGACCTATCTTAATTGGCATAATCGAATCATGGCGATCAGGCACGCGACCTGCGCCTGTCTGCTATTCGTGGCGGCTGCCGCGGCACAGGCACAGGAGCCGGGCGCCGACCCCGAATTGCGCGAGGTTTTGCGCCAGGCCGCGACCGACGCACCCAGCTTTACCGACCGTTTCGACGCTGAGGTCTGGCTCACGGACATGTCGCGCCGCCTGGAGCGCCAGGTCCGGGATCCCGCAGAACGAATCGAATTGCTCACGCTGGTCCACATGGAGGCGAAGCGCGTCAAGTTGCCGCCGGAACTGATCCTCGCGGTCATCGAAGTGGAGAGCAATTTCGATCGCTATGCCGTGTCGGTTGCCGGAGCGCTTGGACTCATGCAGATCATGCCGTTCTGGCTTGATGAGATCGGTCGTCCTGACGACAACCTGCTCCATACCGATACCAACCTGCGCTACGGCTGCACCATACTGCGCTTCTATTACGACAAGGAAAACGGCGATCTGCGACGTGCGCTCGGCCGCTACAACGGTAGCCTGGGAAAGCGCAAATACCCGAACAAGGTGATCGATAAACTCAGCAGGAAGTGGTTCCAGGCCTAGTGGGCTGCTAGGTCACTATCCGATCCTGAACCCCGTGCCTGGGGTAGCTTCGACCACGACCGAGTCGACCCGCGCCACCGATGCGAGTGGCGGCCCCGACTGCAGCCAGGCTTCCAGTTCGCGCAGTGCCTCGGGCGCGCCGCAGGCCAGCACCTCAACGTTGCCATCCGGCAGATTGATCGCGTGTCCCGCAATGGCAAGACGCTGCGCTTCGCGTCGAGTACTGTCACGAAACCAGACACCCTGAACCCGTCCGTGGACCGTGAACAATCGGGCTTCATGCGCCATGGGGGAATTACTCGTCTTGTTTGGACGACTCGCTGGCCTTGAGCGCGTCGAGCGCCTTCATCTTCGCCTGCTTGGCGTCACGGCGCGCCTCGGAATAGGCACGCTCGTTCAATGCCAGTTGCGCGCTTTCGAGGTAGTCCACGGCCGCTTTCAGGTGGAACGCCGCGCGCTCTTCGGCGCCGGCCTCTCTGGCGACCGCGATCGCCTGTCGGGCGTCGCTCATCTCCTGCACCGGCGGTGCCGTTTCGCACGCTCCAAGATACAGCAGTGCCGACAGCAGGATGCCTTTGAGAATCGTTTTAATTCCAGTGAGTTGCACGGTTCTTCTTATAGTTATCTGAGACCAACCCGGCAGGACAAATTACAACCGGGATGGCGCTGCGTCAAGCCATTCCGGGGCCTGACTCGCTCGCAGGACCCTGCTAGAGTGCGCGTTTCTCCATCCGCGAACCCCAACACGCGAGGAACCCATGTCGCTCAGGATCTACCACAACCCCCGCTGTTCCAAGTCGAGAAACACGCTGGAAATCATCCAGAACGCAGGCATAGAGCCAACGATCGTCCGGTACCTGGACGAGACGCCTTCCGCCGCGGAGATACTCGATCTCGCGCACAAGCTGGGCGGAACGGTGGCCGACCTGTTGCGGCGTGGCGAAAGTGAGTTCAAAGACGCGTCGGACCTGCCCGACCTCGATGACGACGAGGCCCTCGCGGCCTGGGTTGCCGCGCATCCGAAGGTACTCGAACGTCCCATAGTCGTCGACACGGCTAGCGGCAAAGCCATCATGGGTCGCCCGCCCGAGAACGTAAACCAGCTGTTGTCCTGATGTCTGACATCCTGGTTCTGTATTACTCGCGCAACGGCGCCACCGAGGCACTTGCGCGCGAAGTGTGCAAAGGCATCGATTCGGTCAAAGGCATGTCGGCGCGGCTGCGAACCGTGCCGCCCGTATCGACGGTGGCTGAAGCGGTTGAAGACGAGGTACCCGATTCTGGCCCGCCCTACGTGAAGAACGACGATCTCGCCGAATGCGCAGGGCTGGTCCTGGGCAGTCCCGCCTACTTCGGCAACATGGCAGCACCGTTAAAGTACTTTCTGGACGGTACTGTCGGAGGCTGGCTGAAAGCTGCGCTCGTCGGCAAGCCAGCCGGACTGTTTGCGTCTTCGAGTTCATTGCACGGCGGACAGGAGACGTCACTGCTGAGTATGGCGTTGCCATTGCTGCACCATGGCATGCTGATTGTCGGTGTGCCGTACACCGAGGAAGCCCTGTCTTCAACCACCACGGGTGGCACGCCCTACGGCGCAACCCACGTCACCTGGAACCGGAAACCAGACTCCCTGTCCGACGACGAGAAGCAGACCGCGCGAACGCTCGGCAAGCGCGTCGCCGAAATCGCGCAGCGACTCGCGGACTAGTCGCCGGCGTCCTGTTGCAGCACGTCGCGAACGAATGGAATCGTGAGGCGACGTTGCGCGCGCAAAGCTTCGAGGTCAAGCTTGTCGAGGAGACGATAGAGGCTGGCCATATCGCGCCGGCTGCGCTTGATCAGGTACGCGGCCGTCTCGTCGGGCAGCTCCAGCCCCCTGTGCTGCGCCCGCAATTGCAACGCAGACACTCTCTGTGGCTCATCGAGGGCGTGCACCTGGAATACGGGCAGGCGCGTCATGCGGCTCGCCAGGTCGGGTAGCTTGAAGTCGCATTCTCGTGGCGCTGCCGTTGCCGCAACGATCAATCGGCAGCCCGCCTCCTGCAGCTCATTGAACAGCTTAAACAGACCCATTTCCCAGGCCTCGTCGCCTACCACGCGATCTGCATCGTCGATGCACACGAGTTCCCGCGATGCCAGACCTTCGAGCATTTCGGGCCCGACTTCGGCCAGCATCGCCAGTGGCAGGTAGACCGAGCGATCACCGGCTCGGTCGCAGACCGCCTGCAGCAAATGTGTCTTGCCCGTCGCCTTTGCGCCCCACATCCAGCAGCCCTGCCCGCGCTCACCGGCGGCCAGGCTCGCGAGTGTGGCAACCAGCGTTTCATTGCCGTCGTCAAGAAAGCTCGCGAAAACAGCGTGGTCCGCCAGCCGCAGGGGAAGGACAAGCTGGCTCATTCGAGTTCGATTTCTACTCGTGCCTCGGGATGTTCCTTGAGGTAACGGTTGAAGGCGAAGCGGACGAGCACGGAAATTACAGCAGCCGCGGGCAGTGCCAGCAGGATGCCAAAGAAACCAAACAGCTGACCGCCGGCGGCAACCGAAAAAATGATGATGACGGGATGCAAGCCTATACGATCACCAACAAGCTTGGGCGTCAGTACAGAACCCTCAATGAACTGCGCGATCGAGAAGGTCGCGATAACACCAACCAGGTGCCACAACGGATTCGGTTCCAGCGCGACCGTCAATCCTGCTATGCCGATACCGAATACGAAACCAAGATACGGTACGAAGCTCACCAGGCCGGACACCACACCGATCGCGATCGCGAACTTGACACCAACGAGGCTCAGGCCGACCGAGTAGATAAGTGCCAGCGCCAGCATCACCAGAATCTGACCGCGCAGGAATGCACTCAGGACCTCATCGGATTCGCGCGCAAGCTGGAGAATCGTCTCGCGCTGGCTTTCGGGAAGTAGCGCGGCAAGATGCGCCGTTATCGAGTCCCAGTCGCGCAACAAGTAGAACGTGATGATCGGAATCAGGAACAGGCTCAATACAGCGGCCGCCAGGGCGCCGCCCGACTTGCTTACGGACAATAGGACCTTGCCGCTCCAGCTGCCAAACATCTCACCGTACTTGGCGAGGAAAGGCCCAACTCCCACATCGGCGCCGGACTCGATATTGAGCCAGCCCAGAATCGTCGGTAACCACACCTGCTCGACACGCTGTGCAATTTCGGGCAGCGCGTCAAACAGGGCACTAACCTGCGCGCTGACCAGTGGTCCGACCAGCAAAATCAGCGCCGCCAGGACGATGAACGTGATCAGAAAGACCGTGACGACGGCGAGGGTGCGCGGCATTTTCAGTTTCTGCAGCCGGTCGGCGAGCGGGTCGCCTATGTAGGCCAGCAAAGCCGAGGCGACGAACGGCGTCAGCACCGGCGCCAGCAAATAGAACAACCACCCTGTAAGAGCGATAGCGATTAGCCAGTTGAGCCTCAAGTCTGTCTGCATATTATTCACCTGCCCGGGCGCGACGCGACCACGACCATACGTAATCGACGCCGCTGATTACGACCGTAACGAGAACTGCAGCGCCGAGAACCGTGATCGTAATCTTGTCGGGCCAGTTGAATCCCGCGCGACTCAGGACAAACAGGACAAACAACATCTGCAATGCCGTGTTGAGCTTGCTGATGCGCGTCGGTTCGCCAGGCACAGGTTTGACAATAAAGTTGTAGGCCGTTGCGCCGGCAACGATCACGACATCGCGCAAGATGACCACGGCCGCCAGCCAGACAGGTATCTGCTGTGTATAAGCCAGCGTGATGAACATGCCTGTGATGAGCAACTTATCAGCGGCCGGATCCAGCAGGCCACCCAGGCGTGTGCTCCAGTCAAAGCGCACGGCCAGGTAGCCGTCAAGGCCGTCCGAAAAGCCGGCCAATATAAACAGTGCGAGCGCCCAGCCGAAGTCGCCCCGCAGCATGAGAATCAATATGGGCGCGATGAGCGCTATGCGCATCAACGAAATTGCGTTGGGTAACCAGCTCAATGACATCGTGGTCGATCTCAATCGTCGAAATAGAACTCGAGTGCCGAGGACTCAAAGAGCGGGTCCTCCCTTACTGTCTCAATGAGACCGCTAAAGCGCAGCGCCCGACTCAGTCGATTCGCACCGCCACGCACGTCAACCTGATAGCTGACGCGATCGCCGGACACCTCCGTCACCGTGAAGCTCTCAATGAGACTGACATCACCCAGCATTTTCTGGACTGTGCCATAGGCATCCAGCGACACGACGCCCGAGACGTTGAGCGCCACAGCTTCGATCGGCATGTCGCCACCCACGGCAAACTCGCTGGCTAACAGATCGGCGACTTGCCCGACAACGGCTTCGGGCGTACCCGTCATGGGTGTTTCAGAACCGGCGAAATAATACGTCCAGCGGCTGCGCTGGCTGGACGCCGGTCGAATGCGGCCGATCAGGATCGAATTGGCATCATAGCGCTCGGACGCACTGAGAATCATCTCGTCAAAGCCGCCCCAGATATCGGTGAATGTGACCATCTGCAGATCCGTCGTATCCAGCAACGGGAACACCAGGGGAAGGCCACGACGCTCCGCGACTTCCAGGACGCGCTCGCGCACTAGCCGGTTGCGATCGATCGAGCGGGACTCGGGCCGGGTCCTGTCGGGATCATCCGCGCCCACGATTTCGCGCTGACCCTGCCCCCAATCCACGGCAAGCCAGACCAGCGTCAGGGGCCGATCCGGGCCCCACACCGTTTGTCCCGCATCGCGCAAGGTCTGCTCGATGGCCTCCCCATCGAACGACACCCAGAGCGTGCTGTTGGCACCGGAGCGAAACTGCATGACATAGGACGCGGGATTCGGGAACAGTTCTTCGATAATGTGCGGTGAATTGGCGAGTTCGGAGCCCGATACGCGAAGCAAGACCGTTTTAAGCGCCGCCTCATAGGCATCGCCACGCGCATTTCTCGCTTCGCGGTTATACGGTACTTCGGTCGTATACAGCGTCGGCACATCAACGGCGCCGGCCGGCAAAGACAGCATAAGCAGCGTCAAAATGACGGCTTGCCGGCACCGGCCGACCGGATTGGAACTACTAGATTTCACGTGGGTGGTTTCCCCAATTGGCCCTAAGCACTATTATATCGCCCTCGCAGAGTATGCCACCCCAAAATGAGCAATAAACCACTTACGTACAAAGACGCCGGCGTCGACATCGACGCGGGCAACGAACTCGTTGAGCGCATCAAGCCGCTCGTAAAACGCACGCAACGCCCCGAGGTCCTTGCCGGTATCGGTGGGTTTGGTGGCTTGTTCGCGTTGCCGCCGGGGCGCTATAACGAGCCTGTCCTGGTCTCCGGAACGGATGGGGTCGGCACCAAGCTCATGCTGGCCCAACACCTTGGCGTCCATGACACAATCGGTATCGATCTCGTCGCCATGTGCGTCAACGATGTGCTCGTGCAGGGCGCTGAGCCCTTGTTTTTCTTAGACTATTTTGCCTGCGGCAAGCTCGACAACGACATTGCGAGCGATGTGATTGCGGGTATTGCCGAGGGCTGCCTGCTGGCCGGAGCGGCCCTCATTGGCGGCGAAACCGCAGAGATGCCGGACATGTACGCGCCGGGTGAATACGACCTTGCGGGCTTCACGGTGGGAGCCGTCGAGCGCAGCGAGATGATCGATGGCAGCGCGATTTCCGAAGGCGATATCGTCATCGGTATCGGCTCCAGCGGTCCGCACTCAAATGGCTACTCGCTGATTCGTAAGGTCCTCGATCGAGCCGGCGATGCGCAGATTGAGGGCGTGCCCGCCGCGGAACGCCTGCTCGCGCCCACGCGGATCTACGTCAAATCGGTTTTGGCGCTGATGAAAGAAATCACGGTCAACGGACTGGCGCATATCACCGGCGGCGGTATAACGGAAAACATCCCGCGGGTGCTCCACGGCGACCTCAATGTCGCCATCGATACGACGTCCTGGGAACAGGGTCCCGTGTTCGATTTCCTGCAGGAACACGGCAACATCGACACTGCCGAGATGCGCCGCACCTTCAACTGTGGTGTCGGCATGGTTGTTGTCGTCAATCCGGCGCAGGCACCCGCCGCTATCGACCTGTTGAACCAGCATGGAGAGCAGGCCTGGCAGCTCGGGACGATCATCCCCGGCAACCGGGAAGTCCTCTACGTCTGATGGCCTGCCGAACCGCGATCCTGATCTCCGGATCGGGCACCAACCTGCAGGCCTTCATCGACGCCGTCGCGGCCGGGGATCTCGACCTCGAACTCAGCATCGTATTCAGCAATCGGCCGGATGCGTACGGCCTCGAACGTGCGGCCAGAGCCGGTATTCCCACAGCCTGTATCGAGCATGGCCAGTTCGAGGACCGAGAGTCCTTCGATCGTGCGGTCGCAGCCGAACTCGATGCAGTGCAGCCGGAACTGATCGTTCTGGCCGGTTTCATGCGTATCCTGAGTCCATGGTTCGTTGAGCATTTCGAAGGCAGGATTCTCAACATCCATCCTGCCCTGCTGCCGAAATACCCGGGGCTCAATACGCACCAGCGTGCACTTGACGCGGGTGACGAGTGGCACGGCAGCACCGTGCATTTTGTTACCGAGGAACTCGATGGCGGACCGCGGATTCTCGCCGGTCGCCTGCGCGTCATTCCGGGTGAGTCGGCTGACGAACTACAGACGCGGGTTCAGGCCGTGGAACACCAGATCTATCCCGAAGCCGCTGGTCTGGTTGGATCAGGGCGCGCGGTATTTCGCGACGGGCAGGCGCTGCTCGATGGCGAGCCGACCACCGAACCGGTGGTACGGTCTTTTGCCTGAGGGCATTCAAGACAGGATAGTCACTTTATGATCAAGCACCTCCTGGCAATAACGGCGTGCTGTTGCGTTCTCGGCTGTAGCAACGATGCCGACGATACCGTCCAGGGAGAACCATACAAGCGCGGTCCATACGCGGTCGGTTCTACGAATATGCAGATTGCGGCTGCCTACGCCGGCATAGGTGATGACGCGATGCATACCTACCTGCTGGGACGCGGGGGCGACACGGAGCAGCCGGGGTTCGTCGCCGACATCCTCGAGCATCCCGAGTCGGCCTGGCTGATTGACGTAACGATTCCGGATTCGCCGGAGATCTACGGTCCAGCCAGCGGTATGACATTGCCTGTTTCCGTTTTCCTCACGTTTCCGGCAGCGCCAACAGAACAGCCCAACCGCTACGCATTTCCCTATCACGACGCGATGTACGGTGTCTTCGAAGACATGCTCGAGCCCGGCGAAGCGCCGAGTTTTGCCGATCCGGACGTTCGCTATCCTCTTATCGTCCTCTCGCATGGTGCCTCAGCGCACGGCATCTATGACGTACGCCATGCACACCACCTGGCCAGCCACGGATTTGTCGTCGCCGTTCTTTCCTACGGCGATGACCGAACGGCAGTTCCCGACCAGCTGAACCAGCATCTCTCGTACCTGAGGCCCTTGCTGACGAAGGCCGCGCTGGACGAAGTCCTCGCAAGTGGAACATTTGGCCCGCACATCGATGCCGACGAAATCGGCATTACCGGACACAGCTTCGGCGGCTTCACGGCACTTGCGCTGGCCGGCGGTCAGTTCCAGGGCGATCCGGCCTCGGTCAGCGACGCGCGCATCAAGGCCGCGGTTATCGCAGCGCCGTGGGTTGGCGGTCGCGGTGACGGCGGCGAGTTTCTGGCCTTCGGTCCCGACAACGAGTCCCTGAACCGTGTCGGGATTCCGGTTATTTCGCTCTTTGGCTCAAAGGACACCGTGACGACGGCCTCCTACATCCTGCCCGCCATGCGGCAATTGTCGGGGCCGACCTACGTTGTCGAACTCGTCGATCAGCCCCATGTATTCGAGCAGGGTTCCTGGGAAGATCGCGACAACTGGGAGTTGCTGTTTTTTTCGGCCTATCTGAAACACGACCAGGCAGCGCTTGCCCTGTTGAAGTCCGCCTCGTCCATGCGTAATGGCAACGAAGACAGGCAGCGCTTCGAATATCAGAAGACGGGCACCGAATCAGACTGAAAGTAATATCGAGGTTTAATATTTAACCCATTGTTTTAAATGGTAAACTAATCTCCCCGACTACGAATCACGCCTTGGGCAGTGTCACCCCGGTCTGGCCCTGGTACTTGCCGCCGCGGTCCTTGTACGAGGTCTCGCAAGGCTCATCGGATTCCAGGAACAGCATCTGCGCGACGCCCTCGTTGGCATAGATCTTCGCTGGTAGCGGCGTGGTATTGGAGAACTCCAGCGTCACATGCCCTTCCCACTCGGGCTCGAGCGGCGTGACGTTCACGATGATGCCGCAGCGCGCGTAGGTCGACTTGCCGAGGCAGATGGTGAGCACGGTACGGGGAATGCGAAAGAACTCCACGGTGCGCGCCAGCGCGAACGAGTTCGGCGGGATGACACAGACGTCGCTCTTCACATCGACGAAGCTGGTCTCGTCGAAGGACTTCGGGTCGACGATGGCCGAGTTGATATTGGTGAAGATCTTGAACTCGTCGGAACAGCGCACGTCGTAGCCGTAGCTCGACGTGCCATAGCTCACAATGCGCCCGCCCTCTTCGTTTGTCCGAACCTGCCCGGGCTCGAACGGCTCGATCATGCCGTGGTTTTTCGCCATGCGGCGAATCCAGAGATCCGACTTGATGCTCATTTACGTTCCTCGACCACGATGTTGCCGAATTTCGCACTGTGATCGACCGGCTCCGCGGCCAGTGCTGCAGACAGTCGCCATGCCGCTTCCCGGTAGGCCTGGGC
This sequence comes from uncultured Woeseiaceae bacterium, assembly GCA_945787845.1. GTDB lineage: Bacteria > Pseudomonadota > Gammaproteobacteria > Steroidobacterales > Woeseiaceae > UBA1847. The sequence continues at coordinate 60,364 of CALZJH010000004.1, read as the reverse complement.
AATGCCCGAATCAGGCTCGGCCACGACAGTCGGGTTGCCGGAGTCGGTCTGTTCGCGGATGCGGCTATCCAGCGGCAGGCGACCCAGCAGGGGCACGTCGAAGTCGTCAACGATCTTGCTCGCGCCGCCCGAGCCGAAAATGTCGTCTTCGTGGCCACAATTGGAACAGATATGAGTCGCCATATTCTCGATGACGCCGAGCACCGGGATCGCTACCTTGCGGAACATCGCGAGGCCTTTGCGCGCGTCCAGCGTCGCAATGTTCTGCGGCGTAGTGACGATCACGGAACCGGCTACGGGAATCTGCTGGGACAGCGTCAGCTGGATATCGCCGGTACCCGGCGGCATGTCGACGATCAGGTAATCGAGGTCTTCCCAGTTTGTCTGCGTCGCCAGCTGATTCAATGCCGACGTCACCATAGGCCCGCGCCAGACCATCGGCTGGTCAGCCTCGATGAGCGCACCCATCGACATGACCTGCAGACCGTGCGCACGCAGCGGCATCATGGTCTTGCCGTCCTTGCTGTCGGGCACCTGGCCGACCGTCCCCAGCATCTGGGGCTGACTCGGGCCGTAAATGTCGGCGTCGAGGACACCCACGGACGCGCCTTCGGCCGACAGTGCGAGCGCGAGATTGGCGGACACGGTCGACTTGCCCACACCGCCTTTGCCTGATGCCACGGCAATGATGTTCTTCACACCGGCGATGGGCTTGAGATTTCGCTGCACAGCATGCCGCGCGATGCGCATCGTCAGCTCGATTTCACCGGGCTTGAGGCGTGCCTCCTCGCGAATGGCGGAGTTTATTTCCGCAAGAATCGCCTCATGCGCACTGGCGCAAGGAAACCCGAGCTCGATTCTGGCGTTGAGTGCGCCATCGGCAACAGCAACATCGCGCACTTTCGCGATCTTGCCCAAGGGCTGGCCAGCCACCGATAACTCGATAGAATTTAAGAACTTGCTGGCTTCTGAATCTGTTGACACCGTCACACTTCACACGTCTGCATTAGGTAAAATTCCCATAGGATGATCCGGCCACGGCCGGTGAATCGGGGGCACATTGTAATGGGCTGAATTGGCTGAAAGCCAGCATTGGCGGGCAATGTGCGTGGTCCGATGTGGCATAATGCCGCGTCGTTGCTTTGGGCATGAGCGAAACAGAGTTTGGCAATAACCACGAAATTACAGGCATTGATGGCCGGCGCAGGGATGCGGCGATGAGTTTCCTCGCGTCACTCCGCTCCGAGCAGGTCTTGTCGCAGCTCATCGCAGAGCCCGATCCCGCGTCCCCCAGCGCGCAGAAAATGGTCGACAAGCTCAAGAAAGCCGGCAACAGGGCTGTGCCCAAGATCATTGATGCCCTGGCCCTCTCCGACAAGACCCACACGATGGTCCTGGTCGATATTCTCGGCGCGCTGGTCAACGACAAGAACCTCCACATGTATCGCGAAGGCCTCGCGGACGGCAATGAACGCGTGGTATCCGGCACCGCCTGGGCCCTGTCCAGCAGCACCGACTACAACGCAAACAGCCTGCTGGATTTCTTTGATGACGAGGAAGTATCGAAGGGCGCGCTGATTGAAATCCTGCGCGTCCACAAACAGGATCTGTCAGTTCACGAGTTGATGCGGCGCGCCTACGATCTCGAGCCGAAGGAAACAGCTGCGATCTTCAAGATCATCCGGGAGACGCTCAAGCCCGACATGGTGCCCGACCTCATCGCCCGCATGGGTGGCAAGGATCCGATCATCAAGATCCACCTCATGCAGCTGCTCTCGAAGTTCGACAAGACCGAGATTACGCACGCGCTGGAAATGCAGCTCAAGGATCCGAACAAGATGGTGCGCAGCGCCGCGCTCGGCGCACTGGGGTCGCGCGGCGACAAGGTCAACGTCGAGAAAGTGGCGGCGGTCCTGGTCGATCCCGACCTCGACGTGCAGAGCAAGGCCGTGGATGTGCTGATCCAGGCCAATCATCCCGACACGGTGAAGTACCTCGTGACGGCTTTGAAAGACGAATCCGAGTACGCGCGCCGCGCGGCGGTCGAGGTCCTCAACGAAATCGGCGACGAGGAGTCCGTCAAGGATCTGCTCAACGCCATCAAGGACGATGACTGGTGGGTCCGCTCACGAGCCGGCGACGCACTGGCTGAGATCGGCGGTCCCCGAGTCGTCGATTCTGTGGTCAGTCTTATCAGTGAAGAAGATGAGGATATTCGTCGCACGGCGATCGAGATTCTCAACGCTACCAAGAGCGACCGTGCTGAGGATCACCTGATCAAGGCCACCGACGATACCGACTGGTGGGTTCGGGAACGCGCGGTTGACGCGCTCTCGAAGATGGGAAGTACCAAAGCGCTGCCCAAACTCGAGACCATGCTGGGGCAGAACCCGAAGACGGATACCGTCGTCGTTCGAGCGCTCGGCAAGCTCGGCAACCACAAGCACATCGCCAAAATCCTGCCGATGCTCAAGCGTCCGGGGCGCGAGATTCAGCTGGAGGCCATCAAGGCGATTTCGCACCTGTCCAACGATTCCCAGGCCGAGACGGTGCGCGTCCTCCTGAAGAAGATCAAGCAATCTGACGACGCCACGATCATCAATGCGGCGGACAAGGCGCTCAAGGACCTCGACGCAAGATTCTCGGAAACGGTCATAGAACAGAACGTGCGCGCCGAGAAGATTGCCGAGAACACCAAGACGATGCTCGTCGACAACGACGATCTCGAAAGACTCCTGCAGGAAGCCAAGGAAGAAAGTGCTGTGGCACAGGCGAACGAGGATGGCGACATCGTACCGGCGGCCGGGGCACCAGCGCTGGCACCCGCTATCCTCGATATTTCGAAGCTCAATCCGGGCGATATCATCGACGGTCGCTACAAGTACATTGAGAAGATTGGTAAGGGCGCATTCGGTACCGTGCTGCTCATGGAAGACGAGGTCGTCGATGAACAGCTTATTCTCAAGTTCTTGAATCCTAATGTGTCCTCCGATGAGGAGATGATGAAACGCTTCGTGCATGAGCTGCGCTACTCGCGCAAGATCACACACCGCAACATCATCCGCATTTACGATTTCCTGCATCTGCAAGGTTGCTACGCCATCTCGATGGAGTACTTCCCGTCCCATACGCTGTCGGGCGAGATTCCCGACAACAAGCCGATGGACCTCAAGAAGGCCCTGCGGTTCTCGCGGGACATGGCAACCGGCATGACCGTTGCCCACCAGGCCGGCGTCATTCACCGCGACCTGAAGCCCGCCAACGTACTCGTAAACGATGAGGGCCTGCTCAAGATTGTGGACTTCGGCGTGGCGGCGGCGGCCAGCAGTGGCGATACCCAGCTCACCAAGACCGGCTACGTCATCGGTTCGCCCAAGTACATGGCGCCGGAACAGATTCTGGGCAAGAAAGTCGACCAGACTGCCGACGTCTACAGTATTGGCGTCATCATGTACGAAATGTGCACGGGCGTCCCGCCGTACAGCCGGGGTGACCACATGTCCGTCATGTACCAGCACGTCCAGGGCAAGGCGACAAACTGCCAGGAAATCAACCCCGAACTGCCGGATGACTTTGCCAATGTGATCCTCACAGCGATGTCCGTGGACAAGACCAAACGCTACCAGTCCATGGAAGAGCTTACAGACGCGCTCGATACCGTTAAACTCTGAGCCCAGACATGGCACGAATTGACGCATTCCTGAAACTGGGCCTGGCACAAGGCTGTTCCGACGTTCATCTGGCCGTTGGCGTCCCGCCCATGCTGCGCATGAACGGCGACCTCATGCCGATCAAGTTTCGCGAGCTCTCGGATACGGAGCTCGAGGCCTATCTCCTCGAGATCCTGACGAACAAGCAACAGGCACGCCTCGAAGAAGGCCACGATATCGACTTCTCTTACGTGGGCGATGATAGCGGCCGCTTCCGCGTGAACGTGTTCCGCAAAGCCACGGGTATCGGCGCGGTATTCCGCAATATTCCCGGCGACGTTCCCACGCTGGATCAATTGCAAGTCCCGCCGGTTCTCAAGGACTTTTGCGATTACCACCAGGGCATGGTCCTCGTCACGGGCAGTACGGGCACCGGTAAGTCGACCACGCTCGCCGCGATGATCGACCACCTGAACGAATCGCGAAGTCTCAATATCATCAGCCTCGAAGATCCGATCGAGTTTGTGCATCCGAGCAAGCAGAGCCAGGTCATCCAGCGCGAAGTCGGCACCCACGTCGTCAGCTTCGCCGACGGAGTTCGTTCGGCCATGCGTGAAGACCCCGACGTCATACTGGTCGGCGAGCTGCGCGACGCGGAGACCATCTCGATGGCCATGACGGCCGCGGAGACCGGCCACCTCGTCCTCGGCACCCTGCATACGACGGGCGCCGTGAAGACCGTCGACCGAATCATCGATGCCCTGCCCGGCGAATTGCGCGAACAGACCAAAGGCTTTCTTGCAATGAGCCTGAAGGCGGTCGTCACACAGGTCCTCGTAAAGACACCCGATGGCCGCGGGCGACGCGCCGTTTTCGAAATCCTCGTTAATAACCGGGCAATCGCCAAGCTGATTACGACCGACCAGACGCACCAAATCTCATCGCAGCTGCAAATGGGCAAGGATCTCGGCATGCAGGTCATGGACCAGGCGCTCCTCGCAGCCATCAATGCCAAGGAAGTCGACGCCGACGATGCCATTCGCTACGCCAATGAAAAGAAGAAATTCCGCCGTTTCATAACCGACACCGACATGTTCCCGACCATCGATATCGGCAACGAGTCAGCGGTCTGACGGTATGAGAAAAATCGATCAATTCCTGCAGGCGGCATTGCAACAAAGCGCATCCGACCTGCACTTCCTGTCCGGCGACCCGCCGCGGATTCGTGTACACGGCGGCCTGCAAAACATGATGGACACGGAACTGTCCGTCGACATCGTGCAGGAGGCCATTTTTGAAATCATGGACGGGGCGGCACAGAGGAACTTTGAGCAACAGGATGCCGCTGACTTTGCGTACGAGATTCCAGAGGTGTCTCGCTTCCGCGTGAATGCGTTCAGGCATCTGAACGGTGTCGGCGCGATCTTCAGGGCCATTCCATCGACAGCCATATCGCTGGATGAGCTCGAAATGCCGCGTATTGTCCACGACCTCTGCAAGCACACCTCGGGGATGATCCTCGTGACCGGCAAGACCGGCTCGGGGAAATCGACGACGCTCGCGGCCATGATTGACGAGATGAATCGCCGTATGAAAGGCCACATTCTCACGATTGAGGACCCGATCGAATTCGTGCACAAAGCCAAGGGCTGCCTGATCAGCCAGCGCGAGGTCGGCGTTCACAGCCCGAATTTCGCGGCGGCACTGAATTCCGCACTGCGCGAAGATCCCGACGTGATCCTCGTCGGCGAAATGCGTGACCTGGAGACCATCAGTATTGCCGTAACCGCTGCCGAGATGGGTATCCTCGTCATGGGTACGCTGCACACCAACGGTGCTGCGCCAACCGTCGACCGCATCATCAACTCGTTCCCGGCGGACAAGCAGTCGCATATTCGCACGATGATTTCGACCTCGCTGCGAGGCGTAATCTCGCAGCAACTGCTACCGACGATTCACCGCCCGGGTCGCGCCGCGGCGCTCGAGATCATGATCAATACCAATGCGGTCGCGAACCTGATCCGGCAGGGTAAACTCGACCAGCTCGAAACGGCTATCCAGAGTGGCGGCGGGACGGGCATGCAGTCCATGGACAAGGCGCTGATGGACCTCGTCGAGAAAGGCTGGGTCTCCGGCCAGGAAGCCTACCTGCAGGCCAACAACAAGCAGAAGTTCGAGAAAGTCCGCGAGATGGAATAGCGGGAAGGTGTTCCCGCTCGAATACTGGCATAATCGCGCCCCATGTCAGACAGTCCCCGAAAAATTCTCGTTACTAGTGCACTGCCGTATGCCAACGGCTCGCCTCACATGGGCCACCTTGTCGAGTACATCCAGACAGACATCTGGGTGCGCTTCCAGAAGCTGCGCGGCCATGACTGCATCTACGTCTGCGCGTCCGATGCGCATGGCACGCCGATCATGCTCAAGGCGCGCGAACTCGGGATCACACCGGAGGAGTTAACGGCCGGTTATTCGGCCGAGTTCGTCAACGATTTTGCCGATTTCGGCGTCGAATTCGACAACTACCACACGACGCATTCGCCTGAGAACGAAGAGATCGTGGGTCAGATGTACGCCGCACTGCGCGCCAGCAACGATATCTACACGCGTACCATCGAGCAGTCTTATGACGAAAAAGAAGGCATGTTCCTGCCGGACCGTTTCGTCAAGGGCACCTGCCCGAGATGCAAGAGCGAGGACCAGTACGGCGACGCCTGCGAAGTGTGCGGTGCCACCTACGCACCTGAGGACCTGATCGACCCGGTGTCGGTCTTGTCCGGCACGACGCCCGTCAAGCGCGAGTCCGAGCACTACTTCTTCAGGCTCAGTGAATACGAAGAGCGCCTGCGTGACTGGATGAAAGTCGCCAAACTCGATCGCAATGTCGTTGCCAAGCTCGACGAGTGGTTCGACGCGGGACTGCAGGACTGGGATATCTCGCGCGATGCGCCCTACTTCGGCTTCCGGATTCCGGGCACTGACGACAAGTATTTTTATGTGTGGCTCGACGCGCCCGTCGGCTACATGGCGAGCTTCAAGCACCTGTGCGATCGCACCGATGGGCTCGATTTCGACGCGTACTGGAACGCAGACAGCGATGCCGAGGTTTACCACTTCATTGGCAAGGACATCATGTATTTCCATACGCTGTTCTGGCCGGCGGTCCTCAAAGGAGCGGGCTACCGCACACCGACCAGCGTGTATGCGCACGGCTTCCTGACCGTAAACGGCCAGAAAATGTCGAAATCGCGAGGCACGTTCATCAAGGCGCGTACGTACCTCGACAACCTGAACCCCGAGTTCCTGCGTTATTACTATGCGGCAAAACTGGGTCCGACCATCGAAGACATCGATCTCAACCTTGAGGACTTCATTGCGCGGGTAAACTCGGACCTCGTCGGCAAGCTGGTCAACATCGCCAGCCGTTGTGCGGGCTTTATCAGCAAGCGTTTTGATGGCGAGCTCGCTGAAGTACTGCCGGAACCAAAGCTGTTTGCCGAGTTTGCAGACGCCTCCACGGCCATTGCCGCACACTATGAAGCGCGCGAGTACTCCAAAGCGATGCGCCTGATAATGGCACTCGCAGACAAGGCTAATCGCTACATCGACGAACGCAAGCCATGGGTCATGGCAAAAGACGAAGGCGCGCGGCCCGACGTCCAGCTCGTTTGCACCCAGGGCATCAACATGTTCCGCAGCCTGATGGTTTATCTTGCACCGGTCATACCCGGCGTGGCTGAAAGTGCGCGCGCGTTTCTGAACGAGTCCAGCTGGCACTGGAAAGATGCGGGCGCTCCGCTGCTTGGGTCAAGTATCAATAAATTCAAACCACTACTGACACGCGTCGACCCAAAACAGGTCGAACGCATGGTCGAACAGTCCAAAGAGAGCACGCCTGTGGCCGACAACCAAGACGACGAATTCATCAGCATCGACGACTTCATGAAGGTCGACCTGCGCATTGCCAGGATCGAGAAGGCTGAGCCTGTCGAAGGCGCGGACAAGCTTCTGGCCCTGACGCTTGACGTCGGTGACGACAAGCGCCAGGTTTTTGCCGGCATCAAGGCCGCCTACGATCCCGAGACCCTCGTCGGTCGCCACGTTGTCGTGGTCGCCAACCTGGCACCACGGAAGATGCGCTTCGGCGTCTCGGAAGGGATGGTACTGGCGGCAGGACCGGGCGGCGAGGACATCTTCCTCCTGTCGCCCGACGACGGTGCAAAACCGGGCATGCGCGTAAAGTAGTCGACCCCACGCCGTAACCCGTACAATAGAGGAATGACCGAGCTATTCGTCATTCTTGTCAGCACTGTCCTGGTCAACAACTTTGTCCTGGTGCGTTTCCTGGGCCTGTGCCCGTTCCTTGGTGTGTCTCGAAATCTCGAGACGGCGATGGGCATGTCCCTGGCGACGGCCTTCGTACTGACACTGTCATCGGCGACCGCGTACCTTATACACCAGTACCTGCTCGTGCCGCTGGATCTCGAATACCTGCGGACGATCAGCTTTATCCTCGTCATCGCGGCGAGCGTACAGTTCACCGAGATCATGGTACGCCGTATGAGCCCCCTGCTCGACCAGGTGCTGGGAATCTACATCCCACTCATCGCGACGAATTGTGCGGTGCTCGGTGTTGCCCTGCTCAACGTGCAGCAGTCGAAGGGCTTTGTGCAGGCCGTATTTTACGGTTTCGGTGCATCCGTCGGCTTCGCGCTGGTGCTCGTCATGTTCGCCGCCATCCGCGAGCGTCTCGAAGCCGCTGATATCCCGGCTCCGTTTCGTGGCCCGGCGATCGCCCTGATGACGGCCGGCATCATGTCGCTCGCCTTCATGGGTTTCTCGGGCATGGCAAGGCCCTGATGCCGTCTTATGTGGGTCGCTGTTCTGACAATCGCCGGAATTGCCCTCGCTGCGGGTCTCGTGTTGAGTTTCGCCCAGCGCCGGCTTCCCGCCGGCGACAGCGATCTCGTGGAGCAGGTCAATGACCTGTTGCCGCAGACACAGTGTGCTCAATGCGGCTACCCGGGATGCCGTCCCTACGCGGCGGCTGTCGTGGAGGGCACGGCGGCCATCAACCTGTGCCCGCCCGGCGGCGATGAAACGATTCGTCGCCTTGCACGGCTCCTCGGCAAAGAGGCGCTGCCGCTGGCGGCCAGCGTCGAACCCGCTGTTGCTGTCATCGATGAGCCGGCGTGCATTGGCTGCTATCACTGTCGCAGCGCCTGCCCCGTGGATGCGATCGTTGGCGCGCACCAGTTTATGCACACGGTCATCGAGAGTGAGTGCACCGGCTGTGAGCTGTGCATCGCACCCTGTCCCGTGGATTGCATCACCATGAGGCCGTTGTCATGACCGCGCCAACCTATGACCTCGGCAAGCTGCACGGCGGGCTGCGATTGCCCGGTCACAAGCGCGAGTCGACGAGCAACCCGATTCTCGACGTGCCCATCCCGGCCCAGTTAATTCTCCCGCTGGAACAACATGTCGGCGAACCGGCACAACCGATTGTGGACATCGGCGATCGCGTGCTCAAGGGACAAACCGTTGCCGAACCGGATGGCGAGATGGGCGTGCCCATACATGCGTCGACATCGGGTACGGTCGTCGCGATCGAGCGCTGGCCCGTGTCGCGGCGTCACGGCGACAAGGCCCCGTGCATCGTCATTGAGTCCGACGGCAAAGACGAAGCGCTTCCCGACATCGCGGCCAACGACTACACCTCGCTTGCTCCGGCCGACCTGCTCCTGCGCATTCTGGACGGCGGCATCGTAGGGCTCGGCGGCGCAGTTTTTCCGACGGCACAAAAGCTCATGCAGGCCCGTACCTGCGAAACCGAGTACCTGATACTCAATGGCGTTGAATGCGAGCCGTACATCAGCTGTGATGACGTCCTGATGCGCGAACGGCCCGAGGCGATCATCGGAGGTGCGCGGGTCCTGATGCATGCGCTGCAGGTGAATGTCTGTTTCGTCGCCGTCGAGAGTGACAAGCCCGAGGCCATCGCACGACTCGGCGAAGAATTGGCGAGAGTCGACGACGATCGCATCGTCGTCAAGCAGGTCCCGACCATTTACCCGTCCGGGGGTGAGGACCAACTCGTGCAGCTCGTCACCAATCGTGAGGTCCCGAGCGGCGGACTTCCGACCGATGTTGGCTGCATCGTGCAAAACGTCGGCACCGCGGCCGCCGTCTACGACTGGGTTGTCCGGGGCGAGCCTTTGATCTCGCGTGTCACGACGGTGACCGGTGACGGCGTGGCCAACCCCGTCAACGTGCGTGCGCGCCTCGGCACGACCATCGAGGACATCGTCAAGTTCGCCGGCGGCTACACCGACCGCGCGTATCACATGATTATTGGCGGCCCGTTGACCGGCAAATCGGTGAGTACCGACGAAGTTCCCGTCGTCAAAGCGAGCAACTGTGTACTCGTCGTCTCCAAATCTTCCTACGTACGCGGGGAGCTGCCCTGCATCCGTTGCGGTGACTGCGCGGTCGTTTGCCCGGTGCAGCTTCAGCCGCAGCAACTGTTCTGGTACGCCTGTGCCGACGACGAGCAGAAGCTCCGGGAGTTCGGGCTGACGGATTGCATAGAGTGCGGATGCTGCGATCTCGTCTGTCCAAGCCACATACCGCTGACGGCCGATTTTCGCATGGCGAAGGGACGCATCCGGGAGCTCGCGGATGCGAAGGCACGGGCGGAACGCGCGCGACAGCGTTTCGAAGCTCGCAATGAGCGACTCGAGCGAGAACAGCGCGAACGCGATGAGGAACTCGCCCGCCAGAAGACAGCGGCAAAAGCGGCGGGGCCCGCGGCGATCGCAGAAATCCTCCGGCGCAAGCAGCGTAATGACGAGGATGACTCGTCATGAAGTTCGAGCGCCGTGAGGCACCCTACTGGTCAGCCCGGACCAACGTCGCATCCCTGATGCTGCAGGTGCTGGCCGCGCTCGTCCCCGCGGCCCTTGCGCACGTCTGGTTTTTCGGACCCGGATTCATCTTCAACCTGCTCGTGGCCGGCATTTTCGCCACGGCCGGCGAGGCCTTCATGATGTGGGTGCGCGGACGCCCGCCTGAGGTCGCGCTCGGCGATTTCAGCGCGCTGGTTACCGCCGCATTACTTGCGTTCGCACTACCCTCCCTCACGCCCTGGTGGGTGACCGCGACTGGCGCGTTGTTCGGTGTTGTCGTCGCAAAGCACCTTTACGGCGGACTGGGTTTCAATATTTTCAATCCGGCCATGGCCGGCTACGTCATTATTCTTGTGTCGTTCCCGATGTACCTGAACCTGTGGGTAGCTCCACGCATGGGCGACATCGACTACCAGCACCTGTCGATTGTGCAGACGCTTGTCTTCACGTTGACCGGCAACCTGCCGGATGCGCTGACGTTCGATGCCGTCAGCCGGGCAACGCCGCTCGACGTCATGAAGGCGGGCCTCAACAACATGGAAACCGCCACCGAAATCCGTGCCTACCCGGTAATGGGTGACTTCGGTGGGCGCGGCTGGGAGTGGATCGGCAACTTCCTGGCCATCGGCGGCTTCTGGCTGCTCATCAAGAAAATCATTCGGTGGCAGATCCCGGTAGGCGTCGGACTCGGCCTGCTCGGGCCAGCCACCATCATGTACCTGCTCGACCCGGGCACGAGTCCGGGAGCGGGATTCCACCTGTTCGCCGGCGCCACCATCCTGTGCGCCTTCTTTATCGCCACCGACCCGGTTTCGGCCGCCACGAGCCCGAAGGGCCGATTCATCTATGGTATCGGCATAGGCTTTTTGATCTGGTGTATTCGCCGTTGGGGTAGCTACGCGGACGGCGTCGCATTCGCAGTGCTGATCATGAACATGGCGGTGCCGGCGATCGACTACCTGACACGCCCGCACATCGTGGGGCATGACGAAGGAGAAGACGGCATTGGCTGACTCCTCCATTCTACGCGGTGGCGTGACGCTCGCGGCCATCGCCGCGATCTGCACGGCACTCGTCGCCTTCACCTACCAGTTGACCGACGAACGCATAGCGGCAAACGAACAGGCGTGGCTGGAGCAAAGCCTGCAGCCCGCCCTGTCCGGCCTGTTTTTCGACAGTGGCGTCAGCGAGTCGGTCGTGACGATTCCGGCGCCGCATGAGCTTCCCGGTTCGGAGGACGCCATCATCTATCGCGTGTATTCCGGCGAGTCGCCGGTTGCCGCGCTGTTTGTCGTCAGCGCACGAGATGGCTATGCCGGTGCGATCAGAATGCTGGTCGGCGTCGGGATCGACGGTACCGTCACGGGCGTGCACGTCCTGGCGCACCGCGAGACGCCCGGCTTGGGAGACTGGATCGAGTCGTCCAAATCGGATTGGGTGAAGCAGTTCGATGGACGTTCACTCACGAACCCGCGCGCCGAGGGCTGGAAAATCAAGCGCGACGGCGGTGAGTTCGATCAGTTGACGGGCGCATCGGTTACGCCGCGCGCTGTCGTCAAGGCGGTCAAGGAAACACTGCAGTACTTCGGAGCCAATGCAGACAGCATCTTCGCGGCACCGACCGACCAGGACGACGAGGTCGACGAGGTGGAAGAATGACGACACCTGCCATAGTGAATCGCTTCAAGACCGGACTCTGGTACGAGAACCCGGGGCTCGTGCAGCTGCTCGGCTTGTGCCCCCTGCTCGCCGTGACGTCGACCTTCGTCAACGGCCTCGGTCTCGGCGTCGCCACGCTGTCGGTGCTCGTGGTTTCCAATGCGCTCGTATCGGCTACACGTCGCTTCCTGCGAAGCGAGATTCGTATTCCGATTTACGTCCTGATCATCGCAAGCCTCGTCACCTGCACCGAACTGGTCTTCAAGGCGTGGTTCCCGGAACTCGACCGTGCACTGGGTATTTTCATCCCGCTTATCGTCACCAATTGCGCAATTGTGGCCCGCGCAGAGCTGTTCGCGTCGAGAAACCCGATCGGCTCGAGCATCGTGGACGGACTCGTCATGGGAACCGGCTTCGCCGTGTTACTCATGGCCATCGGCGCATTCCGCGAACTCGTGGCCACCGCGTGGCTGCTCGCCATCCTGCCGCCAGGTGCCTTCTTCAGCCTCGCGCTCGCCATTGCAGCCAAGAATGTCATCGACAAGCGGCGCCAGGACCAACGCGCCAACGCGCGTTCGCGACGGCCGCGATTCTTCAAGCGGCAGGTACGATGAACAGGGAAAAACGCACCGCGATATTCAGTACGCTGCGCGCGCGCATGCCGGCGCCCACCACCGAACTGGAGTTCGTTAACCCATTCGAACTACTGATAGCGGTCATCCTGTCGGCCCAGGCGACCGATGTCAGCGTCAACAAGGCAACGGCGAAGCTATACCCGGTGGCGAACACGCCCGCGGCGATACTTGCGCTGGGTGTAGACGGCCTGAGACCGTACATACGTACGATCGGACTCTTTAACAGCAAGGCAGAAAACATCATCAAGACATGCCGCATTCTGTTGGAGCAACACAATGGCGAGGTACCGCGAACCCGCCCGGAACTCGAGGCCTTGCCCGGCGTCGGGCGCAAGACCGCCAACGTCGTGCTGAATACCGCCTTCGGAGAACCCACCATAGCGGTCGACACGCACATCTTCCGGGTATCCAACCGGACGGGTATTGCGAAAGGCAAAACACCCCTCGAGGTCGAAAAGCGGCTCGTACGCCTGACCCCGGATGAATTCAAGAAGGACGCGCACCACTGGCTGATTCTGCACGGTCGCTATGTCTGCAAGGCGCGCAAGCCGCTGTGCGGAGAATGCCCGATCGTCGAGTGGTGCGAGTACACGAAGAAGGAAATGCCATGATTTTTGGCGAGGACCGCAACGAGTTACGACAGATGTATGCCGACGCCTGGCGCAAGCGTTGTGATCGGCAGCCAATGGCGCCGCTGGAAACTCAGATTGCCGACGTCATCGAAATGCACCCGGAGTATCACAGCGACGTTACAGGCGACGATCTTGATCGCGATTACACGCCGGATGGCGGGCAGACGAATCCGTTTCTGCACATGGGCCTGCATCTCGGCATTCGTGAACAGGTCGCGACCAACCGTCCCGCCGGGATAAGCGCGATACACAAAGCCGTCAGCGCAAAACTCGGCGACATTCATGCTGCCGAACATGCCATGATCGACTGCCTCGCAGAGACCCTGTGGGAGGCACAGAGCAGTAATCAGCCACCCGACGAGGCGAAGTACCTGGAACGCCTGCAGAGACTGTAATAAATCCACAGGACATCTGGTCTGATGAGGTAAGAATTTACGGGGACGTCATGAGCGAACACCAGTCAAAATACCCGGTTCAGGGCGCGGGCCTCGGCCTGCGGCGCCCAATCGCGGACCAGTTGATGGCGAATCCGCCGGAAGACGTGGACTTTATGGAAGTCGCGCCGGAAAACTGGATTCATGTCGGCGGCAAGCTCGGCAAGAAGTTTCGTTTTTTCACCGAGCGCTACCCGTTTGTCATTCACGGCCTGTCTCTATCGATCGGCGCGCCGTCCCCGCTGAACGAACAGCTCGTGCGCGACATCAAGGGCTTCATGGCCGAACACAACATCCGCATGTATTCCGAGCATCTCAGCTACTGCGGTGACGATGGCCAGCTCTACGACCTGATGCCCATTCCTTTCACGGAGGAGGCGGTGCATTACGTCGCCGGGCGTGTGCGGCGCGTGCAGGACATTCTCGAACAGCGCATGGCGCTCGAAAACGTCAGTTTCTACGCACCGATTGACTCGGAGATGACCGAGCAGGAATTTCTCCTCGCGGTTATCGAGGAATCCGACTGCGACCTCATGCTCGACATCAACAATATTGTCGTCAACAGCATCAATCATCGTTACGACGCGCGTGCCTTCCTGCACGCGATGCCGGCTGAGCGCATTCGATACTTCCACCTGGCCGGACACTTCGTCGAGGACGAGGACCTGCGCATCGATACTCACGGCACGCCGGTCGATGACCAGGCATGGTCGCTGCTGGAGGAGGCTTACAGTCTGTATGGCCCGGTGCCGACCCTGCTGGAGCGCGACTTCAACTTCCCGCCGATGGAAGAGCTCCTCGACGAGGTGCGTCGTATCAAGCAGCTACAGGTGGCGGCGGAGACTCGGGATGTCGCCAATGGCTGACTCCCGGACTTTCAAAGACAAGCAGTATGCGTTTGCCGCGCACATTCGCGACCCTGAGCACGTTCCGGCGCCGGAGGGTATTGAATCCCGGCGCATGGGCATTTACCGCAAGCTGTTTTTCAATAACCTCTATAACCTGCTGGCCACCTTTTTTCCGGTCATGCGGAAGATCCACACCGAGCAACAATGGCGGCGCTTCATTCGTGGCTTCCTGCAGCAGCACCAGGCCGAAACGCCCTACTTCCTGCAATTGCCGCGGGAGTTTCTCGCCTACCTGCAGAATGAATTCAAAGCCGGCGATGACGACTACCCATTCCTCCTCGAGCTCGCGCACTACGAGTTCGCTGAACTCGAGCTGTCGGTTTCCGAAGAGGAAAATGACCTTGACGGCGTTGATCCCGACGGTGACCTGCTGGCCGGCGTTCCGGTGAAGTCGGCGCTGTCATGGTCGTTCGCCTATCGGTACGCGGTCCATCGCATTTCACCCGGTTTCCTGCCCCTGGAACCCGAAACCCAGCCCGTCTACCTCGCGCTGTATCGGGGCCAGGATGACTCGGTGGGCTTCCTTGAACTCAATGCGGTAACGGCAGCGTTACTGGACGCGATTGAGTTCAATACGGACAACAAGACCGGCGAGGAGCTGCTCAGGGCGCTCGCTGCCAAGATCAACTACCCCGACGCCGATGCCCTGGTGGCACATGGCGCCGATGCATTACGGGAAATGCGACAGCTGGAGATTTTGACCGGCACCCGCGCCCTTTCCTGAAGGAGATATCAATGAGCGCTCTTGTAGACTTTAGAAATCGTATTGTCGACCTGTTGGAACCTGCAGGTGCGTGGGTCGGGCTGCTGCCGATCCGCCTGCTGATGGCCTGGGAATTCGGAAAAGCCGGACTCATGAAGTTCAACGGCTCCAACTGGTTTGCCAACGTGCAGGACAACTTTCCATTTCCATTCAATATCGTACCGGTCGAGATCAGCTGGTTCCTCGCGACCTGGGCGGAGATTCTCGGAGCGATCGGTCTCGTCCTTGGCCTGTTTACGCGTTTTTGGGCATTCAGCCTGATTATCCTGAGCATCGTTGCGATTTCCGGCGTTCACTGGCCCGAGAGTTACGGCAGCCTTTCCGAACTCTGGGAGAGCTACTCGGTGAGCAGGAAGTCGGATGCGCATGGCAATTTCCGCATCCCGCTGCTGTTCATTGTCATGCTGTTTCCGCTCGTTTTCGCGGGCGCGGGCAAACTGAGTCTGGATCACATCCTTTTCAAGAAACTCGGTAATCGCTGATCCGGGCATGAATCCCGGCGCCAAACTCAAACGGGATATCGGTTTTTTTGGCGCCGCGTTCCTGGTGCTCAACGCCGTGATCGGCGCGGGTATCTTCGCGCTGCCCGGCAAGGTTGCGGTCAGCGCCGGCCTGTGGAGCCCCTGGTTGTTCCTCGTTGTCGGCGTACTGTTCCTGTCGGTCGTACTGACGTTTGCGGAACTCGCAAGCTACTACGAACGCACCGGTGGTCCGGTTCTGTATGCGACCGAGGCGTTTGGGCCATTAGCCGGGTTCAGCACCGGGTGGTTGATCTACCTCGCACGCATGACGGCGTTCGCCGCCAATGCAAACGTCATGGCCCTTTATCTCGCCTCCCTGTCGGACGTCTTCGCATCGGACGCCGCTCGGTTTGCCGTTATCGCATTCGTCACGATCGCCCTGACCTGGGCCAATGTGCTCGGTGTGAAGGATGGCATCCGGACAATGGGAGTCCTGACCATCCTCAAGGTCGTCCCATTGCTGCTCCTGGTGCTGCTCGGGCTGCAACATGTCACGGGATCGACGCTGATTCCCGGCGGCGACTTTCATATCGACGACATTGGCGGAACGACGCTGCTCCTGATCTACGCCTACGTAGGCTTCGAAACCATCGGCGTAACCGCCGGTGAGACGAGCACGCCGCGACGCACCATTCCGGCCGCCCTGGTCCGGACGGTACTCGGCACCGGCCTGCTCTATTTCCTGATCGTCCTGGTCTTTATCTCGGTTATCCCTGCCGATGCCTACGCAGATGCGACACTGGTCGATGTCGGCCGCGCGCTCGCCGGCCCGGCAGGCGCCGTCGTCATCACGTTGGCAGCCGTGTTCTCCATTGGCGGCAACCTGGCCAGTTCGATGCTTGCCGCGCCGCGCCTGATCTTCTCCCTGGCCGAGAACCGCTTGCTGCCACAGTGGTTCGCGCACATTAACGAAAGCTACGCGACGCCCGATCGCGCCATCATCGTCATGGGCGCCATGGCGCTCGTCCTGGGATTGTCGAGCAACTTCGTGGATCTTGCGATCGGTAGTGCCGTCGTGCGACTGCTTGGCTACATGATTTGCATCGTCTCCCTGCCCGTCATCCGCAAAAAAGCGACGCCCGCGGCAAGCGAGCAAGCCTGGCGCTTGCCGGGCGGCTACGTGATACCGGCAATTGCACTCGCCATTTGTGTGTGGCTCGTGGCACAGTCGAAAGGTGAGGACTGGATCAAGGTTTCCGTGCTCCTCGCTATTGGTGTTTTTCTGTATCTGATTGAAAAGTGGTACTACTCGCGAAAATGAGTCGCCTCCTGGTCTCCCTTCTCCTTGCACTGGCGTTTTGCAGCCCTGCGGCGGGCGATGACGAGCACACGCCGCTCCTGGAGCGAACCTGGCTGGATGTCAGCAGCGAAAACTTCCGCATCAGGAGCGTGCTGGGCAGAGAGCGCAGCGTGGAATTATTGCGTCACCTCGAGGTGATGCGCGCTTCGCTGGACGATCCGCTCAGTGAGCCAACGTATCATGCCCAGGTGCCGACGATTATCCTCGCGGTCGACCGGCATGACGATTACGTCAGCATTGGCGCCCCCGATTACTCGGCGGGCTATTTCTATTCCAACATGCGCGAAAACGCGATTCTGATCGAGGACTCGAATGACTCGACGGGCATCCGGGTCATCCTGCACGAGTACGCGCATTACCTGAACAAGCAGTCCGGACGGATTCGCTTTCCGCGGTGGTTTGAAGAAGGCAACGCCGAGTACCTGTCGCACTCGCGCGTGCGCGACCAGGCCTTCGAGTACGGTATGGCGGCGAAACGCCACCTGTCCACGTTGAATTTCATGAGCTGGTCGCCGCTCGCGGACATTCTCGAGCGAGACGACACGTCCTCACTGAGCGACGAGGAAGCCGCCCTGTTCTATGGGCAGTCCTGGCTGCTGGTTCACTACCTGCGAAGCCTGCCTGACTCCGACCAAACGCTGGAACGATCGCTCCAGCAATACGCGCGGCTGGCATCGGAAGGGGCGCAACCGGCATCGGCCTTCGAGCAGGCGTTCGCCGTGGAGCTGGAGCAGTTCGAAAGAGACTTGCTGCAGTACTACCTCGACAAGTCGTTCTCCAGCCGCATTGTGCCCGTCAATACGGCCTTGCCGGGTTTTGCACCGCGGGTCGAAAAACTCAGCGCGGCCGAAGCCCAGTTGGCGCTCGCACAGATGGCACTGCGCTTCGAGAACATCGATGCGGCGGAACGATGGTTCACAGGGAGCCTCGCCGACGACGAACTGAGGGCACACGCTGAAGCCGGACTCGGGCGTGTCATGGGACGGCGCGGCGATTTCGACGCGGCCACCGGGCACTTTGAAAATGCGATCCACCTGATGGCCTGGGACTTCCGGATCTGGATGGACTACGCACAGTACTGGGCGCAGCAACTGTCCACCGCCTACGACACAAAGACGCGGCAACGAATTGCCTCGCGCCTGATCGATTCACTGGAAAGCGCCCTGACCATAGCCGAAGCCACGCCGGAGCTGAACTCGCTAATGGGATTCGCGTACCTCGCCAATGGCGAAGACGTGCTCGAGGCGATCGAGTTCCTGGAAGCCGCCGCTGCAGCGGCACCTCATGACCAGGCAAGTCGCTTGCTGCTGGCTCAAGCCTACCTCTTCGCGTATCAACCCCGTGAAGCGATAGAGGTCGCGGAATCCATACTGCGTTTCGAGCACAGGGCGAGCCCAATAACAGCGGCTGCGCAGGAGGTCATCCGCGACGCTCACGAGCTCGACGCTCTCGTCGACTAGCCCTTGCGCTTCTTCGGCAGGTAGAGATCTGTCAGCGTACCTTCGAAGGCCTCGGCCGAAAACGCCACGGTCTCGGACAGCGTCGGGTGCGGATGGATCGTCAGGCTGATGTCGCTTGCATCCGCGCCCATCTCGATGGCCAATCCGATCTCAGCAATCAGGTCCCCCGCGCTCGGCCCGACGATGGCACCACCGAGCACGCGCTCCGTTGCCGGATCAAAGAGCAGCTTGGTGAATCCTTCGGCACGGCCATTGGACAACGCGCGCCCACTGGCCGCCCACGGAAACTGTGCTTTCTCGTACTCGATTCCCTTTGCCTTGGCATCGGTCTCGGTCAGCCCGACCCATGCAACTTCCGGATCCGTATACGCAACCGACGGAATCGTCCGCGCATCGAAGAAACTCTTGTCGCCATGCGCCACCTCGGCGGCCACTTTCGCCTCGTGCGTCGCCTTGTGCGCAAGCATCGGACCACCCGCAAGATCGCCGATCGCAAAGATGTGCGGCACGTTGGTACGCATTTGCTTGTCGACTTCGATGATGCCGCGTTCGTCCACACGCACACCCGCCTTCTCGGCGTCCAGCTGGTCGCCGTTGGCGCGACGCCCGATTGCGACCAGGACCCGGTCGTACACGCCGTTGGCGGGTGCCTTGTCACCTTCGAAGGAAACTTCGATACCCGCATCTGTCGCGCGCATGCCCGTCACCTTCGTCTTGAGCATGATATCGCTGTAGCGATCCTTGACGACTTTCGTGAACGGCCGCAGGAGGTCCTTGTCGGTGCCCGGCATCAACTGATCCATGAGCTCGACGACGCTGACCTCAGTACCCAGTGCGCTGTACACGCAGGCCATCTCGAGTCCTATGATGCCGCCGCCCACAACCAGCAGCCGTTCTGGAATCGGCGCCAGCTCGAGCGCACCGGTCGAATCGACGATGCGCGGGTCATCCGGCAGATTCGGCAACATGAGCGGCTTCGAGCCGGCCGCGATGATGCAGTGTTCGAAATCGATGGTCTCGTCGTTATCGAGACGCAGGCGATTTGGCGATTCGAACCTGGCAATCCCCTGGAGCACACGCACCTTGCGCTGCTTCGCCATCGTCGACAGGCCACCGGTCAGTTTGCCGATGACCTCGTTCTTCCAGTCCCGCAATTTTTCTGCGTCGATCTCTGGTTTGCCAAAGACGACTCCGTGCGCCGCCATGGCTTCCGCCTCATCGATGACTTTGGCCGCATGCAGCAAGGCTTTCGATGGAATACAACCCACATTCAGGCAAACGCCGCCAAGGACCGGCCAACGCTCGATCAGGATGACATCCATCCCGAGATCGGCCGCGCGGAAAGCTGCCGTGTAGCCGCCCGGACCTGCACCGATAACGACAAGCTGCGCCGCGTGCGTTGCATCGCCGGTCGGATGCGTGGCGGCCACAATTTCGGACGCGGACATATTGCGCGTCTCCTCAACGTCCTCAACCGGCACCTCGTCATCGGATGCATCAATCGTGACGAGGGGTCCACCCTTCGATACGCGGTCGCCGACATTGACGTCAACGGAAACAATGGTGCCCGCCCGTTCCGCCGGTACATCCATCGTCGCTTTGTCCGTCTCCAGCGTAATCAGCGGGTCCTCGACCGCAACCACATCGCCGGGCGCCGCGAGGACCTCGATGACTTCGACGTCCTCGAAATCACCCAGGTCGGGAATCGTCAGCTTGGTCGGCATCAGGGAATCGCCTGCAGCAAGGTGTCGACATCCGCCAGCTTGTCGCCGAGGAACGTCGTGAAACGCACGGCCTGGGCGCCATCAATGACGCGATGATCGTACGAGAAGGACAAGGGCAACATCAGTCGTGGCTCGAACTCAGCGCCATTCCAGACGGGCTGTATGGACGAGCGCGACACGCCCAGGATCGCAACTTCGGGCGCGTTGACGATAGGCGTGAACGCGGTACCGCCAATGCCGCCCAGGCTCGAGATTGTGAAGCATGCGCCCTGCAACTGGTCCGCTTTCAGTTTGCCCTCTCGCGCCAGTGCGGACAGTTCGCCAAGCTCCTGCGCGATCTCGTAGACGTCCTTCTTGTCGGCGTCACGAATGACAGGGACCATCAGTCCGTTCTCGGTATCCGCCGCAAAGCCGAGATGCACGTATTTCTTGTAGACGAGGCTTTCGCCGTCTTCCGACAATGATGCATTGACCTTCGGGTACTCCTGCAGCGCTGCCACGCAGGCCTTCATAATGAACGCCAGGGGGGTGAGGCCGATGCCCCGCTCCTTGGCCGGGCCCTTTAAGGCCTGGCGGCGCTCTTCGAGCTCCGTGATATCCGCAAGATCGTGCTGCGTAACGTGCGGGAGATTGACCCAGCTGGCCTGCAGGCGCGGCCCCGAAATCTTCTGGATTCGCGTCAGGGGCTGCACATCGATGTCGCCGAACTTGGCGAAGTCGACGACTGGCGTCTTCGGCAACCCGCCGCCGGCCGGCGATGCCACCTGCCCGGTGAGTATGGCTTTGACGAACGCCTTGACGTCGTCGTGCAGGATGCGGCTCTTCATGCCGCTGCCCTTGACCTGTACGAGGTTCACACCGAGTTCGCGCGCCAGCCTGCGTACCGACGGGCTCGCATGCGCTTTGGAGAATCCGGCTTCGTCGATCGCAGGCAAAGTTTTCGGCGCAGGCGCTTTTTGGACCGGCGCTGCCGCCGCCAATTTGGCCGGCGCCCTGGCCGGCTCCCCGGCAGGTTTTTTGGTCGGCTCCGTCGCAGGCGCGCTTGCAGCGCTTGCCTCGGCCTCGATCACCGCCACCGATGATCCATGGGAGACCTTGTCGCCAACCGTGACGAGCACGGATTCGATCGTACCGGCGAATTCCGAAGGCACATCCATTGCCGCCTTGTCGGTTTCCAGGGTGACCAGGGGGTCTTCGACCTCGACCCTTTCGCCCGCGGCAATGTGTACTTCGATGACCTCGACGCCCGTGAAGTCCCCAAGGTCGGGAACGATCAGCGTCTGTTTGCCGGCCGACGTGGTTGCGGCCTGCTCGGCCGCCGTTTCAACCTCGCTCGCCGGCGTGTCCTCACTCGATGCCGACTCGGGCGCCGGTGTCTCTGCAGCATCACCCCCGGTTGTCAGCTGTCCGATCACGTCGCCCGTCGACACCGAATCACCGACCCCTATAGTCAGTTTTTCGATGACGCCATCTTCCGGCGACGGAATATCCATCGACGCCTTATCGGTTTCGATGGTGACGAGACCGTCCTCACGCGCAACGGTATCGCCGCTGGCGACCAGTACCTCGATAACTTCGACATTGTCGAAATCACCGAGGTCCGGGACCACTATGTCGATTGTGTTTGCCACTTTCGCGCCCCCGACTATAGCGTCACCGGATTCGGACGATCCGGATCGATGCCGTATTTCTCGATCGCCCCGGCGACCGTCTTGGTGTCGAGCACGCCATCTTCTGCGAGCGCATTCAGTGCGGTAACCGCGATGAACCGGCGGTCAACTTCGAAATGCTCGCGCAGTGGTTTGCGTGCATCACTGCGGCCGTAACCATCCGTGCCAAGTGAGTAGAAGGTACCCGGCACCCATCCCTGGATCTGGTCAGCGACGATTTTCATGTAATCGGTCGCCGCGACATAGGGTCCGGCTCGCTCGCCGAAACATTGCCGAATCCAGGACTTGCGTGGCTTCTCTTCGGGGTGCAGATGATTCCAGCGTTCGACTTCGAGTGCATCGCGACGCAGCTCGTTGAAACTCGTCACGGACCAGACGTCGGCAACGATACCGAAATCGTTCATGAGCAGCTCCGCGGCGCCCAGCACTTCGCGCAGGATCGTTCCAGAACCCATGAGCTGGACGCGAATCTTGCCCTGGCTCGCACTGATATCGAGCGGATACATGCCGCGCAGGATGCCTTCCTCGACACCGGCCGGCATTGGCGGATGCGCGTAGTTTTCGTTCATGCAGGTGATGTAATAGAACACGTTCTCCTGCTCACCGATCATGCGCCGCAAGCCATCCTGCACGATCACGGCCAGCTCGTAAGCGTAGGTCGGGTCGTAGGAACGGCAGTTCGGAACGGTCGATGCAGCGACGAGGCTGTGGCCGTCCTGGTGCTGCAGGCCCTCGCCCGCCAGCGTCGTGCGGCCGGCCGTGCCGCCAATGAGGAAGCCGCGAGTCTGCATGTCGCCGGCCGCCCAGATGAAGTCGCCCACGCGCTGGAAGCCGAACATCGAGTAGTAGATGTAGAACGGAATCATCGGCACGTCGTGATTCGAATAGGACGTTCCCGCCGCGATCCAGGAGCACAGCGCACCGCCCTCGTTGATGCCCTCCTCGAGGATCTGACCCTCCTTGTCCTCGCGGTAGTACATGAGTTCGCCGGCATCCTGCGGTTCGTACAGTTGCCCCTGCGATGCATAAATGCCGACCTGGCGGAACATACCTTCCATGCCGAAGGTGCGCGCCTCATCGGGCACGATCGGCACGACATGCTTGCCGATCTGTTTGTCGCGCGTCAGCGCCGTCAGCATGCGGACGAACGCCATCGTGGTCGATGCTTCGCGTTCGCCCGTGCCCTCGAGCTGCGTGCGGAAGGTTTCGAGCGGTGGAACCTGCAAGGAGTCCGATTTCGCCTGGCGGCGCGGCAGGAAGCCACCCAGCGTCGTACGACGGTCCATCAGGTATTTGTATTCCTCGCTGTCGGGTTCGGGCTTGTAGTACGGCACCCGGTCGCCGAGCTGCTCGTCCGAAATCGGGATATTGAAGCGATCACGGAAGGCCTTGATTTCCTCAAGATCCATCTTCTTCTGCTGGTGCGCCGTGTTCTGGCCCTCACCCGCCGTACCCATCCCGTAGCCCTTAATCGTCTTGGCAAGAATGATCGTCGGCGCGCCCTTGTGTTTGCTGGCCGCGTCGTAGGCGGCGTAGACCTTGAGCGGGTCGTGGCCGCCGCGATTCAGGCGCCAGATCTCGTCGTCCGACATGTTGGCAACGAGTTCGGCCGTTTCCGGGTACTTGGCGAAGAACGTGTCGCGGACGTACTTGCCGTCCTTCGATTTGATTTTCTGGTACTCGCCGTCGACGGTCTCTTCCATGACCTGGCGCAGTTTGCCCGACTGGTCCTTGGCAAGCAGCGGGTCCCAGCGCGAGCCCCAGACCACTTTGATGACGTTCCAGCCCGCGCCGCCAAACGCCGCTTCGAGCTCCTGGATGATTTTGCCGTTGCCACGAACCGGGCCGTCGAGGCGCTGCAGGTTGCAGTTGACGACAAACACAAGGTTATCGAGTTTCTCGCGCACCGGCATCGTGATGGCGCCCATCGATTCGGGCTCGTCCATTTCCCCGTCGCCAAGGAAACACCAGACCTTGCGATCGGACGGCTCGACCATGCCGCGGTTTTCCATGTAACGCATGAAACGCGCCTGGTAGATCGCCATCATCGGGCCGAGTCCCATCGAGACCGTGGGGAACTGCCAGAAATCCGGCATCAGCCACGGGTGCGGATACGACGAGAGGCCACCGCCGCCAACTTCCTGGCGGAAACGATCGAGATCTTTCTCCGACAAGCGGCCTTCGAGGAAAGCGCGCGCATAGATGCCGGGTGCCGAATGCCCCTGGATGAAGACGAGGTCGCCCTGCTGATTGTCGGTCGCGCCGCGCCAGAAGTGATTGAAGCCGACCTCGTAAAGGGTCGCCGAGGACGCATAGCTCGAGATGTGGCCGCCGTACTCCGTGCTGATCTTGTTGGCGTTGACGACCATGGCCATCGCGTTCCAGCGCATGTACGCCTTGATGCGACGCTCGAGTGAACGGTCGCCGGGGTACTCGGGTTCATGCCGCTTGCCGATCGTATTCAGGTAGGCCGTGTTCGGGCTGTACGGCAGGTACGCACCCGAGCGCCGCGCAAAATCGATCATCTGGTTCAGCAGGAAGTGGGCCCGTTCCGGACCGTGCTGCGCGAGGACCGAGTCTATGGACTCGAGCCACTCACCGGTCTCGGTTGGATCAATGTCGTCGAAAGGGTTGAAACTGCTCATATTTTATCGGCCCGGCCTTTGCCCAGGTGCAAAGCTCTGTGCGTGAATTACGTGGTGCGTCCTGCTAGGATGCCCGCATCCGTGCACGGGCCAAATGGATCGCATATGGGGGCGACATATTCGGCGTTTGTGAAGCATGGGTCAAGCCTACCGGGGAGTTAATATTTCTATGCAGAATATTCAGCCAGACGCGCGTGATATCCGTATTTATCAAAAGCTTGGCCGCGTTGACGCAAAATCCCTCGAGACCGTCGATCAGTTACTTTTGATACTACCTGGCAAGCCATCCAGGACCGACTTTGGCAAGCTGCCCCAGGGCACGAAACTACAGGCGGCCTATCGCAAGCATCCGGACGGAGCTACGCCCGCGTTTTCGACCAGTATTCAGAACAAAAAGCAGACGCTCGTCGTCGGCGGCACGATCGCGGCGGATGCCGACACGTTCGAGCAATTGACGCTGGGCCGCAAACTGGTTGCGGCAGCCGCAGGCCAGAAGGCGGGAAGCCTCGGCATCTGCGCCGTCGGATTCGACACGGCGACCCAGGCTGGGCTGATGCAGAGCGTCCTGGCCGCCGCACTGGCCGCCGGTTTCAGGCTCCCGGCCTACAAGAGCAAGCCGGTACCGGACACGATCAAGAGCATTCGTCTGCTGGGTGTCGATGAGAAACTCGATACGGCGCGAATTGAAGCCGAGGCCAAAGGCAACAACCTTGCGCGCTGGCTTACGACGCTGCCGCCGAACTACCTGGATGCGAACAACTATGCCGACCTCGCGCGCAGCCTCGCCAAAGAACACGGCTGGCAATTCAAGCGCCTGGGCGTCAAGGAACTCGAGAAACTCGGCTGCGGTGCCTTTCTCGCCGTCGCCCAGGGCAATGACAACGACAGCGCGAATATGGTGCGCCTGCGGTATCGACCTGGCGCAAAGGACGCGACGCCGGATCTTAGCCTTGTGGGTAAAGGCATTATCTTTGATACAGGCGGCACCAATCTCAAACCGTTCGAATTCATGCTCGACATGCACGGCGACATGCAGGGCAGCGCCGTGGCGCTGGGCACGTTCCTCGCGATCAGCGAGATGCGACTGCCGATCGCTGTCGACTGCTGGCTGGCGATTACCGAGAATCGGACGGGCCCGAATGCGTACAAATCGCAAGACGTGGTCACCGCCGCGAACGGCAAGACCATCCAGACCGTCCACACCGATGCTGAAGGCCGCATGGCGCTGGCGGACGCGCTGGTGCTCGCGAGCCGTGACAAGCCCGGCATCATCTTCGACTATGCGACGCTGACCGGCAGTTGTATTCGTGCACTGACCACGCGCTACTCCGGTGTGTTCACTAACCGGAGCGAATTGCACCCGGACCTGAAACGCACCGGTCGCAACAGCGGCGAGCGTGTCTGGCCCTTCCCTATCGGAAAAGAATTCATGGACGATCTCAAGAGCGACACGGCCGATTTCCTGCAGTGCTCACCCAAGGGCTCGGGGGACCATATTCTCGCGGCCAGCCTCCTGGCCGAATTTATCGAGAACGACGTCCCCTGGGTGCACCTCGACCTGGCCGCTGGCGATAACGAAGGCGGTCTCGGTCACATTGCCTCGAAATTCACGGGTTTCGGTGTGCGCTACACGATGAGTGCAATTCTCGACGAGAACCTGTTCAGGGCACGACTGTAGTGTCAGATGAAATCAGAATGGCAGACCGCTTTCGCGGTTTCCTGCCCGTCGTGGTCGATGTCGAGACCGGCGGTTTCAACGCCAAGACCGACGCCCTGCTCGAAATTGCCGCAGTACTGCTTGAAATCGATGACGAGGGTTTCATGGGTCGCGGCGAGACCATCCGTTATCACGTCAAGCCGTTCGAGGGCGCAAATCTCGAACCCGCGTCACTGGCCGTTAACGGAATCGATCCGGACCACCCGCTACGCCCCGCAATCGACGAGCGCGATGCATTGCAGCGGACTTTTCGTGAGGTTCGGCGCGCGGTACGGGAGAATCGTTGCTCCCGCGCGGTACTCGTCGGCCACAACGCGCATTTCGACCTTGGCTTCATGAACGAGGCCGTGGAGCGCTCGTCGATCAAGCGCAATCCGTTTCACCCCTTCAGTTGTTTTGACACGGTAACGCTATGTGGCGTCGCCTTCGGCCAGACCGTGCTCGCTCGCGCAGCCATCGCCGCCGGGCTTGGATGGGATGAAACGCAGGCCCACTCGGCATCCTACGACGCCGAGATGACCGCCGACCTGTTCTGCAAGGTGGTCAATCGCTTCCGCGATAATTTTGAAGCGGCGCTGGTCAACGCCCCGCCGCAGCCCTGATAGAGAGCTCTTACTCGTCCAGGAGTTTCTTGAGCTCGCCGGAGTGAAACATCTCGACCACGATATCGCAGCCGCCGATGAGTTCGCCTTTAACGTACAGCTGGGGAAACGTCGGCCAGTTGGAGTATTCCTTGAGGCCCTCGCGAATTTCCGGATCCTCGAAAATATTGACGAACGCATACGGTTTGCCAATGGCGTTCAGCGCTGCAACCGTCTGGCCCGAAAACCCGCACTGCGGGAAATCCGGAGTGCCTTTAATGTACACAAGAACATCGTGTGATCCGAGCTGCTCTTCAATGCGTTCTTTCACGCTCATCTGTTTCTGTCCTCAACAACAATCTGGTTGGTTACCGTTATGACGCCTGTTGTGCTTTTTGCAAGGTCCAGCGCCCGCTCACGAGCGACATAGCTGCCAACGGCGCCTGAAAGCGTCACCGTGCCCTTGTACGTGCGAACGCCAATACGAAATTCGCTGACAAGCGGGTCAGCGACGAGTTTTTGCCGAATATCACCCGAGATGGCGGCATCCGAGTTCACCACCGCCTGCGGCCGTTCGTCCTTGCCTTGCGGGTAACTGCCGCCTGCCCCGCCGCCTACAACCAGCGCAGTACAGCCGCCCAGCGCCAGAATCGACAAGAATACTACCGTAGTTCGCACAAGGCACCTCCAAACATTGGCGAGATTGTACCGCCATCCCTATAATACCGACAGCCTAAAACCGGAGAAACGAACGATGAATCCCCTTAAAACAATCACCGGCACAATAATCGGCGGCATCGTACTTGCAGTCATCATTATGTTCGCCACCAAAGGCAATCACATGGTTGCCGGCATGACCGCGCAAGCCATCACGATCTGGTTGCACGTGCTATCCGGTATTACCTGGATTGGCCTCCTGTACTACTTCAACTTCGTGCAGGTACCCGCACTTGGCGAGGCTGCAGGCGATGAAGGCGGACCCGGTGGTGCGGGTATCGCGAAGTACGTCGCACCGCGTGCGCTGGCCTGGTTCCGCTGGGGTGCACTGGCCACGTGGCTCACGGGTGCTGCATTCCTGCTCCACAAAGGTCAGCTGCACAATGCTTTCATGCTTGGACTCAATACCGATCCGGTGAACCAGTACGCCATGACGATCGGCGTCGGCGCCTGGCTCGGCACCATTATGTTGTTCAATGTCTGGGTATTGATCTGGCCAAACCAGAAGAAGGTACTCGGCATGGTCGAGGCCACGGCGGACCAGGTGGCAAAAGCCAAGAACATCGCGTTCATGGCATCGCGCTCGAATACGCTCATGTCCATCCCGATGATCATGAGTATGGTCGGCGCCGGACACGGCTGGCCCATCTAAGACCCGCTTGCTTTCTGACGAAACGAAAGCCTCTATCGGCCCTGGCGTCGCGGCAGCTCTTGCCGAAGATGTCGGGGCCGGTGACCTTACGGCATCGCTGATCGACACCAATGCGGTCGTTGGCGCGACAATCATCGCCCGTGAATCGCTCGTGCTATGCGGCGAAGAATGGGTCAATGAAGTTTTTCGCCAGCTCGATGAGAACATCATTATCGACTGGTACATCGGCGACGGCGGCCGCGCCGAGGCCGACGACGTCATTTGCAAGCTCGTTGGACCCGCACGTGCGTTGCTGACCGGCGAACGTACGGCGCTTAATTTCCTGCAGACGCTCTCCTCAACGGCGACGACAACGGCCGCCTACGTCAGCGCCGTTGCCGGCACGCGTGCCAGGGTCCTCGACACACGCAAGACGATTCCCGGCCTGCGCCTCGCCCAGAAGTACGCCGTGAGATGCGGTGGCGGGGTCAACCATCGGGTCGGGCTGTTCGACGCAATACTCATCAAGGAAAACCACATCAAGTCAGCCGGCAGCATCACGGCTGCGCTGCAGCGCGCGGGAGAACTTGGCGCTGACGTCCTCATTGAAGTAGAAGTTGAGAGCCACGACGAGTTGCTGGAAGCACTGGATGCCGGCGCAACCCGCATTCTCCTGGACAATTTCTCACTTGAAGCGCTCAGAGAGGCCGTCGCGACCAACGAAGGATACGGGATTGTGGGAGCGGAGCTCGAAGCGTCGGGCAACGTCACGCTCGACAGCATCCGTCAAATCGCCGAGACCGGCGTGGATTACATTTCGACGGGTGCGCTGACGAAAAACATCCAGGCCGCCGACCTGTCGATGCTATTTAAGATCGATTAGGCAACCGCCCGGGTGACGCGCTTGGGCTCGGAAACACCGTAACCTTGTGCGTAGTCGATACCCATTCCTTTGAGCATCGCTATGATTTCTTCATTCTCTGCAAACTCTGCGATGGTCTGTTTGCCGGTCAGGTGACCAATCTCGTTAATCGAGCGAACCATTTCGCGATCGATCGGATCATGCAGGATTTCCTTCACGAAGCTGCCGTCGATCTTGAGGAAATCCACGGGGAAGTGCTTGAGATAGCCGAATGACGACAGGCCCGTACCGAAATCATCAAGCGCAAATTTGCAGCCAAGCTCCTTGAGTGCATTGATAAAACGGTTTGCCTGCGAATAGCTGGCGATCGCGGCCGTTTCCGTGATCTCGAAACAGATCTTCGTCGCGTCGATGCCGCTCATCTGGAACTGGTCGACCACGAAAGGCAGGAACTTCTCGTCGCCAAGACTCTGTCCCGAAAGATTGATGGAACACAGCGACAGTCGCTCGCGTTCGTCGGCCTCCGATACCAGCCAACGAAACGCGCTGCGTATCACCCAACGGTCAATTTTCGGCGTGATGCCGTAACGCTCGGCGGCCTCGATAAACAGCCCCGGCGAAATGATGCCGCCGTTCTCATCACGCATACGCAACAGTATTTCGTAGTGCGCGCCCTGTTCCTCCACCTGCAGCGGCAGAATCGTCTGGCGAAAGAGCTCGAAACGATTTTCCTCAAGCGCATTGTTGATGCGCGCGGCCCACTGCATTTCGCGCCGTCGCCGCATCAGGTCGATGTCGTTTTCCTGGAAACTGTGTATCCGATTCCGCCCGGCCTCCTTGGCCGCTGCACACGCACTGTCTGCCGCTGTCAGGAGCGCGGCAACATCCTCATTGTCGGCTGTAATCGGTACGACACCGACGCTCACTCCCAGTCGGAACGTGCGTTCCTCCCAGAGGAACTTGTACTCACCGATTGCCATGCGCAGCGTCTCCGCCGTGTTCATGGCTTCATCGAGGCTGCAGCTCTCAAGTAACACACCGAACTCATCGCCGCCGAGGCGTGCCAGCGTGTCGCGCCAGCGGATCTTCGACTTCAACAAGGTGCCGAGCTGGCCGAGCAGAGCATCGCCCGCGCTGTGACCGCAGGTGTCATTGACGATCTTGAACTGATCGAGATCGAGGTACAGCAGCGCATACGATGTTTCTCGCGCCTTTGCGCTCTTGAGCGCGCGTTCGACGCGATTCTCGAATTCCGCGCGATTCACGAGCCCGGTAAGAATGTCGTGACTCGCGTGATAGCTCAGTCGCCGGTTCAGGTCACGAGACTCACTGACGTCGTGGAAAACCAGCACGCCGCCTGTCACCTTGCCTTTGCCGTCACGAATCGGTGATGCCGTGCTTTCGATGTACAGTTCATTGCCGTCGCGTCGGATCAGCAGGGTCGGCCGCACAGATTTGATTGCACGGTCGCGGCGAATCGATACCGCCAGCGGATTTTCAAGGGGTTCGCAGGTCTCCTCGTGGAACCCGCGGAATATCTCGTCGATTGGACGACCGCTTGCGTCGTCAACTTTCCAGCCGGTCAGTTCCTCCGCGACCGGGTTTATGTACTCGACATTGCACTTCGCGTCAGTCGTGATGACACCGTCACCGATTGACTGCAGGGTAATTTGTGCGCTTTCCTTCTGACGAAACAACGCATCTTCATAGAGTTTGCGTTCGGTGATGTCGACTTCGACACCGAGCAGGCGGATCAAGCGCCCGTTCGAGTCCATAACGCACTTTGCACGACTCTGCATCCAGCGCCAGTCGCCGCTCTGGTGGCGCATGCGATGCACGGACTCGAAGAACGGTGCTCTGTCGTCCAGGTGCTCACGCATGCGGCTCTGGACCCGGGCAATATCGTCAGGATGTACAAGGTTGTACCAGTCGAGCTTTACATCTTCGTCGTCGGGGTCGTACCCGAGCATGGTTTTCCAGCGACGCGAGAGATTGATGCGCTTGCTGTCACCGTCGAAATCCCAGATGCCGTCATTGGCCGTCATCGCCACCAGCGAGTTGCGCTCCTGGAGCTCCTCGAGAATCTGCCTGTCACGAACGCGCTCCAGGCCCACGGCCAGCGACGAACCAAAGAGCTTCATGAGCAGATGCAGGTTGGCGTCCCAGCTATCCACGGGGCGCTCATCGGCAATACCGAGGAAACCCGCGATCTCGCCATGGACGGAAAAGCCGATGATGAGCGCAGCGCCGATGCGCAGCTCATTGAGACGCTCGAGATCATCCTGCGCCACTTTCGGCCCTTTGAGGGTATCGGCCACTTCGACAACGCGTAAATGGCCGAGCCGACTGCGCAGCCATTGCCAGTCTTCGAGCTTCTCGCCCGCGAGCGCCCCCGGGCTGCAGCGTGCGAAGCCGGAACCGGAGGACAGCACCGTCTCAATCGACTGCCCGTCTTCTCCGATCAGCGCAACGAAGGCAGCATCCGCGCCCGTCGCATCCGGCAACTCATCAACAATGGCCTGAAGCTGTTCTTCGTAGCACGTTGCGTCAAGCGCCTGGATGCCGACAGCGATCTTGGTCTGCATAGCATCAACGGCGCCGCGCGTGCGCTCGCCGGCGCGCGGCTTGCGGTGTCGGGTTCCCGTGGCGGTAGTGGTGTCGGACGGATTCGTCATTACGGAACAACATTTTGACACGTTAGCTAAAGAATACAAGCTAAGTCGCTGTATTTTTTTGAATTCTCTGCCGCAGGAATGCTTGACATAAGGCGCATCTGCCAATTGGCGTCAACCGTTTCGCCTGAATCCCGTTATAGCCCTGAATCAGGACGTGAAGCGCACAAGGAGATTGCCATGAAATTCACTTACCAGGGCCTGCTGTTGACGGCAGCCCTCATTCTTACCGCCTGTGGTGGCGGCGCTGGAACCAGCGGCGCAACTGCCCCGAACCCGACGGCCGTCTGTGATCCGGCCGACCCATCGACCCACGCTGAATGCGGCACGGTACTTGTCGCGCTCACCGATGCCGATGGCGACTTTCTCAATTACACCGTCGACGTTATGTCGCTCGAACTCGAGATGGCCAATGGCCGCGTCGTCGAGACATTGCCGCGTTCAACGCGCATCAATTTCACCGACTATGTTGATCTGACAGAACTCGTGACAGCCGCGACCGTGCCACCGGGTACGTACGTGGCCGGCACCATTCGCCTCGACTACTCGAGTGCGGAAGTCTACGTCGAGGCTGCCGGTGCGTCGAAAGAAGCGATCGTCAAGGACATGGATGGCAACGTCCTAACCGAGACGGAACTCAAGATCCACCTCTCGAATCGCGATCGCCTGATCGTGACTCGGGGCCGACCTGCGTTGCTGCAACTTGATTTCGACCTGGAGGCTTCGCACACGGTCGATATCGTGCCGACGCCGGCGGATGCCCTGTCCGAACAGTTCATCCTCGCCGAAGTGTCTCCCGTGGATGAAAAGGACATACGGGTACGCGGCCCGCTGATCAGCGTCAACGAAGCTGAGATGAGCTACAACGTCGCCGTTCGTCCGTTCCACGACCTGCAGGGCGACTTCGGACGCGTCACCGTGTATGTCACTGACGACACTGAGTTCGAGGTCAACGAAGAGGTGTTCACAGGCGTTGACGGCCTGCGTGCGCTCAATGTGGCCGGACAGGGTACGCCGACGGTCGCAGCGGGCACGCTCGACGTCGCCAACCGCGAATTTACAGCGAACATCGTACTGGCCGGATCCAGCGTGCCGGGTATTGATCGCGACGCTGTTGTAGGCAACGTGATCAAACGCGACGGTAACTTCCTGACTATTCGCGGAGCAACCATCATTCCGTCGGACCGTCGTGCCCATTTCCATGACGACGTCGTGGTCGAGGTAGGCCCGGATACGAAGGTCTTCCGCGATGGCGACCGGCAGAGCGACTTCAGCATCGATGCGATCTCAATTGGCCAGCGCGTGACGGTCCGCGGATCGCAGCCCACTCCGTCAATGGGCGCCAACGCGCCTCAGGTGCTGTTCGACGCTACACAGGGATCGGTGCGCATGCACCTCACGCACCTGACGGGCATCGTCAATACCGTGATGACCGGCCAGACGGATATCACCCTGCACAGCATCGATCGCCGGCGTGTCGGAATCTTCGACTTCGCGGGTACAGGAATGTCCGCTGACCTCGACGCCGATCCCGACAACTATGAAGTCGAGACGGGCGGCCTCAGGCTTGCCAACTTCGCCGAAGGCAAGCCGATCTCTGCAAAGGGCTTCCCGACCGCGTTCGGCATGGCGCCGCCCGACTTCAACGGGCGCACCGTAATCGACTACACGGGTGTGCGCAGCGCGCTCGGCATCGGCTGGGGTGCTGACGGCACAACCGCACCGTACTCGCGCATCGGGCCGGACGGGATTGCGCTCGACAATGACAACGCCAACATCGCCGTTCGCCACTACATCAAGCAGGGCCCGGTCCTGATCGACCTGACGCTGCTGGATTCGGACACGGTGATCGTCCCAAGCGATACAGGTCGCAGCGTCTTTTACATCAAGACCGCCGACAGCCTGCGCATGTACTCGGACTTCGTCGACTTTGTCGACGATCTGACCGCAAGCCTGGATGGCGCGACCGCCGCTCGCTCAATGCACGCTCGCGGCAGCTACGCGGCCGACACGAACGTGTTCTCGGCCAACAAGATTGGTGTCTATTTGCTTGAGCCCGAAATTTGAGATAAGTCCCCTACTCCCCCCGCGTGACTTATCACTGGGCTATGCCCCGCTGCTGCAGAGTAGCGGGGCTTTTTGTTGCCGCGAACAGCGGCAGCAGCCGTGCGCAGTCTTACCACTTCAATCCTGTTATCGATCCTTCGACCGGCCAGCCTTCCCGCAGTGCCTGGTCTTTCAGCTTGTCGACACGATCGCCGGCATCAGGGTGCGTCGATGTGTAGGAGACCACATTCAGCACCGTGCCATCGGTTTCATCCCATCGTTCAAAAAGCCGCCATGCCTGGTCGACATGGCCGTAGTGCGTGTAGACCAGCGCCAGCCCGAACTCATCGGCGCTGGACTCCTGTTGGCGACTGAACCCCCGCAACGCGAGGTCGGTCACATTGACGCTGATATTGGACACGTCCTTGCCCATGGTCGTGGCAAAGAACAGCGACAGCACGATGCCACGCCCAAGCGCACGCAGATGGTCCCGATTCCTGAAATGGCCTAACTCGTGACCGAGCACGAATGCCAGCTCGTTCTCCGACTCAACCAGATCGAGCAGACCTTCCGTGACGACGATGAGACCGCCCGGCAGGGCCATGGCATTGGCGACGCTGGAGTCATCGATTTCGACACGAAACGTATAGGGTGCGTCGGCCCAATGAAACGCGAGACGATCTACAAGAAGCTGTGTCTGGTGTAATCGCTCATCCGCGGGCGACACCGTAACGAGATCCTCGGGCAGCCAATCCTCGAACAAAGCCACCTCTTTCTCGACCGGGATGAAATACAAGGCAATCTCAACGAGAAAAATGAGCAGCAGCGCGATGGCGACGAAGATCACCGTCAACCCGGCGACCAGCGTTCCGGCCTCGACCAACGGATGCGTGTCCGAGACGTTAATGCCCTCCCGCGGTTGGCGCGGAATAAATTTCACTGTGTGCGTGCGAAGCGCGACGCAAATTTCACGGCCGTCCCGAAGGCGAGCATTTCGACACCCGCGGTGCCTTTGCCGTCGCCGCGCGAATTGGCCAGCCGCGAGGTCTCAAGCCGCACGTTGAAAATCGCGTCGTACCCGTCGCGCCGGGCATCTTCGATCATGCGTAACATGGCTTCCCTGCGCGCACGGTCCAGCAATGGCTCGTAGGTCTTGATCCGCCCGCCGACGATGGCACGCAAACCCGCAATGACGCGCTTGAAGTAGTCAAGGGAGATCACAACGCTGCCGCTGACCAGCGTTCCTGACGACGCAGACCAGTCGTCGGGCATCGTATCGAAGGTCACGACAGGAAACTTCGCGTACTCGCCTTCCCGTTTCCGGATGGATCGGAAGTGCCCTTTCTCCAGCATCGTGCCGACAAAATACGCCACGAGCAGCAGCAAGAACGGCAATCCGAAATTCAGAAACAGCTCCAGCACGTCGAATAACCTCGACTCCACGTCACTCCACCCGCACGGCAGTACCGTAGGCGAATAACTCCGCGGCGCCCTGCGAAATCGAGCTCGTGGCGAAGCGCACGTTGACCACCGCGTTGGCGCCCATCGACTCGGCCTGCTGAATCATGCGCTGGGTGGCTTCGTTGCGCGAGTCCTGCAGGAGTTCCGTATATCCGGCGAGTTCACCGCCAACGATGTTCTTGAGGCCAGCCATGATGTCGCGACCGATATGCTTGGCGCGTACCGTGTTGCCCGTAACCACACCGTAAAACTGGACGATGGTGCGGCCAGGAATGCTTTCCGTGTTGCTGATCTCCATTGAAACCCCTTATTGTGACGCGTGGCTGGCATGTTAACACCGCGATCTGCATCCAAATAGCGGTTGACAGGCATCAGACCTTGAGAAGAGCAATTGGGGCACGGTATGAATCCTGGAATGAAGGCACCGGTCGCGGGCGTGGCCATCGCCATCGCGATCACTACGACAATGGATGCGACAGGCTACGCGATTTTCAGTGCCCTGCCCTTGTTACCGCTGGCGGCTTTGTTCTGGTACCTGCAGCGATTCTCGCGTAGCGACATCGGACTGCGGTTAGGCGGCGCCAGGGACTACGCCTGGGCGCTCGCGTACCCGCTAACGGTACTCGGCGCCATGGCCATGATTGCCTGGGTCGCGGGCGCTGTGAACACCGGCGCAACAGACTGGCACAAGACTCTCACCAATATCGGGCTGATGAGTTCAACCGGAATCATCATGGTCCTGCTCACGGAGGAAGGCTTCTTTCGCGGGTGGCTCTGGGCGAGCCTGAAACGCGCAGGCCGGTCGGACATTTACGTACTGGTGTGGACGAGCCTGGCCTTCACGATCTGGCATATTTCTGCCATTTCGCTGGAAACGGGCTTCGATATTCCGGCCGCCGAGATTCCCGTGTATCTTGTGAATGCGACCCTGCTCGGTGCGGTCTGGGGCATCCTCCGCATGGTCTCCGGGTCCGTACTTGTACCCGCGGTATGCCATGCCGTGTGGAACGGCCTCGACTACCCGCTGTACGGTTTTGGTGAAAAAATCGGTGCGCTGGGCATCCAGCAGACACACCTGTTCGGTCCGGAAGTCGGGCTGGTCGGAATCGGGCTTAACGCCCTATTTGTGCTGTTCATCTGGCGTTTCTATGTTCGCTCAAGTGGTAAATAAATAACAAAAATCATTGACTTGAGCCCAAGAGCGTCTACACTGCATCAGCCGAAACAATTCGGCATTTTTATCTTTATTAGGAAAACATTGTGTCCAGAACAACCGGAACCGTAAAGTGGTTCAACGAAGCTAAAGGTTTTGGCTTTATTGAACAAGAATCAGGCCCAGACGTATTTGCTCATTTCAGCAACATCTCGGGCGATGGCTTCAAGACGCTGGCCGAAGGCCAGAAAGTCGAGTTCACTGTCACGCAGGGCCAGAAAGGCCCGCAGGCTGAGAACATCGTAGCTATCTAAGCTTAACCAGTTTAGAGAGAAAGGGCGGCTCCTTCGGGAACCGCCCTTTTTTATTGCCTGGTCCTAGCGCGCTCGCGGGCCCGCGTGCTCGAACTCGCCCGGGTCCTGATTGGCCAGGTGGACATACGTTGCCCAGCGCCGGTCGACGGTCTCCTGCGCCATCTGCATGAGCCGCTCGGCTTCTTCCGGATTCGACTTGACCAGGACCTTATAGCGATTCTCGTTGTAGGCGTAGTCGCGCAACGTAATCGTTGGCTGCGTGGAATCCAGGACAAACGGTTTCTTGCCGGCCGCTCGCAGTGCCGGGTTGTAGCGAATCAACGGCCAGTAGCCGCTCGCCGTTGCAAGCTGTTGTTGCCGGAGACCATCCTTCAGGTCGTAGCCATGCGCAATGCAATGGCTGTACGCGAGAATCAATGAAGGGCCGTTGTACTCTTCGGCTTCACGCATGGCGAGCAGCGTCTGCTGTGGATTCGCGCCCATAGCCACCTGCGCGACATAGACATTGCCGCTCGAAATCGCCTGTAGCGCCAGATCCTTCTTGCCGATGCGCTTGCCGGCCGACGCAAATTTCGCCGATGCGCCCAGTGGCGTCGCCTTCGACATCTGGCCACCCGTATTCGAGTAGACCTCGGTATCCAGAACGAGGATGTTGACGTTGCGGCCACTGGCGAGAACATGATCGAGCCCACCCGAACCAATATCGTAGGCCCAGCCATCGCCGCCGACGGTCCAGATACTGCGGCGCACAAGGTGATCGATGATCGAGAGCAATGCAGTTGCCTTGGTATTCTCGCCTTTCGCCGTCAGTTCCTCCAGGCGTTTGCGCAACAAGCGCACCCGGCGCCGCTGCCGGCGCAGCTCACTACCGACACGCTGGCCCGCATGCACGAGCTGGTCAGCAAGCTCGTGACCGATCTCGTCTCGCAGTTCTGTCACGTGTTCTTTCGCAATCGCCATGTGATGGTCGGCCGCGATGCGCATGCCGAGACCGAACTCGGCGTTGTCCTCGAACAGGGAATTCGACCAGGCCGGCCCACTACCTTCGGCATTCTTCGCCCAGGGCGTCGTCGGCAGGTTGCCGCCATAGATAGACGAACACCCCGTCGCGTTGGCGACGATCAGACGCGGACCAAACAGCTGTGACAGGAGCTTGACGTACGGTGTTTCGCCGCAGCCCGCACAGGCACCCGCAAACTCGAACAAGGGCTGCAGGAACTGTGCGCCACGTACCGATGAGAATTCCACGGAAGCACGATCGTTGTACGCGAGCGTCTCGAAGAATTCGATATTGTTCTTTTCCTGCTCGAGTCGCGGCGCCTTGTCGGTCATGTTGATGGCTCGCACTTCCTCGTCGTCGGGGCTGCGTACCGGACAGGCGCTGACACACAGATTGCATCCTGTGCAGTCTTCGAGGTAGACCTGCAATGAATAGCGCGTCTCGGGGAAGCCACGTGCCGTAATTGCCGCCGACTGGAATTTCTCCGGCGCTCCCTCGAGCGAATCTTCGTGGTAGAACTTGCAGCGGATCACACTGTGAGGGCAGACGAACGCACAATTGCCGCACTGGATACAAAGGTCCGGATCCCATTCCGGCACGCTGTCCGAGACGTTGCCTTTTTCGAATTGCGACGTCGCACTGGGATACGTGCCGTCGAAGGGCATCATGCTGACAGGCAGGTCATCACCGTGCCCGCGCATCATCTCGGACGTCACCTTGCGCACAAACTCGGGCGCATCGTCCGGGACTACCTGGTCGAGCTGCCGCTCGGTCGTTACCTTGCTCGGAATGTCAACTTCGTGAAGGTGATCGAGGGCCGCATCGACCGCCGCAAAGTTGCGGTCTACGACGTCCTGACCCTTCTTTTGATAGGTTTTTTGAATCGCTTTCTTGATCTGCTCGATGGCTTCCTCGCGCGGCAACACGCCCGAAAGAGCGAAGAAGCAGGCCTGCATTACGGTATTGATGCGCTTGCCCATGCCGGCGTCCCGAGCAACGCTGCGTGCATCGATGACGAACAGTCTGATACGACGGTCGACAATCGTCTGCTGCACAGGTCTCGGCAGCTTTTCCCAAACCACGTCAGCCGCATAAGGACTGTCGAGCAGGAACACGGCACCTTCGGCCGCGTCCTTGAGCAATTCGATCTTGTTAACCTGGTCAAACTGGTGGCAGGCGATGAAATTGGCCGACTGAATCAGGTACGGCGCATGAATCGGCTCCGGCCCGAAGCGCAGATGTGACACCGTGCGTGAACCGGATTTCTTCGAGTCGTACACGAAGTAGCCCTGGCAATACAGGTCCGTGTTCTCGCCGATAATTTTGATGCTGTTCTTGTTGGCACCGACCGTGCCGTCGGCTCCCAGTCCGAAGAACAGCGCACGCGTCGCGTCCTGGTCCTCGATCTGGAAAGACGCGTCGTACTCGAGACTCGTGTGCGTGACGTCGTCGTTGATGCCGATCGTAAAGTGATTCTTGGGCTGGTCTTTCTCGAGCTCATCGAACACGGACTTGACCATCGCCGGCGTAAACTCCTTGGATGACAGGCCATAGCGGCCGCCGATGATACGTGGCATAGCCGGCCAGTCACCGCTGCCGACGGCTTCAGCCATTGAGGTAACGATATCCTGGTACAAGGGCTCGCCGCTTGCCCCGATCTCCTTTGTCCTGTCGAGCACCGCAATTGATTTGACTGAATTGGGCAGTGCCTCGAGGAGATGCGCAATCGAGAACGGGCGAAACAGGCGGACATTGATCATGCCGACGCCCTTTCCGGGCAAGGCATTAATTGTCTGCTCCACGGTGTCCGCACCTGAGCCCATCAGCACAATGACGCGCTCTGCATTGGGATCGCCGTAGTAATCGAACAGGTCGTATTCGCGACCGGTCAGACGCGCGAAATGACTCATGGCATCCCGGACGATCTCGGGCGTCGCCTGGTAGAAGCGATTTACGCTCTCGCGCCCCTGGAAATAGACATCAGGGTTCTGTGCCGTACCGCGGATGAAAGGGTTGTCGGGATTAAGCGCGCGGCTGCGATGTTGGTACACCAGCTTGTCATCGATCATCGCCCGAATGTCATCGTCGCTCACCAGGTCGATCTTGTCGACCTCATGTGAGGTACGGAAGCCATCGAAGAAATGCAGAAACGGAACGCGCGTCTTCAGCGTGGCGGCGTG
Source organism: uncultured Woeseiaceae bacterium (assembly GCA_945787845.1). GTDB lineage: Bacteria > Pseudomonadota > Gammaproteobacteria > Steroidobacterales > Woeseiaceae > UBA1847. Next base: position 20,121 of record CALZJH010000004.1, on the reverse strand, counting down.
AGAGATCAGGGCAAGATCCTGCGCCGCCTGGACAGAAGAGGACGCCAGCAGGGCAAAACCCGTTGTACGCGCCGCCATGACATCCTGGTGGTCGCCAAAGATCGATAAGGCCTGTGCCGCCAGCGAGCGTGCCGCGACGTGGAAGACCGTTGAGGTCAACTCGCCCGCGATCTTGTACATGTTCGGCAGCATGAGCATGAGGCCCTGCGACGCGGTGAACGTCGTCGTCATGGCGCCTGTCTGCAAAGCACCGTGCGCAGTGCCCGCAGCACCACCTTCGCTTTGCATCTCAATAATATCCGGGACGTGGCCCCAGATATTTTCCCTGCCCATCGCAGACCAGACGTCCGCAGACTCTGCCATCGGCGACGACGGCGTAATCGGGTAGATGGAACAAATCTCACTTACCGCATAGGCAACTCGCGCGACCGCCTCGTTACCTTCGAGAGCTCGTTTAACCGTCATGACGACACCCCTTCCTGCACGCCAGGCTCGTCAATCATCTCGATGGCGTGGCATGGACACTGTTCCATGCACACCGCACAACCCGTGCACTTGTCAAAATCGAATTTGTATTTCTTCCCCGGCCCGAGCTTGATGATCGCATCCTGCGGACAGGCGCCATAGCAGCCGTCGCACTCGAAACAGTTGCCGCAGGAAAGACACCGCCGCGCCTCGAACAAGGCGTCCGCCTCGCTCAGGTTCTGCATCACTTCATCGAACCCTTCTCGCTCTACGACCGGCAGTCGCTCCTGCTCTACCTGGGGCGCGTGCGTGCGGTACCAGAGATGCAGGTTCTCATGGCCGATGATGGCGTTGCGCGGACCACGCTCGTATTTCGCCCCATGCAGGAACGCGTCGATATGTCGCGCCGCGTGCTTGCCATGACCCACGGCGATCGTGACCGACCGATCGCTGGGCACCATATCCCCGCCCGCAAATATGCCTTCGTGCCCGGTCATCATGTTGTCGTCGACGATGACCGTGTGGTCCCACTCAAACTCGATTCCCGGAACCGATTCCAGGAACCCGGTGTCGGTATCCTGCCCGAGAGCGAGGATCAGGGAGTCTGCCTCGAGTTCCTCGATCTCGCCGGTTGGTTGCGGACGCCCGTTCTCATCGAGCTCCATGACCTCGACCTTGAAGGTCGATTTGTCGATTTCCTTGATCGTGCGCAGCCAATTGATCCGGACACCTTCCTCGAGTGCTTCGTCTGCCTCGAAATCGTGGGCCGGCATGCTGCTGCGATCCCGGCGATAGATGATCATCGGCTCGGCGCCAAGACGCTTCGCTGTGCGGGCTGCGTCCATGGCCGTGTTACCGCCGCCGTAAATGGCGACTCGGCGTCCCAAGCGGGGCGCCTCACCCTCTTTTGCCTGGCTCAGGAACGAGACGGCGTCGAGGATTTTCCCGGCGTCGCGATTCGGAATGTCGATCTTCTTGCTGATGTGCGCACCGACCGCGACAAATACGGCGTCAAACCCACCCTCTTCTTTTTCCTTGAGCACGTCGGCAACACGATGATTCAGCGTGATCTTCACGCCGATGTTCTCGATCCTGGAAATCTCGGCCTGCAGTTCGTCCCGCGGCATGCGGTAGGCCGGAATGCCGAAATGAATCATGCCGCCGGCGACGGGCCCGGCCTCGCGGATTTCAACGTCGTGGCCCATCTTTGCGAGGTGATAAGACGCTGACAGGCCGCTCGGTCCGGCGCCAATAACCAGGACTTTTTTGCCGGTTTTCGTCAGGGGCTTCTGAAACTGCCAGTCTTTCTCGAGCGCGAGGTCGCCGAGGTAACGCTCGACCGCGTGAATGCTGACTTCACTATCGGTGTGAATGCGATTGCAGGCGCTCTCACAGGGGTGATAGCAAACGCGTCCATGGATCGAGGGCATCGGGTTATTGATCACGAGCTCTCGCCAGGCGGCTTCGAAGTCCCCGGCCTGGGCAAGCGCCAGCCACGCCTGGATATTTTCCCCGGCGGGACACGCGTCGTTGCATGGTGGAAGGTAATCGACGTAATCAGGACGCCGCGTGCGCAGCGCGCCTGTACCTCGGCCGTGGCGCGTCAGGTCTGCGCGCTGTGTCAGGTCTTTGATAGTCATGGTCGGGCCTAATACTAGCGGTCGGGTTTCATAGCTACATCAGTACTATTACTATCTGAATGTGACTTGCCGAAGCTTGATTTTTCTGTGTTTTCTGACCGTCGCCGTGTTCGCATGGCAGGGTGCAAAAGGTAACACCTGCAACGATTGTCACGCCGCTGAACGTAGTGGCTTTGCAGAGGCGCACAGTTTTGCCGCCAACAATTGCACGTTGTGCCATGGCGGCAACGCGCACAGCCCGACGCAGGACGAATCGCATGCCGGCATGACGGGATTCCCCGGCTTGCTGCAGAATGCGGCCGAGACTTGCGGATCCTGTCATGTCGAGCAGGTAAGCTCGGTGCAACACAGCTTGATGAACACGGGCCGCGGCATGGTCGACGTCACGCGACGCCTCGTCGATGGCAACGCAGGCGATGCCGCCCATGCGAATCTGCAATCGCTCGGCCACGGCCCGGCGGATTCGATGCTGCGCAAGCTATGCGCCAGCTGCCACCTGGGACAGGCTAAGACCTCTCATGACCTCAACCCCATCAGCGACCGAGGCGGCGGCTGCCTGGCGTGTCACATCAATAGCTATCCCGCCGACGCACACCCCGCACTGACGCGCGACGTTTCCGACGCGCGCTGTTTCGGCTGCCACTCCCGATCAGCTCGCATCTCGCTGAGTTATGCCGGCCTTGCTGAAACCAATCCGCCCGGGGAAAGTGCCAGTGACTCAGGGACCGTGCCCCCAACCCGGTCACGGCTTCGCCTGCCCGACGGTCGCTACGTTGAACGCATGCCGGGCGACGTACACTTTGCTGCAGGCATGACGTGCACGGCCTGTCACCAGGGAACTGACCTCATGGCCTCGGCAGGTGATGCCGTGCACCAGCGTGATGCCGTGGACGCCAGCTGCGCTGACTGTCACTCGGAGATGAGCACAGCGGTGCAGGCGCACGATCCCGCACATGAGCGCCTGGAATGCGCGACCTGCCACAGTCAATGGGTCCCACAATGCTTCGGCTGCCACATGGAATACGATGCCGATGGCCGGCAGTGGGATCATATCGAGCGGCGCGAAACGGCCGGTCGCTGGTACGAACGGCGTTCGGATTTTCACAACGGACCGGGCGCGCTTGGTGTCACTGCAGACAACCGCATCGAGCTGTTCATTCCGGGAATGATCATGACGCTTGTGCATCCCGACTGGGATGATGAAAAGTTTGTCCGCGCCTTCGCGCCGATATCGCCGCACACCACGGGTGCAGCACGATCCTGCGAGTCCTGCCACCGCTCGAGCGTCGCGCTGGGTCTTGGCCAGGGCGACATTGAGCTGCGTGACGACCGGATCCGGTTTGCGCCGGCCCGCCCCGCCCTACAGGATGGCCTGCCCGCCGACGCCTGGACCAACGTTGATGGCAGCCTGGGCGGCACCGCGGCGAGAGACGGCCATCGGCCGCTCCATGAAGATGAAATGAAGGCCGTGCTTGCGGCTCCCCTGGACTAGGGTTCTAGCAGCCCTCTTCAGCCGGAGGCGGCAACTCTTCGAATTCCTCTTCCTCGAACACGGGCGGCACGAAAGGTTCACTGTCGCTGCTCGTGAAGGTTGCGGCGTCGGAACGCTCGCCGACGAAGTAGCAGGCGTACGCGCGCTGCTCCGCGATTTCGAGGCTTTCACCGTCAAGCGCCGCGCCCGAAATGTCCGGGTTCAGAATCGTCTGCTGCCACGCGTTGTAGCCGCCCGTCAGCAAATGGGCGTTGATACCCGAGAGCCGCAGCAACACCGTTGCCTTGGCCGCATTTTCCGAGCCATTGGAGAAGACGATGACTTTGCGATCGTCCGGCAATGCAGCGATCGACTCCTCGGTGACGAGTTCAGCGAGGGGCACATTTTCAGCGCCGGCAATACTGCCTTTCTCGAAGTCCGCAGGCATGCGCACATCGATGAGTTTGAAGTCGCCCTTACCCTCGATCAGCCAGGTCGCCAGTTCATGCGCGCTGACACGATCGTCCTGGCGCGCCGCCGCCTGGGCGACGTCCGTCAGCGATACCTCGTGTTTGGCAGCCGGGCTGCACGCGGCGGCGGATGCGACCGACAGGGAAAGCAGTGTGGCTTTAAGGGTTTTCTTCATGCAAACGCTCCAGCAATTCGGAATTGTATTGTGTGTCGTAGTGCGTCCAGCTGCTCTCCTGGCCGGCGTCCAGCATGATTTGCCGTAGCGCATAGCCGCCGAAGAGGACCAGTATCGGTGCGAGCATGGCCAGCTTTTTACTAACGCCAGTTATCTCGAGTGTTTCGAGGAGTAAGGGAATCAGTAAGCCGATACCGACGAACAGCACCCAGAATACCAAGGTGTAGGGTCCGCCAAGAACCGATTGTAACGCGTCTATCTGTTGTCCGGTTCCGGTTGCAAGATTGATGAGGAACAGCGCGACCAACGCGATCTCGACGACGATCAATCCGAGGTCGATGCGCGTAAACAACGCCTTCTCGCTGTGATGCCGCGCGATCAGGGCCACGAGAGCCGCTGCCGTGGACATACCGGATACAAGGAACAACGGCCCCAGGACACCGGAATTCCAGAAGGGTCGTGCACCGAATGCGCTGAGCAGGATACCCGTGTAGATGCCGAGCGCGGTCGCAAACGGGATGGCAACCATGGCGATCTGCCGACGGTACCGCTCGCAGAAGTCGAGAATCTCGCGGCCGATCGTCATGCGATCGGCAAACCCGGCAAAGAAACCGTAGCCACTGCGGAATGTCGACAGGATCTGCATGATCGAAATCGGGTAGATGACAACCAGGATCCAGGCACCCCATGACATCGGCGACGTGATCTGAAACGACGTGTAGAAACGGTAAACGAACAGTTTGTGTTCAAGATCGAGGAACAAGGTCGTCATACCGGCCGACAAGACAAGCGGCGCCAGCAGTGCGAGGCGCTTTGCCGCGAACGGCGCTTCCTCATCCTTGTTCAACACGGTCATCAGCGCTGCGAATACCATAACGCCTGCCGTCAGGCCGCCGAGGAACAGGTACATCGCCACTTCCCAGGTCCAGATGTGCAGACTCGGGTCGATCAGTTCATTGCCCCTGGCGGTAACGAGAAGTTCTTCTTTCATGTTTCCCGTCCCCTATAACAGGTAGTAGACGTTGGGCTCGTTACCCGTTTCGGGGCTGAGCACCTTGTACTCGCGCGTTTTCAGCAGCTTGCTGACCTCGCTGCTCGGGTCGTCCAGCGATCCGAAATGCATGCAGCGTGTCGGACAGCTCGAGACGCAGGCGGGGTCCATGCCCTTCTCCACGCGGTGATGGCAGAACGTGCACTTGTCGATGTAACCGTCCGGATGCATGACGAGGCGTGCGTCGTAAGGACACGCTGCAATACAGGCCTTGCAGCCGGTGCACTTCTCGGGCTCCACGAGCACGATGTTGGTGTCCTTCCAGAGGTGGCTCGCACCGGTCGGACACAAGGTCACGCACGTCGGGTTCGAGCAGTGATTGCAACGCTCGGAGCGGAATTCGGTCTTGAGATCCGGATAGGTGCCGCTCGTCGCTTCGACAACCCAGTCGCGATTCAGGCCCTCGGGCACGTTGTTCTCGGTCTTACAGGCGACCACGCAGTCGCCACAGCCGATACAGGTGCGGGTATCAATCACCATGGCAAAGCGCGTCATGCCGCACCTCCTTCACCCGGCTGCCTGACAAAGGTGACGAAGTTACCCCGCATACCTGTGCCACCCATGATGGGATCGACCTTGATGTTGGTCATAAGCTCGGAGTCATCGGCACCGGCACCCGCCGTCAAGCGCAGGCGTTTCGACTTGTGGCCGAAACCGTGAGCCATGAACACCGAGTCGGGGCCGATACGTTCGGTCACGCGGACGCGAATCTTGCTGCTGATCGCGCCTTCGCGTGATGCCAGCCGCACGTATTCGCCACTTGCAAGACCGTGCTCATTGGCGACGAGTGGATTGACCCAGAGCTGGTTTTCGGGCGCCAGCTGGAACAACAGCGGGTTGTTGGTCGTCTTACCGAAGGTATGCGCGGGCATACGGCCGTAGTTGAGGCGATAGTATCCACTGGGTACCGGTTCGGGCGGCGTGTAGACCGGCATCGGATCAAATCCCTTGTCCGCAAGCTGCTGCGAATACAGCTCGATCTTCCGGCTGGGCGTGAAGAAACGAACGTTCTGGCCCTCCAGGAAATACAGCGGCCGCTTGCGCGGGAAGTTCTTGACCCCGATCTTCTGCATCTCTTCGAGCGACGAGCCAACCTGCCGCAACTCCCAGTCCAGCTTGTCGGCGTAGTCGTTCCACGGGAAGTAGTGCCGCAGCCCCAGTCGTTCACCGAGCTGCTTGGCGATCCACCAGCCCGGCTTGCTCTCGTGCAATGGCTCGAAGGCGGGCATACGCAAGGCCAGCGACGGATGCCGCTCGCCCGAGTTACGGATGTCGTCATAGCGCTCGAGGAAGGTGCACTCGGGGAGGATAACGTCGGCATAGCCGGTCATCTCGGACGGCATGGTCTCGACTACGACAACCAGGTCCAGTGAGTCGGCAGCCGCGCGCAGTTTGTCGACGGCACCGGGAATCGTCTGCGGCAGGTTGGTGCCGTAGACCATCCAGCCTTTGAAGAACGCGTCGTCGCCAATAGATGCCTCGATGACGCCATTCGTGACACCCTGGCTCGCGAACGGCCACTTGTCGGGGTAGGCATCGCCTGTTTTGAACTTCGGCTTCGGGTAGTCGGGCAGCGGATAGTGCGGCATGTCCACTTTCTCGGGAATATAGAAACCGCCCTCGCGATTCCAGCTTCCGAGCAACGTATTGAGAATGGCGACCGCGCGGCTGCGCTGTGTGTCATCGCCGTACCAGGTGGCGTGACGTCCCGGATGGACGACGGTCGCCGGTGCGGCCTTGCCCATCTCGCGCGCCGTCTCCCGAATTACATCAGGACGAATGCCGGTCTCCAGGAACACCCACTCGGGTGTGTACTGCCGCACATGGGCGGCCAGCTGCTCGAATCCGATGGTGTAGCGCTCGACGTAGTCCTTGTCGTAGAGCTCTTCCTCGATGACCACGTTCATCCAGCCCAACAGCAACGCAATATCGGTACCGGGCTTGATGGGTAACCAGTGCTTGGACTTGCCCGCCGGTACCGAGAATCTCGGATCCACGGTAATCAGCGTCGCGTCCTTGTTGATCGCTTCCGCGAGCGTCTGCACCTGGCCGTTATGCAGGTTCTCGCCGATATGCGAGCCGAGCAGGACAATGCAACGCGCATTCGCCATGTCGGTGCGCTCAGGCGAGCTGGCCGACTCGCCGAACGTCAGCCTGAAACCGACATCGCGCGGTCCGCGGCATTGTGCAAAGGCGGGTTCGGCGTGACTGTCGGAACCGAATGCGCGCAGCAGGTGCAGGAAGTGATGACCGCCCGCTCCATGGTGCAGCAGCGCCATGCGCTCAGGCCCGACGGTATCGGCTATGCCCTGCATCTTCGTTGCGATGAATTGCAGCGCCTCGTCCCAGGAGACTTCCTGGAAGGTCTGCCGCCCGTCGACCGTGACGCGCATCAGGGGCTTTCTTAGGCGATCGCGATCGAGATACGCGCCGGGGCCACCGGTACCGCGCGTGCACAGGCGTCCGCCGCTGTGCAGGTCGTCCGGGTTACCCGTTATTTTCCAGAGTTCCCCGTCCTCCTTATAAACGTCGCCCGCGCATTTCCAGAAACACATGTCACACACGGTCGGCGTGCTCGTAACGGTGCCGGTGCCTGGCAGCGGCTTGCTCACGCATCCGCCCAGCATCAGCGCCGGCGATACTACCGCCCCAGCGCTGGCCGCTGAGGAGAGTTTGATGAATTCGCGGCGTTTCATGGGGCGGCCTCGATCACGTCTACGCGCGGCACAATGTAAAACGGCGTTTCAACGCTGTCATCGATAAACGACTCGGTTGGGAAGAAGGCAAAGATGATACCTATTGCGAATGCCGTCGCGACCAGCGCGCCCTGGAGCCTCTTGAACGGTCGCGACTTCGTGAGCGTGTTCTTTTCGCCCCATACAAAGTCCTGCACGAAGATCATGGAAATCGTGCCCACAACGGCGATGACGATAATGAGCAGTACGGTCGCCCCAAGGCTGATCCCGAACGCCTGATCGAGCCGGAACGCGCCCAGGTAATTGCTGTTGTAGAAATCTCCCCAGACCGGGAAGAAGTCGCCGAATACGAGGCTGCCGATCAGGAAGCCGCCGACGAATACGATGCCGTCCAGCTTGCCCGTGGCCACCGCGGCGATCGCGGTTCCGGGGCAATAGCCGCCGATCACCATGCCGATACCGAACAGCACGCCGCCGACGGCCATCGGTACGAGATAGGTCGGCAACATGTACACAAGCGAGATTTCGATCAGGCCGAGCAGGCTCATTCCCCAGAGCCCGACCATGCCGGTCACGATCGCCGAGAACATGACAACCGGAACGCCGACGTCCTTGAAGTAAAACGCCCAGGCGATACGACGTGAGTCGGTGAACCCGGCGTGGAACAGTGCAAACCCGAAGATGAAACCGATCGGGATGGCCAGCCACAGGTTCGTCGCTGCATCGATCAGTCCGGTCTTTGCAAAAGGCGCTGCTATATCCATTGTTTTCTCACAAACCAGGCGACCAGCCAGCCGCCGACAAAGACACTCATGAGGAATACCCAGGCACCGACTGACAGTTCAGCACCGCCGACCAGGCCCTGCCCGCTTGTGCAGCCACGTGCGAGCCGTGCCGCGAAACCCGAGATGATGCCGCCCGCAAGCGCGAGCAACAGGCGATTGCGCGCCGTGATGTTCGGGCCGCGCAGGACTTCGACGCGCAGCTCGCCGCTGCGCCAGGCGGCAACGAAGGCACCGATCAGGAGGCCGACCAGCAGGAAGACGACGTAGTCGTTCAGGGGATGCGCGCCCTCGGCGAAATACTTGCCGAAATACGCGCTTTGCTCCGTGGCCCGCGGAAACAAACCATGCTGCACCCAGGCTACGAGTCGTGTCATCGCACCGCTCGCGCCGATGCCTCGACCGGCCACCACGAACGCCAGCAGCATGCTGATGCCGATCAGTATGCCCGCCGGTATGGGCGGCCATCGCGTGCCGAATTTCATAGTAACTCCTGTGATTTCCTGGTGTCTTTCATGCGCGAACTATACATTAGTATTAACTAATTTAATCGCAGTAATTTCCCCTATCACCCTACGTTTCCACTGCAACTAACATTCCCTGTATGAAAACGATTATCGAACCCTTCCGCATCAAGATGGTGGAGCCCATCAAGCTCACATCTCGCGAAGAGCGCGAGACCCTGATCCGCGATGCACATCTCAATACGTTCCTGCTGCGGGCCGAGGACGTCATCATCGACCTCCTGACCGATTCGGGTACGAGCGCCATGTCGTCCGAGGCCTGGGGTGCACTCATGCGCGGCGACGAGTCCTACGCCGGCGCCCGCAGCTGGTACCGCTTCCGCGATACGGTCAAGGACATTTTCGGCTTCGAGCAGGTCATTCCAACGCACCAGGGACGTGCCGCGGAGCACATTCTGTTCGGCGTCATGGTCAAACCCGATTCGATCGTGCCCAACAACACACATTTCGATACCACGCGCGGCAACATCGATTTCGTCGGCGGCCACCCCGTCGACCTGCCCTGCAAGGAAGCCGCCGACCTTAAGTCCGATTACCCGTTCAAGGGCAACATGGACACCGAGGCACTGGAGAAACTCGTCGCCGAGCACGGTCCGGAGCGCATTCCGGTCATCATGATCACGGTGACCAACAATTCGGGCGGCGGCCAGCCGGTCTCGATGGCCAACATCCGCGAGGTCTCGCGTATCGCCAGGGCCGCCGGCATTCCTTTCTATATTGACGCCTGCCGCTTTGCGGAAAATTCGCACTTCATCAAGCATCGCGAAGACGGTTATGCCGATGCGGCGCCGATCGACATTGCGCGCGAAATGTTCAGCTATGCCGACGGCTGCACGATGTCCGCGAAGAAAGACTCGTTCTGCAACATCGGCGGCTTCCTCTGCACCAACGATGCCGCACTCGCCAGCCAGGAACGCAACATCCTGATCATGACCGAGGGCTTCCCGACCTATGGTGGCCTGGCCGGGCGCGATCTCGAGACGATCGCCGTCGGCCTGCGCGAAACGCTGGATGAGCACTACCTGGACTATCGCCTGCTGTCGACGCGCTACGTCGTCGAGCACCTGATCGACGCGGGTATTCCCGTGATGGCGCCGGCGGGCGGTCACGCCGTCTACCTCGATGCGCGCAGCTTCCTGCCACACATCGAACCCCTGCAGTACCCCGGCCAGGCGCTGTCAATCGAACTCTATATCGAGGCGGGCATCCGTACCGCGGAAATCGGCACCGTGATGTTCGGGCTCGACCCGCAGTCGGGTGAGGAAAAACCGGCACGGCTGGATCTGCTGCGACTGGCAATTCCGAGACGCGTGTATACGCAGAGCCACATGGACTACGTGCTCGAGGCGATCCAGCTCGTGTGGGACCGGCGCGAGGCGATACGGGGACTGACGATCGTCAAGGCACCGCAATTCCTGCGGCACTTTACGGCGCACTTCGACTGGCTTTAGCAGCCTGCTAAAAACCCGTTATCGACCCGGGGCGTGCCCGCAGCAGCTTGAAGCGGTGGAACCCGAGCTTGATGTAGGGCTCGAGCGGAAAATCCACCATGCCGTGCATCTCGCGCACCTTGAGGTTTTGTGAGCACTTGGGGCCGCTCTCCTCACCTTTGTTCGTCTTCGAGATCGAGACGTAGCAAATTTTTGACGGGCACGTGAGCGCGCATCCCGCGTTGGCGAACAGCGTAACCTTGTCCTTGTCTTCAATGCTTTCGAGAAACTCGAGGTCTTCATTCATGCTCATGGGAAGCACGACCGAATCATAGAGCGGCATGGCTGCAGCGATCTTCTCGCGCGTTCTGACGTTCTTGATCACGCTCGCATCCAGCCGGTAGTCAGGGAAATCATCGCGTATCCACTGCGCCAGGTCGTCATTCGTACAGATAATCGAATTGCCGGGCCTGTGGTACTTCGCCAGCAGGCGCTTGTTGTCGAGATACTCACTACGATCGACGTAATGGTTCGACATTGGCAGGCGAACACCGATACCGGCGTTATTGAGCTGAAAGACGTCACGCTCTGACAATTCGCGCCTGACGAAGACGCGACCGCCGTACAGGGTGCTGCGCTCGACGAAACCGAACAGGCTGTCGATCGCCTGCAGCGGCAGGTTGCCGTAGTTCTTCCGCAGGTAGGCGAACACCGGCAACTGGGGTGGCTTGCCGCGCGCGGAGACGGTGTAGGTAGCCACCGGCGGCGGCAGCGGTTGCGCCTGGGTGAAAATGCGGTCGCTGCCGACCGCCGTGATTTCAACGTTTCTGTTGCCCGCGGACATACTCATTCATTGCGGCGGTATCTTCGTCGCCTGCCATGCCACGACTTTCCAGACACCGTCGCGCCTCAAAAAAGTGCCGGTATTGTAGTAGTACAACACATCGTTCCCGGCCTCCTTATTCGTAGGTGTACCTACGAGCTTGAAGGCGACAACGGCGGTGTCGCCATACAGGCGCACGTCCACTTCCTCACCTGAATACACCATGGCCGGCGCCGTATCTTCGGCTTCCGTCGCATCGTCTGCCGATGCGTCCGCCGTCTCGAAACCTTTCAGGATGTCGGCCTTGCCAAAGCGCAGTCCCGCTGACGAGCTGTAGACCAGGTCGTCCGCCCAGAAGCGCTCATGGGCCTCCCGGATCGCCGAGTTCGCCAGAAAATCATGCAGCAGGCCGGTCAGTTCCTCGACGTCCGAAGCCAGCGACAATTGCGTGAAAAGCATCCCTGCCAGCACGAGGATAATCTTCTTCATCATGTTGATTTCCTTTTCTTTTTGCGGCTTGCCCACGCTCGCCTGCGGCAACCGCGTATTTGGTAGCACGGGCATTTCCGGTTCAATTGATTCGGGTAAGTGCATCCATGATACGACAATAAATCGGGAGGAAACTGCGCATGTCCGACCTGTTTCGCCCGATCGGCGCCGACCAGCTCGCAAGGTGGCTGTTTACTGAACTGGACAGCCGGGACTCTGCGTTCGGCATTCCGCGAGCGTACTTTTATTCCCCCGACCAGTACGCACCCTATCGAACCAGGGCTTTCGGACACGAGATCGGCACGCCTTTCGGTCCCGCGGCCGGCCCGCACACCCAGATGGCGCAGAACATCGTGGCGGCGTGGCTTTGCGGTGCACGCTACATTGAACTCAAGACGGTCCAGACCCTGGACGAACTCGACGTCAGCAAACCCTGTATCGACATGGAGGACGAAGGCTACAACGTCGAGTGGTCACAGGAACTCAAGATCCACGAATCCTTCGAAGAATACGTGCGCGCCTGGGTCCTCATTCATGCTCTGCATCACAAGCTGGGGCTGGCCGGGGAGCCGGACGTTGTCTTCAACCTCAGCGTCGGCTACGACCTCGCGGGCATACACAAGCCGAACATGCATTGGTTCCTGGACCGGGTTGCCGACTGCTCCGAGTCCAAGCGGGCGTTCATAGACGAGGTGGCGAGGTACTACCCGGAGGTCCGGTACATCAATATTCCGGACCGCCTGTCTGACAACGTTACGCTGTCGACGATGCACGGCTGCCCCCCGGAAGAAATCGAGGGCATCTGCGAATACCTGTTGCGAAAGCGGCAGCTGCATACGCTCGTAAAATGCAATCCCACGCTGCTGGGACCCGAGCGTGTTCGGTCACTGATCAACCGGGATCTGAAATTCACCGATGTCGTCGTGCCTGACGTTGCGTTCGAGCACGACCTGAAATTTGACGACGCCATTCCGATGCTGCGCAGGCTCCAGACGGTCGCAAAAAACTGCGACCTCGAGTTCGGCGTCAAACTGTCAAACACGCTCGAGGTGGAAAACCGGCGTTCGGTGTTCGACCCCGACGAGAAAATGATGTACCTGTCGGGTCGTCCGTTGCACGCCATCACCGTCAACCTTGCCGCAAAAATTGCGGATGAGTTCGACGGTTTACTGCCGATGTCGTTTTCGGCCGGTGCGAGCTGCCACAACGTTGCGAAACTGCTGCAATCGGGCATGCAGACCATCACGGTTTGTTCCGATCTGCTCAAGACCGGCGGCTACCTGCGACTCCTCGACTATATCGAGGCTGTCAGGGATATCTCGATCTCCCGCGACTTTGCGCTGGCTACCCTGCACGACTATGCGGACGAAGTCAGCACGGATCCCATGAACATGAAGTCGGAGTTCGTGACCTCAGGCACCAAGACCGACCGGCAACTCGACGCTTTTGATTGCATCAAGGCCCCGTGCGTCGACGCCTGCCCCCTCGAACAGAAGGTCCCCCGATACATGGCCGAGGTGCGTGACAATAATCTCGCAGCGGCGCAACAAACCATCCACGCCGACAATCCTCTGCCCTGCACGCTGGGCAGGATCTGCGACCACCTGTGTGAAGAAGCTTGTATCCGCACGCACCTGGATGAGCCGGTCGCAATACGCGACATCAAGCGTTATGCCGTTGACCGCGAATATGACATTGAGCGTTCGTCTTTACCGGAGGCGACGGGACAGAAGGTCGCTATTATCGGCGCAGGTCCAGGCGGCTTGTCTGCGGCCATCTCCCTCGCTCGAGGCGGAATGAAGGTCGAGATCTTCGAGGAGCAATCCTATGCGGGCGGCATGGTCGGTGGCGTAGTACCCGAGTACCGTCTGCCTCGTGCCGTATTCGACAAGGACTACGCGGCGCTGGCAGAGCTGGGAATCGAGGTTCATTTCGATACGCGCGTCGGTCGCGACATCACGCTCTCGCAGCTGCGCGCGGACGGCTTCGACAACATCATCATCATGGCCGGCGCACAGCTCGGCAAGACACTGGCACTCGAAGGCACAGACAGCGACGGCGTACTGGATGCGCTGCAATTCCTGCGGCAGTCGAAAGAGCGACAGGACCTCGATATCGGCGAACATGTCGCGATCGTCGGGGCCGGCGACACCGCGATGGACTGCGCGCGGGTCGCGTGGCGCCTCGGAAACCGCAAGGTCACGCTGATTTACCGGCGCACCATCGACCAGATGCCGGCCGACCGCGAGGAAATCACGCAGCTGCTTGAAGAAGGCATAGAGGTCGTCGAACTCGCACAGCCGGAACGGGTGATCGCCAAAAAAGGCAAACTGCGCGGCCTCCGCTGCCGCCGTATGCAGCTGTCGGATAAGCGGGACGCCTCGGGCCGCCGGGTTCCCGTCGAAATACCCGCTTCGGATTTCGAGTTACCCATCGATACGCTGATCCTGGCCATAAGCCAGAGTGCCGTTCTCGACTTTCTCGAAGGCGAGCCGATTGTCGTGAACCAGCGCGGTTACATCGCGGTCGACCCCGACACGTTCGCAACCTCGGTACCGGGAATCTACGCCGGCGGCGACGTCGCCAACGACGGCCCGGCAACCATCGTCAAGGCCGCGGCAGCGGGTAAAGCCATCGCCAACAGCATCCTCCAGAATTCAGTACCAGTTACCGTATCTAACGGAATTACGGTAACTGGTACCAAATGGGCGACCGAGTTGGCGGACACTGGCGTGGCGCAGATGCTGCGGCGGCGCAGTCAGCGGACATGGCGCGTTCGCGCGCCAGAGAGACCTGTAGCGGAGCGGCAGAATTTCAGCGAGGTCATGCTCACCTACTCGCCCGAGCAGGCGCGTGCGGAGGCGGCCCGGTGTCTCGATTGCCACACATACTGCAGTATCTGCGTCGGCGTGTGCCCCAACCTCGCGCTGTTCACCTACCGTAGCGACGATCGCAACCAGCCATTCCAGGTCGCCGTGCTCGCCGATCTCTGCAATGAATGCGGCAACTGCACGACGTTTTGCCCCACGGCGGGAGCGCCGTATCGCGATAAACCCCGCCTCTACCTCAATCGGGACGACTTCGAAGCACAAACGGACAATGCCTTCATGATTTCCCGGGATGCCGACACCTGGGCGATCGACGCACGCCGGGATGGCGAAACACAGCATCTTGAACTCAACGCGCGGCCGGAACTCACCGGTACCGGCGACGCGGACATGATCACGCTGCTAAACGGCGTGCGGCGATCGATGCCGTTCCTGCCTGTCTGCGAGAATTGACATGAAATCCCTGCTAATCACCAATGGCCACCTCGTCACGCTGGACAGCCAGAACCGCTTTATCGAAAACGGCAGCATCCTCGTCGAGGGAAATCATATTGTTGATGTCGGCGAATTCCCGGCCGACAAGTACACGGCCGACCGCACGGTCGACGCCCGTGGCAGCCTCGTCATGCCTGGACTGATCAACGCACATCACCACTTGTACTCGACGTTCGCCCGTGGCTTCACGCCGCCCGGCCCGCCCGCCACCAACTTCGAGGAAACGCTGCAGAACCTCTGGTGGAAGCTGGACAAGGCACTCGACGAAGAAGACGTCTACTACTCGGCGCTGCTGTCTATCATGCACGCGGCCCGCGCGGGCTGTACGACGATTATCGACCATCACGCGTCGCCGTCCTGCGTCGACGGCAGCCTCGACCAGGTCGAACGGGCGTTCCGTGACGTCGGGCTCAGCGGCTGCCTGAGTTACGAGGTGTCGGACCGCAACCGCCCGGGTGAGGGCATCGAGGAGAACGCGCGCTACATCCGCAAGTGCCTCGACTCGCAGGACGACCAGATGGCCGCCATGTTCGGCCTCCACGCCCTGATGACTCTCGGCACCCGCACGCTCGATCGCTGCGCCGAAGTGGGCCACTCGCTCGATGCAGGCTTTCACGTTCACGCCGCCGAAGACGAGATCGACGTGCAGACGACGATGGAGCGCTACGGTCGCGGCATCATGGATCGCTTCCTCGATTTCGGTATCGCCGGTCCGAAGACGATCTTCGTCCATGGCGTGCACTTCGCCTCGCGTGAACTCGACCTGCTGCGCTCGACCGACTCGATGCTCGTCAACAACCCCGAATCCAACATGAACAACGGCCTCGGCGTCGCCCCGATTCTCGACATGCTGAAACACGGCGTCCTGGTCGGCGTCGGCACCGACGGCATGTCGTCACACATGATCTCCCAGGCACGCGCCATGTATCTGCACCAGCGCACCTACCATCGCGATCCGACCGTGGCGTTCGGCGAGGCCTGCAGGATCCTGCTCGAGAACAATCGCCAGATCTGCAACCGGCTGTTCCGCGAGCCGCGGGGCATGCTCGCGACCGGCCAGCTCGCAGACATCATCATCCCGGACTACGTGCCCTTCACGCCGCTCAATGCCGAGACGTTCTACGGGCACCTGCTCTTCGGGCTGAGTTATACCCGGGTCCGTACGACGATTTCCCGCGGTGAGGTCATCGTCGATGACGGCCGCCTGCCGCACCTCGACGAGGACGGAATTCGCGCCAGGTGCGCCGAGCGAGCGCCCAGAATTTGGAAGAGAATTGTCTGATAAACTATTGAAAAGGATATGAATTGAGTACCGCCTGGAACCGTTACTACGCACCTGACACGGTGACCGCCGCGCTGGACATCCTGCAGCGCTACGACGGCCGTGCGCGCGTTATCGGCGGCGGTACGGACCTGCTCGTCGAGACTCGTCGCGGCCTGCGGCGGCCCATCGAGGTGATCGTCGACGCAACCCGGATCAGCGGCCTCGATACGATCGTCGAAGAAGGCGACTACATCATCATCGGCTGCGGTGTCACGCACACGACCATCGTGAACGACCCGAGAATTGTTCGCTATGGCCGGTGCCTGTCAGAGAGCTGCGGTGTCATCGGTGGCCCACAGGTTCGCAATGTGGGGACGCTCGCGGGCAACGTCGCGCATGCCCTGCCCGCCGGTGACGGCACGATCGGCCTGATGGCCCTCGGCGGCGAGGTCGAAGTAACGGGCAAGGACGGTGCACGCTGGATTCCCGCGAAGGACACATTCAAGGGACCCGGGCGCAGCGTCATCGACCGGCACCATGAAATCCTGACGAGGCTGCGATTTAAACCGCAGTCCGACAGCGAAGGCTCAGCCTTCCACCGCGTCATGCGCCCGCAGGGACTGTGCCTGCCCATCATCTCGATGGCGACGCGCCTGCAGATGGATGGCGACGCGATCGCATCGGCCGGCATCAGCATGGGCCCGGTCGGGCCGGTACCCTGGTTCGCCGAGCCCGCGGCTGAAACCCTGGTCGGCCAGCCCGCAACGGAAGCACAATTCCGGAAGGCCACCGAGGTCGCGCTCGAGCATGTCTCGCTGCGCACGAGCAAATACCGGGCGACGGAGGAATATCGCGAGTCCATGATCCGCACGTGGCTGCCGATCATTCTTGCCAACGCCGTGCGACGTGCGGGAGTGCCGACATGAGCTGCCTGCAGATGGTCGTCAACGGCAAGGCCGTCGAGGTCGAGGTCGACGAGTCCCGCTACCTGTCCGATGTGCTGCGCGAAGACCTGCGCCTCACCGGCACCAAGGTCGGCTGTGCCGAGGCCGAGTGCGGAATATGCACGGTTCTTGTCGACGGCACGCCCGTGGTCAGCTGTGTCTACCCGGCGTTCAAGGCGCACGGCAGGCAGGTCGAGACCATTGAAGGACTGCAACAGCACGGCAAGCTGCATGCCCTGCAGCAGGCTTTCCTGGATCATGGCGCGGTGCAGTGCGGAATCTGCACGCCGGGCCTCATCATGACGGCCAAGGGGCTGCTCGATCGCAAGGCCGCCGACAACGATGCCGTCACAGAGGATGACATCCGCGCCGCGCTCAAGGACTCCTATTGTCGCTGCACCGGTTACCAGAGCGTTATCAGCGCGATCCTGCAGGCATCCGGCCAGGATATTAAGCCGTATCTGCCCAAGACGCGTGCGCCGGAGGCCGAGGTCGGTCAACCGCGTCCCAACCCCAACGCGCTGGCCAAGATTCGTGGTACCGCTCGCTTCACCGACGACTACGTGTTCCCGGGAATGCTGTTTGCGCGCACCAAGCGGGCCAACATCCCGCATGCCCGCATCGTCTCCATCGACGCATCGGCGGCCCGCAGGCTCGATGGCGTCCATGCCGTACTGACGCACGAGGACGTGCCGGGACGCAACGCGCACGGTGTCGTCAGCATCGACTGGCCGGTGCTTTGTGGGCGGAAGGTCCGCTACGTCGGCGATGCCGTCGCGATTGTTGCCGCCGACAGCCAGGACATCGCCACGGCGGCGCTCGACCTGATTGAGGTTGAGTACGACGAACTCCCGATCGTGGCCGATCCCATCTCTGCGTTGCGGGACGACGCACCGCATGTGCATGAAGAGCGCCCGGACGGTAACCTCCTCAAGCACATCAAGGTCCGCAAGGGCGATCTCGATGCCGGCTTCGCCGCGGCCGACGTCATCGTGGACCGGACCTACCGAACGCCGACGACGGAACACCTGTTCCTTGAGCCCGAGTGCTCGATCGGCATCCCGGCCGGCTACGACCCCGCCCGCTTCGGCGGCGCCGTCGATGCACAGGCGACACGCGGCGAAACGGCCAGGCACGACAAAACCACGATCTACGTCGGCAGCCAGATTCCTTATGCTGACCGTGACCAGGCGGCCGCCACACTCGGTGTAGCGCCCGCCGAGGTCCGCGTGGTCGCCACGCTCATGGGCGGCGGCTTTGGCGGCAAGGAAGACATTACCGGCCAGATCCATGCCGCACTGCTGGCCGAGGCAACCGGACGGCCCGTGAAGATGCTGTACTCGCGACAGGAAAGCCTGCTCGTGCATCCGAAACGTCACGCAACGATTATTCGCATGCGCACCGGGGCAACGAAAGATGGCAGGCTGACGGCCGTGGAAGCCACGCTCTATGGTGACGGCGGTGCCTATGCGAGCCTCAGTGAGAAAGTACTGACGCGCGCGACAACGCATGCGTCCGGCCCCTACGACATTCCAAACGTTCGCGTGGACTGCTTCGCGACGTACACGAACAATGTGCCCGCCGGCGCCTTCCGCGGCTTCGGCGTCACGCAGAGCTGTTTTGCCGCCGAGAGCAACATGGACGCGCTGGCCGCCGAACTCGGCCTCGACCCGGTCGAGTTGCGTCGCCAGAACGCGCTGGAGGTTGGATCGACAACGGTGACAGGCCAGGTCATGCGCGAGAGCGTCGGGCTGATGGAGTGCATCGACAAAGTCGACCACGACATGCGCGGCGACAATTTCCGCTGGGCCTGGGACGAAGGCGACAAGCGCCTCGCCTGGGGTCTCGCGGTGGGTTACAAGAACACCGGGCTCGGTGGCGGCGCACCGGACAAGGCCACCGCCGAAGTCGAGGCCTGGCAGGACCCCGACAAAGGGCTGCTTGCCGAAGTACGCATTTCCTCGGCTGAAATGGGCCAGGGATTGCCCGGCGTGCTGGCCGCCTGCGCCGCCGAGGAACTCGGCATCCCGGCACAGAACGTCAGCGTGCTGCTCGGCGACACGGATGTGTGCCCGGATGGCGGGCCCACCACCGCGAGTCGACAAACTTTCGTCAGCGGCAATGCCACCCGGCTCGCCGCCCGGGACGCAGCCGGGAAACTGGCGGATGCGCCCGGGACCCGAGTCGTTACTCAGCACGAGTACTGGGCCCCCGCCACACAGCCGCTCGGCACCGGTGGCGATATGCACGTCGGCTTCAGTTTCGTTGCACAGGCCGCGCTGTGTGAAATCGACCGGCGCACGGGCGAGGTCCAGGTTCGCCGAATTATCGCTGCACACGACGTCGGACGGGCCATCAATCCGCTGACGCTCGAGGGCCAGATAGAAGGCGGCATCGTGATGTGCATCGGCTATGCACTGACGGAACACTACATCCTTGAAGACGGCAAGCCCTGGACCAGCGTCATGGCGCGCTACAAGACGCCGAGCATCACGCACGCTCCGCCCATTACATCGCATATCGTCGAGCATGAACTCTCGACAGGCCCCTTCGGCGCCAAGGGCATGGGCGAA